>NZ_JBBCBN010000001.1:0-1209010 GCF_037203775.1 Phyllobacterium sp. CCNWLW183 | reverse complement strand
TGCCAAATGTCGGCGCAAACCCCAAACCGGCCAATCAACGGCCGACGGTCAAGCACAACCGGACACAAACAGTTCAGGCGGTCGCGATCCGAATTGCGTCCCTGGCCAGAACAGCTTGACCCCAGTCACTTATCTAAACTCTAAGCCGCCGTAGCCAGCCAACGCTCGCACCAACAATTGCGTCAATGCTCCGTGACACATCCTGGCGAAAAACCAGATCTTCCCCAACAGGCGATTCCAACGTTGAAAGCTGACTGTCCAACATCGAAACCGGCATAAAATGACCCGTGCGCTTACCCATGAATCATATCTATTCAAATCAAGCGGCATAATGCTAGTGAACATTCCGGCGCAGCATTTCATAATGCGTCGGCTTCCCGAAAAATTTCCCAGACCCTATACGATCATTAATTGCTGGTGGCTTGGCGATCACACAAATGCCTGCTGGCAGCCAAGTCGGGTAATGCAAAAATCACACAAACAAGGCAAAGCCAATCCACAATAATAGCTCGTGTCGCCATGCCCATGGCGCACAGAATTTTCTATGTCGAACATTGACCATGTGGACACATCATTTGCAGAGGGCATCCACAGCAGCGCGGTGTTCCAGTTACGCAGAATTCCTGCGCCAATTTTTTTACAAACACGTGATGTTCTTCTGTGTCTTTAGCCAACCAGCAGTTCGGAACAAGCCGCTGTATGACTTTCATTTTGAGATTGTAGTTCCAATCGTCTTTGATGAGTTGAAATCGCGCGGCAAAACGAAGGTAGTGTGTATCAATTACCAAGGCGCGCATCCGCAAAGTGCTGAAATTGAGAACGCAGGCACTGATTTTGGGACCGACGCCGCGATGCTGCTGCAATGAGTGTAGAGCCTGTCCGACTGTCATATGGGCAAGTGTATCGAGACTGAGTTTACCCTGTTGCCGAATAATTCCACGCAACGCTTCGGGGATGTATATGCAGTATGTCTTGGGAAAAGTGATCCTATGAATGCAATCATTGACTTCGTCTGACGAAGCAGAGGCGACAGCTTCCCAGTTTTTGAATTTCTGTCGAAGATTCTGAAATGCTTCCAATGATACTTCGTCACGGGTGCGGCAGCCCAGCATTGCCATAACCAGCATACTGACAGGCGTGAACCGAAGTCCCGGAGCGGGAATGCCATAATGCGCCTTCAAGCGATCATGGACACTCACGAGCGGACTCGGAGTTCCAAAATCAAGAACATATTGCATAGGTCAATAGTAGAACAAAGCAAGAACATGTCAATTCTTGTTTGTGTTCTTGGTCAAAGCATCAAACTATGCTGTGATGTCGATCACGCCACAGTCGCCAGCCTCGCTTCCAAAGACCAGCCGATGCCCGGTAGTATCCCAATTCATGGTGGAAATGGCGCCACTGCCCTGCCGTCGCAATAGCACTTCTTTCTGGTCGCCAAAACGGCCCACAAGGATCATGCCATCGGAATAACCGATCGTGACAATATCCTCGACGGGATGGCAGGCAACGGAAGTCACAAGACTGTCGCCGCGTGTACCGAGTTCTAATGGCCCCTTGCCCATCGGACCGTCCTTGCCTGCAAAAGGCCAGACGATTGCTGCTGGAGCACCGGACGTTGCCAACCATTTGCCCTTCGGGCTCCATGACCAGCTTTTCACTTTGTTGGGATAGCCGGTCATGCGCATGTGACGATTATCATCAAGCCGCCATCCATGCAGTGCGTTCTCTTGCATCGAGGTAACAAGAAAGCGGTTATCTGGCGAGAACATCACCATGACATGCGCGCCCTTCCACTCGAGCTCCGTCGGCGTGCTATTGGTAGCTGGCCAATGCAAGGTCACACCATTATAGCGTGCGATTGCCAAGCGGAGACCCTTTGGGGCAAAGGCCAGACCCTCAACACTGCGCTCATGGGCCAGCTCCTTGAGGCGACCATCAACAGATCGAAACCATGCGGAGCGGCCCGATGCGAATGCTATTGCACCACCCGGTGCCGCAGCAAGAGCTGTTATCCACTTGCGCGGCAGATTGCTTACTTCTGTTGACAGCCCGTTTGAGCCGGTTAAGCAGACTCTGCCATCTTCGCCACCCGTAAGCAAAGCCTTACCATCGCTCGATGGAATCGCACAAAGAAGCCCATCATGGGCCTCCACTGCTTTGTGGCCATTATCGAGACGATGGATAGTTCCATCTGCCAAAGCGAAGAAGGGGATATCTTGAATGAAACGTGCGTCGATACAGTGGCCGACCAAATCCAGTGGAGCTATGGTTGGCATCAGGCAAGACAGCTTTCAAGGCCAGCTTTCAGCGCGGCATGGTCAAGTTCGCGTCCAATGAAAACAAGACGGCTGTCATGCTTTTCGCCATCTTTCCAGGCTCGCTGATGGTCTCCCTCGATAATCATGTGCACGCCTTGGATAACGTAGCGTTCATGATCATCCTTGAATGCAAGGATACCTTTAAGGCGTAAAATATTTGGACCTTGGTCCTGCGTTATCTTTTGGATCCAGGGGAAGAATTTGTCGGCAACCAATTCCCCTGTGCGCAGAGAAACTGACTGCACAGTGACATCGTGGATTGGCGATGCATGACTGTGATCGTGATCATGCGTATGGTCGTGATCGTGATGATGGTGATGATGATGCGCATGACCGTGATCATGGTCACAATCCGGGCCGCAGGCATGATCGGGGTGATCATGGTCGAGAAAATGCGGGTCGTTCTCCAGTGCACGCGTCAAGTCAAATGCCCCGCGATCCAAAACTTTCACAAGATCGATATTGGCGCGTTCAGTGCGGTGAACCACTGCGTGGGGATTGATCGCGCGTATCGTGGCTTCAACAACCGCCAACTCCTCCGGTGTTACCAGATCCGTCTTGTTCAGCAGAACGACATCGGCAAATGCGATCTGGTCTTCTGCCTCCCGGCTGTCTTTCAGGCGTAGCGGCAGATGCTTGGCGTCAACCAGTGCTACCACCGCGTCAAGTGTGGTCTTTTTCCGCACATCCTCATCCATGAAAAAGGTTTGTGCGACAGGGACCGGATCGGCCAAACCCGTCGTTTCAACGATGATCGCATCAAATCTGCCCGGACGGCGCATAAGGCCTTCAACAACGCGGATCAGATCTCCACGAACGGTACAGCAGATACAGCCATTGTTCATCTCGTAAATTTCTTCATCGGACTCAACGATCAGATCGTTATCAATTCCGATTTCACCAAACTCATTGACGATGACTGCATAGCGCTTGCCATGGTTTTCGCTCAAAATGCGGTTGAGCAACGTTGTCTTGCCTGCGCCAAGATATCCGGTCAAAACTGTGACCGGTATTTGGGCGGTCTTGGCAGCGTCGGTTGGCGCGGAAATGGTCTGAGATTCACTCATAGCGTGCCTCTTGTTGAGTATAGACCCTCGATATAGGTGATTAGGTCACCGTTTGCCATATCTGTAGCGAGCAAAAGGATGAGGCAATGCGATTGAGCGGCCGTATCAGGTCTTGAATACAGAAACATCAAACTTCGCAACATCTTCAATCAACTCAATGATGCCCTTCAAGCTATGGCTGATTATTGCCTCGCCGGCCTGCCCAGTGGCCAACAAAGCGTTGCCCGCAACGCCTTGCATGTTCAGATCAGACATTTTCCAGCCAAATGCGTGTGGCCCATAGGCTCGCAGGTGCTTGTAATCTGCGGCAAACTGGCTCTGGTTTGAGGTGAAGTTTTGCGCCTCGTTCATCTGAACAAGTTCAGGATGCAGGGCCAGCATCACCGAGGTTTCGATAAAACCACCATGGATATCGATGGCTTTTTCTTCAGGCGATATCAAACCGTCCGGTAGACCAAAGCGCGTCCAACTGGTCGCGACGGCAAGCATATCAAAGCGAACGCGCAGTTCTGTAGCGACGATTGTCGTAAGCGGGGAGTTGCCCCCGTGTGCGTTAAGCATGACAAGCTTGGATATTCCGCGTTCAGCTAAATTTTCACCGATCGCAATCCAACGATGTACAGCCTCGTCAAAACGTAGCGATGTTGTGCCTTTCACATCCATGTGTTCGATTGAATAGCCAACTGGTTCGGCGGTGAGGAACGTTATATCCAATTCGGGCGGTAGCAAGGGTTTGAGGCGATCGACCAATCCCTTAACAATCAACGTGTCCGTCTCGAATGGAAGGTGGGGTCCATGCTGCTCATGCGCTCCCAGCGGCAATAATGCGATTGTATTGTTTGAAGAGTTAGACATGTCCTGGTCACTTTGCATCGTCGTTATAAAAAGCAATCCTGTAGCCACTGAAACTATGCTTATGCGCCGAGCATTCACAGCCTTAATTTCTGCGTCGCGAGCAATTCGTCGGCAAATTTCATCAGTTTGTCACATAAGAATTGTAACGCGGCACTCAGGCAGTAGTTTAAATGTAACCATTGTCCGGAAACGGGTCGAAAACCCCACAGGGGCCAGACATTTTCCTGACGTCGATTTGTCTGTTAATGAGTTTTGACGCAATTGTGCTAGCCGTCTCACTATCGCGAACGGTTTATAAGCAAAAGAGGAATTGGAATGGTCAAGGATCGTAAGCCTCTTATTCTTCATCGCTTGCAGTCAACTGCAAGATTAACGCGTACCGCTTTGGCGATAAGGCTGCTGGGCCACGGTTTTTATGCTGGACAAGACGCTGTAATGCTCCAACTGGCGCACGAAGATGGGCTATCGCCCAGCGTTCTTGCCAAGAGACTTGGTGTGCGTCCTCCGACGATCACAAAGACGATCTCCCGCCTGCAGACCCAGGGATTTGTGAAAAAAGAGGGATCATCGACGGATCAGCGCCAAGCCCATATTTTCCTGACAGACACAGGAAATGAAGCCATCAAGTCGATTGAAAAATCCATTCGCAAGACCGAAAAAGACGCAATGAAAGGTTTTGACAAAAAGGAGCGTAAAGCTTTTGTCAAAATGCTCACAAGACTTGAAATGAATCTATCGGCTGCGGATCTCTTGCGTCAGACGGGTTCAGATGAGCACGATGATGACGACAATGACGATGAATAATTAACGGGCTCTATTTTGTCAGACATATAGCTTGCCTGCGGTTCTTGCCGCCTGTTCCCAGGCTGAAGACCGCAAGATTGGGCTGCGTGCTCCGATCTTTGCAAGATAGTTTTAGCCTTGAGCGATGGGCACGCAATTTTCCGCGTCAGTTTTGGAGCGGAAAGAACTTTGATTTATTGATCCGCGATGGCATAACCCCAAGAATGATATTCTGTTCAATGAATGGAATCGCGGGGAGAAAGTACTTTTGGCGCAGAAAATTAAGCTATCGACAATTGCCGACGCGTTGAAAGTGTCTACCGCGACGGTGTCGCTTGCCTTGAGAGACAGCCCGCTTGTTGCCGACCAGACCCGGGACAAGATCAAAGAGCATGCGAGAGCAATCGGCTACATCTATAACCGGCGGGCCGCCAGCTTGCGCACTTCGCGGTCGGGAATTGTTGGCGTAGTTGTTCATGACATCATGAACCCGTTTTTTGCCGAAATTTTGCGGGCTATCGAGGGCGAGCTGGATCGTTCTGGCCAAACGTTCATTTTGTCGAATCATTACGATCAAGTGGAGAAGCAACGGACATTCATCGAAACTGTCCTGCAGTTGGGCGGTGATGGTGTAATCATGTCTCCCGCCATAGGCACGCCTGCAGCAGACATTCGCATGGCTGAAGACAACGGTCTTCCAGTCGTACTGATCGCACGTACGGTGCAGGACGCGAATGTTCCGGTTTTCCGTGGAGACGATGCATATGGTATCGGGCTAGCGACCAATCATCTTATATCGCTCGGGCATACGCGCATCGCAATGGTCGGCGGTACTGATCAAACCTCAACTGGCCGTGACAGGTATGAAGGTTATCTGCATGCAATGCAAAAAGCAGGGCTCGATGCGAAACCAGAATGGCGGATTCCCGGGCCTCGGACTAAACAGGCCGGTTTCGATGCCGCGCCGCAATTTCTCGCGCTAAAGGACCATCCCACGGCAGCGGTCTGCTGGAACGATCTTTGCGCAATTGGCATGATGAACGGCATTGCTCGCGCCGGACTCGTCGCTGGCGTGGATATTTCAGTTACAGGTTATGACGATCTGGAAGAAGCCGCGATTGCGACTCCTGCCTTGACTACGGTTTGGAATGGCCAGCGGGAGGTGGGGCAACGTGCGGCGCGCGCTCTGCTTGA
The DNA here is from genome assembly GCF_037203775.1 of Phyllobacterium sp. CCNWLW183. Taxonomy (NCBI): domain Bacteria; kingdom Pseudomonadati; phylum Pseudomonadota; class Alphaproteobacteria; order Hyphomicrobiales; family Phyllobacteriaceae; genus Phyllobacterium; species Phyllobacterium sp. CCNWLW183. The sequence continues at coordinate 1,202,790 of NZ_JBBCBN010000001.1, read as the reverse complement.
CCAGTTAAACGGTGCAGACACCCATGCCCGTCAGGAACTTATCAAGCCTGAGTTGCGGATACGGCAGTCAACGTCAAAACCAAAGGAACGCTGATCTGCTTAAGCTAGAACGGCCAAGAGTAGCGATTACTGCTATTCGGCAGCTTGCAATCGCTCGCGGCTTGCTTTGTGCGCACGCACTGCATCGCCAAATGCAGCAAAAATTCTCCGGGAAGAATTATCGGTTTTTACCCAGTATTCGGGGTGCCATTGTACACCGACTGCAAAAGCGCGAGCGTTTTTGACAGAGACAGCCTCGATCGTCCCATCATCGGCCACAGCCTCAATTTCCAGTTGAGGTGCGGGTCTATCTATTGCCTGCCGGTGTACGGAATTTACTTGGATGGCATCACTGTTCATGACTGCCGCCAGACATGAACCCGCCTTGATGTGCACCGGATGGCGAATTGCAAACCGTTCCGCCTGAATTTCGGAAGCAGGAGCCCTGTGGTCCATGCGCCCATCCAACTGCTGGATTTCTGTGGCAAGAGTGCCGCCCAATGCCACGTTCAGTTCTTGAATGCCGCGACAGATTGCCAGAAGCGGGATGCCCCGGTCGATAGCGCGGCGGATCAGCGGAAGCGAGGTGGCATCGCGAGCGGGGTCATATGGCTCATGCGCTTCAGTGGGTTGGGCGCCATAGAGCGCTGGATGCACGTTGGACTTCGATCCCGTAATGAGTACGCCATCTACGCCGTCGAGAATCGCGTCAATATCCAGGCCCTCGCCAATTGAGGGTACAATAAGCGGAATAACATCGGCCGCTTGATAGGCAGCCATCAGATATTGATCGGGCGCTGCATGCCAGGTGTAATTTTCGAAATTTCGCACGTCTGACGATATGGCGACGAGAGGTTGCCGCATGATTTCACTCCAAAGGGTCCTAAATAGAATGTAGTTGAGTTCGAAGCCATTTCCAATGGTCATGACCAACCATATGCGGCGCGGACTATCACGAAGATAGGCAAAATTAGGTAGAACCGCCGTAACCGTCGGCTGGACTAGAACAAACGAGTGTGTATGTTTAGCGCAGGATCGGGAGAACAAGACTGAATGTCTGTTGATCTGGACCGGGAATAGTTCTGGGGTTCAAAGTTTTGGAGGAGAATTAATGGATCGTCGTTCATTCATGACGAAGGCGGGTTTTGCAGGTGTTGGTGCAGCGACAGCGGCAACCACATTGGCAGCACCGGCAATTGCGCAAACATTGCCCAAAATTACATGGCGCTGTGCATCATCATTCCCGAAATCGTTGGAGACGATTTACGGTGGAGCAGTCGACTTGTCAAAATATCTGCGAGAGGCAACGGATGGCAATTTCACTATCCAGCCATTTGCGGCGGGCGAAATTGTTCCGGGCCTTCAGGCGGCTGACGCGACAGCTGCGGGTACAGTCGAACTCTGCCATACGGTCGCTTATTATTATTGGGGCAAAAATCCCACTTGGGCGCTTGGAGCAGCTGTACCTTTCGCGCTCAATGCCCGCGGCATGAATGCTTGGCAGTATCATGGCGGCGGCATTGATTTGATGAACGAATTCTTCAACACCCAAGGACTGCAGGTCTATCCCGGCGGCAACACGGGCGTGCAGATGGGTGGCTGGTTCCGGAAGGAAATCAAGACCATCGAAGATCTCAAAGGTCTGAAAATGCGCGTTGGCGGCTTTGCTGGCAAGGTCCTAGAAACCCTTGGCGTTGTACCCCAGCAATTGCCCGGCGGCGACATTTATCCGGCTCTGGAAAAGGGCACAATTGATGCGGCGGAATGGGTTGGACCTTTCGACGATGAGAAGCTCGGCTTCCAGAAAGTTGCTCCTTATTATTATTATCCAGGTTGGTGGGAAGGTGGCCCAACGGTCAGCTTCATGGTCAACAAGTCAAAATGGGATGCGCTTCCGCCCGCGTACCAGTCATTGTTCCGTACCGCTGCGCAGGCCACGGATGCAAACATGTTGCAGAAGTATGACTATCTTAACCCGGGTGCGATCAAGCGGCTTGTTGCAGGTGGTGCGCAGTTAAGGCCATTCAGCCCAGAAATTTTGAACGCATGTTTCACGGCGGCCAACACTGTTTACGCAGAACTGGAAGCCAGCAACGCTTCGTTCAAGAAGATATGGGATTCGATCAAAGCGTTCCGCAATGAGCATTTCCTCTATTCCCAAGTTGCCGAGTACACATTTGATACTTTCATGATGGTGCAACAGCGCAACGGAAAACTATAAAACCACGATCTAGACGCCAGACCCCGGTTCTCGGAGCCGGGGTCTCGTTTCATTCAGCTTCTTTTGGTTGTCATGCCATGCTGGGCCGTCTATCAGTGAGACCACAATTGGGATGCCCAGCGGTACTTAATCAATGAATATTGATAGATCTATTTCGGTTGCAGGAAAAACCATTGCGGTGACAGGTGGGTCGTCCGGGCTTGGTTTACGGATGATCCAGGTTCTCGCAGCCAACGGAGCCAATGTGGTTTCGATCTCACGGACGCCAACATCCGAGAGCATGGTTCACTCGAATGTCGTCAACATTATCGCTGATATAACGATTGCGGCCGACATAGAGCGGGCATTCGACGAAACGGAACGGCTGTTCGGCCCAGTTTCAGTTGTGTTCAACAATGCTGGCGTCGCTGCCATCGAACGGGCATTGACGACCACCCGCGAGCAATTGCGCCATATCTTCGAGGTCAACGTGGAAGGGGCATTCTTTATTGCTCAGGAAGCCGCCAAACGCATGATTGCCAACAAAATCGGGGGTTCAATAATCAATCTGTCGAGTATTCTTGCCGACGCTCCGATTAAGGGATCTGCCGGCTATGCGATGTCGAAAGCGGCGGTAGCACAAATGACGCGATCGCTCGCGCTTGAATGGGCGCCGCATGGCATCCGCGTCAATGCCATTGCACCTGGCTGGTTTCCAACCAAACTCAACGAAACCATCATGGATGGTCCGGCAAAAGGTTTTCTCAAAGGCAAAAACCCAATGCGCCGCTTGGGAGAGCCTGAAGATATTGATGGTGCAGTGCTCTTGCTTGCTTCCGATGCAAGCAGCTACATCACGGGCACTGTTATCACGATTGATGGCGGCCATAGCCTTCAAGGCTAGAGTCCTTTAGACGCGCTCTTGTTCATCGACATTGGTGCGTATCGCCAATACCAGTACAAGCAATGAAAATATTGCAGCATCGCGCCAGAGCACTGAAAAATATCCGCCCCAGATGGATTCCACCATGCCGATGATGGCCGCTCCGAACGCAGCATGGAGCGGACGCGAAAAGCTCCCGGCGGCAGTTATAAACAGGATCTTGAGCCCAAAAATTATGCCCGTATTGAAGCTCACATTGCCGTAGTAGAGTGCTGCGAGAAATCCGGCGAGCGCACAGATTCCATAAGCGACTAGGATTGCGTTTGTTCGTACAGAGACGGGATCAATTCCGCATAGCGCCGAGGCGGTGGGCTCGTCGCTGACCGCGCGCCAGATGCGACCGGCCAGCGTGCGGTTCATGGTCAGTTCTGCAAGAAGAACAACAGCCAGTGCGATACCAATGTTCACAAGCTGTAATTGGGTAAGGCTTATGTCGGCTGCCTGCCCCAGAATAAAGACAGGCGAGGCCAGCATGGGCGGTAGCCAATAATCTCTTGTATCGGTAGCAATGCGCGACAACTCCATCAGAAAGATGGTTAGCCCCAATGTGGCGACGAGCACCGTATTGCGAGTACCAGCATCCAACGGAGTATAAATAAGCCTAGCGACCAAATAGCCGGCCGCGGTTACGTAAAGGGCCGCAATTATGAAGCCAAATCCCAAAGCGGCTGGCATTGTCATCCAAAGGACGGAAAAGCCAAAAGCTGCTGCAAGAATGAATGTCTGTCCCGAAAACGCGAAAATTGCGCCGAGCGAGAGATCTGTTCGGTGCGTCAATCCATGAATGAGGACATAGCCATAGGCGAGCAGTGCATAGAGCGCCGCATTGTGAATTCCGTTCAACAATAGTTGCAGAAAGTACGACATTCAGCACCATCCCATCACCAACTAGTCTAACTTGCAAAATTGATTTTACCAGTTAGAATTTCGATATGTGGATTGATTGGAATGCTCATAGGTTTAGCGGAGGTGTGTTGGCGCTTGATTTGGCGAATACGATTATCTTTCGCCAAGCCCCTGACCGCGCCCAAGACCGTTTTTCAAACAGTCTGGAGGTTGCAAGGTTTGCATGCGCTGCTGGCATTTTCCGCGCCGGGGAATGGGGCAGTGTTAATTTTATCCCACCGCAGTCGCCGTCTGGGCACTTAAATTTGATAGAATTGCGCGAGGCGATAAATAATCTGTTCCGAACAGCGGTACTGGAGGGAGGCTTTAAAGCCCAATATTTGTCGAATTTTTTGCGACTGGCCTCGGCTGTCATCGGCGATGACCAGAGTGAGCAGGATTTTACCTTGCCGCCATTTGCCCAGCACAGAGAGCTTTTATTATCCGCTGGAGCCGCGCTGTCTGGTCTCAATCTACTCGACCCCGCGCGGCTATCACGAATCAAAATATGTCCGAATTGCCATTGGCTTTACCTGGATGAGAGCCGTAATCGCAGCCGGCGCTGGTGTGACATGACCGTGTGCGGCAATCGCGCAAAAGCAAAACGGCACTATGATCGGAAGGGAAGAGGTCATGGCTTATAGAGTCCGAAGTGCCGGTTTGCTGCTCAGCATGATTATTGTCTTGGCTCTTGGGGCATGCCGCGATCCCGGACAGGGTGATTATCTTAACGTGTCGGGAAAAATCTTCGTGTTTAATTATCGTATCGCGCAGGCGACTTACGTTTTAACGCTCTCAAAAGTCAGGCCCCTTCCAAATGATTCCGTACTGGAGGCAACTTTTGAAAATCCGGCAGGCGGAGATCCTTTCATAGTACGGCAAAAAATCTGGCCGACCATGACAAAAGTGACCGTGGAAAGCCCTCCGGTGAAATGTGTGAAGGCCAATCGCGAGTATAAGGTCAGCATGCGCGTCATAGATGCGAGTGGTCAGCTATTGCAGACTATAGAGCGGAAGATGATCTCTGACGTTGATCAATCTGTCATGCCTGACAAACCGCTTGTTGTTGGTCCGTTTTATGATGCCAATCCCGGTAAAAGTCCTGCCGCGGTGGTGTGCCCCGGCACCTGATGAAGCCGCTATATCCACTGAATCTGCGAGAAAAAGATCGAAATGGATTGCATTCTTACGTGATTTGGTTTGCTCTGGGCATCAGGCACATCATTCAAAGGACGTTGCAAGCATGATTACACAGATCGCCATCGCCCCGTTGGTTGCACTTATAGCGGGCATCCTCATATTGATCGCCCCACGCCTCTTGAACTACGTTGTCGCGCTTTATCTGATTATCATTGGTGTTCTCGGCCTGTTTCCTAACCTTCTCAATTAGATAATCTTCAATCGCCGATAATATTATCTCAATTGAACAGCAGCGAGCGACTATCTGCGCATTGCGCTGATGCGTCGTTTTCGCTATTGCCATTAAGACGTCGATACGAAGAGGTTTGAAGATGGCTGAACATCACGATACCGCCCCTGCGGAACTGGGCGCTCCCATGGACTACAAAGAACATGAGAACACCTACAATCTGTTTCTTACGCTTTCAAAATGGGGTGTGATTTTCTGTGTTGCGCTGTTAGCTGCAATGGCTTTCGGTTTTTTCGCTGGCGGATTCTTCTCCGCTACCATTTTATTCATTGTTATATGTGTGGCTGCCTGGTTTTTGGTTTAGCCTGCTTGTCTTTTCGTTGCATCATTCGGGTGGATGCCCTTTGCAAACCAGTTAGCTGACTGTTTTCACCTTAAGGGTATTGCCCGGTAAAGTCGGACAGGCGTAGGCGATCTTGCTGAGCCTGTAGAGAGTTAACTTGCTTAGGGGGTGAGAGCTTGGCTCAGACACTATTCATACCGAAAGAGGCTGATGCCAGTGAGCCGCGGGTTGGCGGCTCGGCGGAAACGGTCAAAAAACTTATAAGTCTTGGTTTTTCAGTTATCGTTGAAAGCGGCGCGGGCGTTTTGTCCCGTATTCCCGATCGCGAGTTTGAGTCAGCCGGAGCCTCAATTGGCAAGGCAGCAGATGCGAAAAGCGCCGATATTGTTTTAAAGGTGCGCCGACCAAACTCGACCGAGCTTAAATCCTACAAAAAGGGCGCGGTCGTCATTGCTATGCTCGATCCCTATGGCAATGAAACCGCAATCAAAGAACTTGCCGATGCGGGCGTTACTGCTTTTACCATGGAATTCATGCCGCGTATCACGCGTGCTCAGGTCATGGACGTTCTTTCCAGCCAGGCAAACCTTGCCGGTTATCAAGCAGTGGTTGACGCGGCAGAAGAGTATGATCGCGCTTTGCCAATGATGATGACGGCTGCGGGTACCGTTCCTGCTGCAAAGGTTTTCATCATGGGTGTCGGTGTTGCCGGCCTTCAGGCGATCGCGACAGCGCGCCGTCTTGGAGCCGTTGTCACGGCAACGGACGTTCGACCAGCGGTCAAGGAACAGGTTGCTTCGCTTGGTGCGAAATTCCTGGCTGTTGAAGATGAAGAGTTCAAGGCCGCCGAAACAGCCGGTGGCTATGCCAAGGAAATGTCGAAAGAATATCAGGCAAAGCAGGCTGTGCTGGTTGCAGAGCATATCGCCAAACAAGATATTATTATCACAACGGCCCTCATTCCCGGCAGACCAGCACCACGGCTCGTAACGCGCGAGATGTATTCGCGTATGCGACCGGGTTCCGTCATCATTGATCTGGCGGTGGAACGTGGCGGAAACGTAGAGGGTGCTGTTGCCGGAAAGATCGTTGAGGTCGACGGCGTGAAGATCGTCGGGCATCTGAATGTCGCCGGACGGATCGCCGCCACAGCGTCACAGCTTTATGCCAAAAATCTGGTCGCCTTCGTTGAAACCCTGGTCGATAAAGAAGCCAAGGTAATCAAAGTCAATTTCGACGATGAGTTGGTTAAGGCGACTGTATTGACGCATGACGGCAAGGTTGTGCATCCGGCCTTCGCAGGTGGCGCTGCCACATCCTCGGTGCAAACTGCTGCCGCGAAAAAGGTCACGACCGTCAAAGCCACTACTGCCAAGGAGGCACCGGCGAAAGCTCCGGTCAAGAAAGCAGCATCAGCAAAAGCGGCTACACCGAAGAAAGCTGTGACGAAAACTGTTGCCCCCAAAACATCTGAAGGAGAGGCATGATGGCTGACGCAACGCTAGACAAAGCGCTCGAAACGCTTAATCAGGCCACGGAAATGGTGCGGCAGGCTGCCGAAACCATGCCCGACGCGGCTGGTGCTGCTGCACATGCGATTACCGGTGGTGCAGTTGACCCATTCGTTTTCCGCCTCGCGATTTTTGTTCTGTCAATTTTCGTTGGTTATTATGTGGTCTGGTCGGTAACGCCCGCGCTGCATACGCCGCTCATGGCCGTGACCAACGCTATTTCGTCGGTCATCGTTGTCGGTGCGCTGCTTGCTGTGGGCCTGTCCGCAAGTGGGGTGGCCACCGGATTTGGGTTCATCGCGCTCGTTCTTGCAAGCGTCAATATATTTGGCGGCTTCCTCGTCACTCATCGCATGCTTGCCATGTACAAGAAAAAAGAAAAGTGAGATTTGAGCAATGAGCGTTAATTTCGCAGCTTTTCTTTATCTCGTCTCCGGCGTCCTGTTCATCTTGGCGCTGCGCGGCCTGTCACATCCAACCACAAGCCGACAGGGTAATTTCTACGGCATGATCGGTATGGGCATATCGATCATCACGACGCTGACACTGGCCGAGCCTAGTTTTGGCGGTCTTGGCTTGATCGTTCTTGGTCTTGCCATTGGCGGCGGTGTTGGCGCCTATATCGCCAAGCGTATTGCCATGACGGCCATGCCGCAGCTTGTTGCAGCGTTCCACTCTCTCGTTGGTTTTGCCGCCGTGATGGTGGCAGCAGCGGCAGTCTACTCTCCTGAATCATTCGGGATTGGTGAAATCGGATCGATACACGCGCAGGCGCTTGTCGAAATGTCCATTGGTGTTGCTATTGGCGCGATCACCTTCACGGGTTCGATCATAGCGTTTCTTAAATTGGATGGCCGCATGTCGGGTAAGCCGATCATGTTGCCCGGCCGCCATTTCATCAATGCCAGCCTGTTGATCGCAATTGTTGTTCTCGTCATCGCCTTGGTCTTGACGGAAAGCCATGTGGTCTTCTGGCTTATCGTGATTTTGTCGCTCATTTTGGGTGGATTGATCATTGTGCCAATCGGCGGCGCTGATATGCCGGTCGTGGTATCAATGTTGAACTCCTATTCAGGATGGGCAGCAGCAGGTATCGGCTTTACGCTGGGCAATCTGGCATTGATCATCACCGGTGCGCTGGTTGGCTCATCCGGTGCGATCCTGTCTTACATCATGTGTAAGGGCATGAACCGGTCATTCATCTCGGTCATTCTTGGTGGCTTTGGCGGTGAGACTGGCGGTGCTGCTACTGGCGAAGTTGAGCAGCGTCCTGTCAAGCAAGGCTCTGCCGACGATGCCGCCTTTATCATGAAAAATGCTTCCAAGGTCATTATCGTGCCGGGCTATGGCATGGCCGTGGCGCAGGCGCAGCATGCTTTGCGTGAAATGGCGGACAAGCTCAAGGCCGAGGGCGTCGAGGTCAAATACGCCATTCACCCAGTTGCAGGCCGTATGCCAGGTCACATGAACGTTCTATTGGCCGAAGCAAATGTGCCTTACGATGAGGTGTTCGAACTTGAGGATATCAATTCCGAGTTCGCTCAAGCTGATGTCGCCTTTGTTATCGGTGCGAATGACGTGACCAATCCTGCAGCAAAGACTGATCCAAAGTCACCAATCTTTGGTATGCCAATCCTTGACGTGGACAAGGCTGGAACAGTTCTCTTTATCAAGCGGGGCATGGGTTCCGGTTACGCCGGGGTGGAGAATGAACTTTTCTTCCGCGACAATACGATGATGCTGTTTGCCGATGCGAAGAAGATGGTCGAAAACATTGTGAAAGCGCTCGACCACTAATCTGAAGCGCAATTAAATAATAAAAAACCCGCTATCTCGGCGGGTTTTTTATTGGTTTTGTGATCTTTTCTACCGCATCAAGCGCCGCGTGTACGGGCAAGCCCGTCTTTGGCCGGCTTGTAATTCGGATCAAGTTGTACGGCCTTTGCATAGGATTTGGCTGCACGGGCCTTCTCGCCGCGATGCTCATAGATGAGAGCCTGATTTGCCCAGCCTTCTGCGATGTCACCATCGAGCTTGATGGCCGTATTGAAATCGTCAAAGGCATTGTCGTCATCGCCGAGTGCGACATAGGAGATGCCACGACCATTATAAGGTTCTGCGGCATCAGGCTGTAGCGAGATCGCTGTCGAAAAGTCTTCGATAGCCTGTTTGTGCTGGTTGCGAGCCTGATAAATCAGTCCGCGATTATGATAGGCGCGAGCGTCAGTTGTGTTGAGCTGAATAGCTTGCTGGAAATCATTCAGAGCCTGATCGAGTTTGCCCGCCTGCCGGTATAGATTACCGCGGCCAATATATGCCGTATCATATTGCGGGTTGATCTGGATGGCTCTGCTGTAATCCGCTGCAGCTTGGGCTGTGTTGCCCATATTGCGATAGACCAGCGCCCGGTTTGCATAGGCTTGATAGAAGTTTGGGTTCAGCTGAAGGGCTGTGTTGAAATCCTTGATGGCATCATTGCTACGGCCCGCGCGCCCAAAGGCCGATCCGCGCACATTATAGGCTTCGGGATCTTTTGGATTATTGCGGATGACATCATTAAGCGAACTGATGTTTTCGGCAGAGCCTTGAGCTTTGTCGATCCCGGTCATATCTGTCGCAGTGGTGTTGCAGCCTGCAAGCGCTAAAGCCATTACGGATGCCAATAAGAGGCCAGCGATTCTTGTCGATCCCTTGATCGATTCAGGTTTGCGGTATGAAGCCATTTCCATTGAATGTGTCATATTCCAATTGTCCTGTTCAACCAAAGCCTTTGCAAGCGAAAATGTTCCTATTCCGACAAACGAAAAAAGGGCGGTGTGACACAAGCCACTCCACCCCTTGTCGCGTCAAGGCGTCGATAGTTGTCTATTAACGAGCCGCGGAAGCGCGGGCCGGAACTTTCTTAACAGGCATCGGCAAGAGGCCTTCACGCTGAGCCTGCTTACGAGCCAGCTTGCGAGCACGGCTGATTGCTTCTGCCTTCTGGCGAGCACGCTTGATCGACGGCTTTTCGTAATGATCATGCATCTTCATTTCGCGGAACATGCCTTCGCGCTGCATCTTCTTCTTGAGGACGCGGAGGGCCTGATCAACATTATTTTCGCGTACGAGTACCTGCACGGTTTTTCCTGTATCTCTTAGAATTTCGTTGAGCCTGATTTTTGACGCCTGTCCATTGAGCAGGGAACAAAAACCAAACTTCGCGACAGTCATCTATCGCAAACTGGGGTGGCCATTAGCAGAAACTTTTATCGATGTCCATGACAGAGTTGTAAACACCGGTGAGTATTTGTCTCAAAGCGCCAGCAATTATGTAATTTGGGATTATCTAACGCGAAGCGCCAATCTCCGTCGCAAAATGGCAAAAGAGCTTTGGCTGGATGCGATACTGATGCATAAAAGCATGGTTCTGGCTTTTAAAGTCGATGTCGATATTTGAACAGGATCAAGCGACGCCACTCATTAATAATCGCTTTGCAGTGGCTATTTTGCCAAGGCCCAATTGCTAGGAATGGATGATGCGGAAATATTCGGTATTTGCTTTGGCGAGGGAAGCGTTGCGTGCCCATAAGGGCTGGGATCAGCAATGGTCTTCGCCTGAACCCAAGTCAGAATATGACGTTATTATCGTCGGAGCGGGCGGTCACGGACTGGCAACTGCGTACTACCTGGCAAAAGAACATGGCATCACCAACGTGGCCGTTTTGGAAAAGGGTTGGCTGGGCGGTGGCAATACCGGCCGCAACACGACCATTATCCGCTCGAATTATCTATATGACGAATCGGCAGGTATTTACGAACATGCTGTGAAGCTCTGGGAGGGGTTGAGTCAGGATTTGAATTACAATGTGATGTATTCGGCGCGGGGCGTAATGATGCTTGCGCACAATATTCATGATGTTCAGGTCTTCAAACGGCACATCCATGCAAACCGGCTGAACGGCATCGATAATGAGTGGCTGACACCGGAGCAGGTCAAGGAGTTTTGCCCACCGATCAACCTTTCATCGGATGCGCGTTATCCCATCATCGGCGCTGCCTTGCAGCGGCGTGGTGGTACGGCGCGGCATGATGCGGTTGCGTGGGGCTATGCCCGCGCTGCCGCTGACCGAGGTGTTCACATCATCCAAAATTGCGAGGTTACGGGTATTCGTCGCGCTCCAAATGGCGCTGTGCTTGGCGTAGACACCAATCGTGGCCCAATCAATGCCAAGAAAGTTGGTGTTGTCGCCGCCGGTCACACCTCTGTTTTGATGAACATGGCAGGTGTTCGTATGCCGCTCGAGAGCTATCCGCTGCAGGCCCTGGTTTCAGAGCCGGTCAAGCCGCTTATTCCCTGCGTGATCATGTCGAATACGGTCCATGCCTATATCTCGCAGTCGGATAAGGGCGAGATGGTCATTGGCGCTGGTACAGATCAGTACACATCCTATTCGCAGACAGGCGGACTGCACATTATCAACCATACGCTCGATGCGATCTGCGAGATGTTCCCGGTTCTCACGCGCCTGAAAATGCTGCGGTCTTGGGGTGGCATTGTTGATGTGACACCCGATCGTTCTCCCATTCTCGCAAAGACACCTGTGCCAGGGCTTTACGTTAATTGCGGTTGGGGAACAGGCGGTTTTAAAGCCACTCCCGGTTCGGGCAATGTTTTCGCCCATACAATTGCGCGCGACGAGCCGCACAGGATCAATGCGCCGTTCACGCTTGAGCGGTTCACGACCGGGCGTTTGATCGATGAAGCCGCTGCTGCGGCTGTTGCACACTGATTTTCAAGAGAGATAGATATTATGCTTCTCATCAAATGCCCCTATTGCGAAGAAGAGCGTCCGGAACTGGAGTTCCGCAATGCAGGCGAAGCGCATCTTGTGCGCAATTCTTCGATCATTGAACAGTCCGACGAGGATTTCGCGTCTTATCTCTATTTCAGGCAGAACCCCAAAGGTTTGCAATTTGAACGCTGGCGCCACATTCATGGCTGCGGACGATTCTTCAATGCTGTTCGCGATTCAGTGTCGGACAAATTCCTGACCGTTTACAAGGCTGGTGAGCCAAAGCCTGAATTGGACGCACTTCTGTCCGCAAATGCTTCACAAGAAGTGGCATCGGTAAAAAAACGTGCGCCCCGCACAAAGAAAGCGGAGCTTTGATTTATGGCTCAATCCACTCATTCCGGCAGCAATCGCATTGCAGGCATTGGCCGCCTCACTCCTGCAAAAACAGTGCGATTTACCTTTGACGGTCAAAATTTGACAGGACTGGAAGGTGACACACTCGCCTCGGCTCTGCTTGCTAACGGCATCCACCTGGTTGGTCGTTCGTTCAAATATCACCGGCCACGTGGCATTCTTTCCGCAGGCAGCGAAGAGCCGAATGCTCTTGTTGATATCGAGCGGGACAAGTCACGCAAACAGCCAAACGTTCGTGCGACAGTCCAAGAAATCTACGATGGCCTGAAGGCAAAATCGCAAAACCGCTGGCCGTCGCTGACATTCGACATTGGCGCGATCAATGATGTTTTTTCGCCAATGCTGCCAGCTGGCTTTTACTACAAAACTTTCATGTGGCCGAAATTCGCGTGGAAAACGATATATGAACCGAAAATCCGCGCAGCCGCTGGACTCGGTGTCGTACCGGGCGAGCCCGATACGGATCGTTACTCCAATCGCTTTGCGCATTGTGACGTACTGGTAATTGGCGCTGGAGCCGCAGGCCTTGCGGCAGCTTTAAGTGCGGCGTCCACTGGCTTGCAAGTTATTCTTTGCGACGAGCAGCCCGAGGTTGGTGGCGCATTGCGCTATGAAAATGACGTTCAGATTGATGGCATCAGTGGTTACGAATGGGCTGTTGCAGCCTATGCCAAACTGCGCGAAATGAAAAATGTTCGGGTCCTTACCCGCACAACGGCGTTCGGTTACTATGCGCAAAACTTTGTTGGGCTGGTTGAACGACTTAGCGACCATTTAAGCCGCCCTGCTGCTGAAATGCCCCGTGAGCGTCTCTGGCAGGTTCGAGCAAGCAAGGTGGTTCTGGCAACAGGTGCCATTGAACGACATATGGTTTTTGCCAATAATGACCGCCCGGGCATTATGCTCGCATCTGCCGCCCGCCTATTTCTCAACCAGTATGGCGTTGCAGTTGGCCGAAAGGTGGGAGTCTATACCGCCAACGACTCGGCCTACGCAGCAGCGATCGACTTAAAGCGTGCCGGCATTGACGTGCCGGTCATTGTGGATACACGCAATAACCCATCATCCGCCATTATTGATGAGGCGCGCTCACTCGGCATAGAGGTGCTGACCGGCCATGCTGTCTACAGCGCTGGCGGCAAGCGTCGCATTTCCTCCATATCCATCAAGCCAAACGAGGGTGGAATAGAGCGAAAGATCACAGTTGACGCGTTGATCATGTCGGCGGGCTGGACGCCTTCGGTTCACCTCTTTTCGCAGTCGCGTGGCAAGGTGGCTTGGGACGCCGACAATGAGCGCTTCCTGCCGGGAACTTACGCGCAAAATTGCGTGTCCGTCGGTGCATGCAATGGTACCGACAATTTGCAGTCTGCCCTCGATGAGGCCATTGCGGCTGGCGGCGGGCAAGCTGGTACAATAGTTGCAACTGGTGGCACCAATTGGATCGCCGGGATGATCGGATCTGCTCCGGGAGCAGGGGCCGATACGACCGTTAAAGCTTTTGTGGATTTCCAGAATGACGTGACCGCCAAAGACGTCAGGCTGGCGGTTCGCGAAGGCATGCACTCCATAGAGCATATCAAGCGTTTTACTACCAATGGTATGGCGACGGACCAAGGCAAGACATCCAATCTGCATGGTCTGGCTATTGCTGCGGAAGCTTTGGACAAGCCGATTCCATCGGTGGGTCTCACAACGTTCCGGGCGCCATTCACGCCTGTCACTTTTGGCGCGATCGTCAATCATGCCCGCCATGATTTGTTTGATCCGACGCGCCACACACCCATGCATGCCTGGCACGAGGCTCAAGGCGCTCCGTTTGAGGATGTCGGACAGTGGAAACGTGCATGGTATTATCCTCAAGCTGGCGAGGACATGCACGCGGCAGTCAATCGGGAATGTGTTGCTGTACGCAATCAAGCGGGCATTTTTGATGCTTCAACATTGGGCAAGATCGAAGTTGTTGGGCCTGACTCGGCCAAATTTCTCGAACTCCTATATACAAATCCTTGGGAAAAGCTCGGAGTGGGCCGCTGCCGTTATGGCATCATGCTGCGGGAAGATGGTTTTATCTACGATGACGGTGTTGTCGGTCGTCTCGCAGAAGACCGGTTCCATGTGACAACGACAACGGGTGGTGCTCCACGCGTGATGCACCATATGGAGGATTACCTTCAGACTGAATTCCCACATCTGAACGTATGGTTGACCTCGACAACAGAGCAATGGGCTGTAATCGCCGTGCAAGGTCCGAAGGCCCGTGAAATCATTTCGCCGCTCGTGGAAGGAATTGATCTCTCGAACGAAGCCATGCCGCATATGAGTGTGCGGGAGGGTAAAATTTGTGGTGTTCCCACCCGCTTGTTCCGCATGTCGTTTACTGGTGAAGCTGGTTACGAAATCAACGTACCAGCGGACTACGGCAAAGCCGTTTGGGAAGCGGTCTATGAACAGGGTAAGCCGTTTGGCCTTACGCCTTACGGTACTGAAACAATGCACGTCCTGCGTGCGGAAAAGGGTTACATCATTGTCGGCCAGGATACTGACGGAACTGTTACCCCGCAGGATGCCGGTCTGACTTGGGCCATCGGCAAGAATAAAACGGACTATGTTGGTATTCGTGGTCTTCTGCGCCGTGATCTTGTTTCTGATGGGCGCAAACAGCTTGTCGGATTGAAGACAGTCGATCCGAAGATTGTGTTGGAGGAGGGTGCGCAAATCGTGGCCAATCCTAACCAGCCTGTTCCGATGACAATGATCGGCCATGTTACATCTTCCTACTGGTCAGAAAATTGCGGTCGTTCCATTGCACTGGCGCTGGTGATCGACGGAACAAAGCGATTAGGCGAGAGACTTTACGTGCCAATGCCAAATGGTGTGATCGAGGTTGAAGTAACCGGAATGGTCTTCTTCGATGAAAAAGGAGAACGGCTCAATGGTTGAGGTTATCGGCGCAACACGACTGCATCCGTTGCAGGCCGGTCATTCCAGCGCTTTATCCGTTTCGGTAACGCTGGCTGAAAATGCCACTCGCTTATCGCTTCGTGCCCGGGAAGATGCAATTCCTGCGATTTCGAAGGCTCTTGGCCTGTCATTGCCAACGAAGCCCAAGACGTCCACATCCGAGGGCACGAGATCAGCACTATGGTTGGGTCCTGATGAATGGCTCATCATTGATACCGCAGATAGCAGTGTCGTCGCAGATATTGCCAAAGCTAAAGTTCTACATTCTGCGGTAGATATTTCGCATCGCAATATAGGAATTTTGGTTTCCGGCAAGGGGGCCGATGCTGTGGTCAACGGTGGGTGTCCGCAAGATCTTTCACTGGCAGTATTTCCGGTAGGAGCTGCTTCGAGGACAGTCCTCGGCAAGATCGAGATTGTCCTTTGGCGCTTGGCTGAAAATGAGTTCCGCGTGGAATGCTGGCGGTCATTCTCAAACTATGCCTATGCGTTTCTTCAGGAATCTGCTCGAGACGTTGCCGTGTAACTAAGAGATAGGTTCATTTCGGGCCGACAGTAAAATTCGGTTTTCAGATGGATAATGGTAGAGCCTGTGCACTAAGCAAGGTGCCGGCAATCTGAGCGCATGCAAACAAGGACTGCGCTCGCGACATTTGCAATGATGTGCAATTTTCCGGATATGATGTAAACAGGCGCTGACTGCGTCGACAAACACAATTACGCCGTCGTTTTTTATGATGGGATGCGGATGACCACCGATTCGGTGGTCAGCTTGCATAGAGAAGCATATGGCGGTCAAGAAACGTCTGGTTATCAATTTCACCGGTTATGAAGGTTTGCATCCTGATGCAGTGCGTGGGCGTTATCTGAATAGTTCAGGTGACTTCAATAGGTTGTGGAACACAAAAACGATTGCCGGGCCAATGGTGGGCGAGGGGTCTGGTGTTGCTGCCATGCCCATTGAGACTACGGGAGCGAATTGGAGCACCGAAACCGAATTCTGCCAGTATGGCACTGCCGATATTTTCGATATCTATTCTGCACGAGGCGTCATCACCCGTTTTGCGACAGGCCTGATGGCCTTTCTTGATATTCTTTTATCGGGCACCTTCTATCGATACCTGCGCACCAGCTGGCGATTTTGCCTCTTCTTCATGTGGCCCTTTGCTCTTGCCTGCATAATAACGATGGTACTGCTTGGCGTCGGTTTGTCGCCCATCTGGGCAGACTTCAATCCTTGGCATTTGGTATGGAGTGTTCCCCTCGCGCTTGTAGCTTGCCGTATCCTTATTCGTTGGCCGGGAGATAAAATATTCTTTTCCTATCTGCTTGATGATTGGGCTGCGGCGTCTGATCGAATTCATGGTCGCAACAGTGAGTTGCTCCTGCGTCGTCGCGGTTTCGCCGATCACCTGATCAGGAAGCTGGAGGCAAGTGACGCGGATGAGGTCATTATAATTTCCCATAGCCTGGGAACTGTGCCAGCCGTAGAAGCAATCGCTGATGTCTGGCGCGCGCAACCGGAGCTATTGAAAAACAGACCGGTATCGCTGGTTGCAGCGGGCTCGTGTCTCCTGATGATCGCATTGCACCCCCGAGCAATAAGCTTGAAGGAAGATATCCGGATTGTCATGCAGGAAACGCCAGTACTTTGGGTGGAGTTCCAGGCCATTTCCGACATCATACATTTTTATAAGTCAGATCCGGCAGGGGCGCTGGGGATTGAACCGAAGGTAGCGCCCATTATTCGTCGAATAAGATTCAAGAATGTTCACAAGCCAGCGCGGTATGCGCGGGCAAAGAAGAATTTCTTCAAGATGCACCTGTTGTTTCTCAAAGGAGCACAGATACGCAACACCTACGACATGGGCATGTTTGTGCAGGGGCCCTTTATGTTTGCCGAATTGATGACCAAGTATGACGGAGAAGCGGCGCCACTTGATGAGAAGGGTAGGATAGGCTGAAAACCTCAATCCATTTCTGGTGGATGCTCGAGCACTGCAATTGTCAGCCAATTTGCCACTAATGCAGGCTTGATAAGGTTTTCGACGTCCAAAGTGACTTCGTAATTGTTGAGGACACGGCCTGAGGGGCGGATATCAGCATCCACAAGCTTGAAGCGTGCACGCACACGCCTGCCAGTATTGACTGGAGACATGAAGCGCACTTTGTCAAAACCGTAATTGATACCCATTGTGGCACCTTCAATCATCGGTAGTGCTTCATAGGCCAGGGTGGAAAGCAATGAAATCGTCAGGAAGCCATGGGCGATTGTGCCGCCAAACGGAGTTTCTTTTGCAGCACGCTCCGGGTCGACGTGAATGAATTGATGATCGTCGGTAGCGTCGGCAAACAGATTGATCATTTCCTGCGTGACGGTACGCCATTCGGAGCAACCGATTTCAGTCCCGACCGCTGCTTTCAATTGTTTGAGCGTTATCGCTTCTTTCATAATATCGACTTTCCAAACATATGCAGAATGTGGTTTGTTTCGATAGTCGGTTCCGCCCAGATTGTCATCCCTGAACTGTCCATTGAGCAATATCGTCGCGTTCACCGATCAGTGCGAGTCCGTGCGCAATAGAGAGGAGTTCACCCCCGCTCTCGATCCGGCCCTCGTCAAAGCGTTTGGTGAAAATGCTTCGAACAGCAGGGACAAAGGATGTTCCACCCGTCAAGAACACTTTATCGATTGAGGCCGGAGACGTGTTTGTTTTTGTCAGGACTTCATCCAGCGCGCCTTCAATCCTATCCAGATCTTCTGTTATCCAGCTTTCAAAATCTGAACGTTTGATCGTCTTTTTGCCGCCGGACCCGAGAGGGGCAAAATTGAACTCGGCTTCTTCCGCCGATGATAGTGCCATCTTCGTTGCGGACACTGCCTGATAGAGCGGGTATCCTTCGTCATGTTCGACGAGATCAACAAAAGTCTCAAGTTTTTCCGGATCAAAACTACTGCGGACAAGCTTCTTTAACTCGACGAATTCACGTGAGGTTTTGAAGATAGAAAGCTGGTTCCAGCGTCCAAAATTTGCATACCAAGACGAAGGAACTTCCAGCCTTTTGTCAAAACTCTTGAAATATGTTCCCTTGCCAATCTGTGGCGCAACGATCTGGTCTATCATGCGATAGTCGAAATGGTCGCCCGCAACGCCGACACCAGAATGACCGACAGGTGTTGCCTTCAATTTGCCTGCGAAGCTTTCAAACCGAATGATCGAATAGTCAGTCGTGCCGCCGCCGAAGTCAGCTACCAAGACTGTCGCATCTGATTTTAAATGTTGAGCGAAATAAAAGGCAGCAGCGACGGGCTCATAAACGAAGTGCATTTCAGGAAAACCAAAACGCGTGAGCGCCTCGCTATAGCGCTGCATTGCCAGTTCCGGTTTGGGATTGGCTCCCGCGAAATGGACGGGGCGACCGGTTACGATCCGGCTGACCTCGGACGGCCAATTATCGTCCGCATATACCCGCAACCGCTTTATGAAAACCTCCATGAGGTCTTCAAAAGTTTGCCGTTTCGCAAAGATCAATGTGCCTTGAAAGAGGGCACTTGCCGCAAATGTCTTTATGGATTGGAGAAAACGGCATTCGCCAGGATGATCAATGAATTGCCGTATCGCCGCGTGCCCGGCCTCAACCTTCAAAGAGGCAGCACCCGCCAGGGGATCCTTCATGAAAGACAGTGCCGTCCGCATGCTATCGGCTTCGCCAGCCCGACTAGTGAATGTCATTGACCGTGTGGTGGCTCCATCTGCCAATGCCATGACGGAATTGGTTGTGCCAAAGTCAAAACCCAGCGCCTGAGCCATGGCCGCGCTCCTTGTGCTGTTATATTTTGCTATTTTTTGCGCGCTCAATGCGCTTTCGATTTGGGAGGCGCGTCATCGCACATCATTGCGCGCTATGCAAGGGACAGCTTGTGATCGCTCTTTATGAAATCAACGAAAGCGCGTAACGGCGCAGGCATATGATTGCGGCTGGGATAATAGAGCCGAGGGCCGGTAAAACTGAGCCACCAGGATTGCATTACAGGCACAAGTTCACCGCTTTGGAATGCAGGCGTAATCGTTTCTTCGAAAGTGTATATCAAGCCAAGGCCAGCAATCGCCGCTCCGAGCTCAACTTCGATAGAAGATGCGAGCAAAGGACCCTTGGGAGTAACTTTCACAGTTTTTCCATTCTTTTCAAACTCCCATGCAAAGGAGACGCCGCTCGCAAAGCGATGGCGAATGCAGGCATGGTTGATGAGATCGCGCGGGTGCTCTGGCGTGCCGTGAGTGTCAAGGTAATCAGGTGCTGCGGCCAGAACAAACCGCTGCGTGCGCGGCCCGATTGGAATTGCGATCATGTCGCGTTCAATACTCTCATCATAGCGAATACCGGCATCAAAGCCCGCGGCGAGGATATCAATGAATGTATCGCTTGCGAGGATGTCGAGACTGATCCCCGGATGACTAAGAAGGAACCTGTTGACGATAGGTGGCAGGATACTACGGGCGACGATAATCGGCACGTTTAACTTGAGTGTTCCAGTGGGGCTGTCGCGGAAGCTGTTTAAGGCATCCAGCGCGCCAGCGATCTCGCCCATTGCGGGCTTTAAACGCTCCAGCAATTGCGTACAGGCGTCCGTTGGTGTGACGCTTCGTGTGGTCCTGTTCAAAAGGCGGACATTAAGCCGCTCTTCAAGGCGGCGTATTGCATCGCTGAGTGACGATGCGGAAACGCCGCGAACTTTTGCTGCAGCCCGAAAGCTGCGGGTTTCCGTGATCGCGACCAACGCGCTCAAATCAGAAAGGTCTGGTTTATTCATTGTACTCTTTTCCGAACAACCCGTGCATGATAAAGCGGATTATCGCACAAATTGAAATCTTTATAATTGCATTCGACAGCTCGTAAACAGGAAAATACGGAGTTTTAGAATGCAATATCATCAACTTGGTGCAACTGGCCCGAAGGTTTCTGAAATTGGACTCGGTTGCATGGGCATGTCAGGCATGTACGGACCCTCCGATCGTGCCGAGAGCATTGCTACCGTTCATGCCGCTTTGGATGCCGGTGTCAACTTGCTGGATACGGGCGATTTTTACGGTATGGGCCACAATGAAATGCTGATAGCTGAGGCATTGAAGGGCAGAAAGCGTGAAGATGCACTGATAAGCGTTAAATTCGGAGCGCTTCGCGATCCGAGTGCCGGATGGATCGGATTTGATGGAAGACCCGCGGCGGTCAAGTCTTCGCTGGCCTATACGCTTCAACGGCTGAATGTTGATTATATCGATGTTTACCGGCCAGCCCGGCTTGATCCTGATGTGCCAATTGAAGACACAATCGGTGCAATCGCCGATATGGTAAAGGCAGGTTATGTCAAACATATTGGCCTGTCCGAGGTTGGTTCGGCAACGATACGGCGTGCGGCTGCCGTTCACCCGATTGTTGATCTCCAGATTGAGTACTCGTTGATCTCACGCGGCATTGAGGACGGCATTTTGCAAACTTGCCGCGAGCTTGGCATCAGTATCACTGCCTATGGCGTGCTTTCACGCGGACTGATCAGTGGGCATTGGCAGAAGGATGCAGCGGCACCTACCGATTTCCGTGCGTATAGTCCCCGGTTCCAGGGCGAAAATGTCGACAAGAATTTGGCGCTTGTCGAGGCGCTCAAAGCGATTGCTGACAAGAAGGGCGCTTCTGTCGCACAGATCGCCATCGCATGGGTTGCTGCGCAGGGTAAGGATATCATTCTGATTGTGGGCGCTAGGCGTCGTGACAGATTGACTGAATCCTTGGGTTCCCTTGACGTTGCACTCACCGGTGAGGACTTGGAAGCGATCGAAAAAGCTGTGCCAAAAGGCTCGGCAGCGGGCGCCCGTTATGCCGCTGCACAGATGGCGCATCTCGATAGTGAAGTCAGCGCACATGGTTAGATAGATAGGGCCGGTCTGTCAGCCCTATCTAAATAGACACAGATTAGCCTGCGGTTTTGTTCGCGGGCTTTTCTTTATGCCCGCCGAACTCGCTGCGCATGGCGGAGAGAATCTTGTTGGCAAAGTCAGCATTGCCGCGCGATGAGAACCGTTCCTGCAAAGCAGCGCTGAGGACGGGCGTTGGCACAGCTTCATCTATGGCAGCGATGACGGTCCAGCGTCCTTCACCGGAATCGGAAACATGGCCTTCATAGCTCTCCAGGCCGGGATCACCATAAAGGGCATCAGCAGTCAAATCGAGCAACCATGAACTGATAACACTGCCACGACGCCACACTTCGGCGATCTCTGGCAAATCAAGCTTGTATTGATAATGTTCTGGATTTTGCAGTGGCGTGGTTTCCGCGTCAACTACATGCTCACGCATGCCGATGTCCGCATTTCGCAGAATATTCAGACCTTCGGCGTAAGCTGCCATCAACCCATACTCGATGCCATTATGGACCATTTTGACGAAGTGTCCGGCACCGTGCGGTCCACAATGCAGAAACCCCTGATCGGCTGTACTGGCAAGGTCTTTGGGGCGGCTTTCAGTGATCGGCAAGTCACCTTTGCCAGGTGCGAGAGCGGCAAAAATGGGAGAGAGATGCTCAACGGTGGGTTTTTCGCCGCCGATCATGAGACAATAGCCGCGCTCCAGGCCGAATACGCCGCCGCTGGTTCCCACATCAACATAGTGGAGACCTTTTGACTGCAAGGCTCCGCTGCGCCTGATGTCATCATGATAATAGGAATTGCCACCGTCGATCAGGATATCGTCCTTATCCAGCAATGGTACGAGTTGATCCAGAACTTTGTCGACAACAGCAGCGGGAAGCATAAGCCAAACAACCCGTGGTTTGGACAGTTTGGAAACGAAATCCTGCAGAGACGCACTTGCCGTAGCCCCCAGCGCTTCCAATGCAGCCATGCTTTCAGCGCGCGCGTCATAAACAACGCATTCGTGTCCGTGCTGCATCAGCCGTTGGGTCATATTGTTACCCATACGGCCCAATCCAATCATACCGAGTTGCATTTCTAAATCTCCGGGGGAAGGTTGAAAAATATCCTTGAAGGATGGCATTACGGGCCAGGTCGCTATGTTACCGGACGGCAGGCTATCTGCTTCCTGATTTATCAACGGCGGCGCGAAGCGTGTCAATGTCAGTCACCCGCGGATAGAGCTCCCGGCCCACGATGAAGGCGGGTGTGCCGGCTAGCCCTAGTGATTTTGCCTGCGCAGCGTTATGATCCAACCGCTCTTGTATGGTATCGAAATTTTGTTCCAAGGCATCCCTGACCCGGTCAGTGTGGATGCCAGCTGCTCGTAAGGTTTCATCTACCCGTTTCAGCGTGAGCCTGCCCGGCACCTTCATGAGAGCGCCGAATGCTTGTTCGTGTTGACCGCTATACCCAGCGGCCAAAGCCATTCTTGAAGCGTAAACTGAAGTATCTCCGAATATGGGCCAATCTCTCATAATCAGCCGTATCGACTTATTGTCTTTCAGCAGTTCTTCCAGTTGAGGATGAAGCTTTTTGCAATTGGGGCATTGATATTCGAAGAATTCGACGATTGTCACGCTGCCTTTCGGGTTGCCAAATACAGACCAAATAGGATGATCTTCCCGTGGCTGTTCTTTCGCCTCAGCTATCTTAGGTAAAAATACGCTGCTTAAAGCCACAGTCAGAAGATCACGGCGATTCAAAAATGGATTGGTCATCAGTTCCCCGGCCAGCATTATCTGCTCGCCATCATGGCGAAAGGAACGGCATATTTGGGGCGCCGGATTGAGAAAAACGAGTAAAAGCCGGTGGCTTGGATTCGTCCGCTTTTATCAGATCGGCAGCGCAACAATATCGATGTGATCGCTGTCCGCTGTGTGCACATCGTTCATTATCGCCGGAACATCCTGTCCCCGGTCAAGTAATGTGCCCTCTGCAGTGATAATGGAAATTTGATAGCCAAGGTCTATAAGGAATTTCAAATAGGTCTCGGGCGTGACGCTGGATATCCAGCCGATTAGATTTGGGCTGAATTCGCTGACAATAATGGGGCGAAATTTTCTCAATGTATTTATCATGCCGGTAAATGCGCGGTATTCTGCACCCTCGATGTCGATCTTGACGAAATCGACCCGATTCCAGTCATGCAAGACATCATCGAGCCGTACGCAGGGAATCAAGCGTTTGATTTCAAGTGACTGTCCCGATTGAAGCGTAGCGCTGACGCCGTTGGAACCGGATCCATTCAGGGCGAGTACATCGGTTTTATCACCGACCGCGCTCAAAAGAACATTAACGTGGCTGAAGGAATTCGCGTCGCGGCTTGCCACGAGCAAACGACCGTTTTCGACATTCGGCTCTACCGCCAGAACGCGTCCCTGGCTTCCGACCAGTTTCGCACAGAGCATGGTGAAGTAACCAATATTCGCCCCGATATCTATGACGTGCATTCCCGGCTTGACGTATTGTTCGAATACCCTCGTCACATTTGGTTCATAGGCACCACCAATGACATTGATCCCGACATCCGGATCATTTCGATCCGCATAAATCCATGCGTCATTGAGAAAGACCTTTTCGATCTGCCGATCAGGTGCTGGGTCAAGTAAGCGGCGGCTCTGAAACTCAAGTGAGTTGAGATACATGCGAACAATGCTTTCAAGCGGCTGACCTACATAAGTGTAGTGAGATTTTTCAACTTCGTTCATTGTTCGACCCAAAATCAAACGGAACGCATAATCTATGTCAGCGGTAGTCGTGATCATCATTGTTCTGGCACCCGATTATAAAGCGCCTAATCTCTTGAGAGGAGTGCGCGGGGGCAATATTCAACGCTGTGATAATCAAACGCAAGGGCGTTTGTATATTTCAGAACTCAAAGTAAACGCGGAAATTCTTTCATTCCTACTGATAGATAAGAGTAGTTCGAGGGACATGCGAGGGAGCGTAGCTGACCAAACGCTGACTATTCAGAGTCTTCCTTGCTGATGTTACAAGGAAAGGCGCAGTGCAGGGCAAACACGCGCATTACGGCATTCGCCTTAAGTATCAATAATAGAGAGGAAGGTCAGATGGTGGGCGTGACAGGGATTGAACCTGTGACCCCTACGATGTCAACGTAGTGCTCTCCCGCTGAGCTACACGCCCATCTGCCGGGCGCATACACCATATTGAATTGTGTCCGTCAATAGCTGTTAAAGGAACTTATCGGGCTTTCTTGCAGGAATATCGGATTAGCTCGGCGCAATCAGGCTGCGACGAGCATTTTTTCGATTTCATTGACGAGATCGCGCAAGTGAAATGGCTTGGATAGAACCTTGGCATCTTTTGGTGCCTGCGAATCGGCATTTAAAGCCACGGCAGCAAAACCAGTGATAAACATGATCTTCAGGTCCGGATCGATTTCAGATGCCCGGCGGGCCAATTCGATCCCGTCCATTTCCGGCATGACAATATCCGTCAGCAACAAGGAAAATGGCTCTTCACGGAGACGATCATAGGCGCTGGCCCCATTGTCGAAATGCGTGACGTGATAGCCAGCTTTCTCCAGCGCCTTCACCAGGAAGCGCCGCATATCATTGTCGTCTTCTGCAAGAAGTATTCTTTTCATCGGTCCGTCCGAATTATCTAGCGCCGATCATCCCCAGACCAGCGTTCTGTAAAATCTACAAAGCGCTTTTTTGGTAAAGATCACGTGAATGATTTGCTAGAAATAAGGCTGAACGCGCGAAATGTCGAGGTGGTCCGGCGCGGATAGATCATCTTAAGAAAGATCAGCGAATGTTGCTTGCACGATCAATTCCATTACAGGCAAACTTGATCTAGAGTATTCAGGCATTGCCCGCAGGTTCAGCAATAACATTTGAAGTGAATGATGACCGTCAACCGCGATTTCCCCGATAGCTCTCCATTTGAATTGCGGCAGCCATCCGATCAGCGCATTCCATTTGTTTTTAACTCACCCCATAGCGGCCGTTTCTATCCACCGACATTCATCCTGCAATCACAGCTTGATGCGCATACCATCCGCCGCTCGGAAGATTGCTTTGTGGATCAGCTCTTCGCATCAGCCGTAATGCTGGGGGCACCGTTAATGCTGGCGCATTTCCCGCGTGCTTATCTTGACGTCAATCGCGAACCCTATGAACTCGACCCTAAAATGTTTTTGGAGCCACTGCCTTCGTTTGCGAATGGACATTCTGCCAGGGTGGCAGGCGGCCTCGGCACGATTCCGCGGCTTGTTGGGGAAGGGCAGGAAATCTACGCGCAAAAATTTCATATTTCGGAAGCGCTCGGACGCATCGATAGTATCTACAAGCCCTATCATTTAATGCTCGGAAATGTGCTTGCGACGACATGTGCCCGTTTTGGCTATGGCATACTGGTCGATTGCCATTCAATGCCTGCCAGTATCCGCTTTCCAGAAAGCGGAATGCGCCCGGATTTCATCATAGGCGACCGATTTGGCACGAGTTGCGCGCCCGAATTAGCCAGCGCCGCCATACAATTGTTGCGCGAAATGGGTTATGTGGTTGCACACAACAAGCCTTATGCCGGCGGCTACATCACTGAACATTATGGCCGTCCCCTGAAGCATATGCACGCATTGCAGATCGAGGTTAATCGCGGCCTTTATCTGAATGAGAATACTTACGAAAAAAAACCCGGATTTGAGCAGCTCCAACGGGATATCGGACTGTTCCTTGCGGACCTGGTTTCCCTGCCGGATTTTTATTTTCTCGATACGCCCTTGGCGGCAGAATAGGGATCCACACCATATCTCAATAAAAAAGACCGCGCGTGAGCGCGGCCTAAGTCTAGGGAGGAAACGCCCAAGGAGGGCATAGACAGGTCGCCCCGTCCATTTTCTAGTTTATGCTGCGTCGCACAAATGTCAAGGTATTTGAGTGATTTTTTAGCATTCTTATATCATGCCTAAAAAACGCGCATAAATTGCGCGGTTTGATCACAAAAGAGAATAATAAAGTCATCAGGAGCTATTTTGGTCATCGATCTTACCTTTTTAAAGCAAATCGCCGAGGTTGCAGCCCAGCAGACACTGCCGCGTTTTCGCACAGTAGCGCTGGTCGATAATAAATATCAGACAGGGTTTGATCCGGTTACCGAAGCTGACAGGGAAGCCGAGCGAGCCATACGTAGCTTGATAAATGCAACTTTCCCCGAACATGGAATTTTAGGCGAGGAATTTGGTGGAGAGAATTTAGCGCAGCCAAACATTTGGGTCATTGATCCTATTGATGGGACGCGGGCCTTTATCTCCGGCCTGCCGGTATGGGGAACGCTGGCTGGACTGACAATCAATGGCGATGCGGTGGCGGGGGTAATGTCTCAGCCATTCACGCGCGAGCTTTTCATGTGCGATGGCGATGCCTCTTGGTACGAAGGACCTGACGGGGTTCGGCGTTTGCAAACGCGCAAGACCACCGAACTGGCCGAGGCAACATTGTTTACGACTACGCCAGCGCTCTTCAAGGGTGCGCAGCGGGAAGCCTATGACAGGATCGAGTCAACGGCGCGCCTCGCGCGTTACGGTACAGATTGCTACGCTTACGCAATGTTGGCATCAGGATTTGTCGACTTGGTGATCGAAACCGGACTTCACCCATATGATATCGTGGCGTTGATTCCTATCATCGAAAAGGCCGGTGGTGTTATCACAACCTGGGATGGTGGCGCGGCGGAAAAAGCAGGCGACATTGTTGCGGCGGCTACACCGGAACTGCACGCCAAAGCGCTGGCCTTGCTCAATCAGTAAGCTCTGTCTCGTCCGATAATTGCGTTGGTTCGTTGCCTGTTCCTGGAATGAAGGCATCGAATGCTGCAAAAAACTGTTCGCGATAGAAATCAGCCTCCTGCAGAATCTCATGCTTTGCACCATCAATTGTGAGAAGAGTGGTGTTGCGCAGCTGCACAGCATAACGCTCTATCGCCGGGGTTGAGACAATGGTGTCCGCGCCAGCTGCGATAATCAGTAATGGAATGCGTATTTTCTCGATAAATTCAGGGCGATTGACCCTGTTAATCGCTTTTGCGGCAGCAACAATCCAGCTTGCTGTCGGGCCACCAAGAGCGAGTTCCGGCTCTTGTTCGAGTACATCGCATTGGCGCTTGTAGCGGCTGGGATCTGATGTGACCGGGTTGTTTTCAAAAGGCCTGGCCTTGTATGGGCCGCTGAGCATGTAGGTTCTGCCAAGCCCAATGGAGCGCAGCGAGTTTGCGACGATCCTTGCCGTCATTCTTTGCAAGCGCGTCATGGGAATATCAAGCAGGGGTGATGTCAGGACCATGCGATGGATTCGGTTGGACATGGAGGGCGCTGCAAGCAGTGCTATGAGGGCACCGGTGGAGTGAGCCAGAACATAGAACGGGCCCTTGCAATCGGGCAGAAGCACGGTTTCAAAAAACCTTTCGAAGTCGGCAACATAATGTTCAAAGCTTTTTATATGGCCTCGCGCCGCATCGCGTAAAAGACGGCTTGAGGCGCCTTGGCCACGCCAGTCAAATGTGGCCACTGTAAAACCGCGCGCCGCAATATCCCTGGCGGTTTCGAAATATTTTTCGATACATTCGCTACGACCGTGCAAAATAATGACAGTTCCGCGGATCTGGGATGTGCTGGCGGGGATGATTGCATAACGCAGTTGCTTGCGATCCGGCAGATCAAAGCTATCGACACGGGTACCCGCGGGAATAGGGTTGGACGCAATTTCGACGAGTGATCGGATCATGTGCGGTCGGGTGCCTCAAAGAGCAAGTTGCCTCCGTGATAAAGCCGCTCCGACAGAACGTCAAACAATGCCTGAAACGGCAAAGCTAAAAATAAAGATCGACCGGAAACTCTGCCTAAGAGCTTCCGGTCAGTACATTGCAGATGGAAGGGACGTTACATCTGCAATGATTTCGGCTTTTTTATCAGTAGGCCGGATTGATCTCGATGCTGAAGCCGGAGCGGCGATCACGGTCACGTCCCACGCGGCGGGTTTCAAGAATTTCGCCTCTGCGGGACACGACGACAATCACCGGATTGCCGCGGCGAGAAGCTCTTACAAAATAACGGCCACGTTCGAAATCGATATCGCGAACCCGGTAACCGCGACGCTCCAGCATGCGGGCAACATCGCGTGGCCCAAAGCGTTCACGGCGGTCATCGCGCCAGTCAGAACGGTCGCGATCGTAACGGCCACGATCCTGAATGAGATAGCCATCCGACTCGTCCTGCTCCAGATAGATGGCAGGTGAGTTATCGCGATAATAACGTTCCTGAGCAAATGCCGAGGAGGCGAAGCCTGTGATCAAAACGGCGGCTGCAGTAAGAGCGATAAGGGGTCTTTTCATTGTCCTATCCTTTATATGCCGGACCGTATCCGACCTTGGGTGTAGTTATAAAATCATCGAGCTGAACGTATTCCGAAGATGATGTTCATTTTGCGTTCATTGAACGTCGCAGTTTCATACAAATAGACTTGAAACCAGGAATTGCGCTTACCAAATATGGTTTGCAGCCGCCATATCGGGGTTGCTGGTTCAACAGAATTTGCCACATCGGGGATTCTGACGTGAATCAAAAAACGCAAACATTGTCGCTCTAAAGGAGGGCTTACCCATGCGTCACGTTGATTTTTCACCACTCTACCGTTCAACCGTCGGTTTCGACCGGCTTTTCACGATTCTCGACAGTTTGGCTCAGCCGGAAGGTGCCCAAACTTATCCGCCCTATAATATTGAGCGGACAGGCGAGAACACCTACCGCATCACAATGGCCGTTGCCGGGTTCTCTGAGGATGAAATCCAGATTGAAGCCCACCGCAACCAGCTCAAGGTGACGGGCGAAAAAACTGCTGAAAAGTCGGAAGATTCCGAGACATTATATCGCGGTATTGCGTCTCGCGCATTTGAGCGCCGTTTCCATCTTGCCGATTTCGTCGAGGTAAATGGGGCCAGCCTGAAAAACGGCTTGCTGCACATTGATCTCAAGCGCGAAATTCCGGAAGAGATGAAGCCGCGCAAGATTGCGGTTACGGCTTTGTCCGATAACGAAGCCAAGCAGATAGAAGCAAAAGCCACTAACTAAGCGGCTACTGCCATGAGTGGAGAGCGGCGCAGCGATGCGCCGCTTTTTATGCGATCAGATCGCCAAATTGGCGGACTTCTTCTTGCGTCGTAGCAAAGCTAGTTACGAGGCGGATCATTGTTTCGTCATTTGCAAGCAGATTTTCTTCGTTGTGAGGCGGCTTCCACTCATAAAAAATGGCTCCGCTTGCCTGTAGGCTCGCCACAACACTCTTGGAGGCAATCGCAAAGACTTCGTTTGCCTGGGGTTGCCAAGCAAGTCTCATCTTTTTCGAACCAGCAATTTGTTCTGCAAGAAAGCGCGCCATCGTATTGGCGTGGGTCGCGAGCTCCAGCCATAATCCGCCAGCAAAATAGGCTTCGAATTGCGCTGCAACGAAACGCGACTTTGAAAAGAGCTGCGCGGATCTCTTTCGGATAAAGGGCACGTCCTTTGCCTGATCGGGGTTCATGAATATCAATGCTTCTGCACACCAGCAGCCGTTCTTGGTTCCTCCGAACGACAAAATGTCGACACCCTGTTTCCACGTCATATCCGCAGGGCTGCAGCCAAGGGTAATGAGCGCATTGGCAAAGCGAGCGCCATCCATATGGAGTGGCAGGCTATTATCCTTGCACAGTGCTGAAATCGCTGAAATTTCGCCGAGCTCATAGATGGTGCCGATTTCTGTGGATTGGGTAATTGAGACACCCATTGGCTGTCCGGCGTGCACATTGCCGGGGGCGAATCCCCGAATAGCTATTTTAAGATTATTAGTATCAATACGCCCGGTCGGACCGTCTACCGGCTGAAAACGGCCTCCAGCTGAGAGAAAGCCTGGTGCTCCGCCCTCGTCCTCAATCAGATGGGCCTCACGATGAGCGAAGGTTACGCCGCCTGGCCTGCCGATGGCAGCTTGGGCAAGCGAGTTGGCGGCAGTGCCAGTTCCGACGAAGAAAACGGCGACTTCCCGTTCAAAGATTGTGTTGAATGTTTCATCTATTGCGCGGTCGAGCGTGCTGGTGCCGTAAGCCGAGGCAAAGCCATCGGAATGCCGGTTTAAATTCGCGGCAATTTTGGGGTGGGCGCCAGCCCAGTTATCGGACGCAAAGTGCATGAAGCAAACCTCTCTTCAGGATGGATGAGCAGAGGCTTACGCCTTTAGAAGCATAGTGGAAAGCAGCCGTAACTGTTAATAATGGAGGAAGTAACTATTCAGCATTCTATTTTTAGCGGAAACACCTGCTCTCGTAACTAATGCGAGCAAATTGACAATTTGACGCAATCTTCTTTCGTGGAATGATGTTATTTTTTGCTTTTCCATCTTGTTTGTTTGGAATAATTCTGGCATACGCTGATACGACAGCATTGCTGTCCTATTTGCGGAGACTGATAATTGAGGACGGCTGTCAAGTGCTTTCGTCCTTCTTAAGGTGCCCGCAATCTACAATCGGAAGATATGCCGCATGAAGCGGGGCAGGAATTATGCTATTCCGTCCCATATGACTAAGACCGCCCTGTGAGGCTTCAATGGAGGAATTGACGATGTCGGATTTGACGCCATCTGTAACGACTGAACTCGCTCAGGCCGTACAGAATCGTGCGGTCAAAACCAATAAATTGTCGGGTTTCCCCAAAGCCCAAGGCATGTACGATCCCCGTAATGAACATGACGCATGCGGTGTGGGTTTTGTTGCCCACATGAAGGGCGTAAAGTCCCGCAAGATTATCGAAGACGGGCTTTTCATGCTCGAAAACCTGACCCATCGCGGCGCTGTGGGTGCCGATCCATTGATGGGCGACGGTGCTGGCATGCTTGTCCAGATTCCTGACGCGTTTTTTCGCGCGGAATGGGCAGAAAAGGGTGTCGAGCTTCCTCCGGTCAATCAATATGCCGTTGGCTATTTCTTTATGCCGCAGGACCCGGAAGAGCGTGCACATATCGAGCAGGTCGTAGCGGAAGTTATTGCTTCGGAAGGCCAGACACTCATCGGTTTCCGTGACGTGCCCGTTGATAATTCGTCTTTGTCAAAGGCTCCGCATATTGCTGCCACCGAGCCGTTTCATCGTCAGGTCTTCATTGGACGTAACCCGAATATTGAATCCAATGAAGACTTCGAAGGTCGCCTGTTTGTCCTGCGCAAGGTGATTTCAAACCGTATCTATCAAGAGAACGGTGGCAAGGAGAGCGACTTTTACGTTGTCTCAATGTCTGCCCGTACGATTGTCTATAAGGGCATGTTTCTCGCCTATCAGGTGGGTGCCTATTATAAGGATCTGAAGGACCCACGCTTTGTCAGCGCTGTCGCGCTTGTGCATCAGCGGTTTTCGACAAACACGTTCCCTTCCTGGAAGCTGGCGCATCCCTACCGTATGGTTGCGCATAACGGCGAAATCAACACGTTGCGTGGCAACGTCAACTGGATGGCTGCGAGACAGGCTTCGGTTGATTCCGAGTTTTTTGGCAACGACATTTCAAAGCTCTGGCCAATTTCTTATGAAGGCCAGTCGGATACGGCGTGCTTTGATAATGCTTTGGAGTTCCTGTTTCAGGGCGGGTATTCGCTTGCCCATGCAATGATGATGCTGATCCCCGAGGCATGGTCCGGTAACAAGCTGATCGCGGATGATCGAAAAGCATTTTACGAATATCATGCTGCGCTGATGGAGCCGTGGGATGGACCAGCTGCTGTCGCGTTCACGGATGGCCGTCAAATTGGCGCGACCTTGGACCGCAATGGTCTGCGTCCAGCGCGCTATCTCGTGACTGATGATGATTTCGTGGTCATGGCCTCGGAGGCGGGTGTGCTTCCTGTGCCGGAAGAAAAGATCGTCAAGAAGTGGCGGTTGCAGCCCGGTCGCATGCTGCTGATCGATATGGAAAAGGGTGAGATTGTTTCTGATGACACGATCAAATCCGAAATAGCCAATCGCCATCCATACAAGCAGTGGCTCAAGAACACCCAGTTGATCCTGGAAGAATTGAGCCCGGTTGAGCCGCGCGCCTTGCGCAAGGATGTCAGCCTTCTCGATCGCCAGCAGGCATTCGGCTACACGCAGGAAGACACAAGAATCCTGATGTCGCCCATGGCGACGACAGGTCAGGAAGCCATTGGTTCGATGGGTACGGATACGCCAATCTCGGCAATGTCTGACAAGTCGAAGATGCTTTATACCTATTTCAAGCAGAACTTCGCGCAGGTCACCAATCCGCCGATTGATCCGATCCGCGAAGAGCTGGTGATGAGTCTTGTTTCATTCATCGGTCCACGCCCAAATCTTTTCGATCTGGTTGGAACATCGCGCCGCAAGCGGCTGGAAGTACGCCAGCCCATCCTGACCAATGGAGATCTGGAGAAAATTCGCTCCATCGGCCATACGGAAGATCGTTTTGACACCAAGACGCTCGATACGGCCTATAATGTTGAAGAAGGCGCTGCTGGAATGGCCGGTGCCGTGGAGCGGCTTTGTGATCGCGCTGAAGCGGCGGTTCACGGCGGCTACAACATCATCATTCTTTCCGATCGCCAAGTTGGTCCGGACCGGATTCCAATCCCGGCG
Organism: Phyllobacterium sp. CCNWLW183; assembly: GCF_037203775.1. NCBI lineage: Bacteria > Pseudomonadati > Pseudomonadota > Alphaproteobacteria > Hyphomicrobiales > Phyllobacteriaceae > Phyllobacterium > Phyllobacterium sp. CCNWLW183. The sequence goes on along the minus strand of NZ_JBBCBN010000001.1, from coordinate 1,169,743 downwards.
CTTCTCGCAACCGCGGCCGTTCACCATCATCTGATCCGCAAAGGGCTGCGTACGTCGGTTGGTCTCGTGGTTGAGTCGGGCGAGCCGCGTGAAGTGCATCACTTCTGCTGCCTTGCGGGTTATGGTGCGGAAGCAATTAATCCGTATCTGGCTTTTGATACATTGCTCGATATGCACAAGCGGGGTGAATTTCCGCCGGAAGTGGATTCGAGGGAAGTTGTATCGCGCTACATCAAGTCCATCGGCAAGGGCATCCTCAAGGTCATGTCGAAGATGGGCATTTCGACCTATCAGTCCTATTGCGGTGCTCAGATTTTTGACGCTGTCGGGTTGAAGTCGGAATTTGTTGATCGCTTCTTCTTTGGTACGGCGACGATGATCGAAGGCGTAGGACTTGAGGAAATAGCGGAAGAAACAGTGCGCCGCCATCGTGACGCCTTTGGCAATGATCCTGTTTTGTCCACTACACTCGATGTTGGCGGCGAGTATGCCTATCGCATGCGCGGTGAAGCACATTTGTGGTCGCCGGACGCGGTAGCAAAGCTGCAGCATGCCGTGCGTACGGACTCGGCCAGCACGTTTAAAGAATATTCCGATATGGTGAACAGCCAATCGGCGAGGGCCAAGACCATTCGTGGCCTGTTCAATATCAAAATGGCTGCCGATACCGGCCGCAAGCCAGTTTCGATTGATGATGTCGAGCCTGCCAAGGAAATCGTAAAGCGGTTTTCCACGGGTGCCATGTCGTTCGGCTCGATCAGCCGCGAAGCCCATACAACATTGGCTGTAGCGATGAACCGTATTGGTGGTAAGTCGAATACCGGTGAAGGCGGCGAGGAGCCCGATCGCTTCTACCCACTGCCCGATGGCAAGCCAAATCCGGAACGTTCCGCGATCAAGCAGGTGGCATCCGGGCGCTTTGGTGTCACAACCGAATATCTCGTCAATTCTGACATGATGCAGATCAAGGTTGCTCAGGGCGCAAAGCCCGGTGAGGGTGGTCAGCTTCCCGGACATAAGGTCGATGCGACAGTTGCCAAGACCCGTCACTCGACGCCGGGTGTTGGCCTGATTTCGCCGCCGCCGCATCATGACATCTATTCCATCGAAGATCTGGCCCAGCTGATCTACGATTTGAAGAACGTCAATCCCGAAGCGGATGTGTCGGTTAAGCTTGTTTCGGAAGTTGGGGTGGGCACAGTTGCTGCCGGTGTGGCCAAGGCGCGCGCTGATCATATTACCATTTCCGGTTATGATGGCGGCACAGGTGCATCGCCGCTGACGTCGCTCAAGCATGCCGGTAGCCCATGGGAAATGGGCCTTGCTGAAACCCAGCAAACGCTGGTGCTTAACGGGCTTCGCTCGCGCATAGCCTTGCAGGTCGATGGTGGCCTGCGAACCGGTCGTGACGTCATTGTCGGCGCACTTTTGGGAGCGGACGAGTTTGGCTTCTCTACCGCTCCATTGATAGCGGCAGGGTGCATCATGATGCGCAAGTGCCACTTGAACACCTGTCCCGTTGGCGTTGCAACGCAGGATCCGGTCTTGCGCAAGCGCTTCAAGGGCACGCCTGAGCATGTGATCAACTTCTTCTTCTATATGGCGGAAGAAGTTCGTCAGTTCCTGGCTGAGATGGGTTACACGCGGTTCGAAGAGATCGTCGGCAAGGCCGAACTTCTCGAAAAGCGCGAGGCGATTGATCATTGGAAAGCCAAAGGGCTCGATTTCTCTCGCATATTCCACAAGCCGGAAGCGCCTGAGGAAAAGACACGTTGGACAGAACGACAAAACCATCCAATCTTCGATATTCTCGACCGCAAGCTTATTGAGCAGGCGCTGCCCGCCCTCGAAAGCAAGCAACCGGTCAAGATCGAAATGGGCATCAAGAATGTGGATCGCTCTGTAGGTGCAATGCTTTCTGGTGAAGTTGCCAAGCGTTATCGGCACAAGGGACTAAAAGAAGATACAATCTCGGTGAGATTCACAGGTACGGCCGGGCAATCTTTTGCTGCATTTTTGGCCAGAGGCATCTCCTTCGAGTTGATTGGCGACGGCAATGATTATGTAGGCAAGGGACTTTGCGGTGGCCGCATTGTCATTCGCCCGCCTGAAAATACGAAAATCGTGCCGGAAGATTCAATCATCGTTGGCAATACCGTGCTGTACGGAGCAATTGAAGGCGAGGCTTATTTCCGTGGGGTCGCGGGCGAACGGTTTGCTGTTCGTAATTCCGGAGCAATTGCCGTTGTCGAAGGCACCGGCGATCATGGTTGTGAGTATATGACCGGCGGTGTCGTTGTCGTCATTGGTCAAACGGGCCGAAACTTCGCAGCCGGCATGTCGGGCGGTGTCGCCTATGTACTTGATGAAGCTGGAGATTTTGCCCAGCGTTGCAACATGGCCATGGTTGAGCTGGAGCCTGTTCCAGAAGAAGATGACATCCTTGAGAAGCTTCATCATCATGGCGGTGATCTGGCACATAAGGGGCGTGTTGATGTTTCGGCCAATATGACAAGGCATGATGAAGAACGTCTGGTTCAACTGATTTCGAACCATATGCACTATACGGGTTCTGGCCGCGCGAAAGAAATTCTCGATAATTGGGAGAGTTTCAGGCCGAAATTCGTGAAAGTTATGCCGGTGGAATACCGACGCGCGCTCGAGGATATGGAGCGTATGCGGATGGGTGTCGCAGCCGAATAGTTTCAATGCCTTAGCTTCGAGCGTCGCTGTTGCGATGCTCGGCAAAGGTCCAGTGCTGCCCGTTGATTTAAATCGATATGGGTGGTCCTCCGAGAGGCGAGGGGAGCAGTTTTATGGGTAAGGTTACAGGTTTTCTTGAAATAGACCGGCAGGTTGGCAAGTATCAACCAGCGTCAGATCGTATTCGCCATTTCAGGGAATTCACCATTCCCATGACCGATGGCGAGGTCAAAAAGCAGGCGGCACGCTGCATGGATTGCGGCATTCCGTTTTGTCATGGCCCTACGGGTTGCCCGGTTCACAATCAGATCCCTGACTGGAATGACCTCGTCTACAATGACAATTGGGATGAGGCGATCCGAAACCTGCATTCCACCAATAATTTCCCTGAATTTACAGGCAGAATCTGCCCTGCGCCTTGCGAAGAAGCCTGTACGCTGAACCTTGAAGATGTGCCGGTATCGATCAAGACGGTCGAGCAGGCCATCGCTGACAAGGCCTATGAAACCGGTTTTATCATTCCTCAACCAGCCGCTTCCAAGACCGGCAAGAATGTTGCGATCATCGGTTCGGGTCCGGCAGGGATGGCGGCGGCGCAACAACTTGGCCGCGCAGGACATGAAGTTCATGTTTACGAACGCGAGAGCAAGCCAGGTGGATTGCTGCGATATGGCATTCCGGATTTCAAAATGGAAAAGCATTTCATCGACCGGCGGGTGAGTCAGATGGAAGGTGAGGGCGTCACTTTCTTCTGTGGCGTCAATGTGGGAATTGATAAGCCAATTCAGGAGCTTATCGATAGCTACGATGCCGTTTTATATTGCGGCGGCGCCGAAACGCCGCGCCCTGCAGGCATTCCCGGCGCTGAATTTGAAGGTGTCCACGATGCGATGCACTATCTGGTTCAGCAAAATCGTCGTGTAGGCCGTGAAAACATTGAATCCGTTGCCTGGAAAAGCGACTCGATTGTCGCGTCCGGAAAGCACGTTGTGGTTGTTGGCGGTGGTGATACGGCGTCTGACTGCGTGGGCACGGCATTCCGTCAAGGCGCGGTAAAAGTGACCCAGCTCGACATCCGCCCGCAGCCTCCAGAAAAAGAAGACAAGCTGAGCGTATGGCCTTACTGGGCAACGAAAATGCGTACTTCTTCATCGCAAGCCGAGGGTGCTGCCCGTGAATTTCAGGTGGCAACGCTTGAATTCATTGGAGAAAATGGCGAGCTGACCCATGTGAAATGCTGTGAAGTGGATGAGGCACGCAAGCCTATTGCCGGAACGGAATTCTTCATCAAGGCCGATCTTGCCTTCATCGCCATCGGCTTTTCCGGCCCGTTCGAAGACGGGATTGTCAAAGAGCTTTCCGGTTCGCTGGAAATGAAAGCCGACCGTCGTGGCAACCGCTCGGTTGTAGCGGATGATGTCGATTATCGTACCAGTGTCGACAAGCTTTTCACCGCTGGCGATGTCAGGCGGGGACAGTCTCTGGTGGTCTGGGCGATCCGGGAAGGTCGTCAGGCGGCAGCTTCAATAGATGAGGCTTTAATGGGAAGTTCGGTGCTCCCTCGATAGGTATTTCTACCGCGCGCAACCAAATTGCACGCGGTAGTTACAATTCTTCGGCAAAAATCGACGATTCTTCGGCAATTCCCAGAGAGTTTTCGTTGTTTTTGTATCAGTTCCGGAAATTCTGATTTGAGTTCGCAACTTGTCGGATTATTTTTGCGGAAATCCCGATGACAATCTCATGCACGTGGCGCGGGAGTATCAGTGTCGGTCCTATTTGGCCGGTTTTGGCCAAGAAAAATCATTTGTGCGTCCGGGCTGGCTTGCTGGTGTCACACCCTGTTTGATGAGCAGATCGCGGTCCGATTTTTCGGCAGCGGGGACGGAGCGCGTGGAGGCGCCAAGTAGATCGGTGCCGCCGTCCAGCTCGGGATCATTCAGGCTGATTGGCGCAAGCCTGTCAACTCTGACAGGACCGGATGGGGTTTCCGGCAATGCCTGCACGGGAGCACCCGGTTTGATGGCGGCAATATCGGGCGCGGTGGCTGTACCCAGCATTTGGCGCAATGGCTTTTCGACATAGAAAGCGAGTTTACGCTTGCCGGCAGGGGTCAGGCCGATTCCGTCATTGTTACGCAGGCGCGCCGTTTGCCCCGACATATCGAAGCCGGTAAGCGTAAATGAGCCACTTTGATCAACAAAGCCATCCCACACATCGACGAACGTGCCTTCGGCTTTTTCAGCGGCATTGCGATAGAGTTCATTAAAGGCCAGTACGTCATTGGTCATGCTCTTGGTTTTGAAAGCCGGTTGCCCGACCCAGACGACCGGTTTGCCGGTTTTCTCGACAGCATCTAGAAATGCACCGAGCCGAGCCTGATACTCCTTCGACCATTCTTCACTCAGGAATGGTTTTCCCTTGGCCTCAGACTGAACACCGGTAAATTGCTGCCGGTCATTGGCTCCCGCCATCACCACGACGACTGAAGGTTTTTCCGTTTCAATCAATCCACCTATGGTCATAGGCCAATTGCGATGGTCGTCGCGCACGAACCCGGATGAGCCATCGGCCTTATCAATGACGCGCACGCCGGGGCTATCGATAAAAGCTGCCTCAAGACCCTCTGCCAGACCGCTGGCCATGAAGTCGCCAACGACAAGAACTGTCTTGGCATCAGGCAATTTGTCAGGAATGGTTGGTTCAACCGCTACCGATGGCGCGGGTCCCGATTGCGGTCCTGCCGGAACTGCTTTCGGGCGCGCGGGTTTGGTTGCGCGATTTTTAGGCCGAGGGCGGACCCTCCGGCCATCATCGATCAGGCGGTCGGTATCTTCGCGATAAATTTCACGACGTCCCATCAGCATATCGAGCAGGGTTCGGGCAGCAGTGGTTTCGGTGAAAACGAGTATCCCAGAAAGTCCGAGCGCCATAGCAAAACCTGCCAGCCGTATAATTCTTTGCTCGGGCGCAGTGCGTGGTTCGACTTTCGACAAGCGCTCAGGAAGCTCACCACGAGGAAGCTTCGTGGGTTGCAAAGAAAGTGGCAACCTCTGAGTTTCTTTAGTTTCTGCCGTCAAACCACATTCCTCACGGTGAGCTTGTCGAACCACGCTACACGTTCGCGCAGTGCGACAGACTCTCCCCCTACTTCTTGCGCAGGATCGTCAGCACTTCCTTGCTGGGGTGACCATCAGGGTCCAGGCCCATGCGGGTCTGGAATGCCTGAATGGCATTGCGCGAACCACTGCCGATCTTGCCATCTACCTTGCCGTCATAATAGCCGAGTTCGGTCAAATGATGTTGAAGTTCTTCGCGTTCTTTCATTGTGATGGGCGTAAACGGTCGGTTCCAGTCCTGACGCAGGCCCGTTGAACCGGCAATCTGATCGGCCAAAAGGCCAACGCCCAATGCATACTTATCGGCATTATTGTAGTTTTTCAGCACGAAAAAATTCTTGGTCATGAGGAATGACGGGCCTTGGCGTCCATCCGGTACTTTCAACGTCGCTTTTACGCTGCCATTGGGGAAAGCCTTGCCATTGGCCCGGACGACTCCGAGTTGTTGCCACTCTGCGATGGACTTTGAACCGGCGGGGAATTTGCGCCCGGCAGGCAGCACAACCTCATAACCCCATGTCTGGCCGCTCTGCCATCCATTCTTGCGAAGAAGATTGGCGGCTGTCGCCAAGGCATCAGGCACGGAGTTCCAGATGTCGCGTTTGCCATTGCCATCCATATCCACGGCATAGGCGATATAGCTTGTCGGAATGAACTGCGTATGGCCGAGCGCGCCTGCCCATGAACCGGTAAGGTGACTGCGGTCAATATCGCCGGACTGAAGAATTTTCATGGCGGCAATCAATTGCGTGCGGCCGAATTTGCCCCGGCGCGGGTCAGCATAGGCAAGAGTGGCGAGCGAGCGCACAGCATCGCGCATCACATCATCGCGTTTCATGATCTCGCCGTAGTTGGTTTCCATCGACCAGATTGCGAGAAGAATATTGCGATCAACGCCGAATGATTTCTCAATGGCACCCAGCCAACGGCTGTACTTCTTGGCCATTTCGCGGCCTGTTGCCACCGAGTTTTCATTGACGCGGTTATCAATATAATCCCAGACAGGCGCAGTGAATTCCGGCTGGAATTTCGCCTTCTCCAAGACTTCCGGATCGATCTCCGTGACGCCGGCAAAGGCGCGCTTATAGGTTGCCGCAGAAATGCCGCTGGCCATCGCCGTTGCCCTGAAATCGGCGATCCAAGCCTGGAACTTTGCATCGGCGGAGGCATTGTTGACGTTGAGTGACAGGATAAGACCCGCCGCAGCTGCAATCATGCAAAAACGTTTAGACAATGCCGACGAAGCTTCAATCATGTTATGCCCTCGAAATGTGTTCCCACAGGTTCAGACGATAATATTAGCATGTCAAAGTTAGGAATTAGTTTACCATGCCTTCCTCAGTGCCCACATTAACATCGGCAAAGAATATTTATTTTACAGGCCTGTGCATTTTCGTTCTTTGAGGCCAGATTGTCCAGGATCTAACCAAAAACCAGAATCGGTATTTGGGAATTATATCAAAATTTGAATTGTTACTGCGGCTTTTGTGAGTTCACGACGACAATAGATGCTTTAACAAAGAAATCGCATGCAACACCAACGAGGTACCGATGACGACACTGAAGAAAATTCGCAAGGCCGTCTTTCCCGTTGCGGGTTTTGGAACCCGCGTTCTTCCAGCAACAAAATCCATTCCGAAAGAAATGCTGACAGTCGTCGACAAGCCAGTCATTCAGTATGTGGTCGATGAAGCGCGCGAAGCTGGTATTGAACATTTTATTTTCGTTACGGGCCGCAACAAGGCTGTTATCGAAGATTATTTCGACGCGCAGTACGAGTTATATTCATCGCTGACGGAGCGCGGTAAAACAGCCTTGCTGGAAGAATTGCAGAGCATTCAGCCAAGGCCGGGCACAACCAGCTTTACCCGTCAGCAGGTGCCGATGGGGCTTGGCCACGCCGTCTGGTGCGCACGCGATATCGTCGGCAATGAGCCATTTGCGCTGCTTTTGCCTGACATGATCATGCAGCCGGAAAAGAATGGCTGTCTGGCCGATATGGTGGAGCTATACAATCAATCGGGTGGCAATATCGTTGCGGTGCAGGAATGCGACCCGGCTGAAACACACAAATATGGTATTGTCGGGCAAGGCAAGCCGGTCGGCAATGGGTTTGAGCTGACGGAAATGGTAGAAAAGCCCGCCAAAGGCACTGCGCCTTCAAATCTTTACATTAATGGCCGCTATATTCTCCAGCCGGAGATTTTCAACATTCTGGAAAATCAGGAACGCGGTGCGGGCAATGAAATCCAGCTGACGGATGCCATGCTCAAACTGACCAAAGAACAGGATTTCTTCGGTTATCATTTCAAGGGCCGTACCTATGATACCGGCTCCAAGGAAGGCTTCGTTGAGGCCAATGTGGCCTTCGCACTGTGGCGCGAGGACATCCGCAATGGTGTGTTCGACAATATTGGCAATATGCTGAAGACGATCAAGCCAAAGGGGCAGTGATCTATTTTAGTTGGGAGCGGCCTTGGCTGCTCCCAATGTTTTGCGTGGTTCGACGAGGCTCACCATGAGGAAAGTGAGTTGATTGCAGGGAATCGAAATCCTGCAAAGTTGAAAATCATCATGCAGCCCCTCAGAGTTGTGAGGTAGGACCATGCAATCAACCGACCTTCCTCATGGTGAGCCCGTCGAACCACGCATTAATTCAATGCAATAGCTTAGTATTACCGCTGCAATGTCACGCCGACATACACACTCGTCTCATCGGTATTGCGTGATTCAACGTCGCTGCGGACAAGCTGGTGGCGGGCGCTGACATCCAGCCCGACAAAACGATTAAACCAGTAGGTTGCACCGATCTCGGCACCGAAACCCTTATCCAGTCCCGTATCATCTTTATTGTCGCGCAAAGAAGCGATCAGTTTGGCGTTAAAGTCCAGGTTGGCCCGGACCTGACGTTTGATGCCAACCGTTCCTTCATAATAGACCGAACCGCTTTCTCCGGGGGCGGTTGCGCCTTCGACACGGGTCAAAAGACCGATATCGACATCGGTTCCGCGCTGCGGAGACCATTTGATCGCCGCATCCGCACTGAGGCCTTCGACAGCTTGCAAACGGTCATCGTCAATACCTTGGCGTAAATAGCCAAGTGCGAACTCGCCTGACATTTTTTCCCCGAAATCAATCTCGACGCCGCCGCGAAGCCCTGAACGCACACCGGAACGGCGATAGCCGCTAAAATCGACTTTCTCATCATAAATGAGTTTACCAAACTCGACCTCGACAAAGGGCTTGATGGCAGGCGACATTTCAAAGCCGCCACGCAAGGCGATGCTGGCGAAGGTGTTGTCGCGATCTTTCTGGCTGACAGCGATATTGCCGAATTCGGCATTGCCGTAGGTGGTTCGATTGACCTTGCCTTTGACATCGCCGAAAAATTTGCCGAACTCGTGGCGAAGGCCAAGCATTCCATCAAGCTCTTGCACGCCAGGACGGTTTGATGTGCCTTGAAGCGTTGTTGGCGCGCTTGGATCTTCCTGCCGATAGCGATAGCCCGCTTCACCTTTTACAGTTGTGCGTGCGCCGAGATCCAGTTGAAAGCCAGCACGCAGCCCAATATTGGGCGCTGAATATTCCTCACCGGAAAGGGTCTTGTCATAGGTCCCATCAAAATCCAGCCATGCGGAATGGCGTGACCAATCTGTCGTGGCACGGGCACGCAGCCGGGTTTCCGACAGGATGGCGGATTTGCCATCCGAACTATTATCGGCATTGGTTGTTGCCCGCAGGCCCTGACTGAGGGAGGGGCGCAAAGTTACTGTTCCGGCCCGTATGCCGAGCGGCGCGAAGGGTTCAGGATCGGGACGCGGTATACGGCGCTCAATCGCCGAAACAGGCATATTGTCCTTTTCAGCGCGATTTTCCGCCGGATTGGCTTCCTGACTCTGTTCGATTGCGCCGGTGTCATAAGGATTTTCCGGATCTCGGTCAGTGTTATTTTCGTCTCCGGCCGCGGCTGTGGGGCGTGGCGCTCCTGGCCGTGGTTCCGGTGTTGGCACTGATGCCGTCGGAACTGGCGTCATCTGATCCTCCGGCGAGGGCGGCGGGTTCAGTCCACCGCTATCATCGGCTGGACCGCTCGGAGGGCTGCCGTCGTTTTGAGGTACACCCAACAATCCCAGATTTGAACTATCATCCTCGGCGGGCAGGGCGCCGGGGCTGACAGGCTCATAGGCGCGGGAGGGAATGCCGGAATCGGTTGTAGCTGCGCGCGAATCAGCGGGACGTGTAGTTTGCGTCTGAAGGGTGTTTCCCTGAATAGACCCGCGCAACTGAGAGTTGTCTGGCAGAACAGTTTGCTGAGCCAGAGCAGGGCCGCAAACCATAGACACAGTGCTGCCAAGCAAGATTGCGATGACGCAAAGATTGCTTGAAGCTTTGAAGCGATAACTCGCTTTTGCGCGTGGTTTGGACGAATGAGTCAATAGATTTGCCAAAGGGTTCGAACCTTCAACGATGGTAAAGAAGCATGGTTAATGACTTGATAAGACCGCCGGTTTTGCGCGGTGCTCATGCGGATTTGCGAAGCGGCAATGAACAAAAATTGGACATGAGCCAGCGGAAGCGCTAACGGTTTGCCCATGCAGGCTATAAATGACACCAAACTGGACAGGTCCGCAGCGGTTGACTCCGCAAAACGGACAATTGCAACCGAACAAGACGGGCTAGTTGCGCTAGGCGCAGCGCTGGAAGGTTCGATGGCCGATGCGTTCTGCCGCGCGATTGAGAAAATCGCTGCAATCAAAGGGCGCATCATTGTTACCGGCGTTGGCAAGAGCGGCCATGTCGGCGCCAAGATCGCTGCGACATTTGCCTCGACAGGCACACCGGCCTTTTTCGTACATCCTTCGGAAGCCAATCATGGCGACCTTGGCATGATCGCCGCCGATGACGCTATTCTTGCGCTGTCATGGTCTGGCGATACGGCGGAACTGAAAGGAATAGTCAGCTATTCGCGGCGGTTCCGCATTCCGTTGATTGCGGTGACGGCGGGTGAAAAATCAGCACTGGCAATGGCTGCCGATGTGGTGATCCTGATGCCGCGCGTGGCGGAAGCCTGTCCGCATGGCCTTGCGCCGACGACATCTACGCTGATGCAACTGGCGATGGGCGATGCGATTGCCGTGGCGCTGCTTGAGGCACGCGGCTTTACCCCTGGTGACTTCAAGACATTCCATCCGGGCGGTTCACTCGGTGCCAGCCTCACTCATGTGCGCGAGATCATGCATCGCGACGACCAGATCCCCCTTGTGCCGCTTGGGACGCTGATTCCCGACGCGATGAAGGTTCTGTCCGAAAAACGTTTCGGTTGTATTGCGGTCGAGAATGCCGATGGCACGCTGGCTGGCATTATCACTGACGGCGATCTTTCGCGTAATCTGCACCGCAGTCTGGTGACAATGACCGTCGAAGAGGTCATGACGCGGAACCCGAAGACTGTACCGCCGACTATGCTGGCAAGCGCCGCACTGGCTTTACTCAATGATCACAATATTGGTGCGCTGATCGTGACTGAAGACAATTACCCGGTCGGGATCGTGCATTTCCATGATCTGTTGCGCATCGGCGCTGCATAAGAGCGTTGTAATTCGATTGTGCGTGGTTCGACGGGGGCTCACCATGAGGAAAGGTGGGTTGATTGCAGGGAAACACTCCTGCAGCGCTGGCGAATTAACCCGCAGCCCACTGCCCTTCCTCATGGTGAGCTTGTCGAACCACGCATTTTGTTGTGCAATGAGCTAAAGCGTTTTTGCTAGAGCGCTTCGACCCGCAATGTTCCCTGATCGATCCCGACGATTTTCACTGGCGTTCCGGCGGCAAGGTCCGGACCTGTGACACGCCAGAGACTATCACCGACACGCGCGCGGCCCCGGCCATTTACGGTCGCTTCTTCAAGAGTAACAATCTGGCCAATGAGCTGTTCACCGCGCCGGTTGAGCAAGGGTTCGTCTGACTCCGCATCGGTTGCGCCGACGAGTTTGCGCCCGATGAAAACGGCGATCAGCGAAAGCACCAGAAACAGGATGACCTGCACCTGCCAGCCAAATGGGAAAGCTTCGCCAAGCAGGATGACAAAGCCGCCGACAATGAGCGCGGCGATGCCGAACCAGAGGAAGAAGATTCCCGGCGCGGTCACTTCCAGGATCATCAGCAAAAGGCCAAGTACGATCCAGTTCCAGGGGCCAAGTTCCGCAAAGAGACGTTCCAGCATTTCAAAGCCTCACCCGAATTATGAATTCGTTCCGCTGGTACCTGGAACGGTGCGTCCGCGGGCTGGTGCAGCAGGCGGCGATGCAGGCGCATTATCGCCGAAAACTTCACGAGCAATTGCGCCAATGCCGCCAAGCGAGCCGACAAGGGCGGAGGCTTCCATCGGCATCATGATGATTTTCTGGTTGGGGCTGGAAGCAAACTTGCCGAAGGCTTCGGTGTATTTTTGCGCGACGAAATAGTTAAGCGCCTGAACATTGCCGCTGGTGATGGCGGCTGACACCATTTCGGTTGCCTTTGCTTCAGCTTCCGCAAGACGCTCGCGGCCTTCAGCTTCGCGATAAGAGGCTTCGCGCTTGCCTTCTGCTTCGAGAATTTGCGATTGCTTCAAACCCTCAGCGCGCAAAATCTGCGCCTGACGGGTGCCTTCAGCTTCCAGAATGATGGCGCGCTTGTCACGTTCGGCCTTCATCTGACGGCCCATGGAATCGAGCAAATCCTTCGGTGGATTAATGTCTTTGATCTCCACGCGGGTCATTTTAATACCCCATGAATGCGCGGCCTCGTCGACAACGCGCAGCAGCCGATCATTGATTGTATCACGGTTGGAAAGCAGCTCGTCGAGAACCATGGAGCCCATGACGGTACGGATATTGGTCATGGTCAGGTTCAAAATGGCGTTTTCCAATCCGCTGACCTGATAAGCCGCCTGTGGCGCATTGAGGATCTGATAGAAGGCGATGCCATCCACGGCAATATTGGCATTGTCCTTGGTGATGACTTCCTGGGTAGGAACGGCAAGCACCTGTTCCATCATGTTGAGCTTGGCGCCGATGCGATCGAAGAATGGGACAATGAGGCTCAAGCCCGGCGATAGAGTGCGGGTATATTTGCCGAAACGTTCAATGGTGTAATTATAACCTTGAGGCACGGTTTTTACGCCCGCAAACAGAATTGCCAGTACGAGAATGGCAAGCACTGGTATCGTGAAATCAAAACCGCTCATTGTATCGCCCCCTTGGTCGGCCCTGAGGCCCGAAACTCACACTATCCCGTTTAGCGGGTCAGTGCACGATAGACCATAGTGGCAACATCAAAAAGCAGCGATTCTACACCCAACCCTGTAGTTCGCGGCGGACGAGCTGTTCGATGACCCGCATGCCTTCATCGCTATCATTGAGGCAAGGCACGTGAGTGAAGTTTACGCCGCCGTGCTCGTGGAAGATTTCCTCGCCTTCACCGGCGATTTCCTCAAGCGTTTCAAGGCAATCGGATACAAAGCCGGGGTTGAAGACAGCAACGGATTTCACACCCTCTTTGGCAAGTTTTTCCAGGGTCTTGTCCGTGTAGGGTTGCATCCATTCTTCGGGGCCAAAACGTGACTGGAAGCATGTTATCAGTTTGTCTTCGGCCCAGCCCAGTCTTTCACGCAGGAGCCGGGTGGTTTTCCAGCAATGGCAGGGATAGGGATCGCCGCGCTTGAAATAGCTCTGCGGTATGCCGTGATAGGAAGCGATCAATAGCTCAGGTTCAAAATCAAGCGTGGCATAATGCTTCTCGATCGATGTCGCCAATGCATCAATATAGACGGCCTCGTCCTGATAGGAGGGGACAATGCGGGTTGCCGGCATGAAGCGCATCTTGATCAGCGCTTCGAAAAATTTGTCGTTGACCGTTGCGGTCGTCGTTGCCGAATATTGCGGATAGAGCGGGAACATGAGAATGCGCTTGCAGCCTGCTTTATCCAATCGCTCCAGCGCCTGCTCGATTGAGGGCTGGCCATATCGCATGCCCCAATCGACAACGATTTCCGGGTGCTCGGCCAGAGCTACCCCAAGTTTTTCGCCTTGAGCGCGGGTATAGGTGCGCAACGGCGATTCGTTGCGCTCGCGGTTCCAGATCTTGTCATAGAGCGCGCCGGATTTTTTCGGACGTGTGTTCAGCACAATGCCGTAAAGCACGGGAAGCCAGATAGCGCGGGGCCATTCAATGACACGCTTGTCAGAAAGAAACTCCTTGAGATAACGGCGCATCGAGGTTTTATCAGTGCCATCCGGAGTGCCCAGATTGACGAGCAGAACGCCGATTTTCGACGTCTCAATATGCGGATGGTCTTGGGGTTTTTTAACCGTCGCCATCGGCTCGTCAGAAATTTTCATTGTCGTACTCCGCTTCTGCCGCCAGAAACTAGTGTCCGCCGGTATTATTGCAAGGGCACCAAAGGCCGCATGTTGAGTGCACAGATCAGGATTAAGCCGATTCAGTAAGTTTCGGAATTTGTGGCCGAACCACGCAGTATGCTTGGACATTAGCCCCATAAGTTTTTCGTCGCAGGCTTCCATTTGGCATGGAACTTGCGTTTAATCGGTTGTCTGCGTTCGTCACTCAAAGGAAATGACTGTCATGTCCAGCCACCAGCATGCAACGCCTCCCGTTCTTCTTGTTACCGACGCACATCCTCAGCTCTACAGCGCCGATCTAGCCCCCACCGCTCCTGAGGGACGAACCTGGGGCGCATTCAGCCTTTTTGCCATGTGGATGTCCGATGTCCATTCTGTTGGCGGCTATACATTTGCCGCGAGCCTGTTCTTTCTGGGCCTGACAGGATGGGAAGTTTTGATCGCCATGATCGTTGGCATAACGGCTGTCTATTTCCTGATGAACCTGATCGGTAAGCCGTCGTTGAAGTATGGCGTTCCGTTTCCCGTTGTAGCGCGCATGTCATTCGGTGTTATGGGCGCCAATCTTGCTGCTGTGTTACGTGGTATTGTTGGTATTGTCTGGTATGGCGTGCAAACCTATTTCGCCTCCAAGGCAGTTCAGGCGCTGGCAATTACCCTTGTGCCGAGCACTGTTGAACTGACTCGAAACGACATATTCGGGCTGTCGACGCTCGGCTGGCTCAGCTTTCTTTTCATGTGGGTTTTCCAATTGCTGATTTTCTTGCGCGGCATGGAATCCATCCGCAAGTTCATCGATTTTTGCGGGCCTGTGGTCTATGTGGTGATGTTCGCGCTTGCCATCTGGATATTATCGCAAACCGGCTTTTCCAGCCTGTCGCTGCAGCTTGCGCCACCGGCGGAGGGTTCTTCCCTGTCGCATATGGCGAATGCCTCCATGCTGATCGTTGCCTATTTTGCAGCGCTGCTGCTTAATTTTGGTGATTTCTCGCGTTTCTCGCGAGACGAGAAAGCCATGAAGATCGGCAACTTTCTGGGGCTGCCGGTCAATTTCATCGTGTTTGCCATCATCGTTGTGATCGTGACTGCCGGTACGGTTCAGGTCTTTGGCGAGGCCATTCTTGACCCGGTTGCCATTGTCGAGCGTATCAATAATCCTTGGATTGTCGTTCTTGGCTCGATTACCTTCATCGTCGCAACCATGGGTATCAACATCGTCGCAAACTTTGTCTCTCCGGCCTATGATATTGCCAATCTCTTTCCTGAGAAGATCAATTTCCGTATGGGCGGATTGATCACCTCCATTCTTTCGGTCCTCGTCTGCCCTTGGCTTTTTGTCTCAAGTCCTCAGGCGATCACCATTTTCGTCAGCATATTCGGTGCCGTTCTTGGTCCGATTTTTGGCATTATGATTGCCGACTACTATCTGGTGAAAAAGCAGAATGTTGTGCTTGAAGACCTCTACACAATGTCACCGGAAGGATCGCTTTACTTCGAGCGTGGCTGGAATAGCCGGGCGTTGCTGGCATTGGCGATAGCCAGTGTTATGTCTATCGGATTGTCGGTGCTTGGGGCCACGCAATATATCCGCAATGGTGGCGATTGGGGCTGGCTGCTCGGAGCAGTCATAGGTGGTGGTGTGCACTATCTGCTGATGCGAAATGTGCGTGTGCCTGCGGCAGCTTTGGGGGCAAAAGCCTGAAGCTGGGGTGGTGCGTGCCGATTATCTCTCCCCCCACGCGGGAGAGATAATCGGACGGTGAGGTGTGTATATGGCTCACCGTAAGGGATAGGCTGCTTGCATCTAGGCTGTGCGTGGCTCGCCCTCCTGAGCCTGTCGAAGGGCCAACCACGCACCACGCCATTGCAGCTTGTATATATTACTTGGCAGGCACTTTCATCTCGGCACCAACAGGCAGTTTCATAACTTTCATATCGGGATTTGCTTCAGATAGCTTCTTCCAGGAAAAACCATCGCCGTAGAGCTGTTCGGCAATATCCCAGAAATTATCGCCAGCCTTGATCACGTAGGAAGTCGGGGTTGTCGCAGGAGCTACGGCATCAGCAGGTTTGGCGGCATCGGCAGGTTTGGCAGCGTCTGCTGCCGGTGCTGTGGGCGTCGTTGTTTCGGAGGGAACGGGCACTGCAATCGGACTTGCGGATGTAATGCGGCCGTCCATCACTGGCTTGTATGGGTTGTTTTTAACGAGATAGTCGGCAAGGACTTCTTCAAGGCCGGGACCATAATCATAGGCATTGATCCCATTGGTGGTGAAGATCTTGTAGCCATCGCCGCCGGCGCGCATGTAATTGTTGGACACCACGCCATAGGTTGCAGCAGGATCGATCGGCTTCCAGCTTTCGCCCTGCATAACCTGAACATCGGAAATACGGCTGCCGACAGGCTTGGAAATGTCGAATGTATATTTCAAACCAGCGACCTGCGAAAAGCGGCCCGCGATTTTTTCAATCTGGCTCGCTCCATTCTCCAGAGCCGCAACGACATCCGAGCCGCGCAACTGGAATGTCGCAAGGGTGTTCTGGAAGGGTAGAACAGTCAGAACCTCGCCCATGGTCACTTCACCGGCATCAATTGAGGCGCGCAAGCCGCCGCCATTGATGATGGCAATAGTCACACCTTGCGCCTTGACGCGATCAAGCATTGCGTCGGCGACAAGATTGCCCATGCTGCATTCGCCGATGCGGCAGACTTCACGAGAGCCGTCGATCTCGCCTGCAGTATCGGCGACTTTGCGGGCCTTCAGTTCTTCTATCGGCTTGGCAAGTTCGGCCACGCGGGCAACAAGGGCTGCATCCGGCGTGACTGAAGAGTCGAGCAGGATCGGCGCGCCGGAGCTTGCCGTGACATTGCCGTCATCATCAAAGGTGACTTTGAGCTCGCCCAGATATTTGGAATAGGCCTTGGCCTGAACGATTGGAACCTCACGTCCTGCGGGATTTTTGACGAGGGTGGGGTAGGGGCCGCCAGAGTCAGGATCAGTACTGGAAAGCAGAGTATGGCTATGACCGCCGACGATCACATCAATACCGTCGACCTTGGCCGCAATCTCTTCATCCTCAAAATAGCCGGTATGGTTGAGCGCGATGATCTTGTTGACGCCCTCAGCTTTTAATGTGCCAACGAGCTTTGTCAGGGTCTCGATCTCATCCGCAAATTTGACAGTGGGTCCGGGTGTAGAGATTTCAGCCGTATCGGTCGTCAGGGCGGATATGATTCCGATTTTCTGGCCGCCGATTTCCTTGATCAGATAGGGTTTGAACTTACCCGCGATCAGCGGTTCTGAATCAGCCTGGGTATTGCTGGAAATGATGGGGATTTTGACCTTATCGAGGAATTTACCCAACACTGACGGGCCACCGTCAAATTCATGATTGCCCAGCGCCATGGCATCGTAGCCAATTGCATTCAGAAACTCGGCGGTGTCATCGCCCTTATAGGTTGTGTAAAACAAGGAGCCCTGGAATTCATCGCCAGCGTTGAGCACGATTACATTGCCGCCGTCCTTGGAAAGTGCCGCGCGGCGTTCATCGATCTTGGCTTTTACGCGCGCAATGCCGCCGAAACACTCATTCTTGGTCGTCTCTTCGGGCGAACAGGTGGAATCATATTTGTTGATGGCTTCGATGCGGGAATGCAGGTCGTTAATGTGCAGAATATTGAGCGTATAGTCGGCCATGGCGCTCCCCGCGCTGATGCCGAGGGCGGAGGCAGCTAGAAAAAGCTTGCCGAGAATTCTGGACATGACCTGCTCCGTTCAATTCGATGTGGTAATACATCAGCACCTTGATGTGCTTGTGACAAAAGCCATGGTTTCATCACTTTGCACACGATGCAAGAGAGGAAAACAAGCCTGTGTAAACACGCCAAGGCAATATTTAGTTCGGAAAATTACCTGTTCATTACAACAAGGAGTTTAAAACATGAGTGACAAGCCCACGGTTATTTTGGTGCACGGATTCTGGGGCGGTGCGGCCCATTGGAACAAAGTAATTATTGAACTCACGCGCATGGGGCATACCAATATTCATGCCGTCGAACTGCCCTTGACCTCACTCGGCGATGACGCCGAACGCACGCGCAAAATGGTGGCGCAACAAAGCGGCCCGGTTCTTTTGGTGGGACACTCCTATGGTGGTGCCGTCATTACCGAGGCGGGCAATGCGCCCAATGTGGCCGGTCTGGTCTATATTGCAGCTTTTGCTCCGGATGCAGGGGAAAGCCCTGGTGCTATCACGCAGGAGCACGTGCCACTTGCAGCGGCAAATCTCACACTGGACAGCGATGGCTATCTTTGGGTCAAGCCGGAACTCTTCCATGAAAGCTTCTGTCAGGATTTGACCGAGGAGGAAGGGCTTGTCATGGGGATCACCCAGAAGGCACCCTTGGCAAGCACTTTTGGCGATACAATCACTGCGCCCGCCTGGAAGACAAAACCGTCCTGGTATCAGATTTCCACTGACGACCGGATGATCGCGCCGGAAAACCAGAAACGCATGTCGTCACGTCTTGGTGCGCGGAAAATCATATCTCTTGACGCCAGCCATGCCTCGCTGGCGTCACAGCAGGTGGAAGTTGCATCGTTGATTGATGAAGCAGCAACGGAACTGGCGAAGAACTAGAAGATCGCCTTGCCGAAAGATGTCCATGGGAACCTCCGTGGACATCTGCAAAGTGGCGGCCGAAGTCGAACCGCGATCTTAAGCGGAGCGGCGCGTCAAAGAAAACTGCTGGCCCGAGGAGGACGTGCAGTTCAACTGGCCGCCACTCACGAGCGCACAATTGACCTTGGACTGCGTACCGCGAGCAAGCGAGCGAAGATCGATCTCGACAAGATTTGCAGATACGAACCGGTAATTGCCCTCGGCAAGTTTTTCCTTGGTATCATTGGCACGGGTTTCGAAAACACCGCCATTGAAGTTCGAGAATGCAACACCGGATGTATCGAACCATTGGCCCTGAACGGCGTCAGTGGGGCGTGCGGTCTGTACAGGCCCGCCATCTGATTGCGGCCCGCTCATGCAGCCGGCGAGGACAATGGTCAATGCGGCTGAACCGAGGCCAAGTGATAAACGTTTCATCCAAACAATCTCCCATGGGTGTGGCCCATAAATGACGCTAAAATTAAGCAATAACAAGACTTAAGTTTATTGATAATCTGCGGCAAGCTCAGATTCGTACAGCAAAGAGGGTGGGTATGATAGGATATACGATGGTCGGCACGAATGATCTGCGCAAGGCGGAAGCATTCTATGACCCGCTCATGGTCGAGCTTGGCCTGGAGCGCTGCTTTAGCGATGAGGTTATGTTTTCTTGGGGCAGAAAAACCGATGACGATGTTCCCCGCTTCATGGTGGGCCTGCCTTTTGACGGAGAGGTGGCAAGTGTCGGCAATGGCAACATGACCGCGTTTCGGAGCGAACAAGCTGGTCTTGTCGACAGGCTCTACGCATTGGCTCTTAAGAATGGCGGCAGCAGCGAGGGCGAGCCAGGTTTGCGCCCGCAATATGGGCCGGGATTTTATGCGGCCTATGTCCGCGATCCGGATGGCAATAAGCTCGCCTTCGTTTGCTATGATGCGAAGATTGACGATCAGGAAAAATGAAGGATCATTCTTTCCGGCTGGAGCAGGCATCTGAACAGGATTTTCAAAGATTGTTCGAGTTGCGGCTTCTCACCATGCGTGAAAGCCTTGAGCGGATCGGGCGTTTCGATGAGAGGCGGGCATTTGAGCGGTTCCGCAAGTCATTTCGAGCTGAATATACGCGACTGATTGTGCTTTCGGATGGTTCGCTCGGCGGTTGCGTGGCGCTTGGCCCGTCTGATGATGGATTGCTGCTAGAGCACTTCTACATTTCCCCGGCATTGCAGAATACCGGCTTGGGAACGGCGGTCCTTCAGACGCTTTTGATGGAATCGGATGAACGCGGCTTGGCTGTGCGCTTGAGCGTATTACAGAAGAGCGATGCTGGTCGTTTTTACGGGCGCAACGGATTCACCAATACCGGTGCGGATGAGTGGGACGTCTATTTTGAACGAAGCCCGCAAAAGAAACGGCACCTGTGAGGGTGCCGTTTGCCATTTCAGTATGGTCCAGAGCAAATATCAATGGACGAGAATATTGCGGAACTGCCAAGGATCGCTTTTATCAATGTCTTCCTTGAACAAGCCTGGCCGGTTTTCCAGCGGCGTCCAATCGGTGTAGTGACCTTTTAGCGGGCCGAGATATGGCGTCTGCACTTCGAGGCAGCGACGGAAATCAATCTCGTCCGTTTCCACGATACCCGCTTGCGGGTTTTCGAGAGCCCAAACCATGCCAGCTAGAACAGCGGAAGACACCTGAAGGCCGGTCGCGTTCTGATAGGGAGCAAGCTTGCGGGCTTCCTCAATTGTCAGCTGCGAACCATACCAATAGGCGTTCTTGTCGTGGCCATAGAGCAAAACGCCCAACTCGTCGGCGCCGTCCACAATCTCGGACTCGTCCAGCACATGCAGCTTGGTTTGCGGCTGGCCAGCAGCACCAAACATTTCATCAAGCGACAGGGTTGCCACATTGGATGGATGATAGGCGTAGTGGCATGTCGGCCGGTAGGTTGCCTTGCCCTTCTTGTCGAAAACAGTGAAGAAATCGGCAATCGAGATCGACTCATTATGCGTGACCAAAAGGCCGAACTGCGCGCCCTCTGTCGGGCACCAGGTGCGAATGCGGGTGTCAGCGCCAGGCTGCTCGAGGAAAATGGCGGCCTTGTTGCCCTTCTTCTGCTTACGGGCATTTTTTGGCATCCATTTTTCATGGGTGCCCCAACCAAGCTCAGCAGGCTGCAAGCCTTCTGAGATGAAACCTTCAACGGACCAGGTATTCCAGAAGACGCCGAAAGGCTTTGGATCAACGGCACGCTGCGTATCGCGCTCGGCAATGTGGATGCCTTTGACGCCAACCTGTTTCATCAGCTTGGCCCAGCCATGGCGATCTGAGCGTTCAGGCTCGGTATGTTCAATATTGAGGTCTTTGGCCAGATCAAGCAAAGCACGTTTGACGAACCATGAAACCATGCCGGGATTTGCCCCGCAGCATGAAACCGCGGTCGGACCGCCCGGGTTTTTCTTCTTCTCGGCAAGCAGCGTCTGGCGCAGCGCATAGTTGGTGCGCTCGGCATTGTCGATGCCGCTTGCATAGTAGAAGCCAGCCCATGGCTCGATGACCGTATCGATATAGAGCGCGCCGAGCTTGCGGCAAAGATGCATGATATCGACGGATGAGGTATCTACCGAAAGATTGACGCAAAACCCCTGTCCGCCGCCTTCGGTAAGAAGTGGCTTGAGCAGTGTCTTGTAATTTTCCTGGGTGACTGCTTCCTGAATGTAGCGAATACCGCGTTCATCCAGCAATTTCTTGTTTGCATCGCTCGGGTCAATAACGACCAAGCGGGACTTGTCAAATTTGAAGTGGCGTTCGATGAGGGGCAGGGTACCCCGTCCGATGGACCCGAAACCGATCATCACGATCGGACCAGTAATTTCTCCATGTATAGGCCATTTAGCCTTCGCCATTTTTTCGTTGCTCCTAATTTTGATCTCCATCATTGAGGGCAGCGGGTTGATATACCGCTTCAAAAGCAACCATAGAGCATAGTCATGCTCAAGAGCAAACAACCGCTGGCTGCTTTGAGGTGAATTTTTGCCCTAATGTTAATTAAAACAGGATTACAGACGATTTAGAGTGTCAATCAGCCGCTCGCGGATTGTCATAATACCTTTATAATTGGATTGGGCAGGATTAAGCGCCTCCAATTGGCGGCAAAAAGCTTCTGCGACAGCGCGGCATTGCGGATGTTTCTTCAATGCATTTACGGGGTCGAGATAAATACGGATCGTGAAAAGAATATCCCCGGACATGGGTAATTTACGCAAGGTCTGCCGCTCGACTCGAATATGGCAATGGGTTGCCAGATCATCATCGGTGTAAAGTGCCCCTTTCTGATGGCTGGCGAGCGGGTGATACATCTCATCACCTGGCTGCAAAGACCAATTCATGCGATAGACGGATCGATCAGGGCGCAGATTGTCAAACATGCGGGTTATCAAATCGGCATTGCGGGTGCCTGCATTAAAGTCAGGAACGGGCGCATGAATATCGTCCATGGACCGCCCGAATTTTTCCAGCAATGTCCATGATGAGGGAAAAGACAATGACGCAGCGGCAAGATGCCAGCCGCGTTTCTCGTCTTTGCGCATGAGAACCAGATCTTCCTGAACAAGATTTGCAGCACGGAGCAGCAAAGGCGTTTGTGCCGAGCCCAGCTCAATTTTATCGGGCCAACCGGAAACGGTAATCTCGTCACCATTGCGGGCGTAAAGTTGCGGATATCTGTCAATCAGATGAGCAGCGAGCAGCTCAAGAACTTCTGCTTGCGCGGCTTGCGTCCCCGGTTCCTCGACGAAAATCCGCTCAGCATGCAGACCAAAGAGCCGCCTCTTTTCTGCAAGATAGGCGAGAAGATTCTCGTCTACCTCTATCCAGTCTTTCAAATCCAGCTGTTGCAGCCCGATCGTGAAAGGCTGGCTCGATCCATCATAGGGCGTATGGACAGGCGCTTTATTCATGCTGATGGTGTCCTGACCCTAGTCCTGATCCATGGTCTCCAGCTCGTCGATAATGCCTTCAATAACCGACAGGCCTTTTTGCCAGAAGGCTGGATCTGTTGCATCAAGGCCGAAAGGAGCAAGCAGTTCGGAATGATGCTTGGTGCCACCAGCCTTTAACATGTCAAAGTATTTCTGCTGAAAGCCCGATTCCGCATTCTGATAAACGGCGTAAAGCGAATTCACCAGACAATCGCCAAAGGCGTAGGCGTAAACATAGAAAGGCGAGTGGATAAAATGCGGAATATAGGTCCAGAAATTCTCGTAGCCCGGGCCGAAATGCACCGCATCTCCCAAGCTTTCCTTCTGAATGTCCAGCCAAATCTCGCCGATCCGATCTGACGTCAGCTCACCATTGGACCGCTCGGTGTGAACGCGACGTTCGAACTGATAGAACGCAATCTGCCGCACGACCGTATTGATCATGTCCTCCGCCTTTTGCGCCAGCATCGCCTTGCGTTCGCGCTTATCCCTGGTCTTTTCAAGCAATGAACGGAATGTCAGCATTTCACCGAAAACCGAGGCGGTTTCGGCAAGGGTCAGGGGTGTTGACGCCATGAGCGCGCCCTGATCCCCGGCCAGTACCTGATGCACGCCATGACCAAGCTCATGCGCCAGGGTCATCACGTCGCGTGGCTTGCCCATGTAATTGAGCAGAACATAAGGATGGGCAGAAGGAACAGTCGGATGGGCAAATGCGCCGGGCGACTTGCCCGGACGCGTCGGCGCATCAATCCAATTCCGGTCAAAAAAGCGCTTGGCAATCTCGGCCATTTCGGGGGCAAAGCCATTATAGGCTGAAAGCACGGTTTCGCGCGCTTCGGCCCATGGAATGACCGCTTGTGGTGTTTCCGGAAGGGGCGCGTTGCGGTCCCAGCTATTGAGATAATCGAGGCCGAGCCACTTGGCTTTCAACTTGTAATAACGATGAGAGAGACGCGGATAGGCGGCCTGCACCGCTTCCGCCAACGCGTCGACAACTTCACGCTCAACACGATTGGCCAGATGACGGCTATCGGCGATATCCTCGAAGCCGCGCCAGCGGTCGGAAATTTCCTTGTCTTTCGCCAAAGTATTGGTGATGAGCGTGAAGATGCGCAGATTTTCCTTGAAAGTCTTGGCCAGCGCATCGGAAGCGGTCTTGCGCACTTCCGCATTCGAATCCTGCAGAAGGTTGAGGGTTGGTTCAATCGGCAATTCCTCGCCATTTACCTCGAAACGCAATGATGTCATTGTTTCATCAAAAAGCCGGTTCCAGGCGCCACGACCTGTAATAGACTTCTCGTGAAAGAGTTGTTCCAGCTTGTCATCGAGCTGGTATGGCTTGTCCTTGCGCAGATCGACCAGCCATGGGCGGTAATGGCCGATGGCGGAATTGTCATCCATGGCCTTTTCGATCAGTGCATCTTCAATACGGTTCAGTTCGAGGCCGTAAAAGATCAGATGGGTGCTGGCATCGGTGAGCTTTTGCTGGATATCGCCATAGAGCTTGGCATTTTTCGGATTGGAAGTATCGCTGGCATAGACCAGTCCGGCGTAGGAGCCGATTTTGCCCATCAGATCATCGAGCGCTTCATACTCTGCAATGGACTGAGCAAAATCGCCGCCCTGCGGTTTTGCTATTTCGGCGGCGAGGGTGCCTTTCCATCGTTCTTCAAAGGCGATGGAAAGTTCACCGGCCTTTTGCAGATCAGCCGTAAGTTCACTGCTTTCGGGGGAAGGATACAGATCAGCCAGGTTCCATTCCGGCAATATGCCAAGTGCAGCCTGTTCCTCCTTTACGGCGGCGGCGCCGGATTTTGGGGAAAAAACAGTGGCCTGCAATATGTTGTGTCTGTTCATCTCAAAACTCATTATTGCGCCATAAAATGGCTGGGCGTAGGAGGTCCGGTCGAATCAGACCAGTGGAAATCGGAACACTAAACTTAGTGCAAAGAGACGGCTGTGCAACGATTTGACGCCAATGGCGCAAACATGCTGACAAAGCCAAGTTGCATAGGCAAATGAGATTTTGACCGCTTAGAGGCGATATTTAGGCGCGGACGGGGTGGATTCTTTCGTCAAAACGCCTTATTCCTGTCGTTAACCAACTGTTGACCATGTCACATAACAGTGGATTTCATTCAGGTTTTTGCCATGCTCTCAACGTATTTGATGTTCAATAAGTGACCATTAACCATTAAATTGGATAATCCAGCTATTCGGGGACTTGAGAAAACGATCAAGGTTGGGACGACATTGTCAAACATGGTTCATGCACAGAGCGGTAAATTGACGGCAGGTTTTAACATGCGTGCCGGTTGGTTTGCGTTCCTCATGGTCTTCGCGTCGATGCTTTTTGTATCCGCTCAGGCTCAAGCCGAGACGAGAACTCTCAAGCTTTATTTCATTCACACGAAAGAACGCGCTGAAATCACGTTCAAGAAGAATGGACGCTATCAGCAGGATGGCCTGAACAAGCTGAACAAGTTTTTGCGGGATTGGCGCCGCAATGAACCGACCAAGATGGACCCACGCCTTTTCGATCTGGTCTGGTCGACCTATCAGAAGGTTGGCGGGCGAGACTATATCAATGTGGTTTCGGCCTATCGTTCCCCTACTACCAATTCGATGCTTCGCTCCCGTTCGCGCGGTGTGGCAAAGACAAGCCAGCATATGCTCGGCAAAGCAATGGACTGGTATTTGCCAGGTGTAAAACTTGCAACCTTGCGCAATGCAGCGCTGAAATTTGAAGCTGGTGGCGTTGGCTATTATCCGCGTTCCGGATCGCCCTTCATTCATACTGACGTTGGTAATGTCCGCCATTGGCCGCGCATGAGCCGCAAGGAATTGCTGGCGGTGTTCCCGGACGGCAAGACCATGCACATTCCGACCGATGGTAAGCCATTACCCGGTTATGAACAGGCGGTCGCAGCTTACGAATCCCGTAAGCGCAGTGGAGGTTCGATCCAGGTTGCAAGTTCAAGCTCTTCGCGTCGCGGTGGCAAGACTCTGTTTGGCGTATTGTTTGGCGGTGGCGCGGATGAAGAAGAGGATTCAGGCGAAAGCTCAGTAGCGGTTGCTTCGGCGCCGACACCGGCCCGGGGCACCACACGGCAAGCACCCGCCGCTGCCGCTGAATCCGACGAGGATTCAGGAGCTGCGCCAGCAACCACAGCCGGTAACCTTCCGGGCGTGATGGAACCTGCATTGCCAAACCGTAATGCGCCTGCGCCAGTGGCTGCACCGCGTCCTGAAACGCCGGTTGAGCTGACGCCGGAAGACAATCAGGCTCTTGCTTTTGCTGTGCCTGTGCCGCTGCGCCGTCCGGATTATGCGCCAGCTGTAGCAACGCCGGAGCCCTCAACGCTTAATGCGCTTGCAGCGGATAATTCAACGCAGGATAGTGCTGCAGCGATTGCTCAGATGATCGCAGCCAATCCGGCGCCGGAACCCGCGCCAGCAAATGTGGCGCAGCCGCAAATGGTGAATGCGCTTGTGCCTGTACCATTCGAAAAGCCGCGCACAGCGCCAAAGCAAAACGACATGATGGTCGCCTCCATTGTTCCAACGCAACGTCCGGCGAATATACCAGCTTCCGTTCAGACAGCGGATAACGACGTCATTCCGGTTCCAGACGATGATCTTGAAGCGATCATCAAGCAGTCTGATCCCGAACACAGCACTGTTGTGGCGGCGTCCGATCCTTCGCCGGAACTGCCAACCACTGTCGGCAAGACAGGTGGACGGGTGAAGAAGGTTACCGGCAATGATGCTGCTCAAGTTGCATCTGCCGCTCCCCAGCCTTCATTGCGCAAGACCATGCTTGAAGCCAAGGGCGGTGATCCGGTTGCCATGCTCGACAGCGGTGTGGTGACTACGGCCAAGGCATCCAAGCCACGCCGTCAGGCAGTGCAGGAGGCGCCGAAGGCGATGCAGGTCGCGTCCGATGTACCGGAGCGGGCACTTTCGAATGAGCAGGTCGCCGACACAGCACCGGCAGTTACCCCTGCAGTACTGCGCAATGAAACAATGCGCATGGCCCCGACGACAGTCTATGTCGCCGGATTCCAGCAGAAGTTGCCGGTTGCCGACGCCAACAAGTTTACCGGCAAGGCTGTGACCTTCATGCAGATCGCAAAGTTCAATCCCAGCCACGGCTCGTAAAACAAGACCCCTCCCTGCTGCTTCGCAGCTTCCCTCCCCACAAGGGGGAGGGTAAGGCTGCGGCGTAATAGGCTACCGTTGTAGAAATTTCAGAAATTGGCGCCGTTACCCTCCCCCTTGTGGGGAGGGAGGACGCGTAGCGTCAGGGAGGGGCGAGCGTTTAATGCCACACAGCAATATCCCGCCAAAAGCACGGCAACGTGCTCAAACTCTTCGCCGGGAACTGACCAAGGCGGAATGGCGAATGTGGGATATGTTGCGAAGCTTTCGTAATCGAGGTGCACGGTTCCGCCGCGAAACCCCCATTGGTCCATACATCGCTGATTTTGCTTGGCTATCAGCAAAAATTCTCATTGAAGTAGATGGGGACACGCATGAGACGGACTCTGGCGTCAAACATGACGAAGCCCGCGATATATTCTTGCGCGGGCAAGGTTTTCAGATACTACGATTTGACAATAATGACGTGATTTCTTCGGAAGAGGCCGTATATCAGGAAATTGAGGCGGCGCTGCAATCGAGATTATCGCAACATCCACCTCATAATTTATCAAATCGTGTCAAGCGGCCAACTTGACGGCTTCGGCTGCCAGCTTGGTGATTTCGTCCCACTTGCCTTCCTTGACCAGATTTTCCGGCGCGACCCACGAGCCGCCGACGCAGACAACATTTGGCAGGGAAAGATAGGTTTTTGCATTGGCAATGCCGATACCGCCTGTTGGGCAGAACATCGTTCCGGCCAGCGGCGAGGAAAGCGATTTGAGGAAAGCTGCGCCGCCAGCCTGTTCGGCCGGGAAGAATTTCAGCATTGTATAGCCTTCTTCCCGCAGCGCCATGATCTCGCCGGGGGTGATCGCGCCGGGAAGCAACGGCACCTTGCTGGAGCGGGCAGCCTCAAGCAA
Source organism: Phyllobacterium sp. CCNWLW183 (assembly GCF_037203775.1). Taxonomy (NCBI): domain Bacteria; kingdom Pseudomonadati; phylum Pseudomonadota; class Alphaproteobacteria; order Hyphomicrobiales; family Phyllobacteriaceae; genus Phyllobacterium; species Phyllobacterium sp. CCNWLW183. The sequence goes on along the minus strand of NZ_JBBCBN010000001.1, from coordinate 1,141,809 downwards.
TTGCGGTGTTACACCGGGGCTGACGATGAAGCGCGAGCCGGCATTGGCCGCCTCTTCATACTGGCGCGCGTTGAGAATGGTGCCGGCGCCTACGATTGCTTCAGGAACCTCATTGGCAACCGCGCGGATGGCGTCGAGCGCGGCGGCGGTGCGCAATGTAATTTCGATGGCGGGCAGGCCACCTGCAGCAAGCGCGCGCGCCAAGGGCACCGCATCGGCAACATTTTGAATGAGGAGGACCGGAATGACCGGCTGGCCCTTGAGGACAGGTAGCAATAAATCGGTCTTCTGGGTCATGACAATCTCCGTCTTTTTGAACTCTAATCGATTTAGTGTTGCTGAACCTTTTTGTCCAATGATTCAAGTCCAGCATCATGCAAGAAATGCGGCCAAAGCACCGCTTGTCGCAAATATCTTGAAATTGACGTTGTGGCACAGTAGTTGAATGCCATCATGACAGATCATTCTTCCAATCTGCCCTTTACAGTGGCTGCACTATATCGGTTTGCCCGGCTGGATCACTACCAGTCATTGCAGGAGCCGCTGGCGAAACTGTGTTGCGCGCAAGGCATAAAGGGCACGCTGCTGCTGGCGGCCGAAGGCATTAACGGCACGGTTGCGGGCTCCGCTGCCGCGATCAAGACGCTGGTCGATTTTCTTGAAGCAGAACCTGCAATTGCAGGAATGGAACTGAAATATTCCCATGCCAGCGAAATGCCGTTCAAGCGTATGAAAGTGCGCTTGAAAAAGGAAATCGTCACCATGGGCGTTGAGGATATCGACCCGCTGCAAAGTGTCGGGACCTATGTCGCTGCGCAAGACTGGAACGCGCTGATTTCGGACCCCGATACGGTAATCATTGATACGCGCAATGATTATGAGACCGCCATCGGCACATTTACGGGCGCGCTTGACCCGCAGACGAAAACATTTCGTGAGTTTCCGCAATGGGTGGAAAACCATCGCGAGGAACTTGAAGGCAAGAAGATTGCCATGTTCTGCACTGGCGGTATTCGTTGCGAAAAGGCTACTGCCTTTGTCAAAGGTCTCGGCTTTGATGAGGTGTTTCATCTCAAGGGTGGCATTCTTAAATATCTGGAAGATGTACCCGCTGAGGAAAGCCGCTGGGAAGGCGAGTGCTTTGTATTTGATGAGCGCGTTTCCGTCGGCCATGGGTTGATTGAAGGGGAGGCAGAACTTTGCCACGCCTGCCGTAATCCTATCGCGCCCGAAGACAAGCTGTCGCCTTTGTTTGCAGAGGGGATTTCCTGTCCCAATTGCTATCATGAGCGCACTGATGAAGACCGCGCCCGCTTCGCGGAACGGCAAAAACAGGTGCGGCTGGCGCGTGAACGTGGGTTGAAAGAGCATATCGGGTCTTGAGCTTGCCGAGGGATGAACCACGTATGTCGTGATTGCGAGCCACAAATCCTTCCCTGTCATTGCAATGCCATGAAGCTGTTCCTAACTAAGACCAGCGAATTCATGCGACCAAGAGGGAGAAATGCATGCTCGATCCGAAGAAGATTTTGAACGATTTCCTGGGAAGCAATATCCCCGGCGTGGGAACCTCGGTACGCGACACAGCCGGAAAGGCGACGCAAATGGCCAAGGACAACCCCCTGGCGGCAGGTGCGCTGGCAGCGATTTTGCTTGGCACGGGTACAGGCCGTGAAGTTGCCGGCGGCGCTTTGAAGCTTGGCGGTCTCGCCGCAGTGGCAGGATTGGCCTACAAGGCCTATCAAAATTATCAATCGGGCAAGGCTCCCGCGGAAACCGCGCAGGCTCCGGCAAATGGCGAATTGCTGCCACCGCCGAGCGATTCAGGTTTCGATCCGCAGACGGCGCCGCAAGGTGAGCACGAATTTGCCCTTGTGCTGGTGCGTGCGATGATTGCTGCTGCCCGCTCCGACGGCATGGTCGATGATGCAGAGCGCGCGCGTATTTTGGAAAAGCTATCGCTCTCCGGCATGAACAGCGACACACAGGAATTCTTGAATGCAGAACTCAGCGCTCCCGTTGATGTGGATGCGCTGGTTGCAGCCGCCGTTACCGACGAGCAGAAGGTTGAGCTTTATACAGCTTCCCGTCTCGCCATTGATCCAAAGACACGCGGCGAACGCGGTTATCTCGATCTGCTCGCCGGTCGTCTCAAGCTGCCGGATAGCCTCATCGATCATATTGAGGCAACGGTAAGTCAGGCGAAGGTCGCTTCGCCCGCCTAAGCTGATGGCGTATCTATAGTGCGTGGTTCGCCCTTCGCAAACTACGCGCTATATGGAGGCGGGCGGCAACGCCCGCTTATTTTGCCAGAAATTTCTCGATGCGTTCGATGGCGCGGATGATATTTTCTTCGGAATTGGCATAGGAGAGGCGGATATAACCTTCGCCGAGAATGCCGAAATCCGGACCGCCGATCAAAGCCACGCCAGCATCATCGAGGAGGGCAGAAGCAAGTTTTTTGGCGGGCCAGCCGGTTTCCTTGACGTTTGGGAAGGCATAGAAGGCTCCTTTGGGCGTGGCGCAGCTAATGCCCGGCAGGCTGTTCAGTCCATCGACAACAATTTTACGGCGATTGTCGAATGCCTTGCACATTTTCTCCACATCATCCTGCGGACCGTCAATGGCAGCTATACCGGCATATTGGCTTGGCGCGTTGACGCAGGACCAGCAATTGACCGCGAGTTTGCGCACCTTGTCATAGAGCTGATCGGGCCAGATGGACCAGCCCATGCGCCAGCCCGTCATCGCCCATGTCTTTGACCAGCCATTCAGCACGATCAGGCGGTCACGGATTTGCGGGAAGGTAAGAAGCGAGCAATGTTCTTCGCCATCATAGGTCATCACATCGTAAATCTCATCTGACATGATGGCGACATGGGGATGGTCTTCCAGACCTTTTACCAGTTTTTCAATTTCTGACTTTGGCGTGACGCCACCAGTCGGGTTGGCAGGTGAGTTGAGAATAAGAAGCCGCGTATTCGGCGTAATCAGCGATAGCGTTTCCTCCGCAGAAAAAGCGAAGCCATTCTCCTCACGAATTGGCACCGGAACGGGTTTGGCACCCGTAAACTCGATCATTGAGCGATAAATGGGAAAGCCGGGATCGGGATAGAGGATTTCCGCGCCGGGTTCGCCGAAAATCATGATCGCGGCAAACATTGTCACCTTGCCGCCCGGCACGATGATAATGTTCTCCGGCGAGACTTCGACGCCCGTCGTGGTCAGCGTGCGTCGTGCAACGGCCTCGCGTGTCGCCAGTAACCCATTGGCTGGCGTGTAGCCATGATGACCGTCTTTAAGCGCCTTGATGGCCGCTTCAACAATATGCGCCGGTGTTTTAAAGTCCGGTTGGCCGATGCCAAGATTGATGATGTCCTTGCCTTGGGCGCTGAGGGCTGTCGCGCGAGCCAGAACAGCAAAGGCATTTTCTTCGCCGATACGGTCGAAGCCCGAAATGGTACGCAGCATTTTCTTGTCTCACATACAATTTTCAACTTCTGCTTTGTGCGGGGACTAGCGTAACAAGTCAAACGTGCTTTGATAAAAATGGGCCGAATTACATGACCGATTTGAAAGACTGGACACCACGACCATTTCCTGCCCCTGAGCCGCTTGAAGGACGCTATGTCCGTCTTGAGCCGATCAATGCGGCAAAGCATGGCGATGGACTCTATGAGGCCTCGACGGTTGCTGATGCAGATGGCCGGTTCCGCTATCTTTTCGAGGACGTGCCTGAGAGTCGCAACGCCATGACGCCATGGCTGGAAAAAGTCGAAGCGAGCAAAGACCCGCTGTTTTACGCGGTCATCGACAAAGCTAGCGGCAAGGTTGCGGGACGTCAGGCGTTGATGCGCATAGACGCTGCCCATGGCTCCATCGAAATCGGCAATATTTACTGGGGGCCGCTGATCGCGCGCAAGCCAGCAGCCACGGAAGCACAATATCTTTTCATGGCATATGCTTTCGATGTGCTGGGCTACCGGCGCTACGAATGGAAATGCAACAATAGCAATGAGCCGTCAAAGCGTGCCGCAGAACGGTTTGGTTTCACATTCGAAGGCATTTTCCGCCAGCATATGGTGCAGAAGGGCCAGAACCGGGATACGGCCTGGTATTCAGTGACCGATCAGGAATGGCCAGCGCTCAAAGCAGCCTATCAGGCTTGGCTTTCACCGGATAATTTTGATGCTGAGGGCCAACAGATCAAGCGGCTGGAAGAGCTTCGGCTTGCTGCAAGATAGTGAGCCCCGTCGAACCACGCACATTATCTATCCAGCTCGATAAAAAACGCCACCGCCAGTTTCTTCGTAGGTGGCGCATTATTTAACTTATGAAAGATCAAGCTTGTCGAACCACGCATATAAAGATTTGCCGGAATACTTGCTTTGCGACCGGATAGGGCTACAACGCCACTTATATCGAACTGAGTGGTGATGTTGATGGACCCCAAAACCCGGAATGCGGCCATAGCGGCCGGTTGTATCATGCTCGGCTTTGGCATTGTCGCCTATCTGATGCCAAGCCTGATGCTGGCAATTGGCGATAAGTCGCCACTAGCCGCTGGTATTTTTGGTGTTATCTTTGTTCTGGGCTTTTTCGTCGTGTTCTGGCTTCGGGCCAGAAGCCAGCGCCGCAATAATAATCAATAGGATAGTGAAGCCGTCAAAAGCAGGGCGCCGGTCAAAACGATGAACAGCGCCCCGCCGATCTCGATAAAATTCTGAACCCGGCCCGAAAGCGCCGTTTCGCCGGATATGCGCAAGGCCACATTCTTGGCGGTGACGGCCAAGGTTGCGAGTATTGCGACCGTTATGAATGTGCCCAAGGCCATGGCGAAAACGGACAAAATTCCCCCAAGCACCAAGCCGTTCAATAGCGAGAACGTCAGAACGATCAGTGCGCCGGAACAGGGGCGCAAACCAACAGCAATGATGGCCGCCCAAGCGGTTTTCCAGTTGAAATCGCCGGAAATCATGGCCGGATCCGGGGCATGGCTATGGCCGCATGTCTCGCAGACATGACCTGCAGCATGGGAATGACCATGACTATGCGCATGGTGATCATGGTGCGTGTGGTCGTGATGCTCGTGACTGTGGTGAGCATGGTCATGATCATGATCATGATGTATGTGGCCCGCATGGGCATGAGCGGCATTTGTCGTGAAAAGCCGTGGCACCTTGCGCCAGAGCAATGACAGGCCGAAGGCCACGATCAGCGCGAAACTTGCCACTTCCATGATATGCGTCGCATCGTCCATGGACACAGTGGTGCCGCGAAGCACAAGAAAAGTCAGGCCAATGATGAAAACGGCTGTGAGAGCCTGCAACATGGACGAGGCGAAGGACAGGAAGACGCCGCGCTTCAGGGTCGTTTCATTGGCAACCATATAGGATGAAATGACAGCCTTGCCATGGCCGGGACCAACAGCGTGCAATATGCCGTAGAGAAAGGACAGGCCAACGAGGATCGAAGCTTGCCACGGATCCTCGCGCATGGCCTTGAGGGCTTTCGTCATGGCCAGATAAAAGGCGCGCTGTTGCATATTGATCCATAAGATGAATTCGGCAAACGGACCGGATGGCTTCATCGCAACTTCATTCATGCCGATGCCAAGCGAAGAGGTTTGCGCTAGAGCATGTCCGCCAAGGAGCGCGAGCGCGAGCAGTGCGCAAAGCCAGATCGATTTCCGCATCATTTATCCTTCTACCCTTGGGAGGGGCATTCTATTTCGAGCCTGGTGGCAAAGATTTTAGTCATGTCAGTGCCAGTGGGATCATTGAAAAAAGCATCGGTCAGCGTTCCCTGATTTTGCGCAATGGCCTCATCGGGGTTGGGGCGCACCACCTTCTGCTTACAGGCTGGCGGCAGTCCCGTCACATGCACATCCGCGTCGTTGACGTAATCGATGGCCGTGTAGAAGGTTGGATCATAGACGCCGAAACTGGTCTTTGTGCCAAGCTTCAGCGGATGTTTAGGGGTGCTCTCAAAGATGATCATCAACTGATTGTTCTGGAAATCGGCAATCAAATGCTTTGGCGCTGCCATGACGATCTTCTTGTCATTGAGCTGGACAGATTGAAAATAGTCGAACTCGGAAATCGAGGCATTGATCGTTTCAGCCAGAGCAGCCAATTCCGCTTCATCCAGCTTCAGATCACCATTCTTGTCGAACTCCACCAGAACGGTGCTGGAAAAGATATCGTCAAAACGCCAGACATGGCCAAGCTTTTGAACAGTTCCATCAGGATTGATCGTGATATCGAGGCGCGCTTCGGCAAAGACGTGCGGATGGACATAGGCGGGGGTGGCGAGGGTCATGCCCAAAGCCAGAGTTGCCATGAAGACCGCGAGTTTCTGCTGCATGAATTGCCCTTTATAGTTGTGGTACAGGACATCCCGAACTTGGCAAAATTGGGACGATATAACATTAACAGTCCATCATTTCAGGCTTTGCGATTGTCCTTTTGGTCCTTGAACCATTTAGTCAGGTAATCGACAAGCACGCGCACCTTGGCGGGCAGATAGCGCCGATGCGGATAGACTGCATAAATACCGGCATCCCGCATGACGAACTCGTCAAGTACAGGCACCAGCCTGCCGCTTGCAACATCCGGCGCTGCGATAAAATCCGGAAGCATGGCAAAGCCCAGCCCTGAAAGAGCGGCGCGGCGCGCGGCAAGCGGGCTATTGATCTCCAGGGGGCCGGACACCTGAACGGAAATGATCGGTCCGCTTTGATTATGAAACTGCCAGCTATTGCGCGAGCGATTATTGGTATCGACGATGCAGGGCAGGGCACTCAGCTGTTCGGGGCGCTGCGGAACGCCCGTCTGTTCGATCAATGCAGGCGAGGCACAGGCGACGACACGGAAAGGAGCAATGCGCTTGGCGATCAGCGATGAGTCCTGCATGCGGGTAATACGGATGGCCAGGTCGAATCCTTCCTCAACCAGATCAACAAAGCGATCGTCAAGCCGAACATCGAGAGTGATTTCAGGCTGATCGGCGCAAAAATCGATGAGACATTGGCCAATATCGGCGTCGGCAAAGGTGCGCGGTGCCGAAATCTTGATCCGCCCCTTGATATCGCTGCTGGTGTCGCGAACCGTTTCCTTCAGGTTTTCGACATCGCGCAGAATTTCGCTAGCGCGCTGGTAATAGGTGTGGCCGGCTTCCGTCAGGGAAAATTGCCGCGTGGTGCGATTGAGAAGCAAAGCACCAAGCTCGTCTTCAAGTTCGCGTACATATTTGGACAAGAGTGCCTTGGAACGCCCGATCTTGCGGGCCGCCGCCGAGAACCCCTCCGCTTCCACGACATCAATATAGGCGCGCATGCGGGTGAGTGTGTCCATCAGTGTGCCTTTGATTGTAAAATGGTGCGGCCAAGGCGGATGAGCGCCATGTCACTGCCTTTCAGTCCAAGCAGCGAAAAGCCAAATGGCGCGCCGTGAACCTGACCAAGCGGCAAGGTGATCTGCGGAAAGCCCGAAAGGCCAGATATCATCAACAGGCGGAGCGCCTGTTCGCGATATGCCTGAATATCCCCAAAAGGCGTTGCAGCCAGTGGGGCTGCACCGGGTACGGTCGGCATAACCAAAACACCATCATCCTGAAGTAAATCTGCAAGCTCGCGGGTGAAAAGCGCCCTGCGCTTTACCTGAGCCTGATAGGTGTCCAGATCAATGGCGGCGGCATATTCGAACCGCTCTTTAACGCCGGGGCCGAGTCCGCGATTCTTCTCGGAAAGCCATGCTCCGTGCGCCGCCCAAGCCTCAAAGCCCTGAATCTGGCGGAAGCAGAGATAAAGATCATCCATGGATGCTGTTGATTGGCGGGCGGAACGGGCATGACCGAGATGGCCTGCGACCAATTTATACATTTGCCGGTAGGCGGCATCCTCCGCTTCGCCGACCAGAAGATGTTCCAGCAGCGGAATGAACAGCGGGCGCTTCAGCTTGAAGTCGCTTATGTCCTGACCAAGCAGGACATTGCCGACTTTCTCGTAAAGCTCGATATCACGGGCAAACCAGCCAAACGTATCGAGGGAGGGCGCCAATGGCATCGTGCCCTCCAGAGAGATGCGCCCATGGCTGATGCGCAAGCCTACCAGACCGCAAAAACTGGCAGGGGCACGGATGGAGCCGCCCGTATCCGTTCCGGTTGCGATGCTGGCCAATCCGCCTGCAACAGCTGACGCTGATCCTGATGATGAGCCGCCTGTGACGCGATCGGGCGCATTCGGGTTTATCGGGTGAGGATAATGGGCATTCTGGCCCATGAGCGAAAAGGCCAGTTCATCGGTCTGGGTCTTGCCGATAAATGTCGCTCCTGCATCGAGCAATTTCTGCACAGCTGGCGCGGTGGTTATGGCATTGGGTGATTCGGCCTGTTTTTGCCTATTTCCGCAACCAGTGGGCAGGCCGGCCACGTCAAATATGTCCTTGACCGCCAAAGTTTCACCACTCAAGGGACCATCGCCCGAGACAAGGTTAACAGACGGTAAATCCAAAAGAGCGTTAAGGGGCTTTGATATGGTCATCGTTCAAAGATTCTACGTGATTTTGCTCTGTTTGTTCAATGAATAAAAAACTTTGTCACAATCGATATTTGTCATTGATTGGACACATATTCCGCCTTATATCGCCCTTGCCCAAAGTCGCACGTGCCCATGGGTGTCCGCCGATCTTCATTATGGTGAGGAAACGGTATGGTACCTGGAACTAACCCCTCCAGTCAGCTTAGCAGCCAACTGCCAAAGTTGAGGACATCTGAAGCAACGACGGTGCGGGCCTAGTCGGTCTCTTTCGGCTGTCCAAAAGCCGAGAATTACTGAAGAGGCACACCTTCATTGCCGGTAGTGCGGATGGGAACATCCAAACCAAGGCAGACAAAGCGGATCGACGCCAGTTGGCGCAGGTCCACCGCCGCATGAACTTGTCCGTGTTTTCAGCATCTCCAAAGGCTGGCTTCGCGGGGGATGGATTCATGCACTTTGTCCTCAGCAGTTTCGATGGGCGCGGCCCGAGAAATTGCACTGCTTGAGCGGCCATACCAGCCGCTATGGAATTGGAGCATAACATGGCTACGCAGCGCATTATCGACTTCATCAATACCCGACGCCCGAACGGCCCTTGCATGGTGCTCGATCTTGATGTCGTGCGTGAAAATTTCCACAATTTCGAAATGGCCTTGCCAGAGTCGAAGATTTTCTATGCGGTGAAGGCAAATCCTGCGCCGGAAATTCTGCGCCTGCTCGCTTCGCTCGGTTCCAGCTTCGATACGGCATCGGTTGCCGAAGTCGAGATGGCGCTTGATGCGGGGGCAACTGCGGATCGTATTTCCTTTGGCAACACGATCAAGAAAGAGCGCGATATTGCCCGCGCCTTCGAACTCGGTATTCGCCTCTTTGCCGTTGATTGCGTCGAAGAAGTTGAGAAAGTCGCCCGTGCTGCGCCTGGCGCACGCGTGTTCTGCCGTGTCCTCACTGACGGTGCTGGCGCCGAATGGCCCCTGTCGCGCAAGTTTGGCTGTGTTCCTGCCATGGCGGTTGACGTGCTTCGCTCCGCCCAGCAGCTTGGCCTCGACAGCTATGGCGTGTCTTTCCATGTGGGTTCCCAGCAGACAGATCTTGCTGCATGGGATCGTGCGCTCGGCGATGCAAAGCAGGTATTCGACGCGCTTGCCAAGGAAGGCATTACACTGAAAATGGTCAATATGGGCGGTGGTTTCCCAACCCGTTACCTCAAGGATGTGCCAACTGCACAGGCCTATGGTCAGGCTATTTTCCAGGCGCTGAGCAAGCATTTCGGCAATCGTCTGCCTGAGACAATCATTGAGCCCGGTCGTGGCATGGTTGGCAATGCAGGCGTCATCAAGGCCGAGGTCGTGCTCGTGTCCAAGAAGGCCGCCAACGACAATGTACGCTGGGTTTACCTCGATATCGGCAAGTTCGGCGGTCTGGCCGAGACGATGGACGAGGCAATCCGCTATCAGATTACAACGCCGCGCGATGGCGATGTTTCCGAGCCATGCGTTCTTGCTGGCCCAACCTGCGACAGTGCCGATGTAATGTATGAAAAGAACCCCTATCCGCTACCGATCTCGCTGACTATTGGCGACGAAGTGCTGATCGAGGGAACTGGCGCTTATACCACGACCTACTCGGCAGTTGCTTTCAATGGCTTTGAACCGCTCCGATCATACGTAATTTAAGGGCTGTTGCCCGGTGATGGACTGCTGTCCGGCTTCACGGCCGGACGGCGCTGACGCACCCTTATGATCGATTGGTCAAGACAATGAACGCAGTAGAATATATCGAACAAAATTTGCATCCGGATGGATTGCAGGCTTTCACTATCCGCAATGAAACCGCACAGGATGAACAAGCCCGTGAGGCCCTGCTCGACCGTGCCATGGGTGAGGGACGCCGCCGCAAGTCTTCTGAAAAACTGCGGCGCGGGCGCTTGCCTGCGCAAGGGCTGGCCTTTGTTGCACGCAGCAATGATGGCGCCTTGCTGGGAACAGTGCGGCTTTGGGACATTCAGGCCGGACATGATGCATCAGGAAAGTCCGTGCGCGCCTTGTTGCTGGGGCCATTGGCTGTCGAGCCGACGCTGAAGGGACACGGTATTGGTGCTGCATTGATGCGTCACGCGACAGCAGAAGCCGCACGCCTTGGCCATGGCGCGATTCTTCTGGTCGGCGATCCGGAATATTATGCACGTTTCGGATTTGACGGCACGAAGACAGCCGGTCTTGCAATGCCGGGCCCCGTTGAGCGCCATCGCTTTTTGGCGCTGGAGCTAAAGGCCGGACATCTGGACGGTGCGCATGGCCTGTTGACGCCAAAGGGCAAGCGCTCATCGGCTATCAGGATATTGCCGGTGGCTATGCGGTTTTCAAGGTAAACACCAATCCCGCTTATCTTCACTTGGTGGAATAAGCGGGGTTTTTACATTTGCAGCAAAACCCTGCGTGGTTCGCCCTTCTGAGCTAGCCGAAGGGCGAACCACGCACAAATGACAATGCCAGCGGGATTTACGATCCAAAAAACCGCTGAATCGCGGCGATCTCGCTCTGCTGGATTTCATGACCGCCCGTGTGCCAGGCAAGATCAGTTTCTACACCTTGCCCAATCAGATAATCGGCAAAATCCTGCGTCAATGAGGGTGGGCAGATAGGGTCACGCTGGCCTGCGGTGATCAGTACACGCTTGCCGGCAAGGCCGGGTTGAGCGTCTGGTTGCCAAGGGATAAGCGGGTGCATCAGCACGGCTTCGTTGAACAGGCCAGGATGTTTCAGCATGACGGAGGCAAGAATATTCGCGCCGTTGGAATAGCCAAGACCAATGGTCCTGGACGGCCGTGCTTCGATTTTGCGGGCACGGATGAAGTCCGCCATGGCATCCGTGCGCAAGGCAAGATCTTCCATGTCGTAAACGCCTTCGCCGGTTCGGCGGAAAAACCGCAATGCGCCATGTTCCGATACATTGCCGCGTGGTGAAATAATGCCGGCATCGGGCAGCAATTGCCGGCCGAAATCGAAAAACTGATTTTCATCGCCGCCGGTGCCATGAAAAACAAACAGCAGCGGCTGGCCCTGCATTGCGGCAAGATGCGTGCGATTTTGATAGTTGTCGGCTGACATTGTGGCCTTTCCGTCCGGCCCTTCTGCTGTCCGGATCGTTTGATGACTTTTATTGCCCCAATATGGGTGCTTGGCCAAGGAAAAGAAGGCCCGGCTATTGGATGGATTGTCTACTATTTGAAGACAGTGCGCCACATTTGTCAGGTGTTGGCTTTTATTGTCCGCTTTTCGTCTGGCACATGCGTATCGCGCTGTCATATCTGGCGCTAATCTCCTAATATCAACACATAGGAGAGTTCAAAAATGTCCGCAGACACAGCGCTCATCGTTATTGACGTACAAGAATCATTTCGCCAGCGTGGCTATTGGAATGAAGCAGAAGCACAACCCTTTATCGCAAACATCCAGCGATTGATTGATGGTGCTAAAGCCAAGGGCCTGCCCGTGGTGCGGATTTTCCATGTGGATGGAGATGGTCCATTTGCCATGGAGTCGGGCTTTATCAAGCCTCTCGCTCCAGTCTCGTTCAGCGCCGATGCCGTTTTCAACAAATCCCGGCACAGCGCGCTAGTCGGTAGCGGGCTTGACGTCTGGTTGACCGAAAACGGCATCCGCAAAGTGTTGGTATCCGGAATCCGTACCGAGCAATGCTGTGAAACGACAACGCGCCATGCGTCAGATTTGGGTTACGAGGTGGAGTTTGTCTCCGAAGCAACGCTGACCTTTGCCATGACACATGCTGATGGCCGTACATTCAGCGCCGATGAGATCAAGGCCCGTACCGAACTGGTGCTCGCCGGACGCTTTGCGCGAATTGTGACGGTTGACGAAGCATTGAGCGGAGTCGAACGCGCGATGGCCGCATGAGTGTAATGGAACCGAGAAATATCGATGTTCTGGTGGTGGTGCCCGCAAGGGCACTGCTGCTGGACATTGCCGGGCCGGTGGAAGTGTTGCGCAAGGCAAATTTCGAGCAGGACGTGGTGCGCTTTAATGTGCGCTATGTCGGCCCGCTGGCAAATGTAACTACATCCATCGGATTGACGATCAGCGGCATAGAGCCATTGCCCGGCAATGTCCCGGCGGATGCCATGATTATAATTTCGGGAGACGCGACAGAGCTGCTGGATACACCGGCTTCAGCCCATGCGGAAGCGCAGGGCCATGGTGACACGGCGATTATCGACTGGCTTCGGACCCATGTCGGCGAGACACAGAAACTGGTGTCGATCTGCTCAGGTTCCTTGCTGGCGGGACGCGCGGGCCTGCTTGATGGATATGCCTGCACCACCCATTTCGGTTCGATCGAAGAATTGCGTGAAAATGTGCCGACGGCACGGATTTTTGACAACCGGCTTTATGTCGAAGATGGCAATCGTTACTCAAGTGCTGGGATTACGGCGGGCATTGATCTGATGCTCCATCTTGTCAGCCAGATTGCAGGGCCGGCATGTGCTGTGGCTGTTGCACGATATCTGGTGGTTTATCTGCGGCGCAGTGGCTCTGATCCGCAATGGTCGCCCTGGCTTGATGGGCGCAATCACATCCATCCTGCAATTCACCGTGTTCAGGACAGGCTTGCCTCTGATCCGGCGCAGAATTGGACCTTGCAGTCGCTGTCTGACATTGCAGCCACAAGTCCACGCCACCTCTCACGCCTTTTCAACGAGCATACGGGAATGAGCATTCCCGACTATCTTAACCGTCTGCGGATCGCTTTGGCGCGGGAGATATTGAGCAATACGCGGCTGGATATGGAAGGGGTGGCGGATCGCGCGGGGTTTGCATCCGCAAGGCAATTGCGCCGAGCTTGGGGGCGGATTCATGCCGCTCCGCCCAGCAGTGCAAGATTGCCGTGATGGCGCTTATTTACGCTTGCAGCATGGTTAGTGCGTGGTTCGACGAGGCTCACCATGAGGAAGGTAGTGGTTTGCAAGATTATCTTCTGGCCTTGCAGAAATAGCTCCCCGCAATACACAAATCTTCCCCATGGTGAGCTTGTCGAACCACGTACAACGCCAATGCAATCAAGTTAGCACACGTCGTTGTATCGAGCTTGATTAAGCATCAGACCAAGGCCCGTGGAAATCACCCTCTTCGCCAAGGCGTTTAAATCCATGAGCGCCAAAGAAATCACGCTGCGCCTGAATGAGATTTGCTGTGCCGCGAGCCTGGCGGAATCCATCAAAATAGTTGAGAGCGGCAGAGAGTGCCGGAACTGGCAGACCTGCTAGCGAGGCTTCGGCAACGATCCTGCGCAAGGATTTCGAGCCTGACTGCATGCGCTCGACAAAGGCCGGTACAAGAAGGAGATTTGTGCCTTCGCTACCTTCAAATGCCGCTGCAATCTGATCGAGGAACTGCGAGCGAATGATGCAGCCGGCGCGCCAGATACGGGCGGTCGTTGCAAGGGGGATGTTCCAGCCGCGCTCCTTCGATGCGCCTGCCATGACGTCAAAGCCTTGCGCATAGGCCGCAATCTTACCCGCAAGCAGACCCTGTTCGAGCGCGTCGATAAATGCCTGGCTGCCATCGGAGAGTTTGGCGGTGCCAAGATCGCCATAGGCCTTTGCCGCTTCGCTGCGCTGCTTGACCATGGACGAGATCGAACGGGCAGCAACAGCAGCCTCGATGCCGGTCGCAGGAATGCCGAGCATCTGCGCTTCGATAGCGGCCCAGCGGCCAGTGCCTTTCTGGCCTGCGCTGTCGAGAATGACATCGACGGCAGGCTTGCCAGTCTTCTTGTCACTGGCAAGCAGAACCTTGGCGGTGATTTCTATGAGATAGGAATTCAGCGGGCCTTCATTCCATTTTTGGAAAATCCTGCCAATGGCTTCGGAGGTGAGGCCAAGACCATCACGCAATACGCCGTAAACTTCGGCAATCATCTGCATATCGGCATATTCAATGCCATTATGGATCGTCTTGACGAAATGACCTGCTCCGTCAGGCCCAAGCAGGGCTGAACAGGATTCGCCTTCGTACTTGGCGGAAATTGCTGTCAGCACAGGCTCGATACGGGCATAGGATTCGGGCGTGCCGCCAACCATGATCGAAGGGCCATGGCGCGCGCCTTCTTCCCCACCGGAAACGCCCATGCCGACAAATGTCGGATCATTCGCCCCCAGTTCCGCTAGGCGGCGCACCGTATCGTGAAAATTCGCATTGCCAGCGTCGATGATGATGTCGTCCTTGGCAAGGAATGGTTTGAGCGCGGCAATCTGCTCGTCGACGGCCTCGCCGGCCTTCACCATGAGAATGATAGGACGCGGCGCGCGGATGTTTTTGGCCAGATCCTCAAGCGTCTCGCACGCGATGATCTTGTCCTGCAGCGCACCTGCTTCGGCGTAAAATTCATTTGTCTTGGCAACGGTTCTGTTGAAAACCGCAACGCGATAACCGTTCTCAGCGATGTTCAGCGCCAGATTGGCACCCATGACGCCGAGGCCGATCAATCCGATGTCAGCTTGCTGCATGATTTTGGTCCTTACACATTCAATAGGGGCATAATGCGATAATTTCATCCGGATGAATGGCACCGAGCCTTTTTCGAGTCCGAGACAGCATTAGTATATTAATGAGCGTTGGCGGCAATGGCATGGCCGGGAGAAAATCTAATTATCCCGCAATTGCTCCAGATCACGGATGCGATCGGCACTGCTTTGTTCAAGCTTGCGCGTGACTTCGGCAATCAGTGTTTCCGCAATGAGAAAGAGTGCGGCAGACGAATCCCAAGGGGAGGGAACGGCGGTTCGGCCAGCGATGACATGGCGGGCGAAACGCGCGATGGGAGAGAGCCATTGGTCGGTGACAAGCACGATTTCAACGCCGCGGGCCTGCGCCTTTTCTGCAAACCGCAACAGGCTATCCTGATAGCGGCGTATATCGAAAACCAGCAGCACATCCTTTTTGCCCATATCGATCAGCTGGTCACGCCAATGGCTTTCCTGCCCTGCCAGATGGGTGACGCCGGAGCGTACAATCTTGAGATGCGCGGCCATATAGGTTGCGATGGGATCGGTGAAGCGTCCGCCGAGGAGATAGAGACGGGCACGATTGCGGCTCAGCGCATCCGTTACGTCTCCAAGCTGCTGCGCTGAAAGGTGCTGGAATGTTTCGCGGATATTCTCAATGGCGGCTTCCATGAGCGGGAAGGTGGCCCCGTCCTTTGGCCGCTGGATGGTTGCAGCACGATTCCATGGCGACTGTACCTGTGCGGCGAGTTCCTCCTGCAGGGCGCTTTGGAACTCCGGATAGCTTTGGAAGCCGAGACGGGAGACGAAGCGCAAGATGGTCGGCGAGGATACACCTGCCTGACCGGAAAATTCAGCAACCGTTCTCAGGCCGATCAGCGGGTAATTTGCGATAAGCGTTTGAGCCGCCCTGCGTTCCGAGGCAGGCATCGCGTCTATCTTTTCTGCGATCAGCTCGGAAATGCTTGTGCTCATTTGGCTGTCTCCCCCGGTCCGAATTTTGAAACGTAAATTTCGGATTTGACAATTTTGATTGTTATGTATCAAATCATACGAGAGTGGAAATAAAAACATAAAATGTAACGTAAAGTACAGTTTGCCGAAAAGGGCAAAAATGGGCCGGACCATAGCGAGCGGTGCGCCGCAGGTAATGACAAAAGAATGGACTCCCGTTCGGATAACAAATCCGGATGGCGCGGGACCATGCATCATTCTTTGTGATCACGCCTCCAATTTTGTGCCGGACGGTTTTGGCACGCTCGGCCTGAACGATAGCGACCTTCAAAAACATATCGCCTGGGATCCGGGTGCGCTTGGTGTCAGTGCTGTCATGAGCAGATTGCTTGATGCACCGCTTATCGAATCCTGTGTGTCCCGCCTGATGATTGACTGCAATCGCCCGCTGAGTGCGCCGGACCTCGTGCCCTCGGTAAGCGAGGTAACGGTCATTCCGGCCAATGAGAATTTGAGCGAGGCAGCGCGACAGGAACGTATCAAACTTTCGCACAGGCCATATCATGCCGCCATTGAAGCGCTCGTCGAGAAGCGAAAGGCGGCGGGCAAGCCTGAGCCGGTATTTGTCGCAATCCATTCCTATACGCCGGTCTATCGCGGTGTCGAGCGGCCTTGGCATATCGGCATTATTCATGACGCGGACGAGCGCGTTGCTGCGCCGCTTATTGCAGGCTTGCAGGCGCTGGGGCGTTACAACGTTGGGATCAACGAACCTTATTCACCGGCAGATCGCGTTTATTATACGCTGGAGCGACACGCTTCTGCCCATGGAATGCCGGCTGTAATGATCGAGATTCGCAACGATCTTGTGACGACAGCTCAAGAGGAGGAGGGCTGGGGGGAACTGCTTTCAGCTCTTTTGAATAATATAACAAAAGGCCTTTGATGGGCATTGCGGGGACGACAAACAAGGAATTCTAGAAACTGACGCTGCTATCGACGTTGCAACTCTTTCAATAATAACAGGGGAACGTGATGACACACCAGGACTACACAGACACAGACAAGCTGGAGGACGTAAAAGTTCTTCACGGCATGGGCTATGCCCAGGAGCTGGAACGGCGAATGAGCCGTTTCTCGAACTTTGCAATTTCTTTCTCGATTATCTGTATTCTATCCGGCGGTATCAATTCGCTGGCGCAGGCAACCTCCGGTGCGGGTGGCGCTGCAATCGGCATTGGCTGGCCCCTCGGCTGCCTTGTCTCAGCAGTGTTTGCCATTGCCATGGCGCAGATCAGCTCCGCCTATCCTACAGCTGGCGGGCTTTATCACTGGGGCTCAATCCTCGGTAATCGCGGCACGGGCTGGCTCACCGCCTGGTTCAATCTGCTGGGTCTCATCACGGTGCTCGGCGCCATCAATGTCGGCACTTATTATTTCTTTATCGGGGCATTCGGCGAATATCTTGGTATTGCCGATTCGACGACTGTCCGCGTGGTATTTCTGGTAATTTTGACCGGCGCGCAGGCGCTGATCAACCATATGGGTATTGGTCTTACTGCCAAACTGACGGACTTTTCCGGTTATCTGATCTTTGTGACGGCCATTGCTCTTTCAGTCGTTTGTCTGGCCGTCGCTGATGGCTATGATTTTGCCCGTCTGTTTACATTCTCCAACTATTCCGGCGAAGCTGGTGGAAATGTGTGGCCAACGACGTCAAGCGCTTGGGTCTTTCTGCTCGGCCTGTTGCTGCCTATTTACACGATCACAGGCTATGATGCCTCGGCACATACATCGGAGGAAACCGTTCGTGCGGCGCATTCTGTGCCGCGGGGCATGATCTCATCCGTGCTCTGGTCGGCAGTTTTCGGCTACATCATGCTCTGCTCATTCGTATTGATGATTCCAAACATGGATGCAGCTGCAGCGCAGGGCTGGAATGTTTTCTTCTGGGCGATGAACGAGCAAGTCAATCCGCTGGTAAAGGACATCCTCTACTTCCTGATCTTCATCTGCCAATTCCTTTGCGGACTTGCGACAGTGACCTCGGTTTCGCGCATGATCTTCGCTTTTGCCCGTGATCGGGGGCTTCCGGCATCAAAGGCACTTTCTAAAGTCAGCCCCAAATATCGTACGCCGGTTTCCGCGATCTGGACGGGTTCAACCCTTGCTGTTCTCTTCGTCTGGGGATCCTCGCTGGTGTCGATCGGCGAAACGCCGGTTTATACAATCGTGGTATCTTGCACGGTCATCTTCCTCTTCTTCTCATTCGCTATTCCAATTGCACTGGGTCTGTTGGCCTGGGGCACGCCAAAATGGAACAAGATGGGGCCTTGGGATATGGGCGAAGGCAAGTTCAAGTTCTTTGCTGTGCTGTCGATATTGGCAATGGCATTGATCTTCGTGCTCGGCATCCAACCGCCAAATGAATGGGCGCTTTACATCACTGTCGGCTTTTTGGTGGTTACGGCAATCGTATGGTTTGGCTTTGAACGCCGCCGCTTCCGTGGCCCTCCAATTGGCGACGAAGTAGCGCGCCGCTCGGCGGAAATTGCAGCTGCTGAACGCGCAGTCGGCGAAAAAGCCTGATTTCAACAAAGAGGCGACCGGCACCAAGCCGGTCGCCTCTTCTTTGACCCAGTTGACGTTTTTGAGGATGGACTATGCCCGGACATTGGAGTTTCGACGAACTGAAAAGCCGCGTAAGCAGCGGTGAAATCGATACAATTCTGGCCTGTTTCGTCGATATGCAGGGCCGATTGATAGGCAAGCGATTCCACGCGAGCTTCTTTGTTGAATCCGCACATGACGAGACGCATGGCTGCAACTATCTGCTCGCCAATGATATCGATATGGAGCCGGTTCCGGGCTATAAGGCGGCGAGCTGGAAACAGGGCTATGGCGATTTCGTCATCAAGCCTGACCTTACGACCATTCGCCATATTCCCTGGCTGGAAAAATGCGCGCTGGTATTGTGCGATATTCTCGATCACCATCATCACGAAGACCTTTCGCATTCGCCGCGCGCTATTCTCAAACGGCAGCTCGCCCGGCTGAAGGATCGCGGCTATCTGGCCTATTTCGCCTCGGAACTTGAGTTTTATCTTTTCGATGAGACTTATGAGAGCGCGAGAGCCAAGCACTGGAAGGGCATGACAACCGCATCGCCCTATATTCAGGACTATGTGATCCAGATGACCACCAAGGAAGACGCGGTAATGCGCGCCATCCGCAATGGCCTGTTTGATGCGGGTATTCCGGTTGAAAATTCCAAGGGCGAATGGGGTCCGGGTCAGGAAGAAATCAATGTGCGCTATGCCGAAGCGCTGGAAATGGCCGACCGCCATGTGGTTATGAAAAATGGCTGCAAGGAAATCGCCACCCAGATGGGCAAGGCGATCACCTTCATGGCGAAGTATGATTATTCGCTTGCCGGCAGTTCAAGCCACGTCCACAATTCATTGTGGAGCGCAGACGGCAAGACCCCGCTCTTCTATGATAAGAACGCGGAATATACGATGTCGCCTTTGATGCGACAGTGGGTGGCGGGGCAGCTTAAATATGCCGATGATTTCACCTATTTCCTCGCGCCCTATATCAATTCCTATAAGCGGTTTCAGGCCGGTACATTCGCGCCGACGAAAAATGTCTGGAGCCTTGACAACCGCACGGCAGGTTTTCGCCTTTGCGGCGAAGGTTCCAAGGCTATCCGTATAGAGTGCCGCATTGGCGGGGCTGACCTCAACCCATATCTCGCTTTTGCAGGGTTGATTGCTTCCGGTCTTGCCGGCATTGATGAGAAGCTGGAACTCGGCAAGCCATTCCAGGGCGATGCCTATGGCGGGGCAAAACTACGCGAAATCCCGAAAACCCTGCGTGAGGCGACAGACACGCTGGCACGTTCAAAAATGCTCAAAGAGGCACTGGGTGAGGACGTCGTTGAACATTATGTTCACACGGCCAAATGGGAACAGTTTGAATATGATCGCCGTGTGACCGATTGGGAGTTGCATCGCGGCTTCGAACGGTATTGAAGAACTGAAAATAGAGAAATACCCCTCCCTGCTGCGATGCAGCCTGCCTTTGTGGGGAGGGGCTATAAAAACGAAAGCACGAGGTTTTGACATGGCCGAAACGGTCAAACTGATTACGCCCATTGATGGCACTGTTTATGCGGAACGCCCAATTGCCAGCGACAAGGCGATTGATACAGCGGTCGAATCCGCGAAACAGGCGCAAGCGGATTGGGCACAGACCAGCATTGCAGAGCGCGGTCGTCTATGTCTTGCAGCGCTTGACGCATTACTGGCCATGAACGATGAAATCGTGCCGGAAATTGCATGGCAGATGGGCCGGCCAGTACGTTACGGTGGTGAAAAAGGCGGCGTTGAAGAACGTACGCGCTATATGGTCAAAATTGCCGAACAGGCGCTTGCGCCCATTTTGGAGGATGACAGGCCGGGTTTCCGTCGTTACATCAAGCATGTGCCGCTCGGCGTTGTCATGGTCATTGCGCCATGGAATTATCCCTATCTTACGGCGGTCAATACCATCATTCCTGCCCTGATGGCGGGCAACAGCGTCATTCTGAAACATGCGGCCCAGACCTTGCTGGTCGGAGAACGATTTGCGCAGGCTTTCGAAAAGGCAGGTCTGCCTAAGGGCGTATTTCAGAACATCGTGCTTGGTCATGCCCAGACAGAAAAGTTGCTTGGCTCCGGTCGCATTGATCACGTGAATTTCACGGGGTCAGTGGGTGGCGGACGCGCCATTGAAAAGGCGGCGGCAGGCACATTCATGACCTTGGGGCTGGAACTTGGCGGCAAGGACCCGGCCTATGTGTTGCCGGATGTTAATCTCGATCATGCGGTTGCCAATCTTGTTGACGGGGCATTTTTCAATTCCGGTCAATGTTGCTGCGGTATTGAGCGCATTTATGTGCATGAGAAGGTTTATGACCGTTTTGTCGACGGCTTCGTTGACCTGACCAAGCAATATGTTGTCGGTAACCCGCTGGAAGAGGCGACCACGATGGGCCCGATGGCGCAGACCCGCTTTGCCGAACTGATCCGTGAACAAAAGGCCGAAGCACTGCGCAAGGGCGCGAAAGCTCACGTGAACATGAATGTTGCCAATGACAAGGCTGGTTCTCCCTATCTTGCTCCCGAAGTGCTGACCAATGTCGATCATCAAATGAGCGTCATGCGCGAAGAAAGCTTTGGGCCAATCGTCGGCATCATGAAAGTGCGCAATGACGAGGAGGCCGTGGCCTTGATGAATGACAGCCCATACGGCCTGACTGCCTCGCTATGGACCACTGATACCGATCACGCGGCTTTGATCGGGGACCAAATTGAAACCGGCACTGTGTTCATGAACCGCTGCGATTATATCGATCCCGCGCTGGTCTGGACGGGTGTCAAAGACACGGGCAAGGGTGCGGCCATGTCAGCCATCGGATATGGCAATTTGACAAGACCAAAATCTTACCACCTGCGCGAAGAGATTTAACAAGCATTGGAATTGTGCGTGGTTCGACAAGCTCACCATGAGGGTCGTGAGTGGGCTACAATAGAACAAGGCAGAGTTGCCTATCTTTGCAAGCAATCCATCATCCTCATGGTGAGCTTGTCGAACCACGCACAACAGATATGCCAAACGTAGAGACATGATATGAGCCAGCTTATTTCCAAATGGAACTATCCAACCACGGTGCGTTTTGGCGCAGGACGCATCAAGGAATTGCCGGAAGTTCTGGAAGCGACCGGAATCAAAAATCCGCTTTTCGTTACTGATCCCGGCTTGGCGAAACTGCCAGTGGTTGCGAGCACACTGAAAATTCTGGACGATGCCAAGATTCCCTACGGCGTATTTTCAGATGTGAAGCCCAACCCGGTGGATTCAAATCTGACCGCAGGCATTGCAGTGTTCAAACAAGGCAAGCATGATGGCGTCATCGCATTTGGTGGCGGCTCGGCGCTGGACCTTGGCAAGCTTATTGCGTTTCAGGCAGGGCAGACCCGGCCAATCTGGGATTTCGAAGATATTGGTGACTGGTGGACCCGTGCCAATAGCGAGGTGATCGCGCCGATTATTGCCGTGCCAACCACTGCTGGAACCGGCTCGGAAGTTGGCCGCGCGGGCGTTATCACCAATGAAGCAACCCACACTAAAAAGGTGATTTTTCACCCGAAGCTCCTGCCGGCAATCGTTATCGCTGATCCTGAGCTATCTGTGGGCATGCCAGCATTTATTACTGCGGGCACGGGCATGGATGCGCTCGCCCATTGCCTCGAAGCCTATTGCGCTCCGGGCTATCACCCAATGGCTGATGGTATTGCTGTTGAAGGCATCCGGCTCGTCTTCGAGAACCTGCCCAAAGCCTATGCCAATGGCAATGATCTGACAGCGCGCGCGCATATGATGAGCGCGGCGGCCATGGGGGCGACCGCCTTCCAGAAGGGGCTCGGCGCGATCCATTCACTATCTCATCCAATTGGCGCGCTTTATGACACGCATCACGGCATGACCAACGCCGTATTCATGCCCTATGTGCTTGCCTTTAATCGCGGCGCTATTGAAGAGCGCATCGTAAGGCTTGCCAATTATATCGGCATCAAGGGCGGATTTGATGGATTTGCCAAGGCAATTCTTGATTTGCGAACCGAGCTGAAAGTACCGCATGCCTTGCCAGGTTTGATCAAGGATCTGGACATGGATGATGCGCGCAAGGAGTTGATTGCCGAGATGGCAATCGTCGACCCAACGGCGGGAGGCAACCCCGTCGAACTGACCAAACAAGCAGCACTCAAGCTGCTGAACGAGGCGATCAAAGGATAGCCGAAAGGCGAGCTTTGAAAGTCAAATTTAAAAGGGCGCTGGAGACAGCGCCCTTTTTGCATTTTGTCTGGGCTTGCCTGCGGCCATGGCAGTTTGGTTTTCTAAGAGCGGTGATTCCGGTAGTCTTGTTCTGCTCAGGACCCTTGCTTCCATAATTTAGGCTGTTTGGGTAATTGGCTTAGGCAGAGGAAATATGCCGACTTCGAAATTTGTCGGATCGTCATTTTCTGAGATTTTGACATTTTGGTTTGTCGAGAGCCTCGTCATGTCGGCTTGGCTCACAATTATTTTGTGGCAACCTGATAAGCCTATTCAAGCATCGCTATGGACGTTCGGTGTCCAGTTGACGATCTTTTTTGACATGATGACTCTATTCAATTATTTGCGCTATAAGACTGCTGACCAAGAGAATTGCGCAAAATTATCGGATTAGTCTGCGTCTGAACCCTATTGGCGATGAAATTGCCACAGTAGCGGCAATTTCCGATAGGCTGTGTCGCAACAGCTAATAACGATCCGGATCGTCTGCAATCCCGATCAATGCGATATTGTCTATTGCCCCAAGAGCAACATGTCCTTTGCCGCCAGGCTGACCTTCACGTTTTCTCCCGGTGAGGGCGGAGGTGCGCTTGGATTGTTGAATGTGTCGAAGGAAACGGTATTTTCGCCGAGCGAAGCGCGAATGCGGATGACCGAGCCAAGGAAGTGCACGCTGTTGATCTTGCCATCCAGCGTTGTCTCGCGCTTGTCGGTTGCTTCACCGAGACTGACAGCCTCCGGCCGTACCGCGAGAGAAATCTTATCACCAACCTTGTGATTGGTGATCTTCTGGCCGATCATCACATCCTTGCCATCAATTGCAATAATACCGGCAGCGGCATCGCGAACTGTCGCATCGAGCGTGTTCAACGTGCCAACGAAGGACGCGACGAAACGCGATGATGGTTGATTGTAAATCTCGAATGGCGCGCCGACCTGTTCAGCCTTGCCTTCATACATGACGACTATACGATCCGAGATCGATAGCGCTTCTTCCTGGTCATGTGTCACGAAGATGGTGGTGATGCCAAGCTTGCGCTGAATGGCGCGGATTTCCTCACGCAGCGAAACGCGAATCTTGGCGTCGAGCGCTGAAAGCGGTTCGTCCAGCAGGAGAACCTGTGGCTTGGTAGCCAGCGCGCGGGCTAGAGCCACGCGCTGCTGTTGGCCGCCTGAAAGCTGATAAGGATAACGATCCGCCAAGTGATCCAGTTTGATCAATGAGAGCATTTCATGAACGGTTGCGTTAATTTCCGCTTGCGGTTTCTTTGCGACCTTCAATCCGAAAGCGACATTCTGAGCGACGGTCATGTTGGGGAATAGCGCATAGGCCTGAAAGACCATGCCGATATTGCGCTGGTTCGGTTTCAGGTTCACCACGTCCTGACCGCCAATGCTGATCTTGCCGGATGTGGGCGTTTCAAAGCCGGCTACCATACGCAGCACTGTGGTCTTGCCGCAGCCGCTGGGTCCGAGAAAAGAAACGAACTCACCCTTCTCGATATTCAGATTGAAGTCATGAACGACAGTGGTCGCTCCGAAACTCTTTTTCAAATGGCTGATTGTGAGAAATGACATTGTTTCTATCCGGTCTTAGCGCTTGGTGGCAGCGAGGGATTTATTGAGACGGGTGACAACCTGAATAAGACCCATGCAAACCCAGGTGATTGCAAAGGAAATGACTGCCAGAGCCGCAGGCTCATAGGCGCGGTTTGCACCGATAAGCTGCAGGAATGGTCCAAATGCGGGCCGGTTGAGCAGCGCCGCCATGGTAAATTCGCCGATGACGATGGCGAAGGTCAGGAAGGCGCCGGAAAGCACGGCAACCAGAACATTGGGAAGGATGACACTCCACATGATCTTTAACCGGCTTGCACCAAGACTTTCCGCAGCTTCGGTCATGGTGCGGATATCGATAGCGCCAAGGCCCGTATCCACGGCGCGATACATATAGGGCAATGCCAGCATCGTATAGCCAAAGACCAGCAGCAGGTTGGTGCCCATGGCGGAGCCGGTCAAGGGCAGAAATGACGATGTATTGTAGAGGCGGATATAGCCGAACACGACAACAATTGCCGGAATGACCAGCGGTAGCAGCGTGATGAATTCAAGGAATGGACGCCAGCCGGGGAGCCGCAAGCGCACCCAATAGGCAGTGGGAACAACCAGCACGATACCGACAATAATTGTCACCAGCGCCATAACGATGGAGTAGCCGAATGTTGCCTGAAAGCGTGGATCGCTGAGGATGACCCAATAGGCATCGAAGGAATATACGCCGCGGCGCATGCGTAGCGAAAATTCCAGAGTGCCGATAAGCGGCACCACGAAATATATGATGCCAAAAGCAAGTGCGATCCAAGACCAGAAACGATTGGTTTTCATTTAAGCCACCGTTCGCTGCGGGCGCGCATCCAGATATAAATACCGTTGGAAACGCCGGTGATAACAATCATACCGAATGCCAGCGCATAACCGAGGTGAGGGTCTTGCAAGACGTCGCCGCGAATCTGCGCGAAGAGCACGATAGGAACAATGCTGAGCGATGAACCGGTGAGTGCATAAGCGGTCGCAATTGCGCCGAACGAGTTAGCAAACAATAGGAGAATCGTGCCCAGCAGTGCAGGCCAGAGAATGGGAAATGCGACCATGCGCCAATATTGCGGTCCGGTTGCGCCAAGAATGAGCGCTGCTTCCTTCCATTCCTTCTTCAGCCCATCCAAAGCTGGCGTAATAATGAGGATCATCAGCGGAATTTGAAAGTAGAGATAGGTGATCGTCAGGCCCCAGAAACTGAGCAGATTGAAGCCGTGGCCATAAAGATTGAAGCCGAAAACATTATAGAGGAACGTCGTGACAAGCCCTGTTCGCCCCAGCGTCGCCAAAAAAGCAAAGGCGAGCGGCACGCCGGCAAAGTTGGAAGCGACGCCCGAAAAGGTCATTAGCGGCGAGCGTA
The DNA here is from genome assembly GCF_037203775.1 of Phyllobacterium sp. CCNWLW183. Lineage (NCBI taxonomy): Bacteria > Pseudomonadati > Pseudomonadota > Alphaproteobacteria > Hyphomicrobiales > Phyllobacteriaceae > Phyllobacterium > Phyllobacterium sp. CCNWLW183. Next base: position 1,115,958 of record NZ_JBBCBN010000001.1, on the reverse strand, counting down.
TCCAGGCCGGCAAACCGCCAAGTGTGACAGCGGCAGCGACGCAAAACCCTATGGCTGCACCGAGAATGGCCGAAGCAAGGGAAATTTTTATGGATATCCAGTAGGCATCCATGATGGATGGCTGGAACAGATTCACAATGTTTGTGAGTGTCAGATTACCCTGACTGTCCTGAAAGGCTCCGGCAATCAGATAGATTGTCGGCCATATCAAAAACAGCACGGCAAAGATGATGAAGGGCATGACCCCAAGCCAGTCGAGCGACAGGCGTTTGCGCTCATTCGCTATTGGCGCCGCCGGTGGAGCTGGTGATGAAACGTCTTGTTCTGAAACTGCACTCATGAGTGTTTGGGACCACTTGATAAAGTAATATTCAGCCGCGCCAGAGTAATGCAAAGGCAAGGCAGCCAGGATACCGACCCATCGGATATTCAGGGCCGACGCTGGCCCTCACATGATGGAAAAATCCCCGCGGCGGACCCGCGGGGATTTTTATCCTGTATTACTTGACGTTGGCGCCTACGATCTTGTCCCATCCCTTGGTGATGACTTCCTTGGCGGCAGCCTGTTCATCGAGAGTCGGGAAAATTGCCTTTTCATAGGCGGCAGCAGGAGGCAGCTTGTCGAGCAGGTCCTTGGGGATCTTGTTGTTCTTGGCAAGATCGTTGAAACGGATCGGATGGCAATAGCCCTTGAGCCATGTCAGCTGACCTTCGTCGGAATAGAGATATTCCATCCAGAGCTTGGCAGCATTTGGATGAGGTGCGTAAGCGCTGATGGCCTGAACATACACACCAGCAACAACGCCGGAAGCCGGAACAACAACTTCTACAGGCGGATTGCCCTTGAGAGTGTCGCGGCCGGAAAGCGCGTTATAATCCCAGTTGATGATGATCGGTGTTGCGCCCTGAGCCAATGTACCGGACTTGCCGATAACTGGAACGAAGTTGCCAGCCTTGTTGAGGTCAGCAAAATACTTAAGACCTGCTTCACCTGCCGCAGCGCCATAAGTGCCGCCTGTGGAAACGCCAGCGGCGCCTACAGCAAGGATAGCCTGGTTGGAAGCGCGCGGATCGCCAGCAAGAGCAACGGCATTTGCATATTCAGGCTTCAAAAGGTCAGCCCAATCTTTCGGGACTTCCTTGACGATGTCGGTGTTTACCTGGAAGGAAAGAACGCCGTAATAGTCGCCATACCAGTGACCTTCAGCATCTTTTACATTGTCAGGAATGGAGTCCCAGGTGGAGACTTTATAAGGCTGGGTTAGGCCGTCTTTCTTTGCGGATGGACCAAAAGCAAAGCCGACATCGATGACGTCAGGAGCCTGCGGGCCCTTATTGTCCTTGTTGGCCTTGATGGCTTCGATTTCGTCGCCCGAGCCTGCGTCCGGATTCAGTTCGTTGACTTCAATGCCATATTTGGCCTTGAAACCAGCGATCACATCGCCATAGGCGCACCAGTCATGCGGCAAGGCGATTGTGGTCAGCGTGCCTTCCTTTTTTGCAGCCGCAACCAAATCTGCCGGTGCGTCGGCAAAGGAAACTGCCGTACTGGCAAATAGCACAGCAGTCGACAGCGCTACCGCGCGTTTTGTATAACCTACCATTTTTAGACCCCTGTTTGAGCGATACGTCATTGGCTCTTTATCCGACGTCCGGCACCCGATACAGGTCTCTCATGTCAGTTGGATGACAGACCCGTGACGTGCCGGTGAACAGACTTTCCCTGAGCAGTAAGGATAAGTGAACCACTTTTTCGGCGGCTTAGCAATTCGGCGAAAGCCTAAATTTATGGGGTATTCCCAATCGTTTCAAAATTACTTCAATAACGACAAAAACATTGTTGGAGACGCCAATTCGGGCAGGGAAAAGGGGCGAATTGGCCACAATATGACAGCTTCAGCATCAGGACTGAACGCCAGAGCCGGCGAAACAACTTAGGAGACTAAGTTAATTTTCCCATTTGCCGGAGCAGGGGGATGCCGGGCGGATGGAAGGGGCGACTCTAATGTCCGCCGCCTCCGGATGCCGGTGCCCCTGGCTTGCGCATCAGGATTGCGAAAACCGCCAGCGATACAAAGAGCATTGTCAGGATATAGAAGACATCCATGAAAGACAGCAGCGAGGCCTGCTGATGAACCATGCCGGAGATTCTGCTCAGAGCGGTCGTGGTTCCATCCAGTCCATGTGAAGCAAAATTCTTCGACATGGAATTCATCAAATCTTCTGCTTCCGGATTGCCCCAGCGAACATTTTCGGAAAGCTGGGCGTAGTGCAGCGCACCGCGATCAGTGAGTATCTGGTTAATCACTGCCAGCCCGACCGCGCCGCCAAGATTACGCATCAGATTAAACAAGCCGGAAGCGTTTTTCAGGCGAGCCAGCGGCAAAGTGCCAAGCGCAAGATTATTGATCGGCACCATGCACAGCATGAGCGAACAGCCGCGCAGGATCTGCGGCACAAGCAATTCGTAGAAATCCCAGTCCGCAGTAAGATGCGTCATGGTCCAGGTGCCCGCGCCAAAACCGATAAAGCCGATCATGATCATAATACGCGGGTCCATCCTGCCGGACAGGAAACCGGCTATTGGCGCGGTCATGAACATGGCAAGCCCGCTGACAAACAGCGCTTCCCCGATCATCAACGCGTCATAGCCGCGAATCTGCCCCAAATAGACCGGGTAGATATAGGTAAGGCCATAGAGGCCAATACCGAGGACGAACGAGAAGGCTGATCCAAAGGCAAAGTTCAGATTTTTGAAGGCGAAAAGATCGACGATGGGCTGTTCGGCGGTAAAGGCCCGATAGAAGAAGATGATGCCACCAATGACCATGACGATGCTGCAATAGTAGACGGCGTGATCCTGCAACCAATCATTGCGTGGGCCTTCCTCAAGCACATATTCGAGCGAACCGAGGAATGCTGCCATACCGGCGAGGCCCCACCAGTCGAATTTGCTCAACAGGGACCGGTCGCCCTTGTCGAAGTCGATCAGGTTCCACGCAGCGATCGCAACGGCGATACCGGGGATGACGTTGACAAGAAAGAGCCAATGCCACGAAAAAGCATGGCTCAGATAACCACCGACCGTCGGCCCGATCGTTGGGGCCAATGTCGCCACGAGGCCGATCATGGGGGAAACAATGGAGCGTTTGGAGGGCGGGAAAATTGTAAAGGCAGCCGCAAACACACTTGGGATCATACCACCGCCGATAAAGCCCTGGATGGCGCGGTAGACGATCATCTGGTCAATATTCGTCGCAGTGGCGCAAAGCACGCTGGCGGCGGTGAAACCTGCGGCAGATACCGAGAAAAGAATCCGCGTTGAAACCAGCCGTCCCAGAAAACCTGACAGCGGGATCATGATAACTTCGGCGATCAGGTAAGAGGTCTGGACCCATGAAATCTCATCAGCGCTGGCGCTGAGGCCTGCCTGAATTTCGGCCAGGGATGCCGAGACGATCTGAATGTCCAGAATCGCCATGAACATTCCGAAGACCATCGCCAGAAAGGCGATGGCTTTTTTGGGATCGATTTTATCTTCCGGAATGGCTGGAGCGCCCGGACCGCCGGCTGCTGTTGTTGCATTTGCCATAATCGTCGCCCTTTCCGATTCCGGAACCGGATTTACTTGGCTGGAGTCGTCCGCGTGTCGACATCGACAACGACGCTGAGGCCCGCCTGCAACTTGCCGCTGGCCAAGGCGTCACCCGGCAAGGCAATGCGAACAGGAACACGTTGCACAACCTTGGTGAAGTTACCCGTGGCATTTTCCGGAGGAAGAAGGGAGAAGACGGCGCCGGAGGCCGGTGCAATCGAAGCAACCGTGCCTTCAAACGTATCGCCATCCAGCGCATCGACCCGAATGTGGACTTTCTGGCCCACATTTATGTCACGAAGCTGCGTTTCCTTGTAATTTGCATCGATATAGAGCGCATTAACAGGAACGAGTGCAGCCAAACGCTGGCCGGGACTGACAAGGTCGCCCTTCTTGGCGGCAAGATTGCCAATGACGCCATCCACTGGTGCACGGATGACGGTAAAGCTCAGATCGCGCGCTGCCTTGTCTTTCGACAATTCGAGCGAGGCAATGGTGCCTTCAGCTTCCTTGTACTGTGCCTCAAGAACGCCGACATTGGCGGCTGCGCTGGCGATCTTTGCATCAGCAGATGCAAGATTGGCCTTTGCCTGATCCAATGCAGCGGTTGCATCATCAAGCGTTGACTGCGAAGCAAACCGCGTTGCATGCAACTGATTGGCCCGTACCGAACCGGCTTGCGCATTGGTCAGCACTGCCTGTGCGCTCAATTTTCCAGCCTGCGCCTCGGTCAGCGAAGCCCTTGCGGCCTCGGTCTGCGCCTTGATACGGTCAAGCGAAAGCTTCTGCGTGGCAATCTGTGCTTCGGCCTGTTCCTCAGCGAGCGTGTAATCGCCATTATCAAGCGTGATCAATGGATCACCCGCCTTGACGCGCTGGTTGGCAACAACATTGATCGTATCGATATAGCCGGTCACCTTGGGAGCGATGGCAGTAATATCGCCCTGGATATAGGCGTCATCGGTGGAAACCATAAAACGGCCCGTCGTCCAATATCCGTAACCGAAATATGCACCACCGGCGAGCGCCGCCACCAAAATAGTCGTCAGGATCAGCCGTTTGCGGGAGCGCTTGGGAGGCTCGGCTTTCTTTACGTCAGCGGCAACATCATGTTGCGGCGCTTCCGTAGTTGCGGGCATCTCGGATTTTGAAACTGGAGCCGGGAACTGACGGATGTCAGCCTCATTCTTTGCTTTGGACGCAGGCATTTGGGGTTTCTTTCTACGGATGTTCAGCCATAAAACTGATTGAACCATTCGGTTCGATCGTTGACATAGCGCAATTGAGAGCGCATATCAAGGGGATCGAACCGCTTGGTTCGAAAAAAGAACAACAAACGAGGAAACAGAACGAGAATGTCATCTAAAAAGGCCTATTCGACATCATTGTCCACCGCTAACGCGCTGGAAGCAGCGCTATCGGGCGATGAGCGGCAGGGCCGTTTAGCTGCCGGGCAAGATCCGGCAAAGCGTCAGCAAATATTGGAGGGTGCGGACCGGGTATTTTCCACGATGGGCTTTGATGCAGCCAGCATGAATGACATTACGCGCGAGGCTGGTGTCTCCAAAGGCACGATCTATGTCTATTTCGATAGCAAGGAGGAGCTTTTTCTCGAACTTTGCATCAGTTATCGCGAAAGGCTTTTCAGCGGTATTTATTCCGCCTTTGAGGGCGACTATGATTTGCGTGATGCACTTATCGCATTCGGTAAGGCGCTTTCGATCAAGGTGACGTCCGATGTGGTCATTCGTGCGCAGCGTGTTGTTATCGGTGTGGCCGAACGCATGCCCTCAATGAGCCGGAGCTTTTACGAGCAGGGCCCGAAAAAGGGGCAGGCGATGATGAAGGCATTTCTGGACAAGCATGTTGCCGCGGGCGATCTGGAAATTGAAGATACCGAACTTGCCACCTATCAACTGTCAGATCTTGTGATGACGGGCCTCTTCAAACGCCGGCTGTTTGGCTGCATGGATGAGGCACCGACGGAAGAACAAATCAACAAGACGGTTACTGCGGGTGTCGATGTGTTTCTGAGAGCCTATGGCAAGCGCTGAATATTCAGGCTGTGCCACAGCTGGCGCAGATGCCGCGAATTTCGATGGTCGTTTTGGAAGGTTTAAACCCATTACCCTTTGTCCATTCACGGACACGGGCAGTGATAACGTCATCTGAAAACTCGGTAACCTGGCCGCATTTCTCGCAGATCGCGAAGGCGATCATGCCATGGTTATGGCTATGATCATGAGGATGAGAGCAGGCAACAAAGGCATTTATGCTTTCAAGCCGGTGGATCATCCCGTAATCGAGAAGTTTATCCAGCGCACGATAGACCTGTAAGGGCGCGCGGAAACCATTTTCACGCAATTGGTCCAAAATAGTGTAGGCGCTCAACGGCCCGTCGGCGCGTGTCAAAGCGTCGAAAACCAGTGACTGGTTCTTGGTGAGTTCCTGAGTGGCCGCCATATTCGCTTGTTCCTTTTATCTGCTTACTAGATAAGAAATTTTTTCACGAACCGCCAGTGCGTCATCTCTTTTCCACTGATCTCAAATTTGCCATTGTTGACTAATGTAATAACATCACATACGAAGACGTCAAGAATTTGCCGAGAAGGCTTTCAGTAAATCCGGCTTTTCCGCGAGTTTTACCTTTATGACTGAACCAAGTCTGACATTTCGTGATCTTACGTTGGGTTACCACAGCCATCCAGCTGTGCATCACCTTAGCGGCGTTGTCGCGCGGGGATCTTTGACAGCCGTTGTCGGATCAAATGGTTCAGGCAAGTCCACGCTGATGAAGGGTATTGTCGGTGTGTTGAAGCCCATGTCCGGCTCATGCACAGTCGAGAAGGGCATGCGGATCGCCTATCTGCCGCAGCAATCGGAACTTGACCGGTCTTTCCCGGCACGTGTGGTCGATCTGGTGTCACTTGGCCTGTGGCCAAGACGGGGATTACTGGGCCGTTTCAGCAAAGAAGACCGGGCAAGCGTTTCACAGGCATTGATGGCTGTGGGGCTTGGCGGCTTTGAAAAGCGCGGCATTGACACCCTGTCCGGCGGACAATTGCAGCGGGCATTGTTTGCGCGCGTTCTTGTGCAGGACGCTGACATCATTCTGCTGGACGAGCCCTTCAATGCGATCGATGCCAAGACCGTTGCTGATCTCGTCGGCCTCATCAAGCGCTGGCATGGCGAAAGCCGGACCGTCATGGTTGTCGTGCATGATCTGGAACTGGTGAAGGAACATTTCCCGGAAACCCTGCTTCTGGCCCGCAAGCCAATTGCCTGGGGTTCATCCCGCGATACGTTGCGGCCGGAAAATCTTCTCCACGCCCGCCAGTTCCACGAAGCATGGGAAGAAGGCGCTGCATGGTGCGAGGATGACCAGTTGCATGATCACGATCACACGCACGCCCACAATCACAGCGGACCCCATGACCATATGAAAAAGGGGGCTGCATAGCATGTATGATTTTCTGATTGCTCCCTTCGTCGATTATAGCTTCATGCAGCGTGCATTGCTGGGTTCGCTGGCTTTGGCACTTGGATCATGTCCGGTCGGTGTATTTTTGATGCTGCGTCGTATGAGCCTGACCGGTGATGCGATGGCGCATGCGATCCTGCCCGGCGCTGCGGTCGGTTTCCTTCTCTATGGTTTGCAGATCGTGCCGATGACAATTGGCGGGCTGGTTGCCGGTGTCATTGTTGCCTTGGGGGCGGGGGCGGTTTCCCGCTTTACCATCCAGAAGGAGGACGCTTCAATGGCGGCTTTCTATCTCATATCGCTGGCGCTGGGTGTTTTGATTGTTTCGCTGCGCGGATCGAATGTTGATCTCATGCATGTGCTGTTCGGCACGGTACTCGCGCTCAATAATGATGCGCTTGGCCTGATTGGTCTTATCTCCGCAATCAGTGTCGTGACACTGGCAATCTTCTGGCGGGGATTGGTGGCGGAGTGTCTTGATCCGTTATTTCTGCGCTCTGTCAGCCGCATCGGTACGCCGGTCCATTTCATATTTCTCGGCCTGGTGGTGATAAATCTCGTCGGCGGTTTTCAGGCGCTTGGCACATTGCTTGCTGTCGGGCTGATGATGCTTCCGGCTGCTGCTGCGCGTTTCTGGACTGCTCGTGTCGGGCCGATGTGCGCCGTGGCCATAGCAATCGGCTTTGCCTCATGTGTCGGGGGACTGTTGATCTCCTATCATTTTTCGGTGCCATCAGGACCGGCTATTATTCTCTCTGCCGGTGCAGTTTATCTTTGCTCCATCATAATGGGCTCGAGCGGAATTCTACAAAGCCGCCTTCGCCCTCATCGTCACAGAACCGCATAAAATCAAGGAAAGAGACCATGATCAAAACCCTCAAACTTGCCAGTGCTTTAAATGTTATACTATTACTGAGTGCAGCCTATAGTTCTGCTTCTGCCGAAAACCTGAAAGTTGTTTCGAGTTTTTCGATCATCTCTGACTTCGCCAAGAATGTCGGTGGCGACAAGATCGATCTGACGACGCTGGTTGGCCCGGATGGCGACGCGCATGTTTATGAGCCAAAGCCATCTGATGCCGCAGCTGTTGCCAAAGCTGATGTTGTGTTGGTCAATGGTTTGAACTTCGAGGGATTTCTGCCGCGGCTTGTAGAAGCAAGCGCCACAAAGGCACCAATCGTTGAATTGACCAAGGGTGTTGAGCCGTTGAAAAGCGGCGAAGAAGAGCATGATCATGCGAGTGGAGAAGAGCACAAGCATGAACCCGAAGCGCATGCCCATGAAGGACACGATCACGGTGCCTATGATCCGCATGCTTTTCAGTCCATCAGCAACGCAAAGATTTATGTGAAGAATATCGCCGACGCCTTCTGCACGGCTGATGCTGCAAATTGCGATACCTACAAGACCAATGCTGCCGACTACACCAAGAAGCTCGACGCGACGGAAGCAGATGTGAAGGCCGCAATTGCGTCAATTCCGGAAAGCAAGCGCCTCGTCATCACGTCGCACGATGCATTTGGCTATTTTGAACATGAATATGGCCTGAAATTCCTGGCGCCAGAAGGCATTTCGACGGATTCGGAAGCCTCTGCTGCCGATATTGTTGCCCTCATCAAGCAGATCAAGGAAGACAAGGCCTCGGCAATCTTTGTCGAGAATATCACCAACCCGCGTTTGATCGAACAGATTGCCAGCGAAACGAAACTGAACGTCGGCGGCACGCTGTTCTCGGATGCTCTATCCAAGCCTGAGGATGGTGCCGGGACCTATGTCGAAATGATGCAGCACAATATCACTACATTCAAGAAAGCCATTCTCGGCAGTTAATACGGCACGCCGGAAAGCGGAGCAGGACTCCGCTTTTCTTTTACCCAGAAATGTTATGTTATTACATTAGGAGAAAACCATGACACGGCACCTACTTGTGTTCTCGTCTCTCGCCATCACAGCTGGTTTGCTAATGACCCCCGCCTTGGCAGAGGGAAAAACGGCATGGCGGCTATTCGTCGCCGATCAGGCCGATCCCGTAATACGCGCTCTGGATGCCAAGACCGGCGAGGTGCTGGACACGTTCAAGATGAAAGCACCAGCCAGCCTTTCGAGGAGCGAAAGTGGTCGCCTGGTATTCGCCAACGAGCGTGATGCTGGCCAATTCTCAGTCATTTCAAGTGGCATTTCCGTTGATGATCATGGAGATCACGGGGATCTGAAAGTTGAAAAGCCTACGCTGCTCAATTTGAATTTTGCGGGAAAGAAACCGTCGCACTTTGTCGACCACCATGGGCAGATTGCCTTGTTCTTTGATGGGGACGGGGCGGTCAAAATTGTTAAAGAGTCTGACGTTCTGGGCGAGAGGGCCGATGCAAGGGAAGTGAAAGTTGCCTCGCCGCATCATGGCGTTGCGGTCGCTTTCGGTGAGAAGGTTCTCGTGTCCGAACCGCACCCGACAGAGCCAGTCAAGGAGCTGCCCATCGGCGTGCGTATTGCCGGAGCGAATAATAAAGTTTCGGGAGAATTGTATGATTGCCCGGATCTCCACGGCGAAGCGGCCTCAGGCAGTATCGTCGCCATAGCCTGTAAATCGGGTCTGCTTCTGGTGAAATCGGCGAATGACGAGCTGGAGATCAATCATCTTGATTATTCAAAATCGCTTCCAGAGGGCAAGTCCTCAACTTTGGTTGGTGGCAAGGGGCTACAGTATTTTCTGGGCAATTACGGGCCGCAGGCGGTGGTTCTGATTGATCCAACCGCTGAAGATGCATTCCGTCTGATCGAGCTTCCCGCACGCCGCGTTCATTTTGCTGTCGATTCTGTGCGCCCGCGCTTTGCCTATATCTTTACCGAGGATGGTCAACTGCACCAGCTGGACGTCATCACCGGCAAGATTGAAAAATCGCTACAGCTTACAGAGCCTTACAGCATGGACGGCCATTGGAACCTGCCGCGGCCTCGAATTGCCGTCGCAGGCGATGACATCATACTTACCGACCCTCTGAAAAGCCGGTTGCAGGTCATTGACGCAGCCCGTTTCGAAAAGTCCCGCGATATTCCAGTTGAAGGCACTCCTTACAATGTTGTGGCCATAGGCGGGTCGGGCGAAGTTCACGAGTAATCTTATGCCCGCGCGCCTGAACAGCGCGTGGGCTTCTTTTTGGAAAGGCTAAAGCCATGCAAAACACAGCAACAGCCAAGCGCCTGCCCGTGACAGTGCTTTCGGGTTTTCTCGGAGCGGGCAAAACCACACTCCTCAATCATATTCTCAACAATCGTGAGGGCCGCCGTGTCGCGGTTATCGTCAATGATATGAGCGAGGTTAATATTGATGCCGCGCTTATCCGCGACGGCGGTGCGAACTTGTCGCGGATGGAAGAGCAATTGGTAGAGATGACCAATGGTTGCATCTGCTGCACCTTGCGCGACGATCTTCTTGCAGAAGTGCGGCAATTGGCAAGTCAGGGCCGGTTTGACCATCTGTTGATAGAGTCGACAGGCATATCAGAGCCGCTGCCGGTGGCATCCACCTTTGATTTTCGTGATGAAAACGGCATGAGCCTGTCGGATATCTCATGCCTCGACACAATGGTGACTGTCGTTGATGCGGCAAATCTTTTGAAGGATTATGCCTCCAGCGACTTTCTCAAGGATCGTGGCGAGTCACTGGGTGATGGTGATAACCGTACATTGGTCGATCTTCTCGTCGATCAAATCGAATTTGCCGATGTCATCATCCTGAACAAGATATCGTCGGCCTCCATGTATGACCGCGATATCGCACGAAAAATCATTCGTGCCCTGAATCCAGATGCCAAGGTAATCGAAACGGATTTTGCCAAGGTCAATCTTACCGACGTTCTGGACACGGGCCTTTTCGATTTCGACAAGGCGCAAGAAAACCCGCTTTGGTACAAGGAACTGAACAATTTTGCCGATCACATACCTGAAACGGAAGAATATGGTGTTCGCTCATTTGTCTATCGTGAACGGCGCCCGTTCGATCCGCAAAAGTTCCAGGATTTCATCAACTCAAACTGGACCGGTGTCATCCGTGCCAAAGGCTTTTTCTGGCTTGCGACACGGCCGGACCATGTCGGCGAGCTTAGCCAGGCGGGTGCATTGGTCAGGTCAGAAAAGCGCGGTCTTTGGTGGTCATCGGTTTCGAAAAGCCGTTGGCCGGATAGTCCGGAGTGGTTGAATGCCATGAAGCCATATCTTCATCCGATTTGGGGTGATCGGCGCCAGGAACTGGTCTTCATCGGTGTCGATCCCATGGATGAAGCTGAAATCCGCGCGCAACTCGACGCCTGTCTCTTGGATACGGATGAATTCACGCCGCATAAATGGGAGGCGTTGCTGGACCCCTTTCCAAGCTGGATGAGGCAGGCTTCCTGAGAGCCGGCAAATGAGATTGCGCTTGGGGACCATGCAGAATCTGGCATCGAAACTCCTGGGTTTTGATGTCTCAGACGAGCGGGCAAAGCCTGTTCAAACAAAAAGCTTCAATTGCGATAGTCCTTCCCTTTTGGGGGAAGGACATCAGTGCCCGGAAGAGGTCATGACTTGCGATTGCGAAAAAGCTTCTAGAGCATTTCCAATAAAAACGGAGTCACCGTAATGCTCTATCTCTTTGTTTTTACGCATTATCCAACGCAAAGCCGCTTCACACTTTTGCTGGAAATGCTCTAAATGAAAAGCGCCGAAGCCAAGGTTGAACTGATGCGCACCTTGCCAATATTTCGGCCATCCATTTCTACGATTTCATACTCGTAGTCATCGACGGTCAGTTTTTCGCCTGTGGTCGGGATGTGTCCGAGATTCCACAGAATATAACCGGCGAGCGTGGTGTAACGGTCGCCGTCATCGACCAAATCCCGATCGATGAGGCTGCCCAAACGGCGGATGTCGATATAGGCATCCACCACCATGCTGCCATCTTCGGACCGCTCGAGGATCGGACTTTCTTCACCCTCTTCAGGAAAATCACCGGCAATCGCTTCGAGAATATCGGTTGGCGTCACCACACCCTCAAACGAACCATGCTCGTCGAGGATAACGCCCATCTGAACAGTTGAACCGCGAAGCTGTTCCATCACGCGCAGAACATTGGCGTTCTCATGCAAGATGAGTGGTTGGCGTGTCACCTTTTCCCAATCGATCTTGCCGCCATCCAAAATTGCGAACAGCAAATCCTTGGTGAGCGCGACACCAACAAAATCATCCACGCGCCCTCGGGCAAGCACAACGCGGCTATGGGCGAGCGTGCGGATTTCCGCGAGCAATTCCTCATTGGTTTCATCCAGATCAAGCCACTCCACTTCGTTGCGTGGCGACATGATCGAGCGCACCGGCCGCTCGACCAGGTCGAGGACGCCGCGGATCATTTCCTTTTCTTCCGGATGGAAAACATCTGATGCAGCAGAATGTTCTGCTATGGCATCCAGCGTGTCCGAGTGAGGCGCATCGCTGCCGCGACCACCGCCGAGAAGGCGCAGAACGGCACCAGCCGTGCGATCGCGCAAGTCCATTGTGGTGATGCGTTTTTCGCGATTGTGGCGACCAAACTGATTTGCAGCTTCCACGAGAACCGAAAAGCCAATGGCCGCGTAGAGATAGCCCTTTGGGATATGAAAGCCGAAGCCTTCGATAATGAGACTGAAACCTATCATCATCAGAAATCCGAGGCAGAGGATAACCACTGTCGGATGACGATTAACGAAGCTCATCAATGGCTTTGCGGCGAGCATCATCACGCCGACGGCGACAATGACCGCAATCATCATCACTTCAAGGTGCTTGACCATGCCAACGGCGGTGATCACGCTATCCAATGAGAACACGGCATCCAGAACGACAATCTGCGCGATGACCTGCCAAAATACGGCGTGGACAGCATTGCTTTCCTTGGCTGCAAGACTTCCCTCCAGCCGCTCATGTAACTCCATCGTCCCCTTGAACAGAAGGAAAACGCCGCCCACGATCAAAATGAGATCGCGGCCGGAGAAAGCAAATCCTGCAACACTGAAAAGCGGTTCCGTGAGGGTAACGACCCAGGAGATAGAGGCGAGCAAGGCAAGCCGCATGACCAATGCCAGAGACAGGCCGACAAGTCGTGCCCGGTTACGCTGGTGCGGCGGAAGTTTGTCGGCAAGAATGGCAATGAAAACAAGATTGTCGATACCAAGCACGATCTCCAGAACGACGAGCGTCGCAAGACCGATCCAGGCATTGGGGTCGGCAATCCATTGAAATGTCAGATCCATTGGAAGTCGGGTCCTGTTAGCGGATAAAATGAGAGCATGACTTTGCGGGCGGACCGGCTGTCAAAAACAGCACAAATCCACCAGCATAGCGGGCAAATTCAGGATAAGGGAGAATGGCGGGTTTTCGGTGCTGACGCTGCGAGTGCAGAGTCAGCATGCTTCGCAAGTCCGGCTCTTCAGATTGATCGTCCGGCATTGATGCGCGCGGTCAGTCCCTGTGTCACTGGCTGAAATTGTGAAATGTATCGGTGCCAGATGCGCATATAATGGCAGTCCCGCCGCTTTGGTTCAAGTGGCGGACAATAACAAAGCCGATACCGCGATAGATATTTCAGCCGGCAAACCCGCCTGCATCAAGGAATGCGCGTTCTTCCTCGGTGGTATCGCGGCCCAATATTATGTTGCGATGGGGAAAACGTCCGAAACGTTGAATAATGTCATAGTGGTCATTGGCATATTCGACATTTGCTGGAGAACCGTGACTGCAAAGCTCTACACAACGGCGCTGGTCGTCCACATCTTCCGAATGCATGAATGGCAGATAGAAGAATGCGCGCAGTTCCGGCGCGACAGAAATGTCATGGCCTTGTTCCAGCGCCCGATTTGCGTAATAGCGCGCCAGTTCATCGGTCGCGTACATATGACCGGTATTGCGGAAACAATTGCGGGGAAACTGATCGAGCAGGATCATGAGTGCCAGCGCACCCTCAGCCGTGTCGACCCAAGTTTCATATTCCCGTCTTGCGGCGGCGAAATGTTCGTCAAGAAATGTCTTGTGAAAAACAGTGTCGAAGGCTTCGTCCTTCTTGAACCATTTTTCCGGTCCGGCCTCACGCCAGAAGTCAGTGACTTCCTTGATTACCGACGATTGTTCCTTTGACATATTCTATCCTCTTTAGTCTGACCGACCCACTCAGTTTGCGTCCGCAGATGCGGCAATGGGCAAGACACTTGCAGTTTCTTCGCTCAAGGGGCGTCCGGGCTGGCGTGGTTTGATCAAAGGTCCGGGAACCGGCATATTGCCCTTCATGAGATCATTGCCTGCATGTATGCCGCCAGCCAGTTGAAGATCGAGACGCTCGTCATCGCGCTGGCGGATGTCGCGGATGATCTCGGCTGCTTCTTCGGGATCAACGCCAAGTCCGATCAAGGTTGTTTGCCCGAACATGAGCGCGGATTCAAAGGTTTCGCGGAGTTGGTACTCGACGCCGATCTTGATCAGTTCAATCGTATTGCCACGATCAAATGACCGCGCATAAATCTGCACCAGCGGAAATTCGGCCTTGATGAGATGGGCGATTGAAAGAATTGTTTCTGCCTTATCGACGCAGATCAACACTGCCTGGGCGCGACCAGCACCGGCTGCGTGCAGAATATCCAGACGCGTACCATCGCCATAATAGACCTTGAAGCCGAACTGCGCGGCTGCCTGGATCATTTCTATATCATTATCAATGATCGATACGTCGACATCGCGAAGCAGCAGCGGTTGGCTGGAAATCTGGCCGAAACGGCCAAAACCGATAACCAATACCCTGCCGGTCAATCCTTCCGCTATATCAACATCCTTCAGCGCCTGCGTCTCGGCTGGCAAGATATATCGCATGCCGATAATGGCGAGAGGCGTAAGAACCATGGAGATAATGATGATTGCCGTCAGGATCGCATTGGATTCGCCATCCAGAATGCCCACTGCCGTCGCCGTGGAATAAAGCACGAAGGCAAATTCGCCGCCCTGAGCCATTACAATGGCGCGTTCCAGCGATTCGCGATGGGATGATTTCAGCATGCGAGCCACAATGTAGATCGCGATTGCTTTGACGATCATGAAGGCGGCGACGTAGAAGACGACCATCTGCCAGTTGGCGGCAACGACAGCCAGATTAAGGGACATGCCGACTGCGAGGAAGAAAAGCCCAAGCAATATGCCGCGGAATGGTTCGACATCTGCCTCCAACTGATGGCGGAAGGTGGATTCAGACAGGAGTACGCCTGCAAGGAAAGCGCCCATGGCCATGGAAAGGCCGCTGACCTGCATGACAAGCGCGGCCCCTAGCACAACCAGCAAAGCGGCAGCAGTCATAACCTCCCGGGCTCTCGTCATGGCGAGCAGGCTGAACAGGGGATTGAGCAGGTAGCGCCCCGCAATGATAAGGCCCGCGACAGCGCCAATCCCGATGCCAATATCAAGCCAACGCAATCCGCCCGCCTCGGTGGTGCTGATGGGTGCAAGAAAAGCGACCAGCGCCAGCAGCGGTACGATTGCCAGGTCTTCGAAAAGCAGGATCGATACCATGCGCTGGCCTTTGGCCGAGGCAATTTCGCCGCGCTCTTCCAGCAATTGCATGACGATGGCCGTCGAGGTCAGAACAAAGCCTGCGCCTGACACGAAAGACACAGCAACGGGAAAGCCGGTTGCGATGCCAACGCCAGTCAGCAGCAGAGCACAGACGATGACCTGTAATGCACCGAGGCCGAAAATCTCATTGCGCATGCCCCAAAGTTTCGTCGGCTGCATTTCCAGTCCGATAATGAACAGGAACATGACAACGCCAAGTTCAGCCACATGCAAAATGGTTTCAGGGTCAGAAAAGAAGCCAAGACCAAAGGGACCAATGACCAGTCCGGCGGCAAGATAGCCAAGCACCGATCCTAGCCCGAGCCTCTTGAACAGGGGGACAGCGACCACGCCTGCACCCAGCAGGACGACAACACTTAATAGATCGGGGCCACTTGCTTCCGCTGCCATTGTCTCTCCTGCGATGCGCAATTGCTCTGATTTTCACAGGTAAAGCGGTGGTGCCCAGCAGGCAAGCTAAAATGGACGAGATGTCCTCTACAATAAATTGAAGATTACAGCTTCCAGATCCGCTTGGCGTTTTCCGAGAAAAGTTTTGCCTTCTCATCCTCGCTACAGCCGGCAACAAGCGCATGCGTGGCAGCAACCCATGTGGCGAGGCCTCCACCCAACGTACATACCGGCCAGTCGCTTCCCCAAACCAGGCGATCAAAACCAAAACTGGCAATGACGTGGTTCACATAAGGGGCCAAAGTCTCAACATTCCAGGTCTGCGCATCGGCATAGGCAACCACGCCGGATATCTTCGCCGTAACATTGGCGCGCTTTGCGATTTCGGTGATGCCTGCCTGCCATGGCTTGAATGCCCCGCCCTTGATATCGGGTACGCCGCAATGATCAAGAATGAACTGAACGTCGGGGGCAAGGTCGGCAAGGGTGATCGCTTTTTCGATCTGTTTGGGCAGAACGCACAGGTCAAAAGATAGCCCCGTGCCTCCAAGCTTCTTTAAATTCTCGCGAAATAATGGCTGCGCAGAAAGCTCGTCGGGCATGACGTGGAGAACGCGTCGAAAGCCCTTGACCAGTGGATTTGCGAGTTGCCGCTCAAGAAAGGCAGCAAAACCCTCATCTTCCGGACGGCAGGAAGAGATCGCCCCCGCAATCAAGTTTCCTTCGCGTGCGGATAATTTGGCGACGTTGGTCGTTTCGCGCTCAATATCAGAGGCTGCGACGTCAACTTCCATATGCAATGCGCGGGTAATGCCGACGCGAAGTGCTTGCTGGGCATATTCTTCGTAGAGGAAATCACGGTTCAGCGCTTCCACACTGGATAGCCAAGGATAGGACAAGACGGATTGGTCAATGAGGTGCAGGTGCGTATCAATCAATTCACTGGCCATTATTTGATTTCTCCAATCAGGCCTTACCTACGTCGGCGCCGGAAAGTTCCGACAGTTTTTTCGCTGTCGCAACTATCATCTGACAGACCTGATCAACGCTAGGTGCTTCAGGAACATTAAGGACCTGAATATAGGGGCAGGTGATTGCAGCAATCGCACGGCCATCCGGCCCGAGCACTGGAGCAGAAACGTTGAAAACCCCTCCCGTCTGGGCACTGGGCATGACCTCGTAGCCGCGTTCGCGTATCATATTCAGCCGATCACGATAGTCGTCCGGTTGTGAATTATCATCAACGTGGCGTTCATACTCGGCGATCATCAGGCTACGCTCTTCAGGCGAACGGAATGCCATCAATACATGACCGGAGCCGGTATTGAGCAAACTCATATGCGAGCCGACCCGAATTGAGATTCCCCAATATTCAGGCGCTTCCTGCTGGGCAACGACCACGACCGCCCCGCGATCAAACACGCATAAATGATTTGCCTGCTTCGATTGAACCGCAAGATCGCGCATCAAGGGCGTTGCGTAAGCCGCCAACCGCCGAACAGGGGCGTGGAGCTGTGCAAGGCCGAAAAGCTTGAGCGTCAATGAATAGCGATCGCCTTCGAGCCTAGTTACATAGCCTCGGCGCACCAAGCGATCCAGCATCCGGTAAAACTCGTTGGGGCTGCGGCCAAGGCGCTTGGCTATCTCCGCCTGTGTTACGCCGCCATCAATGCCGGCAAGCAGCTCCAATATATCAAGACCTTTGTCGAGTGCGGGCGCGCGATAGCGGTCACTGTCGTCTTCATCAGTCATATGCGAATACCCCCTGGAGCGCTTCTGCAATCTTTGAATCGCCTGCGCCCTGACTGTTTATTTTAGCGCAATTCCGAATAGAAAACCGGTTCCCATTTTCCTGGAATTCCTCTCATCTAGGCTTATACGAAGAACATGAGCAGATGGAAGCGGTTTCATCGCTTGACGATATGTGGCGCAAATGTTTGTATATGAATGAAGTTCCCATATATGGGTATATAATATATAAGGGCAATATACAAAGCCCGACGGGAGGATAATTTGGCTAAGATCCAGCGCGTGGAACTGCGGATGGTTGACCTGCCGCCAAAGGTGCTGCGGACGGATGCAATTCAGAGTTTTGTCAGCCAGGAAACGCCAATCGTTACAATTACCGATAGCGATGGCGCTGTGGGCACGGGTTATAGTTATACGATCGGAACGGGCGGATCGTCGGTAATGCGACTTCTTTCCGATCATCTGGCACCCAGACTGCTTGGCAAGGATGCAGACCAGATCGAAGCCATCTGGCATGATCTTGAATTTGCTACACATGCAACCACCATCGGCGCAATTACTGCGATTGCGCTTGCAGCCATTGACATCGCTCTGTGGGATTTACGGGCCAAGAAGCAGAATCTGCCTTTATGGAAACTTGCTGGCGGCGCAAAGGATCGCTGCCCGCTTTATACAACTGAAGGTGGCTGGCTGCATATTGAAAAGCAGGCTCTGGTCGATGACGCGCTGCAAGCCAAGGCAAAGGGTTTTAAAGGTGCCAAGGTCAAGATCGGCCGTCCGCATGGATCGGAAGATCTTGATCGCCTGTCGGCCGTTCGCGCTGCCGTCGGTTCCGGATTTGAGATCATGACGGATGCAAATCAGGGTTTTTCACTTGATGAAGCCATTCGGCGCTCGCACGTGTTGCGGGATATTGATCTGGCGTGGCTGGAAGAGCCGCTGCCAGCGGATGATATTGATGGGCATGTGCGCCTGTCAGCTTCTACACAAACGCCCGTGGCGGTTGGAGAATCGCTCTATTCGATCCGGCATTTCCGCGAATATATGCAAAAGGGAGCCTGCTCCATCGTTCAGGTCGATGTTGGCCGTATTGGCGGGATCACTCCCTGGCTGAAAGTGGCTCACGCAGCGGAAGCCTTCAATATTCCCGTATGTCCACACTTCCTGATGGAACTCCATGTCAGTCTGACATGCGCGGTTCAGAACGGCAAATATGTTGAGTATATTCCCCAGCTTGATGATCTGACCAAGACTCAAATGCGGATCGAGAATGGCTATGCTTTGGCACCGATGGAACCAGGTATCGGAATTGACTGGGACTGGGATGCCGTCAAAGCGCGCAGCGTGGAAGAGTTCACCACTGAAATTCGCGTTTGATGGCTGACTTAACGAGAAATGATTGCCCTGTTCAGGGCTGAAGTGCATGACTGGCATCATAAGATGCCCAATGGAGATATGAGATGACAGGCAAGCTTGAAGGCAAACGCGTTCTTATCACGGCAGCTGGACAAGGCATTGGTCGGGCTTCGGTGCTGGCTTTCGCACGCGAAGGTGCAATCGTGCATGCAACCGATATCAATCAGCAACTGCTCGATGCTTTGCCGAAGGAAGCCAATATCAAGCCGCGCAAGCTCGACGTGCTCAAGGCAGAAGAAGTGACGCAGGTCATTGGCGAAATCGGCGCTATCGATGTGCTGTTTAATTGCGCTGGTTTTGTCCATGGCGGTTCAATTCTCGATATGCCGGACGCCGATCTGGATTTTGCACTTGATCTCAATGTTCGCGCCATGATCCGCACGATCAGGGCGGTACTACCGGGTATGATCGAACGTAAGGACGGTGCTATCGTCAATATGTCTTCAGTCGCCAGTAGCGTGAAAGGTGTCCCGAACCGTTTTGCCTATGGCGTAACCAAGGCTGCCGTATTGGGAATAACCAAATCGGTAGCCGCGGATTATATTACGCAGGGTATTCGCTGCAATGCGATCTGCCCCGGCACGGTGGAAAGTCCTTCGCTTGAGCAACGCATGCGCGCTGGTGGCGACTATGATGCCACGCGGGCGGCATTTATCGCGCGCCAGCCCATGGGGCGTCTGGGCCTCCCGGAAGAAATCGCTGACCTTGCCGTCTATCTTGCTGGTGCTACCTACACCACGGGACAGGCCTACAATATTGATGGCGGCTGGACAGTTTAGGAAAGACCATGACCATCATCACTGATCTTCGCGTTTTCGATATCCGTTTCCCGACCTCGCAAAGTCTGGACGGATCGGATGCCATGAATCCTGACCCGGACTATTCGGCTGCCTATGTTGTGCTGGATACGGATGCAGGGCTTTCCGGCCACGGCCTTACCTTTACCATCGGGCGCGGCAATGAGATCTGCTGCCTTGCCATTGAGGCCATGAAACACCTTGTTATCGGCCTTGAACTTGATTGGATAAAGGAAAACCCGGGCAGATTCTGGCATTTTATCACCGGTGACAGCCAGTTACGCTGGATCGGCCCTGATAAGGGTGCAATGCATCTGGCCACGGGCGCGGTAGTGAACGCCGTTTGGGATTTGCTGGCCAAGGAAGCGAAGAAGCCTGTCTGGCAACTGGTCGGTGAAATGACGCCGGAAGAGATCGTCAAAATCGTGGACTTCCGCTATCTCACAGACGTGCTGACGCCTGAAGAGGCGCTGGAAATTCTGCGTAGAGCAGAGGTCGGTAAGAAAGAGCGTATTGAAACGCTAAAAGCAGATGGGTATCCCTGCTATACGACATCGGCAGGCTGGCTGGGCTATTCCGATGAAAAGCTCCGTCGCCTTTGTCAGGAGGCCGTGGATGCGGGCTTCAACCACATTAAGATGAAAGTCGGCCGCGATCTCGAAGATGATATCCGACGTCTTACCATCGCGCGTGAAGTGATCGGCCCTGACCGCATTCTCATGATCGATGCCAATCAGGTCTGGGAAGTGAATGAAGCCATTGATTGGGTGAACAAGCTTGCCTTCGTCAAGCCGTTCTTCATTGAAGAGCCAACGAGCCCCGACGACGTTGCGGGCCATCGCAAAATTCGGCAGGCTATCCATCCGGTGAAAGTCGCGACCGGTGAGATGTGTCAGAACCGCATCATGTTCAAACAGTTCATCGCCGAAGGCGCTATCGATGTCGTGCAGATCGATAGTTGCCGCATGGGTGGACTGAACGAAGTGCTGGCGGTGCTGCTTATCGCCGCAAAGTATGAGCTACCAGTCTGGCCGCATGCGGGCGGTGTTGGTCTGTGTGAATATGTCCAGCATCTGTCAATGATTGATTATATCGCCGTTTCAGGGACGAAAGAGGGCAGGGTTATCGAGTATGTCGATCATCTGCACGAGCATTTTGTTGATCCCTGCAACATTCAGGATGCGGCCTATATGCCACCCTCGCTGCCGGGCTTTTCAATTGAGATGAAACCGGAATCGATCAAGCAGTATTTGCATCACGGTCTTTAAAGCCTTTCCGCCCGGTAAATGAACCATCGCCGTCTCTGGTGATATTCATTGCTGACATGGAAAGGGTATTGTGCCGCCATTCTGACGTGCCGGAGTGGCGGCATTTTCTGTTTTTTCGGTCGTGTCGTCTTGTGTAAATGCGATGTCGTTTCCGCACCTATTCTTTTTATCATCCGGATGCTTTTATCAGGCTACTTGAGGTGCCGCTTTCTAGGGAAGGTGGAGAATTGGGAAGCCGGTTTAATCCCGGCGCTGCCCCCGCAACGGTAGTGGAGTGAAACGCGGCAAAATAGCCACTGGAGCATGGTTCCGGGAAGGCGCCGTGAGGCTCGCAAGAGCAACTCCAGAGCCCGGAAACCAGCCGCAAGCGATAACACCGACTGATCGCGGTGGGCGATCAAGGAGCATTGTTTTGTATGGGCAGCCATACGGACGGTCTTCTCCGTCACCACCAGTCAGTTCTTTCGCAAATGAGATGGCGAGGACACGACATGGACGCACATAGTGAACTACTCCGGAACCTGAAACACCGGAAACCTGGCTATGGCCTTGAGCAGGCTTTCTACAATGATCCGGAGTATTTCCGGTTGGATATGGAAAATATCTTCTACCGCGACTGGCTGTTTATCGGTCATGATTGCGAAGTGGCGCGACCGGGCAATTATTTTACCGTGCAGATTGGCGATTATCCGGTCGTTATCGTCCGGGACCGCGAGAAGAAAATACGCGCGTTTCATAACTCATGCCGCCATCGCGGGTCGCGCGTTTGTGCTTCTGAACGGGGCACCTCGGCGAAGCTTGTTTGCCCCTATCATCAGTGGACTTATGAACTGGATGGCCGTCTATTATTCGCGCGCCAGATGGGCGACGATTTCGATGCCAGCCAGCACAGCCTGAAGACGGTGCATTGCGAAAGCGTTGGCGGCTATATCTTCGTCTGCCTTGCGCCGATTGCGCCGGATTTTGCCGCTACGCGTGCCATGATCGATCCTTATCTTGCACCGCATCGCCTCAGCGAAACCAAAGTCGCCTTTCAAAGCTCGATCGTGGAGAAGGGTAATTGGAAGCTGGTGTGGGAAAACAACCGCGAATGCTACCATTGCGCCGCCAATCATCCGGAACTCTGTAAGACGTTTCCTGAAGCACCAAGCGTGACTGGCATACAAGGCTCAAAGGATGATCCGGAAATCGTGGCGCATTGGGACAAATGCGAAGCCGCAGGTCTTCCGAGCGTGTTCCGTATCGATGAAAATGGCCAGTACCGCGCAACACGCGTGCCGCTGCTTCACGAAGCCGAGAGCTATACCATGTCGGGCAAACGTGCTGTAGCGCGTCAGCTTAGCGATGATGTGAATGCACGGCAGATCGGTTCGCTATTGCTCTATCATTATCCGACGACGTGGAATCACATTCTGGGGGATCATGCCCTTTCTTTCCGCGTTCTCCCGCTTAGCCCGACCGAAACCCAGGTCACGACCAAGTGGCTGGTGCACAAGGACGCGGTGGAAGGCGTCGATTACACCATTGAGGAACTCACGCATGTCTGGCTCGAAACCAATGATCAGGACCGCCAGATCGTTGAAGAAAATGCTTTTGGCATTCGCTCTCCTGCCTATGAGCCGGGCCCTTATTCGGTAGAGCATGAAGGCGGTGTTCTGCAATTCCTTGAATGGTATTCCAACACGATGGAAACGCGCCTTTCCGGCGACAAGCGACTGAGCAAGGTAGCGTAGTGAATATGGGCATTCCTCAAAAGTACCCGCATCTCGATCAGATGCAGCCATGGAACGACCGGCTGCATCTGCTGGAGTGCCTGTCTGTCATTGAGGAAGCGCCCAATGTGAAGACATTCACATTTCGTTCCGACAATCAAAACTGGTTCCGGTATGAGCCCGGCCAGTTCATGACGTTTGAATTGGGTACGCAACCGGATGCGGTCCTGCGTACCTACACTCTCTCTTCCAGCCCCTCGCGGCCATTTACGATTGCAATCACGGTCAAAGCGCAGGATGGCAGCATCGGCACCCGCTGGATGCTGGACCACCTCACGCCGGGCGCGCGGCTGAAAGCATTTGGGCCGCTGGGTGACTTTTCGATCTCAAAACATCCCGGCGAAAAATATCTGTTTATTTCTGCCGGATCAGGCATCACGCCTATGATGTCAATGACGCGCTGGATGCAGGATTGTGCACCACAAAGCGATATTAGTTTTGTCAGTTGCGCACGCCGCCCGAGCGACATCATCTTTCGCAAGGAACTCGAATATCTGACCAGTTGCATGCCAAATCTCAAATTGTCCTTTCTGATCAAGGAACATGAAATGGGGCAGCTCTGGACGGGTATCAGAGGCAGGCTCGAAGCGCCGAAGCTTTCGCTATTGTCGCCCGACTTCAAGGAACGGACGGTTTTCTGCTGCGGTCCTGACGGATTCATGCGCGATGTTCGGGCCATGCTGGAAGAGTCCGGCTTCGATATGGCCAATTACCATCAGGAAAGCTTCGGTTCCGCCGCCGAACCTGTGCTTCCGGTAATGGACGATATTTCTACGGAGGTGTCTGAAACTGCCGCGATCGTCACTTTCTCCATGGCCGGCAAGGATGTGCACTGCGTCGCAGGCGATACAATCCTCAAGGCTGCCCGTGGTGCTGGCATTCGAATTGCCGCGGCCTGTGAATCCGGATTGTGCGGCACCTGCAAGGTCATGAAAATTTCCGGCAATGTCGATATGAACCATAATGGCGGGATTCTCGACGAGGAAATTGATGAAGGCTATATCCTGGCCTGTTGTTCCAAACCGTTGGGCAATGTCGAAGTGGAAGCCTAGCGCAAATTTTGCTCCAGCTCCCAAGCGCATTTTCGTGTTGTCGATCTCAATCCCCTTGCTTTTCCCGATGCATTGCTTGACGAAGCTCGTGTATTGCCAAAGGCCGAGATTCGCATAGAGCAGGCCGGCTCAAAGCTGTGGGGAGGAACCCAAAATGGCTGCACCAATTTTTGCTATCAATCATGTCGCTGCCCCGAATCTTCGCCCTGCCGCGTTTTTTCAATTGGCGGTGGCGCTTGGCTTGCGCGATGTTGAGATCCGTAATGACCTTGGCGGCAATGCGATTATTGACGGCACAGCTGCAACTGAAATGAAGGCGCTATCGAAAGCAGCCGGCGTGCGCATTGCCACGATCAATGCCTTGCAGCGCTTTAACGAGTGGACTCCGGAACGTGAGCACGAGGCTATTGAGCTTGCGGATTATGCGCGAGACGCTGGCGCAGCGGCACTTGTTCTGGTTCCTGTCAATGATGGCACGGGTCAGGAAGAGGGTGAGCGGCAGACTAATTTGCGAAAGGCGCTGACGGCGCTAAAGCCCATTCTTGAGAGCCGCGGACTGTTGGGTTTTGTCGAACCGCTGGGCTTTGAAATTTGCTCGCTTCGTTCAAAGGGCGAGGCAGCGCATGCCATTGAGGCTATCGGGGGTAAGGCTTGTTTCAAGCTTGTCCATGACACTTTCCATCATCATCTTGCCGGAGAGCCAGAATTTTTTCCGGATTTGACAGGGCTCGTCCATATTTCCGGCGTGACGGATCCTCATGTGAGCATTGATGATATGCGTGATCCGCACAGGGTTCTGGTTGATGAGAATGATCGCCTAGGCAATGTCGATCAGATCCGCGCACTTTTGAATCAGGGCTACAAGGGCTTGTTTTCATTTGAGCCTTTTGCAGAAGAAGTCCAGAAAATGGCTGACCCGGCACGTGCCATTTCTGCCAGTATGGCATGGATTAATACCCGATTGGGCTGAACGCCGCTTCGCTCTAAAGGCCTATATCCCATGGCGTCCTGCTTTCTGATAAGGTAGGTGCGACTATTGTTGGGAGAATGGCGATGTTCCTGCAAACGATTGACGATGAAAGCGCGACGGACGAAGTGGCCGAAATTTATGCCAGGCACAAAGCCCAGCTTGGCTTCGTCATGGACGCGACGCGCTGCTTTACGGCGCGCCCTGATCTTTTGCCCGCCTATACAGATTTCATGGATAAAATACGGGCAGGCTTTTCGCTCGGCATGCGAGAATGGCGGCTGATCACGCTCATTGCGGCAAAGCACATCCCTTCGACCTATTGCTCGCATGTTTATGCGAAACAACTGATCGGCGATCTTGGGTCAAAGGAAATGGTACTCGCTGTCCATAGCGATTTTCGAACTGCCGGGCTTTCTGCTGCGGATGTGGAAATGCTGGCCTATGCGGAAAAGATTACGCGGGATGCTTCCAAAGTTGAACAAGAAGATATTAATCGGCTACGCGCGGCGGGCTTCACGGATGTCCAGATATGCGACATCGCCCTATGTGCCTCATTCCGTTGTTTTGTCAGCCGTTTCTTTGATGCGACAGGCGCTGCGCCAGAAGCAATATTTCTTGATCCAGATATCAATTTTCAAACGGCGATGACTGTCGGAAAACGTTTCTAAACTGATGAGGCACTGCGCCGTTCTACAGGTTTCGTTGCGATAGGCTATGGCGCTATTTCAGAATCTCTTTGGCATTGACCCAAGACACTCGGTTGATTGTGATGTGATTTCGTCTTGGGTGCGACGGAACATTATCGCTCCCCCAAGGTTCCTGTATCCCAATCGACAGGAGGAAAATCATAATGAAGACACTAGCTGAGATTTTTGAACACACATTGCATGACGTCTATTATGCCGAGAATGCGCTCGTCAAAGCTCTACCAAAAGTTGCGAGCGCTTCCAAAGACGCCAAACTCAAAAAGGCAGTAGAAGAGCATCTTGAAGAGACGAAGGGTCAGGTAAAGACGCTGGACCAGGTTTTCAAATCGCTGGGTCTTAAGCCGAAAGCCGAAAAATGCGATGCCATTGAAGGTTTGATCAAGGAGACGGATGGTCTTATTGAAGAGGCTTCCGGCACCGCGCTGAATGCGGGCTTGCTTGCCGCTGCGCAAGCCGTGGAGCATTATGAGATTGCCCGCTACGGCTCATTGCGGGAATGGGCTAAAACACTCGGCCATGACGAAGCTCACAAGCTGCTCAGTGAAATTCTCGATCAGGAGAAGGCAGCCAATAACAAGCTGACCAACATCGCTGTTGAGAGCGTCAACAAGCCTTAACAGGCCCTTCTATCGGACAAATTGAGCGGGTCTGGCAAGTTTGCCGGGCCCGTTTTCATGTTGGATGGACAGCGAACCATTTTGCGCAGCTGTGCAACTAATTACTTCGTCTAACTATAATCGAGAGTTGAATCGGACTTGACGATGAAGCCTTAAAATGGAATAAATATTTCAGAAACTAGCGTGGCGGTCTGTACATTCCGAAAACGCGCCAGGATCGAGTTGCGCGAGAGATACGCGCTTTCCATAACTTCGTCGCTTACCGGTCAGGGGTAGTGGCCACAAGGACGAAGTGGAAGATTCCGGATAGAAAGGTGTTGCCGGGCACCATTGTGGAGGAGAAAAAAGTGAAAAAGTTTCTATTGGGAGTGGCTGTTTCAGCGTTGATGAGCAGTTCGGCGCTGGCCGCCAATATAGGCGTGTCGATGGCGCAGTTTGATGACAATTTTCTCAACGTTTTGCGCACGGGGATGGAAGACTATGCCAAGACGCTTGATGGCGTGACTTTGCAGGTTGAAGATGCGCAGAATGACGTGGCGAAACAGCAGAGCCAGATTCAGAATTTCATCGCCTCAAAAGTAGATGCGATTATTGTCAATGCGGTGGACACGGATGCCACTGCGGCCATGTCGAAAATTGCTGCCGATGCCGGTATCCCACTGGTTTACGTTAATCGCCAGCCAGCAAATGTCGACGAATTGCCTGAGAAGCAGGCTTTTGTCGCCTCCAATGAAACTGAAGCGGGCACACTTGAAACAACGGAAGTCTGCCGGTTGCTCAAGGGGCAGGGCAAGGTCGTCGTCATGATGGGCGAGTTGTCCAATCAGGGTGCGCGGGCACGCACAAAGGCCGTGCATGATGTGATTGCGACCGATGCATGCAAGGGAATCTCCATTGTTGAAGAGCAGACCGCCAACTGGTCGCGCACACAGGGCGCGGATTTGATGACAAACTGGCTCTCGGCTGGCTTGGAGTTTGACGCTGTAATTTCGAACAATGACGAGATGGCAATCGGGGCTATCCAGGCGCTTAAGGCTGCGGGCCGTGCCCCGGACAGTGTCGTTGTTGCCGGTGTTGACGCCACACAAGACGCTTTGGCGGCAATGACTGCCGGTGATCTTGATGTAACCGTATTCCAGGATGCGGCAGGGCAAGGCAAGGGTGCTGTCGATGCGGCACTCAAGATTTCCAAAGGCGAGAAGATTGAAAGCAAGGTCTATATTCCTTTCGAGCTCGTAACGCCTGAAAACCTGTCGAAATATCAGTCAAAAAACTAAGCAATAAGTCGTTGCCGGTCTCTCCCCGCCTGGGGAGAGACCGCATTGGTATTTAAAGCAGCCAAACTCTCTGGGAGGAGAAGAGCATGACACTCAGCCCTTCAACCATGGCGGCAGTTCGTGCCAGCGGTGCGGTGCCGCAGGCGGAATATCTTTTGAATGTTGAAAATGTCCGCAAGGAATTTCCAGGTGTTTTGGCGCTGGATGGTGTGCAGTTCCGGCTGAAGCGCGGGACAGTTCATGCGCTGATGGGTGAAAATGGCGCCGGTAAATCCACTCTGATGAAGATACTTGCTGGAATATATATTCCAGATGAGGGCGAGGTTTATCTCAAAGGCCTGCCCATTCGCCTGAAATCGCCATTGGACGCGCTCGAAAATGGCATAGCGATGATTCATCAGGAATTGAACCTGATGCCATTCATGACTGTAGCCGAGAATATATGGATTCGCCGTGAACCGAAGAATGCTTTCGGCTTTGTTGATCATGGCAAAATGTACGATATGACGGCCGAGCTTTTTCAGCGGCTGAATATCAGGCTCGATCCTGATAGCCAGGTGCGGGATCTCTCGGTCGCCAACCGCCAGATGGTCGAAATTGCCAAGGCGGTTTCCTATGAATCCGATGTGCTGATTATGGATGAGCCGACCTCTGCGCTGACTGAGCGCGAGGTGGAACATCTCTTCGCGATCATACGTGATCTGCGTTCGCAAGGGATCGGCATTGTCTACATCACGCACAAGATGAATGAACTGTTCGAGATTGCCGATGAGTTTTCGGTATTTCGGGACGGCCGTTACATCGGCACACATGCCTCAACTGATGTAACCCGTGATGACATCATCAAAATGATGGTTGGCCGTGAGATCACCCAGATGTTCCCGAAGGAAACTGTGCCTATCGGCGATGTCGTGCTTTCGGTGAAGGATTTATCGCTGAAGAATGTATTTCACAACATTTCTTTTGATGTTCGCGCGGGTGAAATCCTGGGTATTGCCGGACTCGTCGGCTCTGGTCGCTCAAATGTGGCTGAAACCATTTTCGGTGTTACTCCAGCCACGACAGGAACCATTGCCATTAATGGCAAGGAGGTAAAGGTCACCACGCCCAACCAAGCCATCAATATGGGCATGGCCTTCCTGACAGAAGATCGCAAGGATACGGGCTGCCTGTTGATCCTCGATATTCTTGAAAACATGCAGATCGCTGTGCTGCAGGATCGCTTTACCAAATTTGGTTTTGTGCAGGAGAAGCAGATTACGGCTGTTTGCCAAAAGATGAGCGAAACCTTGCGGGTGAAGACGCCCAATCTTGAAGAAAAGATCGAAAATCTATCCGGTGGCAACCAGCAGAAGGTTCTCATTGGTAGGTGGTTGCTTACCAATCCTAAAATTCTCATTCTGGATGAGCCGACCCGCGGCATTGATGTTGGTGCCAAGGCAGAAATCCATCGCCTCGTCACGCAGCTCGCAAGGCAGGGCGTTGCGGTCATCATGATCTCATCGGAAATGCCTGAGGTGCTTGGCATGAGCGATCGCGTGATGGTGATGCATGAGGGGCGCGTAACGGGTTTTCTGGATAGGGCTGAAGCGACGCAAGTCAAGGTAATGGAGCTGGCGTCAAAATAATCCGGTCAAATTTTTTAGATCGGACGACGCTACTGGGGTATTGGGAGAAACTATAATGACAAGCGAAAAAGCAACTGCAACGCTTACGTCTCGCCGAAGCCGGCGGCTACCGCCAGAAGTCAACATTCTTCTGGTGTTGATCGGGATTGCGCTGGTGTTCGAAATCCTTGGCTGGATACTTGCAGGCCAGAGCTTTCTGATGAACACACAGCGCCTGCGGATCATCATTCTGCAGGTTTCAGTGATCGGCATTATCGCTGTTGGTGTCACCCAAGTGATTATCACGGGCGGTGTTGATCTCTCGTCAGGCTCGGTTGTAGGCATGACCGCGATGATTGCCGCGAGTTTTGCGCAATCCTCCACCTGGGCGCGACCGGTTTATCCCGGTCTTACCGACTTGCCGTTCGTCATACCGATCGCTATCGGGCTGGGTGTCGGGCTCCTGGCCGGGATCATCAATGGCTGGCTGATAGCTCAAACCAAAATTCCCCCCTTCATTGCCACGCTGGGCATGATGGTTTCTGCTCGTGGCATTGCAAAATGGTACACAAAGGGCTCGCCCATCTCCGGCTTGACTGATCAATTCAATTTCATTGGAACCAGTATCTGGCCGGTCATTGTTTTTCTCCTCGTGGCTCTCATTTTCCACATAGCCTTGCGATATACGCGCTATGGAAAGTTCACCTATGCCATCGGTGCCAATGCACAGGCGGCGCGGGTTTCGGGTATCAATATCGAACGGCATCTCATCAAGGTCTATGCCATTGCCGGTCTGCTGGCGGGGCTTGCCGGTATTGTCACCGCTGCTCGGGCACAGACGGCACAATCGGGCATGGGCGTGACCTATGAGCTCGATGCGATTGCAGCGGCCGTCATTGGCGGGACATCGCTGACAGGTGGTATAGGCCGCATCACCGGCACGGTTATCGGCGCCATTATTCTGGGCGTCATGATTTCAGGTTTCACCTTTCTTCGGGTGGACGCCTACTATCAAGAGATCATCAAAGGCATCATTATCGTTGCAGCGGTGGTCATCGACGTATATCGCCAGAAAAAGAGAAAAGTCTGAGTTTTGTAACGCCCGGGAATCATCCCGGGCCATTCTTCCATGAGGTAATGAAATGACTGTACGTTTTGGTCTGCTGGGCGCAGGCCGTATCGGCAAGGTTCACGCCAAGGCAATCGGCTCCAATGCACGGGCAGAGCTTGTTGCAGTGGCCGATGCGTTCGAACAGGCTGCCACGGATCTATCTGCTGCCTATGGCTGCGAAGTGCGCACCATTGATGAGATCGAGAGTGCCGGCGATATCGACGCCGTTATCATCTGTACTCCGACTGATACGCATGCGGATCTCATCGAACGTTTTGCGCGTGCAGGAAAGGCCATCTTTTGCGAGAAGCCGATCGACCTTGACGTAAAGCGGGTTGAAGAGTGCCTTGCAGTGGTAAGGCAGACAAAGGCGACATTGATGGTAGGCTTCAACCGTAGGTTCGACCCGCATTTCGCCGCAGTACGCAAGGCAATCGACGATGGCGCGATTGGCGACGTGGAAATGGTCACCATAACCTCGCGTGACCCCGGTGCGCCACCTGCCGAGTACATTACCCGCTCGGGTGGCATTTTCCGCGATATGACTATCCATGATTTTGATATGGCGCGCTTCCTGCTTGGCGAAGAGCCTGTGTCTGTCGCTGCACATGCTTCTGTACTTGTGGACAAGAAGATTGGCGAGCTTGGCGATTACGATAGTGTCAGCGTCATTCTTTCGACGGCTTCGGGGAAGCAATGCGTGATTTCAAACTCGCGCCGTGCAACCTATGGCTATGATCAGCGCATTGAAGTGCATGGTTCCAAGGGAATGGTCGCAGCGGAAAATCAGCGTGCCGTTTCAATCGAAATTGCCAATGGCAATGGCTATACGCGCCCGCCACTGCACGACTTCTTCATGACGCGTTATACGGAGGCCTATGCCAACGAAATCGCGGCCTTTATCGACGGTATTGCCACCGGCACGCAAGCTGCCCCCAGCGGCGAAGATGGGCTGATCGCATTGGCACTTGCCGATGCTGCCTTGCGTTCGGTGAAAGAAGGCAAGACGATTACGGTGTAAATTTCAAATTGCAGCTTCATCGTTTTTTCGGTGAAGCTGCAATTGAAAGCTTATAGCTTTGTCAGCCATTCATGCTCGGCAGCATTGTGGAATTTCCACGTGCGCTTTGGACCGGCCATCACGTTGAGATAATAGAGGTCATAGCCGTGGCAGGCCGCGCAGGGATGGTATCCTTTGGGCACCATGACCACGTCGCCATCCTCAATCGCCATGGCTTCATCAAGCGAGCGATCATCCGTATAGACACGCTGGAACCCAAAACCTTGCGGCGGGTTAAAGCGATGGTAGTAGGTTTCTTCCAGATAGGATTCGGCCGGAAGATTATCCTGATCATGTTTATGCGGAGGATAGCTGGAAGTATGTCCTCCCGGCGTAATCACCTCAACCACCAGAAGTGAGTCCGCAGGCTCGTTTTCAGGAAGAATATTGGTGACATAGCGGGTATTGGTGCCTTTGCCGCGCGTTTCCTGGCCAAGATCATCCGGCGATATGATGCGCACAGGTAGCCCGCCATTGAGGCTGGGTGCGGAGCAGACGGCAAGTTCGACGCCAGTCTCGGCTGAAATGGACCAATCCGAACCTTCAGGCAGGTAGACAGACCATGGCTTGCCATCAAATGGCGACATGCGTTTGCCGAGAAGGCCAAGGTCTTCGCCATTGGCAGTTACATTGCCCTTGCCGGTTACAAAGACGAGGCAGACCTCTTTGTCCTCGGTTTTTCCACACAATGACTGCCCGGCTTCCAGCCTGTGCAGGTCAAAGCCTACATAAGTCCAACCAGCACTTTCAGGTGTGATATTGGCAATATGGCCAATACCATCCACGGCCTTGATCAAAAGTTTCGACATGGATCATTCCTTCTCGGCATTAACGTCCGCCGGCGGCACTGGTTCCGACGCGTCGTAGACGATGATGAATTGCCAAACGCCATAGCCTGCGAAGCCTAGTGCGATGATGCCCCAGAATGGTGTTCCCGTGGCAAATTCGAAAATTGCCCAAGCAACGCAGAACGCCACGACGGCAATTCTGCGCCACAGGGGACGGAAGAATGGATGGTTGGAGTCTTTAGTCACGCAAGCCCTGCTTCCTTTATGAAGCGGCTTAGATTGGCATGCCCAAGCTTGGAATAGGTTGCCGGATCAGCTTTCGTCGGATCCTGCTCAGCTTCGACAACCACCCAGCCGCTATAGCCTTTGAGTTCCTTAAGTACTCGAACATAGTCGATCATACCGTCGCCGGGAACAGTGTAAACACCGGCGAGAACGCTATCAAGGAATGACCAGTCTTCGCGGTTTGATGCCCACATGACGTATTCGCGAATATCCTTGCAATGGACATGGCCGATGCGTGCTTTGTAATGCCGTGCCAGACGCGCCGGATCTCCGCCACCCCAAGTCGCATGCCCCGTGTCGAGCAGAAGATTTACCGAATCGCCAGTGACTTCCATGAAGCGGTCAATCTCGGATTCCGTCTGAACGACAGTACCCATATGGTGGTGATAGACCAGTTGCAGGCCATAGGTCTGCTTAATGGCTTGTGCAAAGCGGGTATAGCGCTCACCGAAGACTTTCCAGGCCGATTTCAGCAAGACGGGGCGGGCGGAAAGTGGCAGCTCCTTATTGGAATGGATGGCATTTGATGTTTCCGCTGCAATCAGAACGGTGCAGCCCATGTCTTTCAACAATGTGGCGTGATCTTTAACAGCTTCAAGTTCCGCATCCACATCGCGGACCAGCAACTCGGTTGAATACCATCCGCTGACAAGGCTGTGCCCATAAGCGTCGAGAATAGGACGCAATTTTTCGGCAGTGCGCGGAAATTTATTGCCAAGTTCCATGCCGGTAAATCCGGCTGCCTTTGCTTGCTCAAGACAGGTTTCCAGTGGAATATCGCCACCGATTTCCAGCATGTCGTCATTCGACCAGCCGATTGGGTTCGCCCCGATACGGATCATTCTTCAGTTCCTTTGGTTAGCAGTAAACAGCTTAGTCACCGACGCGCTGTAATTTCAATTTTTGTTCATATTCCTTGCGTGCCGCAGTGACCTGGCTGCGCTGGCTTACCTCCGGCACCGCCACATCCCACCAGGTGCCGCCTTCTTCCGTCGAAATCAGTGGGTCGGTATCAATGACAATAACTGTTGTGCGATCGTTGTCTTTTGCCCTTGCAAGCGCTGTTTCCAGCTCAGCAATTGAAGCGACTTTTTCTGAGATTGCACCGAGGCTATGGGCATGAGCAGCGAAATCGATATCGGGCAAGACTTCGTGCTTCGAATCCTTCAGAAGATTATTGAAGTTGGCCCCACCCGTTCCCATTTGCAGCCGGTTGATGCAGCCATAGCCGCGATTGTCGAGCAGCACGACGGTGATACGCTGACCCAGCATGACTGAGGTGGCAAGTTCCGAATTCAACATCAGATAGGAGCCATCGCCAATCATCACAACGACTTCATCGTCAGGCTTGGCCATCTTCGCACCCAGCCCGCCAGCAATCTCGTAGCCCATGCAAGAAAAGCCATATTCGGCATGGTAGGAGCCGGGAGCACCTGCCTGCCATAATTTGTGCATTTCGCCCGGCAGTCCGCCTGCAGCATGAAGTACCGTCGCCTCAGCGCCAAATGTACGTTGCACGGCACCGATAACCTGTGCATCCGAAGGCAGCGAAGCATTGGTAGGGCCGGTAACCTTTGCAGCGGCTTTTTGCCATTCGGCTTTTCCGGACTTTGCATTTTCTGTCCAGCTTGCAGGCGCCTTATATCCCTGCAAAGCGGCCGTGAGCTCCAGCAACCCTTCTTTCGCGTCAGCAACCAGTGGCAGCGCCCGATGTTTTGCAGCATCAAAAGTCTGGACGTTAAGGCCGATGAAAGTCTTGGCAGAATTCTGGAAGAGTGACCACGAACCCGTCGTAAAGTCCTGCAAGCGTGTACCCACCGCAATGATCACGTCGGCCTCTTGCGCCAGCCGGTTTGCAGCAGAAGTGCCGGTTACCCCGACAGCTGCCATGTTGAGTGGATGGCTATCGGGCAGCGAAGACTTGCCGCCTTGCGTTTCACAGACAGGGATACCCGCAGCCTCGACAAAATCAGTAAGTTCCTTTGAAGCTTGCGAAAAAAGGACACCGCCACCGGCAATGACCAAAGGCTTTTTGGCGGATTGCAAGGCTGCAACAGCGGCTGAAAGCTCATTACGGTCAGGACGCGGGCGTCGAACTGACCAGACGCGCTTATCTAAAAAGCTCTCCGGATAATCGTAAGCTTCCGCCTGCACATCCTGACAGAGAGCCAGAGTGACCGGGCCGCACTCCGCCGGATCGGTCAGCACTGTCATGGCGCGGGCGAGGGCGGGAATGATCTGTTCAGGGCGCGTGATACGATCGAAGTAACGGGACACGGGCTTGAAGCAGTCATTGGCGGAAATGGTGCCGTCGGCAAAGGATTCAACCTGTTGCAGAACTGGGTCGGGAATACGGTTTGCAAAAACATCGCCGGGAAGCAGGAGGAGGGGCAGGCGATTGACATGGGCAAGGGCGGCGGCGGTGACCATATTGGTTGCGCCAGGTCCCACCGAACTCGTTACGGCCATCATGCGCTGGCGGAAACTCGCCTTCGCAAAGGCGATTGCGGCATGGGCCATCGCTTGTTCATTATGCGCGCGATAGGTCGGCAGTTCATCGCGGACTTGATAGAGTGCCTCCCCAATACCAGCCACGTTGCCATGGCCGAAAATCGCCCAGACACCGGCGAAAATCGGCATTTCCTTGCCGTCTATCGTGGTCATCTGTGCCGCGAGAAAGCGTGTCAGTGCCTGCGCCATCGTCAGACGTACTGTATTGCTCATATCAATCTCCTCCCCGGTCCTATTCTCCGTATAACGGATGGAAAACCGGCTCCACTATTCGTAATTATCTAGTTCGACAATATATCGCGACTGGACAGCCATGCCTTGGTCAATTTCTCGAAACGACCAGCCATATCACCAACCGCTTCCTCGTCAGAAAGTTTACCCGAAAGCCAAGCTTCCGCAGCCTCCATGAAGAGTGTCCGGCCCACAGCAAAGCCCTTCACGATAGGAGCCTTGGCGGTGGCGGCGAAAGCAGCCTCCAACTCATCTTGCGGTGCTTCCAAACCAAGCAATACAACACCGCGGCACCAAGGATCATTCTTTTCAACGATCTGCTCGATATTTTTCCAAGCTGTTGCCGAGGCCTGCGGCTCAAGCTTCCACCAGTCGGGCTTGATGCCGAGTGCGTAAAGCTCTTCCAGTGCGCGTGGAATAGTGTTGTCATCCAGAATGCCGTGTTTTCCCGCGATAATCTCGATTAGCAATTCCCGGCCCACTTTGCGTGCTGCCTCAAAAAGCGTGCGCAATTTTTGCTGCTGTTCAAGCTTGAGGTCAGCAGGGTCGTCGGGGTGATAAAAGCACAAGCACTTTATGCAATGATCGACTGGCCACTCAACAAGCTGGGAGCCAATATCCTGCGAGAACTCAAACCGTAGCGGACGGGAACCTGGCAGTTCTACCGGACGTCCAAGCCAGTCAAAACTATGGCGTGCAAATTCGAACATGGCTTCACGACCGAACTTCTCATCCAGCAGCATTCCATATCCACCATGACCATCGGCAACTTTTGCAGCGGCTTTGACCGCCAATTCCTTGAATTCACCGATCTTTGATGTATTCGCACCCAGCTTTTGACAAAGATCTTCAAGCTGGACCCTGTGATCAATGGCGAAGGTCATCATTGAAGGAATTTCGCGCCGACGCGTTGTTGCCCAATGGATATGGTTGATGGCCTCGTCCTTGCGCAGAGCATGATGCTTGCTGCCATGTTCGAGGAAATATTGCAGCTCTGCGAAGGTTGGTATTTCCGGTGAGCAAAGCAAGCGCGAAACGGCAAATGCGCCGCAAGCATTTGCCCATGTTGCGGCAGTTGCCAGAGACTCGCCGCCGAGCCATCCGCGCAGCAGGCCGGACATGAAGGCGTCGCCCGCTCCAAGGACGTTGAACACTTCGATGGGAAAGCCCTTGCCGACAATGCCATCTTCGAGATCGTCGGAGATGGGTCCCTCGTAAACAATGCAACCCATGGGTCCGCGTTTGAGGACAATTGTTCCTTTTGATAGAGCGCGAATGGTCTTGAGAGCGCTCAGAAGGTCATCTTCCCCGGAAGCGATCAAAACTTCTTCTTCGGTGCCAACAATCAAATCGCAATCAGGCAATACGGTTTTAAGGTGGTTGGAAACGGCATCGGATGCGATATAGCGGCTGTCGCCATCACCGTGACCGGCAAGGCCCCAAAGGTTAGGACGATAGTCGATATCGAACACGACTTTTCCGCCAGCTTCTTTCATCAGGCGAATGGCTTTGCGCTGTGCAGCGTCCGGCTTTGGTTTGGAGAAATGCGTACCCGTGACAACGACCGCGCGGGCTGAAGCGATGAAATCCGCGTCAATATCGCTTTCTTCCAATGCCATGTCGGCACAGTCTTCGCGATAGAAAATCAGTGGGAAGCTTTTATCATTCTCCACAGACAGAATAACCAGTGCAGAAAGACGCTGCGGGTCAGTAATAACGCCCGTTGTCGCGACGCCTTCCCGTACCATTTGTTCGCGGATAAAACGGCCCATCTGCTCATCACCGACACGGGAGAGCAGGGCAGAACGCAAACCAAGCCGCGCAGTGCCAATGGCAATGTTGGCCGGGCAGCCACCCACTGATTTTGCAAACGACGTGATGTCTTCGAGACGTGAGCCGATTTGCTGGCCGTAAAGATCAACTGACGAGCGCCCAATGGTTATGACATCAAGCGGCTTGCCAAGGGGCTTGGCGCTATCAGTTCTATCCATGTCGTTCTCCCGATATTCTGATTAAGTGTCCCATTTCGGACAGCAGGTTCTCGTCTATATGAAATAATAATTCTATCAAATCGTCAACATGGAATGTATATTCTTTTTAGGTTTTTGACATTCACAGTTTGCGGCGCCGTTCGGCAACGCTGACGGTCAAAGCCATGGCAAGCGCCATTGTGCCGGACAGTGAGCGGAAGCCTGAGAAATCGCCTTCCGCCGCCTCGAACCAGACTTTTGCCGACTGAGCGAGCGGCGAAAATGCGCTGTCAGTGATTGCAACGACAGGAACGTTGCGAGCAGCGAGCGTGGCGGCATGCTCAATTGTGGCTGATGCGTAGGGAGAAAAGCTGATGGCAATGGCTGCATCTGCCGGTGTTGCAAATGACAAAATCTCAGGATCAATCCCGGCTGTTGATTCAATCAACTGATTGCGAATTTTCAATTTGCCGAAGGCGTAGGCCATATAGGCGGTAATTGGATATGAACGTCGGCGGGCGAGAAGAAAGATGGTCTCGGCACCCGCCAGAATATCGACTGCCCGGTCCAGTACATCATCTTCGAGCTGCCGGGAGATCGTCTCCACAGATTGGCTGGCCGCAGCCAGAAACCCGTTGAGAATTGCGCGATTTTGGGAAAGACCATCCGTATTTCCATGCAGTGCGGAAAGGCGCTCTTCATAAGAGATTTGCCGCTCGCGCAGACGTTCGCGAAAAACAGATTGCAGGCTGGTGAAACCATCGAATCCGAGGTGCTGAGCAAACCGGATGAGGGTTGAAGGTTGCACGCCTGCCGTATTGGCTATGCTGGCGGCGGTACCAAAGGCAATTTCGTCGGGATTGCTGAGGGCA
The DNA here is from genome assembly GCF_037203775.1 of Phyllobacterium sp. CCNWLW183. NCBI lineage: Bacteria > Pseudomonadati > Pseudomonadota > Alphaproteobacteria > Hyphomicrobiales > Phyllobacteriaceae > Phyllobacterium > Phyllobacterium sp. CCNWLW183. Next base: position 1,077,813 of record NZ_JBBCBN010000001.1, on the reverse strand, counting down.
TAGGCTGCGATCTGGGCCAAACGTTTCGGCAGGATATCTCGCCGCTCCAGGATGAGATTGCGCAATGCATCGAAGTCCCGCGGCAACTCCGCTCCATTGTCCATAGTACCCATCCGAATCATTGCCCCAATGACTACATCTTACAAAGCAAAATATTTATATCAAAGTGGATCAGTTATTCCATTTTCATCTGTTATAGATTATTTCATTCGTTATTCGCAAGCGCTGGAGAAGAGTCGATGCTGGGTGTTGGGCTGATCGGAACAGGTTTTATGGGCAAATGCCACGCTCTGGCGTGGAATTCGGTACGCGCCGTCTTTGGTGACGGCCCCGACATTTCCCTGGTTCATCTTGGCGAAGCCAATGAAAATCTTGCGGTAGAACGTGCAAGCGAGTTCGGTTTTCGAAGGGCATCCGGTGATTGGCGCGAAGTCATCAACGATCCACAGGTTGATGTTGTATCGATTACAACGCCGAACCAGTTCCACCCTGAAATGGCAATTGCAGCTCTTAAGGCTGGCAAACATGTCTGGTGCGAGAAGCCGATGGCACCTGGCTTTGCAGAGGCAGAAGCAATGGCTGCTGCTGCAGGTCAGTCCGGAAAAGTAGCTGCGCTTGGATATAATTATACGCAAGGGCCAGCGATCCGTCATATCCGCAAGCTTCTGGATGAGAAGATTATCGGCGAGGTAAATCACCTGCGCATTGAAATGGATGAGGATTTCATGGCCGATCCTGATGCGCTTTTCTACTGGAAGCATGAAGCGACCTCGGGCTATGGGGCGCTTGACGATTTCGCCGTACATCCTTTGTCACTGTTGTTCACACTGTTCGGGCGCGTGTCGCGAGTGATGTGCGACATGGCGAAACCCTATGCGAGCCGCAAGACCCGAGATGGCACCAGCCGGGCTGTCGAAACCTATGACAGTGCCAGCGTTTTGATGCATATGGAAAACGGCGTGGCAGGTACATTGCAGGTGAACCGTTCTGCATGGGGACGCAAGGGCCGCATCGCGTTGCAGATATTCGGTTCAAAGGGCTCCATCCTGTTTGATCAGGAGCGCGCCAATGAATTTCAGCTCTATGTGACATCGGATCGCCCTACAGAGCAGGGCTATCGCACCATTTTAACGGCACCGCATCACGAGCCCTATGGCCGGTTCATTCCAGCGCCGGGCCATGGGCTTGGTTTCAACGATCTAAAAATCATTGAATGCCATGAGCTGATCAAGCGTATCGAAGGCCAAGCGGCGCATCTGATCGAGTTTGCAGATGGCCTGGAAATCGAGCGCACCGTTCATGCCATGGCTCGCTCTTTCAAGGATCAGCGCTGGGTGGATGTCAGGTAGCTATTTCTACCATCTGAGAAAGAAACGCCCGGCCACAGCACCAATGAGGCCGGGTATCAATACGCCGAGCGTATACCAGACAGCGACAAACGGCATGGCGCTTTCCGTGCAGTGGAAAGAATAGATAACCGAGCCTATCGCGCCCGCTGCAATGCCGGCCGCAGCCCCCGCCATGGTGAGGCGAGTGGGTGCCATACCACGCAAAACCCAGAATGCGCCGATCAGCAGTGGCATGGACAGCACAACAATATTGAATGTGCATACGGCCAGCGATTTGCCGGTCAGCATCGTCATGTGCGCTTCGGGCGGTGCCATGGCGAATATCCCCGCAGCCAATATTCCGAATGCAAACAGTGCGACTGCCATCAAGACAAGATTGATGATGATGCTGCCAAGTGGATAAGCGATCCGCTTGACTGCCCATGCACCGATAACGGCGAGAAGAAGCGTATAAGCGAGCTTTCCCCAGAAGGGCATTGTGGCAGAAGCTTCCATGAGATCTGGCCGCATGCCCAACCACCAGACCATCAAAAGCCAGGATGCGGCAAAGCCCAAGCCAAGACCTATGGCAAGCCGCTTGGCGACGCTGCTGCGCTGTATAGGCTTCAGATCGCGCGTGAGACGTGCAATCAAGTCATCCGTTGCCATGTGCACGTCCTTTCAATTTTGCGGCAATCGCCTTGATGCCTCTATGTATACCAACCTTCACCGCTGATTCCGAAAGTCCGGTGCTCGTCGCGACCTCTGCTATTGATTGCCCTTCAATTTTTGTGCGGTAGATCAACTCCCGTGATTTCTCCGGGACTGACTGTAACAGGCTTTCCACATCTATCCGGTCCGCAGTTGCATCGGAATAATCCGCCGGTATCAAATCTTCAGCATTATCCAAAGGTATAGTTGCGCGAATTTTGTTGCGGCGGAAATGATCTATCAATTTATATCGCGCGATAGCGTGCAGCCAGGCGGTGAACGGGCGATCGGTTTCGTAGGTTGCCCGTTTGGTATGCAGCGCCATCAACGTCTCCTGCACGAGATCGTCAGCGTCACCCTTATGGGCTTCAGAGAGCCGTCGCAAAAAATAAGAACGCAAATGCTTTGCCACGTCATTCAGAAGAATGGCATAGCTGCGCGCATCACCTGCAAGACTAGCAAGCATCAGTTCTTTCAGTCGCGTTTCGACAGAATGCACTCCGGTTTAATTCCTTATTCGCAGCGGCGGCAGAAAGGTTACAGCATGAGGTGCAAGATGGCGGAACGTCAATGAGCGACACGCAAATCGGATGCAAATGTTGGAATCAGACCACCCGCCCATCACCAATCCGTGATCCTCGTAACTAATTTCCTGTCCGATCCGTATTGCTTCATGTCACTGGCGACAACGCGCCGAAGCAATGTGGGTGTCAGAGGCACTCGAAACTTATGGGCACGTTTATCGTATCTGAATTAACTCAAGGAGAATGACCATGAACGTTTTCACACGTAGTATAGTCCTTTCGGCTTTCGCACTTACCGCTGGTTTGGCCAGTGTGAATCTGGCCGCTGCTGAAGATGCCATGAAGGCACAACCGGTGAAAAAGCAAGATGCGATGAAACATGACGCAATGAAACCAGATGCAATGAAAGCCGACCCGATGAAGGGCGATGCGATGAAAGCGGATGCCATGAAGCCGGACGCCATGAAAAAAGACGCGATGAAGGGCGATGCCATGAAGCCTGTCAAGAAAAAGCCGGATGCAATGGCTCCAGCAGCCAATTAGCATTGGCAAAGGTTATAATTGTGATCTCTCCTCGAAACTGGGGAGGGATACACAGTTGGAATAGATGCGATAATGGGCGGGTGGAGGCTTAAAATGACAAGTGTAACGACTGGCACTGCATTGAAGGAAAAGCCAAAAAGAGCTGTGGTCTACCGCCATTCCCTGGCGGTGCGGATTACCCATTGGCTGAATGTTTTGTGCCTTAGCTTCCTTTTGATGAGCGGTTTGCAAATATTCAACGCCCATCCGCATCTTTACTGGGGACAATATGGTGCCGATGCTCTGCCTGATCCGGCATTTGTTTCCATCGAGGCATATCCCGATGGGGACAGCATGAAAGGCGTGACCAGCATTGGGTCCTTTCAGTTTACAACAACTGGAGTGCTTGGCGCATCGAAGGTCGATGGAGAATTAACCCCGCGCGCCTTTCCGGCGTGGGCGACAATCCCAAGCTATCAGGATCTCGCCACAGGACGACGCTGGCATTTCTTTTTTGCCTGGTTCTTTGTCATTAACGGGTTCGTCTATATGCTTTACGGGCTTGTCTCCCGGCATTTTCGCCGCGATCTGCTGCCGAAAAAAGGTGAGTTGACCCCCAGGCATCTCGCTCACGAGATTGCCGATCACGCACGTCTGCGTTTTCCGAAAGGTGAGAGCGCCCGCCGCTACAACTCTTTGCAGAAGCTTGCCTATATCGGGGTAGGTTTCATCTTGTTGCCACTGATGGTGCTGACGGGCCTCACCATGTCTCCCGGCTTCAATGCAATTTTTCCGTGGTTGCTGGATGTATTTGGCGGCCGTCAGTCGGCACGAACAATTCATTTCATCACGGCCTCGCTGATCATTGTCTTCGTATTCTTACACATTGCCATGGTTCTCTTATCCGGCGTCTGGAACAATATGCGCTCAATGATTACCGGCTATTACGCTTTAAAGCCTGAAGCAGATAAGGAGATAACCAAATGAGTATTGATCTCACACGGCGTCGTTTCCTGATTGGTTCAGGCATTGCAGCCACAGGCATTTTGACGGGCTGTGATGCGCTGGTTCAAAGCCCAAGCGTCAATGCCGTTCTTGAGAAAGGTGAGTGGCTTTCAATGAACGCTCAGCGTCTGCTTTTGGGCAACCAGCAACTGGCTCGTGAATATAGCGAGGCGGATTTATCACCTGTATTCAAGGCAAATGGAACGCAAATGCCTGAGACAGATGTCTATAAGCAGCTTGTTGACAGTAATTTTGCCAATTGGCGACTTCAGGTTGGTGGCATGGTCAAGACGGCCAAGAGCTTCTCCATGGCGGATTTGAAAGCCATGCCGTCGCGCACACAAATTACCCGCCATGATTGCGTCGAGGGCTGGAGCGCAATCGGCAAATGGACCGGCGTCCCGCTCGGACTGGTTTTGGAACAGGTTGGTCTTGCGCCCGGAGCACGTTATGCGGTGTTCTATTGTGCAGACGATTATGAGCAATCACTCGACGGCAGCGGTCTTTACTATGAAAGCATCGATCTGGTGGATGCCTGGCATCCGCAAACAATCCTTTCCTATGGTATGAACGGCAAAGATCTGGAGATCGCCCATGGCGCACCCTTGCGCCTGCGGGTTGAGCGGCAGATCGGATATAAACATGCCAAATATCTGATGCGAATTGAGCTTGTCGACAGTTTCAAGAACATCGGTTCCGGCAAAGGCGGATTCTGGGAAGATCGGGGATATGAATGGTACGCCGGTATTTGAGTACGCCCCTCCAAAAAGTAGGCGCTGGTCTTTGCCATATTCGGATCATCTGACATAAGAGGCGACACAATCCGCTAAAGAGAGATTTTTCGTGTCCGCAACTTTCGTCTTCGATAAAACTTATGCAGCCTTCCTCTTTGACATGGATGGCACGATTCTCAACTCCACCGTTGCTGCAGAGCGCGTCTGGAGCAAATGGGCCGAGTCTCACGGGCTTGATGTGGCGGCATTCATGCCAACCATGCATGGCGTGCGGGCGATTGATACTATTCGCCGTTTGGGATTGCCTGGTGTTGATCCCGAGGTTGAAGCTGCCAAGATAACGGAAGATGAAATAAACGACGTAGCTGGCGTGATGGCGCTGCCGGGAGCGGCGGGTTTTTTGGAAAGCCTGCCACCTGAAAAATGGGCGATTGTGACGTCCTCGCCGCTTGAGCTGGCCAAACGGCGCCTTGCCGCAGCGGGAATTCCCGTGCCGCGCACATTGGTGACAGCCGAAGACGTCAAGATCGGCAAACCAAACCCGGATTGCTATCTGTTGGGCGCACGCAAACTGGGCTTTGACGCTTCAGATTGTCTCGTCTTTGAGGACGCTATTCCCGGTATTCTGGCTGGAGATGCCGCCAAAGCCGATGTTATGGTGATTACGGCAACCCATAAACATCCAGTTGAAACGACACACGCGACAATAGCGGATTATGAGAACGTGGTTGCGCGGATTGATCTGAACGGAAGACTATCTGTTGTTAAAAGCAATTGATCGGCAGAACATTATTGGCTTTGCCGAGCAAACGCAAAATTGATCAATCTCCCTCACACAATTTGCGGCTCGTCCTTTTAATCCCTGCAGTTCTTCCCCATATGTAGCGCGAACGTCACGTGACGCATATTGAGGAGATTTGCATGCCGCTCGTACTATTCAAGCTGAGTTGGGCCACCCTTAGCAGGATTGCCGCGATACTCGTTATTGGACTGGCTGTAAGCTTTAGCGCAGTCTATGAGGCTGATGCACGTCGTGGCGGCGGCGGATTTGGTAGCCGTGGCTCGCGAACATTCGATGCGCCGGCACCGACACGCACCGCACCGACCAATGCAGCGCCTATTGAACGTACAATGACACCGCGCCAGCAGACTCAGCCCGGTGCAGCTCAGACGCAAGCTACGCAGCAGCGCCCCGGCGGTTTGTTCGGCGGAATGGGCCGCTCGTTGATCGGAGGCCTCTTGGTTGGCGGCCTTATCGGAGCATTTCTCGGGAACGGGTTTGGCGGAATGGCCGGGCTATTCGGCATGCTGATCCAGATTGCCCTGGTCGTCGGCGTCGTGATGCTGGCTCTACGCTTTTTCCGCTCTCGCCAGACATCTTCAATGGCTCCCGCTGGCGCTGCTGGTCAGGCGTTCGGTCGAAATGCATTTAACGACCAGCCAGCCTCGTCTTCGTCAATGCGCGTTCCAACAATTGGTTCAGGATCAAGACAAAACGATACGGCGAGCAACGGTTTTGGCTCGGGCAGTGCTGCCAGTAGTGCTGCAGGCAATGCTAAACAGCAGCCGGGAAAGCTGGTCCCAGAAGATGAAATTGGTCTGACCCAAAACGATCTTGATCGTTTTGAAGCCCTGCTGACTGAAGTGCAAACTGCGTATGGCAAAGAAGACTATGCAACCTTGCGCAAGATCACGACGCCGGAAGCCATGTCGTATCTTGCCGAGGAACTTGGTCAAAATGCCACCGATGGACTGCGTAACAGCGTGACCGATGTCAAGCTCGTCCAGAGCGACATTGCTGAAGCATGGGCCGAGGGTGACAGGGATTATGCGACAGCCGCGCTGCGCTATTCCAGCATTGATGCCATGCTCGACCGCAACACAGGGCGCGTGGTCAATGGCGACGAAGGCGTACCAAGCCAGACAACGGAAATTTGGACATTTGTGCGCGAGAGCGGTCAAGAATGGAAGCTCGCCGCCATTCAGGACGCGGCCTGATCAAATCTGAACGAAATGCGGCCCGGTTCCACTCCACGTGGACCGGGCCTTTTTTTGCCCAGCCCGACACATCCCAAGCAAGATCATCTCGATAAGCCTTGCTTCTAGCTTTTTTGCAAAGCGAGATGTGCGCCAAGGCCCACAAGAATGGCACCACCAGCACGTTGCATGAGCTTTTGAGCCCGGCTGGAGCGTTGCAATCGGCTGAGCATTGCACCCGCAAGAAACACGCACAAAAGGTCTGCGGACGAAAACACCATGTTGACGATTGTTCCAAGGAGAACGAACTGCACCCAGACAGGAAATGCAGCAGAGGGATCGATAAATTGAGGCAGGAACGCAAGAAAGAAAATTGCCGTTTTTGGATTGAGGACCTCAACGGTTATGCTTTCGAGAAAGGCGCGCTTGCCAGACTTTTGTTCAATGGGAGCCGACGCGATTTCACTGTGTGTTTTGGTGCGGAAAAGTGAAATTCCCAGCCAGATCAAATAAATTGCGCCAGCAAATTTAACCACCATGTAGATCAGGGGAACGGCGTGAAAAAGCACGGAAAGGCCCGCTGCTGCCGCGATGACATGAATATATCCACCAAGATGAATCCCGAGCGATGCCATAAGCCCTGACCAGCGGCCACGGGCTATTGTTTGCGCAGCCGCGTAAAGCATTGCCGGGCCGGGGATGAAAGCAAAGACGGCAGTGGTTACCAGAAAAGCAATTAAAGTATCCAGAGGAGGCATGACCAAGTCCTTTAGGAGGAATATTTATGGAATCGAATCGGCTTGCAATGATAGTCAGACAAATGTCTTGTTTCTGATCTCTAAAGCTGACGAGAACCCCAGGAAAGAAAAATTTGTGATCACCAGATTGATAAATAGATTTCGAGCTTCGTCATCAGCCCATCGGGCAATGCTCGTTCATTTTCCTGACAGCAAGGAAGCGGCAATTCGTGCCGCAAGCACCAAGCAAAGCAATAATTTGGTTGTGGCCTTTTACACGCGGGATTCATTTTACGAGCGGGAAGCTCAACGTATGTCGGCCTCGGCAATCCGGCTGGGGTTATCCGTGGCTATGACGGCGGTGGACAGTGCCGGGAGCTGGGTGCGGAACGCTTCCATGAAAGCGGAGTTTTTGTTCAACGAACGTCGCGCAAGACGAGGTCCTTTGCTTTATGTCGACGTCGATGCTGTATTTCACCGCGATCCATGGCCAGCCCTGGAAGAATATATGGGAGATGTTGCAGTACATTATGATCCGCGTGTCAAAAAGCTGATCGCAGCAACCATTCTGATCAATGATACGCCGGCAGCTTTGATTCTGATGGAGATGTGGAAGGATCGTTGCAATGCCAATCCAGATATCTGGGATCAGGTAGTATTGGAGCAAATCATAGCAGAAGATGCCGCTGCAGATGCTCCGCAATTCGACGTCCGGCATATTCCAGTGGCTTTTTGTTGGATATTTGATCGTTTGTCGAATGTTCCGGTAGACGCAGTTTACATAGAGCAGCTTCAGGCAAGTCGTGAGGCGCGCAACAAGCCCAGATGGTTTGGCTTTGTCGGCAAACGCCTCCAACGTCGCAGAGATCGCGTAGAGATGATTGACCGTATTTTGATGCAAGAAAAAGACTCGGATCGAACCAAGTCATAGGGTCCGGACCCTAAGGCTCTAATTCGGCAAAATGCGCACTTTATAGCGGCCGACTTTTGGCGATGTTCCCATTATCTTCAATTCGCTATTCTCAAACTTGATAATGGATGTAGTCATGCGGAATTCCGTATGAACGAAGACTGGATTGAGTTGACCGGCTTCACTGAAGCGAATCGCCGAGACATCATCATCGCGAAAGCTGATATGGACCCGCGTCTGTTCATCTACATTTCTGTCGCTGCGAAATGAAACCAACGCATCAAAACGGCAACGTTGCCCGCGATCAATGTTAATGCCCGACTCCTCGATGAAATTGGTCAATGCCTCCCAGTTCGCATCTTCGTCAATCTGTTCCGGTTCGGTCGGTTCCATCGGGAGCTTTCATTGCTTTCAGAATGTCGTCAGTTATTTATACATCAAATCGCGGTTGTGGCGCGATGCTTGAATTTTCAATCGTGAAAGGGCTCTACAAAGGCGCGCTCACCCATCATGAATGCGTCTGCCACATGACGTAACGGGGCGATGTCGACATCGGATTTGCCATTCTTTACCAGATTGGCAAAGCGCCGGTAAAGCTCAGGATATTCGGCTTCTTCCGGCAAGGTAACAGCCTTGCCGCCAATGGTAAGCTTCGATCCTCCATCAATCAGGATCATCTGGCCAGCAGATGTTTCGGCTATGATATCCCATGTCTGCTTGCCAGTTTGGCGCCAGTCGAATTCTGCATGAACAGGCGTCCCAATAGCACTGGTCATTTTCAGATCGGCAGCAATCGGCGCTTGCCGGTTCTCTGGAAATTCCAGTGTCGCGCTTCTGATGAATACCGGGTTTGGCATGATATGGGTAAGGATCGACAGGGCATTAATGCCCGGATCAAAAACGCCAAGGCCGCCAGCCTGCCAGATCCAGTCCTGGTTGGGGTGCCAATGCCGGACATCCTCCTTCCAGACGATGTGAACACTTTGGAGCGTATTGGAGCCAAGGAAGGATTTCGCTGCTTCGACACCGGGAGCATAGCGGGAGTGCCAACTGGCAAAGAGCGAAACGCCTTTTTCATTTGCCAAAGATGCCAGGCTCTCAACTTCGCTCAACGTCGCCCCCGGCGGCTTCTCAAGAAAGACGTGCTTGCCCGCTAGAATGGCTTCGTAAGCGGCGTCGTAACGAAACTGCGGCGGCATGCATAAGGACACAGCGTCGATAGTCGGGACGGCCTCGAACATGGCCTTCATGGTGGTAAAATTGGGGATGCCGTCTACAGTGCCGTTGCGGCTTGCTGCGGCCACCAGCGTGAAGTCAGCATTTCTCTCTATGGAAGGCAGGTGTTGATCCCGGGCAATTTTGCCAACGCCGACGATTGCCAGATTGATTGTGGGCATAGCGACGTTCCTCTTTTTCCGTCATCGCATCAAGCGATTGAAGTGCACTGATTTTTCAGCAGAGGTAATGCGGAAATCGCGCAGCGGCAAGTGGGGCACGCGATAAACTGTGTATCAACGGCATGGTGCTCAACACCCACATGGGTGAGTTCAATCTTGCACTTGGAAGAAAATTGGAGTCCTGTCCGATATTGAGTTGAATCAGTTATGCGAGAAACAGAATGTCCTTCCAGAAAATCGACGATCATGGCCGCAAGCTCGAAGCGCTTGAGCATGCGCTGGCAATTCTGGGGGCCGATGAGGCCACGCACATGGCCGTCGGAGGTGGTGAAAAACGTGCCGAAGCAATGGCAGCGCTTGCGGGAATGTATCACAGACAAGCAACAGCTCCAGAAATCGCCGATTGGATTGCTGATGCTGAAGCGCAAACGCTTGGTGATGAACAGCTTGCCGCCGTGCGTGAGTTCCGGCGCCATTACACAAATCTGACTTGCCTGCCTGTTGAGTTTGTCGAGCGTCAGACAAATGCGCGGATGCGCTGTGAACAATTATGGCGGGACCTGCGGGCAAAAAACGATTGGGCTGGTTTTGTGCCCGCGCTCGACGGCGTTATTGCACTGGCCCGTGAGGAGGCGGCTCTGCGTGCACAGGCGTTAGGACTTACGCCTTATGATGCAATGATCGAGCAACATGATCCGGGTGCCCGTACCGCCACGATTGGTCCGGTTTTCTCGGAGTTGAAAAATTTCCTGAAAGATTTTGTTTCCGAGGCATTGGCTGTTCAGGAGGAGAGGGCGGCCAAACGCCCCGTAAAAGCTTTGTCCGGAGTTTATCCCGTCGAAAAACAGCGAGAGCTCGGACTGGCAATCATGGCGGCAACCGGCTTTGATTTGGCGCACGGAAGTCTTTCAGTTTCACATCATCCGTTTTGTGGCGGCGTGCCAAGCGATGTGCGTATCACCACGCGTTACAAGACAAGCGAATTCCTTTCAGCGCTCATGGGCGTCCTGCACGAGACAGGTCATGCGCTTTACGAGCAGAATCTACCGAAAGAATGGTCGCATTGGCCGCTCGGCAGAGCACGGGGAATGGCAATGCATGAGAGTCAAAGCCTTTTCGTGGAGAAACAGATAGGCCGCAATCCGGCATTTTGGCGGTGGGCACTCCCGGTTATTGCCCAATATCTGAATGAGACATGGTCTTTGGAAGACATCCTTCCGCATGTGCATCATGTAGGGCGCGGGTTGATCCGCGTCGATGCGGACGAAGTGACTTATCCGCTTCACGTTATCCTGCGATATGAGCTGGAAGAAGAGATTATTGCGGGCAAACTGCAAACCATCGATCTTCCGGAAGCGTGGGACGCGAAAATGCGTGAATATCTGGGTCTATCCACGATTGATACACCGGGGGATGGACCGATGCAGGATGTGCATTGGCCCGCGGGTGCTTTTGGTTATTTCCCCTCATACACGCTCGGCGCAATGATGGCAGCACAGCAATGGGCCGCGCTGATACGCGACTACCCGACAGCGAACAACGATCTTGCGGAAGGCAACTTCACGAAGATCAATGATTGGCGACGTGAGAAAATCTGGTCGCAAGGCTCACGCTGGTCCACGCCGGAGCTGCTTGAGCGGGCTACTGGTGAAAAGTTGGATGCCAGCCACTTCATAGGGCATCTGCGCAGCAGATATGGGGCTGCCTGAATATTATAGCTTCAGCGATAGTTTGGCCAACTGCCTGGCTACTTCTTTCTTGCGGCTTGGATGAATGGCCAGAATATTGGCAACCCGTCCGGATGGAAAAGCGAAATCGATTGCCTGAACGTCGGGCAATCGATTGATCCTCCCATTCAGAACTTCCCATATCTGATAATCCCAACCTATCAGCCTGTCGTAAATTCCGCCGGGCGTCGTCTTTGACAAATTGGCAAGAACGTCGCGGTTTATCTCGATGAGCATTGTGGGACTGTATGCCGGGATCGTGTTTGTTGCGCCATCCAAAAACAGGCCCTCTGCGCCTTCAATATCGACCTTGATGGAATCCGGCTTTAGCCCTTTTGCCATCACGTCCAGTGTCTCCACCTTTGTGCTCCGCTCGGATTTTGTATTGCCTGACCCCGCTACCAGACTTGTCGCTCCGGCATTGACCGAATATTCCGCTGTGTTGAGTTCCATCTCGCCAGGCTGATCTGCGAGAGCCAGTTGATATACTTTGACCGTTTTCGAAAGCTTGTTTGCAAGGATCGACTTGCTGAAAAGATTCCATAGATGAGGTAGCGGTTCAAACGAGACCACTTTCCCGTTGAACCCCGGCTTTGTAGCAATCGAAAGCGAGTAATAGCCGACATTGCCGCCTACATCGAAAAATGTACCATTGTCCGGTGTGACAGCTTTCATGATGTCGATGTCAAACTTCTCATATCCGCCGCTGAAAATACCAAACGTCATGTGATACTGACGCAGATCGAGATATATCTTGAAACTGTTGGTCGTCTCGAACAGCAACTCGACGCTTTTGGGCACAAAATTGTTGAATATGATCTCGGCATGGCGCTGATGAAATTCGGATGAGGCGAAGAAGTTTCTGCGGTGCTGCTCAAGGGAAATCGTGCAAAGAGAGGACAGATTGTCCGATATTTTCAATTTCTCCTCGACGTTGGCATCACGTCCGAGGATGAATTTATAACAATTCAGAATATCGCCAAGATCAGTCATGTTGCCATCACGTTACTTCAGAAATCAGTGACCAAGGCTCACAGGATCAGGCTCGCCGGGCTATGAAATAATAAGCGTGAATTCCCGTCGTTGAACGGTCATGGATCAGATGTACATCGGTCATCTGGTTCTTGTGAAACAGCGCCATCACCGTGTTCGCGTCGTAATCATACATTTGAATATCAGGGTGATCATAATTATCCCTGTCGATGAAAACGGTTTCATTTTTGTAGTAATCATTGCGGAAATACATCATCCGGTCGTTATAATACTCGGCGCGGTTTGCGGTTTTGAACAGCGGAACGTGCAGCGAAGCAACGCCGCCACTCTTCACACATTGCAAAAGATCATTGATGATAAAATAGCCACGGCGCGGTTCAATGTGTTGCAAAACAATATAGCTATTGAGCCAATCGACTTTGACACCTTCCTTGACAAGGACCTCGGGTGACTCGACGCAGCGCACGTTTTTCAACCCGCGATTGGCGCAATTTTTCAGCGCAATATTTCGCATCGTTTCAGAAATATCGATGCCAATGGCATTTTTTGACTGCTCGGCGAGGGGGATCAGCAATCTTCCTACCCCACAGCCAAAATCAATGATCGATTCAGTGGGAACCTCAAATTCCGGAACCAGACTTTTAATAAGCTTGGACAAATTGGCGATATCAGTCTGACCTGTGGCGAAGAATTCAGTTGCATCTTTTTTTGTCAATTTTTTCGACTTGAACTGGTCTTCTGTCAATACGGCCCAATAGGCATTGTCTTGAGCCAGTTTCTCCCAGTCTTCATTTGTATTGCGCATGGAGTTCCCCTCGATCCAGTCAACTCATTTCAGGCAATTAAAAGTATTTTACATATATCTCAGCAAAGTATTCTCAGTATTAAATGGCATCAATGCAGCGCCTCCATAAGAACTGATTTTACCAAGTTGTGGCGGTTGGTGTACTGAACTTCGGGAAGAAATGGGTCCGGCGCCAATCTGGAGTATATTCCGAAGCTCTGTTCGATGAATTGCTCCAGGGAAATTTGTTTATATTCCTGGGGCACCTTGAACATGTAAGAGCCTCTCACGCCGAAAACTTCTCCTATTTCCGGGTAGACCGGATAGCATGCTCCTGAAGTCATCACGTCTGCTGGCACAAGATCTGTGCAATTGGGTTCGATGCCGCATTTTTCAAGAAATAATTGCGCGATATCGTGTATCGGACGCGCCTTGGAGTGATTGATTCCGTACATGAAGCAATCGCCGCGTGTCCAAACCCTGAATTTGCCCGAAATATCGAGCCCGTGATTCATGAAGGTTTTCAGAAGCTGATCTCGCTCGATTTCCCATCGTGTGAAATAACCGCATCGTTCAAATACGTCGCGACGAAAGAGCGCCGTTGTTGTTTGAACATCGTATCCGGCTTGATAGGCGGCAAGCACAATCATTGAATGGAATGGCCCCAAGGGGCTATCCAACATTGCTCCCCGCGCTACCACCGTGCAAAGGTCCGGGTGATAAGCATCAAACTTTATGGACGGTATCTTGCTGAGATTGTCCAATGCTGAAAAATCATAGGCGAGGCCATTAATGTCGGGGTGAATGATTACTTTCGCATATTGGGACAGCGTTTGTTTATAGTCATCAAGCTTGTTGCGGAACGACCAATAGTCGGCGTGATCGATCTTGATGCCATTGGTGAGCAATCGCAATGAGTTCGCGAGTCCGAATGTATTGCAGTTGGAAACGAGTAGCCAATTATCCATGACAGGTTCTCGAGTTCGGGGTTACGGGCGCATCATCTCGATCTCGCGTTCATCGCAAATGACATTGCGTTGCGGTGCTTCCGGAAGGGGCAACATTGTCGCCGCCGTCTTTTCTTCTTCCGGTTGAGACACATAATTTTTGACGAAGCAGCGCATGGCATGCGCCACACCGATTGAGTTTACCTCTCGATAATCGTCCTCATAATACAAGCCGCCCGCATAGCTGCCGGTTATGATCTCGTAGGAGGGAAAATAGTCCACCCAATCAAAACGCGCCAACATCTGTTCGGCAACTACCCGCAAAACGGATTTACTATAGGTGGTGGAAACAAGGACACTTCGGTCTTCATAGGTAGCGACTAGCGGTACTGGAGAGACAGTGAGCAGCACCTTAACGCGAGGATTGACCGCTTTCAGCTTTTCCAGAAAAAGAGTCATATCCATATCAACGTCAGCAACGTTGAAATTGATGAACTCGTATTTTTCAGCATCGTAAGCACCAGCGCTGACGCCAGGTGCCAGCGGAAAAACAGAGCCATCGGATCTCGATCGCCATGCTTCGGTCAGACCGAGCGTGAAAACGAAAACATCTGAATCGAGAAATACGGATTTAACTGCTTTAAGATGGGCGCGGCGTGCTTCCCTGACGGCTTCTTCCGTCTCATAGCCGTCCGGCTCAATGAGCGGACGAAATGGATCGACAAATTTGCCGTCCTTACGCCGCCAGGCGGTTTCCAGTGGTGTTCTTCCCTCAAAAACTTCCTCAAAAAGTTGCAAGAGCTGGCGGGCAGTATAGAGATTTCCGTAACGCGCAGAAAACACCCCGAAATTGCGGGAAATACGCTCCTGAGGGGGCAGGTCTTCACCGGATTCTGCAATCAGATAATGGAAACCTATCCGCTGCATCTGACGAGAGATATGTTGGGCGAAACAGCTTCCGGCCGTGGCAATTTTCATTGCACTGTCGATTTTGTACCGGGGATTTTCAACCGGATCAAAAAGATGGGTTTCCACTCGCGCAACCGAACGCCGCCACAACTGATAATCCTTGATTCCGACGTAGGGGTTGGTCATTTGTCCGCCTCCGCTATGATATTTTTGACGTGATTGTATCGGTCAGCAAAGAAATATTCGGCTGCAACTTCGCCCGGTGCCCATTTGGAATAGACCTCAAAACTTTTTTGAATGAACTCTTCCAGTGACATCAATCGGTATTCGCCCAGAACCTTGAACATGCGCGATCCGCGAAAGCCGAATGTTTCCGCAATTTCCGGGTAGACTGGAAGGCATATGCCGTCGACCAAGGTGTCGTGGGGTACAAGGTCAGATTTGTTTGTCTCAATGCCGATCGATTCAAGAAATACTCTCGCAACATCGTGAATTGGCCCAGCCTTTGGGTGACCGAGGCCATACATGAAGGACTGGCCGCGAGACCATGATCTGAAGGGCGCTGCTATATCGAGATTGAAGAATGAAAAAACTTTCATAAGCCGGTCCCGTTCCGGCTCCCATCGTGAAAGAAATCCGCACTGCTCGAATATTTCCCGCCGAAATAGTCGCTCGGTTTTCTCGACACTATAGCCCGCTTCAAAAGCGGCAAAAACCAGCATGGAATGATAGCCGGCCGTCGGGCCATAAATGCGCTGTCCGTCCGCAAAAAGATAACAAAGATCCGGATGATAGGCATCAAAGTCGATACCGGGAATTCGGCTGACGTTTTTCAGAAGAGAAAAATCATATTCTACGAATTGAATGGCAGGATTTATAATAACCCTATCATATCCCGGCATGGTTTCCTTGTACTTTTCGAGATTTTTCATCAGTTCGAAGACATCGAAACAGTCCAAGGTGAAACTGTTACTGAGAAGCTTTAAGGAGTTTGCCAATCCATATGTATTGCAGTTCGAAATCAGCAACCATTTTTCCAAGGGACGCTCTCTTCAAAGTGACTGTTACACAACGCTATATTCGATAGCTGCGGAATGGTTCCATTGCTTACAAAACTCGTCGGAATTCTCATGAACGGCTGTAAATCATTGCCAAATTACGACGTTGATCCGAGATAAGCCTTTTGGAGACTTATAAATCTATACAGATTGCGTCTTGACGCGTCATAATACGACCGTCGTACATTATCCTTTGAAGACTTGGTAAATGGCCGCTGGCATAAGCGCGGCAGTGCCCAACCTACGGCTGACGCAGAAGTTTTCGTCGCATCGTTTCGCAACAGCGAACTATCAGATGACGTTTAAAGCGTGAAGTTTAAGCGACCCCGGTATCCGGTGATACCGGGTTATGAGCGTTATGCCTCCGGCGCGTGGCAAACGGCCTCGATATTATGTCCGTCAGGGTCGATGACAAAGGCAGCATAATAATTGACGTGATAATGGGGGCGAAGACCAGGCGCACCATTATCTTTGCCTCCAGCTTCCAAAGCTGCATGATAAAACGCGTCGACTTCCTGGCGGGTTTTTGCCGCGAAAGCCAAATGAATATGCGCTGGCTTTTCCTGGGTTTCGAACAGACACAATGAAGCCTCGCTCCCAGCGCTAAGCTCAATACCGTATGAAGGCTCGCCCTCGGCGACGATAGTTACTCCCAGCGGTTTTAATGCCTCGACAAAAAATGCCCTGCTCGCAGCATAATCGCTAACGCCGAATTTGACATGATCAAACATTGGACCTCCTTGTTGCCTCGCTATTTTGCTGGAACAGGACAGTCCATGTCTCCATCCGTGCATTTGAGGTATAGTTTCAATTCCTGAATACGGGATCGAGTTTTATTATAGAGGCAAGAATTCGAGATAAAAGGGTATGCTGTTCCACCTTGAACAGTCGAACTTGAGAAGTTGCATTCCGCGTCTCGAAATCCAATCCAGGCTTTTTGTGCAGCCACCAAGAGTTTTGCGGTGTCCGGATCACCCTTTAATCGTCCTGCAATCTGCTTGTAGACCGAATTGAGTTCTCCGTCAGCTTTGGAATAAGCTTGCCCGGCACAAATATTCATGTCGGTCTGATTGGTCTTATCGCCACAGTTTTGCTGAGAATGTGCGAGTGAAATTCCTCCGAGAAATATGGCTGACGCCATAAACAGAACCTTCATTGCTTCTCTCTCCCTCTGAACAACGGACCAACGCCGACTCGGCAGTCATATCAAACTGAAACAGGATTGTTGAGCCAATCGGCCGGCGCAAAATTTGCTCTAGGCGAAACAAAGCACCGTATGCTCGCCGATCTGTGCATATCGCCATTTGTTCGTATGAACCTCATGCATCAGATCGCGATCAATTAGCTTACGGAACTTGGCCAATAGTTGAGGGTGCTCAGAATAGGTGGTTAGAAAGAGCTTGTTCTGAAAAATCAGAAATGGTGCAAGGCGGCGGTTTGCAACGCGCATATATTCAAAGAAGCCTTCCGAAACACTAGGCCAATGTGGACCGAGGAAATCATCAAGCAGGATGACGCCGCCGGGTACGATCATTTCCTGAGCGAGCGTCATATCATTGATTACATGCTTGACCGTATGACCGCCATCGACCGAAAAAAGTCGCACACCAGAGCTTTTTAGCCGTTGTCGGATGGTTGCCGGTGTAAATGACATGCTGTCAGCCGAAATTGCTGTGACCTGCCGCTTCAGGTGGGAAAAATAACTGTCGAGATGCTGGTTAAACATCGACAATGACCCTTTCCCGCTATGATCAAGATTTTTCTCCTGGTCGTCAAAAAGGTCGATGGCAATGCATTTCTCATTCGGTCTTGCTGTGGAAGCCATAAGGAAAAATAGTTTGCCGTGGTGCACACCGATTTCCACGATATCGCCAACGACATTATCTTCCAGCTGAATCTCCCTGATGAGCTTCAGAACATGGGGTACCCGGCTGCCTACCCAACCTTGGATGTTTATCCAAACATCTTTTAACGCGGTTCCAATTGGGTCGCTGTCATTTTCTACCGGAGTGTCGATGAATTCATCCCCCTGCAATATGAAACTCCTGGAAACCTAGGAGCAATGATTGGGGGCAACAATACAAATCACGCCAGAAAAGCCCGGATGCAACGATTCCGGCGGAGCACGAAGATGCCATGGACAATTTTCCGGGAATTCGCCTATGTCGATCGTGCCTGCGGCATCCGAGGGCGATGGTTCATGATGATCGTCGTTCCCAAGCGGGATGGCCCATTACCCAGAGCAAAAGGTTGGAGGTGGCAGGGCCGATTAGTTGGTCGGCCCTATCGCGCATCATGACCGAAAAAATGCCAGAAGATCCGAGTTTATGATCTCGGCGTGTGTCGTCGGCATCCCGTGCGGAAAGCCTTCGTAGGTCTTCAGCGTCCCGTTCTTCAAAAGCTTTGCCGACAATGGTGCTGAATCAGCATAGGGCACAATCTGATCATCGTCGCCGTGCATCACAAGCACGGGAACCGTGATTTTCTTGAGGTCTTCGGTGAAATCGGTTTGCGAGAAAGCAACAATTCCATCGTAATGTGCCTTGGCACCACCCATCATTCCCTGACGCCACCAATTATTGATCACTGCATCCGAAGGTTTGGCGTTTGGCCGATTGTAGCCATAGAAGGGGCCCGCAGCCACGGCATGATAGAATTCACTACGGCCCGCAGCGAGCTGTGCTTGAAAACCATCAAATACATCTTTCGGCAAGCCATCCGGATTGGCATCGGTTTTCACCATGAGCGGTGGTACGGCACTTAGAATGGCTGCCTTTGCTACCCGGGATTCGCCGTGGCGCGCGATATAGTGTACCACCTCACCGCCGCCAGTCGAATGCCCGACGTGAATGGCGTTTCTAAGGTCAAGTTTTTCCGTCAGTGCGGCAAGGTCATCGGCGTAGTGATCCATGTCGTGACCATCACCGACCTGAGCGGAGCGGCCGTGTCCGCGCCTATCATGTGCAATGACGCGAAAGCCATGATTCACGAAGAATATCATCTGTGCATCCCAGTCATCGGCCGTGAGTGGCCAACCGTGACTGAAGACAATAGGTTGGCCGGTGCCCCAGTCCTTATAGAATATCTCGACGCCGTCATTGGTGGTGATTGTAGACATTTGCTCTCCTTGACAAGGTTGGACGATCTCATGCTGTACTTCGCAATCTCGGTTGCGTTTGCCTACCCGCTGGCCGCACTCCCCAAAGTATTTTCATTGAGCGTAACATCAAACATACCGTCAGAAAATATTGCTCAAATAAGCATATTTGCTAAGTCAATTCAGCAAGATGAAGGTCATAACCTCAGTCATGCAGGCGGCGGAGTTCATTGTGAACGAGTGTCCGGGCACAGATACCGAAAGCTGGATATAGCCAAGCACACGCTCGTCAAATGTTATGATGGCAAAATGTCCCCCGGCGTTGCTCGCATGGCCTTTATTGAGGGGCCAAGGAAGCGGGCATTTACGTCGAAACGGCAGGCCGCCCGCCGCCTACCGGTAAGCTGGAAAAGTGGCGCAGAGCTTAGCCATGCCTTCCCCGCCTATGTTGGCGGTTTTGAGAACTGCTCCGATGGATGATTGAGGGCTGGAAGCTGCAAATCAGGTCACCCTACAGTGGCGACAAAAACATAGCCCGTTGCGATCTGTGAGAATCAAAGATGCTTTGAAGGGCCTTTAAGGAGAACTTTAAGGCCCTTCAAAAAAAGCGTCTGTTCTAAAATCGGGTGGCAAAAAATCAGAAACGCGCGGCGCGCTACAGCTACAGCGTGGCGTGCTACAGTCATTTCACTATAACGTATTGAAATACCTACTCTTTAGGGGAATGGTAGCGAAGGAGGGATTCGAACCCCCGACACAAGGATTATGATTCCTCTGCTCTAACCTACTGAGCTACTTCGCCCCATATGTCTTGCGACCCGTAAATGGCTGCCTCATAAAGCTGACCTGGGAGCGCACTGTCATTCGCCGAAGACGGGCGACAGGGACGTGGGCGGATATATGTGGGTGGAATGGGCCTGTCAAGCAATCTTCTCTGCCAGCAAGTCCAGAAATTGTCCGAAAACCGATTCATCACAGTTACCGTCTATGAAAAACCGGGAAAACTTATCCAATCGCGTTCCTTTTCGCCGTTGGACACAACAATATTTACCATGCTTGTCCACTGTATGGGTTGAATTCTTTGGTAGCCATGTTTGCAACACTTGTGTTCGTTAGTTGCTCCAGATATTGCATGCGGACATGAACAAGGCTGAAAAGATGGCTCCACGAATTGCAGTACTCGGTTGTGGTTATTGGGGCAGCAATCATATCCGTACGTTGAAAAGCCTCGGCGCGCTTTACGCCGTGGCTGATCAAAATAGCGATCGCGCTGCGGGCTTTGCTGCCGAGCAGGGTGTATTGCATATTGAGGTCGAAGACCTTTTCACTCATCCTGACGTTGATGCCATCGTCATGGCACTGCCGCCGCAGTTTCACGCTGCAGCCGCAATACGCGCCGTAAACAACGGTAAAGACGTTCTTGTCGAAAAGCCGATTGCCTTGACCGTGCCTGATGCGGAGGCAGCCGTGAAGGCTGCCCGCGATAATAATCGCATCTTCATGGTTGGCCATGTTCTTCGTTTTCATCCGGCCTTTGAGAAGTTGCTGGAATTGATCAAGGTCGGCGATCTTGGTGATGTTCGCTATATCCACTCGCACAGACTGGGTCTTGGAAAATTTCATACGGAAAATGATGCGCTATGGGATCTTGCGCCGCATGACTTGTCGATGATTCTTGCAATCACCGGTACGGAGCCATTGGAAGTGCGGGGCGAGGGTGCAGCGGTTCTGGATCATTTGAGTGATTTCGCCCATCTTCATCTGCGCTTTCCAAATAATGTGCGGGGACATCTGTTTGCCTCGCGGCTTAATCCCTATCGTGAGCGCCGCTTGACGGTGGTCGGGACCAAGGCCATGGCAGTTTTCGACGATATGGAGCCGTGGGACCGCAAGCTGGCTGTCTACAAACATTCGATCTGGCAGGATAATGGCCAGTGGGCTTCGACCACGGAAGAGCCGAGCTATATCAAGGTCGCGCAAGGAATGCCGCTGACGCGCGAATGCCAAAGCTTCATTCACAGCATTCAAACGCGTGAAGAGCCGAAAACCGATGGCGAAGAGGCCGTTCGCGTCTTGCGTATCCTGACGGCAGGCACCGTGGCTCACAACAAGGCCGGCTAACCTTCCTTGCCCTCCGGGATCGGCGTTGTTAGAACGCCCACGCCTTGTTACAAGAAGAGGCAAACTTTGAACGGCAACATCTGGCGGTTGTCGATCCGCCCTTTTAAAGAGTTGCCTAGATCTCGCCCGCAATGGATTCGCGGGAAACTTTTATTGGAGCAATGATGCAGTTCATCGATCTCGGCGCACAGCGTGAACGGATTAGCGGCAAACTTGACGCGGCCATCGCTAAAGTGGTGCGTGAAGGCAAATATATTCTCGGTCCGGAAGTCGCCGAATTTGAGAAACGCCTGGCCGATTATATCGGCGTTGAACACGTCGTTGCCTGCGCTAACGGCACGGATGCGCTGCAAATTCCGCTGATGGCCAAGGGCATTGGTCCTGGCGATGCGGTGTTTGTTCCAAGCTTTACCTTTGCTGCAACAGCCGAAGTTGTTGCATTGGTCGGTGCGGAGCCGGTGTTTATCGATGTCGATCCCGACACCTACAACATTAATGTTGAGCAATTGCAGGCAGCGGTTGATGCGGTCCGGGCCGAAGGCCGGTTGCAGCCTAAGGCGGTTATTCCCGTTGACTTGTTTGGCCTGGCTGCGAATTACACCTCCATTTCGGCAGTCGCCGCCAAAGAAGGCCTGTTTGTTATCGAGGATGCTGCGCAGTCTATTGGCGGCAAACGTGACAATGCCATGTGCGGTGCCTTTGGAGACGTCGGCGCAACCAGTTTCTATCCGGCAAAGCCACTTGGTTGCTATGGCGATGGCGGCGCGATGTTTACCAATAATGGCGAGTTGGCCGAAATAATGCGGTCCGTGCTTTTCCACGGCAAAGGCGAAACCCAATATGACAATGTGCGCATCGGCCTGAACTCGCGACTGGATACGATTCAAGCGGCGATCCTCATCGAAAAACTGGCAATTCTTGAAGATGAGATGGAAACGCGGCAGGTTGTTGCCAAGCGCTATGCTGCAGGCTTGAAGGATATTGCGAAGGTTGCTGTCATGCCGGAAGGTTCGCGTTCAGCCTGGGCACAATATGCTATCGAAACTGAAAACCGTGATGGGCTGAAAGCACATCTGCAAGCGAACGGCATTCCTTCGGTTATTTATTACGTGAAGCCTCTGCATTTGCAGGATGCATATAAGCATTATGGCCGCGCACCGGGCGGGCTTCCGGTTTCAGAAACTTTGCCGAAGAATATACTCTGCCTGCCGATGCATCCTTATCTCAGCGCGGATGATCAAGACAGGATCATTGCTACAATCCGGGACTTTCATGAAAAAGGGGCCTGAGGCCCCAATTTCTCAAATATGATGATGTGATCAGGCGTGCAGACTGCTCTGTGCGGCCAGCTTCTTGAGCATGGCTTCGGCCTGTGGAGCGCGTTCCGAACGGCCGATGAAGCCGCCGCCATAAACGCGGGCTGTGTTGCTGTCGTCGGAATAAAGAACACAGGCCTGGCCCGGTGCAATACCGCTTTCGCCATCAACCAGTTCCACCCATGTTTCACCAGCCTGATGATGTAGAACTGCAGGGCGGGGCGGGCGTGTTGAACGCACTTTGGCATAAATTTCGACACCGTTTTCCGAGATGTCGGTCAATGCTTCATCGCCGAGCCAATTGACGTCGCGCAAATAGACTTTTCGGGTCTCAAGCGCTTCGCGTGGCCCAACGACCACGCGCGCATTGGCAGCGTCGAGATGCACGACATACAATGGATCGCCTGTGGCGACGCCAATTCCGCGACGCTGACCGATAGTGTAATGGACAATACCCTCATGCCGCCCAAGCACGCGGCCATCTATATGGACAATGTCGCCGGGATTTGCCGCTTCCGGCTTTAATTTCGAGATAATGTCGGAATATTTGCCTTGCGGGACAAAGCAGATGTCTTGGCTATCCTGCTTATTGGCAACGGTCAGGCCAAGTTCTTCGGCGATGGCACGCGTCTCCGCCTTGGTCAGTCCACCGAGTGGAAAGCGCAAATAATCGATTTGTTCCTGCGTTGTGGCGAACAGAAAATAGCTCTGGTCTTTATCGGTGTCTACGGGACGGAACAGCGAGCGGTGCGCACCATTTGCACGGCTGCGAATATAATGACCCGTTGCAAGGGCGTCGGCACCGAGGTCACGGGCTGTTTGCAACAGATCGGCAAACTTCACGGTCTGATTGCAGGACACGCATGGAATCGGCGTTTCGCCGCTAACATAGCTGGCAGCGAAGGGATCAATGACTGCTTCACGAAAGCGCGCTTCGTAATCGAGTACGTAGTGGGGGATGCCAATGCGCTCGGAAACCCTGCGCGCGTCTTCGATATCCTGGCCGGCACAACAGGAACCAGCACGGTGAGTCGAGGCGCCATGATCATAAAGTTGCAAGGTCACGCCAACAACGTCATAGCCCTGGCGTTTAAGAATGCCTGCGACAACAGAGGAATCCACGCCGCCGGACATGGCAACGACGATACGAGTGTCTTCCGGCCGAGCCGGTAGATCGAGACTGTTCAGTGTCATAAGCAATTCCAATTGGATGCAGCGGCATAAAAGCGCATGGCTGATGTCCGCTCTATATAGGTGAAATGGGAGAGCCTGCCAACAAGAACCGGCATCACAACTATTTTTTCCCGCGAAGTCTGTTTCGCCTGCTTGTCCGGAACTTTGATCAGCTGCTTGGCGGGTTCGGCTAAAGTTTAACAAAAACAATATGATTCCATTAACCGAAGTTACCAGAGAGTGACTACGTGTTTAGTCAATTATTAAAGCCCTGCATGTATTGTCAGCTGCGATAGGTCTTGAAGTTAAGTGTAGAGAGTACAATGACCGATCTTGTTCGACCGAGAGTAAAATATGTAATCGGCCCGGATGGCAGCCCGCTGACCATCGCCGATCTTCCACCCGCTAGCACGCGGCGTTGGGTAATTCGCCGCAAGGCCGAGGTGGTTGCCGCTGTACGCGGCGGTCTTCTCAGTCTTGAGGAAGCCTGCCAACGCTATACACTAACGGTGGAAGAGTTCCTGTCCTGGCAGTCGTCGATCTCGGATCACGGCTTGGCAGGTCTTCGAACGACCCGGATACAGCAATATCGTCATTAGATGATGGTGCCTATAAACGTGGAAAAGGCTGGTCTTCGGATCGGCCTTTTCCTTTTTGACCGGTTTGCTTGTGTATCGTAGGGGCAGTCAGTCGCTAGTTTTCGGCATCCTTGCGCACAACGAAATGGGTGGCAACAGCCGAAAGTATGGCGGATATGGTGAAAAACCACAGGCCAGGTTGAGCAATCGCAGTGGCGAGGCCGCTGGTCTTGGCGCCGAAAATCACCAAAGCCACCAATAACACGTCCAACATTGACCATTTCGACAGGAACGCAACGGAATGGCGCCATTTGTGTCTTGCGGGGGTGGTCTGCAGAGCCGTCATTTGAGCCACTCCAAGCTTTGTGATTGGCAAAACGACGGAAAAGAGTGCGACAATTATTGCGAGCAGTTGATCGCCGCCGCCCCATAGGGATTGTATGATACCGAGCAGTGACGGGTTTTCTTCAAAGAAATACAGTTTACTGACATTCATCAGGGGCATGGTCAGACCGAGTGCCAATGTGAATGTAGCAATAAACAGAAGTAACGGAACAATTGATCGCATTGACAACAGAGTTTCCAGTTAGCCTGTCAGGGCTATGGCACAGGATGGTTGCATCTATCCAGAGCAAAGCAATTTTTGGTAACGCCTGCGCCTTTAATTTCTGGCCGGACGTGAACAAACGCGATACAGACGTAATACAGTCTCGATAAGCACAGATATTGGATAGAAAATCATATGCGTACTAAAATCGGCTTTTTTCTGGTTTTCATTGGATTGGCAACCTCTGCCTTTGCTCTGGAGAGCGGTGCGCCACCGGTACTGAAGCCTTTGACTGAGCAGGCGCAAGCTGCGCATTTAAGCGCGCAATTTCTTATCCAATATCACTATAAGACTGTGCCACTGGGCGACGAGCTTTCCGAGAAAATCCTCAATCGCTATATCAAATCGCTTGATCCGGAGAAGTTTTTCTTCTCGCAAGCGGATATTGATGTCTTCAATGCCGATAAAGACAAGCTGGATGACGGTATTTATGGTGAGGATCTGACGATCCCTTTTACCATTTTCAACCTTTACGAACAGCGCGTGGTGGAACGTCTCAACTATGCTCGCGACTTGCTGAAGCAAAATTTCGATTTCAGCACCAAGGAAGATTTTCCAATTGTTCGTGACGATGAGGCATGGCCGAAGACCGAAGCAGAAAGTCGCGATCTATGGCGCAAGCGCGTCAAGAATGATTGGCTGCGTTTGAAGTTGGCTGGAAATGATGATGCAACCATCCGCAAAACGCTCGAAAAGCGTTACGCCAATTCGCTTTCCCGCGCCTACAAATACAAAAGTGAAGATGTTTTCCAGATATTCATGAATGCCTATACAAACTCGATAGAGCCTCATACGGACTATTTTGGACCTACGGCGGCGTCGGATTTTGATATTTCCATGCGTCTTTCGCTGGTAGGAATCGGCGCTGTCCTACAGGAGCGCGAAGAGTACACAACCATTCGCGAGCTGGTCGCAGGTGGTCCAGCTCAGCTATCCGGGCAATTGGGCGTGGGTGACAGAATCGTTGGCGTTGCACAGGGCAAGGACGGCGAAATGGTCGACGTTGTCGGAACGCCGCTTCCAGATGTGGTAAAACTCATCCGGGGCACAAAAGACACGGTGGTTCGTCTCAGCATATTTCCATCCGACGCCGGACCTGATGGCAAACATCGCGAGATCAGCCTTGTTCGCAATACCATTAACCTGGAGAAGCAGGCTGCGAAGAAGACCGTATTGCAGGTAAAGAATGGTGATGTGACCAATAAGGTAGGCGTCATTACCCTACCGACTTTCTACGAAGATTTCGATGCCCGCCGCAGAGGTGACAAGGATTACCGTAGCGCCAGCCGAGATGTTTCCAGACTGTTGACTGAACTGAAGAAAGAGCAGGTCGATAGTGTGATTATCGATTTGCGTAATAATGGCGGTGGGTCGCTGCCGCAAGCAATCGAGTTGACAGGGCTTTTTGTCGGCAAGGGGCCAGTCCTTCAGCAGCGCAACCATGAAGGCCAGATCAAGGTGAATGGTTCCGACGCGCGTTCAGCAGCCTGGACAGGCCCGCTTGGCGTTCTGATCAATCGCGGATCGGCCTCGGCGTCGGAAATCTTCGCAGCAGCAATACAGGATTATGGCCGTGGCATCATTATTGGTGAGCCTAGCTTTGGCAAAGGCACTGTACAAACCGTGGTCAATCTTGACGAAGAGGCCAACAATCCCAAGCCCGAATTCGGTGAATTGAAAATGACGGTCGCCCAGTTCTTTCGCATAAATGGCGGCACCACGCAGCTAAGGGGCGTCGTACCCGATATTAGTTTGCCGGGTTTTTCCGATCTCGAAAATTTGGGGGAGGCGAGCTATGACAATGCTCTGCCATGGCTTCAGATTAAAAAGGCTGATTATAAGCAGCTCGGTGACATTAAGGACCTGCTGCCCCAGGTGCAGACGTTACATAATGAGCGCGTGACAAAGGATAAGGATTTCCAACGTCTCGTGGAAGATGCGGCTGAACTCGAACGTCGTCGGAAACAAAAAGCGATCTCGCTGAACGAAACAGAACGACGTAATGAGCGCGAGCAGCAGTTGAGCCGTATCAAAGCCCGCGAGAAGGCTGATGGTGTGACACCGCTCGACGCGGCCTTTCAGGAAGACGGACTTCAGGCTAATGAGCGCAGCCTGAGCGCTGACATTGCAAGTGAGAAAGCATTGAAAAATGCCAAGGACGTGTTGCTCGAAGAATCTGCTCACATACTCGTGGACGTGACGGCGCTTACGAATGGCTCGTCAAGCACGGCAGGAAAAGCGGTAAAGCAATAGGTGCGCTCGCTCGAGACCATCGGAGATTTGAATGTCTGAAAATATCAAGATTGAAAAGAAAGAGGCTGGAAGCGGCGGGCGCTATGTAGCCACACTGTCCGGCCATGAAGCGGAAATGGCCTATTCGCGGGCAAGTCCCAAGCTCATCATTATCGACCATACGGCCGTGCCCGATGCACTGCGTGGTCAGGGCGTGGGGCAGGCTTTGGCTTTACACGCAGTTGAAGATGCAAGGGCTGGCGGCTGGAAGATCATTCCGCTATGCCCATTCATGCGCGCCCAGTCGCTTAGGCACGAAGAATGGGCTGATGTCATTCAGCAAAAATGAGACGTTTTGATAGATTCGCGCGGGCTGCCGAATTCTATCAAAATGTCCCCGTCAACCGATCATTGCACGGCGGTCGGGCACGACAACTTCTTCGGCTTCTCTTGGCTTGCCATCACGCTGCTCGAGCGCTTCGGCCTTTGCCAATTCTTTTTCCGATTCCACAAGCGCAGCTTCCGCCTCATCTTTCTGATTCTTCAGGTCTCTGATCGATACAAAAAGATTATCGCGACGCTGACGTGCAGCTTTTGCGAAGGTCGGGTAGGCAAAATGCGTTGTGTCGGTGATGCCGGCTTTCGTCTCCTCAGACGTTATCTGTGCGTCTAGTTCGGCAGCCATACGTTCGAATTCACCCATCATCAGGTCGAGTTGGCCGAGTTGGCGGCGCTTCTCCTTAACCTGAAACAGCTTCAATCGTACTAAACCTTCATGCGACTTCATATTTACTACCCCCGTAACGCTTCACCAAAAGCTGGTACTCTGAGTGCTGTGAAACCCTTCCTGGCGCTCATCCAGCCCCATTCGACCCGAATCACTTGGGTAAAATGAAACAAAAACTTAAAGACAGGCCCGCTTGGTAACCTTTCCTTTACGTTCAGCATTAATCATACGCCTTAAGACTTAAAGCTCTGTAAACTGATGCATCAAGTTTTGAAGCGGCAAGTTTATTGAGTCGAATGAATCGCTTAGGTGGAAAACCTGATGCTTTGGCTGATGGTATTTTGGCGGCGAGTTGACCTTATGAATCAATGCAGTGTCTGCGATTTTTAATTTATGAGTCAAAGACACTTGCAAAGCGGAATTAGATTTTGTTAACCATTCGGTGGCAATCTTAACGTTATGGAAACGGCTTGTTTCGCGACCTGACTCGGGATTGCCTGACCTAGGGTTTTGGGCAACCCATTTCAGCGGCGGGAAAAGGGGAATGATATGCGGGTTCTTTTAATCGAAGATGATAGTGCAACGGCCCAGAGCATCGAATTGATGCTCAAGTCGGAAAGCTTCAATGTTTATACGACGGATCTGGGCGAAGAGGGTGTCGATCTCGGCAAGCTCTACGACTATGACATTATCCTCCTCGACCTCAATCTGCCGGACATGTCCGGTTATGAAGTCCTGAGGACCCTGCGTCTGTCGAAGGTAAAAACACCAATCCTTATCCTTTCCGGTATGGCTGGTATTGAGGACAAGGTGCGTGGTCTCGGCTTCGGCGCTGACGACTATATGACCAAGCCATTCCACAAGGATGAGCTGGTTGCTCGTATCCATGCAATCGTGCGCCGCTCAAAGGGCCATGCTCAATCGGTTATCACAACAGGTGATCTGATCGTAAACCTGGATGCAAAGACTGTAGAAGTCACAGGCCAGCGCGTTCACCTGACTGGTAAGGAGTACCAGATGCTGGAGCTTCTTTCGCTCCGCAAGGGTACGACACTTACCAAGGAAATGTTTCTCAACCATCTCTATGGCGGTATGGACGAGCCGGAATTAAAGATCATCGACGTCTTCATCTGCAAGCTGCGCAAGAAGCTCGACAACGCCTCAGGTGGTATCAATTACATCGAAACGGTCTGGGGTCGCGGTTATGTTCTTCGTGAACCGGATGCCGCTGATCTTCGCGAAATCGCCTGATCACTATAATTTAAAAAAGGGGCTCCGCGAAAAGCGGAGCCCTTTTATTTTTGATGCGCGCTCAATCTATTAAATCCAAACGTCATTCTGCGCTGTGCGCTGGCTGTCCAGGTCGCCGGTGTTGAGCACGCCGCGCGGTTCGATCAGCATCAGTTTCACTTCTTTGTCCGCGTAGGGTTTATGCTCTACGCCTTTTGGGACAACATACATCTCGCCCGCTCGCAATGTGACTGCGCCGTCGCGAAAATCGATGCGTAGCTCGCCTTCAAGCACGATGAACGTTTCATCGGTATCTTTATGATCGTGCCAGATAAAATCTCCTTCCAGCCGGGCGATTTTGAACTGGTAATCATTCATTTCAGCAATGACTTTGGGTTGCCACTGTTCGGAAAACAGCTCGAACTTGTGACTGAAGTTGATTGCTTGGCGGGATTGTAATGAAGTGTCATTGCTCATGGTGGAGGCTCTCTGGCTGACGGGACATTATCGTAGCGCGTTTCCGGCGTTGGTCAGATCTTCGCCTTGGACGGATAAATAGTTTCTCCCCGTTCTAACATGTCGACGAATTTTTCAATCCTGCTGGCACGTGTCTTTGCTTGTTTTGCGGTAAATATCCGGTGAAGAATGGCGTAGCGATTGGTTTTGTTGATCCGTTCGAAGAACTCCTTTGCAACCGGATTCAGATCAAGGGCCAATTGGAGGTCGTCCGGGACTTGTGCAGTGCTTGGGGGAGCATAGGCGGCGTCCCATCGGCCATCGGCTTTTGCCCGTTCAACTTCGGCCAATCCTGCTGACGTCATCCTGCCTTGTTCGATCAGCTCGGTGGCTTTTGAGCAGTTGCGTTGAGACCATTTGCTTTGAGCTTTGCGCGGCGTATAGCGCAAAAGCCAGAAATCGTCGTCGAATTTGTCGCTCTGACTGTCGATCCATCCATGACATAATGCGCTATCAATAGACTCCGCATGGGAAATGCTCGCCATACCGGCGTTCTTCTTGGCAAGCTTGAGCCAAAGCCCTTGCGAGGTACGTGGCTGTTCACTCAGCCAAGCTTCAAACTGTGCAGCTGAGTCAAACTGAATTATCGGAAGCTCAGATTTCGCTGGCATTTAGGTTCCAACTTCAATCGGCGGCATGATTTCTGCAAGCGATGCGCGGTTGAACGGTTTCAGCAAGTATCCTGCTGCTCCAGCGCGTTTTGCACGCATGATTCTGGTGATATCCATTTCCGGCAGGCAGAGATAGATTTTCGTGCTGTCGCCGCCAGGCAGTGCTCGAATTGTTTGGATTATTTCTGTTGCGGGCATATCGATGAGCCCGTCATCCAAAATGATCATGTCCGGCATTTCGACACTGCATGCGGCCACGGTCTGGTAACCAGTATCAGCTGTCGTCACAACGACTTTGTGGCTGGAGATCAGACGGCCAGCGACTTTTCGCACCACAGGTGAGCCGTCAACGATCATACAACGCAGCATAAGTTCCCCCGAACCAGACAGCCATCTCAGCGATTCCGGTGGTGAACCTATAGGCCGCCCGTGAATAAACAGGCAAGCGGAATGGTAAATATTGAAATACCGCCGGAGTTACCGGCGGTAACCCGTATGAGACTTAAGCGGCGGTAAAGATAATTTCTTCCGGTGTCGCATGGATGGAAATGGTCATGCCGGATTCTTGCGCCAACAAAAGCGTATAATAAGGTTGAACCGCGTGCGCATCGATTGCTTCTTCAGGAACTTTGCCGCTGTGAAGCTCAAGAAACTTTGGTGGCACACGCAGCATCGGTCCCCGCGAGGTCAGGACAAAGCGCGGTTCGGTTTCCGGCGTCTGCAGGGAAACCGACAAGGTACCACCGCGTGGCAGAGCCGCATTGGCGATCAGGATGAGATTCAGCAGCAACTTAACTTTGTTCTTGGGCAAAAGAACGCGATTGCCCTCCCAGCTCAGTTCCGCTTTTTCGCCCTTCATATATTGTTCCGCAACATTGTGAGCGTCGCCTGTATCGATTTGTACTCCTGCCGATCCGGCAGCACCAAAAGCGATGCGGGCAAATTGCAGACGGGCAGAGGCACTGCGTGCGCTGGACTTGATAAGGTTCATCGCATCTTCGTCTGCGCCACCCTCTTCGAGCAACTCAAGACCGTTGTTTATGGCTCCAACGGGCGAAATAATGTCGTGGCATATCCGGCTGGAAAGGAGCGCTCCAAGGTCAGTTGCCGAAAGGATGACGGGCAATGTCATAAGGGGTCTCCTGAAAATGAGCTTTATGGTTCTAAGTTCCCCGCGAATCAAAGCCGCGAATCACTTGGTTCTCGTGCTCTTCTGGATATAGAGGGCGGTGCGGATGGGCAAGAACGTCATGCAGCAGGATGAAAATGCCTAAAAAATGCAATTTTAACGAGCCATTGAAATGCCAAGATCAATTCATAAACTTTTATACAAGGTTTGCTGTCTTAAATAGGGTTAACGCAAACACAGATTTGCGAATCAGGCGTCGGACAATGAGCGAACACCAAAAGGAATTATTATGGCGTCTCTACTCTTGTCTTTGAATCGTGGCTTTCTCCTTCTCATGACCATGGTGTCATTGTTTTTTGTGCAAGCGCAAGCAGCGCATGCTCAGAATACTTATACGATGGACGAAATCGTCAATTCCGGTCAGAGATTTTTCGGTTCGACCTCTGGCGGTCTGGCGACGGCCGTCGAGAAGGTTTTTCAAAGTTATGGTCTGCCGAATGGCTATGTCCTCGGCGAAGAAGGTTCAGGAGCCATTATCGGCGGTCTGACCTATGGCGAAGGCTCGCTCTATACGAAGAACGCAGGTGACCACAAAACCTTCTGGCAAGGTCCCTCCATCGGTTGGGATTTTGGTGGTCAGGGATCGCGCGTCATGATGCTTGTCTATAATCTTGACGATGTGCAAAGTCTCTATGGACGTTTCGTTGGCGTGGCCGGCTCTGCCTATCTCTTTGCAGGTGTCGGGTTCAATGTTCTTAAGCGCAATCAGGTCTTGCTGGTACCGATCCGGACCGGTGTTGGAGCGCGCCTGGGTGTCAATGTCGGCTATTTGAAGATTACCCCTTCAGCGACGTGGAACCCGTTTTGATTTCTTGAAAACGGCGTTTTGAAAGCCAAGGCGCGGGCAACCCAGTTCGCGCCTTTGTATTTTAAACACCTGACTGATAATAAGATTGTGTCGAGAAGACCTCTGACAGGACCCTATAGTGATCCAGACCGCGCTTTATTTTGCTCTTGGATTTCTGGCTGCCGTATTATTGGCATTGCTGGTAGTTCCGCCAATCTGGCGCCGTGCAACTTACTTAACTCGCAGACGCGTTGAAGCTGAAATACCCCTTACCCTGAATGAAATACAGGCGCAGCATGATGGTTTGCGGGCTGAACACGCACTGGCTAACCGCAAGCTTGAACTTATGCTGGAGAACGCCAAGGAAAAGGCGGGACGGCTGCTTGCGGATGTGAGCGAAAAGGACAGGCTCGCAGCAAAGTTTGCGCAGGAGCTGGAGCAGCGCGAACAACGAATTTCCGAGCTAGAGGCGATATTGGCTTCGGATAGGGAAAACCTCAATAAATTGACAGCAGCAAGCGCGGCACAAGAAAAACTGCTGGAACAGCGTGCGGCGGAATTGGAACTGTTGCATCGCCGGTTGGCTGGTCTTGCGACGAATGCGGATAGTCTCAAGATAGATTTGGCCGCTCAATCGGCCCGTATCGATAATCTTTCTGATGACCTCAAGACCGCACGCAAAGACAAACGAGAAAGCGACGAACAGAAACGTAAGGCTGAAACAGAATTGAAAGCGCTACGCAGCTCGCTTGAGCAGGAAATCAGGCAAAGGTCTGAACTGGATAAACAAGCCAGCGCTCTTTTGCGGCAGCTTACAGATAGTGAAGCCAAACTTGCGCGACGTGAAAAAGATATCGAGCGTGTAAATGAGCGTTTGCGCAAGGTCCTTGCGGCAGAGAGAAAGCAGCCTGCCGTAACGGGCGAGGTGGCCCGGGGCAAACAGGCCTTTGTCCAGGCGCAAGAAGGCGATGTCTTGCGGGACCAGATGAACGATCTGGCTGCGCAAGTTATAGCAATGACTGCGAAGCTTGAGGGCTCAGAGTCGCTGATTAACGACTTGCTGGGTACGAGCAGCAATGGTTCGGAAGTGCGTGATGCGGATGGCAAGATTATTGTAAGTCTTGGCGATCGTATACGCGCGCTTCAGCAGGCCGCGTCACAAGCTGGCAAAGCGGCTGAGCCGCGATAAGGCAATCCCCGATGCGGTTGCAACATTAAGACTGTCGAAATCCGAAGACATGGGGATTCTGGCTGTTTGCAGTTGTTGCAAAAGGGCAGGAGGAAGACCTTCGCCTTCAGTCCCGAGCAAAAGCGCTGTTCTTTGTGCCGGCTGGACAGAGTTAATGCTGGTTAATCCGGAAGGACTGAGGCCAAAAAGTGTAAAGCCGGCATCCTGCAATGTCTCAATGATCGCCTCAATAGGGCCCTGCTGCGCGAAAGGAACCTTGAGTGTTGCCCCGACCGACACTCTTATCGCCTTGCGATAAAGCGGGTCGCAGCTGGTCTCGTCCATTATGACGCAATCTGCTTCAAAGGCTGCCGCGTTGCGGAAAATCGAACCCATATTATCGTGATTGGATATGCCACAGAGCACAACGACCAAAGCCGTTGGGGAAAGCGTATCTATAAGGGCCTGCACGGATAGCGGGTTCATTCGCCTGCCAACAGCCAAGATTCCCCTGTGCATGGGGAAACCCGCAATCGCATCAATCGTTGTGCGAGAGACGCAATAAATCGGCACATCTGCTGGACATAAGCGGATTTGGTCTTTGAGGCCCGCCAACCTGTTTTCAATGATCAGCAGAGATTCAATGGCGAACGACCTGTTGGCCAAGAGCACATTGAGGACGACCTTACCCTCTGCAATAAAGCGCCCCTCACGCCCCACCAGATCACGTTCCCTGACATTTCTATAGGGCGCAAGCCGCTCGTCCTCAGGACCAGCAATGCGGGTAATCCGCTGCTCCAGCCAAACGTCCGGATTAGCGTCGTTCACACCGGGGCCTGTTCCGCTGCTAGACCGGCGCGTGCCTGGCCAGCCATGCGCACCAATGTCATATGCATATCTTTTGCAGATTCCAGCGGCTTTTCAAAAAATATACGAGCCACTTCATCGCCATCCGCAATGTCAAACCCATCCGCATCAATACCTGTTATCCGCCATTTGCCATCCGGTAGCTTGGCATAATAACGGGCATATAAAGCGATCGCTTCAGCATGATCCTCGTTCATGTGATCGACAGCGTTCTTTTCTGCTTCAGCAAGTTCTGGGTTGACAGGGCTTAAGCTCAACCAATCCTTTGCTTCCAGTTGGTAAGCGCGTCCGAAACCACCATTCAATTTGGTATTTTCCGGTTCCAGCCGGAAAAACCGGAAATCGCCAAGGCCGACATAGAGTTTCGATTTGGGCAGGTGTGAAAGGTAGCGCCATTCAATACGGGCGTGTTCAGGAGTGCCTTTGACTATTTCCCGCGCTTTTGCAGAAATTGTCATCCGCGGATAGGCGAGGGGATCTCCCTTGCCAAGTTCACCAACCAAGAGCGAGCATCGCGGGTCGGCCAGCAAAGCAGGCGTATGAGCAGCAAGGGCAGAAACCAGGGTAATTGGAGTGCCGTCATGGTCTGTGGAAATGCCGATACGTGTTGCGATGGGGTTGCCGGTGTTTGGTTCCAGCGTTGCAATGACTGCATGTCGGGCGCTTCGCATCAAACGGCGTATAAGCCGGATCGCGCTGTCATCCATCTCACGCAAAACGTCCATCTTTTCGCTCACGTCATATCCTCAATCAGTCAGGAGCAAGTTTTTGCTCTGGGAATATCTGATTGATAAGAGGTGCAGCGAATTGGGACAAGTCCCGAAGTCTTATATCAGGCGGCGATTGCCTGATTATCATTGATCCCTGCATCTCTCATGCAGTCGGCAAGCAGATCAAGATCGACCGGTCCGATCGTGCAAAGGACTGGCGCGACATCCTCGGCTGCCACCTGCAATGACATCAATTCGCGCAGTGCGTCCATGAGTGATTCGCGCGTATCATATCGTGGTGGAGGAGAACGCATGAGCTTGCCCTTCGGACCTCATTTAGTTGCCCAAGATTAACTCGATAGTGGTAAACAAATTCTTAATTATGCCATTATTAGGATTTTCGTGCTATTGCATTGGATAAAATAAACGCATAATTTCAATTAGATAGATGTTGGATGTCCAGAATTGTATTTTGTTGCCATTGTTTGGCCCCAAATGACATCATTCTGTGCTCAACTTCACCAGCAGGAAAAACAGCGATGAGAATTGCTTCGTGATCGGCGGTAAGTGGAAAATCCACTCTGTAGCGGGAATTGTAACGGCGGCGGCGCTCATCAGCGGTTGCACAACACAGAACGCGCAGACCAGCAAGATCAAGCCGCAAGCGGCAACCTCGCAGACTACATCCGGTAATTACGCCTATACGCCCAAGGACAAAGAATGCCTTGAACGGGCAATGTTCTTTGAGTCCAACCGTTCAAGCCAAGATGGTCTGGTGGCCGTTGGAACAGTGGTTATGAACAGACTTGATGCGGGCAAATGGGGAAACTCCATATGCAGCGTTGTTGGACAGAAGGGACAGTTCGCCCCGGGCGTCTTGTCTCGTCCGATGACGTCATCGGCACTGCCGGACGTTCAGGCTGCGGCAGACGCTGTTCTGAAGGGCAAGCGTAACCCTCAGGTCAAGAACGCAATGTATTTTCACACTGCCGGTTTGCGGTTCCCTTACAAGAACATGCATTACACCGTCGTTGCTGGCGGAAATGCGTTTTACGAAAAGCGCGATCGTTATAATTCGGCAGAAATTGCTTCCAAGGAAGCAAGCCAAGCCATTGCCAATGCATATATTGCAAGCATGAGAACCTCCGGCGCAGGCAATGCTACGCAAGTGGCAAGCGCAGCGACGACCACCTCCACACCGACCTCTGGTCGCGTTGTGGCTACGCAGCAACCCGTACTGGTTGCGCAGGCTGACATCGCTCCACCGCAAATGGCGTTTGCTAGCGAGAAGGTTGCTGTTCCTGTTGATCCGCCTGTTGGGGCCATGGAGCACACATTGCAGGCACAGCAGCAGGCCGCACAGACGACACCAGGCGCCGCTCCGGCTGGAATATTGGCCTATGAGGCTCCGACCAGCAAAAGCGTAGATGCTATTGGTCAAATGCTCCTGGCTCAGGACAGACCTAACGCCTTGAACTAATAAAAAAGCACGCTCCGGCGTGCTTTTTTATTATTGTACCCTGCTACAATAGCTCTTCAGGGTACCAGAAAATGATGGTCCCACTCGTTGTGGGGAACCAACTGCCCAATCGCATACTGAAATGTCAGAATGGTCATATGATCGGGCGATGTCGAGCATGTGTATGACAGGTGATACCATTCGCCCTTACTGCGAAAGGCCGCACCCGTGGAGCGAATCTTGTCGCCGCTGATCTTGGGCTCGGCAAAAGCATAGGCCACCAATTCATCCGGAACCATTTTGGCCGGATCCTTGTGGATACGTTCCATTGCTTCCAGATCACAGCGCTGCTCAAGCCTTGTTTGCGGGTCCAGCCTTTCTAGCTCGTCGGCTGCGCTTTTATCCATTGCTGCGGCTGGAGCGGAAACCGCAATGGCAAGCAGAAAAGCACCAATAATTTTCATCAATTTGCTTTCCGGCGTAATCGCATGGCCCGTTGCGGGTCAAAGTTCTGTGAGATACCGCTGCATTTAAGACGGAATTGTGGAAATCAAAACCATTGGAACATTACAATTTTTTCATGAAGTGGGGGATTTTCGTCCCTTGTCTCCATTCGCTTCTATAAAGGAATAGATATAGGAGAAAGATGGTTGAGCGCGATTTGCCGGCTCAACCAAGCCTGCAACGCTGCCCAGCGAGGCTGCATAATTGTTGCAATTAAAGCCGAACATTCTCCAGAGCGGTGGATTGGCGAGATTGTAACGTACTTTGCCCAGTAATTGTTGATACTGGCTTTCAGTCAATGAAACGCGATAAGCGGCGCCGGTTGAAAAATGGCAGTCCGCATAGCTTGGCTTCAGTTCGGCCGGCATCGGAATGATTGCTCCGCCGTAAAGCCCGATCAAGCTGCCTTTTGGAAACAGCCCATTATACTGGCGTGTTACCGGGTTGCCTTGCGCGTCAAGACGTCCAAAGACCACATAAAGGTGGCCGCTCGGTATTCCCGGCGAAAGACGTTGGCGAAACTCGATATAGGCGGGATCACCGGTCTTGGTGCGATTGGCAGTGAGCTTCACAGCGTTGCCATTGACGCTGCCATGCGCAGCACAGGTCAATTGCGGTATCTCTGCAGCATATGCCGACACATTGCTTGCAGCAGTCGGCTGCGGTGACGATTGACACGCCGCAAGCGACAGTGAGAGCACCAGAACCGGCAGTGTTTTTGCGAGTGACGAACAGGACAGCTTGATTTTACGCACGATGAAAACTTTCAGCCAATCAATAGATGTAGGGCAAGACACGCCAGGTGCGTGCACGATAGACGTCGTATTCTTCTGCAAAGGCTTCACTCATCATCGTTTCCTCTGGACCCACCCGTGAGAAGAACAGATAGCCAAATCCAACAATCCCTGCAAATCCTGCAATATAGTTAGGCAAGAGCAGTGCTTGTGCAATGGCAAGGCACCAGAATGCCGTATACATCGGATGCCTGACGTGTTTGTAGATTCCTGTTGTGATGAGTTTGTGATCCTGTTTCAG
This sequence comes from Phyllobacterium sp. CCNWLW183, assembly GCF_037203775.1. Classification (NCBI taxonomy): domain Bacteria; kingdom Pseudomonadati; phylum Pseudomonadota; class Alphaproteobacteria; order Hyphomicrobiales; family Phyllobacteriaceae; genus Phyllobacterium; species Phyllobacterium sp. CCNWLW183. The sequence goes on along the minus strand of NZ_JBBCBN010000001.1, from coordinate 1,039,623 downwards.
TTGCAATGATACTGACCACATTTTTCCGAGCGCTTTATGCGTAAGCCTGAAAAGCACAAGCGCGATTATCCCAACGATGATGCCGAGTGCAAGCAGCATTGGATGCCCAGGATAGGATGCAAATCTCGGGAATCCGGTAACAAGGTATATGCCTGGTATGATGCCAAGTCCCGTCAGCGATATGGCCATCCGCAGGGTATCTGCTCCCGGCCGGCGATCAACGGTGAGCCGGCTTCGGCGAGCGCGGCGATCAAAGGGCCGGCGCAACAAATACCAACCAACGACCAGAAACGCCCACAGAGCCTTTCCAGCTAAAGCAAGGCTTATCATGTAATGGCAGGCCCCACGATCTTGAGGCTGTCCTTGGAACAGAGAGTTTTCTCGCAGGGCAATCCGCCGCGGGCGGCGATATCTGCAAAACGTTGAGGCCCACAAAGAATTGCATGCCAGGAATAATGTGTCCGTTTATCTACACCAAATACGAACTGGCGGTGCACGCGGAAAAAGTCGCGCCGGATTGCCTTGTAAGTCTCGTCGCAAAGCTGGTGTCTGAAACGCACTTGCATAAGAACAGGTGATTTTCCTTTTGCAATATCGAGATCTCTGATCGGATCAGATTTGTAAAAGTTCATTGGGTCAGTCAGCGATTGGGCATCAATCCAGGTCGTATTGCTTTGTGCGACATTGGCCACACAATCTCGCAAGCGTGATGCAGCAGGATGTAGTGCGACTTTGAGCAGGCTGGAGCCCACGGTAAGTAGTCCGTAGCGTCGCGATTTATTGCGCTTCACCGCTTCATCTATAATCGGGAGTGCGCAAATTGCGCCCAAGCTATGGGCGGCAATAATAACCTCGGTATCGCTTGGAGCTTCACTGATCAATGACGCGGCATGACCGACGACTTTTTCCATCTTCGTCATAACGTCTGAGCGCTTTCCGCGTGCCATGTCGCGAGCAAATGTCCAGTCGTCCATGAGCAGCAAAAGATGTAATTTTGCAGCAGAAAACCACAGTAGACATATCCCAGCCAAAAGACTTGTCCCTGCCAAAACAAATGGGCTGTTCGGAAAGGCATCGTCGACCAAGTATCCCATGCCAATAGATGTAATCACAATGGCTGCAAGCACGAGCAGTGGATAAACAAAGAACAGCGCATAGCGCCAGCTTGTCATGATGAAGCGGAAAAATGTGCCACTGACGATAAAGTCGAGCAGTGCAAGCAGTCCGCTCAGCAGGCGGACGACTGGATTTCTGGAGGCGTAAAACAGCGTGATATCGCCAAGCCCGTAAAGCACGAAATCGGTATGAGCCGCCCAGTCATCACCCTTGGCATGCAAACTGAAGCGACCCATGGCAACGCCGTCTTCGACAGCGCTGACAGATAGGGGAGAAGGCTCCGAGACGGTCATGTCGTAAACAGGCGCAGTTTTGCCTGCCTCGCGGACAAAGCGCCGATGGTGAGCCTCTACAGGCATATGCTCAAAGCCTGGCAGTAAAATCACCAGACGCTTGACGATCGTCATCCGCATCCTTTCCTCATCGCTTACCGATGATTGCGATCTACCTTACTTCGCTAACAAGGATTTTAGATGATCAGCGTTAACAGAACGTCGTCAGCGATAAGAAGTTGCAATAATTGGTAATGCAACTTCATTTTGGTGCCATGCGAATAGCTCCGTCAAGCCGGATCGTTTCTCCGTTTAGCATTGGGTTCTCGATAATATGCACAGCGAGCGATGCATACTCCTCTGGCTTACCAAGTCTTGAAGGGAAGGGAATGGATGCTGCAAGTGAATCCTGAACCTCCTGCGGCATTGCCAGCAGCATTGGCGTTGCGAAAATACCAGGAGCGATAGCCATAACGCGAATACCGAAGCGAGCAAGTTCCCGCGCTGCTGGCAGGGTAAGGCCTGCAATGCCGGCCTTGGAAGAGGCGTAGGCAGCCTGTCCGATTTGACCGTCGAATGCAGCGACCGAAGCGGTAGAGATAATCACACCGCGCTCGCCTGTTTCCAAGGGATCAAGCTTGGCGGCTGCATCTCCCACCAAGCGCAGCATATTGAACGAGCCGATAAGATTGACCTCGATCACGCGCCGGTAAAGCTCCAGATCATGCGGGCCATCTCGTCCGACAATACGTCCGGCATTTGCTATGCCAGCGCAATTGACGAGAACACGCGGTGTGCCAAATTTTTCGGTGACCTGACGCACTGCGCCTTCTGCATCGCTTGCACTGGAAACGTTGCAGCCGAGTGCAATGCCGCCGATTTCTTGCGCAACTTTCTGGGCAGCATCCAAATTAATGTCGAAAAGTGCCACCTTGGCGCCCTTTTCCGCAAAAAGCCGGGCCGTCGCTGCTCCAAGTCCAGATCCCCCGCCTGTTACAATAGCGGTATGTCCTTCAAGATTCATAATTTGCTCCCTTCCAGTGCAACGATTTCCTCAGCCGCTTACCATGGCAAGTGTGACGCCGATAGTCGCGCACTTTGCTCATGTACGTAACTATGTGCCTTTGACTGTCAGAAATGTGAATGGACGGTTTTGTAGTGAAATTCACTATTTTTGCATTTATGTGGTCGAGTTTCCCCAGAATCGTGGATTATGGTTCTCCGGATGGGTTGACTGCGAATAAATCTGCTTGCATTGCGACATGGCAAAGGCTTCCATGCAGCTTCGGTTGCAGGCAAGGGGGCCGGCAACAAAAAAACCTCTGAAGGTGGAAAAACATGAAGACCTACAATAAACTCATTGCGGCGACAGCGCTTGCAATGTTGACGGGTGGGCTGATGGCAGGTGGAGCCGCAGCTAAAACTTTCGTTTATTGCTCGGAAGCATCGCCGGAAGGCTTTGATCCCGGCCTCTATACGGGCGGTAACACCTATGATGCTTCGGCGCATACGGTTTATAATCGCCTTTTGGAATTCAAGGCTGGTACGACAGAAACCCAACCAGGTCTGGCCGAAAGCTGGACAATTTCTGATGATGGTTTGCAGTACACGTTCAAGATTCGTCCGGGCGTAAAGTTCCAGACTACAGAATTCTTCACGCCGACACGTGAACTCAACGCTGACGACGTGATTTTCTCCTATGAGCGCCAGTGGAAAGAAGACAGTCCCTGGAACAAGTATGTAACAGGTACTTCGTGGGAATATTTTGCCGGCATGGGCTTCCCTGAGCTCCTGCAGTCGATTGAAAAAGTCGACGACATGACAGTGAAGTTCACACTGAAGCGCAAAGAGGCTCCGTTCCTCGCAAACGTTGCAATGCCATTCGCTTCGATCATGTCGAAGGAATATGCCGACAAGCTCCAGGCTGAAGGCAAGATGAACCAGCTGAACCAGATGCCTCTCGGCACCGGTCCTTTCTCGTTTGTCGCCTACCAGCAGGATGCCGTTATCCGTTTCAAGGCAAATCCTGACTACTGGAATGGCAAGCAGAAGATCGACGATCTGGTTTTCGCCATCACGACCGATGCTTCGGTTCGCTATCAGAAGCTCAAGGCTGGTGAATGCCATTTGATGCCTTATCCAAACCCAAGCGATGTGGCCGCGATGAAAGCGGATCCAGAGTTGAAGGTGATGGAGCAGGAAGGCTTGAACGTTGCCTACCTCGCGTACAACACGCTGATTGCACCGTTCGACAAGGTTGAAGTACGCCACGCGCTCAACATGGCCATCAATAAGAAGGCAATCGTTGACGGCGTATTCCAGGGTCTGGCAACACCTGCCAAAAACCCGATCCCACCGACAATGTGGTCCTATAATGACGCCATTGAGGACGACAAGTACGATCCTGAAGCAGCCAAGAAAATGCTTGCAGATGCCGGTGTAAAGGATCTTTCCATGAAGATCTGGGCGATGCCAGTTTCACGCCCTTATATGCTCAACGCTCGCCGCGCTGCGGAATTGATGCAGTCTGATCTTGCAAAGATCGGCGTCAAGGCCGAGATCGTGTCTTATGAGTGGGCCGAATATTTGAACAAGTCCAAGGCAAAAGACCGCGACGGTGCTGCTATTCTCGGCTGGACCGGTGACAATGGCGATCCAGACAACTTCCTTGATACATTGCTTGGTTGCGAAGCCGTCGGCGGCAACAATCGTGCGCAATGGTGCAACAAGGAATTTGATGCCCTGGTGAAGAAAGCCAAGGTTACAACAGACGTTGCAGAGCGCACAAAGCTCTATGAAGAGGCGCAGGTCGTGTTCAAAAAGGAAGCTCCTTGGAATACGCTTGACCACTCTCTGTCGATCGTACCGATGCGCAAGGGTGTTGAAGGCTTCCATCAGAGCCCGCTTGGTGACTTCGCCTTCGACGGCGTAGACATCACCGAGTAAGAGCTGAAAACTTGTAGGAAGGGCGTCCGTCAGGCGGGCGCCCTTTTTTCTTCCGAGCAAAAATGCGTTAAGGCAGCCGGAAGCACCGCCACCGATTGTGGCTGGAAGGTTCGATATGTTCAGATTTATTATGGGACGCGTGGCGGTTATGGCCCTGACTTTTGTCGGTGTATCCATCATCGCTTTTTCCTTTATTCGCATGCTTCCGGGCGATCCGGTTGCGTTGCTTTCAGGCGAACGTGTCATGTCGCCAGAACGTCATGCAGCTATTTCGCGCGATCTTGGCTTCGACCAGCCGATCATCGTTCAATATTTCGACTATCTTCGGGGTATTCTGCACGGTGATTTCGGGACATCGATTGTAACCAAGCAGCCGGTTGTCGAACAGTTTTTCAATCTGTTTCCAGCAACGCTTGAGCTTTCAATTTGCGCAATTCTTTTTGCGGTTTTGCTTGGCATTCCAGCTGGTGTTTTCGCAGCGATCAAGCGCGGTTCCTTTCTCGATCAGTCAATCATGGGAACTGCCCTGATAGGCTTCTCGATGCCCATCTTCTGGTGGGGTCTGCTGCTGATCATGCTCGTATCCAACACATTGCACTGGACGCCTGTATCTGGCCGCATCTCACTGATGTTCTTTTTCCCGCCAGTGACCGGATTCATGCTGATCGATTCACTGATTTCTGGACAGTCAGGTGCTTTCAAATCAGCCGTCAGCCACTTGATCCTGCCAACGATTGTGCTCGGCACTATTCCGCTGGCGGTTATCGCGCGTCAAACGCGTTCCGCAATGCTCGAAGTATTGTCCGAGGATTATGTGCGCACCGCTCGTGCCAAAGGCCTGGCTCCATTGCGCGTTATCGGTATTCACGCGCTGCGAAATGCCATGATCCCGGTTGTTACAACCATCGGTCTCCAAGTTGGCGTCATGCTGGCCGGAGCAATCCTGACAGAGACGATTTTCTCTTGGCCGGGTATCGGAAAATGGTTGGTCGATTCCGTCAGCCGCCGCGACTATGCGGTAATTCAGGGCGCTTTGCTCATCATCGCCGCCACCATCATGTTGGTCAATCTCGCTGTCGACTTGCTCTACGGCCTGATCAATCCGCGCATTCGACATTGAGGGGATAGATCATGGCCCAGACAAATATTCAAAGTGGAACCTCCACCGATTCATCTCTCCGACGGCAGCTTGCCGAGTTTTGGTATTATTTCTCGGAAAATCGTGGTGCCGTCATCGGCCTGGCAGTTTTCATATTGCTGATTATAACGGCTATTTTTGCACCATGGATTGCCCCGCACGGCCCGGCAGATCAGTACCGCGATGCTGTACTCCTGCCACCAATCTTCCAGGAAGGCGGACGTGCAGGCTATCTGCTTGGAACAGATGCCGTTGGTCGAGATATTCTCTCGCGTCTGATTTACGGCGCGCGCTATTCACTGTTTATCGGCATTGTCGTCACCTGTATCGCGCTTGTCGGCGGTATTTTTCTAGGTGTTATCGCTGGCTATTTCCGCGGTTGGGTCGATACAGTTATTATGCGCCTGATGGATGTCATCCTGGCCTTTCCATCATTGTTGCTTGCTCTGGTTCTGGTAGCAATTATCGGGCCGGGATTGACCGGGGCAATGATCTCCATCGCGCTGGTGTATCAACCGCATTTCGTGCGTTTGACCCGCGCTGCGGTGATGGCCGAAAAGACGCGTGATTATGTGGTGGCCGCAAAGGTTGCCGGTGCTGGTCCGCTGCGGTTAATGTTCAAGACGATCCTGCCTAACTGCATGGCACCGCTGATTGTTCAGGCGACGCTCTCATTTTCCAATGCGATTCTTGACGCTGCAGCACTGGGCTTCCTGGGTTACGGTGCTCAGCCACCGGCATCGGAATGGGGAACAATGCTGGCTGATGCACGTGAATTTATCGCAAGCGGTCAATGGTGGGTGGTAACGCTGCCCGGTCTCGCAATTCTGATTACAGTGCTTGCTATCAATCTCGTCGGTGACGGATTGCGCGATGCGCTTGATCCAAAACTGAAGAGGAGCTGAATATGAGCAAGCTACTCGAAATCAAAAATCTTTCTGTCGGGTTCGATACTAGCAATGGCATGTTTATGGCCGTCCAAGGCATTGATTTATCGGTCGAAGCTCGCGAAGTCCTGGCAATTGTCGGTGAATCCGGTTCTGGAAAATCCGTTGCGATGCTGGCTGTTATGGGGCTACTGCCCAAATCAGCAACAGTGACTGCCGATAGCATGACATTTGATGGTCACGACATGCTGACAATGACGAGCAAACGTCGGCGTGAAATCATCGGGCGCGACGTTGCGATGATCTTTCAAGAGCCTATGGCGAGCCTTAATCCGTGTTTCACTGTTGGATTCCAGCTGGAAGAAGTTCTGCGGGTTCATATGAAACTCGACAAAAAGGCAAGGCGAGCCCGTGCCATAGAGCTCTTTAAACAGGTCGGTATCCCGACCCCGGAAGAGCGGCTCAACTCTTATCCGCATCAGATGTCGGGCGGGCAGTGCCAGCGCGTCATGATCGCTATCGCGATTGCGTGCAATCCAAAGCTGCTGATCGCAGATGAGCCAACGACCGCGCTTGACGTTACCATCCAAAAGCAAATTCTCGATTTGCTTGTTCGTCTTCAAGCCGAGCATGGCATGGGATTGATTATGATCACGCATGATATGGGCGTAGTGGCTGAAACTGCTGATCGTGTAATCGTTCAGTATAAGGGCACCAAGATGGAAGAGGCCGATGTGCTGACGCTTTTTGAGGCGCCCAAGAGCCCATATACCCGCGCATTGCTTTCCGCTCTTCCCGAAAATGCGACCGGCGATCGACTTTCGACCGTGGCTGATTTCATGAAAAACGAAGCAGCCAATGCAGGAGCTGCATCATGAGCGAGATTGTACTCGAAGGCCGCAATATCGTACGCGAGTATCACGTTGGCGGTGGCCTGTTTGGAAAGGCAAAGACTGTTCAGGCTGTAAAGGGCGTGAACTTCACTGTTGAGAAGGGCAAGACGCTTGCAATAGTGGGCGAAAGCGGATGCGGAAAATCGACACTTGGTCGTATTCTGACGCTGATCGATCCGCAGACATCTGGCGAATTGCTCATTGACGGCAAGCCTATCAATATTGCCAAAGACAAGGTGACGACCGAAATGCGCCGCAAGGTGCAGATCATTTTTCAGAATCCTTATGGTTCGCTGAATCCACGTCAGAAGATTGGTGAAGTTCTAGGCGAACCATTGCTGCTGAATACCAAGAAGACCGCTGCAGAGCGGCGCGAACTTGCCATGCAGATGCTGGTAAAAGTAGGCCTTGGCCCTGAACACTATAATCGCTACCCGCATATGTTCTCCGGCGGCCAGCGTCAGCGTATCGCCATAGCGCGCGCACTGATGTTGAGCCCAAGCCTGCTTGTTCTGGACGAGCCGGTTTCTGCGCTCGATCTTTCGGTGCAGGCGCAGGTTCTCAATCTACTTGCGGATCTGCAGGATGAGTTCAACTTGACTTATGTTTTCATCAGTCATGATCTGTCGGTGGTTCGTTATATCGCCGATGACGTTATGGTCATGTATTATGGTGAGGTGGTTGAATACGGTACGCGCGACGAGGTGTTTTCAAACCCGCAACACAGCTATACCAAGACGCTGTTTGCGGCGACGCCGAAATCTGACGTGGAGAGCATCCGAGCGCGTATTGCAAAGAAAAAAGCTGCTGCTTGAGTGAAGCCCGATTTGCAATCGGGCATTTACTCATTGAGCTTCAACAGGAGGAATGTCCGTGAGCAAAAAGCAGTCGATTTCATCTGCCCCGACAGATGGCAGCAAGGTGCAGATTTTCTGGACAGATGAAGATGGGCAGGAAAACCAATCCATCGGGCAGTATCGTTCGTTGGATCGCCTCAAAGTTACCGGCGGTCAGTGGGATGAGACCGATGCCGGATGGTGGGTATTTACCGATTCCAGCACGCAGAAAAAGGTAACGCCAACGGGATGGATGCCTGCTGGCAAATCGGATGAGTCCGAAGAAAACGAAGAAGAATAGCAAGAGCGGCGCTAAGTCCGGAAGTTAGGACGGACCTGACTATTTCTTCTGATGTTTGAGCAGACCGCGAACAATATCGTCAGCGGAAATCATGCCAAGAATAGCGCCTTTTTCGACAACGCCGACATCACCGCTATTCTTGGCCACTGCCTGCATCACATCCCGCACAGGTGTATCGGGCCGGGCAGTGGCCGCGAATGGCCGGTCACCGCGTGAACGGTCAAGTGGAACCATGATGTCGGCCGCTGTAAGCACTCCAAGTGGATTCATATTGGCAACGAAATCCGCCACATAATCATCTGCCGGGTTTAGAAGAATATCCTGCGCTGTTCCGCACTGAATTATGCGGCCACCTTCCATGATGGCAATGCGATTGCCGATTTTCATCGCTTCATCAAGGTCGTGACTGACAAACACGATTGTCTTCTTCAGTCGATCCTGCAAGCTCAGAAGCTCGTCTTGCAGCCTGTTGCGAATGAGAGGATCAAGGGCGGAAAACGGTTCGTCCATTAACAGGATTGGAGCTGCGGTCGCAAATGCGCGGGCAAGGCCCACACGTTGTTGCATGCCGCCCGAGAGCTCTCCAACCTTTCGCTTGGCCCAGTCTTTCAAATTGACCAGTTCAAGTTGCTGTTGAACGGCGCGCGCGCGCTCTTCCTTCGGCACTCCGGAAAGCTCCAGTCCGAAACCGACATTCTCCTCAACGGTACGCCAAGGCAAAAGTCCAAACTGCTGGAAGACCATCGACACCAGATGTTTGCGCAGGTTGCGCAAAGTCGTCTTGTCCGCCTTGCCTACGTCGATTGACTGCCCGTCATTATGAACGACGACTGAACCACGTGAAATAGGGTTGAGACGGTTGATAGCGCGCAGCAATGTGGACTTGCCAGAACCGGATAGGCCCATAAGGACCAGTATTTCGCCTTCGGCAATGGTCAGCGAACAGTTGTGAACGCCCAGAACATGACCGGTTTCAGCCTGAATCTCCGACCTGCTTTTTCCCTGGTCAGCCAAGGCCAGTGACGCGTCGGTCCGTTTGCCGAAAATAATGCAGACTTGATCAAGTGTAATCGCAGTCATTCACCTTGCTCCTTGCCGGGGCGGAAAATGCGGTCAAGCACGATGGCAACGACCACGATGACGAGACCGGCTTCAAAGCCAAGAGCGGTATTGACCGAATTAAGGGCACGGACAACCGGAACGCCAAGACCGTCGGCGCCAACCAGCGCGGCGATAACAACCATGGAAAGCGACAGCATAATGGTCTGGGTGAGGCCTGCCAGAATCTGCGGCATGGCATAGGGCAATTCAATCTTCCACAATAGTTGCCGCGACGAAGCGCCAAAGGCTTCCCCAGCTTCGACCAAATGCAGCGGGGTCGATGAGACGCCAAGATGAGTCAGGCGAATGGGGGCAGGTAGTACAAAGATTGCCGTGGCAAGCAAGCCCGGCACCATGCCAATGCCGAAGAACACGATGGCGGGAATAAGATAGACGAAGGTTGGCAATGTCTGCATCAAGTCCAGCACAGGGCGAATTGCCGAATAAAATTTGGGTCGATGCGCGGCAATGATGCCAATAGGGACACCGATACCCATGCAAAGGATGCAGGAAGAAAGCACCAGGGTGAGGGTTTCCATCGTTTCGTCCCAGTAGCCCTGGTTAACAATGAAGAGAAATCCCACAATCGTAAGAATGGTGACCGCAATTGAACGCCGCAAGGCATAGGCAACGGCAGCAAATATGGCGATCATAACCAAAGGGTGAGGGTATTTCAGCACGAACATAAGTCCGTCAATGAAACTTTGCATCACCATTGCAAGTCCGTCAAAGAACCCGGCAAAGTTGGTGGTGAGCCAATCGACGACGGCCTTAGCCGTCTTGCCGACGGGAATCTTGTCTTGTGTCAGCCAGTCCAACCGAACTATCCCTCTGTCGTTCCATCAATAAGCGGAAAAAGCCTCCCGGCCGGTTGGCCGGGCGGCACTTGTTTCATGCTCTTGTTGCACCGGCTTAAAGGCCGAGCTCTGCCTTGACAGCGGGGAGACCATCTTTGCCGTCATAGGTAGTGACACCAGCCAACCACGCATCGAGAACACCCGGATTGGCTTTCAACCATTCCGTTGCAGCGTCGGCAGCATCTTCCCCGTCATCCAGGATTTTGCCCATGATCTCGTTTTCCATGGGTAGCGTAAATTTGAGATTGGCAAGCAGTTTGCCAACATTCGGACATTCGGTTGTGTAGCCGGTGCGAACATTGGTATGGACTTCAGCGCCACCAAAATTAGGGCCAAATACGTCGTCGCCACCAGAGAGATAGGCGAGCTTGAAGTTGGCATTCATTGGATGCGGTTCCCAGCCGAGGAACACCACAGGCTTTTCGGACTTGGTATCTTTCGCAACTTGGGCGAGCATGCCCTGCTCGGATGACTCGGCAAGCTGGAAACCCTTCAGGCCAAACTGGTCTTTCGAAATCATGTCAAGGATGAGGCGATTGCCGTCATTGCCAGGCTCGATACCATAGATCTTGCCGCCGAGATCATCCTTGAATTTGGCGATATCCTTGAAATCCTTCAGGCCTTTGTCATAAAGATATTGTGGCACGGCAAGCGTATATTTCGCGCCGGTCAGGTTCGAACCGAGGTCCTCAACGGTCTTGTTCTCAATATAGGGTTTGATATCAGCTGATTGCGTTGGCATCCAATTGCCAAGAAAAATATCAATGTCTTTTTTGCCGAGGGAGGCATAGGTCACAGGCACCGACAGGACTTTTATGTCGGTGCTGTAGCCAAGCGCCTTAAGCACTTCGGCTGTTGTTGCGGTTGTGGCGGTCACATCAGTCCAGCCGACATCGGCAAAGCGTACGTTTTTACAGCTCTCAGGTTCGGCAGCCAAAGCGGTGCCCGCCGAAAGCACCAAAGCCAAGGTAACAGTCAATTTGGACAGAGTTTTCATATTTGTTTTCCCCTTCCGGCTTTTCCCGGCATTCAATCTGCTGAACCAAGCATCAAACGGGCAGCCATTCAAGCATAGGCGCGCATAAATCCGGTCAAATAGCGACAGTTGTTGATATTCCACAAAAAGTGAACGCTGTACTCATGCTGTGGCTTCAAGCCAGAACGCAAGTCTGGTTAAAGCGGTTATGGCAAAATTATACTTCAGTTATTCGGCAATGAATGCCGGTAAATCGACACTTCTCCTGCAGGCTTCTCACAACTATCGAGAGCAGGGTATGCGAACCATACTGTTCACTGCCGGTCATTATGCAGAAAATGGTGTGGGGAGAATAACATCAAGGCTTGGCGTCAGTGCACCTGCCGAACTTTATTGGGACGATGACGATCTGCTTGCACGAATCAAGGATGCGAATGATGAAGCTCCGCTCAGTTGCGCATTTGTTGATGAGGCGCAATTTCTGACCAAGGAACAAGTGTGGCAGCTTGCCCGCGTAGCTGACAGATTGAACATTCCAGTTATGTGTTTTGGTCTTCGTACCGACTTTCAGGGAAAGCTCTTTCCTGGTTCCTCTGAACTCCTCGCGATTGCCGATACATTGCGTGAAATCCGGACAATCTGCCATTGCGGAGCCAAGGCCACCATGGTGGTGCGTAAGGACCAAACCGGCAAGGCGCTCACTGAAGGAAATCAGGTTGCCATCGAAAAGTCTGTCTATGTTTCGCTCTGCCGTAAACATTGGGAAGATGAAACCGGACATTCTTTATAGGGCAACCGTATAATTAGCCGATATTCTTCGCTTGCAAGTCCGCTCCCGCCGTTGTCATCTGGCTGCAGGCATTGTTTGACAAGATGTAATTGCTATATGCAATCGGGATCATGGTTGATATTTCAATTACGCAATAGGGGAGATTTATAATGGCGAGTTTGCAAGATTTCGACGCTGAGATTGAAAAGACCAAAACAATGGTCAACGACATGCGTGCGAAGATTGATCAGTCCAGCGTTGTTCTCGATAAATTCGCCAAAGCAGATGCAAAGATTGGCGCCGCCGACTTTGACATCGAGAATGCGCGCATCGACGACGTGTTGCGCCAGCAAAAGGCAATGGAAGGCAATATTGCCGAGTTGATTATCGGCTTGGAGGATGCCACCAACATTTTCGGTACAGAATTCGAAAGTATGAAGGGCTATTCGGGCTGGGAAAAATTTATTGGCGTGTTTTCAAAAGACAAGATGCAGCGTCTGCGCTCCGATAGGGTGCGCAACATGTCGCTCGCGGGCAATCTTCAGGAGCTTCTTACCAAATCAGATCGCATCGTCGGTATTTTGAAAGAGCAAAAAGTTGTTCTCGATGCCCGGTACAAAACCTCGGAAAACAGCCTGGCAACAGTGATTGAGCGCCGCAAGACCACTATTGCTACGCTTGAAGCGACTCAAAAGCGTATCGAAGAACTTAATCCGCTATTGCTTGACATCGAAAACCGCATTGCCGCGTCGACCGATCAAGGGACACGGGCGCAACTTGAGGGAGAGCGCTCCAAGCTTGCCACCGAGTATAATGAGCGTCAGGCCAAGGAACAGGAACTGCTGGCTGAGAGCCAGACTCTTGAACGCTATACCTCGATGTTCCAGACATTTGTTGACTCGCTCAACAATCAGATCGCCGCTCAAAGCACGCTGATCAACAAGCTGGCTATCGATACCGAACAGCGCATTGTGCTTTATAAGGCTCTGGAGGACTCTCTCAAGACTGCGGCTCAACAGGACGTTGCCCACAAGATCAACACGCTTGGCAGTCAGGTGGACAAGGCGGCCGAGGAAACCATGGCTGGTGTTGGTGCCGCTGCACAAAAACACATTGGCGATCTTCTTGAGATGCACGAAAAGAATATGGTCAGTTCACAAGATATTCAGCGCCGCAAGAAGCTTGCAGATGATGCATTTGCCCGCAGGTTCTCTGAAGTGCTCAAAAAACATAATTCTGCCGATTACGTTCAGAGTTAATTCATGGCGGAGAATGCAGATCTGGCGGCGGCGGAACGTTACTTCGGTGCAATCCGTGCAGCATTGGATGGGCTTGAAGTTTTCCTGAACAATCAAGACTCGCCGCTTTACAAGCATGATCTGGTTGCTCAGACCGTTGCAGAATATCTCGAGCGGCTGGACGCATCATTTGAGTGCTGGCGTAACAGGCTTGGCTTTACAGAGCGCTTCCGCATATCCAAGGCGGAAAGCGGCTTTCCTGTATTCCAGAACGTGCTGGAACTGGAAAATGACAAGAAAGAAGCAAAGGGACGACTTGCTGCCATATCGCCGGTGGAAACATTGCGCAGCGAGATGGTGGATTTCATCCTGCGCCACCGCGAGTTTCCGCGTGATTTACAAAAATCCATAGCTGAGCGCATCTATCTGGAGACAGTTTTGAAAGGCGAGGTTTTTTCGCCATTCGTACTTCCCACAACGATCCGTGTTTCAGTAAATCCAAAGACAATGCGCCCGTTTTACGTCGTGCATTGGGGAGCCTTCGATGGTGCTTCGAACCTCCCCCTGATCTATATGGCAGTCATTGAGGATTCTTCGGAAGACATCGTCGAAACACTGGTCCAGAAGGATGGAAAGCTCAATCCCAAAGTCAAAATTCCACTTCCAGTGGGTGGTTTGCTGAACCCCGATCTGGCAAGCCGTTTCGATGATTTTGCGGCAAAAAATTCCGCCTATTCACTATCCCCCGTAACAATCGCGATGAGCCTAGACAAGGATTTCCCAGAATTGCACCCCAAGCAATTGCGCCGAATTGTTCTAGGCCCATTCTATACGGCGGGGATCACAGAGCATAACCAGAAAGTTGCAGATGTGCTTGAGCGTGTCCGTCGGCCTGAAGACGCGTGGCTGTTGACCTGGACTATGCAGGAAGTGTTCTCGACAGCCGAGAAACCGGGAAAACGCGGCATCTGGTCTTCAGAACCGTCTCGCGAAGAATTTCACATTAATACTGACGATCTGGAAGCCACCCGACAGGGTGTAAGTTACTACGAGCAGCACGCTCTGGTTCCTCATGAAGCATATCAGGCGCTCTACGCCTCTGGGGAAGCATCGCGGATTTTTACCGGCTTTGAAACGCATATCCTGTCGAATGGGCAGGTTATCAGCGGCATTTAAAAGGACTGAGTTCATGGATGTCGGCCTGACGACGATTGAAGAAAAAGATATCGACAAACACCTTCCGGTTGCGAACGCAATGGTGACGCGATTTGTTTCGCTTGAAACCAGCGAGGGGCAGTCGGGCACCGAGATCGCGGGCACTGGCCGTCGTTTCGTTTCGACAGTCTCAACTGGCGGGCTACGCAAGACGCGTGAGGTCGAATTTGACAAAACTGTGCAATCTGTGCGGGCGGATGACCCGATGTTGTCGATCGCCCAGCACACATTGTTGTTCAGAGCGCGACGCGGCGTCGCTATTGCTCTTGCCGTAGCGGATGTCTTTGGAAGGCAGAGCGACTTTGAAAGCCTGATGGCGCGCAATGCCTCTGCGCCGCTGCAAGGTGAGGAGGCCAGCCATTTCAAACGTCTCCTATCAGCGGCATCCTACATTGCGGCATTTTCTCTGTCTGCCTATCTGGCCCAATTAATCGAAGCGGACGGGGAGCCCGCAAATGATATTGCCGAGCCGGATTTCCTGTTTGACACGTCGCAGGATGCATTGAAGTCAGTAATCGCTGGACTGGATCGCGCCATAAGCGGGGTAAAGGACGAACAGACAATGCTGGCACGAGCCAAGGCTTTTGCAGCGCTCAGTATTGACGGGCTTTTGCAGCGAAAGGGTCGATTTGAAGGGCTGGGCAGTTTTGATGACATGCACCTGCGGCTGGATAGCGACGATTTCACATTGGATGGCTTCGACGTAGCGCCGTCAAAAAAACGCACGCCGCTGGTCATGACGTTCAGAAAGCCGAGCGAAGTTGTCGGCAATCACATCGCCAAATATCAGGCGTTAAAATTATCCAAAATGCTGATGGCTTATGATTTTGACAGACAGCTCAACCCGTTCGTGGAACTCGGTGGATTCCTGTTCACATTCATTGGCGACGGCGCGCCGGGGACGGGTAAAACAACACTGATCCAGATGATAGCAGGACTCGTCAATGATTACTGTCAGGTTGCTGGCTATGCCTTTCATTACGAAAACTTTGGTGTAGACCAGATATCCTCATATCAAGGCAAATCGGGTCAGAACTGTAAGCAGTTCGTTACCAATGTTCTCAATCCGCGTACCATCGGTTTCGGTACGATCGACGATATTGATCAGGTCGCCGCCAAGCGCTCGGATGACCGGGCTTCATCGGGCCAGCATGAGATAACCGGCGTTCTGATGGAAGCTTTTGCAGGTGCTTCGACTGTTGTGAGAGGCAACTGCTCTTTCGGCATGTTCTCCAACTATCCGGAGAATGTCGATGATGCTCTGCGCCAGCGCGCTGGTGCGCGTTGGCTGGTTGATGGTCCGCAGACACGCGACGACTATATTGACATCTTTGCGCTGCTGGCAGGTAAGAACCACAAGATTCCGCTTGGGGACCATAAGCTCTATGAAGCACAGCAAATTCAACGTGCGGTGGAGACTGCATATGAGGAATTGTCGAAGCCACAAGAAGATGGGCTGAAAGTCGTCTACGACCGTTTCATAAAGGATAATGGCCAACCCGAAACATTGTCCGATGTTGGCACATATCTCCATATGATCAAAGAGCGCGAACCGCGTTTCACGGGACGTGCGATCAAAAACGTCACCGATGCAATCAAGATGCGGGCAATGGATGTCGAGCTGCCGGACGAGTGGTTTGAAAAACCCGAAACGTTCATGCACAAGAATTATGATGATAAGAAAGCGATGATTGAGGCGCTGCGTAAACCGTTCACGATGGATATGGTGTTACAGGAAATCAATCGTTATGCGGATTCGGAATTCCGCTATGCCGACAAGTCCGACGATGCCGCCATCGACAAAATGGTGCGTGATGCAAGGCTGCGCGAGCGTGCCGTCAAGGAAGTCGAGGCGTTGAAAGCCAAGGGGCAATGGGAAGCCTGATGGAACTGCTCTACCAGAATGATCTGATCTATGGGCGGTTGTTGAAAATTGACCAGCCGCACCTTGTTGAGCGGTACAATAAAGCGCTTCAATCCTTTGGCTTTCCAGCTAGCAAGCTGAATGAGTTCGACATTGACAGGACAGGATTCTCGCCACAGATCGCCGAAGAACTGAAGGATCCCGCTTATCTTGATCCGAATGGCGTGAACAGGCGCTTTATTATCCTCACGCCGTCGCAAGCCGACTTGCCTGTTGTTCACACGCAATTCTCCAATACGTCGCAATTGATGTACGAGTTTTTTTCGAGCAATGCCCGGGCGATCAATGCGCTGACTATCAAGGATGTCCTTTACGGCGAGATCGAAGATTCGGTTTCGGTTGTCTCTGATATCGAAGATCTGCTTTCCATTAATCAGGTCGAGTTTCGCGTGCTTTCAGCGCAAAACGTTATGGCGCAGGCGTCTGAGCTGCGCTTGCTGGCCGACCGCCTCAAAGATGAGCCTGACGCATGGCGCGACAATGCAATGCTGGAGCGTATGGTCGAGCTTGCCAAAGTCACGGGTGATATCCGCGAAAACTCGCTGGTTCCCGACAAGGTGCTTTTCAGGCATAGCGCCTTTTGGACCAGTCATTTTGGCGGGGTCTATATTTTTGTCGATGACAATACGACCACTGTTATCGGGAATCCTGAGGCACCGGGTTTCCGGCGCTCGCGTCCCTGGCAGGTCAATTATATTTCGATCAAGGATGCCGAGCAGGTTTTCCAGTTCCTGAGCACGACGTCGCGTATTGAATTGCCGCGTGCATCGTGGATTGAGCAATCGGGTTATCTGGAAAATCGCGGCGAGATGATTATTCGTCACCTGATCCAAACGCTGGAGCCAGAGCGTGATTTAAAGAATATTGACCGGATTTGGCTGCAAACATGGATCCATGCCAATGCTAGCCTGATCAATCATGATGGCACATGGCCATTTCTCAACGCAGTGAAGCGGGAGATCGGACAATCCGGCCAGTTAAATATATCTGAAACTGATCCGTCGCGGCGATTTCTTGTTGTCCGAGCGTTGCCCAAGCATCCTGATGCATGGTTGGTGAATCAGCTGATCAGTGATTTTGTGCCTTGGGATTTTCTGTCGCGCTATGTGTTTAACAAGCCCGGTTTTTATGCCGATTATCAACGCTGGAGCCTTCCTTATCAGGAACACGTTGTCGATATTCTCAAAACAACCTATTTGAAGGACAAGGAAGGGCTGCGAAAGCGGCTCTATGGACTTGACCAGTGAAGGAAACAGGATGCTCGAGCCCGTAGTTAATTTTTTCAGCCGAATATTCACCTATATCGGACGTGGTATCGGGTTTATTGTCGGTCTCCTCCTGTGGCCGTTCATGTGGGCGGGCAGCTGGTATACTCAGAGGGGTTTTATTCTCAAGATTGTGGTGGGTCTTGCTCTTCTCCTCTGGCTGGGTCTTTACGGTTATTTCTTTTACAACACGCAGGCCTGGACCAATTTTAATCCGGATTATGTTGCGTCCTACAATTTCAAGAATCAGACAGCGCCTGCTGGCGAGCCATTGGCTGCGCCCGCTGCAGCTGCGACGACGGGCACAAATGTTGCCAAGACCTGTGCTCGTTCCGCAATTGTAACGGTCACTGCGGATTTGACGGATTTCAACGTCAACCAGAATGCCTGGATCTCCTCGATGCTGCTCTACAAGCTCGGATTTTTCGGTATGGATTGGGACAGGACGCCATTTCTTGATAACAAGGCATCCTTTCAACGAGGTATCAATTCAGCCGTCCGCCGAACGGGCATAGAGTTGGTCGATACGTTGGGGCGCGTTCGCGGCACCTCACAGATCGATGGCGACCTGCAAAAGGCTCGCGGTAATCTGCAGTTCACCGAGGATGCATGGTATTTCGGCCTCAATCCATTTGGTCCGAAAACGCCGACGCCAAGCTATTACCGCTCGGCTGTGAATGATCTGCGCACATTCAATACAAAGCTGGAAAACTGCAACGCGATCTTCGACGCGCGTGCGGATAATCTGATTCAGTTTATCGATCGTATCGCCAATGATATCGGTGCCACATCAGCTATCCTGAAAGATCGTTCCGAAAATCACAATAATGGCTGGTTCGATACGCGTGCCGATGATCGTTTCTGGTTCGCTTATGGTCAGCTCTACGCTTATTACGGCTTGATGAATGCTGCACAGGTCGATTTCAGGCAGGTGCTGGATGAAAAGCATCTCACGCCGCTATGGGATGGTATGGACGGCCAATTGCGCTCTGCTCTGGCTATTCAGCCCTGGATCATCGCCAATGGCAGTGAAGGGGGCTGGCTGTTGCCAAACCACCTAACGACCATGGGTTTCTATATTTTGCGCGTCCGCTCGAACCTGATCGATATCAAGCAGGTGCTGCAACAATAAGCGGGCTTTGATAGGTGAGGCGGGCTTAGCCCCGCCTCTTCTCAATCAAACCGGCAGGGCCGATGTTTCCTTAACTTCTTCCATGACCGCATAAGTATGGGTTTCGCGAACGCCCGGTAGCGAAAGCAGCGCATCGGAAAGAAAACGCCGGTAATGCTCCATATCGGCGACACGGGCTTTGATCAAATAGTCGAACCCGCCGGCGACCATATGACATTCCATCACGTCCGGGTTACGGCGCGTTGCAGCGGCGAAAGTTGCGAAAACGTCCGGTGTGGTGCGATCCAGCTTGATCTCGACAAAAACCAGCATTGCGCGATCAAGCTTTTTCGGCGACAATTTTGCTGTGTACCCAAGTATATAGCCGTCACGGGAGAGCCGTTTCACCCGTTCGGTTGTCGCTGTTTGGGAAAGGCTGATACGTTCGGATAATTCAGTATTGGATAGCCTTCCATCTTTTTGCAGCTCGCGCAGAATTCTGCGATCGAGACTGTCCAAACTCTTCATCTCTAAAAAATTCCCCATTTTAGTTTTTTACTCTGATTAGGCTGTTTTTATTGGTGAGAATAACCAGCTGGAATAGATTATATGGAAAAAATCAATAAGGGGAAGCCTGATGACTAACCATTCGCCATCCACCCAAGATTTTTCCGCGCCCTATGCTGTCGATGATCAGCAATTGGTTGCTGATTTGCTGCACACCATTGCGCTTTCCGAACCGGTAAACCGGCGTATCGACGAGCGTGCCAGTAAATATATCGCGACGATCCGTAAAGAAGCGAATGGCATTGGCGGTGTCGAAGACTTTCTTCGCGAGTACGGACTTTCGACGCGTGAAGGCTTGGCCTTGATGGTGCTTGCCGAAGCGCTCTTGCGCGTGCCGGATGCTGCCACACAAGACAAGTTGATTGAGGACAAACTCAAGCAGGGCCACTGGTCCGAGCATGAGCCGAGCGGTGATACGTGGTTCGTTTCTGCCTCAGCTTGGGCACTTGGCCTTTCCGCTAAAGTTATCAAGCCAGGTGAAACGCCGGAGGGTGTATTATCGTCACTGGTCAAGCGGATCGGGCTGCCAACTGTTCGCACCGCCACCAAACAGGCTATGCGTTATCTTGGTCATCACTTTGTACTGGGCGAAACCATCAAGGACGCCTTGAAACGTGCCGGTACAAACGAAGCCAAGGGCTATCGCCATTCCTTCGATATGCTGGGGGAAGGCGCGCGGACACGTAAGGATGCGCAGGGCTATTTCAAATCCTATTCAGACGCGATTGATGCCATTGGCCGCGCTACGGGTAATAAGAAGTTGCCGGATCGTATGGGGATTTCTGTCAAACTGTCAGCGCTGCATCCGCGTTATCTTGCAACACACCATGATCAGGTCATGGCTGAATTGGTGCCTGATCTTTTGGCTCTGGCGCAAAAGGCGAAGTCCTATGATTTGAACTTCACGGTTGACGCGGAAGAGGCGGACCGGCTTGAGCTGTCTCTGGATGTGATTGACCGCGTTTTTGCTGATCCGTCACTGCATGGTTGGGACGGGTTCGGCCTTGCCATTCAGGCTTATCAGAAGCGTGCTCTCGCGGTCATCGATCACGTTGACAAGCTTGCCGCCCGCCATGACCGCAAGATGATGGTGCGGTTGGTCAAGGGCGCCTATTGGGATACTGAAGTGAAGCGAGCCCAGGAGCGCGGTCTCGCCGACTATCCAGTATTTACGCGCAAGCCTGCGACTGACGCTTCTTATATGGCCTGCGCCAAGCGTATGCTTGATGCTCGACCGCGGATTTTTCCTCAGTTTGCGACCCATAATGCGTTAACAGTCGCAATGATTCTGGAAATGGCCGGAGACGACAAGACTGGTTTTGAGTTTCAGCGCCTGCATGGCATGGGTGAAAGTCTTTATAAGCAGATCACCGAAAAGAATGACAAGATTGCTTGCCGCATATACGCGCCAGTAGGTGGATATCGCGATCTTCTAGCCTATCTCGTGCGCCGTCTGCTTGAGAACGGGGCAAATTCCTCATTTGTTTCGGTGGTTGGCGACAATAATGTGCCGATTGCCGATCTTCTGGTTCGTCCTACCGAGAAGCTGAATGACGGCAAGGGCTATCGTCATCCCAACATTCCGATGCCTCTGAAACTTTACGGCAAACGCACAAATTCGGCCGGTGTCGAACTTGGCGACAGGAAAGCATTGGCAGGTTTGTTATCGGGCATTGCCAAGGCATCGAAAAGCGTCAAGGCCGTTCCATTGATTGACGGAAAACCATCGGGAAAAATGCAGGACGTGATTTCTCCCGTTAATGGTGCAACGATCGGTTCGGTTGTTTTTGCAACCGTCGAAGAGGCAGCGAAGGCTGTCGGCATTGCACGCAAGGGCTTTGTTTCATGGTCTCGCACTGCGGTTGAAACACGCGCAAAAGCACTGGAAAAGGCGGCTGATCTGCTTGAAGGCAATCGTGATCAAATGCTTGATCTTTTGTCGCGGGAGGCTGGCAAAACTCTTGATGATGGCATTGCAGAAATCCGTGAAGCAGTCGATTTTTGTCGATACTATGCTGCTGAGGCCCGCCGCCAGTTCGCAGCGGACAAAATAATGCCTGGTCCGACGGGCGAAGATAATAAGCTTCGCCACCGGGGACGCGGTGCATTTGTGTGTATCAGCCCGTGGAATTTCCCCCTGGCAATTTTTCTGGGACAGGTAACGGCTGCGCTTGCTGCAGGTAACAGTGTGCTTGCCAAGCCGGCGGAGCAGACGCCGCTTATAGCCTATGAGGCGATCAGAATCCTGCACGAAGCGGGCATTCCGAAAGATGCACTTCTGTTCGTACCGGGTGATGGTTCGGTTGGTGCGGCACTGACTTCTCATGTGGACATTGCCGGGGTTGCCTTCACGGGCTCTACTGACACGGCTTGGGCTATCAACCGCACGCTGGCTGCAAAGAAGGGACCCATTGTACCGCTCATTGCAGAGACAGGGGGTCTCAATGCTATGATCGTTGACGCAACGGCTCTGTCAGAGCAAGTGGCTGATGATGTCGTCATGTCAGCTTTCCGTTCGGCAGGCCAACGCTGTTCAGCGCTGCGTATTCTCTACCTTCAGGAGGATATTGCGGACAATATGCTCCATATGATCGAGGGAGCTGCAAAAGAGCTGGTTCTCGGTGACCCGGCATTGGCATCTACTGATGTTGGACCAATTATCGACCGCGACCAACGCAACATGTTGCGCGATCACATCGAGGCAATGCGCAAAACTCAGAAGGTTCGTTTTGCAGGCGAGGCGCCGAGCGATGGCTTGTTCTTTGCGCCACATATTGTTGAACTGGATAGAGCCGATGCCTTGCAGCGCGAGGTATTCGGCCCCGTTCTGCATGTCGTCCGCTGGAAAGCAAAGGATCTGGATAAGGTGCTCGACCAGATTGCGTCGACCGGTTATGGCCTGACCTTCGGGCTGCACACACGTATCGAAGCAACGGTCGCGAAAGTCATCGACAGGCTCGACATTGGAAATATCTACGTGAACCGCAATACGATTGGCGCTGTTGTAGGAACTCAGCCTTTCGGCGGATCGGGTCTTTCCGGCACCGGGCCGAAAGCTGGTGGGCCGTCCTATTTAACGCGGTTTGCACTTGAGCAAGTCGTTTCCGTTAACACGGCTGCTGCTGGTGGAAATGCCAGCCTTATTGCCATGGGGGAATAGCAGCAAATGGGGATAGGCGTGTTCGGCCTATCCCCATTTCATGTACAGAATGCTATTGACGTTGTTAAACATTGGGGAAACGTCAATGGCCACCGTCAAGTCCGATATTGAGATTGCTCGCTCCGCTACCAAAAAAACGATTTTAGAGATTGGTGCAACGATCGGCATTCCGCCGGAACATCTAGTGCCCTACGGCCATGACAAGGCCAAACTGTCGGCAGAGTTTATCCGCTCCAAGAAGGAGGGGAAGAATGGCAAGCTCATTCTTGTAACCGCCGTTAGCCCAACGCCCGCTGGCGAGGGAAAAACCACCACCACCGTTGGTCTTGGCGATGGCCTTAACCGCATAGGCAAAAAAGCGATCGTCTGTATCCGTGAAGCTTCGCTCGGTCCGTGTTTTGGTACCAAAGGGGGCGCAGCAGGCGGTGGCTATGCGCAAGTTATCCCAATGGAAGATATCAATCTGCATTTCACTGGCGATTTCCATGCCATAACTTCCGCGCATAATTTGCTCGCGGCAATGATCGACAATCATATCTATTGGGGCAATGACCTCAATATTGATACGCGCCGGATCACGTGGCGCCGGGTGATGGATATGAATGACCGCGCCCTGCGCGGCATTGCATCATCCTTGGGCGGTGTAGCCAACGGCTTTCCTCGCGAATCCGGCTTTGATATCACTGTTGCTTCGGAAGTTATGGCAATCCTATGTCTTGCCGTTGATCTTGCCGATCTTGAGAAGCGTCTTGGCGATATCATCATCGGCTACAGATTTGATCGAAGCCCTGTATATGCTCGGGATCTGAAGGCGGACAAGGCTATGGCCGTTCTGCTAAAAGATGCGATACAGCCCAATCTTGTGCAAACGCTTGAGAATAATCCAGCTTTCGTGCACGGCGGTCCGTTCGCAAATATTGCGCATGGCTGCAATTCGGTTGTTGCAACGACAACGGCTCTAAAACTGGCTGATTTTGTTGTCACAGAAGCAGGGTTCGGCGCGGATCTGGGCGCTGAAAAATTCTTTGACATCAAGTGCCGCAAAGCTGGCTTGAAGCCTGCCGCTGCCGTTATTGTCGCCACGGTTCGGGCGATGAAAATGCATGGCGGCGTTGCCAAAGTCGATCTGGGGGAAGAGAATGTCGTGGCGGTTAAATCCGGCTGTGCCAATCTCGGGCGTCATATGGAAAACGTCCGGCAGTTTGGCGTGCCGGTGATCGTTGCGATCAATCATTTTACTGCGGATACCGAGGCTGAAATCGAGGCGGTCAAAGCTTTTGTGGCTGCTCACGGTGCGGAAGCAGTGTTGTGTAAGCATTGGGCGCATGGTTCGGCAGGCATAGAGGAACTCGCGCAGAAAGTTTCGGCACTGGCAGAAGGCGGATCGGCACAATTTTCGCCACTCTACGAAGATGAGCTTTCCTTGTTTGATAAAATCGAAACAATTGTAAAACGGATCTATCGCGGGGCAGAAGCAGACGCCGATGCCAGCGTTCGTGACCAACTGCGCCGCTGGGAGGAGGCAGGTTACGGCCATCTTCCGGTTTGTATGGCAAAAACGCAATATTCGTTTTCAACAAACCCTGATTTACGCGGTGCGCCAGTCAATCATGTTGTGCATGTGCGCGAGGTGCGGCTCTCGGCTGGAGCGGGCTTCGTCGTGGCAATATGCGGTGAAATCATGACTATGCCAGGCCTGCCAAAGTCTCCATCGGCGGAGCGTATTCATCTCAACGCTGATGGCTTGATCGAGGGCCTATTTTAGACCTTAGGCGCACAAGTGATTTTTGCAGTTGCAAGCGGCCCAATGTAACGATAACAATCGTCGCTATGAACACATGCATTTTCTCAACTGGCTGGTGGTGGGCTCGCTTTTAGCGGCCGCGCAGCCTTTTGCATGTTTGTGAAAAAGGACAGGGCCGCAACGGGTTTTCCGGGCGGCCTTTTTGTTTGACCGCTTGAATTGCCCTGAATGCCGAATGCAACAAAGGATTTGACGATGCATAGAATTGAGGGCCAGTTGGAAATATTCGATACAAAGGGCGGGGTGACAATCACCCGTTCGCGGGTGGCAACAGCCTATGCCAGCGCTATTGATAGCTATATTGATGCGTTGGACGAGCGCCGTGGCGCGGTCTTTTCCTCCAATTATGAATATCCGGGCCGCTATACGCGGTGGGATACAGCGATCATCGATCCTCCTGTTGTAATCACCTCAAATGGACGGCACATGACCATTGAGGCGCTGAACAAGCGCGGTGAAGTGCTTCTTCTGCCCATTAAGCAAGCCATGGAAAAGCTTGAGGAAATAACAATCAGCTCGACCAGCGAGACGAAGCTGGAGCTGGAGATTGCGTTGCCGACGCGCGCATTTACCGAGGAAGAGCGCTCACGCATTCCTTCGGTGTTCACCGTTCTACGCGGCATTGTTGCGCTGTTCTTTACCGAAGATGATGCAAATCTCGGTCTTTATGGTGCTTTCGGCTATGATCTGGCTTTTCAGTTTGACCCGATCGAGTACAAGCTGAAACGACCGGATGATCAGCGCGATATCGTGCTTTATTTGCCCGATGAGATTTTGGTCGTTGATCACCATGCTGCCAAGGCTTGGCTGGACCGTTACGACTATGCTTATGAAGGAAAATCGACGGAGGGGCTGCCACGCGACACTGCCAAAAAGCCGTTTGAACCTACCGACATTATTCCAGGCAGGGGCGACCATAATCCGGGCGTCTATGCCGAATTGGTCAAGAAGGCCAAGGAAAGTTTCATGCGCGGCGATCTTTTTGAGGTCGTGCCGGGACAGACTTTCTATGAGCGTTGCGAAACCAAGCCATCGGTAATTTCGCGAAGGCTGAAGGCGATCAATCCCTCGCCTTATTCGTTCTACATCAATCTAGGTGACAACGAATATCTCGTCGGAGCCTCGCCTGAAATGTTTGTTCGGGTTGTCGGCCGCCGCATTGAGACTTGCCCGATTTCCGGGACTATCAAACGTGGTGAAGATGCCATCGCTGATGCCGAGCAAATCATCAAACTGCTGAACTCCAAGAAAGACGAATCCGAACTTACCATGTGCTCGGATGTCGATCGCAACGATAAAAGCCGTGTCTGTGAGCCGGGCTCTGTTCGCGTTATTGGCCGCCGCCAGATCGAAATGTATTCGCGCCTGATTCACACTGTTGATCATATTGAAGGCCGTCTGCGCGAGGACATGGACGCTTTCGATGGGTTCCTTTCCCATGCATGGGCAGTTACCGTTACCGGAGCGCCAAAGCTATGGGCGATGCGATTTATTGAGGAAAATGAACGCAGCCCGCGCGCATGGTATGGCGGTGCCATTGGCATGGTCAATTTCAACGGTGATATGAACACCGGCCTGACGCTGCGGACCATCCGCATCAAAGACGGCATCGCACAGGTGCGGGCAGGCGCGACATTGCTGTATGATTCAATACCGGAAGAGGAAGAGGCTGAAACCGAACTGAAAGCATCGGCGATGATAACAGCCGTGCGTGACGCCCATAAGAGCAATATCATTCCTGAAGAGCGTGCTGTCGCTCGCGTCGGTGAAGGATTGCAGATTTTGCTGGTCGATCACGAGGATTCTTTCGTGCACACCTTGGCGAACTATTTCAGACAGACCGGAGCCATTGTTACCACTGTCAGAACGCCCGTGCCGGAAGAGATATTTGACCGCATCAAGCCAGATCTTGTGGTTTTATCACCTGGCCCAGGGACGCCGACCGACTTCGACTGCAAGGCGACAATCAAGAAAGCTCGTGCACGCAACTTGCCAATATTCGGCGTTTGTCTTGGATTGCAGGCTTTAACTGAAGCCTATGGCGGAAGTCTGAGGCAGCTTCACGTGCCTGTGCATGGAAAACCCTCGCGCATTCGCATCACCAAACAAGGCAGGATTTTCTCGGGGCTGCCCAAGGAAGTGACGGTGGGCCGTTACCACTCAATTTTTGCCGATCCGGTACGTCTCCCGGATGATTTCATCGTGACAGCTGAAACAGAAGATGGTGTCATCATGGCTATCGAGCATAAGCACGAACCCATTGCAGCGGTGCAATTCCATCCGGAATCGATCATGACACTGGGGCACAATGCTGGTATGCGCATGATTGAAAACGTCGTGGCTCATTTACCGCGCCGTGCGAAGGAACGAGCGGCTTAGAGCGAGAAATTCAGCATGATAGATACACGCTCGGCAGTTAACGGCGAGACGACAGTTCGCCGGTTGGCATTCTGGTCGATTTTTATCGGCATCGCCGTGCTCGGTCTGAAATATGCCGCCTATCATGTTACGGGATCGGTAGCGCTTTATTCTGACGCATTGGAATCGATTGTAAATGTGGTTGCCGCTTTGGCAGCATTCTGGGCAATTCTGCTTAGCCATAAGCCTGCTGACCAGAATCACCCCTATGGTCATCACAAAGCGGAATATTTTTCAGCCGTTATCGAAGGGGTGCTGATTATTCTGGCTGCCTTGCTCATCTTGCGTGAAGTTTGGGTGGCTTGGGAAACACCCAGAAGTTTGGATGAACCTTGGCTAGGTCTTGCCATCAATGGCGGAGCCTCACTGATCAATGCGATTTGGGCTTCGCTGCTACTTAGAAGCGGGCGCAAGCATCGCTCCCCGGCGCTGATTGCTGACGGCAAGCATATTATGACGGATGTGGTGACATCGCTTGGTGTGTTCATTGGTCTCGTTGGTGCGGTTGCGACCGGATGGACAATCCTCGATCCGCTGTTGGCGGTTATTGTTGCCGTGAACATTCTCTGGCAGGGCTGGCGCGTGATCAGCAATTCCGTCCAAGGATTGATGGATGGCGGGGTGTCTACGGATGAAACCATGCGCATCCGCGATATCATATCGGCAAATGCTGGAGGTGCCTTGGAGGTTCATGATTTGAAGGCCCGCGTGGCCGGGCGTATGACCTTCATTGAGTTCCATCTTGTCGTGGACGCAAACATGTCTGTTCGAGATGCGCACATTATTTGCGACCGTATAGAAAACGCTTTGATGCACCACATTCCTGAAGCCAGCGTCGTGATCCATGTCGAGCCAGAAGATGAGGCAAAACTGCCCATCGGCACGGCTGCCGTTCCTTTTGCCTGATCCGTTGAAAGGATTGAAATTCTCATGAATGCACCCCGGGTTCACGTTAAATCGACCGAGCTTCTTTCAGATAATTGGGGAACTCTCACCAAATATACGTATAATTTTTTACGTCGTGACGGGCTTGTCGAAACACAAACTCGCGAAGTTTATGATCGTGGCAATGGGGCGGTGGTTTTGCCCTATGATCCGGTACGAGGAACAATTTTGCTGACAAGGCAATTTCGGCTGCCAGCTTTCGTGGTCCATCAGGAGCCGATGCTGATTGAAGCCTGTGCTGGCCTGCTTGATGACAATGATGCTGAAACCACTGCCCGCAAGGAAACAGAAGAGGAACTGGGCTACCGGCTTCGCGATATTGAGCGTGTCTTCGATCTGTTTATGAGTCCGGGCAGCGTGACCGAGCGTCTGGCATTCTTTATCGCAATCTATAATCCTACCGATAAAGTTTCCGCCGGTGGCGGCCATGAACACGAGGGCGAGGACATTGAGGTCCTAGAGGTGACGCTTGATGAAGCCATGACGATGATTGCCGAACAGCGTATCGTCGATGCCAAGACAATCATCCTGCTCCAGCATCTCAAATTGAAGCAATTATCGCGCTGACCGGCTCTTTTTGGTGCAGTCGCGCAACATTGCGTCACGTAATATTTCAGGCCGTCATGATTTTGTTACAATTATATTGACATAGAAGACGCGCTGGTTGAAACCTCGTCCAGCAATGCGAATTCTCCGAACAGGATCAAGCGTAAAAGCGCGAAGTTGGGGACAAGTTCATTTGGTAAAGCGTCAGTTCCGAGGCTGGAACTGATAGCCAACACGCATGGCAGTGCCAGCGGACGACCGCGGCTGTTTACAAATTTAGTTAACCTTTAAACACTAGGATTAGCTTATGGGTAAACCTTATTTCTATGCACTTGTTGCTGGTCTATCGATGATCGTTCTGGCACAGCCTTCCTATGCACGTAGCACTGCTGATTGCGACAAGCTGCAATCGGGCAAGCCCGAAATTTTATCTGCAAATATTGATAACCAGCCTGATGCGGGCAAGAATGTTGTCGCGGATGCCTGCCCAACAAAGGGCAAGGTTGTCTCCCAGGCTCCGGAAAAATTGAAGCCCATCAACATCTTAGCAACTGGTGGTACAGGTATTTTGAAAAAGGCAGTGAAAGGCGAACTTCAATTTCAGAACGAAGGTTCGCTTCATGAGGATATGTCCTTTAAATATCGTATCTACCGCCCGGAAACGCCGAGCGGCGATACTATGGTGCTTTTGCACGGCTCGGGTCAGGATGAAACCAGCCTGGTATCATTCGCCTCCAAAATTGCACCGGACGCTTTGTTGCTCGCCGTTCGCGGCCGTGTCGTCCAAGATGGGTCAAATCGCTGGTATCGCCGATTGTCGCCAGTGAGCTTCGACCAGACGGATATTCGTTCAGAAGCCGAAGCCTTTGCTGGTTTCTTCACGCAAGCTGCATCAAAATATAAGATCGACATCAACCGCACCACGTTTCTTGGTTACTCAAACGGTGCAAATCTCGTCAATTCGGTCATGATGCTCTATCCGGACCTGGTGAAGCAGGCAGTGCTATTGCGTTCAATGCCGGTCTTGACGGGCTCTATAGATGCCAATCTGGGCAAGGCCCGGGTGCTGACGGTATCTGGCGCATCCGATCAGCTTTATGCCCCTTATGCTCCTGCGCTGGAAGACATGTTGCGCTCGCACGGTGCTCGTGTGGAGGCGCGCTCGATCAAGTCTGACCATGGCCTTGGCAAGGATGACGTGAAAGTTGTCAGCGAGTGGCTTTCTGGTGCAACGGCTTCGCTAAAAAAATAACGGCTTTCTTAAGAGCTCTTGCATCCGAGCCGACACTCGTTTAGGTGTTTGCTCATGAAAATGCGCCCGACACAGATGTCCAATGCTCAGTCTGCCTTTGCAGGGCTGGCCAATCGCGCCTTTCTTCTACCGCTTCTACTCGACCTTATTGGCGATCGCCGGGCTCGTTGAAGGAGCGTCCGGCGGTCGAAACCGCCATGTGGCTCTCGCTCCTTATCCATTTACAACTTTAGCTCCAAGCCTAAAATAGTGCCATGATTGCGCCAGTTCAGCTGCGCACTTGGCCGGAAACGAGAAGCAGATGACTGACATTATAACATCCCGACCTGTCGCAGGAATGCCTGACGCAGCCAAGAAATATGAACCATATGCCTTCGTCGATCTCAAAGATCGTCAATGGCCATCCAAACGCATCGAAAAGGCACCGATCTGGTGTTCTGTGGATCTGCGAGACGGCAATCAGGCGCTTGTTGATCCAATGGGGCATGATCGCAAGGTGCGCATGTTTGCGCTGTTGCTTGATATGGGTTTCAAGGAAATCGAGATCGGATTTCCGTCAGCATCGCAGACAGATTTCGATTTTGCACGCTGGTGTGTGGAAGAAGGTAAGCCCGGAGCGGATGTCTCGTTACAGGTGCTCGTCCAGTGCCGTCCGGAATTGATTACGCGTACATTTGAATCGCTGCAGGGTGCGCATAAACCCATCATCCATTTTTATAATTCCACCAGTGAATTGCAGCGCCGCGTGGTTTTCAACAAAGATGTAAATGGCATCAAGGCTATCGCAACCGATGCCGCAAAGATGATTACTGACATGGCAGCCAAAGCGGGTGGTGGCTTCCGGTTCGAATATTCGCCGGAAAGTTTCACTGGCACTGAACTCGAAGTGGCCTTGGAAATCTGCAATGCCGTAACCGAGATCGTCAAACCGACGCCGGACAACAAGTTGATTATCAATCTGCCGTCTACGGTCGAGATGTCGACACCCAATATCTACGCCGATCGTATCGAGTGGATGTGCCGTCAGCTGGATAACCGTGAAAATCTGATTGTTTCATTGCATCCGCACAATGATCGCGGAACTGGCATCGCGGCAACGGAGCTCGGCCTGATGGCCGGAGCAGACCGTGTTGAGGGTACTTTGTTCGGCAATGGCGAACGTACTGGCAATGTTGATATCGTCACATTGGCACTGAACATGTTTACGCAAGGCCTGGATCCGGAAATTGACTGTTCCGACATTAATCGCATGAAGGAAGTCTATGAATATTCCAACCAATTGGTGATTCCGGAACGGCATCCCTATGTTGGAGAGTTGGTCTACACGGCCTTTTCGGGCTCCCATCAGGATGCGATCAACAAGGGCATGAAGGCCATTAAACAAGCCAATAAAAGCTTGTGGGAAGTGCCGTATTTGCCGATTGACCCGCAAGACGTCGGGCGCAGCTACGAAGCGATTATTCGCATCAATTCGCAATCGGGCAAGGGTGGCATCGCCTATATCTTGCAGGCGGATTACGGGTTGAACCTGCCACGCGGCATGCAAGTGGAGTTCCGTGAAGATATTCAAAACATCACGGACGGCGAAGGCAAGGAAATGCCTTCCAAGCGTATTTATGATCGCTTTCAGGAACTCTATGTCGATCAGCCCAACGCCAGACTCAAGTTCGTCGATCACCACACCTATCCGGACACGGAAAGAAAGGGTGTTCGCATTCTTTCAGCTGAGATAACCGACAATGGTGAAACCAAGCGTATCGAGGGCAGGGGAACCGGACCTGTTGATGGCTTCATCGATGCTCTTTCGCATTATCTCGGTTTCAAAATGTCGGTGGTGAACTATTCTGAACATTCGCTGCAGCATGGCTCAGATGCGGCGGCTATCAGCTACATGGAAATCGAGCATCCAGCAGGAAAAATCTTTGGGGCCGGTATCAATAAGAACATTGTGACGGCTTCGCTGGAAGGCATTGTTTCTGCAGCAAATCGCATTATTGCAAAATAGCAGAACAGAGCCTTTTCGGCTTAATTTTATCAGCTAATGAATTCGGGCCAATCCTTTGCTTAAGTCAAAGGGTTGGCCTTGTTTTGACAAGTTTCAGGTGCATTGGCGTGGCATGATTGCTAATAATTGAGCCCGGATTTTGTTCACACGCCGATCGATTTTCAGCTTGAAGGAATTGATGAAAGAGAATTCGAATCCACGCGACAGGTTGAGCCTTTCAGAAGCAGTGCGTGGCGCGCAGCTTGCGTCTGCGGATAGGAACGATGTTCTAACCGATACGAAAGAAGCTGATCTTGCCCGGATTGAAGTTCTTGCCCAGGATTTGCAGGAGGTTTTCGACGAAGTGCCAGTTGATGATCCGCAGTGGCAATTTGCTGTTTCAAAAGGCCAGCAGCCGCGCTTATGGATCGACGTCACGTCGCATGTCACCATGGCCCGGGATCGACGTACATATCGCTTTGTTCGCGATACGAGGAATGGCCGAATTCTCGTTGCAGAGTCCACCGAGGTAAGACCTGTCGCCGATGCGGTAACGCGTTATATTGCCGAGCGAATTGTCGAGAGACGGCAAATGATGGAAGGCAGCCGGGTCGGGTTGATCGAGCCGAAACCTGTAAAAGAAACACGGCAGATCGAACAATCCATACAGCCTGCGGTAACCATTCCTGCTATCAAACAACCATCTCGTCTGAGTTCATTTATTACAGCGGCATACTGGTTCCTTATTGGAGCAGCCATTGGATCAGGAGCATTCGTGGTGTTTTTTTGGGACCGCGTTTCGAACTACTTCTAGTTCAACCCAGTCAACCCCATTTGAAACTAGCTTCCTGCTAACAAGTCATCGTCACGTATAGTTTGGATCGTCATCTGGGCATCGATAACGCTTCGTTGTTTCATGTGGCATGACCAGCCTACATTGGTTTTTTCGATCGTAAACAGATTATATGCAGCTGGTGGCTTATGGCTGCCGGCGAAGCTCTGGCTTGCCGAAGGGACACATATGACGGGAACGGTCCAGCTTGGCCCGTTAATTTCGTAACGAGTGGCAAGATGGGTATGGCCATGTAAAACAAGTTCGGCGCCGTGCTGACGGACAATGCGCTGGAAAAGGCCGATTCCAAGCAATCTCTTATGGGAAGGGGCCGCGCCGCGAATAGGCGGATGATGGATCATGATGACACGAAACAGACCACGCTGACCCGTTTCTGTAAGAATTTCGGCCAGTTTCGTTGCCTGTTTTGATCTCAGATCGCCCGTTGCCATGAAGGGGGCGGTAGCGCGTGCGGAAGATACGCCGATAAGCGCGACGTCGCCGCGCACGCGTAGGTAAGGAAATTCGACAGGCAGGTTTTCGGCCGCTTGCTTGTCGCCTCGCATCCATGCTTCCCAGTAGCGGCGCGTCTTTTTCAACGCACCTGGAACATATGCGTCATGATTACCGGGAACTACAGAAACGTCCTCCGGCCGACCCAGTGTTTTGAGCCAACGCTGTGCTGTTTCGAGTTCTTCATCCAAGGCAAGATTGACCAAGTCACCAGTGACGGCGATATGGTCCGGGTGCTGTGTCAGGAGGTCATCTGTCAGCGCCTCCAAGGTGCCACCTGTCATCATGCCTTTGCGATTTGAGCGCCAGTTGATATAGCCGGTGATACGTTTTGAAATCAGCTCACGCAGGGTAAGCGCGGGCAGGGGTGACAGATGGATATCGGAGATATGTGCAAGACGGAACATCATTCCAGCTTTATGAGACTATTAGACAGGAATCCAGTGATAGAACCGTCGCACGGACTGACAGTCTCATTGAAAACCGGATGGCATGGCACAAAAACACTTTAGATGGCGGCTCCGCCTCTTTCACACCTATTTTTTATTTCGCCGCCCCATGACGCTGGGCGCGCGGGGAGTCGTTTTCGATGAGGCAACCAACTCAGTTTTCCTTATCCGCCATACTTATGTTGCAGGCTGGCAATTTCCAGGTGGCGGCGTTGAAACCGGCCATACGGTTGAGCAAACCCTCGCCAAGGAGCTTATGGAGGAAGGCAATATCGAGCTGACGGGACGCCCCGAGCTTTTTGCCATTTATCATAATGCTCATGCCTCAAAGCGCGATCATGTCGCGCTTTATGTTTGCCGGTCATTTCGGCAGGCGACGCCCTTCCTCGCCAATCGTGAAATTGCCGAGGCAGGGTTTTTTAAGCTTGATGATTTGCCGCAAGACACTACGCCCTCGACACGACAAAGGCTCGCAGAAATATTTGACGGCTTGGAGCCGCCCCTGCTCTGGTAGTTCAGGCCATCTGATTGCGATTATGTGGTGCCGCATAGTCAATTTCAGGCCCAAGCGGGACGATACCCGTCGGATTTATTGTATTATGGCTCCTGTAATAATGCCCTTTTATGTGCTCCATATTGACCGTCTGTGCGACGCCGGGAACCTGATAGAGTTCACGTGTGTAATTTGAGAGATTGGGATAATCGGCAATCCGTTGTCGATTGCATTTGAAGTGGCCGACATAAACCGGATCAAAGCGTAGAAGCGTTGTAAATAACCGCCAGTCAGCTTCGGTCAGGCGATTGCCAGCGAGATAGCGCTGCTTTGAGAGTTTGACCTCTATTTTGTCCAGTGCACCAAACAACTGAGCGAATGCTTCTTCATATGCTTCTTGTGTTGTGGCAAATCCGGCTCGATAGACGCCATTATTGATGTTGGGGTAAACAATCGCATTGATGGCATCGATCTCGCCGCGTAATTCTTCCGGATAGAAATCAGAATCCGGATCACCATACTCATTGAAAGCAGAATTGAGCATGCGGATAATTTCAGAGGACTCGTTCGAGACGATTGTGTTCTGTTTTTTGTCCCATAGCACGGGCACAGTAACGCGTCCGGAGTAATTGATATCCGCGCGCGTATAGACTTCGTGAAGACGCCTGTAGCCGAAAAGGTGGTCGGCCGTGGCTCCGTCTTTTTCGGAGAATGTCCAGCCTTCGCTGCCCATGTAGTAATCCACAACAGAAACAGAAATGACGTCCTGCAATTTCTTCAAGGCGCGAAAGATCAGAGTGCGATGGGCCCAAGGGCACGCATATGAAACATAGAGATGATAACGGCCACGCTCGGCTTGGAATCCTGCTTCGCCGGTTGGGCCCGCACTGCCATCAGGCGTTACCCAGTTGCGAAACTGGGACTCCGAGCGGATGAAGCGACCTCCGCTTTCCTTGGTGTCATACCATTGATCATGCCAAACGCCGTCAATTAACAAACCCATCTCGTTCATCCTTTAAGGTTGCCCGTAACGACACGGGATATTCGCATTATGATGCTTACCTAGGCATTTTTTACCGTGCAACCAGAACGATGAATGTAAACAGTGTGTCGCTAATGCATGGAACGGATATTCGCATTCCTCTGGCGATCGCTAGGGACGGGAAAGTCACAATCGGCCAATAGCCGGAAACCATGACACTTTTCCGGTTTACGCCGCCCCGGTTTAATGTTAGCGAGGAAAAATGGAGACAATTGTGACAGGTACTTTGTTCATCCGACGATGAAACCCTGACCGGCGCTAATAGCGGCGGACGTCCTGTCTTGCCTTCTAAACATGAAGGTTCTGTCCCACTCCCATATGAAGATGCCCAGAATGCTGTCCCATGTCGTCACCTACGCGCCGGAAGAACCGGAGCATGACACTGCCATTGAAGACATCAACAAAGAAGCCTTCGGCCCCGGACGCTTTACTCGTGCCGCTTATCGTATTCGCGAGGGTGGCCCGCATGATCGCAGCCTTTCTTTTGTCGCCACAAGTGGCGGGCACGTCGTGGGTTCGGTACGGCTCACTCCCATTCTGATTGGGCAAACCAAGGCTATGTTGCTTGGCCCGCTTGCAGTGCGTCCTGCCTGGAAAAAGCAAGGCATCGGTGCGGCCTTGATGCGCACAAGCATGGAGGCTGCACGGCGTGCCGGTCACAAGTTGGTAATTCTGGTCGGAGACGAGCCCTATTATGCGCCCTTTGGTTTCAGGCGGATCGAAGGCCATCAAATTGTTATGCCCGCGCCGGTTGAGCCGTCACGCTTTTTAGCATGTGAACTTGTTCCGCACGCATTGAAAGACGTGCAGGGAAGGGTCAGGCATGCTTCGGTGGCCTGACGCTACTTTCCCTCGCGATACCACATTCCGCCGAGCAGAAATATCATTGCAGCAAGTCCAAGAAATCCGGAAAACAGCGGTAGCCGGTCTACGCTTTTAAGAACTGTTTCATTGGTTGGGCGAAGTCCGATCCAGTTATCACCGCTGGCACTGGCTGCGCCGCGAGATGCGACAATGTTCGGAATTTCGATTGACGCTTGATCCGCGCTCTCACGCAGACGGCGAGCGCCACCACCAGTTTCGCGGGTCAGCGGATCAAGTTTGGCTGTTGTGGACACGTTGTCTGCAAATTCAGGGGCGTCGACGGGGCCGACATGCGCAAGTGTTGTCAGATCACCATTGGCCACCTGGTAAAGCCCAATTTCCTCCATGGGCACAGATGCGGTGAAAACGCCCGGTTCTGTTTCGGCCAAAGGCACAGACTGGGTCTTGCCCGAAGGAGTGATAATACTGGCGGGATCGGCTGTTTTTGCCATTGTCTGGCGGCGAATCTCCAAATTGCGCCCAGAGCCCTTTGCCGTCAGCGCTTCCTCTTCCAACTCGGGTTCTTTCATCAGCCAATGGGCGATACGCCGGTAAAGCGCCGCGTGAGGCCCGCCACCTTCAAAGCCGCGCGCCCAAAGCCAGCCTTGATCGGAAAGGAACATGCCGACACGCCCTTCGCCTAATCGGTTCAACACGAGGAGTGGCCGGTCGCCAGCATTCATCACCACTTCGCCCTCGGGCTTATTCACGTCGATAACGCGGAACCAGCGACTCCAGTTTGGTGGCTCTTGCGTGCTGCCTTCAAGCCCCCTTGTTACGGGGTGACGTTTTCCTTGTTCACTGAGACGAGGATAGAATGCTCTTTCCTCAATATTGCCGGTTGGAACAGCTGGAAGAACTGAAAGCAGCGGTGTATTGGCGATAGACATGTTGCCGGCATATTCTGGCCCGGCTGCAATCAGGAGCGCGCCGCCGCGCTGAACATAATCATTGATATAATCGTAATAGAGCAGCGGCAGCACATCGCGATGCTGATAGCGGTCGAAAATAATCAAATCAAAATCAGTGATACGTTCAACAAACAGCTCACGCGTCGGGAAAGCTATCAGGGATAGTTCGTTGATCGGCGTCGAGTCCTGCTTTTCCGGGGGACGCAGGATGGTAAAATGCACCAGATCCACCGATGCATCTGACTTGAGCAAATTACGCCACGTGCGCTCGCCATTGTGCGGTTCGCCCGAAACGAGCAAAACGCGAAGGTTCTCGCGAATACCATCAATCATTGCTACAGCGCGATTATTGACCTCGGTCAGCTCCCCCGGAACGGTATCGACGATGATTTCGACGATATTGACGCCAGCACGGGGAAGCGTGACTTCCAACGGCATATCTTCGCCAATAATCGCGTCCTGGCTGCTTACTTCTGTTCCATTGACGCGCACACGCACACCTGCGCGACCGCCCAGAGGCTCACCGGCGCCAGTTACCTTATAGGTAATCTGTTGAGGCTTTCCGGTAAGTCCAAAACGCGGAGCGCGTACAAATTGAATGCGCCTATCGATCTCATTGGGCGTACCGGTAATCAAACCATGCACGGGAGCATTAAAACCGAGACCGCTTTTGTTGGCTGGAATATCATGGATTTGCCCGTCGGTAATCATTATCGCGCCACCGATGCGGGCAGGCGGTACATCGCGGAATGCGCCGTTCAAGGCTCCAAAAAGACGCGTCGATGTGGCATCATCATTCTCAGCAGAGCGTCCGGATTCGACCGTGCGGACTTCAAATTGCGGTAGTCTCGCCAATGCTGCCTGCACTTGAGCAAGCGCAGCGTCGGTGTCGGCGGATCTAACGCCGATATCCTGACTTTGGCTTCGGTCCGCAATGACCGCCACCACGCTTTTAAGCGGCTCGCGTTCCTCGTTGACTACGATCGGATTAAAAAGGGCTGCTATCAGAGCGGCTACCGCCAAACTCCGGATCAGACTTCCGCGCTGGCGAAAGAATATGCCCGCCAAAGCCAGCGCTACAAGTGGCACGATGAGGAGGATGAGTAGAGTATTGGAGACGAGTGGCTGGAAATCGACTGAAATATACATTGCCTAATTCCCCAGTCGCAGGAGGAGGTCTGGCACATGTACCTGGTCGGATTTATAGTTCCCGGTCAGCATATACATGACAATGTTAATGCCGGTCCGAAAAGCATGCACACGCTGCACAGGATCGTTTGGAATCGTTGGCAATAAAGGCGCGCCATTAGCATCAATTGCCCAAGCTCCGGCAAAATCATTACCGGTGATGATAATGGGCGATACGCCGTCACCAGCGCGGACAGGCCGGTCGGAACGCCGATCCTCATTAAGCGATGCCTGGACCCAAAGAGGGCTACCGCGGTAACGTCCGGGAAAATCCTGCAAAATGTAGAATGTTTTGGTCAAAACATGATCACCGGGCACGGGTTCCAGTGGCGGTATATTCAGGCCTGAGAGAATGTCCCGCAGCCTCTGGGTGGACGGCGTCGTTGAGTTATCGAGATTGAATGCAGCCGCGTCCTGATCGCGCGTGTCAAACAGGACAGTACCGCCTTGCTGCATGTAAGCATTGATTTTAGCGATTGCCTCAGAGGAAGGCATGTTAGCGTCGGCATCGACAGGCCAGTAAATCAATGGATAGACAGCAAGCTCGTCTCGGGCAGGATCAACACCGATGGGATCGCCGGGTTCCAATGCCGTACTGTCAGCCAGAGCCTTGGAAAGACCAAGCAAGCCCGCCTTGCTGATGTCGTCGGTCGGCCCATCTCCGGTAATGACGTAGGCCAGGTGCGTTACATTGATAGCATCAAGGATGGCTTGGTCACCTGGCTTACTGTCATTTTGTTGAGCCTGCGCAGGCGAAGGTGCAAAGGCAATAAGAGCGGGGAGCAAGAGGATTGCCAGTGACGCGGCAGCGGTTGTGCGAAGTCGGCGGCGCAAATGTCCCCCGAGCCAGATTATGGCCAGAGCATCAAGCGCCAACAGAGCTGCGGCAAGAGCAAAAAGTGGTCCGCGCAAGGGTATGGATTCATCGACAGCATAGCGTGCAGTCGTGACGGGAAAGTTAAGTTCCGGACGAGCGAGCGGATTGATCTCGCTGTCAGGTTTGAAAAGGTTGAGCGCAGTCATTGCGTCTTCCACACCGTAGAAGCCCGGCGGATTTTCAAATGTCACCGACAGATTTGAACCCGATGTAATGAGCGGCTTGGTGTCCTGATTTGGAGGCATCAACGCACCATCGCCATTGAGCGTCAAATAAGGTGGCAAAGCTCGAGCGCTGTTCGCGCCACTATCCTGTGCGATGGTACCGGCGTTTGACGAAAGAGAGACAATCCTGTGCAACATATCTACAAAGCTGCCGCTAATGGGAAGATTGGACCAAGTTGCTTCGGGAGTAACGTGAAAAAGAACAAGCTGTCCACGTCCTCGTGTTTCCCCCGTAACGAGTGGCGTTCCATCGGCAAGATTGGCCCAGCTTTTTTCAAAGAGGTCGGAAGATGGATCGGCGAGCACCTGCCGCGACACGGTTACGTCTTGTGGTGTAGGCAAACCGGCGAAAGGACCATTTGACGGAAAAGATGCGACAGGCTGAGCCTCTTTCCACGATAATGCGCCGCCCAAGGAGCGTTCGCCCTTGCGCAGCCTGACTGGGAGCAGCGGGTCTTCTTCGCTTCCACCAGCAAGGCGCGGACCGGCAAAGCGGATCAGCGTGCCGCCCTTGTTCACCCAGTCTGACAAGGTCTGTTCAGTTTCAGCCGGGAGCTTGCCAATATCAGCCATTATAATCACAGAAGGCTTCTGTTCCAGCAATTCCGGCACAGCGCGGATCAGCTCGGAATTTCGCGGCCGAAGCAGATCGGCAAATGGCTCAAGCGCGCGAGAGATATAATAAAGCGGTGATAACAAGGGCTGCGACAGGTCTGCTTCAGATCCAGAAAGTAACGCAACCCGGCGACGCTTATTGTTATCGTCGATCAGATAAGTAGCCCCAGCCTGTGCAGTGCCATCGATCCTCAAGCTATGAAAATCATTTCGTAGCTCATAAGGCGCAGCTATTACGCCTTCGGCAGCAGTTTCACCTGCGTTGAATGCGATTCCGGTGTCGGCAATGCGCCGGCCTTTTTCGTCAAATGCTCCAACGGTAACCACATTGCGGCTAGTATCAATGCTTGAACGGACAATACGGACGGTGAGGCCATTTGCATTATTCGTCGCTTGCCTTATCGCAACAAGGGAAGCTATCGATGGTTGATACCAGATCATGGAAGCAATGCCGGAGCCTTCAAGTGACTTGATTGCTTCTGCCGCTCGCGGTTCATCCACACCATCATTAAGATATGCCAGCCGTGTCCCTTTGGTATCTGCCAAAACTGCCTTAAGCCGGGCAAAAGCTTGTGAGCGATCAACGGGGATAGGCCGCACAGTCAAGGCACGAAGCCGCTCCAAGGCAGTATTGGCATCAAAGGGGCCGATATCGGTATTCGCTTTTTCAGCCGTCCCAACGATATAGATCAGTGCGCCATCGCTTTGTGTATCGGAAATCAGTCTTTCAGCAGTCTCCTTGCGGGCAATCCATTCCTCATTTGAAGACCAGCCATTATCAAGCACAATGGCAACAGGTTCCTTTCCTGACATGGTCTCAAGCCGTGGGTTCCATACGGGTTCGGAGAGTGCCAGAATAATGAATGCGGCAAGCAAAAGACGCAAAAGCGTCATCCACCAAGGGCTTTTGTTGGGCGTTTCTTCTTTTTGCTTTAGCTGTGCGAGTATCTTTAGCGGTGGAAATATTTCCAGGACCGGACGCGGCGGCGTCACCCGTAACAGCCACCAGATAACAGGAAGAACCAAGAGGCCAGCCAGAAGGTACGGCGCGCCAAAAGCCAAGGGAAGCGCATTCATGATGCCCCCCCTTGATAGCCCACATTGGCAGTCATATTCATATGGACTGATACGAGTGCTTCGGATGCCAGCCTGTCTGTGCGATTGGTAGTATAGCTCCAGCCAATGCGCTTGCAAAAATCGCTTAATGCTGCGCGTCGGGCAAAAAACAGGCGGCGGTATCCGTCGGCATAATCCTCTGCTCTGCCAAATATCAGTGAGGACCCCGTTTCTGGATCGACGAATTCGGTTCTGCGCCGATAAGGAAAATCCTCTTCGGCAGGATCATAAACTTCGATCAAATGAGCACGTGCACCTGAATGAGCCAGCTTTTCCAGAGTAGCGATTGTTTCATCGACAGGATCAAGAAAATCGCTGACGAGCACGACTTCCGAAAAGCGTTTGATACGACTGAGATCTGGTTTGGCGCTGAGATTACCCGCATGCGCAAGGGAGGTGGCCAAACGTTCAGCGCCGTTTCGTGCGGAAGTCGGGTCAGTCACACCCGGAAAGCCGATCCGCTCGCCGCTGCGTGACAACAGCTCCGCCAGAGCCAATATCATGACAAGCGCACGCGATTCTTTTGATGCTTGAGCCTGCTCGGATTTGAACAGCATCGAAGGTGAGGGGTCTGCCCACAACCAAACCGTATGGGCTGCTTCCCATTCCTGATCACGAATGTAAGTGCGGTCATCACGAGCTGAGCGGCGCCAGTCGATGCGCGATATGGCTTCTCCTTCCGTATAGGGCCGGAATTGCCAGAAGCTTTCACCAACCCCGCTCTTGCGACGGCCATGCCATCCAGTATTGACGGTATTGAGAATCCGGCGGGCTTCAACCAGCAGATCAGGCAGAAGCGCGGCGCGCTGACGGGCGCGCGCAAGCGCATCGCCCGTGCCAGTCTTTTGGACCTGCGCGCCAATTGCTGCCATCAGAGCGTGGCCTTTGTCAGGTTTCCAATGACGTCCCGGACATTCATACCATCGGCGCGGGCGGCAAAGGTCAGCGCCATGCGATGCTGTAGTACTGGCTCAGCCAGCGCCTTTACATCATCAACCGACGGCGCAAGACGACCATCGTAAAGGGCCCGTGCTCTTGCACAGAGCATCAAGGCCTGGCTCGCACGAGGGCCGGGACCCCACGAGATGAATTTCTTTGCTATCTCATTATCCGCACCCGGGCGTGCGGCCCGAACGAGAGTGAGGATTGCATTGACCACGCCTTCGGGAACCGGCATCCGCCGAATAAGGTTTTGCATGGCGCGGAGGCGCTCGGCATCAATGATTTTGGCCGCAACAGCTTCCGTTGTGCCGGTTGTCGCGAGAAGGATTTGCCTCTCAGCCTCAAGTTCCGGATAAAGAATATCGATTTGCATGAGGAACCGATCGAGCTGAGCTTCCGGAAGCGGATAGGTGCCTTCCTGCTCCAATGGGTTCTGCGTTGCCAGCACATGAAAAGGTTGCGGCAAGTTATAGCGTTCGCCTGCAATCGTTACATGATATTCCTGCATCGCTTGCAGCAGCGCAGATTGCGTTCGTGGTGATGCGCGATTGATTTCATCTGCCATGAGCAATTGCGCAAAAACTGGACCTTTAACATAGCGGAAAGTCCGCTTGCCGTGCTCGTCCTGTTCCATGATTTCTGAACCAAGAATATCAGAAGGCATGAGGTCTGGTGTGAATTGAATGCGGCGCTCGTCAAGTCCAAGCACAGTGCCCAATGTCTCGACCAATTTTGTTTTTGCGAGGCCCGGCACCCCGACAAGAAGAGCATGTCCACCGGCCAAAAGCGCAACAAGTGTTCGTTCGATGACGCTTTCCTGCCCGAATATGACTTTGCCAATACCCGCTTTTACGCTGGCGATATCTGCGAGCGCCTTTTCAGCCTCTGCGACCATCTCTTTCGGGTCGACCGATACCTCAGGTTTAATCACACTCATGGGGTCACCTCTTAACTGGTATCTGCTCAGACTCTTTCTTAAATGAATCTAAATCACTATGACATGCTGACAAGCGGTCCAACGTTGACTATTTCGTGACGTATACAGAAAAAAGGTCCGGCCATGGCAAAATCTACGAACCTACCGGGAGACGCTGCAGGGCTCGAAGCTTTGATCTCGCGTGCGGCGGTTTCAGAAAAGGGACTGCCACCCGTTGACAAATGGAACCCGGATTTTTGCGGCGATCTTGACATGGAGATAAAGGCCGATGGGACGTGGTTCTATTTGGGGACGCCTATTGGAAGGCAACCGCTCGTCCGGTTGTTTTCTACAGTTTTGCGCAAAGATGAAGATGGCAAAACCTATCTCGTTACCCCTGTAGAGAAGGTTGGCATTCGCGTTGAGGATGCACATTTTCTCGCGGTTGAACTGAATGTGGCGAGCGCAGCGGGCGCTCAAATCATGACGTTCCGCACCAATGTCGGCGATGTAGTGGAGGCTGGCCCGAACAATCCGCTTCGCTTTGTTATCGATGAGGATAATGGTGGGTTGAAACCCTATTTGCTTGTGCGGGGGCGCCTTGAGGCGCTGCTTGCGCGGCCTGTAATGTACGAATTGGTGAATTATGGCGAAGAGATCGAAATTGACGGCAAGACCATGTTTGCAGTTCGTTCGAACGGCGCAGTCTTCCCCATCATGCCTGCCGATGAACTTGAGAAACAAAGCCTATGACTGAACAAACGGCTTTTATTGAAGGGTTTTCAGCGCAGTCGTTTGCACAGCGCGTGGGTCTCAAGGGCAATCAGGATGTGAACGTCGACCATGGCGACCATATTCTCAATCCCGAACTTGATGTGCTGATTGCTGCCAATCCGTTGCGGGATGCGGCAGTGCTTGTGCCGATTGTCGATCGCGGTGCGGAGGCCAATGTTATTCTGACATTGCGAAATGCAAATATGCGAAAACACTCCGGACAGGTCGCGTTTCCGGGAGGAGCAATCGACCCGGAAGACAATTATGAAGCAGAGACGGCGGCGTTGCGCGAGGCCCAAGAAGAAATTGGATTGGAACGCCGCAACGTGGAGTTGATAGGTCGTCTTCCCCGTTATTTGACCACGACAGGCTATTCGATCACGCCTGTAATCGGGTTGGTCTATCCGCCCTTTGACCTCATTCCCAACCCGGATGAAGTGGCGGATGTTTTCGAGGTACCTTTGTCATTCTTGATGAACCCTGCCAATCATCGCCGTGAGAGCCGAATGTTGCAGGGCAAGGAACGCTATTACTATACAATGCCGTTTGGAGACCGCTTTATATGGGGCGTGACCGCAGGTATTATTAGAACGCTTTATGAAAGGCTCTATGCGTGAGCAAGATGATTTCCATCGCCGGTAAGGCAGATTGGCTGAATGAACCTTCATTGCAATCATTGCTGGCTGTGCTGTCTTCCGGTGGCGAAGAAGCGCGCATTGTTGGTGGCGCTGTGCGTAACACCCTGCTCAATCAAACCGTATCCGATATTGACATTGCGACGACATGTTTACCGCAAATGACGATTGAACGAGCAACGAGTGCAGGCTTCAAAGCGATCCCAACCGGCATTGATCACGGAACGATAACGGTTGTAAGTCACGGCAAGCCCTATGAAGTGACAAGTCTGCGCGCCGACGTGAGTACGAATGGGCGACATGCCGAGGTAGCGTTTGGTCGCGACTGGCTCGTAGATGCCCAGCGCCGTGATTTCAGCATCAACGCGCTTTATG
Source organism: Phyllobacterium sp. CCNWLW183 (assembly GCF_037203775.1). Lineage (NCBI taxonomy): Bacteria > Pseudomonadati > Pseudomonadota > Alphaproteobacteria > Hyphomicrobiales > Phyllobacteriaceae > Phyllobacterium > Phyllobacterium sp. CCNWLW183. The sequence continues at coordinate 995,336 of NZ_JBBCBN010000001.1, read as the reverse complement.
CTGACGCCGACGGCACAATTACAGATTTGGTGGGCGGTATTGCAGATATAGAAAGCCAGACGCTTCGTTTTATCGGGGATCCTGAGCAACGTATCCGCGAGGACTATCTCCGTATATTACGGTTTTTCCGTTTCTTTGCGTGGTATGGAAAAGGTCGTCCTGAAAGCGAAGGATTGAAAGCCTGTGCGCGTTTGAAGGATGGCCTCGCACAATTGTCGGCTGAGCGAACCTGGTCAGAACTCAAGAAACTTTTTGCGGCTCCGGATCCCTCGCGGGCTTTATTGTGGATGCGGCAGGCCGGTGTTTTGACGGCGGTGCTACCGGAAAGTGAGAAATGGGGCATTGATACGATCCACGGCCTTGTTGATACCGAGCAGGATTTGCGGTGGGAGGTCGATCCTATATTGCGCCTAGCCAGCATTGTTCCGCCAGATGCGGGCCGTATAGCCGAGATGGCAGCAAGGCTTAAGCTGTCAAATAGCGAGCGTGAGCGGCTCGAAAACTGGGCAGATACGAGCCTGCCTGCTGCGGAAATATCTGAAACCGGTTTTGCCAAAAAACTGTATCGCAGCAACGTCCAAGGCATGGAAGACAGGCTGCGCTTGGCAATCGTCAGCGCACGTGCTCAAGCAATGGCAGATAACGGCGCAATGATGCGCGCTGGGCTATTGTCCAAACAGCTCGATTATATTGCGGACTATAATCGGCCTAAATTTCCGCTCTCCGGCGGGGACATTGTTGCTGCAAGCGGACTCAAGGGACCGGCAATTGGTCAAATTCAACGGCAGCTCGAAGAAGAATGGGTCAACTCCGGCTTCGCGCTGGACCGCGACGCACTTTTAGCACGCATACCGGAGATTGCCGCTACAGAGTAAGCAAGATGGTCAGGCCGCCTTGCCCTTTTCAGGCTGGATATTGGCTTTGATTGTTTCCAGCATAGACTCGCGAATGGTTGTCTCACCATGGGTTTCGCGCAGATGGTCAGTGGTTCGACGTATGATTTCAGCATCCGTGTCGTGACGTGTGTGCCACTGGCAGCCGGGAACAATACAATGAAGTTCTTTCATGGCTTCTCTCCCTATTGCGAGTGCCCACAAGCACTCTTTTCACAACGGTGAGGACTATAACGCATCAAAACCCGAATTGATCCCCCAAAATTCCTATTATGGCCATTTCACCGTTGGGGGCATGGATGAAAGAATAGAGTCGACATTACCTCCGGTCTTCAATCCAAAGATTGTTCCGCGATCATAAAGCAGATTGAACTCGACATAGCGACCACGCCGGACAAGTTGCTCCTGACGATCAGCATCAGTCCAATCCTGATTGAAGTTTTGCCTTACGAGATAGGGATAAACAACCGAGAATGCCCGGCCAACATCGCGCGTGAAATTGAAGTCCGCGTCCCATCCGCCGTTCTCGTCGGATGAATGCAACCAGTCATAGAAAATGCCACCGGTGCCACGGGGTTCGTTACGGTGCGGCAGGTAGAAATACTCGTCACACCAGGATTTGAATTTTTCATGGTCGGCGACTGCGGAATGCTTGTCGCAAACAAATTTCATCGCTTTGTGAAACGCCACAGTGTCAGAATCATCTGACTGCCGCTTACGTTCCAGAACAGGCGTCAGATCGGCCCCTCCACCGAACCATTGGCGGGTGGTCACTACCATTCTCGTGTTCATGTGCACGGCAGGCACGAGAGGACTTTGCGGATGGGCAATCAATGAAATTCCCGACGCCCAAAAACGTGGGTCCTCGTCAGCGCCCGGGATTTGTTTGCGGAATTCTTGACTGAATTCGCCATGAACTGTTGAAATATGAACGCCGACCTTTTCGAAAACACGGCCATGCATGACCGACATGGTTCCGCCGCCGCCATCGCCTTCACGCTTCCAGGGCGTTTGTTTAAAGCGGCCAGGCGCACGATCGGACAGGGGGCCCTGTAACTCGTCTTCCAACAGCTCAAAACTCGCGCAAATCTTGTCGCGTAGTTCGGTAAACCAGGCCGTTGCTGCAGTTTTCTTCTCTTCGAGCTTTTCGGGAAGGATGGCGGGTATGTCGGGACGGTCCATGAGATGAGAATCCTTGTTTGCCCGAACAATAGCACAACAGATTACAGCCAAAAGACAAAGCCGTTTACCCAATTCGCAAATGCACAAAAAATGACTCGTTTTTCGGCGGCCCTCCACTTAATCTATCAGGTGTAGGGCTCAGTGAGGATACGAGTATGGTTTCCAGAGCACCCAAATCGCAGTTTCCGAAACCGCCTCTCGACGGGCTGCGCAAGAGATTGAGGCAAAGCCGTGAAGATGTTGGGTTGCAGCGCGGTGCGTTCGTTCGCGAGAGTTTTAAGCTTCCGCGACTGGCAGCGCGCGAAAAAGCGAAGGAGTGGTTCGCTCAATATCCAAAGGCTGCATATTGGACCGAGATCGAAAGCTGGTATGAGCGTCCGGGAGATATAATTGAGTTTACCATGCGGCGACTGCCGAATGCTGACTAAGTCACATTTTGGCATTTTTGCCCCAAACAACAATAAAATTGATGGATTCTTCAATAAATTGATCGGGTTTTGACCAAAATCATCCGTATTTTCAAATTATTTCGAGTTTTTAGGCGATTTCTCGCTAATTCCAATGAATCGTGCTGACAGTCTATTTTAAAGCCAGTAGAACTTTTTCCAGCACCGGAGAATCTTCCGGGACGCACAATAATTGGAGGATAATATGCGTTTATCATTAATCTCTGGAGTGGCTCTGGCAGCCGTGATGGCAATGACATCATTTGCCCGCGCTGACATCATTGTGGGTATCATCGCGCCGGTCACGGGCCCCGTTGCCGCTTACGGTTTGCAGGTCAAAAATGGCGTTGAGAGCGCGGCCGAGGCAATCAACGCGGCTGGCGGCATCAAGGGTGAAAAGATTGTAACCAAGGTGTTTGATGACGCAGGCGAGCCGAAGCAGGGTGTTTCTGTGGCCAACCAGGTGGTGGGTGAAGGCATCAAGTTTGTTGTTGGTCCGGTAACATCCGGCGTGGCAATGCCCGTATCCGATGTGCTGGCCGAAAATGGCATTGTGATGGTTACACCGACTGCTACGACGCCGGAACTGACAACCCGTGGTTTGGAGACCGTATTCCGTACCTGCGGACGGGATGATCAGCAGGCCGATGTCGCTGGCAAATACATTCTCGACAACTTCAAAGACAAGCGCATTGCCATTATCTATGACAAGACGCCTTACGGCACTGGTATTGGCAACGGTCTGAAGGCTGTTCTCAATAAAGGCGGTGTAACCGAGGTCGTTTTCGAAGGCATCAATGCCGGTGAGAAGGACTACAGCGCACTCATTACCCGTATCAAGTCTGAGAAAGCCGATGTGATTTACTTCGGTGGTTATCACGCGGAAGGCGGTCTGATTGCCCGCCAGTTGTCGGATCAGGGCATCAAAGCACAGCTCATTGGCCCCGATGGCCTCTCAAACACTGAATATTGGGCCATTGGCGGTGAGGCTGCTGCTGGTACACTATTCACGAATAGTGCTGATCCAACAAAGAATCCTGCCGCCGCAAAAATTGTAGAAGCACTTACAGCCAAGAATATCCCGGCTGAAGCATTCACGCTCAACGCCTATGCTGCCTTGCAGGTTATAGCTGCTGGCATTGAAAAGGCAGGTTCGTCAGAACCAACGGAAGTTGCTGCCAAGATAAAGTCGGGCGAAGCACTGCCGACAGTTGTTGGCGATCTTGCCTACTCGGCAACTGGCGATCTGACAACACCAGCTTTTGTTTTCTACAAGTGGGAAGGCGGTAAGCCGGTTCAGCTGGATTAATCTCTGAGTAAACCGCCGGTCTTAGTGACCGGCGGTTTTCAATCCGGACTGTAATTGCCGGAGCGCTTCACTTGTAGCAATTGCGGCAGACAATGCGAGGTTCAACGACCGAGCGCCTTCAACCATGGGAATTATCAGTCGCGAATTTGCCGCTTGGTGAACCTCATCCGGGACACCCGATGATTCTCGCCCCAGCAGCAGAATGTCACCGGGTTGAAATAAAAATTCTGTGTAGGGCGTGGCCGCTTTGGTCGAGAATAGAAGCAATCGGCGATTTTCACCCAGCCGCCATTCTTGAAATGCCTGCCAGTTCGAGTGGCGGGTCAGAGCTGCCTGTTCCAGATAATCCATACCTGCGCGTTTGAGTGAACGGTCGGAAATGTCAAAGCCTGCAGGCTCGATCACGTCAACGCCGATGCCAAAACAAGCGGCCATCCGCAATATGGTACCGGTATTACCGGGAATGTCAGGCTGATAGAGCGCTACTCGCAGGTTCAAACTATTATCGGTCAAGTGTGGCGTGCTCCATGGGCAACAATTGGCTGAACGAAGTGCCGTTACGCAGATTGGCCTCTCGCTTTTGACGTTCATAATCGCTATAGGGGTTGCACCGCAACGCTTGAGCAAAATTTGGAGGTGTCGATGACCGAATTTTTCCGACTTCTTCCAAGCCGGATAGTTTCACCAATGGGAGCTGTGGCCGGTTTCGCAGGCGGCGTGGGGTCAATTTATACGATCTAGTTTTTAAGACACAAACCGCATTCGTTCTCATGGTTGGCGATTTACTGACCAATCAGCTCCGGCAATTCATGCCGTATAATTTCTTGCCGATCCCAAAAGAGGTCCGACAATGTTCCGCTGGTTTGAAGACAGGCTTGAGCCATTTCCCGCTGCTGAGCCGAGTGAGCCGCCCAAAACACTAATTGCGTTCTGTCTGCACTACACACGTGGTGTCTGGCCATGGCTTGCCGTTATGGCGGTGTGCACATCGCTGATCGCCGTTCTCGAAGTGTCCATGTACGCATTTCTGGGCAACATCGTCGATTGGTTGTCGAATCATTCGCGGGAAACATTCATCGCGGATGAGGGGTGGAAACTCGCATTGCTTGCGGGTGTTGTGCTTATAGCAATGCCAGGTATCGTACTTCTGGATTCGCTGGTTATTCATCAGACCCTTTTGAGCAACTATCCAATGCGAATCCGGTGGATGGTGCACCGCTATGTGGTTCGCCAATCAATGACTTTTTTTCAGGATGAGTTTGCTGGACGTATTTCGACCAAGCTGATGCAGACCTCTCTGGCGGTCCGTGAAGCGGTGATGAAACTGCTCGATGTGCTTAATTATGTAATCGTCTACTTCACCGGGACCCTCATTATTGCCGCTGCGGCTGACTTGCGTCTGATGGTGCCGTTTCTACTCTGGTTGATGGCCTATATAGGCCTGATGTGGTATTTCATCCCAAAATTGCAGGTTGCATCTAAAGCACAAGCAGATTCCCGTTCGTCAATGACGGGCCGGATTGTCGACAGTTATACCAATATTGCGACGGTCAAGCTTTTCTCCCATTCCAAACGGGAGGAAAGCTATGCCCGCGAAGGGATGCAGGATTTTCTGTCGACAGCTTATCGCCAGATGCGCATGGTGACCGGCTTTCATGTGACTCTGTATGCGATGAACTGCCTGTTATTGTTCTCCGTAAGCGCCATAGCGATCTGGCTTTGGCTTGGGGCAGCGATCACAGTCGGTGCTGTGGCAGTGGGTATAGGTCTTGTGCTTCGCCTTAACGGCATGTCGCAGTGGATCATGTGGGAAATGTCGGCACTGTTCGAAAACATCGGCACGGTGGAAGACGGTATTACGTCCATATCGCTCCCACGATTGGTCATGGACGTGCTTGATGCTCCCAACCTTGATGTACGAGCCGGCGCTATCACCTTTGATAAAATCGGTTTCCACTATGGCAAGGGAGCCGGCGTTATTGATCGGCTGTCTCTTGATATCAAGCCAGGTGAGAAAATCGGATTGGTCGGACGTTCCGGCGCGGGCAAGTCCACGCTCGTCAATCTCCTGTTGCGATTCTACGATCTTGAAAGCGGCAGAATCACGATTGATGGGCAGGATATTTCGAAAGTCCGACAAGATTCGCTGCGCGAACATATCGGGATGATCACTCAGGACACATCATTGCTGCATCGCTCAATCAGAGACAATGTGCTTTACGGAAGACCAGATGCTTCGGAAGAACTGATGAGGCAAGCGGTCAGGAACGCGCAGGCAGATTCGTTTATTGAAGCGGCTTCCGATCCGAAGGGGCGTCGTGGTTTCGACGCTCATGTGGGCGAGCGCGGCGTCAAGCTTTCTGGCGGACAGCGTCAGCGCATTGCAATTGCCCGCGTAATGCTCAAAGACGCACCTATCCTTATCATGGACGAGGCGACATCGGCTCTTGATTCAGAAGTGGAAGCCGCAATTCAGGACAATCTCTATCGCCTGATGCAGGGCAAGACAGTTATTGCCATCGCGCATAGGCTTTCTACCATTGCAGCACTCGACCGTCTCGTTGTCATGGACAAAGGGCAGATTGTAGAAAGCGGCAGTCATGATGAGCTTATCGCAGCTGGCGGTATTTATGCCGATCTGTGGGCGCGCCAGTCCGGAGGCTTCCTGGGAATGGATGATTAGAGCAAATTCGCTCTGGCAGACAGTAGAGTGAACCAAGTTTAATTTGACGACCGCCGGGACTCAACGGAAAGTACTCCGCCGGTCGTCATTTGTTACGGCTGTTTGGTTTTAACAAACCGCAAGGATTCCAAACTGATGTGGTTTGCATGAAGCGTCTGTTCGCCCTTTTCGAAAGCTGGGTTGATCCCTACGCCAAAGCTCCGGCGGACCGTGTTCCAAACCACACATTGGCATTTATGTGGTTCTACGTCCGGCAGCAGAAATATGTGTTTCTTGCGATGCTTGTCTGTGGCGGGCTTATCGCCTTTTTTGAAGCAGGGCTTTTCTGGTTTGTCGGCAAAATCATCGATATCCTCTCTTCGGCCGATCGCGTTGAAGGATGGGACGGATTAATCGACAAACATGGGATAGCGCTTCTTCTCATGCTTTTGGCGGTGTTGATTGGTCGTACGCTGGTACTTTCACTTGCGGCGCTTGTTGAGGAGCAGGCAATTGTTCCCGGCTTCAATAATCTCGTGAGGTGGCAAGCTCACAGCATTGTCTACCGTCAGAGCCTGTCGTTTTTCCAGAATGATTTTTCCGGTCGTATTGTTACGAAGGTCTGGGCTACCGGGCAGGCGCTTGGCGATTTCATGGTGACGCTGCTCCAAGCCGTCTGGTTCAGCGTGGTCTACTGCGCCACTACGCTCTTTCTGATCGGGCGGCTGGATTGGCGCCTTGCATCTGTGGTGATCGCATGGCTTGCTGTTTTTGGTTTGACCGCGCGTTATTTCCTGCCGCGTGTGCGCCGGGCGGCCCGTGAAACGGCGGAAAGCAGCTCAGTTGCGATGGGTCAACTCGTGGATGGTTATAGCAATATCCAGACATTGAAACTGTTTGGTACTGCAAGCCGCGACGATGCCTATATCCGTCAGGGCATGGATCGTTGGTTACAGGCTATCACCACGCTGACGCGTGGCTTGAGCGGCATTCGCATTTCATTGGCCTCTACCAGCGGAATTATGATCTGCACAGTTGCCTATGTGTCGATAGACCTGTGGCTGGCCGGGGAAATCTCATCGGGCGAAGTGGCTTTTACTCTGGGGCTGGTGCTGCGCCTGAGCATGTTGCTGACCCGGATGATGGCTAATCTGAATGGCCTTTTGCGCAACTACGGCACGATACAAAATTCCAAAGAGCTACTGGCAAAGCCTGTGACTGTGCTCGACAAACAAGATGCACAAGAATTGGTGGTGCCGCAAGGTTCGATTAACTTCGAAAATATCCGGTTTCACTATGACAGCGCCAGATCGGTCATTAATGACCTGTCACTGTCCATTCGACCGGGTGAGAAAGTGGGGCTGGTAGGGCGCTCGGGAGCGGGAAAGTCCACGCTCGTTAATTTGCTTTTGCGTTTTTATGATCTCGAAGGCGGTAAAATTATCGTTGACGGGCAGGACATAGCGAACATTACGCAGGATTCCCTGCGCGCCAATATCGGTATGGTCACGCAAGACACATCGCTACTGCATCGTTCCGTGCGAGACAATATTCTGTATGGCAGGCCGGACGCATCCGAAGAGCTTTTGCAAAAGGCAGTTAAAAATGCACAAGCCGATATTTTCATTGATGATTTAAGTGACCAGAAGGGTCGAAAGGGTCTGGACGCACATGTTGGAGAGCGTGGCGTGAAGCTTTCCGGCGGGCAACGGCAGCGCATCGCAATTGCGCGTGTCATGCTGAAGGACGCTCCCATTTTGGTGCTGGACGAGGCCACCTCCGCGCTTGATTCCGAGGTTGAGGCGGCCATTCAGGAGAGTCTTTACCAATTGATGCAGGGAAAAACGGTCATCGCTATCGCCCATAGACTCTCGACCATTGCCGCATTGGATCGCTTGGTCGTGATGGACGAGGGGCGCATTGTGGAAACAGGCAAGCACGAAGAACTCATCGCGGCGAATGGGATTTATGCCAGTCTCTGGGCGCGGCAGTCAGGCGGGTTTATCGCTCATGATTAACGCTTGTGGGATGAATTTGATATTTGCATCCGGTACAGCTGCAAACTCCGGTGCGAATATCAAATCACTCTACTGGAATCATATGCTTATCGGTGGTCTTGCCGATTCCAACATTCGCAACAAGCATGATCGAAATGAGATGCGAATGTTAGAATAAGACCACCAAGCTTATCCCTGCGACATCCTGCCCTTGTGGCTTTGTCAGGCTGGACAAGCCCCTGCGACACGCTTAGAAACCACCCGATATGTTGGGGATTCCGCGAGGCTCATTAATATGGGCCAGTCTGCTATTGTTGATAAAGCGGGGGCTCCAGCTGCGTTGTTATTCGGAAAGGACCAGGCCCCGTGAGCGCACACGATACGACCGAGCCGACACGGCGTGACTTCCTCTATATTGCGACAGGTATGGCCGGTGCGGTCGGTGTAGGCGCCTTTGCTTGGCCCTTTATCGACCAGATGCGCCCGGACGCCTCCACGCTGGCAGTCTCGTCCATCGAAGTTGATGTTTCAGCCTTAACGCCGGGTATGTCGCTGACAGTAAAATGGCGCGGCAAGCCGATCTTCATTCGTAATCGTACGCCCAAGGAAGTCGAAGAGGCCAAAGCTGTACAGCTCAGCGAGCTTAAGGATCCAATTGCGCGCAACGCCAATCTGCCGAGTGACGCACAGGCGACAGATGCTGATCGTACTGCAGTCAAGGAAAAGGAAAACTGGCTGGTGATGGTGGGGGTTTGCACCCATCTCGGCTGTATTCCACTTGGCCAGCAGGGCGACTTTGGTGGATGGTTCTGCCCATGCCATGGTTCGCACTACGACACGGCCGGACGTATCCGTAAGGGCCCTGCGCCGGAGAACCTGCCGGTTCCGCCGCTTTCATTCATTTCCGACACCGTCATCAAAATCGGCTAAGGTTTTACGGGGAGACACGACATGAGCGGTGGACATTCATCCTATACGCCTAACACCGGTATCGAAAAATGGTTTGATGCGCGACTGCCGTTGCCGCGTCTGCTTTATGATAGCTTTGTAGCTTACCCGGTTCCGCGCAATCTCAACTATGCTTATGCCTTTGGCGGTATTCTGGCATTGATGCTGGTATCGCAGATCATTACAGGCATCGTGCTGGCCATGCATTATGCCGCAGATACGGGGCTTGCGTTCAACTCCGTTGAAAAGATCATGCGCGATGTCAATTCTGGCTGGCTTCTGCGCTATCTGCATTCGAACGGCGCTTCGATGTTCTTTCTTGCGGTGTTCATTCATATATTTCGCGGTCTTTACTACGGGTCTTACAAGGCTCCGCGCGAGCTATTGTGGATACTTGGTGTCATCATCCTGCTTTTGATGATGGCAACAGCTTTCATGGGGTATGTTCTACCCTGGGGGCAGATGTCGTTCTGGGGTGCTACGGTTATCACCGGCTTCTTCACGGCTTTCCCGGTTATCGGCAATCCTATTCAGGAGCTGCTGCTTGGTGGTTTTGCTGTCGATAACCCTACACTGAACCGGTTTTTCTCACTGCATTACCTTCTGCCGTTCATGATTGCCGGTGTAGTCGTTCTGCACGTATGGGCGCTGCATGTTACCGGTCAGACGAACCCCACGGGTATCGAAGTCAAGTCAAAGACCGATACAGTCGCGTTCACGCCATATGCGACGGTCAAGGATGCTTTCGGTCTTTGCATCTTCTTTATCCTCTTCGCTTACTTCGTATTCTACATGCCTAACTATCTCGGTCATCCGGATAATTACATTCCAGCGGACTCGTTGAAGACGCCTGCGCATATCGTTCCTGAGTGGTACTTCCTGCCATTCTACGCGATGCTTCGTGCCATCACCTTCAACATCGGACCAATCGACTCGAAGCTCGGCGGCGTGTTGACCATGTTCGGTTCCATTGCGATCCTGTTCCTGGTGCCTTGGCTGGATACGTCTAAAGTTCGCTCTGCTGTCTACCGTCCTTGGTACAAGCTATTCTTCTGGCTGTTCGTCATTGACGCAATCATTCTCGGCTGGCTCGGTTCACGTCCTGCTGAAGGCCTCTATACGGTCTTCTCACAGATCGGAACGGCATACTACTTTGGCTTCTTCATCATCATCATGCCTTTGCTGGGGTTGATTGAGACGCCGCGCCGCTTGCCGAATTCAATTACGGAAGCCGTACTTGCCAAAACCAAGAGTGGTGAGCAGCTAGCTGGTGCAACCACTGCTTCGGAAACCAGGGCCTGAGAATCGTGAAGGACTCAACCATGAAAAAAATCCTCCTCGGTCTTGCCGCTGCCGGTCTCGGTACAATGCTGGCTTTCAGTGGTGCGAAGGCGGCAGAAGAAGCTAACCACGCAGCGGAGCCAACGCATTTCCCGATCAAGCATCCGGAAGAAATGAAGTGGACCTTTTCCGGCCCCTTTGGATATTATGACAAGCAGCAACTGCAGCGCGGCTTGAAAATATATAAGGAAGTTTGCTCGGCCTGCCATTCCATGAGCTTGGTTCCATTCCGCGCTTTGGAAGAGTTGGGTTACAACGAAGCTCAGGTAAAAGCCTTCGCTGCCGAATATGAAGTGCCGGATGCACCGAATGCCGATGGTGAGATTGTTAACCGCAAGGCCATTCCTGCCGACCATTTTCCATCGCCATTTCCAAATGTTCAAGCTGCCGCCGCCGCTAATGGTGGCGCTGCTCCGCCCGATTTTTCGCTGATCGCAAAGGCCCGTTCAGTTGAACGCGGTTTCCCGCAATTCCTGTATGACATCGCACCGTGGGTTCAATATCAGGAAGGTGGTCCGGATTATATCCACGCGCTTTTGACGGGTTATGGTCAGACGCCGCCGGAAGGCATGCAGATTCCAGAGGGAACGCACTATAATCCCTACTTCATTGCCGCCAAATCGCTTGCAATGGCACAGCCTCTGCAAGACGGACAGGTGACCTATGATGATGGTTCGCCAGCGACCTTGTCGCAATATTCACAAGATATCGCAGCGTTCCTCATGTGGGCTGCTGAGCCGCATCTGGAAGAGCGCAAGAAGACCGGCTTCCGCGTCATGATCTTTCTGATCTTGTTTGCGGGTCTGGTTTATCTGGCCAAGCGCCGGATTTGGTCTGACGTTCCGCATTGAGCGGTTGATAGTATTGATCGTGGAAGGGGCGCAATGCGCCCTTTTCTTTTGTGGGTATGGCAAAGAAGCAAAGGAATCATGAGATGGATTCAAGTCTGAAGCAGACCTTGGTCAATTCCATCCGGAACATTCCGGACTATCCAAAACAGGGTGTCATGTTTCGTGACATTACAACCCTCCTTGGCAATGCGCGAGCCTTCCGCCGCGCCGTTGATGAATTGGTCCATCCCTATGCCGGCGGCAAAGTCGACAAGATTGCAGGCATCGAAGCGCGGGGCTTCATCATAGGCGGGGCGATGGCGCATCAGTTATCAGCTGGCTTCGTACCTATCCGCAAGAAGGGCAAGCTGCCCCATGATACTGTGCGCATTGCCTATAGCCTTGAATATGGGCTGGACGAGATGGAAATGCACAGGGACGCCATTATCCCCGGCGAAAAAGTTTTGCTTGTCGATGATCTCATTGCAACCGGCGGCACCGCAGAAGCGGCAGTAAAGCTCTTGCAACAACTGGGCGCCGATATCGTCGCTGCCTGTTTTGTTATTGATCTGCCGGAGCTGGGCGGCCGAAAGAAACTAGAGGCGCTTGGCGTAAACGTTCGCACATTGATCGATTTTGACGGCCACTAACAAAAGTCTTATGTTGGTGGCGAATTAGTCAGGCAGGGCAATAAGAGCGGCGCTGTCGAATTCCATCACGCGGATGCCATTCTGATTATAGGCCGCTGAGGACATCTGCATCATCGACCAGCCGGGACGTGATTGAAGTGTACGCACGCTGTTCACGGTTCGGGTAAAACGGATTGTGTCTCCGGCATAGACCGGCTTCAACCATTTCAGGTTCTCAAATCCGGGCGAGGGGCCGAATGTTGGCGGTTGTTCGCCGCGCTTCATAGCCTCTTTAATAAGGGCTTTCATGCTCTCCACGTTAAGCCGCATCCAGATGGCTGTCGTGTGCCAACCTGATGCACAAAGCGCGCCGAAATTGCTATGCTTGGCAGCTTCGGGATCAACGTGAAATCGCTGCGGATCGTATTTTTTGGCAAAGGTAATAATTTCTTCCGCACCGAATGTATGGCTGCCCAGGTCCATTTCGACACCGATGTGGGCTTCAATGTCGTTGCTCATGATGCCAATGGCTCCCGCAAGGAAAACATGCCGGTGTTTTGCAGTTCACACACGAGCACGCCATCCTGATTGAAAACTTCATGGTGTAAAACCACAAAGCCAAGTGAAGGCTTGGACTTGGATACCCGGCTTTCGATGACGGTTGTCTTGCCGGTCAGCGTGTCACCGGCAAGTACTGGTGCACGCCATCTCGCATAGTCTATTCCTGGTGCTCCTTGCGAGGTCGAGTCGAGGAGATAGGCGTCACACATCATACGCATGAACATTGAGACTGTATGCCAACCCGACGCTGCAAGGCCGCCTAAGATGCTTGCTTTGCCTGCTGCTTCGTCCAAATGGAATGGTTGAGGATCGAACTGGCTGGCAAAATCGATGATCTCGCCAGCTTCGACTATCTTTGAACCCAGCGGCCATTCGCTGCCAACAGCAAAATCTTCAAATGCGTAGCGGGGTTCACTCATCATTGCCTCTATGTGTTGAAGCGGAACAGCATGATGTCGCCGTCCTGCACGATATATTCCTTACCTTCGTCACGGGCTTTACCGGCTTCCTTGGCTGCGACTTCGCCACCAAGCGTCACATAGTCATTATAGGCGATCGTCTGCGCGCGAATGAAGCCCCGCTCGAAATCCGTGTGGATGACGCCAGCCGCTTGAGGCGCTTTGGAACCGCGTTCAACGGTCCAGGCACGCGCTTCCTTTGGACCAACTGTGAAATAGGTAATGAGATGCAAAAGCTTGTAGCCGGCCCGGATAAGGCGGTCCAAGCCAGGCTCATCAAGGTTCATAGCGTCCAGATATTCCTTGGCCTCTTCCTCGGGAAGTTGAGCGACTTCTGCTTCAATGGCTGCGGATATGACGACGGTTTCTGCGCCCTGCGCAGTGGCCATCTCTTCGACCGCTTCGGTGTGTTCATTGCCAGTGGCCGCGTCTTCCTCGGCTACGTTACAAACATAAAGCACTGGCTTGGACGTGAGGAGATTCAGGCCCTGCAATATTTCAAGGTCTTCGGCAGCTATGCCATTCAGCATGAAACGGACGGGTTTGCCATCCTGAAGCAATGCGAGCGCCTCTTCCATCACGGGAAGCAATGTCATTGCTTCCTTATCTTTGCTGCTCGCGCGCTTCCTGAATTGGACGATGCGGCGCTCAAGGCTTTCGAGATCCGAGAGCATCAGTTCTGTTTCGACAGTTTCCGCATCGGAAACGGGATCAATGCGGCCTTCAACATGCGTAATATCGTCATCTTCGAAACAACGCAGCACGTGCACGACCGCATCGACTTCGCGGATATTGGCGAGGAATTGATTGCCAAGTCCTTCACCCTTGGAAGCACCACGCACGAGGCCTGCAATATCTACAAAGCTGATACGAGTTGGTACTATATTCGCTGACTTGCCAATCTTGGCGATTGCTTGCAGGCGCGGGTCCGGCACAGCAACTTCACCCGTGTTGGGTTCGATGGTGCAGAAGGGATAATTCGCAGCCTGGGCAGCGGCGGTCTTTGTCAGCGCGTTGAAAAGCGTGGATTTGCCAACATTTGGCAGGCCAACGATGCCGCATTTGAAACCCATAATGTGCGATCCTTATTCTTTCTTGCCGAAGAGCTTGTTCAGCATGTCGGCCATAGGGCCGGATTTTGGAATGTTAACTGTCGGTTTTTGAACCCGAGCCTGCCGGATATGGCTTTGACTGGCCGGTTTTGCAACAGACTTTTCAACTTGTGTTTTCTCAGGCTTTCCGCCGGTGGCCAGAGCAACGCGATTCATAAAGCCAGCATCGTCTTTTTTGACGATATAGTCTGCATTGACAGCAATCGCATCGAGCACTGGCTCCAGCCACTCGGAGTCCGACTTCACAAAATTGCCAAGCACGTGATGTGTGACCAGTTCCTTGACACCCGGATGATCTATACCAATACGAACGCGGCGATAATCTTTGCCAATATGTGCATCAATGGACTTTATTCCATTGTGTCCGCCAGAACCGCCCCCAACCTTCACACGAACTTTCCCGGCGGCGAGATCAAGTTCGTCATAAATAACGGTAAGATCGCCAAGGCCAAGTTTGTAGAAGCGCATGGCTTCACCAATCGACTGACCGGAAAGATTCATGAAGGTTTGCGGTTTGATCAGAATTATCTTTTCGCCGTCGATCATGCCGTCGGCGATGAGTGCCTGAAACTTTTTCGCCCAAGGCGAAAAATTATGGCGGCGGTGTATTTCATCCGCCGCCATAAAACCAATATTATGCCTGTTATAGGCATATTGAGAGCCGGGATTGCCAAGACCTGCAATGAGCAGCACGCGACCAGCTCCCTGTAAAGGCGATTATTCGCCTTCTTTTTCTTCTGCTTCAGTGCTTTCAACTGCGGCTTCCGTTGTCTCGTCTTCAGCAGCGAGAACGGCAGGAGCAGCAATGGTAGCAATGGTGAAGTCACGATCCTGAATAACCGGTGTCACACCCTTTGGCAGGGTAACATCAGAAATGTGAATCGAATCGCCGATAACCTTGCCGGTCAAATCAATTTCGATTGCTTCCGGAATGGCATTGGCTGGCGCATGAAGCTCAACGTCGTGACGAACGATGTTGAGAACGCCGCCGCGCTTAATGCCAGGCGAAAGCTCGTCATTAAGAAAGTGAATCGGTACATGTACGTTTACGACCGATTTGGCCGATACACGCAGGAAGTCAACGTGAACTGGTTTGTCGCTGACCGGATCAAGCTGGTAGTCCTTTGGCAGGACCTGGATCGACTTGCCGTCAAGAATGATGTTGGCAATGGTGGTTTTGAAACCGCCGCCATGGATCTTGTAGTACAGCGTCTTGTAGTCGAGGGTAATCGAGATTGGCGCCTTTTTGTCACCATAGATGACTGCTGGCACTTTACCGTTGCGGCGAATTTCTCGGGCGGACCCCTTACCAACCCGTTCGCGCGCCTCGGCCTTGAGCTCGTATGCTTCGCTCATGGCATTTCCTTTCGAGGTTCAAATCTGGAGTGTTCCTGCAAGGTCAAATGAATGACAATCCAAAAAACATGAAGCGGCCCAAAGGCCATCCCAACGAGAGATCCCGTAACAGATGATTGGCCGCCTCATTCCGCGTTGCCTCCAAGGGTGTCTACGCGGATGGCGGCTCTATAACGGAAAGATCACGATTGTGCAAGTTATGAGCGTAGCAACCTCAATCAAACAGGCTGGAAACCGACTCTTCCGATGCGGTACGTGCAATTGCTTCGCCGATCAGATCAGAAATGGGCAATACACGGATATTATGGGCAGCATTGACGGCAGGGGTTGGCTGAATGGAATCAGTTATAACCAGTTCCTTCAGCTTGGAGCCGGTGATGCGGGCAACCGCGCCGCCTGAAAGTACGCCATGCGTTATATAAGCAGTAACGCTTGTTGCGCCTTTTGCGAGTAGCGCTTCGGCAGCGTTGCAAAGCGTGCCGCCCGAATCAACAATATCGTCGAACAGCAGGCAGTCCTTGCCGCTGACATCACCAATGACATTCATCACTTCGGATTCGCCCGGACGATCGCGGCGCTTGTCAACAATAGCCAACTGCGCATCAATGCGCTTTGCCAATGAGCGGGCGCGGACCACACCGCCGACATCAGGAGATACGACCATCACGTTTGAAGTGCCGTAGTGGGAGCGAACATCACGGGCAATAACTGGTACGGCGTAAAGATTGTCAGTCGGGATATCGAAGAAGCCCTGGATCTGGCCAGCATGCAGATCAAGCGTCAGAACTCTATTTGCACCAGCTTCGGTGATCAGATTAGCCACGAGCTTCGCGGAGATTGGCGTGCGCGGACCGGGTTTACGGTCTTGGCGGGCATAACCGAAATAGGGGAGAACCGCCGTGATACGTTTTGCCGACGAACGACGGAAGGCATCGATCATGATGAGCAGTTCCATCAGATGATCATTTGCCGGGTAGGACGTGGATTGCATGACGAAGACATCTTCGCCTCGAACATTCTCTTGAATCTCGACGAAAATCTCTTCATCGGCGAAACGCCGTACACTTGCTTTGCCGAGTGGAATATTAAGATACTTGGCTACAGATTCAGCGAGAACGCGATTGGAATTGCCCGCGAAGAGTTTCATGCTGTATTTCCTCACGTCTTTTTCAGAGCGTCAGCCAAAATAAGGGTATGGCGCGCCTTTTACTGTGACTGACGCACATTGCAAGCGGGCAGAGTCGATTCATGCACAGTTGGACAAGGTTAAGCCCTCAAACGTGTAAATATGTCACGTCTTGGAGCCTGAAACCCACGATAGATAGCCGCCGATTGCTTTGTCAGCTATGCCTTCCATCGTTGCTGCTGGCACGGAACTCCATGGATCAGCCGCACCGCCGGGCACTTTTTCTTGCCCTTGTATGCGATGAAGGCGTGTTCCCGCCGGATCAAGGATGTCCCACACGTAGATTATCGTGGTCAGATTGCCATCGGGCAGGGCAGAGAAATAGCCCTTCATAATGTGGGTATTGTCCGTATCGCCAGCGGTGCCCAAAACGATACCTTTTTGCTTGGCAAGTGCCGAGAGGCGTTGGGACAGTGGTGTAGCAGCGGCAATAGGTGCGCCAACAATAGGCGCAAAACGCAGTTTAGCGGTCTGCGACACCCCTGTAGGCATTGCAGTTCCGGTGGCGGCCGGAGCCGTACCTGTGGTTGGCGTATTGCCTGGCACAGGAGCCGCTGCCGGATCAGTTCCCGGCGCTCCTGTTGCACCACCTTGCGTCGGTGGCAGATCGGATTTGGTGACGCCCAAGGTATTTTCAGAGCTGTTGCACCCACTCAAAACGATCATCATGAAAGCGGTGACGGTGCAAGTCAGTGCGTTACGCAACTTCATCTTCACTCAAACCCCATTAAGCAACCGCAAAAGCGGCTTGATAAGCAAAGCTGACAAAAGTTTTATTTCACGATCAAGTCAAGAGGTTGGCGTGAAAGCGTTTCCGCCTTGCCATTGGTTGTAAGGTAGGTCTGGCCCAATGTCATGGCCGTATTGCTGTCGGAGTCCATGATAATCATATGGGCGAACAAGGTCATATCCGGCTGGATGCGTTCAGGGTTGCCCGAATAGAACATGGGCATGTCCATCCAAGACGGCGTGAAGCGGGCGCCGACTGAATAGCCGCATGCATTGAGGCGGTGGCGGGTCAGCTCGTGCTCTTCCATTACCTTGGCATGCGCATCAAACACATCACCAAAGGTGGAATCCGGCGTCATGGCCGCTTCAACAGCCTGCAGCGCTTCGAGTGCAGCGTCGTAAAGCTCCTGGTGGCGTTTCGATGCCTTGCCCGTCAGGACGGTGCGCATCATTGGCGCATGATAATGTCGATAGACACCCGACCATTCGAGCGTCAGCTGGTCGTTTTTGGTAAGCTTGCGCCTGCCAGCCTTATAACGGCAGAGCAATGCATCATCGCCCGAACCGATGATGAATTCGTTGGCCGGATAATCGCCGCCGCCAGCAAAAATTGCTCCCTGCATGGCAGCTAGAATGGCGCCTTCATCCGCGCCTGCCTTTATTAGGTTCAAAGCTGCGGTGAGAGCATCGTCGCCGAGTTCGGCAGCCTTGCGGCTATAGACGATTTCAGCTGGACTCTTGAGAACACGAAGCTTGTCCACAAGTCCGGATGCATCCACGAGTTGGCCAAAGGCTGCAAGCTGCTCATCCAACTTTCGACCATTGGCCGCCGTTAGACCGTGGGTTTGATATTCAATACCGATGCGACAGCCCAGCAGATCAAGGTCATTAAGCAGTTCGCGCAAATCCGCCGCCGGATTGGCATTGTCCCGATCTGCCCAAACAATGATGTTTTCAATATTGGAGGTCTGCCGCGCCTGCCGCAAATCGGCCGAGCGGGTCATCAGCACATTACTACCATCGGCTTTGACAACGAGGCATTGGAAGAAGCAAAAGCCAAAAGTATCGTAGCCGGTCAACCAATACATGCTTTCCTGTGCAAAGAGCAGGATCGCATCAAGCTTTTGCTCGGCCATGACCATCATCAAACGATCACGGCGCGCATTGAATTCTTCCGGTTCGAAATGAAGGCCCATAATGCTACTCCGTAATTGTAATGGCCGATATCTGCCGGCCATAATCTGGTTCGTTGCGGTGCGTGGTGCGGCGATAGGAAAAGAACTGGTCTTCATCAGCATAGGTACACAGTTCAAGTGCTGAAGCATTTACACCTGCTTGCTCAAGCTGTGTGATTATGAATGCCCAAAGATCAAACATCTTATGGTTTTCATTGGTTGATTCGCGGAAAAATTTACTGAATGACGAATTCGTTGAGACGAATTGCTCGTAGAATTCCCGGCCCACTTCGTAATTGTCGGGACCAATGGTAGGTCCCAGAACAGCTTGGATACGATCACGTTTGGCACCAAGCCCGATCATGGCCTCGACCGTGTTGCCCAGCACGCCACCAATGGCGCCACGCCAACCGGCATGAGCCGCGCCGATGACCCCAGCGTCCGGGTCGGCGAAAAGAATTGGACCGCAGTCGGCCGACAATGCGCCTATCACTATACCGGGCGTGGCCGTTACCATAGCGTCGGCTTTGGGCCGGTCTCCAGTGAGGGGAGACGTCACGGTTATGACGTCCGGCGAATGCACCTGATGCACCGTCACAAGTTGAGAAAGTGGCACGCCTAACGTTTCTGCAACCCGCCGTCGGTTTTCCGTGACATTGACTTGATTGTCATTGGAGCCGCTACCGACGTTCAGGCCGCGATAAATACCATCAGAGACACCACCTTTTCTGGTGAAAAATCCATGATCGATTCGGTTTTGCCCGGGTGAGCCCAGCAGGGAAGAACGCAGTGGTGCTGGTTTTTCGTACGTGTTCATCGTGGAGTGGTTTCTCCCAAAGGCTGCGGATGGTGATTTAGCTCTCGGACGAAGTCAATCTTCCGTTTCATTTTGTCTGAAAAGGAAATGTATGGGTGGCAGGATCTGTTATACACAGAACCTTGAATAAGGTTCCCATCTCGGTGGGTCCGGCTAGACGTTCAACATCAATATGCAGTTGCTCCTGAACGTCGGGAGATTTGCCTTGCCCTAAAGCACCGGCGCGGTCCAACAACCCCATGGCAATGAGAAAATCGCCTTGTGTCATTGCGCTGGATTTGCACCCTTCAGCACGGGCAGATTGCGCGAGACTATGAAAGTCGACGTGGGTCGTTATGTCCGCTGCGCCCGGCGTGCTAAGGGCATTGATCGGCCTGTGCTGGCTCAATGCCTGCAAAGTGTCGCCATAACCTTGTTCCAGGTGGCCATAATCAACAAGCAATGCTGCTCCGCGTTCGCGGCAAATATGGTTGGCGATCTGATGCATGAGCGCGTTGCGAGCGGGAGCGATTTCAAAAATACTGCCATCTGCCGCAGTATCGCTGCTGCCGGGCAACAGGGCCTTTTCAAGAGAACCAGAGCCTGCAGCAAAAAACAGATTGCCCTCACTGTCGGCAGAAACCATTCTTTCGACAAAGCGACCATTTGATTTCACATATTGCCTTGATGGGATTGCGTCGAAAAGTTCATTGGCAACAAGGATGAGCGGGTTCGCCGGAATTTCGGCGATAGTTTTACGCCATTCGATGTCTGCTGTGTGCTGCGCCAGCGCTTCTTGCTGAATTTTGGTCAACCGCTCGCTAAGTTCAACCATTATTACCTTGGCCGCCTTCATAAAGGCGGGCGAAATTTTTCCGGCGGTGCGTAAAAGATCGTTCATTAAGGTCCCGCGGCCGGGCCCCACTTCACAAAGGCTGAAATGTTGCGGAGACCCTAGTGCTTGCCAGGCTCCAACGCACCAGACACCAATGAGTTCGCCGAACATTTGGCTGACTTCCGGGGCGGTGATAAAATCGCCACTTCTGCCGAAGGGTTCTTGTGTTGTGTAGTAGCCATTATCCCGATCGAACAGGCACAAAGCCATATAATCTGCCACGCTGATCGGACCCGTTGTCTCGATCTGCCGGATAATGCGCTGCTTTAAACTCATCGTTGCGTTTTTACCTCAGGGTTGCGCGCGGACAAGATAAACGCCAGACCAATAATGACCATTGGGATTGAAAGCACCATGCCCATCGTCAACCAGCCGCCAAAAAGATAGCCGAGTTGAGCATCCGGCTCGCGGAAAAACTCGACAAAAATACGAGACAATCCATAGAGCGCCACAAATGTGCCCGAGATAAAACGGGGGCTTTTTAGTTTGCGGCCATAGAAGATCAGTACTGCAAGCACCGCAAACAGCACGATACCTTCAAGTGCGGCTTCATAAAGCTGGCTTGGATGACGTACTACAAGTCCTCCCGTCGGAAAAACCATTCCCCACGGCACATCTGTCTCTCGGCCCCACAACTCACTATTGATAAAGTTTGCTACGCGAACGAGACCAAGGCCGACCGGTACACCGGCGGCAACAGTATCAAGCATGCTGGATATATTGATTTTGCGCGAGCGGGCAAAAAGTACCATTGCGAGTGTCGTGCCCAGCATGCCGCCATGAAATGACATTCCGCCTTCCCAAACCTTGAATATGTCCAAAGGATTGGCGATGTATTTGGCAAAATCGTAGAAGAGAATGTAGCCAATACGGCCACCCAGAACTACACCCAGTGCGGCCCACAAGACGAAATCGTCGAGATCTATGGGCTTCATTGGCGGGGTATTGTTTGCCCAAAGTCGTGGCTTGCTGATGAGTTTCTTGGCGTACCACCAAGCAAAAAGAATACCGACCACATAGCCAAGTCCATACCAGTGTACCGCTATGGGACCTATGGAAAAGATAACCGGATCGATCTCGGGGAAAGCTATCGCAGCAAATGTCGGTACAAGTAGCTCGCTCACAAGGACACTCCGTCTCGTTTTTCTCGATTTTGCGGGACCATGCGCGAGGGCGTGATAGGCGTCAAGCCGCATCTGCGGTAACATTTGTGCGGGCTGGCTTAGCGCTAACTTGCTTGCAATCATTATAAGTGGTCATTATTTGAATGGTGAAACCAGAAAGGTATCTGCAATGACCAATGGATCAAATCGCGTTCTCGATGAACTGGCAAAGCTCGTTACAGATGCTGCCGGTGCTGCCCAAGGCGTGCGCCGCGAAGTTGAAACCGCATTTCGAGGTCAGGCGGAGCGTCTGCTCAATACAATGGACGTTGTCCAGCGTGAAGATTTTGAAGCTGTGCGTGAAATGGCAATAAGGGCCCGGGCGGAGAATACAGCCCTCCAAGCACGTATCGAGGCCTTGGAGGCGCTGGTTGGCAAAAAGGACGAATCGGCGAAGCCCACCTCATCGCGTGCCAAAAAGGCTTAGTGCCTTTTTGAAATTATCTAGGCAATGTCGTCTTCGGCCAGGCTTTCTTCACCGTCGGCGATTGCCTCTTCTTCCGTATCATAAGGGCCGACCTTCGGTCCTTCTACGCCGTCTTTAGTGACGACATAATACCAGTTGCCATCATCGTTTTTTTGTACGGCTTTGACTGTTGGTTCAGTTGCATCGGACATGCTCGTTCTCCTGTTTGACCGTTCCAGACTCCCGCGAGAGTCGCGTTGGAAATAACAAGCTAAGACGTTTTGATATCGACTATATGACGAAGTTTTTTAGACCCTAATCCATTCGGGTCCGCTGATAGTCCCGCTTTGGTCGTTTTTCTCTCCCGCGGACCACTATCCCCAAAATAAATCTTAAGTATTTATCAACAGGTGGAAATCGCCGAAAACTGTTTCCTTAGAGTCAGTTAAAGCGACCAAGTGAATCTTTTTCCTAACTTCTGTCCACACCCATTCTCGTCAATTGGTCAAAAGGGGACTGGCGCTGTGACTCAGCATCAATACACTGAAATTACTGCATGATTCGTTTCAGTGTTCATGCAGCGGTCCGTAAGTTCATGGCCGCAACCCGGTTGGTGTGTTCTGCCTGCCGGTGAGTTTAAAAAATGTTACCGCATTCAGCGTGGGTCTATGTTGACGTGCAGAAAACATTTGGTGTGCTTGGTTTGGGTGCGCTGTATCTCCCGCAGCGTTATACGAGATTCGATTTAGCAGGTAATGGCGATGAGCCTTCTGGAACTAGAGATTGCGCGTGACTTACATCCCGTAGATGTGATCGAGCACGTTGCCCATGCAAACGAATGGGCATTTGAGCGCACCGGTGAAGATGAGATTGCGATTACGGTCGAAGGTAGCTGGACTGATTACCAGATATCCTTTTCGTGGATGGAAGACTTTGAAGCCCTGCATCTGGCCTGTGCTTTCGATATCGCCATCAGCGAGCCTCGCATCAATGAAGTGATGCGGCTTCTCTCATTGGTCAATGAGCAATTGCTGATGGGACATTTTGATCTCTGGAGGCAGGAGGGTGCGGTCATGTATCGTCAGTCCCTGCTTCTTTCCGGCGGTGCCGAGCCTACCAGTAAACAGGTTGAAGTTTTGCTTTCGAGTGCGCTCGATGCATGCGAAACCTATTTTCAGGCTTTCCAGTTTGTCGTCTGGTCCGGCTCAACAGCGCGGGAATCGCTCGACAGCATTTTGTTCGAAACCGTTGGATCAGCCTGATTTTCCTGAAATGGGCTAGGCGGTGGAGTTGAGAAATCATGACCATCAGTTTTGATGATTTCGAGAAAGTCGATATTCGCGTCGGGACTATTATAGAGGCGGAAATATTCCCCGAAGCGCGTAAGCCCGCATTCAAATTACGGATCGATTTTGGTTCAGAGATCGGTATCAAAAAATCCTCCGCCCAAATTACCAAGCGACACACATTGGAAGAGCTAAGGGGAAAGCAGGTCATGGCTGTGGTCAATTTCCCGCCACGCCAGATCGGTCCCTTCATGTCAGAGGTATTGACGCTTGGTTTTCCCGATGAAGCCGGTGACGTTGTTCTAGCTACCGTGAGCCATACGGTTCCGAATGGCGGCAAATTGTTTTAAGCAACGTGTTCTCGTCAGGCTGGAACTTTGACTATCGCACGTAAGCCGTTCTTAGGGCTGTCTTCAAGCGTAATATCGCCGCCATGACTACGAGCAATATCCAAGGCGATTGCAAGTCCCAGGCCAGTGCCGCCTGCGTCCTGGTTGCGGGCCTGGTCAAGCCTGAAGAATGGTTTGAAAACCTCATCACGCATTTCTTTCGGGATACCTGGCCCATCGTCATCGATGGTCAGTATCAGCCAGCCATCGCGATGATCGGCTGCGACAAAAACATTCTGCGCATAGCGGAAGGAATTTGAAACAAGATTGGTGATCAATCGCGAAAACGCGTTGGGGCGGACATGAATTTCCGGTTGTCCGCGAATGGTAGAGGTGAATCCCCGTTTGAGCAGTATCGCTTCTTCCTTGAGTTTGGCGAATAGGCGCTCAAGATTGAAGACGCCGGTCTCTTCGTCAGCCTCGCCCCGTGCGAATGAAAGGTAGCCTTCTAGCATTGACTGCATGTCGTCTATGTCTTGTTCCATCGCTTCGGTATCGACCCTGTTGCTCACCAGTGCCAGTTGAAGCTTAAAGCGGGTCAAAATGGTTCGCAGGTCATGACTGACGCCGCTGAGCATTGTTGTACGCTGCTCAATTTGCCTTTCAATACGTTCACGCATGACAATAAAGGCCGCACCAGCGCGCCTCACTTCTTCGGCGCCGCGGGGTTTGAAGTTTGGTGGCGGTGCTCGTCCTTTGCCGAAACTGTCTGCGGCAGTGGCCAATTGCTGGATTGGTTTAATCTGATTGCGCAGAAACAGGATCGCAATAGCCAGCAACACAAGGGCTGAACCAGCCATCCATACCAGGAAGATCAACGTGTTGGATGCATAAGCCTGACTACGTCGTGCAAAGACGCGCAAAACCTTGTCCTCGAGTTGTATTCGAATTTCCACCAAATCCGAATCCCCGATCGTATCGATCCAGAACGGTCGATTAATCTGCTTGGTGATTTCTTCACTCAGAATATTGTCGAGAATGGAATAGAACGGTTTGGGACCGGGTGCGGGGAGCGGGTCGGGTGGCAATATGGATATGTTAAGAGCTAAACGTTCGCGCGAAATGCGGATCAGGTTCTCGTAGCCCGGATCTTGGGGAAATGTGTCCATCAGATCAATGATGCCGGAAATATCCCGCACCACGGCAGTCGAAAGACGCTGAGTGACTGTCTGCCAATGGCGTTCCATGAACACGAACGCAATAAGCGATTGTAACAGCACCATTGGCGCAATGATGATGATCAACGAACGGGCATAGAGCCTTTTGGGCATCCAGCGGGCCAGCCAACGCGTCAGCTTTCGCCAAGGACCAAGCAATGTGCTTCGTTTGCGCCGCCAATGGCGTTTCTTCACGGCCAATGCGCGATCTGCGGCGTCCGGGGGGCTCATTACATCGATATCCGCTTGCGCTTCCTGCTTTGCGTGTTCGTTATTCAACACTCAACTTATAGCCAACGCCTCGTACTGTCTGCAACCAAACCGGATTTGCAGGATCGTTCTCGATCTTGCGACGCAGGCGATTTATCTGAACGTCGATTGTCCGCTCACCTACGTCTCCTTCCTGTCCGGTCAGTTCGTGACGTGGAACAGTTTCACCCGCGCGGGCAGCGAAAATCGCCATGATGTCCTGTTCGCGATCGGTGAGACGAATCAAATCCCCTGACCGTTTCAGCTCGCGTTTTGCGATGACGAATGTGTAGGGTCCAAATACGATCTGCTCGATCTTCGCCTGTGTAGCGGGAGCGCCACGCCGCAGAATATTGTTGATGCGGAGTATCAGTTCACGCGGATCGAATGGTTTGGGCAGATAATCGTCTGCGCCTGCTTCGAGACCGGTAATGCGGCTGTCTGTTTCCGAGAGCGCGGTAAGCATGAGAATCGGAACGTTTTTTTCCTGACGCAAAGCTTGAGTCAAAGCGATACCGCTTTCGCCCGGCATCATAACATCGAGGATGAGCAGATCATAATCTATACCGGCAAGCTTTCGTCTTGCCTCGTCGGCATTGGCCGCTACCGTAATGCGAAAGCCGCTGCCTGTCAGATATTGGGACAGTAGATTTCGAATTCTGGTATCGTCATCAACGATCAGCAAATGTGGGGCATCGTCCGACAGCGCGAGATCGCTGCTAACGGGTGTTTTTTCTGTATCCTGTACCATGCATCCCCTCTTCACCAAGTGGAACCTATATCTATCCTGACTTCGGCAGGCTGTCGATCTGTTGCCACTGTGCGGGATTTACCATGGCTTTGAGAAAATGCTCAATCACCGCCCGGTCGCTTGGATCGAGCTGTTCCAATGCATTGGCAATGCGGCGTGATTGCGGTGCTGCCAATTCAAGTGCAAGCTCACGCCCCTGATGCGTGGGGTAGAGTTCGCGCTGCCGCCGATCGCGCGGCCCTTGTATCTGCACAATGTGGCCGGTGTCGATCAATTGCTTGAGGACGCGCGCCAAGCTTTGCTTGGTGATCTTTAAAACTTCCAGCAATTCTGCAACGGTCATGCCGGGCTTTCGATTGACGAAATAGAGAACACGGTGGTGCGCCCGCCCGAAAGTAAGCTTTTCCAGTATCATATCCGGGTCGGCGGTAAAGTCGCGATAGGCAAAGAAGAACAGCTCGATAATATCGAGTTCCTTGGCGTGCTGCTCGGTCAGGGCTGTCTCAATGTGCCTATCTGGTGTATAAGATTTCATGCAAGGTCCCCGGTCTTGGAAAAGATTATGTCAGCGTTGTTGACTTAATTTTAGACTGCTGATAATTTTTGGCAAGCTGTTGGCTGCATTTTGAATGAATCGAAAAGCCAATACGTGTTTCTGGAAACTTTCCGTAGTGAAACGCCTATTGGTGCTGAAGGGCAATGGTACACCAATTGGGAAGCGGGACCAGTTGGCGGAAGGCAAATCCCCGTAAAACATCAGGATAAGGCCTGGAGGAAAACATGGCATCCGTTCCATTCGATCAGCTTGAAGGTTACATCTGGATGAATGGCGAATTTGTTCGCTGGGCAGATGCAAAGGTCCATGTACTTACACATGGCCTCCACTATGCAAGCTCTGTGTTTGAAGGTGAGCGTGCCTATGGTGGCGAAATTTTCAAGCTGAACGAACATACGGAACGGTTGCACGAATCCGCGCGAATTCTTGGCTTTACGATTCCCTATTCTGTTGACGAGCTTAACGATGCCTGCCGGAAGCTTTTGGCGAAGCAGGGTTTTCAAGATGCTTATGTGCGTCCGATTGCATGGCGCGGAAGCGAGTCCATGGGCGTTTCGGCGCAAGCGAACAAGATCAATGTTGCGATCGCGATCTGGCAATGGCCGAGCTACTTTGATCCAGCGCAAAAGCTGAAAGGTATCAGGCTCGATATGGCTGAATACCGCCGTCCAGATCCCAAGACCGCGCCTTCTAAATCAAAGGCTGCCGGTCTTTACATGATCTGCACGATCTCAAAGCATGCGGCTGAAGCCAAAGGCTATGCAGATGCATTGATGCTGGATTGGCGCGGGCAGGTGGCTGAGGCGACGGGGGCCAATGTGTTCTTCGTGAAGAACGGCGTAATTCATACGCCAAAACCTGACTGTTTCCTGGACGGGATTACGCGGCGTACGGTTATCGATCTTGCCAAGCGCAGAGGTTATGAAGTTATCGAGCGGGTAATCATGCCCGAAGAGATGGCAGACTTTGAGCAATGTTTCCTGACAGGAACTGCTGCTGAAGTTACGCCCGTATCTGAGATTGGTTCATACAAATTCACGGTAGGCGAAATCGCCATTAACTTGATGAATGACTACGCTGCAGAAGTAACGCCCAAGAAAGTCGCAGCAGAATAACCGCAATTTTCGGTCAACATTACAAGCCTGATACAAATCGATTGTGGTATCAGGCTGTTTGACATTGCTTAAAACTTAGTCATCATGATGTATGTCAGGCATGAGTCTGACGTTGAAACGTTGACGGGGTGTCCATTATGGAAGCGCTTCTTCCTATCGTTATCCAGCTTATCTCTGGTGGTGTCGGCGGCAATATTGTCGGCGGTCTTCTTAAAAATCTCAGCCTTGGTACAACCGGTAATACTGTCGCAGGCGGTGTTGGCGGATTGATTGGTGGTTATCTAACCCAATATCTGGGTGCAGGTGGCGCAGCAGTCGTTGCGGATGCGGTTGCATCTTCCGGGCTCGATATTGGTGCTATTGTCGGCCAAATTGCAGGCGGTGGTATTGGCGGTATCATCTTGACCGCAATTGTGGGAGCCATAAAGAACTCAATGGCCAAGACCTGATCATTGCTAGATGAAGATTTGTTGGGGCGGTCGCTTAGACCGCCCTTTTCATTTGGTATGCTGTTACATTAGGTTCTTTGCGGTTTGATCAGTGAATGACATAGGATTTAGATATTATGGGACAATTGCAGGCCGGTATTATTCCCGTCACGGCCTTTCAACAAAACTGCACCATTCTTTTCGACAGCGATGACAAGCGGGGTGTGCTTATTGACCCGGGTGGGGACAATGATCAGGTGCTTCACGCCATTCAGTCAAATGGGATCATAATCGAGGCAATCTGGCTGACCCATGGTCACATTGATCATGCTGCTGGTGCCATGGATATGAAAGAAGCATTGGCTGTTGATATTGTTGGACCGCATGAGGCCGACCGCTTTTTATTGGAAAGCTTGGAAGAAAAGGCGCTTCAATACGGAATCTCGGGGAATGTGCGCAATTGCACACCGGATCGCTGGCTGAGCGACGGGGACACAGTGTCGTTTGGCGATCATTTGTTTGAAGTCCTGCATTGTCCGGGACATGCTCCTGGTCACGTTGTATATTACAACAAGAAAGCCAAGTTCGCTCACGTTGGAGATGTGCTTTTTAACGGTTCCGTTGGACGGACTGATCTGCCTGGCGGCGATCACGCTGTGTTAATCAATTCAATCACGACAAAACTTCTGCCGCTGGGGGATGATATCGGGTTCATCTGCGGTCACGGTCCGGGTGGAAGATTTGGTGAAGAGCGTCGTACCAACCCGTTTTTGAACGAATAAATGAAAACCGCCGGAATGACCGGCGGTTTTAGTTCAAAATTTAGTTTGCGTTACAGAAATAGTCACGTCCGTCATAGCCGCGAAATGTTCCTGTTTCCGGATTGAAAGACCGATAACGATCCGTGCAATAGCGATACCAAGCGCGAGTCCAAGGCTGAGCCGATCCATAATAGCGCGGTGCTTCGACCTGGCGGTACACTCGAACCGGAGCTCTGTATGTGGGACGGTCGTCATAGTCACGATAAATCACTTCCGGTTCGCGCGGTTGCGCAAGTGCACCACCAATCAGCGCACCGGCTGCAAGCCCAATAGCCCCGGCGGCCAGAGCGTCACCGCCGCGGTGATGATGACGATAACCACGATCATAATGACGCCAGCGATGATCAGCTGACGCTGACGACAGTGGTGCGATGACGGTCGCAGCTACAGCAGTTGCAAGAATGGCAATTTTCATACCCTTATTCATCTGTGCCTCCTTGAAGCATCTTGGCGATTTTCTACGCCGCTTGATTATTTTGGGTCGCGATCACTTGGACCGCCAACCGTAATGTTGTTTTAACCATCTCAGAATGAATGCAGGCTGAACGGCGACCAAGGCAGTTTGTTCCTTGCTGATCCAGTCAAACATTGTTCCGGAGGGGGGAACAGGACACATGATTTCAGCAATTCCAAGGCGCGATAAAGATACTTGAAACCAATCTGACGAGTTGGTTTCAAATTCTTGGTCAAGAAGATTGAAATCCCCGTGCGAAAAGGGGATTTCAACAAATGTTATTCAAGCATAGATCGCTCAGGCCCGCCCCGTTTGGCAGGCTAAAATGGCAGTGCGGTTACAGAATTTACTCTGTAATCGAGATATTCACTGCTTTTGGGCCCTTACCACGGCGATCTGGCTCTGTATCGAACGAAACTTTCTGATTGTCTGCAAGATCTGTAAGCCCGGATGCCTGTACTGCAGAGATGTGAACGAAAATATCCGCTGCTCCGTCATCCGGCTTGATAAAGCCAAAACCTTTTTCGCTGTTGAAGAATTTGACCGTACCGGTCTGTGCCATGCTCAGTTCCTTTTTCTAAATTACCGCGTTCCCCTCCGGGTTTGCGGGATTGGTAGTGCCGTCTTCTGTACTTACTTCCGACGGAGGTCATGCAGGCAATTCTCGAATTCAGGAAAGGAGCCGATCATTGCCGGGATTACTCCCGACCCGGTATTCTTGCGGTTCCGGCGCGCCGTTCTTCCAGTCTTCCAGTGTTCATAGATGCCCGAACGCTTTGAGACTGCTAGAATAAGTCTTTTTTGGCAAGCAAAAGTTTTTCTACCACTTGAGTGAATAGGTAGAAATGCGTTGCCGCTATGAGCAAGGCATGTAGAAATTACGTCGTTATATGTATGTTGCAAACCTATGCCTGTTACGTGGCGAGCTAGAGCAAGTTTTGCTTATAGAGAGTATCTCGCGGTGCTCCGCATTTTCGGCTAACGGCTAGCCAATAAAATTGCTTCGGCGTCAACGATTACGCGTAACGATGCAGGCGCCACCAGCACTTTGCAGTTGTGCGCAGATTTGGTTGGCTTCCCCGCGGCTATCGGCACCGATGCGGACCGCGTAAATTCCGCGCCTGCCCATAGCTGAACGTTTCCGGCTGATGATCGGTTCATGCTTGTCGAGAATGGTGGGGAAGTTTCGCTTTAATCGCTGCATCTGACGTATGGCCGCAGATTGCCTGAAATTTCCGGCGATCTGGATACCCCAAGGCTTTGGCTTGATCTGCGCCATCGAGACTGTCGCAAACCGTACGATTGGCAGCTGTCTGCAAGCAGCGTCAAAATTGAGTTTGCTGTTGAGCGGGAGCTGCTTGATTTCGGCACCGGTTGAAAAATCGTCGGCTGAAATTCCGGTTATATCGAGCACATATTCTTCGGTTTCCAGGGGGAGGAAGCCTCCATTGGATATCCAACGGGAAACTCTTGTGGGGCCTGCATTATAGGCAGCGGCAGCCAAACCCCAGTTTCCAAATGCTTTTCGGAGATCTTTCAATAGTTTAGCTGAAGCAGGAAGCGCCTGCAAAAAATCATAAGGGTCGGCGAGGCCGCGCTCTTTTGCGGTTCCGGGCATGAACTGTGCGATCCCTTGCGCTCCGACTGGGCTTGTTGCGGACACGTCAAACCGGCTCTCTTTCCAGATCAGTCTGGCAAAAAAGTCCCGAGGAACACCATGACCATCCGCATTCGTCGCTATGGCTGCGCAAATTTGGGTAACGCTGGGTGGTAACGGTGCAGCCGGAATTGAAACAGACGGATTGTCCGCAGCAAATGCATCAAAGGCGGCTAAAACACCGCCAGCCACAAGTACGGCAATCGATCTGTAACGGGTCACAATGGCCTTTCAACCTGGAGAACGATATTGAGCATTAAGCACGCTTATATTTCTGATAAAAGGTACTGGTTTACGATTCCGTTGCTACCGGATGGCCAGTGTAGCCATCCAGATTGAAGAGAAATATTATGCCGCTCTCCGTTACAACGATTGGTTTTGATGCAGACGATACGCTCTGGGAGAATGAGCAGTTTTTTCGTTCGTCAGAAAAGCATTTTGCAAATCTCTTGGCGCCCTATGCTGATATCGCCGATCTACCCCAGAGGCTGCTTGAGGTCGAGAAACGCAATCTGGAGTCCTATGGATTTGGGATCAAGGGCTTTACACTTTCATTGGTCGAAACAGCCGTAGAGGTAACTGAGGGAAAGGTGCCCGCAACAATTATCGCCGAAATCCTTGATGCTGGGCGTGAAATGCTGCGTCATCCGGTTCAAACTTTACCCCATGTGGCGGAAACACTTGAGCAACTGACTGGGCGCTACAAGCTGGTGTTGGTCACGAAAGGGGATCTATTCGATCAGGAGCGCAAGCTGGCTCAATCCGGACTGGGAGATTTCTTTGATGCAATTGAAATCGTCAGTAACAAGGACACTGGTACATATGAGCGTGTGTTCAGCCGGCATGGCAACGGTGCCGAGCGGGGTTTGATGATCGGCAATTCACTAAAATCCGACATCGTTCCCGCGATTGAAGCTGGAGCGTGGGGCATATTCGTGCCCCACGAACTTACTTGGGTGCTGGAGCATGTTGAAGCCCCGATCGAGAATCCGCGATTTCGCCAGATAGAACATCTAGGCCAGCTCACTACTCTCCTTGAGGAGATAGGCTGATTATTCGGCCGCGTATTGTTCTTGGGTCTGTTCGTCCGGTCCGTTGGGATCGCCCGCTGCTGTCTCGCAGCCTAAATCCGGGAACGCCACCACGCGGTTACCCGTAAAATCAGTACGTACAACGACCAAGCCCTGTTCCTCAAAATAGGTTAGCAGCCGTCGCGCGCGGCGGGCCGAGTGCGTACCATAGGCTCGCGCTATCGTTGCATCAGAAGGGCATGGACTCGTGGTGACGGCCGCTTGGGCCACAATGAAGAAAACGCCTTGAACATCGTCTGGCAGGCTCTTTGAAAGTTCCAGTGCCTGCTGCCAGGGCTCGCTTTGCGCGGTCTCTCCATCAATTCCAGCGCGTGCGACAGCCAATTTGCGCCGAAATGCGGGGAGTGAGAGCTGATCTCCCGGAACGCGGCGAATGCGGCAGCGGACAAGAAAATCTTGGTACAATACGGCGTCGGTGCGGAAGGACGCGTCGGGATCATTGAGCATTTCATGCATGACCGCCTCGATAAGACTGTTGCGTTCGGCCTCGTCGATTTCAGGAAACAAGGTTGGCGCGGGCGACTCTGCCTGCGCCATAGCCTTGGCCTGGGTCAGCTGGTTGAGGATATCCGCTGTGGGGGTGGGGGCAGGCGGCGTGTGCGTCTTGCGCACCACAGCGCGACGCTCCTCCGGAGCTGGTATGAATATAAGATCACGGGCATCGTCACCCGGTTGGGGAAGAGGGGTAAGCTTGGGGCTGGAAGAGCGCGCTGATGTCTCGACGGCTCCAATGGTAACCGGAAGCGGTCGGCGTGATAAAGCAGGCCCTAGCGCCACGAAATGACCCCGAGCCAGATCACGAAACTGCTCTGCCTGGCGACGTTCCATACCCAACAAATCTGCTGCTCGCGCCATATCAATATCGAGAAATGTGCGCCCCATTAGAAAATTGGATGCTTCTGCGGCTACGTTCTTTGCAAGCTTCGCCAGTCGCTGGGTTGCGATCACTCCGGCTAGGCCGCGTTTGCGTCCACGGCACATGAGATTGGTCATCGCGCCCAACGAAAGTTTACGAGCTTCGTCCGAAACTTCACCAGCTACGGCTGGTGCAAATAGCTGGGCCTCGTCCACGACGACCAGCATTGGATACCAATAGTCTCGCTCTGCATCGAATAGCCCGCCAAGAAAGGCTGCGGCGCATCTCATTTGCTGTTCTACATCCAGACCCTCAAGATCCAGAACCACCGATACGCGGTGTTGCCGGATGCGGGCGGCAATCCGTGTCAGCTCGTTCTCCGTACGAGCTCCATCAACAATGACATGACCATATTTGTCCGCCAGCGTGACAAAATCGCCTTCTGGGTCAATGACGCATTGCTGAACCCATTGCGCGCTCTGTTCAAGAAGGCGGCGCAGGAGATGAGACTTTCCAGAACCCGAATTGCCCTGAACAAGCAAGCGTGTTGCCAAAAGCTCTTCAAGGTCGAGCATGGCCTTTGCGCCTGCTGGCGCTGCTCCCATGTCGATATCGACCTTCATCGCTTCTCCAGTCTTGATATGATTCCGCGCGCGAAATTTCGCGCGCGGCTTGTCTAGCACTCCTTCACGCCGGATGCTTGAGCGTTCTCGTATTTTGCAGATTTAACCCACAGCTGGTTTGACGTTCTCCTGAAAAATTGCGCCGAATTCTTTCATCCGATCAACGATATAATCAGCATCTATCAGAGAGTCCGGCAGATAGAGTCCGGCTTTTACGGGTTCGCCGCCATGCAGCCCAAGAAGACGTTCAACGCTAAGCGCCACGTGCAGCGCAGTGAGAGGAGCCTGTCCCTCCGGGTGCACAATATCAAGCCGAATCGCAGCACGCTCGCCGGTAACCAATTCACCAGTGATCTCGATAGCGATCTCAGTTGAAAAAGCTTCTCCGCGTCTGCGGCTGGCCGAAGTGCCATAGACAAGGCCAACACGGATGGATTTGGCATTTGTAGCTGCCGATAGGCTGAGGACATCCAGCGGCGAATAGGCCGTGGATTCTAATATTGTGCCGTCAATATCCACAAATTGCCGCTTGGCATCGTCATCATTTATCCATTGCCAGTGTCCATCCACTAGGAGGAGTGGATTGGGTGCCGATTCTGTAAGCCGTTGGTAGTCCGCAAGAGCGGCTGGTCCGCCCATGTCTTCTTCGTCAAGCACGACTGTGATTGAGATGTTGTCAATAGTTTTAAACTTACGTACGGCCTGCAAAGTCGGAAATGTTGCAGCACCCGCAAGCCAATTGCTCGCCATTAATATTGGAGCTGCGTTCGGCTTACTGATAGCGAGTGCCATTTCAGGTCCTACTTCGAAAACTCCGCTCGACACACTGAGGTAGGGTAAACCATGCGCCTGAGCATATTTCATGCTATTGAGCGTCGCGTCTTTTACGAAGACTGCAATTGCACTGTAGTTGGTACCATCGATCTGGCCCAGATCATCGCGTTCCAAGTGAATTTTGACAGCTTGCGCGTGACCGATCCCGTCAGCGACGCGTTGCGCTTTGGCCAAGTTACGACCACCGATGGCAATGGGCAGATCCGGATATAATTTGCGTAGTATTTGCGCTGCTTTTGCACCGACAACTCCTGATCCGCCGATGATTAATACGGGATCGGTGATGGATAGTGGCATGGCCTCGACTCCTGCTTTAAACTGGACAATGGTTAAACGTTGGCTGGGATTTTCTTTCCCGATAGTTCATATTACTATTAGTAAGTTACTATTGGTAACATTGCAAGATGCCGAGGGACCAATATTGCCGTTTGTTAAATCAGGGTTGAATGCGAAATGGGACTAGCCGCTGCCAAGAAGATGCCAAAGGCGCAACGCCGCGATCAGCTTTTATCGATTGCTCTCGATATCGTTCGAGACGAAGGTACTGATGCCTTGACCCTTGGCTACGTTGCTGAAAAGGCAGGTGTGAGCAAGCCGATTGCCTACGAGCACTTCGGGACGCGTAGTGGATTGCTCATTGCTCTGTTCGAGCAACTTGATCAGCAGCAAATCGACCAGCTTGCCGCTGCGATTGCAGAAGCGCCCAAGCGGTTGGAAGATGTCGCCCGTGTCGTGAGCGATGCTTATATGGCATGCTATCAGGCCATTGGAGCAGAATGGTCATCCATTTCTGCGGCTCTTAGAGGCGACGAGGTTATGGATGAAATCCAATGCGGCCTAATCGACAGCTACGTCGATCTCTATTGTTCCATACTCGCGCCATATACAAAAATCACTGCAGACGATCTTCGCTTGCGCTGTGTTGGAATCGTTGGCGCGGCAGAAGCAATTTCACGCGAAATGATCCGCGATAAGCTTGAAGAAAAAGCGGCTGCTGCGGTGCTGCAGTCGCTCATCGTCACTTGGTTATCCAAATAGATTTGCCCGTTAATTAACAGGAACAGTCTCCAGAACAGGATTTGGCTTGCCGTGCTTGCTAAGAGTTAACACCAACAGAGCGGCGATCAAACACAATATGCCTGCTACGAAAAATGCGGGCATATAGGTCTGGTATTCGGTGCGAACGAACCCGCCACCATAGGCCGCGGAAGCGGCGCCCAATTGGTGGCCCGCAAAAACCCAGCCAAAGATCAGCCCCGCCTTTTCGCGGCCAAAGCGATCAGTTGCCAGTTTGACTGTCGGGGGCACTGTCGCAATCCAGTCCAGCCCATAGAACATGGCAAAAAGTGACAGGCCATAGAATGAAAAGTTCGAGTAAGGTAGGTACAGGAGCGAAAGACCACGCAGGCCATAATACCAGAAAAGCAACCAACGATTGTCTACGCGATCGGAAAGCCAGCCGGAGCCGATTGTACCGAAAAAATCAAAGAAGCCCATCATTGCCAGAACGCTGGCTGCCATTATCGGTACCATGCCGAAATCACCGCACATGGCAACGAAATGTGTTCCGACAAGACCATTGGTACTCGCCCCGCAGACGAAGAAGGTCGCAAATAGAACCCAAAAGGTGCTGCTACGTGAGGCGTCCTTCAGGGCGATCAACGGCATGGTGATAAGGGTGATAAGCCCTCCCGTGACCGGAGGCGTGGGGACAACCTCTTTGTCGCCATAGGCGGGCAGACCAACATCCGCAGGTCGATCACGCATGAGGAAAAAGACCGCAAGAACTGCAACAATCAACAAGCCACAGATCAGCATAATGGCAGTTCGCCAACCATAATTTTCGCTAAGAGAAGCCATAAGCGGCATGAAAGCTAGCTGGCCCGTAGCGGAGCTCGCCGTCAGCATACCAAGGGCAAGTCCTCTGCGCTCAGTGAACCACCGAGCTGCAACCGTTGCGCCCAGTACCATTGCGGTAAGACCTGTACCGAAACCAACGACTACGCCCCACAACAGGATGAGTTGCCAGATTTCCGTCATTGCAAGCGATGCAAAGAGACCGCCAGTGATAAGGATTAGCGCGACGCAAACGACCTTCCTGACACCAAAATAGTTCATGAACGCCGCTGCAAACGGACCCATCAGGCCGAACAGCAGGAGCCGGATTGAAAATGCTGTTGCAATTTCCTTTGTCTCCCAACCGAACTCTTTTTCGAGCGGGACAATCAGTACGCCGGGAGCGCCGACAGCGGCCGCCGTTACGAGCATTGTCAAAAAAGTAACGGCAACAACCACCCAGCCGTAGTGGAAGTTACGCTTCGCCAGGGCGGCTGCGAGCGGATTGGAGATCATGTCAGGTCTTTCAACAATGGGCTGCTGATTGCTGCCGCTTAAATGATGGGCATCATGTTTGACTATTCATGACGATCATCATATATTTTGTCAATAGTTGTTTTGAAGGGGACCGCAGCATGCGTGTCAGTAAAGATCAGGCAGCGGAAAACCGCGCCCGTATCATAGAAGTTGCAAGCCAGCAGTTCCGTCAGAAAGGCTTTGATGGAATTGGGGTAGCTGATTTAATGAAAAGTGCCGGGCTGACCCATGGGGGGTTCTATGGCCATTTTGCATCAAAGGATGACCTGATCGCAGTTTCCTGCGATGAGGCGATGAAGCGATCTGCGGAAAAATGGTCCGCCTTGACTGAACAGCAAGAACCTGAGGATGCGCTAGCTGCGATTGTATCATCATATCTGGCAAAATATCATTCGGGTGGACTTGCCAATAGCTGCACCATGGCGATGTTAGCGCCGGATATTGCGCGGCACGGTGGTGATGTTCAGACGAATTTCACTGATGGCACCAAGAAATTGCTCGAAATCCTTGCAAGCGTAACTGCGGGTAAGACTGACAAGGACAAGCGGGAAAAGGCTATTGCCACCATGGCCGGTTTGGTTGGTGCCGTCGTCTTGGCCCGCGCCGTTAATGATCCGGCTTTTGCCGATGAAATATTAAGCGCAGGCAGTGTGATTTTTGGACCGGAAAGCGACGACCGATAGGTCGTCCTTATCGACCTGGCCGACCTGTTTTTCCGGGGCGACGCTTTTTACGCGCATCGCTAGAGTCCTCATATGAACCCGCTCCGGTACGTTCGCGGCGAATGATCGTCTGGTCATTCCGGTTCGTGCCCGTGAAAGCGGGTTTCTCCGGAACATTACCGATGACAGGCTTTTCGGTGCGCCCGACGGTCATTTCATCCAGTGAATTTTTACGGAAAACTCCAGGTCCAAGAGGGCGAGTTGTATCACCACCCATTTCGTCGAGGTGCGGTTTGCGAAAGAGCGCAGTGTTCGCCTCGCTTTCATCGGTGACCACGCGATGCACCGAGCGACCGGCATTATGTCTGCCCTTGGTGCGGCCAGTGACAGGACTTTCCATCTCCACTTCTCGAGCCATTGGATCGTCCGAAATGGCAAGCTCCATTTCCCGCAAGCGCTTAATTTCGTCGCGCAGTCGGGCAGCCACTTCAAAGTCCAGATCGTCCGCCGCATCCCGCATTTGTTTCATGAGATGTTCAAGATGGGCCTTGAGATTATTGCCCATCATTGCACCCTCTTCGACAAAACCGGAGATGTCAGCGCGGACGTGATCGCGTTCATAGACGCTATTGAGAATATCGCCGATATTCTTCTTGATACTGGCAGGCGTTATGCCGTGTTCCGTATTATATGCTTCCTGCTTTTCGCGGCGACGATTGGTTTCCGCCATCGCCCGCTCCATGGAGCCGGTAATATTGTCGGCATAAAGCACGACTTTGCCGTCGACATTACGT
The DNA here is from genome assembly GCF_037203775.1 of Phyllobacterium sp. CCNWLW183. Lineage (NCBI taxonomy): Bacteria > Pseudomonadati > Pseudomonadota > Alphaproteobacteria > Hyphomicrobiales > Phyllobacteriaceae > Phyllobacterium > Phyllobacterium sp. CCNWLW183. The sequence continues at coordinate 957,166 of NZ_JBBCBN010000001.1, read as the reverse complement.
GCAGCGCGACCAATCGTCTGAATCAATGAAGTCTCCGAACGCAGAAACCCTTCCTTGTCCGCATCAAGAATGGCAACGAACCCGCATTCCGGAATATCGAGACCTTCGCGAAGCAGGTTGATGCCAACCAATACGTCAAATGCACCAAGGCGCAAATCGCGCAAAATCTCAATACGCTCCAACGTATCAATATCAGAGTGCATGTAGCGGACGCGTATCCCCTGTTCATGCAAATATTCGGTCAGGTCCTCTGCCATGCGCTTGGTGAGAACCGTTACGAGGGTACGATAGCCTTTGGCAGAGGTTTCGCGGATTTCTCCCAGTACATCATCCACCTGTGATTTGGCTGGACGTACTTCCACCGGAGGGTCAATAAGGCCGGTCGGGCGGATAACCTGTTCGGCAAACACACCGCCAGATTCTTCCATTTCCCATTTGCTCGGCGTCGCCGAAACAGCAACGGTTTGCGGACGCATCGCATCCCACTCCTCAAACCGCAATGGGCGATTGTCCATGCAGGAGGGCAAGCGGAAACCATACTCGGCCAAGGTCGCTTTACGGCGGAAGTCGCCCTTATACATCGCGCCAATCTGCGGAACCGTGACATGGCTTTCGTCGATGAAAACCAACGCATTGTCAGGAATATACTCGAAAAGTGTGGGCGGTGGTTCACCCGGCTGGCGGCCGGTCAGGTAACGGGAATAGTTTTCAATGCCCGCACAGGATCCTGTTGCCTCAAGCATCTCAATGTCAAAGGTACAACGTTGCTCCAGACGTTGGGCTTCAAGCAGGCGTCCGGCAGCATTCAATTCCACCAGGCGGTGTTTTAGTTCTTCCTTGATCGATTTTATCGCCTGATTGAGCGTTGGACGCGGCGTAACATAATGCGAATTGGCGTAAATCTTAACGGAACGCAGATCGCCGGTTTTCTGGCCAGTGAGTGGATCGAACTCTGTTATCGTTTCAATTTCATCGCCGAACATCGAAATACGCCAAGCACGGTCTTCCAAGTGGGCCGGAAAAAGCTCAATCGTGTCGCCGCGTACGCGGAACGAACCGCGGGTGAAATCCATGTCGCGCCGCTTATATTGCTGTGCAACCAGATCAGCGAGCAACGCACGCTGATCCAATCGGTCACCGATCTTCATTTCGAAGGTCATTGCGGTATAGGTTTCAACTGAACCGATACCATAGATGCACGAGACCGAGGCGACGATAATCACATCATCGCGCTCGAGAAGCGACCGAGTTGCCGAATGGCGCATACGATCAATCTGTTCGTTGATCGACGATTCTTTCTCAATATAGGTGTCGGAACGCGGCACATAGGCTTCCGGCTGATAGTAGTCGTAGTATGAAACGAAATACTCGACCGCATTGTTGGGAAAGAAGGACTTGAACTCACCGTAAAGTTGAGCTGCCAAGGTTTTATTCGGCGCTAGAATAAGGGCAGGGCGTTGGGTTTCTTCAATCACCTTCGCCATGGTGAAAGTTTTACCCGAGCCAGTAACACCAAGAAGAACCTGGGTTTTATCATTATCGCTAATGCCAGCCACCAGGTCGCGTATCGCCGTTGGCTGATCACCAGACGGCACGAATTCAGTTTCCATCTGAATGGATATGCCACCTTCAGATTTGTCTGGTCTAGCCGGTCGATGCGGCTGCCATGCCGTGCCGTTCTTAAACAGCGGATTACCGCTTTCGATCAGAGCAGAAAGCGCGGCAACGGTCGCGGTGGCACCGCCCGGTGCAATGCTGGATGCGTCCTCCAGATTAATATCAAGCCCGGCAACCGGATTAAGACCTGCTGCTGCGCGGATTTTAGGATCGGATGATCCGCCAATGGAGGTTCCGCGAGATGTCCTGCTCGCGTTTGATTTGTCGCCTGACGTCTTTTTGACCTTGGCAGCTTTAGGTTGTGATTTTTTGGTTTCCTCGGTGATTTGGGCAGCCCAGTCACCAATTGAGCCAGTCAGCGGGGTGCCTTCCAGTTCAGGTTGGGGCGCTTCGCCGAAACCGTCGAGCTTATATTTGTCAGGGGATTTTGCCATAGGCTTAATATGGTGAGAGTCTATACAAATGGAAAGAGGCACGCCCTCAAAAGCGATATATTAGAACATGCTACTGACATAAGGCTGTCAGTAGCATGTCAGGATAGAGCGCTACTTTACGGTTTGAACACATGCTCGCGATGGTAGCGAAGAAAATCGGGATGCGGACGTACGAGCACGTCTTTCGGCAGCATGATTCTGCCGGATTCATTGATCAAATTGTCTATCTTCGGGTGATAATACCGCGATGACTTCACAATTCGGTAGTCGGATTCAACCGAGATAAAACCTTTGTCGAAAAGCCAGTGAAAGGTCCGTAGTAATGGTATTCCATTGCTAACCGCGTCCGGCCCAGAATCTTTAACTGGCTTGATATGGGCGCATTCGACTTCGTGACCGCCATCCGCTGCACGCAGATGAATTCCCGTCATTGCGCATCTCCATCCGTAGGCTTCCCCCACAGCTTTGCTGAATGTGCGGTCACGCAGCGCACGTGAGGTTATGAAACGGCTTCGCAACAAAGGTTCAGATGGATCTTCTGCGAAGCCAGAGTGGGGGGCGGTGGGGACTTCTGCCTTCTTTTGGTTCATGTGCTCATTGAAAGCCGATTCCATAATTCTGTTGTACTCTTCAACGGACAGAAGACGTACGCGCTGTTGACTGGCATGTTTGTTCAAACTGCCATCTGATTGCTGCATATTTTGCTCAAAGTAAAACTTGGTGAGAGCGTCTGGCGATGTGACGCTAAAGGGAACGCTTGGGAATTCGCAAAAATCAACCAATTTGGCAGCGCAATACCCATCCTTGCCGACGGAGAATTCCACGGAGACGATACGGGCAGTTGCGAAATATCCTGTCGTTCTATTGCCAAATTCACCAGCTCGCTTGGCTGGCGAATAGTAAATTATCCAGTCATTCAGAACTAGCTCTACTATAGGTAAGTACTTCTTCTCAAAGTAAAAAAATTCGTAAATTGGAGTTGTGGACTCTTGGTTTGATCTGATCTGGAATACTGCGGGCATGCGATTTGAAAATAACCTGTTGAAACATTGATACGTTCCAAACTTATGGTGTCACGCGACAAGCGAAACTTACCTGCAATTGTATTTTATATAGGCATGCAATCCATACATCGGTTGAGCGCTCAGCCATACCGCAGCTTGAGGCCAAGAATTGCGAGAATCAGCAGCAGCGTCATTCCGTTCGCTGCCATAACGGGCCATGACATGATCATGATGCCATAGCAAAGCCAGAGAAACACACCCAAGGCCAAGGTGATATTTGTCACGAGGGAAATACTCGCCGCATCCCTGTGTCTCACGATTTTTATGATCTGTGGAATCCAACCCATGGTGGTTATGACAGCAGCAAGGCTGCCAATGAGTTCAACATGAAGCGGCACGGCGCGTACTTTCAAAAGAGTTTTTTGCAAAGAATATATATGCGAGGATTCACTGCGAAATATAGCGGAATCGTGACGTTAGAGTTGCCCGTGCATAACAATTTCTTCTGTTATCGTACAACACCTAAAAGTCGTCCCGGCAAGTAGATCACCAGTGACGCTGCACCCGTGATTACCGATGTGCCGTCGGCCAACACAGCCTGTCCTGCCGAGCGTTCATCGCCATCAAGAACACGTTCGGAAAGCTGACCGCTTCGAGCCATATTCATGAGCGTAGGAGAGCTTGCAAAAACACCGTGCGCGCCCCCATCAAGATCAGAAGCATCAAGTACAACGATACCTAGTTTTTGCAGCATGGAAATACTTGAGCCATCACCAACGCGCGGGTGCCCGCCAACAATTCGTCCTGATACGTTCAGTGCCCGATCAGCGCGTGACACCAATACAGTGAAAGGCTTTGGCAACTGGCCTATGTCGGCAACTTGAGCCTGGAAAACGTCGATATCTATATCAGGTGCCGCGAGCATTACACCTGACATCCGACGGAAAACATCTGTTTGACCATTCTCTGCCAACTCGCGCAGAGCTTCCATAACGACAAATGTACCCATGGAATGTCCGACAAGCAGAATCTTGCTGGCTTTGGTTTTGGCGGCAAGTCGCAAGGTTTCAGCCAATCCGTCCCGTCCAAAAGTCGCGCTATCGCGATCATAGACGTAAAGGCCAAGCGAGCCAGCGGAGGGCCATGAATAGTGAACTGTGACGGCTGGAATGCCAAAATCATAGCTCATTTGAGCTGCGCGAAAGACGCTGTCCGCAAAGTTGTTGTTGTAGCCGTGCACAAAGATAAAAAGTTCGCGCTGGTTTGCTGGACGTTTTGCAAGTTCAGCATTGATCCTGTCAACGAAGACCGCCCCTGTATCGTAAGGCTGGAATGTCGTGGCGGCAAAGTTGCGTGCCGGATTAGGCTTGGTGCTCGATTTTTCTACCTGCCCGTTCTTGTGGGTAGGAGGAATACCAATATCAATCCGGGAGAAATTCAATTTCGGCGAGCGTTTGGCCGAATAAGGCAAAGAAAGATTGTCTGAGCGCTCGCGACTCGTCGCAACAAACACCGGTATAACGGCTTTTGGACCAGCCTTGTCGTTGAGAACCGGGGCAGGAATGGCAGCATTGGCTTTGACCACGCCACTTGCATCCAGCCCAAGCACCGCGCGTCCGCCGCAACCAGACAAAACAAACATGAGAAGCAGTAATGCCGACAAGCGCGAAAGTGTCATGGCTGAACTCCGGACTACCATCACCGAGCTTGAAACAGCAATCGCCGATTACTGCAACTGAAATCCCATATTATCTTATAAATTAAACCCGTAATTGCTCACCAGCGTGACAAATTTCCAACATTTAAAATTGCAAAAACTCAGACTATCAATGGATTGCGTCCCATATTTAAATGGAGTTCATGCCCATGATAGGCATACTCTTCCGCGACCGCTTCGTCCAATTCCACACCAAGCCCGGGCTCGGACGAGGGAATGACGTAGCCGTTTTCCCATAGAATAGGTTTTTTCAAGATTTTTGCATGAAATCCGCCAAAGGCCTGGATGCACTCCAGGATCAAGAAATTGGGGCTGCAGGTTGCTAGCTGAATATTTGCTGCGCCCACAATTGGCCCGCAATAAAGATGTGGGGCAATTTGCGCATGAAAGGTCTCGGCCATACCGGCGATCTTTTTCGCTTCGAGTAGACCACCAACACGCCCGAGATTCATCTGGAGGATATTGGCCGCGCGGTTCACCAGCAAGCGTTGAAACTCATACTTGGTGGTCAGACGTTCACCGGCGGCGATCGGGATAGAGGTGTGTTGCTGAACATATCCCATATTTTCCGGCATATCGGGCGGCACGGGCTCTTCCAGCCACAATGGATCATAGGGCTCAAGCCGCTTGGCAAGCCGCACAGCACTGGTGGGGGTCATCTGTCCATGGGTCCCGAACAGGAGATCGGCCTTTGCACCGACTGCATCACGCACAAGCTGCACAAATTTTTCACCTAGTTCGAGATGTTCCAGAGACAGCTGGCGTGGGTCGAACGATGTATAGGGGGCAACGGGGTCAAATTTCACTGCCGTATAGCCTTGCGCGACATACTCCGCTGCCCGCTCTGCGGAAGCCTCGGCGTTCCAGTATATATCGGCAGTTTCGCCAAGCTCCGGCTTTGGATAGATATAGGTATAGCTGCGCAATTTATCGTGGACTCGGCCGCCGAGCAGTTCGTAAACAGGTTTATCGGCTTCTTTGCCAATGATATCCCAACAGGCCATCTCAAGTGCTGACACGGCCCCCATGACAGTAACGTCCGGGCGCTGTGTAAATCCGCCGGAATAGGCACGTCTGAAGAATTTCTCAATGTGATGCGGGTCTTCGCCAATAAGCCAGCGTTCGGCTATATCCTCCACCACTTTCCGCATAATTTGCGGGCTGATCGTGGAGTTATATGCCTCGCCATAGCCTATAACACCGGAATCTGTGACTAATTTGACGAAAAGAAACCATGTGCCTCCAAATGAAGGCGGTGGATTGCCGACAACGAAAGTTTTGACATCGGTAATTTTCATGGCTTCTCCAGACATTTGCCTTACAAGAGACTATGCGAGGCTTGACCTATTGCGGAAACCGCGTAACGACCCGGGATATCAGGTTTCCGACAGTTTCCGGACAAGATGGCGGCAACCAGAACAGAGAAGATACATAATTAAAATTGCCTTGGAGACTGTAAATGACCGAACAGACCCAGCCTATCGGCGAGTTGACGCTTCGTACACTGGCTATGCCCGCAGACGCCAATGCAGCAGGCGATATTTTTGGCGGTTGGGTTATGGCGCAGATGGATTTATCCTGCGGTATCCGGGCGGCGGAACGGGCGAGGGGCCGCGTCGTAACCGCTGCTGTTAAGGAAATGGCTTTCGCCAAGCCGGTCAAGATCGGGGATACGCTTTGCGTTTATACCCATATTTCTCATGTCGGGCGGACGTCAATCACTCTTAAGGTCGAGGCTTGGGCACAGCGCTATCTTTCCGATTTAATGGAGCGGGTTACTTATGCCGACTTTGTGATGGTTGCGCTCGACAAAGAGGGTCACCCCACGCCCGTGCCAGCAGAAATTTGATGGCTGCGTGGGTTCTGACATTCGCGTAATTTGCGATCGGATGGCATGCAAAAGTCAAATTTGCTAGCCTTGACTGCCGATCATATATTTATCCCAGAAACCGGCCTGGGCTTCGATCTGTTCAACCACGTCAATCCACAGACCCGATGGATCGTGGAAACCGAAACGCCGTTGGCCGAATGGTTCGTCGGTAATTGGATATTCGATTTTCAGGCCGGTAGCGCTAATTTTTTCAAAGGCCGCTTGAGCATCGTCAACCTGCAGTTCAAAGCATATTCCGGTCCCGCTAAAACTCTCCGAGCCCGGAGGCGATGATGGATGATCAGGGGTCATGAAGGCAATGGACGCTGAGCCTTCCTCTGCTGAGAGCCATGAAAACCATGTGCTGTCAAAACCGCTGACGAAGCCCAGATGTTTAATCCAGAAATCCCGGCACGCTTCTTTTTGAGAAGTGATAATAATGGGATAGCGGTCGGTAAAATTCATTGCATTCTCCGCGACGTTACGAGTCAGCCGGCATTTAACACGATAGGCAAAAGCCGGAGCAAGCCCTGTTTGTCAGGAGCGTTTGTCGAATGAACTCTTTTTGAAAGAATGTTCGGCTTTATTGGTCAAAGAGTGTGCTGGTGACAGAGGAAAATGTCTCTGCAATAAGGTATTATAAGATTTTTGCGGCATACAAGAGCCGTTGCCGTAAACTGTGATTGTAGTGGCGTGTTCTTTTTTTGATTTCATGAGGTGAAGAGTGGTTTTTTCGGGTGCAATTCGTGACTACTCCCGCAAGAAGAATGCGAAAGATAGTTCAAAGGTCGATTTCGTAGAGCTGTTCTTTGATCTGGTATTCGTATTCGCCATCACGCAGATTTCGCACCTGCTTCTGCACGATCTGACATTGAAAGGCCTCGTTGAAAGCGCGCTCCTGCTCGCGGCAGTGTGGTGGGTTTGGGTTTACACCACATGGGTGACAAACTGGATGGACCCTTCCAAACCCCCGATACGCGCCATGTTGTTTGTTCTTATGCTTGCCGGGCTGGTGCTTTCCACGTCCATTCCAACAGCTTTTGGCGAGCGCGGCCTGATTTTTGCGATTGCTTTTGTATTCATGCAACTTGGAAGGTCGCTGTTTATGTTATGGGCGGTTCGCCGTCATAACCAAAGCAATTTCCGCAATTTTCTGCGTATTTCGATATGGCTGGCAATATCGGGAATGTTCTGGATCGCTGGTGGACTCGCTGACCCTGAACATCGAATATTCTTTTGGGGCTTGGCGTTGGCGGTCGAACTTGGCGGACCGGCACTTGGTTTCCGTACGCCGGGATTGGGTTCATCCACTACAGCGGATTGGGACATTGATGGCGATCACATGGCTGAACGCGCAGCTCTGTTCATCATTATCGCGCTCGGAGAATCCATTCTTGTTTCAGGGGCGACCTTTGCCGAACAACACTGGAATCTCATTTCTTTCTCCGCATTTCTGACGACATTCACGGCGTCAGTCGCAATGTGGCTGGTCTATTTCAATGTCGGGCAATCAGCGGCTCACCATAAGATCACGGCAACGGACGATCCAGGTCGTGTTGCCCGCATTGCTTATACCTACATTCACGTCCTTCTGGTTGCAGGAATCATCGTGGTTGCTGTGTCTGATGAACTGATACTTGCTCATCCATCCGGTCACATTGAGACAGCGACCATATGGACATCAATCGGCGGAACAGCTCTCTATCTGTTGGGAAACCTGCTGTTCAAATTCTATATTGCCGGGCGCCCGCCATTGTCCCATATGGTGGGGCTGGGCTTGTGTGCAGTACTTGCTTGTTTTGCCAGCCATATGTCGCCGCTCATGCTAGGCCTTCTCACCAGCCTCATTTTGATCATTGTGACGATCTGGGAATTGAAAGGCAGGCCCAACGACCAACACCACGCCTAACGACAGGAACGCTTTCCACTGCGACGATCCATAAGGTCAAAATGGAAATGGTCGCGGTGGAAGATGTCGTAGCCTGGCCCAAGGACCGTGGTGAAGTAATTACAGGCGTCCGAGCGCACGCTATTGAGCAGGCCGCGCTGGCGAAATGAGAACAATCCCGGCTTTTGAACTTTAATGTCCTTCCCATTGTTCAAAGTGACCTTGGCAATATCCAACGCATTTCCCTTTGAATGCTCCGACATGGCCCGTCCACGCTGATTGCTCATTGTGCGGCAGGAATAACTGGATGCCTGATGAATCGTATTGATGCCTGAGAGGTAACGCAGACGAGTGGAGGGTGACAGATCGCCTTTAACCCATTTGGCGAAGGCGAGTGTCATTTGACAATTCAGGGTGGCGGCTGGTTTCAGTTTTATTCGCCCGCTGGCAAATCCGCTGACCTTTAGAGGATGGTCGATGCGGCAAACACCGCCATCATTGATCGGCTCTCGTTCCTGAAAAACCACGCCGAGCCGTTTAAGCTGTGTTCGGCATGAAACCTCGCTGCCGGACATTGCAAATGTGCTTTCACCGCGCGATATCGGATCACTGATGCTGCCGGGATAACCATAACTTTCTTCGGAAGCGTTTTCACTGTTTTGCACGGGCAGCTCTTCAGCCCGGGAAAGCGGTTGCATTCCATCTTCAGGTTGCTCGGTTTGTTCCGTTTCGGGGGGCGCAGGAGCAACAGTTACGACCTGCTCATAGTTCTCTTCAGCTTGGGGCTGCATATCCTGCTGCGGTTGTGTGGCGATCACGTCTTGCGGATTGCCGACATCTGCGGAGGGGCGTCTAACATCCCCCATTCCGCACGCACTTAAAGAAGCCGAAAGCGTTAAAGCGGCAAAAGTCAAAAGACGCCAGGAGCGCTTGGGGGACGACAACGCACAACTCATGTCACCACTTCCTTTTGCCCGAAATCGGGTCAATTGCACGCAAAAATAGCGTCAAATTGTAAAGGAATAGTCAGCGTCCCCGTTAAGGCTTATGGCGAGACTGAGGCTCGATCCATTGAAGATCGGTTCCGCAAAGCTGGAATAAGCTCTACGGCGATCATGGCGGTGAAGATGAGCGCACAGCCAATTGCTCCACGAAACGATATTGTCTCGCCAAGAAGCATTGCCCCGAAAAGCGCCGCGAAAAGTGCTTCGGATGACAGCATGATCGCGGCCTGCGCGGATGTTGTGAAGCGCTGGCCAACTGCCTGCAGCGTAAAGGCGATACCGGAAGAAAAAATGCCGGCAAAGATAATGAGAGGCGCAACCGAAAGAATATCGGAAACATTGCTGTGCTCGGTGCCACTTGAAATAATCAAGCCAAGCGCAGCGCAGACGAGAAATTGCACGAGCGACAACATAATCGGTCGACCGCTTTTAACAGCGAGCCGGTTGATGAAGATAATCTGCAGCGCCCAGAAGGCCGCGCAAGCTATGGTCAGCCAATCGCCGACAGACAGTCCTTCTACATTGCCTCCCGATAGCAAGTAAATTCCGGTTAGAGCAGTCAATGCGCAAGGCCAAACGATCGGGTGAGGCCATTGCCAGAACAGGACAACCGCTAGGAAGGGCACCATCACCACATAAAGACCAGTGAGAAAGCCTGAGTTTGTGACGGAGGTTGTTTCCAAACCAACCTGCTGCAGCGCGGCACCAGTGAAAAGCAGTGTCCCGATGAAAATGAATCCCAAATAATCCTTTGGTTCCAGCTTCCCGGTTGCAAGGCGTGCCTCGCGAAATGCAAGCGGTGTCACGGTAAGAGCAGCCAGAAGAAACCGCAGGCCGATGAACATAAAAGCTTCCACGCCCCGCATAGCACTTGATTGAGCGACGAAACCAAGACCCCAGATGGCTCCGGCTGCAAGAAGAAGTAAATTGGCACGCCCGCGCGTCATGATATCCCCATTGATTGTAACGGCTAAAGCGTCGACGCCATCTCTATCCACTGGGATGAAACACGGCAAGCGCATCATCCATCAGAAGCGCGGGTCAGCCTGATAATTTTTCCATTGCTCGCATCTGTAAGCAGATAGACTGATCCATCCGGCGCTGCGCGCACATCCCGGATACGTCCGAACTCTCCCTCGAAGAGCCGTTCTTCACCCTTCATCTTGCCCTTCTCGTCGCGGTCAAGACGTACAAGCATTTCAAATTTGAGGGCGCCTGCAAGCAAATCACCCTTCCACTCTGGAAACATATTGCCACTGTAAGCAACTAGGCCCGATGGCGCGATTGACGGATCCCAATAGTATAAGGGCTGTTCGTAACCTTCGGCTGCGGTGCCTTGGCCGATTTTTGCTCCCGAATAGTCCACCCCATAGGTTATTACCGGCCAGCCATAGTTCTTTCCGGCTTGCGGCTGATTGATTTCATCCCCTCCCTTTGCGCCATGCTCGAGGGTGAGCAAAGAGTGGGTTAATGGATCCCATGTTGCGCCCTGCGGATTGCGATGGCCCTTGGACCAGATTTCCGGCAAAGCCTTTTTTCCGTCTGCATAAGGGTTGTCAGAGGGAATTGTCCCGTCCGCATTGACGCGCAATACGGAGCCGGCATGGTCCATGTAGTCCTGTGCCCGCTTTTGCTCGCCCCGTTCACCCATCGTGACAAACAGCTTGCCCTCGGGCGAGATCACGATCCGAGAGCCAAAATGTTGACCCTTGTTTGTTCTTTTGCTCATCGACACCAGGGTACGAACGTTTTCAAGTTCAGTACCATCAGAACCGTACACGAGCTTCGCGCTGGCAAGGGCCGTGCCCGCGCCACCTTGGCCGGGCTGGGAGTAAGTGAAGTAGATCGTATTACTGGTCGAAAAATCTGGGGCCAAGGCTACGTCAAGCAGTCCGCCTTGGCCATTTGCCCAGACTTCCGGAACATTTTCGATAGGCTCGGAGAGTTTCCCTTGCTTGACTAGCCTCATTGTTCCCGAACGTTCGGTCACGAGCAGCGAGCCGTCAGGCAAAAATGCGAGGCCCCATGGGTGATCGAGACCATCGGCGATGGTTTCTGCGGAGACGGTGACAGTCTGGGTTTTGAAATCCTTTGCTTCTGCCGGTAGTGATAGCGCGGAAAGAAGTGCCGACAGGCTTGCGGTCATTACTTTATAATTCCGTCTCATGCCTCGACCTCCTCTAAATTTGGCATTGCGTTGCGATTTTGCATGTAATCCAGGTCACCGTCGTCTCACAGTGGTGTGAATTGGCTCGTTTCGTGCCTGAAATCGTGTAAGCGTAACGTGGGTGCGACTTTTTCCACTTTCTTCGTGAAATTGCGGCAAACAGTGCTATATTAAAGAACGACTGACTGAACGGTTCCGAAGTCTTTGAACTTTGGCGACCGTTTTCTTTTTGTGTTGCGAGGCCCGGGAAAGGGCAACCCAACATTGACTACGAAAGGAGAGGGCATGGAAAAGGTCCCGATGACTCAAGCTGGTTTTGATAAGCTCAAGGAGGAGCTGCGCTTTCGACAACAGGAAGAGCGGCCACGGATTATTCTGGCGATTTCTGAAGCGCGCGCCCATGGCGACCTGTCGGAAAATGCAGAATATCATGCCGCCAAGGAAGCGCAGAGCCACAACGAGGGACGCGTCGGCGAACTTGAGGATTATACGGCCCGCGCCGAAATCATCGATATTTCCAAGCTGTCGGGCGACAAGATCAAATTTGGCGCTACCGTTGAGCTTATCGATGAAGATACTGAAGACAAGAAAGTCTATCAGATCGTCGGTGATCAAGAAGCAGATCCAAAGGCTGGTCGCATATCCATTTCGTCACCAATTGCTCGTGCCCTGATTGGTAAGAGCGAAGGCGATACGATTGAAGTGAATGCCCCTGGTGGTGCGCGGTCTTATGAGATCGTCGGATTTAAATTTATCTGAAGCACGTGCCTGAATCATTAAACAATGTCGAGGTGATAGCCCCAAATTTGAAGCGCAAGCTCTCTGGGGTCACCTCGACAATCGTTCAACTTGTTCCGCTGCAACGAGCCAACGGTCTTGGAATTGTTACAATAGGGCCGGGTCTTCCCTCTACGCTGCCGCATATTGGCTGGGTCGATTTACTGGGCGCTTGGTCCAAGCCGCATAATCGACCATTCCGCATCTGGCACGCACGGCGCAATACCGAGATGGTCGCAGGCATCATTCTACGCTCTGTTCTACGCATGAAGTTCAAGCTGTTATTTACGTCAGCTGCTCAGCGTGATCATAGGCCCTTTACCAAATGGCTTATCCGGCAGATGGACGGTGTTATCGCAACAAGCGGTAGATCAGGAAGCTTTCTCAAGGTTCCGCACCGAGTCATTATGCACGGGGTCGACACCGAAAAGTTTCATCCGCCACAAAACGCGGAGGATCGTTTTTCGGCTTCGGGCTTGCCGGGTAAATATCTCGTGGGGTGCTCTGGTCGCATTCGCCCGTCGAAAGGCACTGACCTTTTCGTTGATGCGATGATCAGTCTTTTACCTCAATATCCCGAATGGACGGCAGTAATGACTGGCCGGACAACCCATGAGTTCGCTGGCTTCGAGAAAGAACTGCGTGGGCGCATAGCCGCTGCAAATCTGCACGATCGGATATTGTTTCTCGGTGAAGTTCCGGACGTACGTATCTGGTACAGAAGAATGACGCTCTATGTTGCCCCGTCGCGTAATGAGGGCTTTGGCCTGACGCCGCTCGAAGCCATGTCTTCGCAGACGGCCATTATTGCCAGTGATGCAGGAGCCTATGCGGAAATGGTAACGCCCGAAACCGGTGCGGTTGTACCTGCTGGTAACGGGCGCGCTCTTGAGCAAGCCATCAAGCCATATCTGGCTGATCCCGCAAAATGCGAAGAGGCAGCAAAAGCCGGGCTTGCTCACGTGCGGGCAAATTTTCCGCTGCAGAAGGAAGCCTCAAATATTCTTGAAGCCTATGAAGAGATTTTTTCCGGTCATCAGATAGTCTAAAGCACCATTAATGGTTCGTTTTTGACAGATCGGATCGTCAGAGATGTGCGCACGCTGTCAACATTGGGCGTTGATGTCAGCTCTTCAATAACGAAATTTTGGAAAGTACTAAGATCGGCTGATACGCAATGCAGCAGAAAATCGGATTCGCCAGAAACCATCCAAGCCCGTCGAACAATGGTCCAACTCTTGGTTTTCTCTGCGAAACTTTTCAAATCGGCATCAGACTGCCGATGCAGCCGGATCATGCAGAATGCTACAATATCCTGTCCAAGTATCGCCCCGTTCAAAATCGCGCGGTAGCCTTGTATGATGCCGCTTTCCTCCAGCTTGCGAACGCGACGCAAACAGGGTGGCGCAGAAATACCAACCCGTTCAGCCAATTCAACATTGGTGATACGGCCATTCTCCTGCAGCTGTTTCAGGATTTTCCAGTCGATAGCGTCGAGGTCCGCCTTCAAAGGCATGATTTTTATCTATCCCCATCCCAAAGCTTGACGATCACCATAGGCGATTCCTGACGCTGTGTAATGCATCGCGCGGCGGTTGCAAACAGGTTCATTCTATCGGCTCCAAAAACGGCGCGTGAAGAGAATGACAATTGTGATGATCTCAAGGCGTCCGGCGAGCATGAGATAGCTAAGAACAAGCAAGGAAGGATCGCTGAGTGTCGAAAAGTTGCCGACGGGTCCTATCGTGTCGCCAAAGCCCGGTCCGACATTGGAAAGTGCTGTCAGCGCGCCTGTGATGGAGGTGCCAAGGTCGTTGCCGAGCATGGTGAGCGCGGTCGCACCGATGACCAGGGAGGCCATGTAGAGAAATATGAAAAGCAGAGCCGACTGAGAAACATCCTGCGTTATTTCGGTACGGCCATAGCGCATTTTTATAATGGCATTGGGTATGATCAGGCGAGTGAGGCTTGCGGATGCAAGCTGCCAAAGGATGATGATGCGATTAAGCTTGATGCCCCCGGAGGTCGAGCCGGAGCAACCACCGAGAAATGTGACAAGGAAGAATATGCCCAGCGCTTCCGCACCCCAGAGCGTATAGTCCTCGGTTGCAAAGCCGGTTGTTGATAATACCGAAACGAGATTGAATGAGGTGGCGATCAGCGCATCACCAAAGCCGATACTTGTCTCCAGCTTCAGCCCGATCGCTAAGAAAAAGCTGAAACCAACAACAATACTGAAAAACAGAATCAGCTGTGGGTCCGCTAGCGATGAGAGGCGCTGCGGCATCAAGGCTTTGATGTAGAGCACAAAGGGTAGGGCACCCAAGATCATGAAAATTGTCGCGATCACCAGAATGGCGCGGTTATGGGCATAAAAACCCAATGAGGAATCATGTGTAGAAAAACCGGCTGTGGCGACAGTCGTCATGCCGTGATTGATGGCGTCGAACATTCCCATGCCCGCAACAAAATAGAGCAGCGTGCAAAGCAGCGTCAGGGTGAGATAGGCAAGGACGATACCCTGTGCGATCTGGTGGATGCGGGGCAGTATTTTTTCAGACTTATCGGACGACTCCATGTGCAGCAATTGAATGCCTCCCACGCGCAAGGATGGCAGTAGCAAAAGACCCAATCCGACAAAGCCGAGGCCGCCAAACCAGCACAGGAGCGATCGCCACATCAGTATTCCGCGTGGCATTGTATCCAGTCCCGTCAAAACCGTCGCTCCAGTCGAAGTAATACCAGACATTGATTCGAAGAGCGCTTTTGAAAAGCTGATGGGGAGGGTCGAAAAATAGAGCGGAAGCGCGCCCAATAGCGCTGCTGTCAACCAGATGGCAACGATCAGCAGAAATCCCAATCGCGGACTGAAGCGAATATCGGAGTTGTGGGTCGCGAGCACCACTAGCCCGCTCAAGACACCAGTGAATATAGCTGACTGCACGAACACCAGCCAATCTCTGTTGCCTATATGCAGGTCAACTAAAGCTGGAATAAGCATGGTTCCAGCCATGACCAAGCCAAATCTTGCGCAAATATTGGTAATGGTACGAAGGATCGGACTGGCCTCGTGCTCGCGATTTTGACTGCTGGTATTTCATAGACTTATCTCGGAATTGACACAATCCGCCCTGAAACACCAGTCTGACCTGCACAAGCTGTGGCTAACCTTGCTATATTGGTTGCAGACCTTGCAAGGAGGGGGGCTGAAACACTACTTTAAAGCCATTGAAAGCGATGGTGGGGTGTGCCAACTATCGCATAGTTCTAAAAGTGCACCATCAAGGTCTAGTTATGACACAGCGCCATGTGCCCGTCCTTATTATCGGTTCCGGTCCAGCCGGTTATACCGCCGCAATCTATGCGGCTCGTGCCAATCTGAAACCTGTCATTGTTGCAGGCCTTCAGCAGGGCGGTCAGCTTATGATCACGACCGATGTGGAAAACTATCCCGGCTATGCCGATCCGGTTCAAGGTCCGTGGATGATGGAGCAGATGCGGCTTCAGGCCGAACATGTCGGCACTGAGATTATTCACGACATCATTACCGAAGTTGACCTGTCGATCCGCCCATTTCGTCTGACTGGCGACGGTGGAACGCAATATACTTGCGATGCCTTGATTGTTGCGACAGGTGCGCAAGCGAAATGGCTTGGCTTGCCGACTGAGCAGACATTCATGGGCTTTGGCGTTTCCGCTTGTGCTACATGCGATGGTTTTTTCTATCGTAACAAGGATGTTGTTGTCGTTGGCGGCGGCAATACCGCTGTTGAAGAGGCGCTGTATCTTTCAAATATCGCCAAGTCAGTCACGATCGTGCATCGCAAAGACCACTTCCGCGCGGAAAAAATTCTACAGGATCGGCTCTTTGGCAAAGAAAATGTCAAAGTTATCTGGGACAATGTCATTGATGAGATTACCGGGATCGAAGCGAAGCCCCCAATGGCTGCATCGGTTACTGGTGTACGGTTGAAAAATATAAAGAGCGGCGAAACCACAGAACTTGAAACGCATGGCGTATTCATAGCCATAGGACATGCACCTGCGGTGGAACTGTTCAAGGGGAAACTCAAGCATAAGCCGAATGGCTATTTGTGGACTGCGGCGGATTCAACCGCCACGGACGTTCCGGGTGTTTTTGCTGCGGGTGATGTAACCGATGATATTTATCGTCAGGCCGTCACCGCTGCTGGAATGGGCTGCATGGCAGCTCTCGAAGCCGAACGTTGGTTGGCGGCACAGGAACCGGTGCGTCAGGCAGCAGAATAGGCTGTATAAGAGGCCGGTCTCGATTTTCGGGACCGACAAAGGGGGAGAGACCGCGCGATGTCGCTTGATTGGGACAAGTTGCGAATATTTCATGCTGCTGCCGAGGCTGGGTCGTTCACTCATGCCGCCGAGACACTGCATCTATCGCAATCAGCTATCTCCCGTCAGGTCAGTGCGCTGGAGCAAGATGTCGGGGTTCCCCTTTTCCATAGGCATGCTCGCGGTCTGATTCTGACTGAGCAGGGCGAGGTACTCTACCGCACAGCACATGAGGTGCTGATGAAGCTGGAGAATGTTCGCTCCCGTCTTACCGAAAGCAAGGATAGGCCTTCAGGTAAGCTGCGGGTGACCACTACGGTTGGCCTCGGCTCCGGTTGGCTGGTTGAGCGCGTTCAAGAGTTTATCGAGCTGTTCCCGGAAGTGCAGCTGCAATTGCTCTTTGACAATGAAGAACTTGATCTGACTATGCGTCACGCGGATTGTGCTATCCGTTTGCGTCAGCCGCAACAACCGGACCTGATCCAGCGCCGATTGTTTACGGTGCATATGCACGTATACGCGTCGCCAAGTTACATTGCCAAGTATGGCAAGATTGAAAATATAGACGAGATCGACTCGCACCGCATTGTGAGTTTCGGTGAGCCGGCACCCTCATATCTTACGAACCTTAACTGGCTTGAAGTCATAGGGCGTTCCGACGGTAATCTTCGCCCGGCGGTACTTCAGATCAATAATCTGCTCTCGATTAAACGTGCAATCCAAAAGGGTGTAGGTATCGGGGTCTTGCCGGATTATATGATCGAAAAGGACTCCACGCTGGTGCGATTGTTACCTGAGATGGAGCTCCCCTCATTCGATACGTTTTTCTGTTATCCTGAGGGGATAAAGAATGCTGCAAAGTTGCATGTGTTCAGAGATTTTCTTTTCAACAAGGCTCGTACCTGGTCTTACTAGTCAGGAAATTTATTTGGGAAGATTTTCTTTCCAGAAATCGGTTTTATCTTGAAAGCAAATTGCTCAAGGAAAGGCGATAGAGGGTTCAAATTCTGATCGGCGAAACAATTGAGTGGTTATGAGCTTTGTGCATAGCAGCTATGCATTTTTGCAGGGTTGTAAGTCGGATCGGGAGAGAACATATCCACATCACTTGGTCGTGCGTCTCCTCCTCCCATTTGCGCACCACCAAGTGTTCCCCTCTGGAGGTTTTGCTGGAAACGGCACCTTCAAAACTTATAGGCCGGGCACTTGTCCGGCCTTTTTTTCATTTACTCACATTTATCCAATAGGCTTGATCTGGCCCAATTTAGATACTTGACCGAGTCCGATAGCGACACAAAAAAAGGGCCATCTTGGCCCTTTTCATTCCTTATAATTATGTGTTTAGCGAAGATTAGCGCAGAAGCGCTGTATCCGCTTGCCTGCTTCTTCGAGGTTTGCATCGGAGGTTGCATAGGAAATGCGGAAATTTGGACCAAGACCGAAGGCAGAGCCGTGCACTGCTGCCACAGCTTCAGTGGCCAGCAGTTCGCTGACGAAGTCTTTGTCATTTTGAATGATTTTGCCTGATGGTGCAGTCTTGCCGATAGCAGCAGCACAGGAAGGATAAACGTAGAACGCACCTTCCGGCTTGGGGCAATCCAGCATATTCGTCTGATTCAGCATTGAAACGATTAGATCGCGACGTCCTTCAAAAGCTTTTTTGAAAACCGGCAAATGTTCTTGCGTGCCATCCAGCGCTTCAACGGCAGCCCATTGTGAAATGGAACTTGTTCCTGAAGTCTGTTGTCCCTGAACCATATCCATTGCCTTGATCAGCTCAATGGGTCCGGCCGCATAGCCAATACGCCAACCAGTCATGGCATAGGCCTTCGAGACGCCGTTCATGGTCAGCGTGCGATCATAAAGATTTGGTTCGACTTGCGCTGGTGTGACGAATTTGAAATCACCGTAAGTCAAATGCTCATACATATCATCGGTCAGAATCCACACGTGCGGATGACGAACGAGAACATCGGTCAACTTCTTCATCTCATCCCAGGTGTAAGCCGCTCCAGATGGATTCGAAGGCGAGTTCATGATGATCCATTTGGTCTTCGGCGTAATAACGCGTTCCAGATCCTCTGGCTGCAACTTGAAATCGTTTGCCTGAATGGCAGACACAATTACCGGTGTTCCCCCGCAAAGAGAAACCATCTCCGGATAGCTGACCCAATATGGCGCAACACAAATAACTTCATCGCCGGGGTTCAATGTCGACAGAAGGGCATTGTAAATGACGTGCTTGCCACCTGTGGAAACGATGGTCTGATTGGCCTTGTATTCCAGTTCGTTCTCACGCTTGAACTTGCGCGTAATGGCTTCGCGCAACTGCGGTATGCCAGAGACCGGCGTATATTTGGTTTCGCCGCGGCGAATTGCAGCAATAGCAGCTTCCTTGACATTATCAGGTGTGTCGAAGTCCGGTTCCCCTACGGAAAGAGAAATGACATCACGACCCTCTGCTTTCAAATCACGCGCTTTCTGGGTGATCGCAATCGTTGCGGATGTCTTCACACGGGAAAGGGTGTCGGCGAGGAATGCCATGGTATCGTTCTCCTGAAGCGAGCGTTGATGACCGGTAGCCGGTTTGCGGGACTGCTATGTCCCAAGACCTGCAGAATCGCAAGTAAAAGCGTGCGCAAAGGCTTCACTTCCTGCGCTTTCTGTGCAGGGTGTGACATCCCATGTCAAAAACATCAGTGTCGGTTGTGTAAAGCGTCAATAGAACTGATTGGACATTGTCAACGGTTGCGGGAAAACACTGCCCGCCACAGGAGAGACGGACCATGCCGAAACTATACTCGCAAATTGAATCCGGAAATTGCTATAAGCCCCGGCTTTTGATGGCTAAATTGAGCTTGCCGTTCGAGCACATTTCGATGTCATCTGTCGATGGCTCAACCCGCAAACCGGATTTCATGGCCAAGAACCCCAATGGCAAGGTTCCTCTGTTGGAATTTGATGACGGACGCCTTCTGGCGGAATCGAATGCGATATTGCTGCATCTAGCAGAAGGCAGCAGGTTTATTCCTGAGGATGCCTATGAACGTGCTCTAATGTATCAATGGTTGTTTTTCGAGCAGTATACACACGAGCCTAATATTGCTGTTCGGCGGGCGTTGCTCGTCTATCCGGAACGAGCCAAGGATGCCACGCCAGAAAGATTGGCTGCCACTCTGGAAGGCGGCAACAAGGCATTGCTGGTGATGGAAAACCAGCTACAGAAAACACCCTACTTGGTCGGTACAAATCTGACGATTGCCGATATAGCACTCTATGCCTATACGCACGAAGCCAACCAAGGCGGCTTTGATCTTTCGGCATATCCATCAGTCGCAAAATGGCTAAGCCGCGTTGCCGGAGATGAAGGGCATGTGCCGATAACATGGCTACCGGCATAATGGCGTGATTTATTTAACTTCGCGATCTGCACCGGTCATGCCGGGTAGCCACGCGGCTAGAGCGTCGATGAGAACTCTGATGCGACCTGGCATATAGGGTTGCTTCGGCCAGACCGCATGTGTGTCGAATATCATCTGTTCAACGTCGGGCAGGAGCCTCTTCAGCGTCCCTGATTCCACCTGATTGCGTATAAGCCAGCAAGGCAACCAAGCAACGCCCATGCCGCTGGCGGCTGCATCCGCTACCGTTTCCAGATCATCAAAAATGACACGGCTTACGGTCTTGGCACTGTCAAATCCCCTCCGTTTGTTTGGAAAAAGCCAAGAACGTATATTGCCATCCTGACCATAAAGAATGGCTTGGTGTGAGGCGATATCTTCAATCGTTTCGGGCGTGCCATGTTTTTCAAGATAGGATGGCGAGGCGCACACCGTCATCCGCTGCCGGGCAATGCGCCTTGCCGCCAGATTGGTTGTATCCGGCAAGCCAGCATTGCGAACAACGAGGTCATATCCTTCTGCAACGAGATCCACCGGGCGGTCTGTAAAAGACACTTCGAAGCGTAACAGCGGATATTGGCGGGCGAGATCAAACAAAACTGGAGCGACACAACGTCGGCCGAATAGCACAGGCAGACTTAGGCGAAGTCGCCCGGATATTATGTCCTTGCCGGACGTGATGGCATTTTCCGCCGCTTCAACTGTCATCAGTATCGATCGGCAATGTTCGTAAAAAGTGTGACCGTCATCGGTGAGTTTGAATGAACGCGTTGTTCTTTGGCAAAGCCGAGTGCCAAGTCGTTCTTCCAACCGCGCAATTGTCTTCCCAACGGCTGAACGCGATAGATGTAACTTGTCAGCCGCCGCAGAAAAGCTGCCCGCGTCCACCACCGCAACAAATTCTTCGATGCCAATCAGCCTGTCCATTTTAAGTCCTTTGTAGAGTTTAACGATACAATCATGGGTAAAATCGGCGCAACTGCTTTGCTCTCATCTCATATAAATACGGAATCCTTGATTTAAAGCGAGGATTTCACATGAGCAAAACAATGAAACAGTGGCAGATTGCAATGCCCGGACGAACTAATCTGAAGCTGGTTGAAACCGCGGCTCGGGAGCCCAGGCGAGGGGAGATACTTATCAAGGTCGCCGCGGTCTCCCTGAACTATCGTGACGGGCTGCTGATTGATACCGGATTTGGCATGCCTGAAAACATGGGCGAGCCGCTCGTTCCCGCTTCAGATCTTGCCGGAACTGTCGTAGCAACCGGCGAAGACGTTAGCCGATTTGCAGCGGGCGATAGAGTGATATCAACCTTTATTCCGGATTGGATCGAGGGTGCCGGACCGGGTACTGCACGAACCCCCAATGGCCGAACGTTAGGCGGTCCGCTGCAAGGTGTCCTGGCAGAATACGTGACGATGAGCGAAGATTGGGCAACTCATGCTCCTGCAAAACTAAATCAGGTAGAGGCGAGTACACTGCCATGCGCCGGACTGACTGCCTGGACAGCGCTGGTGGAGCGCGGAAATATCAAAGCCGGTGATAGAGTAGTCGTGCTCGGCACTGGAGGCGTTTCCCTCTTTGGAGCACAAATTGCCCTGATGCACGGAGCAGAGGTTATTGTGGTTTCCGGAGACGATGCAAAATTGCATCGTGTGCAACAGCTTGGAGTTCATCACACTATAAACCGGAAGAAAGAAGATTGGGTCGAAACCCTTTACCAGATTACCAATGATCATGGAGCCGATCATATTCTGGAGACAGTAGGTGGCCCACATCTGGACAAATCATTGCGGGCCACAGCGGTAACTGGACGCATTTCAATGATCGGTATTCTGGATGGTTTGGAGGTTTCTGGCGGCTTTGTGCCTCTCGCGGTTAAACGCGTGGTTTTGGAAGGTATTCAGGTTGGTCATCGCAAAGGGTTGGAAGACTTGGTAAGAGCTTTTGACCGAACTGAAATCAAACCCGTTATAGATGCGGTTTATTCCTTCAATGAGTTAAATGATGCTTTGGATCATTTAAAGCGGGGTGCATTCGGCAAGATCGTCGTGGAGCTGAACTAAATACATCCAGCCACAGATCAAAAATGGGGCGACCATTGAAACCAATGGCCGCCACAATCATATCAGGGGATATCAGCGGTAGTTTTTAAGGACCGAATCATGAAGATACTCATCGTCCTCACCTCCCACGACAAGCTCGGCGATACAGGCAAGAAAACGGGCTTCTGGCTCGAGGAATTTGCCGCGCCTTACTACGTATTTTTGGATGCGGGCGCAGAAATAACGGTTGCTTCGCCGAAGGGTGGGCAGCCGCCGCTTGATCCCAAAAGCGATGAACCCGACAGCCAAACTGAAATGACGGAGCGATTCCGGCGGGATAAGGCTGCCCAACAAGTTCTGGCAAATACAAAAGTTCTATCAGAACTGAAAGAGGCGGATTACGACGCTGTGTTCTATCCTGGCGGCCATGGCCCGCTTTGGGATCTGACTTCTGACCTCGCCTCAATCAGACTCATTGAACAATTTTACAAAAACGGAAAGCCAGTCGCGGCTGTATGCCATGCGCCTGCGGTATTGCTGCAGGCGAAGATTGACGGCGAACCGCTCGTCAAGGGCAAGCGGGTAGCTGGTTTCACAAATAGCGAGGAAGAAGCGGTGCAACTTACGAGCGTCGTGCCGTTCCTTGTTGAAAATGAGTTGAAGCGGCTCGGCGCTCATTATGAAAAAGTTGATGATTGGCAGGTGCTGGCTGTTACCGACGGTCATCTGGTAACTGGCCAAAATCCCGCTTCTTCGGCAGCGGTCGCCAGTGAGGTTCTCAAGCTGCTGGGATAGGGCAAGAATGCAAAAAGGCGGGATTAATCCCGCCTTTTCTAATTTATGTGCGTTCAGAAATCAGACGATTCCCGTATGCGGCTATCAGCCTTCAACGCTAAGGTTGTCTGCTGACGACTTGCCCGAACGACGATCCTGAACGATCTCGTAGTTGACCTTCTGGCCGTCATTGAGACCGCGCAAGCCTGCACGCTCAACAGCGGAAATATGGACAAAAACGTCTGCACCGCCAGTATCGGGCTGGATGAAACCGTAGCCCTTAGTGCCGTTGAACCATTTCACTGTTCCCGAAGCCATGGGAAGTTCCTTTCAGATATATAAAACAGGCAGCATGCACATATGCGGCCCAGGGAATCGAACCTATGCAATGGAGCTCGTCAGGAAGCGCAACAGGTTACGCAGGTCGCAAAGTCACTCGACCGATAAAATCGATGCAAAATACATATGATAGAATTTCTGGCAAAACAAGCCGTTTTCAAAACGGAACTACACGCGACTTTTCGGGTATCCCGCGGAGCATCTAGCGCGAAAGTTTCTGTACTATCGCAAAAATTGCAGGTGCGGTTGAGTGGTTTGAAAGAGTCAATGTTAGAGTGAGAAAGCCGAATCACGGCCTTCGACGGGGGAGCCCAATGGCGAAGCAGAAACCCAACCGAGTGCCAGCAACCTCCGTCGCTGGCGAAGTGCAAGCGGGGCTTTTGGCGCAGCTTGGCGTTATTGCTGACATTTATTGGAACTCTCCAGTCCGCAATCGTCTGATATTGTTCATTTCGGGCGTGTTCGGTATTATCATTTTGACATCGGTAGGACAGGTATTTCTCAATCGTTGGAATGTGCCGTTTTATGATGCTCTGTCGCGACGCGACTTTCAGGCCTTTCTCGACCAGCTCATGGTGTTTTTCGGGATTGCGGCGGTGCTTCTTGTCTTGAGTGTGGGCCAGACGTGGCTCAATCAGATGACGCGCCTGAAACTGCGGGAAGGCCTGACGCGAGATCTCATTGGCGAGTGGCTGGTGCCCCGGCGTGCGTTCAAACTTTCCAATTCAGGGCCCATCGGCGTTAATCCCGATCAACGCTTACATGAGGATGCACGGCATCTGGCGGAAATGTCGACGGATCTCGGCTTTGGCTTGCTGCAATCCACGATCCTGATGGTCAGCTTTGTCGGTGTGTTATGGGCGCTTTCAAGCGGGTTCGTGTTCAATGTATATGGCTACAGTTTTTCTATTCCGGGCTACATGGTGTGGGCTGCAATTCTTTATGCGTCTCTCGCATCATGGTTGAGTTGGCTTGTTGGACGCAAACTCATCAAGTACAATGCCGATCGCTACCAAAAGGAATCTGAACTGCGTTTCTCGCTGATGCGTGTGAACGAACATATTGATGCGATTTCACTTTACCGCGGTGAGGCCGACGAAAACCGTCGTCTCGGCTTTGATGTCGATAGTCTTCTGGCTTCCATACGATTGCTGGTTAGAGCTTTGACGCAACTCACATGGGTCACGTCTGGCTATGGCTGGATTACCATCGTCGCACCTATTCTGGTTGCTGCACCAGTTTACTTCGCAGGCAATCTTTCGTTCGGCGGTCTTATGATGGCTATCGGGGCATTTAATCAGGTTCACGATGCATTGAAGTGGTTCGTCAACAATTTCGGCGCGATTGCTGACTGGCGTGCAACGCTTTTACGCGTGACGTCTTTCAGGCAGGCTGTGCAGGCAACCGACGCCATGAACAGCATTGAACAGCGCATAAAATTTGCCGAGTCCGATAGGGATCAAATCATTCTTGATTCACTGAAGATCACCGCGCCACGCGCTACAGTACGGCTCAAGGAAAAGCACGCTGTTGTCAAAGAGGGTGATCGCGTTCTCATTACAAGCGAAGCGGGTATTGATCGCACTTTGCTGTTTCGGGCCATTGCCGGCCTTTGGCCTTGGGGGGCTGGCACAGTCACGTTACCCGCCAACAAAACCATTATTTACATGCCGCGTCTGCCCTATTTTCCGCCCGGCAGCTTGCGTGAAGCGATGTCCTATCCGCTCGGTAAAGATGGTTTTACTGACGAGCAACTGGTTGGAGCCTTGCATGAGCTTGGACTGAAGCGGCTTGAAACCATGCTGGATTTCAGTGCTCGCTGGGATCGCGAGCTTAGTGATGATGAGCAACAGTCGCTCGCATTTGCACGGTTGATGCTGCACAAGCCGGAGTGGGTGGTTATTGACGAGTCGCTCGACGCGATGGAGGCAGATGCTTATGACCGGGTGGTAGCAGTCTTGCGTGAGCACCTCGCCAAATCGACGATTGTCCATATTGGGCGAGAAGACAAGAATGATCATGTCTTTTCCACGGTGCTGCATTTTGTCAGCGACCCCTCCGGCCATGGATTGGAGGAGGAGGGGTTGCTAGGTGTTTAAACAATTTCGCCAGACGAAGTTAAGCGAAATAATCCTGAAGTGGCCGTACTTCCAGTGATCCAGCCTTGAGCGCAGCAATTGCTTCTGCAACGGCATCGGCACCCGATAGCGTGGTATAGTATGGCACTTTTTGCATCAAGGTCGCGCGGCGAAGCGATTTTGAATCCGAGATCGCCTTGGCGCTGTCTGTCGTGTTGAAAACCAATTGAACCTGACGGTTTCGGATTGCGTCTTCAACGTGTGGACGACCCTCTTGCACCTTGTTGATCTTTTGCGCTGCTACGCCGTTCTCGCCAAGGAAGCGAGCTGTTCCGCCAGTAGCGAGTATCTTGAAGCCCAATTCCGCCAGCCGTTTTACCGGCGCGAGAATGCGCTGTTTGTCTTCGTCCCGTACGGAAACGAACAATGTACCGTCACGTGGAAGATCAACACCTGCGCCCAGCTGAGCTTTGGCAAAGGCCAGTGCGTAGTCATAATCCAGCCCCATGACTTCGCCCGTCGAGCGCATTTCCGGTCCGAGCAGTGTATCGACACCGGGGAAACGAGCGAACGGGAACACAGCCTCCTTGACTGCAATATGTTTGCGCCCTGTAGCGGAAGGCTTGCCGCCATAATGCGACAAAGCTTGTTCCAGCGTCTCTCCCGCCATGATACGGGCCGCTACTTTGGCAATCGGAGTGCCTATGGTTTTGGCAACGAAGGGTACTGTCCGTGAGGCGCGTGGATTGACCTCAAGAACATAGATCGTGCCGTCCTTGATGGCGTACTGGACGTTCATCAATCCAACCACGTTAAGCGATTTGGCAAGCGCGGCGGTTTCCTTTTCCAGATCGGATACGGTTTCGGCGGAAAGGGAATGAACTGGCAAAGAACAAGCACTGTCGCCGGAGTGGATGCCAGCTTCTTCAATGTGCTCCATGATGCCGGAGACCCAAGTGTCCTTGCCATCGCAGAGGCAGTCCACATCGACCTCGATGGCTTCGGTCAGATAACGATCAAACAGCAGGGGATTTTTACCAAGCAGCGTGTTGATTTGTCCGGTCTTGTCGTTCGGGTATTTCTGCTTGATATCTTCCGGCACGAGCTCAGGAACCGTATCAAGCAGGTAGGCCTGTAAGCCGCGCTCATTGTGGATGATCTGCATCGCGCGACCACCCAAGACATAGGAGGGACGTACGACCAGCGGGAAGCCAAGCTCTCCAGCTATGGTGCGTGCCTGCTCAACCGAGTAGGCAATGCCATTCTTGGGCTGCGTGAGATCAAGCTTGATCAGCAACTTTTGGAAGCGGTCGCGGTCTTCAGCAAGGTCGATGGCGTCCGGCGAAGTTCCAAGGATAGGAATGCCAGCTTTTTCAAGCGCATCTGCGAGTTTCAGCGGTGTTTGCCCGCCAAATTGCACGATCACGCCATGCAAGGTTCCTGCCGTTTGTTCGGCCCGCAGGATTTCCAACACGTCTTCGGCTGTCAGTGGCTCAAAGTACAAGCGGTCTGACGTGTCATAGTCTGTGGATACTGTTTCAGGGTTGCAGTTGATCATGATGGCTTCGTAGCCAGCATCCCGCAGCGCAAAGGCAGCATGGCAGCAGCAATAATCGAACTCAATGCCTTGGCCGATACGATTGGGGCCGCCGCCGAGAATCACAACCTTCTTGCGGTCGGAAATCTGGGCCTCGGAAACCAAAGCACCTGCAAATGGAACTTCATAAGTGGAGTACATATAGGCCGTTGGCGATGCAAATTCCGCAGCGCATGTATCAATGCGCTTGAAGACTGGATGAACGTCAAGCTTGTTGCGTAGCTTGGTAACTTCGCTGGGCTCGATTTTTGCCAGACTTGCAAGGCGTGCGTCGGAAAAACCCATGCCCTTCAATGCGCGCAGGTTTTGCGCGTCCTGAGGAAGCCCGTGCTCGCGCACGCGCTCTTCCGTGCCAATGATCTCTGCCATTTGTTCGAGGAACCACGGGTCGATCTTGCAACCTTCATGCACTTCTTCGACAGTCAGTCCAAGCCTTAGTGCTTGCCCCACCATACGGAGCCGGTCTGGGGTAGGAGTGCCAATAGCGGCGCGAATAGCATTGTTGTCATTGCCCTCGCCAATGCCTGGAATTGTGATCTCATCAAGTCCGGTAAGGCCAGTCTCCAGTCCGCGCAAGGCTTTCTGAAGCGATTCTTTGAATGTACGGCCAATGGCCATAACTTCACCGACCGATTTCATGGCTGTCGTTAGGGTAGGTTCTGCGCCGGGGAACTTCTCAAAGGCAAAGCGCGGTATTTTGGTGACGACGTAGTCAATAGATGGCTCGAACGAGGCTGGCGTAGCGCCGCCGGTAATATCATTGTCGAGTTCATCGAGCGTGTAGCCCACAGCAAGCTTGGCTGCAATCTTTGCGATCGGGAAGCCAGTGGCCTTCGATGCCAGTGCAGATGAGCGTGACACGCGGGGATTCATTTCGATAACAATCAGGCGGCCATTTTCCGGATTGACCGCAAACTGTACATTCGATCCGCCGGTCTCTACGCCGATCTCGCGCAATACCGCAATCGATGCGTTACGCATGATCTGGTATTCCTTGTCGGTCAGCGTCAAAGCTGGGGCAACAGTAATAGAGTCGCCGGTATGAACACCCATCGGATCTATATTTTCGATGGAGCAGATAATGATGCAATTATCCGCCTTGTCGCGAACGACCTCCATCTCGTATTCTTTCCAGCCGAGAACGGATTCTTCAATCAGCACTTCAGTGGTTGGCGATGCGTCAAGACCACTGCCGATGATCTCGTAAAATTCTGTTCGGTTATACGCGATACCGCCGCCTGTACCGCCCATGGTGAAGGAGGGGCGGATGATGGCAGGTAGACCAACATGGTCTAATGCGGCACCGGCCATGCCGAGGGCATGCGATACATAGCGCTGCTTGCGGTCACCTTCGCCGAGCTGCCACTCGGTTTCCAGCTTGTCTAAAGCCGCATCGAGTTCTGCACCGGAATATTGGGCTTTAACCGCTTCGCGCTGTTCCTGGTGTAATTTGCGGTCGAGATCTTTTACCTCGGTAGCGTTTGCGAGCATTGATTTTGGTGTTTCCAGACCAATCTTTGCCATGGCCTCGCGGAATAACGCGCGATCTTCCGCCTTGTCGATCGCTTCAGCATTCGCGCCAATCATTTCGACATTATAACGATCGAGTACACCCATGCGACGCAGCGAAAGGGCGGTGTTCAGCGCAGTCTGACCACCCATGGTTGGCAGCAGCGCGTCGGGACGTTCCTTGGCGATGATCTTCGCAACGACTTCAGGCGTGATTGGCTCAATATAGGTCGCGTCTGCCAATTCCGGGTCAGTCATTATCGTTGCCGGGTTGGAGTTGACGAGGATGACCCGGTAACCCTCTTCTTTAAGTGCCTTGCAGGCCTGGGTGCCGGAATAGTCGAACTCGCATGCCTGACCGATAATGATCGGGCCAGCGCCGATAATCAGAATAGATTTGATGTCGGTGCGTTTTGGCATGTTCGGGTCCTTATCATAGCGGTCTGCACAAAAAACCGCACGGTTTCACCGTACGGGTAGCTACTTGAATTCAAATGCGAGGCTAAGGCTGCCTTATAGGCAAAGGAAACGCTTTGCGTAACCCCAAAAAGCGACGTTAACGCATTTTAAGGCGGTTTTGGGGTTTCGTTTCGCATTACGGCCACAACGTAACATTCCATCGCAAAAGTTGATGTGCCACTTCCTGCAAGCAAAAGTTGAAAAATAACATCGCGCATGAAACAAATGCCGCGTATTGATGTTGTGCATACAGCGTATCAGCCGGTTTGGATCGGCAAGCGATCGGGAGACGGAACATGCGTTGGCAGGGGCGTAGACAGAGCGACAATGTTGAAGATCAACGCGGCGAAGGCGGCGGCGGTTTTCCAGGGGGCGGAAGATTTCGTATTCCTGGCGGTTCCGGATTGCGGACGGCCGGCGGCGGTGGATTTTCCGGCATTCTCATCCTCGCTGCAATTTTTCTTTTTTTGAAATTCTGCACCAATATTGATCCGATGCAGATACTGGTTGATTCTGGTGGCGGGCAATTGGTGCCGGGCCAAACCCAGAGCGATACCTCGGTCAAAAACAACGACGAGACGACGCAATTTGCCAAGACAGTTCTTGCAGAGACGGAAGATGTCTGGAGCGGTATCTTCAAAGCTGAGGGTCAAACCTATCCAGCGCCAACGATGGTGTTATTCAGTGATCAAGTGCGTTCCGCATGTGGCTTTGCCAGCGCAGCGTCCGGTCCCTTCTACTGCCCGGGCGACCGGAAGCTTTATATCGATTTAAGCTTCTATGACGAGCTGGATAAGAAGTTCGGGGCATCGGGCGATTTCGCGCAAGCCTATGTGCTGGCGCATGAGGTTGGGCATCACGTACAGAATTTGATTGGCGTGTTGCCCAAGTTCAATCAAATGCGGCAGAACATGAGCGAAGCGGAAGCCAATGCCATGTCAGTGCGTGTTGAACTGCAGGCAGACTGTTTTGCCGGTATATGGGGACACTTTACCGAGCAGAAAGGTATTCTTGACGTTGGCGATCTGGACGAGGCACTCAATGCTGCGCAACAGATCGGCGATGACACTATGCAACGCAAGACTCAAGGTTATGTCGTTCCAGAGAGCTTTAATCATGGAACGTCTGCCCAGCGCAGCAAATGGTTTAAGCGTGGATTTGATAGCGGCAAGCTGGATAATTGCGATACGTTCAGCGGTAGTATTTAATTAGATAAGAACGCGATTAGATCGCGTTCTTTCTGTTCTTGACGTTGTTGCCCAATGCATAAGCAACGGCTGCCTGCGAATGTATGGTTGTTGAATCGTAGACCGGTAACGCCAAATTATCTTCGGTCAGCGATAAGCAAATTTCGGTGCAACCGAGAATTACGCAATCAGCGCCAGCCTCTTTGCCACGGGCAACGATTTTCTCCAGTGCATGGCGAGACTCGTCTTTGACCAAGCCGCAGCAAAGTTCGTCAAAAATAACGGAGTGAATCTTGGCCCGGTCAATTTCATTGGGGACGGCGAGGTCGATCTGGAAATTATTGTGTAAATAATCCGCGTAAAAGCCGTGCTCCATCGTATAGCGTGTAGCCAATAGAAGCGGGCGCTTCTTGCCTGCGGCTGATAAAGTGCGGCCTGTTTCGTGCCTGATATCAATGAGCGGAATACTGACAGCAGCAGCAACGGCGTCGGCAACAAGATGCATCGTGTTTGTGCAGATTAGGATGCAATCTGCTCCTGCCGCTTCAAGGCGGCTGGCTGCATCCGACAGAAGCGCAGCAGCATCATTCCAGCGGTCGCTCTTTTGCAAGGCGACAACTTCGGAAAAATCCAGCGATTGGAGGGCGATTTTTGCAGAGGATAATCCGCCAAGATGTCCGCGGATTTCCTCATTGATCTGACGATAATAAACCGCAGTGCTTTCCCAGCTCATCCCGCCGATCAGTCCAATAGTGCGCATGATGGATCCCTCATTTCCCTAGCCAGAGGATAGAGGTTGCAGCGCACAATGTGTTCGCATAGTTTTTAAAATTCAGATATGTTGGCGCAAATATTGCGCGTAAATATATAATACCACGCGATAAATTTGTTGGGATTTATAGATGATCGACGATCGCGATCGCAAGATTCTGGATATTCTGCAAGAAAATGCCTCTGTGGGCGTATCCGATCTCGCTAACAGAGTGAACCTTTCCATTTCCGCGTGTTCCCGTCGCATCCAGCGCCTGGAAGAGGAGGGGTATATCCAGCGCCGCGTTGCTCTGGTAGATCGGCCTCTGGCCGGATTACCAACGACCATGTTTGTTATCATTCGTACGGCGCGCCACTCGGCGGAATGGCTGGAACAGTTTCGCGCGGCAATTTCCGACATACCGGAAATTGTCGAGGTGCATCGCATGACCGGCACTATCGATTATATATTAAAGCTCGTTCTGCCACGTGTGGAAGCTTATGACGAAATATATAAGTCATTGGTCGAAAAGGTGGAATTTTTTGACATCTCAGCATCAGTTTCAATGGAAACGTTGAAATCCACTACAGCAGTTCCAACGCATTACATAAAGTGACTTCTGTCGCGGTATCAATTTGACCGATCTCTATAAGCAAACTTGCTTTAAGTAGTTAGCTGCTTTTCTATGCGGATCATGGCCCGCTCAAATACGGACGTGTTGTTAAGCGCGCGAGCGATTACCAAGGCGCCCTGAATGTCTATTATAGCTTCTTCAGCGAGAGCTGCGGCCACTTCTGGATCGTGCCCAAGCTTCTGCAAAGCCTTATTGAGTGCAGCAATCCATGCCGCGAAGTAATTATTGATCTGTAACGCGAAGCGATCACGGACATTGTCGAGAGCAAACGCACCAACGAGACAGATGCGGCGGCCGGACTTGAAGTATTCAATTACCGCGGCGCACATCATCCGTATCGCAGTTTGAGAGTCGGCGGCTTCGCGCAATGGGCTGTAAATCTGCTTTTCAAACCAACCTTCTATCTCCGCGAGGACGGCCTGTGCCATTTCGGTTTTTCCGCCTGGAAAGAAGTAGTAAAGGCTACCTTTTCCAAGCCCGGTCTTTTCGGTGATGATTGAAAGACTTGCCCCTTCAAAGCCGTGTTCCCGAAAGATTTCGGCAAGCACCGGAACAACGTCAGAGCGTTCGGAGACAGTTTTGACCATATTACAGCTCGAGTTCCGATAATCCCGGATGTCCAATCGGACGTGGACCAGTTTGATCCCACAAGAACTTCCGATCTGCCTCTTTGATTGCAAGATCATTGATGGAAGCATAGCGTTTCTGCATCAGGCCATTTTCGTCAAACTCCCAGTTTTCATTGCCATAGGCGCGAAACCAATTGCCGGAATCGTTGTGATACTCATATGCAAAACGCACTGCTATCCGGTTGCCCGAAAACGCCCAAAGTTCTTTGATCAGGCGGTATTCCAATTCTCGCTTCCACTTTTCTTGCAGGAAGGCGACGATTTCAGCGCGGCCACATAAGAATGTTGATCTGTTCCGCCAATAGCTATCCTGTGTGTAAGCCAGCGCCACGCGCTCAGGATTGCGTCCGTTCCAGCCGTCTTCCGCAGCCCGAACCTTTTGGATCGCAGTGTTGTGCGTAAAGGGTGGAAAAGGCGGACGTTGCTCTGACATTTGATTTCTCCTTTTGTACCAAATGGTAATGTGTGTACCTATTGGTACATTATCAGTTCTTAGTCAAGGGACGGTGTACCCTTGTCCTCCCGTGGTGAGGCTTTAAACTAGACGAGCCATAATCATTTGCAGGAAATCAGCATGTCCTATGAAACACGTATCTCGTTGGGTAGTTTGAGCCTATCCCGATTGATCCTTGGCGCATGGAGGTTGCTCAGCGACCTTGAACGATCTGATGTTGATAGTGTCGCCAGGCTGGTTAATGGTGCAATTGACATCGGTATTACGAGTTTCGACCACGCTGATATTTATGGGAATTATGGTGTGGAAGAGGCTTTTGGTGCCGGATTACAAAGGTGGGGCGGCAGCCGTGATACAATTGAGCTGATTACCAAATGCGACATTATGCTGATATCGGGCGCCCGCCCTGAAAATCGCATTAAGCACTATGATACGAGCTCGGCGCACATTCGGGCTTCCGTGGAGCGGTCGCTGAAAAACTTACATACGGATTATATTGACGTGCTGTTACTGCATCGGCCCGATCCCTTGATGGATGCCGATGATACAGCCCGGGGTCTGGAAGATGTAGTCAAGGCTGGCAAAGTCCGTGCGGTTGGCGTATCAAACTTTCTGCCGCATCAGTTTGATCTTCTGGCATCAAGATTGCCATTCCCGCTGGTCACCAACCAAATCGAATTTTCTGTCAAATATGTTTCGCCTTTGACGGATGGAAGCCTCGACCACGCCCAAAGATTGAGATATGCGCCGATGATCTGGTCACCGCTTGGCGGCGGCAGTCTTTTCACAGGCGAGGGCGTGCAAGAGGTACGGCTCCGCGCTGCTCTGAGCGATATTGCTTCGCAATTGGATAATACAGATATTTCGGTAATTGCCATTGCTTGGCTGCTGCGTCACCCCGCCAGCTTAATCCCCGTTCTTGGAAGCCTGAAGATTGATAGACTAAAAACAATGGCGACTGCGCTCGATATCGAGCTCAATCGCCAACAATGGTTTGCAATTCTAAAGGCGAGTACCGGAGAGGACGTTGACTAAGCGGCGTGATCACGCTCCGATAGTAACTCCATGCCCTTCTTCTGCCGGATCAGATTGAAAAACCGGCGGAAAAGATAGTGTGAGTCCTGGGGGCCGGGAGATGCTTCGGGATGGTGCTGAACCGAAAATACAGGACGTCCAGTTACCCGCAGACCGCAATTGCTGCCATCAAAGAGCGAGACATGGGTTTCTTCGACATTGTCGGGGAAGGAGGCTGCATCAACAGCAAAACCATGATTCATGGATACAATCTCAACCTTGCCGGTTGTGTCATCGCGAACTGGATGATTCGCCCCGTGATGGCCTTGATGCATTTTCTTGGTGTCGCCACCAAGCGCCAATGCCAGCATCTGATGTCCAAGACATATACCAAAAACCGGGATTTCAGTTTTAATCAGCTCTTTGATTGTTGGGACAGCGTATTTTCCGGTTGCCGCAGGATCGCCGGGACCATTGGAGAGAAAAATTCCATCTGGATTATAGGCAAGGACATCTTCGGAGGTCGCTGTCGCGGGGAGAATTGTTATCTTTGCACCAAGTCCTGCGATTAGGCGCAGAATATTCCGCTTGATACCGTAATCAATGGCAACGACGTGAAACTCTGGTGCGGACTGTTCAGCAAAGCCCTGATCCCAAACCCATGGCTTTTCGGTCCAAACCGAGCTTTGTCCGGATGTAACATCCTTGGCGAGATCGAGATCCAACAATCCATGCCACGAAGCAGCGCGCGCTTTGAGCGCCGGAATATCGAATTTGCCATCAGGATCATGTGCAATTACGGCGTTTAGCATGCCCTTTTCGCGGATGAGCGCCGTCAAGGCCCTCGTATCGACACCGGCAAGGGCGATAACACCCCGTGCTTTCAACCAAGCATCCAGATGATCGACCGATCGATAGCTTGATGGCGAAGTGATATCGGCTTTGAATACTGCTCCAACAGCACCAGCGCGCTTTGCCGGCGTAAGGTCTTCAATGTCTTCATTGTTTGCGCCGACATTGCCAATATGCGGAAACGTAAACGTGACAATCTGACCGGCATAGGAGGGGTCAGTGAGGATTTCTTCGTAGCCTGTCAAAGCAGTGTTGAAGCAGACTTCAGCTTCGCAAATGCCCGTAGCGCCGAGACCTTTGCCTTCAATAACCGTGCCGTCAGCCAGCACGAGCAAGGCTGTGGGCTTTACTTCGGACCAAGCCGCAGTTTTTGCTTGCGTACCTGCTTCTATTGATGTGGCTGTCATGCGGTACTCCTGAATGAGCTAGCGTCGCACTGGATAAATGGGGCCATTGAAAAATGTCCTCGAATATCCCATATGACGTGGCTGAGCGCGATGGTTGGGTAATCATCCACCGCAGCAACAATAAAAATGTCTGGCTAAGTCCCAGTCCATAAACAAAGCAACGCCTTCGGTCAATTGCAAGACGAGCACTTGGTGGTAATTCATGTCGTGGATGACATGGCGCCATTGTTGATTTCGCTCGAAGCGACGACTAGGGTGGGCGCATAACAGGAGAATACGGCCATGCGCGATATAATCGCCGGGGCACTGAATACAGCCATCAAATCTCAGGACAAACGCCGCGTCTCGACGCTACGCCTGATCATGGCAGCCATCAAAGATCGTGACATTGTAAATCGCGGAATCGGGAAAGATCCGGTTAGCGGTGATGAAATCAGCGTAATTCTGGCAAAGATGATCAAGCAGCGCGAAGAATCTGCGAAGATGTACGAAGAAGGTAACAGGCTTGAGCTGGCTGAACAGGAGCGTGAAGAAATCGAGATCATTCGTGATTTCATGCCCAAGCAGTTTTGTGAGTCTGACATACGCAATGCCTGTACGCAGGTAATCGGCGAAATTGGCGCTGGTGGGCTGCGCGATATGGGTAAGTGCATGAACGCTCTTAAAGAGAAATATGCTGGGCAAATGGATTTCAGCAAAGCCAGTGGCATCGTGAAGGAAATATTGCAGTAGCAATTGAGTTACCGCTTGGGTTTGACCCAATGAAGGGCGAAAGACTTCGGTCTTTCGCCCTTTTTATTTTCGGTCACATGGTGATTTTTAGAAATGCACGGCGCTGTAAGACGAGTGCTGACAGCACGATTATGGGAAGCAGCAGGCAGTAGACCACCAATGGCAGGGGGGTGCCCCCGTCAAACAAAACTACCACGCTGGTTCCTACAAGCCCCGTGATCAGACTTTGAATGCAGAAGTAGTAGGCTACAGCGGAGCCAGCCCTATCAGCAAAATCGGCGAGGGCGCCATTCGCTGTAACCGATCCCGTCAGCACGATGCCAGCAGCGATAATCCACATCGGCAAAACAAAGCTCGCAAATGATAGGGCGAAAAACAGCTGGCTGATAAAAAGCACAATCGCTCCGGTAATAATTGTCAGCATTCCTCGTATTAAACAGTCCGCAATGCCCCATCTGGCGACGACGTGTTTAACGAAATAGCCGGTAATGATCATCACGACTGCAACAGTTGCGAAGATAAGGCTGAAATGAATTTCGCTATACTTCGCATTGTTAATCAGAACTCTCGGCGCTGTTGAGAAGAATACAAAGAATGCTCCCATTGCTGCACTGAATCCCAGTGTATAGGTCCAGAATGTCAAACTGCCCAAGATGGGTAAGATCGACCTGTCCTTTGAGGATCGTTGAGGCGGGCTGGTTTCGTGCCACATGAAAACAGCCCTCAAGCCCGCAAATATTCCGATACAACCCAGTGCCAAGAATATAGCCCTCCAGCCGAGCATGTTCGCAATGAGGGCGCCTGCGATGGGACCAAGTGCCGGCACGAATGCGAGCATTGACGTAAACATCCCATAGATGATCGTGCTTTCCGGTCGTTCACCATAGACATCTCGAACCGTGGCAAATGTGGCGACCAATACCGCCGATGCGCCGATTGCCTGTAGAGTTCGAAACAGCAGGAAGGGCAGTGGCGTGGACGAGAGGGCGAGGCAAAATGATGCTCCGGTAAAAAGCAGGGCGCCTGTAAGCAGGATCGGCCGCCTGCCGATCCTGTCGGATAAAGGTCCGAACACGATTTGTCCAAGTCCTAAAAGAACCATGTAAAGACTAAGGGAGAGCTGGATGACGTTTGAAGTCGTTCCCAAATTTCTTGGCATTGCAGGAACGACGGGAAGGTAAATGTCCATTCCAAGTGAAGCCAGAATGTCAAATGGCACCATCAGCAGGAGGGTAGCCGGGAGCGAGTAAGCCCAAATTTGTCGTTTGATAGGCATGATTATATGTCCGCTAAATGAATTCATTTGGCGGCGTCTGCCTGCGATCAAAATGATGGATGGTCTGACAGATGCACCGCAACAACGAAAGGTTGCTGCGGCTTACTTGTCCGAGGTTTTCTGTGCACCCATTTGTGCTGCTCCAAAAGAGACGTGGTAGTCGCTATTTGACTAGCAGTCAGCGGTGTGAAGCGCAACCGGTGCGATATGGTATGCAACTATTTGCATAGCTATTATGCATATTTGAAGGTAGCAAAAATTTTAGGCTTTGCTATCTTGAACTTGTTGGGCTCTTTCCTCCCAGATATCCCAACGTCGAATGTACTGCACCTCCTCCCGCGGTACATTTACAATCAGGACCGCTGCACCTCCTCCCGCAGCGGTCCTTTTTTGTTTTAGCCTTCTTCAGAATCGCGTTTGCCAGGTTGCAGGCCTCTTGCGGCTTTTCTCAAATGCACGACTTCCCGCTCGCAAAGCTCATCTATTTTCTGGTGCATTAGTTCAATCTTCTCATGAAGAAGCTCAATTTCGAGCTCAGCCTTGATGTTGATCTTATAGTCGTTGGCGGCTTCTTTCCGGTCTATATCCTGTTGCCTGTTTTGGCTCATCATAATGAATGGTGCAGCATAAGCTGCCTGAAATGACAGAGCCAGATTGAGGAGGATAAAGGGGTAAGGATCCCACTCCCGCACATAGGCGGTAACGTTCAGCACAATCCAAAAGAACAATATTGTGGTCTGGATAATGATGAATTTCCATGAGCCCATGGTCGCAGCAACAGCATCCGCAATTCTTTGACCACGAGTAAGCTGGTCTTCTATTTCCGCCGGTTTGTGGCTTCGTATTCTGCGGCGAACCGTGCGTAGCTGCTGGAGCAGCTTCCGCTCGGCATCATGAAGGCCCTTCGTCACATCATCCGTTTCGGCCATCGCTTCTCTCCAAAGCGGCAATTTGTTTGCTCATATTGATGCCTGTCACGTGGAACCCACAGGCATCATAAAGATTTTTCGCACGAGGATTATTGGCGGCAACCCGTAATTTGATTTGCCGAACCCCCGCTTTTACCGCCTCATTTTCGAGAAGGCTTAGTGCTTGTTTACCGTGCCCCTTGCCCTGCTCGGATGGAAAAACGTAGAAGTCGCAAATATGAATCTCCCCCATTTTTGTATCTACTTTATACCAAAGATAACCCACGACACGTTCGGTGTTCGCTTGCAAATCGACGAGACAGACCAAACTGTGCCCGGGCGTATCAATGCCCTGTTCCAAATCGTGATTGATTTCATCGATAGCGCGATCTTTTGCAACAGAATGCTCAAGGCCATAATTGGCCGCAATCTCCGTCGCGTAGTCGGCGATGAAATAATCCAGAAAATCCGAATAGTCGTCCGCGCGCATTGGTTTAAACATAAGCATCGGCTGCTTCCTATTGCGTGTGCTAAGCGCTGTACGCGCAAGCGGATGGAACCGAAACGACGCACTTACGTTTATGGTTAATAAAAACGGAGGCTGATATGAAAGAACATAGCTGGTCTACCATAATCGGAATAGTTGCGGGCCTGTCGATAGGCGCAGGCATTGGCGAAACTGTTATGGGCAACATGTTGCTTGGGCTCCTCATTGGCTCGGCAATGGGAGCTTTCATCGGTTCAAATACCCACATTCATCGTAATTATTAACAAGTTCCATTCGCTCAGCTGTGCAACGCCCGCAGACGCGTTGTGTTCAACAGACCCTGTTCTTCAAGGACAGGATAGGCCATGGATGCGAGCAGCGAGTTAATCTGCTTGAGGTCTCGTATGGTGTCGAGATGAATTGAGCTGGTTTCCAGGCTACGGACTGTCCCTTCACGCAATCTACTGAAGTGGCGTTGACTGCTCTGCTTCTCCAGGTCACGCAGGTGGTCCTTTTCCAAAACCAGCTGATGTGCGGTTTCCCGATCGCGAGATACCAGCACATTGAAAGCCATACGGGCATTAACCAATACTTTTGCGTGGAAGTTGCTGAGTTCCAGCCAGCCTTCATCAGTAAATTTAAGTTTGCGATCCATTTTTTTCTGAACGAGGGCGAGCATATTGCGGACAATGATGTCGCCCACCTGTTCAAGCTTGACGCAGGCACCCAATAGTTCCTGAGCACGGGCCACCTCAAACTCGGACAGTTTTCTCGTTGTTAGTTTGGCCAGATAAAGTTTGATGGCTGCATGTTTGCGGTCCACCTTATCGTCAAGCATCGATAGTTCGTTGATGCGATCCTGTTCCGGGTTTTCATAAAGCGCGATAACGCCGCGAAGCATTATTTCCACAGTTTCGCAGACCATCACGGTTTCCCGGGTGGCATTTGTCAGTGCCAGGCTTGGTGTGTCCAACACGCTTTCATCCAAAGCACTGAGCTCTGCTTGAACAAGAGAGGGCGCTTGCTCGACAGGTGCGTTCAACGCAACAACCGCCTTGGTTACGCGTAAAACCAGTGCTGACAGAGGGACACCCGCCAGCAGAATGATGATATTGAACAAGATATGACCATTGATGACTTGGTCCGCCGGTGACGAGCCAAGGAAGGCAATAGAGGGTTTGAATGTCATGAAGAGAATGAGGATCACGATTGATCCAGCGCCCCGCATCAGCAGGTTTCCCATCGGCACGATCCGAGCCTGTGGGGCAGCTGATCGAGTGAGGAGGGGGGCAATGAACGATGACCCGAGATTTACGCCAAAGATCATCACAATTCCGAGCTCAGGTTGGATAAGACCCCGCGAGGCAAAGGTGACCAGCAAAAGCACGGCAGCAATGCTGGAGTGGAATAGCCAGGTCATGATCGCCGCAAGCAGAAATGCTGTAACCGGATCGGTGCTGAGATAACCAACAATAACGGGCAGCAAGTCGCTGTTGCGTAGCGGTTCGGTCGCTTGCCCTGTCATTTCCAGCGAAAGCACCAAAAGACCAATGCCAACAAGAATGCGGCCAATCTGCCGCCAATTGCTGCGCTCCGTGGACATGAAGATTACAGTGCCTGCGACAAGGCAGAGCGGTACCAGCAAGGTTAGGTCAAAGCTGAGAATCTTTACGACCAGAGCGGATCCGACCTCAGCGCCGCGAACGGCCATCAAGCCTGCAACGCCACTGACAAAGCCTGAACCGACGAAAGACCCGACAAGGAGGCTGACTGCTGTCGAACTCTGCAATGCGATTGAAAGCATCAAGCCCCAGAGAACAGCAAGAATGGGATTGTGAAGGACGCCGCGTAGACTTTGACGCATGCGCTCGCCATAGGCGCGCTCGACGCCTGTTCGAACCATTCGTGTTGCCCAGAGCAGGAGCGCTACAGCACCTGCCAAATGCAACAAAATTGCGGAACCGTTCACTTGCTACAATCCTGTCGTGTTGAGAGAAGCGAGAATAGCAACCATGCCAAGTTTGATTGCAATTTATTAATATAAGATATCACTCAAAAAGCGAAAAAAATATGTTCCGGCTAAGAAAAAATATGTCGTTCTTAGCACAAATACGCTGGCAGAAGATAATTCAGACCTGACACGCTGATAATTTGCCGGCTTTGTAAAAACCAAATCCCTTCATGCTTTGATCGAACAGTATGAGTCGGGGATGAAGTGCTTGAAGGCCTTTCATAGCAGTCTTATTTAAGGCACAATGAACCTGGACCTCAGACGTGAGTGTTGAGCACTCCATATCCCGCAGCAGAGTTTAATTTAGAACGAACATCCATATGCGATTTCCGCCATCTTTTCTCGACGAGATCAGGGAGCGTGTGCCGATATCCAGCGTCATCGGGACACGCGTTTCGTTTGATCGCAAGAAGACAAATGCCCAGAAAGGCGATTTCTGGGCCTGCTGTCCATTTCACGGCGAGAAATCACCTAGCTTTCACTGTGAGGATCGCAAAGGGCGGTATCATTGTTTCGGATGCGGGGTCACAGGCGATCATTTTCGTTTTCTGACTGAACTTGAGGGCCTGAGCTTTCCGGAAGCGGTCGAGCGTGTTGCGGATATGGCGGGTGTTCCCATGCCCGCGCGCGATGCCGAAATGGAGATACGCGAGGCAAAGCGCGCCACGCTCTATGATGTCATGGAAATGGCAACGAAGTTTTTCGAGGACCAGTTGCAAACGGCCGGTGGTGCAAAAGCGCGGGCTTATTTGCGCGATCGCGGGCTCAGCGCTGCAACGCAGCACTCTTACCGTCTCGGCTATGCACCGGAAAGCCGTAATGCCCTGAAAGAACATCTGGCCAGCAAAGGGGCTACAAAGGATCAGATAGAAGCCTGCGGCTTGGTGGTATATGGCGATGACAAGCCAGTTTCCTTTGATCGTTTTCGTGATCGCATCATGTTTCCGATTGAAGATTTACGGGGGCGTATCATTGCCTTTGGCGGGCGAGCGCTGGCTCCCAATGCCATCGCAAAATATATGAACTCCAATGAAACCGAGCTTTTCCACAAAGGAAAAATTCTGTTCAACGCATTGCGCGCCCGCAAGGCAGCACAGCCGCAAGCGGGACAGCCAGCCAAAGCTGTCATTGCGGTGGAAGGATATATGGATGTTATCGCCTTGGCGCAGGCGGGGTTCA
Organism: Phyllobacterium sp. CCNWLW183; assembly: GCF_037203775.1. Classification (NCBI taxonomy): domain Bacteria; kingdom Pseudomonadati; phylum Pseudomonadota; class Alphaproteobacteria; order Hyphomicrobiales; family Phyllobacteriaceae; genus Phyllobacterium; species Phyllobacterium sp. CCNWLW183. Next base: position 915,654 of record NZ_JBBCBN010000001.1, on the reverse strand, counting down.
CACATGCGGTTGCGCCGTTGGGTACAGCGCTGACGGAGGATCAGCTGGGTCTTCTTTGGCGAATGTCACCCGAGCCCGTACTTTGTTTTGACGGCGACAGTGCCGGCATAAAGGCGGCGCATAGGGCAATCGACTTGGCTTTGCCGGTTTTGAAGCCGGGATATTCGCTCCGTTTTGCTGTGCTGCCAGAAGGCAAAGATCCCGATGACCTCGTTAAGTCGTCAGGGCCACAGGCTTTTCAGGAAGTCCTTAATGATGCCCGCCCCTTGGCGGACATGCTATGGAGTCGTGAGACATCAAGCGGTGTCTTTGATACGCCTGAACGTCGGGCCGAGCTTGAATCTCGCTTAAAACAGATGACTGCTTTGATTGCCGATGAGAATGTCCGGCGTCATTATGGCCAGGATGTACGTGAGCGAATCCAGCAGTTTTTCGGGCCTAACCAACGTAACAATGGTGAGCGCGGCAACAATCAGAATGCCTATGGTCAGCCCAGATATGGTTCTCGCGGAAAAGGTGCTGCCACCGGGCGGTTTGCTGTCAGTGATAATCTGACAAAGTCGGCATTGGGCGCTCGCTCGTCATCAAAGCTTCCTGTTAGAGAAACAGCTATTCTGATGACCTTGTTCAACCATCCCCGTCTGATTGAAGATGACTTTGAAACGGTTGTTGATCTTGAATTGGAGCATCCGGACCTGAAGCGTTTTCATGCTGCTATGCTCGATGCGATGGCGGAGCATCATGTCTCCAGTGGAACAGAGATGCGCAAGGCAATCGCGGATCAGGGATTGGCAACGCTGGTGGAGGCGCTTGAAGCTATTATCCGACGCAACCGTGAATGGTCTGCTTCTGCTGAAGCTGCAGAAGAGGACGCCAGAGAAGCTTTGCGGCAGGCGATCCACTTGCATCAGCGCGCTCGCGCACTACATAAAGAACTAGAATTGGCTCGGGTAGCTTTGGGTGCTGACGCGACCGAGGAAAACTTTAACAGGTTACTCGATATACAGAACGATATCCGTAACGCGCAGGCTACGGAGGCGCTGATCGAAGGGTTTGGAATCCCCTCTGGACGCTCCGCGAAGGGTTTTTGACCGAATTGATTCGCTTTTTTGACCCGAATCAGTTGAGTCGGGGTTGACGTGGGTCAATAATGACGGAATCAGATTGCGCAGAATTGTAGATATTGCGTTGATGTTTGTGGGTTTTGCAGAAATACCGGCAAATTCGACAAATATGCAGCGTGCTCGCCACCGGAATAACAGGGTTAATCCGCCATTAACAGGATTTCGGCTAGTCGATCATTTAATACCTTGATTGATGTAGGGGAACCGGTGCGCTGCTGCACTCGTTGTTCTCATGCATGAAAAAAGCGAACGTCGCTTGGAGATATAGAATATGGCAACGAAGGCAAAGGAAAATGAAGAAGTAGAAGTCGAGCGCGAAGGCGCGCCAGACGGTCCGCTTCTCGACCTTTCCGATGACGCTGTCAAGAAGATGATCAAGCTCGCTAAGAAGCGCGGCTATGTGACGATGGACGAACTCAATGCAGTTCTGCCATCCGAAGAGGTCACTTCAGAACAGATCGAAGACACAATGGCGATGCTCAGCGATATGGGCATCAATGTTGTTGAGGATGACGAGCAAGACGCGGACGCCGAAGAGGCGGATAATAGCGCCGATGATGAAAGCGATGCGCGCGAGCTCGCCGAGTCGACCGGTACGGCTGTCGCTCCGACTGTCACCAAGAAAGAACCAACTGACCGCACAGATGACCCTGTTCGCATGTATTTGCGTGAAATGGGCACTGTTGAGCTCTTGTCGCGTGAAGGCGAGATTGCGATCGCCAAGCGTATCGAGGCTGGTCGTGAGACTATGATCTCAGGCCTATGTGAAAGCCCGCTGACGTTTCAGGCGATCATCATCTGGCGCGAAGCGCTGAATGAATCGCAGATTCTTCTGCGCGAAATCATTGATCTGGAAACGACCTATGCTGGCCCTGAAGCCAAGCAGGCACCGGTAATTGAGCGCGTCGAAGAAGAAAGACCTGCTCCAGGAAATGATCGTTCGCGCAGCCGCCGCGATGATGACGACATTACAAATGTTGGTGGCGATACGCAGGTCGAAGACGACGATGATGAGGATGATGAGGCCAATCTGTCGCTTGCAGCGATGGAAGCCGAATTGCGTCCGCAGGTCATGGAAACCCTTGACGTTATTGCTGACACTTACAAAAAGCTTCGCAAGCTTCAGGATCAGCAAGTTGAAAATCGCCTTGCTGCATCGGGTTCGTTGTCACCAAGCCAGGAGCGCCGTTATAAGGAGCTCAAGGACCAGCTGATCAAGGCAGTGAAATCGCTGTCGCTGAACCAGAATCGTATTGAAGCTCTGGTGGCTCAACTTTATGACATCAACAAGCGTCTCGTGCAGAACGAGGGCCGGTTGTTGCGTCTTGCGGAGTCCTATGGCGTACGTCGTGAAGACTTTCTGAAAGAGTATCAGGGCAACGAACTTGATCCGAACTGGCTGAAAGCTGTTTCCAACCTGACGACACGCGGTTGGAAAGAGTTCACGAAGAACGAAAAAGAGACGATCAAAAATCTGCGTACCGAAATTCAGAATATGGCGCAGGAAACTGCAATTTCCATTTCGGAGTTCCGCCGCATCGTCAACCAGGTGCAAAAGGGTGAGCGCGAAGCCGCTCTTGCCAAGAAAGAAATGGTTGAGGCAAATCTGCGTCTCGTCATTTCCATCGCCAAGAAGTACACCAATCGCGGGTTGCAGTTCCTTGATCTTATTCAGGAAGGCAATATTGGTTTGATGAAAGCGGTCGATAAGTTTGAGTATCGCCGTGGGTACAAGTTCTCGACCTATGCGACATGGTGGATCAGGCAGGCGATTACCCGTTCTATTGCCGACCAGGCACGTACAATCCGTATTCCGGTGCACATGATTGAAACGATCAACAAGATCGTTCGTACGTCGCGCCAGATGCTGCACGAAATCGGCCGTGAACCGACACCGGAAGAATTGGCTGAAAAGCTGGCTATGCCACTTGAGAAGGTGCGCAAGGTCCTGAAGATTGCCAAGGAACCAATCTCGCTCGAAACACCGGTAGGTGATGAAGAAGATTCGCACCTCGGTGATTTCATCGAGGATAAGAATGCGCTTCTGCCTATCGATGCTGCGATTCAGGCGAACTTGCGCGATACCACTACGCGGGTGCTGGCATCACTGACACCGCGTGAAGAACGTGTCCTGCGTATGCGTTTCGGTATCGGCATGAATACGGATCATACGCTGGAAGAAGTTGGACAGCAGTTTTCGGTTACGCGTGAGCGCATTCGTCAGATCGAGGCCAAAGCATTGCGCAAGCTCAAGCATCCGAGCCGTTCGCGCAAGCTGCGCAGCTTCCTCGACAGCTAAGCGATCCTTATCTGCAAAAATAGAGAACGGGATGGGCGAAAACCCATCCCGTTTTGCATTAGCGGGTGGGCGAGTCACAGATAATGCTGACGATACGACGAACGACAGGCAGCACCATTAAAAGTGTTGGAAATGCAACAACCCACGACAAGGCCCAAGCTGTTACCCAATTGTAAGGCAGGTCGGCGTGAAGCCCGAGATTCTTTACTGTCGCAATGAATGACACCACTAAAGTCATGAGCACCGAGAGAATAAGCGGTGTAATGACAGCAATGTACTTCGCTGGCAACTTGCGACGAAAAGACAGTTTCTGATTATAGTTCATGGTTTTTCCGTAAGTATGCGGTCTCATGTGCAACGATCCTTGGCCGATAAAAGCCACGCCGGTTAGAGACCGGAGGAGATGCGTTGCCTGACGTAAGACGCTTACGGTAGGGCTGAAAGTTCAACCTACGCTTGTCCTTTACACGCGGCATAGACGTGTTGGCAATAAAAAAGCCCGGCTGACCGGGCTTTTTTGTTCAGAGCGATGGCTCGTGGGATTTTTTGTCGCCTTTATCCTTGACCATGAGTTTGTCGATATAGGCGAGGAACAAGGCCGAAAACACGAAGGCAAGGTGGATAATTGTGAACCACATCAGTTGTTCGTGGCTGTACTGCGTCAGGTTCAAGAATATCTGCAACAGATGGATCGATGAAATCGCCACGATGGTCGATGCGACTTTGATTTTAAGTGATCCAGCGTCGATTGTACCGAGCCAGTGCACTTCATCTGCTTGGTCGAACCGCGATACGAAATTTTCGTAACCGGAAATGATGACCATGACCACAAGACTTGCAACGAGGGCTGCATCGATAAGGCTGAGCATTTTGAGGATCGTGTCGGTTTCGTTCAGGATCATGACTTTGGAGACGAAATCGACGAGCTTCCCGGCAAAAGAAAAAGCATAGATCGCCAGTGCAATCGCCAGCCCGAGATAAAAGACGACCAGAAGCCAACGTGAAGCGAGGATGATGTTTTCGATAAAGATTTCTATGCGTTTCATTTGCTCATTCCGATAGAAGTACAGGTTCAAACAACAAATAACGAGCATCTGCGTGAACTCAAGGCGCAAACGCAAAAAACCCGGGCTTTTGCCCGGGTCCGATTGTTTCGAAAGGGATTAATTATTGCTTGCCATCGGGGCAACCAACGGCGTGATCCTGCGGATTGCAACACGGCGATTCTGTTGCTCAGGACCCTCTGATTTAATCTTCAGATAGTTCTCGCCATAACCTTGTGTGGCCATGTTCTCTGGCGGAATATCGAAGACATTGGTCAATGCCTGTGCGACTGATTCAGCCCGTTTATCCGACAGAACGAGATTGGCCTGATCCGAACCCACGGCATCCGTATGGCCTTCGATGAGGAATGTCTCTGCAGGATTCTTCTTCAATATCTGGGCCATGGCCTTCGCGACGCTTTCAATGCGCGCGATCTGATCTTCACCGATTTCGGCAGAACCGAAAGGAAAGGTGATGGTGTCGAGATCAACACGGCGTACTTTGTCGCGGATACGTGCAGAGCGCTTTACCTCGTCTATGGAATAGAGACGCTCGACACGTTCGACCGGAGGCTGAGTGAAGAATTCGTAGACTTCTTCCTCGGGCACTTCTTCCGCGTCCATAATGTATTCGCGTACAGGGATCGTGAGACGCAGGGGTGGCAGATCGTCACCCGGATCGCGCCACACGAGGCGTTCTTCGCGATCATAGTCGGGCGCGTAGCTAAGAACCACCTCACGCCCGTCAGGCATCAGCCGTGAGCGTTGGATCACATCTCCATACCGATTGCGAACCGTTATGATTTGGACGCCATTTTCACGAATAATGGTTTCTCGCGTGCGATTGCGCGGCAAGTCTTCGTAATACACGTCCTGTGCGTCCCGAGACATGCGGGGGCGATCCGAACTTTCAACGAAGATATTATTATTCACTTCGACAATCGTGCGATTATCAAACTGCTTGATAACCTGTACGTCATCGGGACGTTCATCCCGTCTAGGTTCCTTGGTGCGTACGCCTTTTTCTGTTCGTACTGGCTCGATCTTGACCGGAGCAAGTTCTTGCTGAACATCTGCGTCAGTTTTTGGCGGCGCGACGGGAGCAGTTTCCGGTGTTTGGCTGGCTGGCTGCTCCTGTGAAGCTTCGCCTGTCACTTGGCCCTGTTTGCTGCCCTTTTCTCCGCGACCGCCCTTCCGAGGCTTATCGCTATCGAGCACAGGTGCGGCATTTTCTGGAAGCGGTGATGCTTCCTGTTGTTCCGGTTTAGCTGCCTGTCCCGAAGGAGCTTCGGTAGTTCCATCGGCAGGCTTTGCATTTTGATCTGGCGTTACAGGCGTAGCCTCCTGCGAGGGTACTGCCGGAGTTTCGCCCGTAGGCTGGCTAGGCGTCGTTTCAACAGGAGATTTCTGTTCGACGGCTTCAGGTGAGGTTTGCTGGGCGGGCGTTTCCTTGGCTGCTTTGTCTGCAGCCTTCTTGGCTTCTTCGGCGGCCTGATCTGTTTGTTTCTCGGCAGCTTTCTGAGCACTGTCTGCTTTTTTCCGTGCTTCTTCTTCAGCTAATTTTTGAGCTTCTGCTGCCTTGTCAGTTTCTTGTTGAGCAGCTTTCTTAGCCTTTTCCGCTTCCTTGGCAGTTTCTTTCTCAGTTGCTTTGACCGCTTCAGATTCTTCTGCCGCCTTCGCGCGTGCAGCTTCTCCTACAGCTTTCTGCTCTTCGGCCGCCTTATCAGCTTCGGCCTGAGCATCGCGCTTAGCCTGTTCGGCATCCTTGGCAGCCTTCTTTTGTGCAGATTCGACGGCCGCAGCTTCATCAGCCGCCTTTTGTTTAGCCTCCGATTCGATTGCCTTTTGCTTCTCCGCAGCTTTGTCAGATTCGGCTTGGGCATCCCGTTGGGCTTGTTCTGCCTTGGCAGAGGCTTCCGCTTCGGCATCCTTTGCGGCCTGATCGGCTTGCTCTTTTGCCTGCTCTGCGGCCTGCTTTTGTGACTCGGCAGCTGCATCGGACTCTTCGGTCGCGCGCTGCTTGGCATCGTCTACTTGTTCCTCAACCGGGCGCTTTTTCTTGACAGGCTCTTCAGTTGTTTCAGCTTCAGGCTGTTGCTCTTCAACTTGAGCGAGCAACATTTGGGGATCATTGGTGTTCGATGAAATATACGGCCTGTTCAAAGCGGGTTGCTCCGCCATCGCATGCGGCGACGAAAAGAGAATTGCTGTTGAGGCGAAAAAAAGTGCTGTCCGTTTCATGTCCATCCCTGTCTCGCATTTCAAAAGCTTGAAACACGTCAAATGTTCTTAACCGCAACCTGTTCCCATTTTATGGCAACCTTTTGTGGCGCGATCATCGTTTTTCCGGCCATGGCGACCGAATTCGAAAGATGCAGCATTCCACTACCCGCCTGTATGCGGTGTGAAGGCGCTGTTCATCTTGCATTCATGGACAACTACCGGTCGCTACTATGGACGGGAGCATATCAGCGTTGTATTTGATGGTATGCCTAGCGAACCATTCTGGAAAACCAAAACACTTGATGAGCTTAATCGCGCTGAATGGGAAAGCCTCTGCGACGGTTGCGGCCGTTGTTGCCTTCACAAACTTGAAGATGAAGATACGGAAGAAATCTACTTCACGACAGTGGCGTGCACGCTGCTTGATGCGGGCACATGCCAATGTTCCGACTATGTTGATCGGAAAAAGAAGGTGCCCGACTGCGTGTTTCTGACGCCTGAAATTGTCAGGACTGTCGACTGGCTCCCTGAAACCTGTGGCTATCGGTTAATAGATGAGGGCCAGGATCTCTATTGGTGGCATCCCCTCGTCTCCGGTACCAGCGAGACTGTCCATGAAGCCGGAATCTCTGTTCGGGGCCAAGTAACGGCGTTCGATCATGATCTGAAATCTGACGAAGATTACTTTGAACATATGGTAAGAGTTGCCGGCAATTAACTATTTGTAACCTGGGAACAAAGTGGACTTGTTGGACCTTTATGGTGTGTCCGGTTTGACGGACTAAATGACAGGGAGAAACGTTCAATGGCTCGTGTTTCATTAAGAATCCTGGCACTCGGTGCCGCGATTGGTATCTCTTCCGTATTTGGGCTTGGGGTCGCGTCTGCTACGCCTTCGGTCCAAACACTCGGAATTGCGAATTCGGAAACCATCAATGTCAATCACCGGCCAGGACACTGGGGGCCGGGTTATCGGCGCGCCTGCACAGCTGGCCAAGCAGCAAGTAAAGCACGCCGTATGGGGCTGCGTAACCCGACGGTAACAGTGCGCAGAAACGTTTTACGAGTAACGGGCTGGAGATATGGCCATCGCAGCGCAGTGGTGTTTGCGAGAGCCAGAGGATGCCCGATTATCCGCTGATCAGCGATAAAATATAAAAAGGGTGCTTTGAAGCACCCTTTTTATTGCTGGCTGTGTAGATTGATCAGTTCTTTAGTTCAAAAGTAACATCCACAGTTACGTTGTAGGTGTTCTCGCCAGCAGCGACCGGGACAGAATCTGCAGCCATTGCCATCATCTTGCTTTGCGCCATTGGCATGGGACGAGGGTTTCGCGATTGCTCGCTAATCTGTACAATTTTGCCAAGTTCAACGCCCGCAGCTGTGCTGAGAGTTTTCGCTTTTGAAATAGCACTGGCAACGGCTTTTTTTCGTGCTTCTTCCAGGATCGCATCCGGCTTGTCGTTGGTGAATACGAGATTGCCACCCTGATTAACGCCAAGTGACACAGATTGGTCCAAAATTTCTCCAACCTTCTTCAAATCGCGGACACGCACAGAAAGCGAATTGGACACTGCATAGCCAACGATTTTTGGTGCTTCAGGCTGTTGTTTGCCGTCCTTGTTTTCCGGATAAACATAACGCGGTTCAATGTTGAAGCCGGAGGTCTGGAGATCGCGATCTGCGATTCCTGCCTTCTTCATTCCGTCCAGAACCTTGGCCATTGATTCATTGTTGGCTGTCAGCGCTTCCCGTGCCGTTGGTTTCTCCTCCATAACAACCAGCGAAAGAACCGCTGTGTCAGGTGCAATCGCAGCTTCGCCTTCGCCGGTTACGATGATGCGTGGGCGCGGAGTTTCATCCGCAAGAGCAGCAAAAGGAACAGCAATCATCGCAGTCGTTGCAAGGGCTAGGGTCAGGATTTTAGATGTCATGGATATCTCCCCAAATGACGTGAAGCTGCTGACTCGCAGGTCATTATGGGTGGATTAGGGCAAAAAGCAAAAAATCTCCGACTGCATAAAATGCATCCAAAAGCGTTGTTCGACGTTCCTGAACAACCAAAGGAGTGCATTATGACCGACGAAAGAGAGAAAATTAGCGGCAAACAGCCGGAAAAGCAGGAAAAGCCTGACAGAACACCAATCGAAACCCAGGATTGGGATGAGGTTGGTGTGACTGAAGTGCAGGCCGATGATGAGCTGGCAATACTGGGGGAGCGGCAAACCGAATCCGAAGATGCCGGCGATCTGTCCGAAGACGACGATGATAATCCATATCAGGAAAGCGATGCAGCTCTGCCTGATGACGAGGAGGAAGCTGAGATCGCATTTGATCCGGAGCGAGAGGGTCACCGGTTTGGTGACTAAACAGCAGTAACTTTGCTGGAAAGACAACGCCTCGTTAAGGGGCGTTTTCTTTTTCTACAGCATCGCAAGTTGTGGACATAGGTATTGACTAAGATACAAATGTTCATTACTCGATATGCAGTGCTGCCATGTCTTTCGGGTCGCGAGCAGCGTAATTCGACAATCAGTCAAGGAGTCCCGGGATGGCTTCCGCCAGAACGTCAAATGCCAAGCTCAAGGACGACGGCAGCAACCTTCCATTCGCCTTTCGGCACTACACGCCAGATCAGTTAAAGGAAGCCTTGCGCAAAATGTATCTGATACGCCGTTTTGAAGAGGGCGCTGAGGAATCGTACACACGCGGGCTGATCCACGGTACGATGCACCTTTCAATCGGTCAGGAGGCGAGTGCCGTCGGTATATCCATGCCGCTTGCCGAAAATGACATGATCACCTCTACACATCGTGGTCATGGTCATTGCATTGCCAAGGGCGCGGACGTTGCAAAAATGTTTGCTGAGTTCTTTGGCAAAGAAACCGGTTACTGCAAGGGGCGTGGTGGCTCCATGCATATTGCGGACGTTTCCAAAGGCAATCTTGGTGCAAATGGCATTGTCGGCGGAGGCATTCCTATCGCCGTGGGCGCAGCGCTGTCAGCCAAGAAACAGAAAAACGGTAAGGTCGTTGTTTCCTATTTCGGCGATGGTGCAAACAATGAGGGTGCCTTTCATGAGGCCCTCAACATGGCCTCGGTATGGAAGCTGCCTGTTGTTTTCGTCTGCGAGAATAATGGTTATGGCATGTCTACTTCCACCGCACGTTCTACTGCTGTCGCCAATGTGGCAGACCGGGCGGTCGCCTACAACATGCCGGGTGTAATCGTCGACGGTAATAATCTTTCAGACGTTGCCGAGGCCTCTCACAATGCAGTGGAGCGGGCGCGGCGCGGCGAAGGGCCCACTCTTGTCGAATGCAAGACCTATCGGCATCGCGGACATTCGAAAAGTGACCGCAACCGCTATCGTACCAAAGAGGAAATCGAGGAGTGGATCAGCAATCGTGACCCCATTCATCTATTTGAGGATCAATTGAAAGAGTTTGGTTTCCTTGATGACAACCAGATCGCTGACCTTCGCGATAGTGTAGCAAAGGAGATCGCCGACGCGATCGAATTTGCCAAGGACAGTCCATCACCGGACCTCAATAATCTCACGCGTGACGTATATACGGACTGATCACATGAATGAAGTAGTGCGCGAACTGAGCTATTCGCAGGCGATCCAGGAAGCGATGGCAATCGCCATGGAGGCTGATGACCGGGTGTTCCTTATGGGGGAGGATATAGGCGTCTATGGCGGCGCCTTTCAGGTAACCGGTGATCTGGTGCAACGTTTCGGCGAAGATCGCGTCATGGACACACCCATTTCAGAACTGGGTGGGGCGGGTGTTGCTGTGGGCGCTGCTCTGACAGGCATGCGGCCCATATTCGAGTTTCAGTTTTCTGATTTTGCCGCGCTGGCGATGGAACAGATCGTCAATCAAGCAGCGAAAATGCGCTATATGCTCGGCGGTGCGGTATCAGTTCCGCTGGTCATGCGGTTTCCTGCGGGCTCCGGCACGGGAGCGGCAGCACAACACAGCCAAAGCCTCGAAGCATGGTTCGGGCATGTCCCCGGATTGAAAGTTATCCAACCCTCGACACCCTATGATGCCAAGGGCATGCTTCTTGCTGCAATCGAGGATCCTGATCCTGTCATGATCTTCGAACATAAGCTTCTTTACAAGATGAAGGGGCCGGTTCCCGAGGGCCATTACATTGTCCCTATAGGCAAGGCAGCTACTGTGCGCGAAGGCACTGACCTCACGATTGTTGCGTCGGCGATCATGGTTCACAAGGCGCTTGAAGCGGCCCAGGAATTGGCCAAAGAAGGCATCAACGTTGAAGTCGTCGATTTACGAACTGTGCGTCCGATGGACAAGGACACCATTATTGCCAGCGTAAAGAAAACGTCGAAGCTCATGTGCGTATATGAGGGTGTGAAAACACTTGGCGTAGGTGCCGAGGTGAGCGCCATGATTGCCGAAAGTGAAGCATTTGACTATTTGGACGCGCCAATCGTTCGTCTTGGCGGCGCCGAAACTCCCATTCCTTATAATCCCGATTTGGAGAAGGCGACAGTTCCTCAAGTGCCCGGAATTATCCAGAGCGCGCGCGATCTCGTAAAAGGGGTGCGATAGGTTATGCCAGTCGAAGTTATCCTGCCAAAGGTCGATATGGATATGGAAAGCGGCCAAATTTCGCGATGGTATGCGAAGGAGGGGGACTCGATAACAAAAGGTCAATTGCTTTTTGAAATTGAGACTGACAAGGCGGCGATGGAAGTTGACGCGCCGGCATCCGGTGTTTTGCGTAATGTGACAGCACAGGAAGGATCCACCGTTCCTGTAGGACAAGCTGTTGGCTGGATATACGCTGAAGATGAAAGCTATGACGCGGCCATCGCTCCTGTAGAGACGGAAGTGCAAGCTACAGTGCCGCAGCAGCAACTAGAGGTAGTGTCGCAAGATGTTCCGGCGAAACCTACGGACGTGGCCTCTGCCTCACATGAAAACGACGGTATCCGCGCAACTCCTCTGGCCAGGCGCATTGCGCGCGAAGCAGGTGTCGATCTGGCCTCAATCGCCGGTTCCGGACCAAAAGGCCGAGTGCAAAAGAAAGACGTTGAACTGAAAACCTGCGTCAAGACACCTGCTGCCATGCCTAAAGCCAGCCAGACACAAGCCAGCAATGGAGATATGCTCAAGACCGCTTGGTTGCGGGAGGGCAAAGACAAGTCGCTTGCGCCGGTTGTGCTACTTCATGGCTTTGGCGCAGATATGAATAGCTGGCGACCGATGCTCGGCGGTGGCGGTATTGATAACCCAATTTTCGCCGTCGATCTGCCTGGTCATGGCGGGTCCACATGCTCTATTCCCGGCGAACTTGAAGCGATTGCCGAAATGGTTGAGCAGACCATTGCCGCGCAACATTCCGGACCACTCATACTCGTTGGGCATTCGTTCGGTGGAGCTATTGCTGCTCTGATTTCTGGTCGCGGAAATTTGGACGTTCAAGCTTTGGTCTTGATAGCGCCAGCTGGATTAGGCCCGGAGATCAATGGTTCATTCCTTGCTGGTTTCGTGCGCGCCCGGACTGAAGCCAGCTTGACTGCATGGATGAAGCAGCTGGTTGAAGATGAGAGCCTTCTAACCAAGCCCTTTGTTGCTGCAACTTTGCAACAGGCAGAGAACGATGATCTGCGTGAAGCGCAAAGGCTGATCAGTGACCGCTTTTTTGCCGACGGCACTCAGGTTTTCGACATAAGGCCGACCTTGAATCGTCTCTCTATTCCGGTCCGCATTATTTTCGGTGCTGCTGATCGTATCATTCCGGCAAGCCATGGCGCTGGCCTACCGGGCGAGATCGCTTTGCATATGTTTGGTCAAACAGGTCACATGCCGCAATTGGAGCGGCGTGAAGTTGTTATGCGCCTCCTGAAGGAAGTCAGCCAGTCGGTAAAATAGGATTGGCAGCCCTTTTACCGAGCGTGGCGCGCCGGATGGCGCTCCGTGCGGATGCGAGATTTGGTGTGATCCAATTGGGCTCGATGCCGATGAATTTGTCGAGAAAAGCAATCGCGTAATCGGGTATTTCAGCAACATTCTCGCGATAAGACCACCAAGTTCGTAAATCCTCGGCGCATTTGCTGGTCTCCGGTGCTGTGCCAAACTCCTGTTGGCAGATGGCGGCAATCGCACCCACGCAATAGTTTGTGTAGAGAAAGCCCTCTGGCCAAAACGCAACAATTTCGCGCATTTCCGGTTGTGACAGGGCATTTTCGCTCGTCTTTCCGGTGAGCTTTGCAGGCTCCTCTTTAATCAGTTCCTTAAGTGCGATACCTGCCGCGAAGATGATGAAGTCTTTCCGATCGATATCAGCGTATGATTTTTGCAATTCGACGGTTTCAATCCAGTTGAGAAAGGCTCGCGTCAATTTGGTATCGTCGATCGAAAAGTGATAGCCAAAATGCTGGGTGATAAGCGCAGCGTTTTTGCGAAAAGCCATGCGAAACCAGCGCAATTGACGCAGGCGATGCCGCAGGTCCGGCACATGGACAAGTTCATCCTTAAAAATAAAGCTCATTCCTGTTCACCTGCCTGCGTTTAGCTTGGACTTATGTATTATACATATTGACACTTTAAAGAACAAATGTTCTATTTTTTCTGTTCACTGTCGGTATTTTCGATCATCGCCATTCCCTTTTCAAAAACCCGTGACGGTTTTTCAGGTTATAGGCTAATCATAACACATCGTACGGTGAAACAGGGAGGAGAGTTGGTATGGTCATGTGGCAATGGGGGTTGCTCGCGCTCGGTCTTTTGTGGGCTTTGCAATCGCTGGGCGTCTGGTACCAGATGCGCCACTATACCGACGTCATGAAGGGGATCACGTCGAAGTATAATGATGGTTTTGTTGGAGCCGGCAATGTTCGCGGTCGCCTTGGCAAGGGCATGATCGTACTGATCGTAACAAATGCAGATCTGGCAATTCAACGATTTCTGGTCATGAGTGGCCGTTCGGTTTTTGCGAAGTTCAGGCGACGCCCCGAATTTGAAAATATGTCGATTGAGGCTTTGCGAACAAGTTCAATGATGACGACAGAGGAAGATCGTGCGCTCGCAAAAGCGACAGAAGTTGCGATAGCTCAGATCGATAGAGCAAAGGCTGAGCCGAAGAGTAAGGGTCTTACCGGTATAAAGGCTGTCAACGCATAGGGATGGTCACTTCGAGGGGGTGACCAAAAGGAGGAGGGAAACATGTCAATTCTAACAATTTTGGCACAGCATGCGGATATCGCCGCCCACCATATATCGGTGGCCGGGTCGATGGTATCGGATGCGGCCTTGCATGGGAAACATGCAATCGATCATGCGGGAAATGATCTTGTCATTCTTGCACAGTCAACCGGCGACATTTCCGTCGAAGAATTCAAGCAGAAGCTGCAGAATGTACAGCAAGAAGAGCAACTTGGCTGGCTGACAAGTATCGGTAAATATTTCATCGGTATTTTTCAAAAGGGTGGTGAGGTTTTCGCCGGTTTCGTGACCGGTATCATCCCTACTCTGGTCGTGCTGATGACGGCGTTCTATGCTCTGACGGAGCTAGTGGGAGAAGAGCGAGTCCACGGTATCGCACGTGGCGCTGGGCGTATCGCACTTACACGTTACACAATTCTGCCGCTCCTTTCGGTGTTTTTCCTTACCAATCCAATGGCCTATACGTTCGGCTCCTTCCTTGAGGAAAAGCATAAGCCTGCATTCTACGATGCGGCTGTTTCTTATGTGCATCCACCTCTTGGGCTTTTCCCGCATATCAACCCGGGCGAGTATTTCGTTTGGGGTGGTATTCTGGTGGCGCTTCTGGAGCTTGAGAAAAAAGGTGCTGTCCCCGCCGGCTATCACATCAACGTCGCGATCTGGTACGCGATTGTTGGACTGGTAGTCATTTTGCTGAAGGGCATGCTGACTGAGCGGATAACGGCCATCATGGCGCGCCGTCAGGGCATTGAGCTTTAGTCTGGGGGGAACAGATAATGTCAAAAACTTATACGCCAGTTAAAATCTCTCGCGGCAAGAACGGATGGGGCGGTCCACTCGTGATCCAGCTGACACCGGAGCGGAACAAAGTTGTTTCCGTTACCGGAGGTGGTATTCATCCAGTCGCAAGGCGAATTGCCGAGCTTACCGGTGGTGAGGCGGTTGACGGCTTCAAGGCCCCGCCCGTTGAAGGTGAAATGGGTGTTGTTGTTGTCGATTGCGGTGGTACGGCGCGTTGCGGCGTTTATCCTCGCAAGCGCATTCCGACGGTTAATCTGACATCGGTTGGGCAAGCTGGACCTTTGGCACAGTTCATAACCGAGGACATTTATGTATCGGGCGTGAAAGAAGCCGATATCGAGCTTGCGGACGGATCTCAGTCTAGCACGGTTGCAGGCGCATCAGCTTCACGATCAGCACCTCCGACGCCGGCAGAGCTTGCCGCTTCGATGGGGGCTTCTGATGCAGGACAGTCCAGCGAGGGCGGTCTAATTGGCCTGATCAGTGCTGTCGGTCGTGTGATGGGCCGTGTCGTTGGCATTTTCTTTAATGCCGGTCGCCGTACAATTGATCAGGTCGTTCGTAATGTTCTGCCTTTCATGGCGTTCGTTACCATGCTCATCGGCTTCATCCTCTATACCGGTATTGGCGATGTACTGGCACAGCCTATGGGCCCTCTTGCCAATAATATTGTTGGTTTGCTGATACTTTCCGCGATTTGCGGTTTGCCGTTCCTATCACCAATATTAGGGCCGGGCGCCGTTATCGCGCAGGTTATCGGGGTTGCAATTATCGGTCCACAGATCGCCAATGGCACTATATCGCCTGCGATGGCTCTGCCGGCGCTCTTTGCCTATAATACGCAAGTTGGCTGTGACTTCGTTCCGGTTGGCCTGGCGCTGGGTGAAGCCAAGCCAAAGACCATTGAAATTGGTGTCCCCGCTGTTCTGATCAGCCGCCAGATCATGGGACCCGTATCGGTGCTGATCGCTTGGGTCGTCAGCCTGATCGTATTTTAAACCAAAAGAAGAGATAGAGGTTCGCCATTATGTCAGTCCAATTCAAAACACGGATAACAGCCGTCGGGCCTGAAGTGGCGGATCTTGCGGAAGGAGGCGTCGTCATTCTTTTTGCCGACGGCGCTCCTCCCGAGCTTGCCGAGGTCTCCGTTCTCCATCTTGCGGAAACAGAGGCTTCTGATTCCAGTCCTCCCGTCGGCTCAGTCATTCAGATCGGCGATATCTCCGCCAAGATTACCGGAATGGGTGATTATGCATGGCAAAAGGTCAAGGAAATTGGCCATGTTGTTATTACTTTTAATGGCGCCAGCAAGGTGGAGCGACCTGGGGAAATTTGTGCTGCTGAAATATCAGCTGACAGGCTTGTAGCCGCCCTGAAAGTGGGAACCGTAATTACCATCGGTTGATTGCCGGAAAACACATCGAATACCGAAGAGAGAATTGAATGGAACGCTCGACTATCGTCCGGGTGCATGATGGATTGCATGCCCGACCAGCCACTCGATTTGTAAATCTTGCCAAAGGTTTCGAATGCGATATCGAATTGATCAAGGCTGACAAGTCGATCAATGCGAAAAGCTCAGTGAAGTTGATGCTGCTTGGCGTCAAGGAAAATGACGAGATAACTGTTCGTGCTACTGGAGCAGATGCGGCCGAGGCCATTGAGGCGCTTATCGGCTTTCTCGAAAATCCACACTCAGGCACATTTGAAATCAATACAGCCGAAAAAATCAAATCGGTTGAGGTCGCGCCGGTTGCAAACAACACCGTGTCGCACAGCCATCTGCGCGGTGTTGCGGCAAGTGAAGGCTTGGCAATCGGGAAGGCCTTTGGTTTTTTTCCGGCCGTAATTGATCAGGAAAACCGGACAATCACGAAAGACGCCATACCAGCCGAACTCGCCCGGTTGAACCAGGCTTTTGCAACAGTGCAGGATCGCATGAATGCATCGCTTGAAATTGGTAATCTTGCCGCAAGCGATAGAGGGATCATTGCGGCGCTAAAAGATATTGCTTGTGACCAAGATCTCGTCGACGGTGCCACAACACTTGTTGAAAGTGGAATGGATGCAATATCGGCCGTGATTGGCACGACATCCAGAATAGCCTCAGATTTTGCTGCTATCGATGATCCTTATTTGAACGCGCGCGCTGACGACATGAACGCTGTCGGCCGCCAGATATGCCTGGCTCTGCTTGGCCAAAACGATGTCAATTTGGACGCAATTCCAGAGGGATCAATCCTGATAGCCGAAGATATAGGGGCTTGGGATTTGGCGCGTGCGCCCTTGAAGCGCATTGCAGGTATTGTATGCGGCCGCGGAGGAGCTACTTCGCATGTGGCCATTATTGCGCGCGCTCACGGTGTTCCTGCGGTGCTCGGACTTGGATCGGATGTGCAACGACTAAGCAATATTGGCACCGTTGCAATCGATGGTAATAGCGGCGAAGTGTTTGAAGATCCGGATCAGGAGATTGTCGCAAGGTTTCAAAGAAAAATCGCAGAAGCTACAGCCGAGAAACATGCGCTGAGCGTCTTCAAAGACTTCATTCCCAAACGCGCAGATGGAACGATTATCGAAATTGCGGCTAATATAGGCTCGCTTGAGGAAATTGAAGCAGCGCAGGAAGCCGGTGCAATGGGTGTCGGGCTTTTCCGGACCGAGCTTTTGTTTATGCGGCACATGCATCTGCCATCAGAAGATTTTCAGATAGAAACCTATGCAGCGTTAGCCACTGCTTTTGCACCTTATCCGGTTATTGTCCGCACACTTGATATTGGCGGAGACAAGGCCGTTTCGGGCATTGATTTTCCTGACGAGGATAATCCATTTTTAGGATGGCGCGGAATTCGCATGTGTCTTGATCGGCCCGATGTGTTTAAACCCCAGCTGCGTGCGCTTTTGCGGGCTTCCGCGAAGGGAAATATCAAAGTCATGTTGCCAATGGTCTCAAGCATCGATGAGGTGCATGCCACGCGAGCGCTGATTGATGAGTGCATCGCTGAACTGAAGGCTGAGGGCCAGGAATATGCATTGTTTGATTTGGGAGTGATGATCGAGACGCCAGCCGCCGTATTGATCGCTCCGGCATTGGCACGCGAAGTGGCATTTTTCTCTATAGGGACGAATGATCTGACCCAATATATCATGGCTGCTGACCGTCTCAATCCCACGGTTGCCAAGTTGAATGATGTAACCCATCCGGCTGTCATGACCGCAATTGAGATGACAACCACCGCCGGTGTTCAGGCGGGCATAATGGTCGGAATGTGCGGTGAAGCAGCAGGCCGTCCTGATCTCATCCCGACTTTCATTAAAATGGGCCTAACCGAGCTGAGTATGAGTCCTGCGTCGATACAAAGGGCTAAAAAATGCGTACAGGACTTTGGTTAGCTTAAGGCAGGTGTGGTATCAGAAACGCGAACAGGTCGGATAATGCGTGAAGCTTATCCCGTGCCATTATAGCCTGTTCGAGTTTTTCGGGGCGAGCCTGTAAGGCCAATAAGGTTGTTTCTACCAACTTCTCCCCGTCGGGTTGATGATTTGAATATGTTGCCAGACCTATAGCTAAAGCGAGTGCAGAGAAGCACAAAAATGATCTCATTTGATCTGTCGCCTGCTGGGTGAACAGAGCGGTGCTCCGGTAGCGCGCGTGCAGTTCAATAGCCAATGCGGCGCATGCATTTGCAATCGCCTTCGGATCACCGCTTTTTGTTGCGGAAAGCAAGGTGGCATGCCGGCGAATCATGGTGGCATGGACGGATGCGAAGCCCGCTTCATGAACGAGCGCATTGGATTCATGGAGTGCCTTCAAAAGATATTTTGTCAGGTAATAAGCGTCGCGGCAGAACAATGCTTCGCCAGCATCGCCATTCTCAAAGAAGTAGGCGGCCAAGCTACGCGCCTCCGGAGCGCCCGAATGAGCAGTCGGATCGTGTGAAATTAACGAAATTGACACTGTTTCTGCTGATGTGAACGCCTTATCCAAAACGCGCGCGACCTTATCGAGCATGAATTCCGGGAGTTCTTGAGGCGTCAATTTCACATCTTGCCGGCTGGCTCTTATGAGATGGCGAACATCTCGGAGCCTGTCTTTAAGATTGACGACGAAATCGTTTTGAATGTCCCGTAGCATATTGGCAATCCCGCGCAGGAAAGTGGATAAGACTTTGTATCTTTTTTTCGTGGCTTGCTAAATAACATTCTGGTGGAGTTGTATAATAATGACCACGCAGGTGATTTGCCTGCAGGTATAGGGGGGAGATGATTGACCGATCGACGCAAGCGACCGAATAGTGCTGCCGGCAGCCCGAAAAAAGCAGCGCTCGATGTGGGCCAGCCTGATACAAAAATCAGCCGGATGCGCATGCGTGCTGCATGGATGTATTACATAGAACAGATGACGCAGAACGAGATTGCCGAGGTCCTCGGGGTTGGACGCGTGACAATTGTGCGCATGCTGGCAGAGGCGAGGGCGCGCAATGAGGTCAAAATCGGTATCCAGGGTTATCTTTCTGATCTCATCGCGTTGGAGCGCGAAGTAGAGCAGCAATTCGGCTTGGAGAAGGTGATTATCGCACCCTTGTCCCAAGCGGAAAGCGATCCGATACCTGCCATCAGCGCTGCAACTGGCGCATATCTATCCGATGTTGTCAGTAATGGCATGCGCGTGGGGGTGGGCTGGGGCCGCACATTGCTCAGCACGCTCTCATTCATTGAGGCGCGCGCGCTGGAAGACTTCACCGTGATCTCGCTTTTGGGTGGAATCAGCCAACCGCGCCGATTCAATCCGGCGGAATTTGCATGGCAATTCGCCCAGCTTTTTCAGGGTGAAGGCTATCTTATCCCCGCTCCGGCAATGGTGGACAGCATTGAAACCCGAACCGCGCTCATTGAGCGATGCGGATTGAAAAGCGTGTTCGAAATGGCGGAAGACCTGGATATGGTGCTGCTCAGCGTTGGCGCCATCGAAACTGCATCAAGCACACCTTATCGTATCGGGTTTCTCAATGAGGGGCATCAAGCCTCACTGGCTGAAAGAGGCGCGGTTGGCGATCTGTTATTCCATTTTTATGATAGGCAGGGAAATCTGGTCGATCACCCGGTTCATGATCTCGTCATGTCTGTCGGCATCGACACCATACAAAGGGTGCCAGTGCGCGTGCTTACATCGGGCGGGCGGGAAAAGATCAATGCGCTTCATGGAGCTATGAAGCTCATTCGGCCAACTGTATTTATCACCGATGAAGAAAGCGCCCGACAATTGCTTGCGCTGGCCGATGGCGAAACGGCGCGAACCGAAATTTCTGTTAGAAAAAGTTGAGGTAATTGGACTGTTTGGCAAGTCGGGGATTGCATTCAGGATTTTTCCCGTTATTGATCCCCGCACGGCTTGCGTGTCTTGCAACGCTGCCTCAGGTGGGGCCTGTAGCTCAATTGGTTAGAGCCGGCGGCTCATAACCGCTTGGTTGGGGGTTCAAGTCCTCCCGGGCCCACCATTTTTCCATTAGACAAGTGATTTCCATGGAATAGCGCTTTGGATTACCAAGCGTCGGCTTTGATCTTTTCAAAGCTCTCTCCCGCAACATCCGATTGATAAATTCTGCTCGGAGTTAGAGTCTTTCATCGCCTAAGTGTAATTCACACCCAACAAGTCTTTTAATGCCTTTATATGATGAGCGTTAGAGGGCAAATCTGGACAGTGGTGCCGTTTGGACACGTATTGATGGAGCGCATTCAAGCATTGATCCACCCACCTCCACAACACGCTCCGACTATGAGCATAATAGTTGGCGATTGCAGTCAGGGCTGGACGGCAAGCTGCATGAAACCGAATTCGGCATCTTGATGGGCGGTGTCACCGTCCATTACGGACAAGTTTCAACCAATGCTTCCTCAGTACTCGACGATGGTTCGATTGACACGGACGGATATGGCTTTGGCGGCACGCTGACCTGCTGGCGCAAAACGGCTTCTATGTTGATGGTCAGGTCCAAGTCACATGGTATGAAACCGACATTGGTTCCGATATGCTGGGACGCAGCCTGGCCAATGACAATGATGGTTTTGGTTACTCGCTAAGCCTCGAAACAGGCAAGCGGATTGCCCTTGATGGAAACTGGTCAGTCACGCCGCAGGCGCAGCTGGCATATTCCAACGTGGACTTTGACCGCTTTACCGACCCGTTTGGCGCTCGAGTCTCGATGGACAGAAGTGAGAGCCTTAAGGGGCGCGTCGGGGTTGCAGCTGAATATCAAAACGCTTGGCAGGATGGCGCGCAGTAATGTTTACGGCCTTGCCAATCTTTACCATGAGATCCTTGATGGATCGGATGTTGATGTGGCTGGTGTGAACTTTGCCAATGAAACAGATCGGACGTGGGGCGGCACCGGTGCTGGCGGTTCTTATAGCTGGGCCGATGACAAATATTCCATCTTCGGTGAGGTTTCGCTGAATACCAGCCTGAGCAATTTTGCCGACAGCTATAGCGTCAACGGAACAACAGGCTTCAGGGTGAAGTTCTGATTGCTTGATTTGAATAATGTTGGCGGGCCGGAGCAATTCGGCTCTTGAGCGTTGATTACCTATTGGCGTGGCGCATCTTTGAAGGCCTCAAAAATGCGCGTTGCCTATCTGAGAATTTTCACATATTGGACGGAGCATAATCAGCGCCGGTGCAATGAGGCAATAATGCAGGCTAGAAAGCGATCTTCAAGATTTGTGCTGCTAGAGGCATTATTCATGACCCTGCTTTTTGTTATCCTCGTTGCCATTGCATTTGGCGGGTTTTATTTCTTTATCGCCAATCCATATTATTTTACCTCCCCATCAATGTAGCTGATCACCGTTGCCATCATAGGAATTTGCAAGCGCGTGCCCGGCGATTTCAAATGCAGGTGATGAGCACATCTTGTCGCGTGTGCGCCATGATGGTTGCTGCACGCCTTTTGCCTGTTGATCAGCTTCTACACTGTATGCAGTATAGGCTTGAACAGGGAGGATAAGTGATGCCAATCGCCAAAAACACAATATGCATTTGGTACGACAAGGATGCTGAGGCTGCTGCACGCTTCTATGCAGAAATTTTCCCCGACAGTTCAGTTACAGCTATTCACCATGCTCCCGGTGACTTTCCGTCCGGTGAGAAGGGAGATGTACTGACTGTTGAATTCACTGTCGCTGGGATACCGTGCCTCGGTCTCAATGGTGGCCCGGCATTCAAACATAATGAAGCTTTCTCGTTTCAAATCGCTACGGATGATCAGGAAGAAACAGACCGTTATTGGAACGCAATAGTAGGGAATGGCGGACAAGAGAGCGCATGCGGATGGTGCAAGGACAAATGGGGCGTGTCATGGCAAATCACGCCACGAGTACTTACTGAAGCTTTGTTTGCCGGAGGCGATGGAGCTAAACGCGCATTTGCAGTGATGATGGACATGAAGAAAATCGACGTCGCCGCAATCGAAGCCGCCCGCCGAGGCTGATAAATAGGGCCGCAGCGGGCAGGAGCCGTCCTTTATGCTCAGGCAGTCATAAGACCACCGTTCGGCTTTGCTTTCATGATCCAGGGCATCACAGCAGCTGGATCTTCAAGGATTTTTGCCTTTCGCGCAAAGCCTTCGAATGCCGAGTGGGCCACACTTAACGGTTTGTGACCATCAAATGCTTCATGGCAGATTCGCGTCGCGGTTTCATGAATGAGGTCGCGATTTCTTTCCGGCCAATTGTCCAAAAATTCGATCGCCTCATTGAGGGTTACGATTTCTTGAACGATCATCGACCCATCTTTTACGAAGATCGGGCTTTCAAAATATAAGTTCATCAAGTCCTCCTGAATGGGAAACCGAGAGTTCGTGAGCTTTGACCTCAGGCTTTACCCAACCTTATGCGGCGACGCATACAGCCACCTTTGGCTTTGCGGAGGATTTGGGAGATCGTTTCAGGCGGTGCATAGTCTCGAGCCACCTGAGCCTTGATTTGTTTAAGGAGCTCCGGTGAAGCCACGCGATTAGTAGTTTTTAGAGTCAGTCCTTCCATGTTTTGCCACTCCCTGAAGAATAACAAACTGCACCCACGGATTAAGCGTGGTGTAGGTTTTGGGTTGTTTGGATGGCGTAAATTATAATTTTGAGAAGTAAGGGTTTCAAGACTTTTGTACAAATTTCATTTCCTATGCGGGCTGGAAAAACGGTTGCGTCGAAGTAACGAAAGAGGACAATCCTATTCGCCCCGTGTGTGGCATGTCGGAACCATAATCATTTTCGATGGTTCATCTTTCAAACGGAAGGAGGCAGTCATGACCGATACGCGCTCATCGAGCCATAATGTGAAAGAAACCGGGAAAGAGGCAAGGCAGGGCCCACTGGGCAAGCCGATATTGTATGTTTTAATAGGCGGGCTGCTTCTTGCATTGATTGCTTGGGGCGGTGCCGAATTGTTCGGAGAAGGTACTGACAACAGTGCAACTATAACCGAGCAAGAAAATCCTGCAGCCGGTCAGAATAAACCTTCCGATCAGGCAACACCTCCGTCTGGCGATCAACCCACCACCAATCCGCCAGCCGAAAATGCCAGGCCGCAGACCGGCACTGGTGGGGGAACGCAAGCAAACCCTCCAAGCGCCACGCCGCAGTGATGCTGAACAGATATGGATCTCGAAAGGAACATTACGTTGACAGAAAAATTGGGTAAGGATGACCCGAAAAAAGACGCCAAAGGTCAGTTTGCAAAAACTCGGCATGGCGCGAAAAATGATGGGGTCTCCAGCGCCAACCCGCGAATTATGTCCGGCAAGGAAGATGGTGATGCCACATTCAAATCAAGCGCAAAAGAAAACGAACGTGATCGGCAAGCGCCAGCTAAGTAGTCTCAAGCAGATGCTGTCAGATCCGTTCAGCCGGAACTGCATCAAGCTGGCGATGCAATCGCTAAAACGATTGCGATTATTAGCAATAAAGGTCCCATCCATTTGAAATGAGGAACGATGTTTGCAAGCCAAGCATTCTTGGCGCTTTGATCGGGAGTTGGAAATGAAAGATAACGGAAGCCCACACCCGTCATCCATAATCCGGCACAAAACATAATCACTTCGTCAATATAAGCGGCGATCATCAACTTGCCCTCTTTGTTACAGCGCAATCTAACCGTGTAGCCAAGTGGAAAACAAGAGGGTGCACGCCGGGGTTTGAAGGCAAGACTATTGGTTCAATTATCGTTATTGCCCGGATTGATCTAACGCATGCGGTGATGGTTGTTGCCCGGTCGTGCGATTTTCAAGCGGATTGATAATAATGAATGCAGCCGTCGCGATTACGACAACAGCGGCGCAGATCCAAGCTATTCTTGTTGTCACGTCCCGTCTCCTTTTCCTAACCTTACGTCGATTGCAACAGCGCGCTCCGGTCGGCGAGCCATGACCTGAATTTTGTTGAAGGAGCAAACCTCTTGAGTTGGAAACGGTTCCTGCAATGAATCAGTTCCCTTGGCTGCAACCCTTGCTCGATAAAAAGGTTGTAGTAGCTGGGAGGACTGATCATGGAACAGCCAGATCTGGTTTCGAAATACAGAGCTTCTTTGAAAGAAGGGGATGATGTGAAAATTCTCAGGCACGAGTTGGCCTCGGGTTGCCCAGACGATAGCAAGTGGAGGCAGGCGAAAGTCATTTCAAGTTCGGAAACAGCGCTAACAGTGGTTTATGATGATGGCAGTCAGGAGGTT
The DNA here is from genome assembly GCF_037203775.1 of Phyllobacterium sp. CCNWLW183. Taxonomy (NCBI): domain Bacteria; kingdom Pseudomonadati; phylum Pseudomonadota; class Alphaproteobacteria; order Hyphomicrobiales; family Phyllobacteriaceae; genus Phyllobacterium; species Phyllobacterium sp. CCNWLW183. The sequence continues at coordinate 891,239 of NZ_JBBCBN010000001.1, read as the reverse complement.
GTCGAATGGAATTCAGGCCGTGTGCATTCCGCTGCCTGAAGGGAACAATTTTATGCTGATTTGAGCGTGATCTGCGTTCGCAAATTTAACCACGTCCTTCAACGTTACACTGTATTGTTGACATGGCTTCGGGATTGAGATTCGGACCTATCGGAGAAAACACTGTGCATCTGTGTGTGGATATGCAGTGCCTTTTTACAGGCTCGAGCCCTTGGGCGATGCCGTGGTTTGAGCGCGTTTTACCCAATGTGTGCCTGCTGGTTGAGAAGCGGCCTACTCATACAGTGTTTACGAGGTTCATACCTCCTTTATCGCCGGAAAATTCGGGCGGAGCTTGGGCTCGGTATTATAATAAATGGCGTTGCATGACGCTTGACCAGCTTCCTCCTGAAGATGTGAATCTGGTCGCTGAACTCGAATTATTTGTTCCGCCAGCGCGCGTCGTTGATAAGAGCGTTTACTCTCCTTGGCACTTTACCCAACTCCACCAGACGCTGCGGATGGCGAATGTCGATACGCTATTGATTTCGGGAGGAGAGACGGATGTCTGCGTCTTGGCAACTGTTCTTGGCGGCGTTGATCTGGGCTATAGGGTAATTCTGGTCAGTGACGCAGTTTGCAGCTCGTCGGATCAAGCTCACGATGCGATGCAGGGTTTTTATGCTGGACGGTTATCTCTTCAAGTCGAGACAGCAGAAACGCAGGTCATTTTAAGCAATTGGTGATGCTAATCCAAGCGTTCAATCTGTCCATCATTCATTTTGAAGACGCCGTCCTGACCGCCCTGCCGGTTGAAGTCCCGTTCCAACTCTTCCCACCGCCCAAGCAAAACCCCGCATGTGCTGCAATAGATTGGCGTGTCGCTTTGCACATCTTTCGGAATTTTCAGATAGATGGTGCCGCAGTCTTTACAGTCCAATTTATGATCCAGGCGTTCCATGATGTCACCTCCAAGCGGAGATTGCGCTTGGTTAAGAATGAAGTCTATAGGCAATCATGGCCGCTTTCTTGTACCACATCAATGCCATGTAAACCGGCATTTTTTTGAGGGACGACGCTGCCAATTATCTGCAGGCAAATGCTGGGGTTTCAGCTTTTTTCGCCTTTTGCCATGCGTTCTGCTGGCGTGCTGACGGCAGGATGACGATCACGTGTGTAGGTGTCTATCCTTTGAAGATCATCGTCAAACTTCACCCAGGGCAGATGCATGCTCCAATACCCGTGAACGGAGGGCGGAAACCTCTCGGGACGGTCAAAAAATCCTATTGTGAGGTAAAGTTCGTCGGCAATTCCGGTGTCTTGATATCCGATGGATGTGCCGCAACGTCCACAAAAACTACGCTCAATGCCAAGCGTTTTGGAAAAGGTTTTGAGTTCACCAGAAAGGAGTTGAAACTGCGATGGCCGATAACCAACCCATACAGTGAGTGGGCTGCCAATCGCCTTCCGGCAATCGTCATCGTGGTCGAAATTAACCCAGAAAGGCTCTCCCTTAAGTTCCGCTTTGATTTCTCCGCAAAAACACGAGCATGTTTCGATACGTTCACTCACGGCCCGACCTCTGTTTTTCAATCGATCAGCAACAGACATTACGCCAGAGCAGAGCTCAGCGAACGTGGTGAGTTTAATGTCGTTATTCCTGGTGTCTATACAGCCAAGAGCACTGCCATCACTGCAAAAGCTCCGAACAAAATCATGGAGCAGGTTATGCCGTTGGAAAGGTCACCATTTTGCTTTATGTGCCGCATCATATCGACTCCTCCTGAGCGAAACTGGATAATCCAGAATGTCCTCAAACGATCACGTGACTACCTTGGCTAGCGCCAATGTCGTTGGTCGATTTCATGATCCTGTTTCCGTTTGGCTGCAAAATACTGTTTTCGCGCTTCAGATACCGGAGACGCAACTATAATCATTTTATTAATCTTGTTCAATTTTTACGGGCCTAATACATCATCACATTTTGATGTGCGTCATGAAAGATCGTGATGCAGTTTAAGCCGCAGAGGTTTCAACAAGTCTAGGAAAGACCATTCGCATCAGTGCGCCGCGTCCGCCATGAAAGTTTGCGGGCGCGTCGAGCAGTTCCAGATGGCCACCATGGTCTTCAATGATCTTATTAACGATTGCCAGACCAAGTCCGGTGCCTTTTTCTCGGGTCGTAACGTATGGCTCAAGCAGTTGATGGCGGTTTTCCGCGGGTAATCCCTTGCCGTTGTCCAGCACTTCGACCACGATTGAGGCGCCGGAGCCCTTTGCACGAACAAGAATGTGTCCTTGATCAATGATGCCTTGCTCAAGTACCGCATCGATTGATTCAGATGCGTTCTTGATGATATTCCCGAAAGCTTGGCCGAGCAGGCGATTGTCGAAATTGCCAAGAAGCGGCTCATCGTCGAACTCATGCTCGAATGTGATGCGATTATTGCTGATTTCAACGAGGAACGAAGCGTCTTTAAGCACGTCTACTACATTTGTGGTGACGAATTCCGGTTTTGGCATTCGAGCAAAATCTGAAAACTCGTCAACCATACGGCCAATGTCACCAACCTGACGAATAATCGTGTCGGTGCATTGATCAAAAATTGCGCGATCTTCAACAATAACTCTACCATAGCGGCGGCGGATGCGTTCGGCAGACAATTGAATGGGGGTAAGCGGGTTTTTGATTTCGTGTGCGATACGTCGGGCCACATCTGCCCAGGCAGACGAACGATGGGCTGCTACGAGATCAGTTATGTCATCAACTGTAACGACATAAGAAGCGTTTTTGGCGTCGGCATCTTCGCGCGTTATTTGAACATTGAGCGAGCGGGCAATGCCATTGCGGGTAATGCTGATCTGTCTGCGGCTTGATGATCGATCGTTGATACCGGCCAGAGCAAAAATTTCGCTGATCTCCGGAAACACCGAGGTAAGCTGCTGACCGAGGGTTTCCGATACATTGATATCAAGCATGTTTTCAGCAGGGCGGTTCAAACCCGCAATTTCGCCATTTGCATTGACGCTGATAACACCGGCGGTGACGCCCGATAGCACCGCCTCCGTAAAACGCCTACGTTCGTCGATCTCATCCTTGGCTGACGTGAGATCATCGTGCTGGGTTTTTAGCTGTCCGACCATGTTGTTGAATGTCTGCGACAAAGCTCCAATATCGCCGTCGGAACCTTTTACAGGCACGGAAATATCGAAATTGCCAGTCGCCACCTCTTCTGCTGCGCTAATAAGGGCGCGGATCGGCTGCACGACACGATTTGCAACAGCGATACCTGTCCAGACAGCCGTCAATAGAAGCAACAAGGTTAGTTCGGTGTATAGGAGCGCATAGGCAATTTGTGTATTAGACCTGTTACTGGCAAGTAATTGATATTCCGTATTATTATCGTTCATAATACGCATATTGTTGAGGGCGGACGAGTCTACCGAGCGTATTGTGTAAAGGTAGAGATCAGGCAGAGCCTGCGTTTTGATCACAGCCCCTACAAGATTGGTTGATCCTGGCGGAATCAAAACTGGGCGATCACCGGCTGCACCGCTAATCGCTTTCAGGGGCACCGCCGGCAAGACCAAATCGTTGAACAATCGCGCGCTGACGACGACTTCTCCCGTGGATTTAACGAGTGAGGCACCCAGCAGATTATTGCGATCAGCGTCATATGTTAGCCAATCCGAAAAAGCGCCCCTATCAAGATTGTAGAGCAGCCTGCGCTGATCAAGTTCGATGACCATCGATAAGGTCGTGGACAAAAGGCTTTGGGCATTGTCTTCGGTATAAGACTGCGCAGCTTTGATCGACATGTCGATGATCTGATTATTCTCGGGATTAATCCAGGAATTCAGCCGGTTGTCGAGAACGATAAGCGAGAAGCAAGCAACTATAATTGATGGAATCGAGGCAATCAGAGCAAAGATAATAGTGATGCTGGTATGCAGGTCACGATTCTTCTCTTTGCTCTTGAAAAAAATCAGTTTTCTTAACGTTGCATAAGACAGATAAATGAGCACGAGAATTGATATAGCATTCGCCCCGACGATGACCTGCGTAACAGTCTTCGTCGGAGAAATTCCGGTTATACCCATCATGACGACAAAGGAGATGATCGTGGTCGCCAGAACCAAGAGCGTCATTCCTAACGCACCCTTGGGTAATACCTGCGGTTTCAATATGCTTTTGTCGCCCGGCATCCGTCAGCCTCTTTGTGCCGCTCAAATTTATCCGAGCGACGACATTTCGATTATCGCTCCCAGCTTCCCTTGTAAAGCAAGCTTCCTGCAGGACATTGCGCTATAGCGGCGAGAAAGGTTATTTCATGACCTCTCTCGCCCATCTGCCTAATGGAGAATTGCGTTGACAAGAAGAAGGGTTTTAACGTTTCCGGATGCTGGTTTGCGAGCGATTGCCAAGCCCGTGAAAGAGTTCAATCAACATTTGCAGGAATTGGCAGATGATCTCCTGCAGGCAATGCGAGCGGCACCTGGAATTGGTATTGCTGCCCCTCATATTGGTGTGCTGGAACGCGTTATTGCCATAGAGATTCCTGGAGGGGCGGGACCATCAATTTATGTTAATCCCATGGTGGAATGGTCGTCCAGCGAAACGGCGCGGTATGACGAAGGAAGCATTTCCATGCCGGGCGTCACGGAATCCATAGAGCGCCCTGCTGCAATCCGGATACGTTATCAGGACTTGTCGGGCCGCGAGCAAACGGAAGCCGCCGATGGTCTGCTTGCAGTTTGTCTGCAACATGAGATTGATCAACTCGATGGGATTTTCTGGATTTATCGATTATCCAAATTGCGACGGGATCGGATCGTCAAGCGCTTCGGTAAGATCGGAAACATTATAGAATAATTTTCTGGCACCGTGGCGATCTATTGGGTAGCTGATTTGATCTAGAACAATCTATCGGCGCAATCACATAGTATTATTCTTGACTGCACCTTTCTTCTTTAGGCAATGTGAGGTTGCAAAGTGGAAGTAGAGCCATGCCAATCAGCAAGTCGCGACAATCACCCTTCAATATAGCGAATGAAAGTGGTGGTGATCGTTTGCTTCAGATTGAAGCAGTCTATGACAGGGTGCCGGTCGGCCTTTGCTACCTCAATCAAGATGGATTGATTGTCACGATCAATGACCAACTGTCTCGCTTGCTAGGTGTGGAAAGCAAGATAGCTGTTGGCCGTAACATAGAGGACATTGTTCCACTCCACGCTCCGCTTTTGCGCAAAGGCTTGGCAGCGGCCAAGAGTGGAGAAGTCATTGCGGATGGTGAAGTCGAGATCGCTGAAGAAAGCTTCATGGTTTCTGCTGCTGCTGTGATGAATGATCTGGGCCAGTTTGCCGGTATTTCAGTTGCCTATACCAATATTACCGAATTACGCCGGGCCACCCGCAAGTTGCAGGAAACTGAACAGCGGACTGCCTATGCCCTTGAGAATGCCGGCCAATGGATATGGGATCTGAATATACCAGCCAACCAGGTGTGGCGCTCACCACAATATCGCATTCTACTCGGGCTTGACCCGAATGCGGCTGAAAAGCCAAGCGTTGGCTGGGACATTCTGCACCCGGACGACCGGGCACACACACTCCAGGCATTCGATGATGCACTCAGTGGCAAGAACCCGCTTTTTGAAGCAATCTATCGCGTAAAACGGCCTGATGGCGGCGATACTTGGATATTAAGTCGCGGCAAGATTGTTGAATATGACGCCAACGGTGCGCCGTTGCGCCTGCTGGCGACCAGTGTCGACATCAGCATGCAAAAGCGTATCGAAGAACAACTTTCGAGCACGGTCGAATTGAGATTGAAGCTCGAAGAGAAACTCTTGGCTGCTAATCGCAAGCTCAGGAATCTTTCTGAGCGCGATCATCTCACCAATTTGCCGAACAGACGAAAATTTGCTCATCTTTTGCGGCAAGCATTTGGACAGGCTCATGATGTCCACAAGGATCTCGCCGTGATAATGGTCGATATTGATCACTTCAAAACCTATAATGACTTTTACGGGCACCTCGCAGGCGATGACTGTCTTATTCATGTCGCTCGCAGCTTGAACAAGGTTGTAAAACAGACAAGCGGATCGCTGGCTCGTTTCGGGGGTGAAGAATTCGCCGCGCTCTTATCCGGTGTTTCCAAGCACGAGGTGATGAAAACCGCAACTCAGATGCTTAATTCCGTCACTGCAATGAAAATTAAACATGAGGCGAGCCCGAGTGGATTGGTATCGATTAGCCTCGGTATAGCGATACTTGACGAAAACAACAGAGCGGCAATCGCCGGGCCGGACGATCTTTTGAACCTGGCCGACACTGCACTCTACCAGTCCAAACGCAATGGACGTGGGAGAGTTAGTCTTTGGGGAGCATTCAGCTAACTTGCTGATGATTGCCTCGAACGGTTTTTCGCCAAACCAGGGGAGCATTGAAAGTCTGGGATTTGACGTTCTGGGTATCGGCGGCTTCGCTCAACCACAACAGGCTCGCCTGAACGATTTGATCAATCGGTTGAGTAAAAGTGGTCAGTTCATAGGAAGACCAGCTAGCTTGCTCAATGTCGTCGAAGCCGATCACGCAAAGATCTTCGGGTATCCGGACGCCAAAATCTTGCCTGGCACTATCTATAAATCCGAGCGCCATCAAATCATTGACACAAAAAACGGCATCCGGTCGGTCAACACTGGTTAGAAGGGAGTGCGCAGCATGCCTGCCACTCTCGTAAACCGTATTACCATGGCGGGTAACTGTCACATTGAGACCAAAACTTGCTGCCGCAGCCAGGAAGCCGTTTTCCCGGGCCATCAGGCTCGGCGTTCCCACTTCTGAGTTGACAAACGCAAGTGCACGGCAACCCGCTCTTAAAAAGGCATTTACAGCTACCTTGGCTGCCTGATGGTCGTTGAGATTGATGTGAAAAGGACCATTAATGTTATCGTCGCGATTGATGAGAACGATCCTCTGTCCGCTGTCGAGGCACAGCTTTGTGATCGCTTTGTCAGGAAGTCCCGAAAGCAATATTGAAGCATCAGCGCGATAGTTCAATGTTTGCCGTAAAGCTGCATCAACACCGCCGTCTGAACGATCGGTATTGATGAGCATTGATATTTTTCCGGCTTTTTGCAGTTCGTGAGAGAAAGCGCGAACGAGCCGTGCACGATATGGCGTGTCCATTTCAGATACGACGAGACAGACAATACCGCTTTCGCTGCGCATGAGGCCCCGCGCGAGCTGATTGACGTGGTATCCCAGAGTTTGAGCCGAATTCATGACGCGTTTGCGCGTATCTTCTGAAACGCTCGCGCCAGGCGTAAACGCGCGAGAAACTGCTGATCGCGATACGCCCGCATGACGTGCGACGTCATTAGCGCTGACAAATGACTTGCTCAAAAAGCCCTCCCTTTGCGTAATTTGCACACGCTTGCGTACAACATAACTGCATTCATATGCAAATTTATCGGAAGTATTCAAGTTCCTTACTTGACAACAGGACTTTGCATGTGAAACTTTTGCACACGCTTGCAAAATGCGTGCGGCATGGAGGTGCCGTGTTATCCAGGGAGGAATAATGATGCGTTCAGTGTTCGCAATTGCCGCTGCTTTTGCTTTTGGACTTCAGATGGTGCCGGGCGAAGCCAAGGCAGCTGGAAATCTCAATTTGATCTGCTCGGCCGATGTCGTTATCTGCGAAATGATGAAGGACAGGTTTGAGAAAGAAAAGGGGATTTCCGTGAATATGGTGAGACTCTCGTCTGGAGAGACCTATGCCAAAATCCGCGCAGAGGCGCGTAATCCAAAAACCGATATTTGGTGGGCAGGGACCGGTGATCCTCACCTTCAGGCTGCTTCCGAAGGCCTGACGCAGGAGTATAAATCTCCACTGCTGGACCAGTTGCAGGATTGGGCCAAAAAACAGGCTGAGAGCGCTGATTATAAAACAGTGGGCGTTTACGCCGGTGCGCTTGGCTGGGGATACAACACGGAAATCGTGAAAAAGAAGGGTCTCAAGGAAGCCAAATGCTGGGCTGATTTGGTTGATCCTGCCTTTAAGGGCGAAATTCAGATGGCAAACCCCAATTCCTCGGGTACGGCCTACACGGCCTTGGCATCTCTCGTGCAAATTATGGGAGAAGATAAAGCTTACGAATATTTGAAGCAGCTCAATGCCAATGTCTCACAATACACAAAATCCGGTTCGGCGCCGGTTAAGGCTGCGGCCCGCGGTGAGACTGCGCTCGGTATTGTGTTTATGCACGATGCTGTGGCGCAGATATCGGAAGGTTTTCCCATCAAGGCTGTCGCACCATGCGAGGGCACCGGCTATGAGATCGGCTCGATGTCGATCATCAAGGGGGCTCGCAACCTTGACGAAGCCAAGCAGTGGTATGATTGGGCCCTGAGTGCTGACACGCAATCGCACATGAAGGATGCAAAATCCTTCCAGCTGCCTTCGAACAAGAGTGCCGTCGTTCCGCCGGAAGCTCCGAAGTTTGAAGACATCAAGCTCATTGATTACGACTTCAAAACCTATGGTGATCCTGCCAAGCGCAAGGAATTGCTTGAGCGTTGGGATAAGGAAATCGGCGCAAGCGCTAATTGATTGTCTATTAATCTGGAGCATGCCCGGAGGGTTTCCGGGCATCTCTCGCCATATTTTTGAAGATAGCGCGCGGAAGGCCTTATGGAACGCAGTGACCGGAGATTGAACATCGCTCTCGGTATTGGGCTTACGGGTCTGATTCTATTGCCTTGGTATAAAGTTGAAACAGGTTTTTACGGGTTTGATTGGCTCGATGGTTTTCCAGCTAGTGCAGCAGGACCGGGGCTCGTCCAGATATTCGCCTATGGCCGATGGACTATCGCGATCATCGCGCTCATCTTTGCGGTTGGCCTTATTGCGCGAACCTTGACCGTGTCGAAACTTCGATCAAATCTTCTTGTTGCTGCTGGAGCCGCCGGTCTTATATTTCTGGTTCTTCAGGGGCTCGCTGTCGGTTTTACCGGGTGGACCTGGCTCATTAGCGAGCATTTGTTCGGTCCACTTTCTGATGGACAGCCATCGATGGGCGCCGGTGCCGGTCTGGTCGCCCTGTCTTTTGTATTGCTGTTCTCGTTCGGCCTTGCTGAAAGAGGCGTATTGAGAGGCGATGCGTTTGTTGTGGCATCCATCGCATTGCTCATTTTCCTGGTGGCAATTTTTGTCTTCTATCCGGTTGGAAGCATGCTTGTCGGAGCATTTCAAAGCTTTGACGGTTCATTTGACCCGTCCGGATTCATCCGCAACATTCAAGACCCATCAATCTGGAGTCTGGACTGCGTTATAGGGGGAAACCGCTGCGGCATCGCATGGCGCACGCTTCTGCTGGCGATACTGGCAGCATTTGGATCTACTTTGCTTGGGCTTTGTTTTGCGCTCGTTGCAACGCGTACGCGATTTCCCTTCAAAAAGGGCCTTCGTCTGCTGACTATTCTGCCGATCATCACGCCGCCCTTCGTCATCGGCCTTGCGTTGATTCTCCTCTTTGGTCGCGCAGGCGTTGTCACCCAACAGCTATCGAGCCTTTTCGGGATTGAGCCGGGCCGCTGGCTTTACGGTCTGACCGGGATATGGATCGCTCAGGTTTTGTCGTTCACGCCAATTTCATTTCTCGTTCTTATCGGTGTGGTCGAAGGCGTAAGCCCGTCGATGGAGGAAGCCTCGCAAACCCTTCGGGCAGATCGCTGGCGTACATTCTGGAAGGTGTCGCTTCCCTTGATGAAACCCGGCCTGGCAAATGCTTTCCTGATCGGCTTCATCGAAAGCATGGCCGATTTCGGCAATCCGCTTGTGCTCGGAGGCAGTCACGGCGTCCTTTCAACGGAGATATTCTTTGCTGTTGTCGGCTCGCAAAACGATCCGTCACGCGCCGCGGTACTCGCGATAATTCTTCTGTTCTTCACTCTGTCAGCCTTTCTGGCACAGCGCTTCTGGCTATCCGGCAAGAGTTTTGCAACGGTGACAGGGAAGGGTGATTCAGGTGCTCATATCGCCCTTCCAAAATCACTATCGATTGGTGTCCATGCGATTGTTATACCGTGGATCATTTTCACGCTCGTTATCTATGGGATGATCTTCTTTGGCGGTTTCGTGCGCACCTGGGGGCTTGATAATACGCTGACCTTTGAGCACTACCAGCGGGCCTTTTCATTCACTTTCGCTGATGGCGGAATCTCCTGGACTGGCGTCGCCTGGAACTCTTTCTGGACGACCATCAAGATCGCCTTGATCGCAGCGCCTTTAACAGCGGCTGTTGGCTTGCTGACGGCCTACCTCATCGTCCGGCAGCGTTTCGTTGGCAGAAACATCTTCGAATTTGCGCTTATGATGAGCTTTGCTATCCCGGGTACCGTTATAGGTATCAGCTACATTATGGCGTTTAATCTCCCTCCGCTGGAAATGACCGGAACCGCGCTGATACTGGTTGCGTGTTTTGTCTTCCGTAATATGCCGGTAGGTGTGCGGGGCGGTATTGCTGCCATGAGCCAGCTCGATAAGAGCCTCGATGAAGCCTCGCTGACCTTGCGCGCCGCCAGCTTCCGGACAATTCGCAAGGTGATTTTGCCCTTGCTGCGCCCAGCGATCGTTGCAGCGCTCGTCTATTCGTTTGTTCGGGCCATCACCTCGATTAGCGCGGTCATCTTCCTCGTCAGCGCTGAATACAATATGGCGACCGCCTATATTGTCGGCCTTGTCGAAAATGGTGAGTACGGCGTGGCGATTGCTTACTCTTCCATGCTCATCATTGTCATGATTGTTATCATCACCTGTTTCCAGCTTTTGGTGGGAGAGAGGAAATTGCGCCGCGAGAACCGTGTTGCAACTGCTTTCATACCATCTGCATCTCCAGAGAAGGCCGCGTAATGGCACCGAATGTTACAGGATCAGTTGTTTTCTCCAACGTCAAAAAGCAGTTTGGCACATTTACCGCCATACATGATCTGTCGCTCGACATAGAACCCGGAACCTTGGTCACCCTTCTCGGGCCGTCCGGTTGTGGCAAAACGACCACGCTGCGCATGCTTGCCGGTCTGGAGCATCCAACTGCCGGACGGATACTGATAGGCGGCAAGGATGTTACGATGCTCCCCGCAAACGAGCGGGACGTATCAATGGTGTTCCAGTCCTATGCGCTGTTTCCGCATATGTCAGTTCTGGAAAACGTGGCATACGGCCTTGAATCGTCAAAGATGAAAAAAGCGGAGGCGAGGGAACGGGCAGAAGAGGGGCTGAACCAGGTTGGACTTGCTGGCTATGGCCAAAGATTGCCGGCTGAGCTTTCTGGGGGGCAACAGCAACGCGTTGCGGTTGCCCGCGCTCTGGTTCTGGAACCACAAGTCTTGTTGCTGGATGAGCCACTATCCAATCTTGACGCACGGTTGCGCCGCCGCGTGAGAACAGAAATTCGCGAACTGCAACAACGCCTTGGCTTTACAGCCGTTTACGTAACACACGATCAGGAGGAGGCCTTGGCTGTATCCGATCGAATTATTGTGATGCAGAACGGCGTTGTGGCGCAGCAGGGTTCTCCGCGCGAACTTTACGAAGCACCTGTGTCTTCGTTCATTGCCGATTTCATAGGCGAAGCCAATGTTGTGCCTTGTGAAGTGCTTCGCACCGAAAATGGCCAAGCGATCGTACAAGTTGGAAAGCTTGAACATCGCGTTCCGGCTCGCAGTCATTCTGTGCCTGGTCCGGCCAAACTTGCGGTGAGGCCGAATGCCATCACTTTATCGGCTGCGGAGAATGCTGCGTTTCCCGGGAGAATCAAGTTTATGGCCTATCTTGGCGATCACGTGGAATACGAAGTCGAGACGGAATCTGGCACGCTCTTTGTCGTCGATCCGGCGGTAGATCAGCGCTTGGAACCAGGGACCAATATTAGCATCGGATTTCACCACCGTGGCATAGCACTCATCAATAGTTGAGCGACCACTATTTATATCAGGGGAACAGATAATGACATCGCATGCCGCCCATCTTGAAGACCGCTTGGATTTGGCCCGAAAGATGGCAGTTGAAGCCGGAGTGCTTGCACTGAAATATTTCAATGCGCGAGAACAGTTGATTGTCGAGACAAAAGCCGATCCTCAAGATGTGGTGTCCATCGCAGATCGGGAAGTAGAAGAGCTTATCCGGTCCCGGATTATCGGAAGCTTCCCCGATGACGCTATATTGGGCGAAGAATACGGTGTTAGCTCCGGTACATCTGACTATACGTGGGTTATCGATCCGATCGATGGTACCAGCCCATTCGTCAATGGCATGCCTAGCTGGTGTATTTCGATTGCTGCGCTCCACGGCGAAGAAATCGCCATCGGCGTAATCTATGTTCCATGCAATGACGAGCTATATGCGTCAGCGGTGGGAATGGGCGCGCGACTGAATGGCAAGCTGCTGACGCTTAATGGCGAGCGAACAATCCGTGACGCGGTCACAGGAATAGGTGCGAACCATCATGTGAGCCCGGCAAGTGTCGCTCTTATTGTCGAAAAGCTACTGGATGCTGGTGGAAACTTCATCCGTAACGGTTCTGGTGCGCTGATGCTCGCCTATGTGGCAGCCGGTAGACTGGTAGGCTATTACGAACCCTACATGCACGCTTGGGATTGTATGGCTGGATATTGTCTCGTTAAAGAGGCTGGTGGCTGGCATCATCCATTTCCGGTCAAGGGTGACGGGCTTACAAAGGGAGCGCCCGTCCTTGCCGCTGCCCTGGGCGCCGTTAATGATTTGCGGAAAATTGCAAACCTGTAAGCGATTCGACGCTCGTTAGTTTTCCTGAATGGAAATCCCGCTCTCATTGATCTTAAGCTCGATGCCATCGGGCTTTGACTCTTTGTCGTAAATGTAAAATCCCAAACCTGCGACCAGAACGATCAGCCCGCCGATGACCAGTAAAAGCATATTGCGATTCATGAATATTCCTTCCTGCCACAATTATAGATCATCCGACTGTTATGGTGGCAATAGCACCCGCCCTCAAATTTGAAAGCATGTCGCCATGAAGATGTGTTATTGGTCTGACATTAGGCAGGTGATACGCTCAAATAGGCACAAAAACCTCTTTAGATGAAGTAATTCTGCCTTCAAATTGAGCACGTTAAAAAAGTACGGTTTCATGATGCGCGCATGGGGCGCAAATCATTGACTTATCACGGCGAATAACATCGATTAATGTTGGTGTGTGGGTCACCGGTTTTGGAAAAGCTGGATATCATGAAGTTTGTGCGGGATTTACTTTGGGCGCCGACAATTGGCCTCTCTTGGCTTTGGGGATTGGGATTCTTTTATTCCATTCATGTCACGCTGACATATGGCTGGCTGGGCTTCTTTGGATTTGCAATAGCCAATGTCGGGGGGCTTTGGTTATTCGGTTATATTCTAGGGCGTACCAAACGCTCGCCGGACCAGATTATCAAAGATATTGAAGGCCGCTATGCGGGCGTTTTCCTCCTGTTTCAGATGGCCGCGCTGGTTGTAACAATCTTCGGATTTGTCGCCTATCTCTGGCAGCCCGTCGTTGGTGAAGGTTCCGGTCTTGGTGTTGCTCTTCTGCTCCTGTTTGCCTGCGCTATTGGCCATGCACTGAACTTGCAGCAATTGAAGTTGCTACACATTGTTTATACGGGGGTTGGTGTGACCGCCGGCATAGTGCTTTACTTGGGGCTGGCAAAAACCTCGTCTTATCCTGGCGTTCCATTGCAAAGTTTTGATGCGCGTTTCTATGGCCTGATTATGCCAACGCTGATCGGCTTTTTACTCGGGCCATGGTTGGATATACAGCATTGGCAACGTGCTGTGACTATCAAGCGCGAAGGCGGAAATGTTGGGCTCGCTTACGGCATGGGAGCCTTGCTCTTTTTTGGGTTTCTGTTTCTCAATGCACTTACGGCGTCAGCCGTAGGCCCTATTGGCAGCATTCTTTCCATTGATGGTTTGCCAAGCGCGCAAGGGGCAGTTTCAGCAGCAACGGTACTGGCTGCTGAAAATGGCCAGCCCTATCTTGCAGTGGCCTTCGTGATTTGGACAACGATAGCCATGGCGTCGACCGTTGACAGCTTTTACTGTGCAACTTCGTGGTTTTTGAAGGGAAAAAACCTGCGTAGTAACAGTCCGTTGCTTGCGCTCATTCCGGACAACATTGCGTCTTCACCGCTCTGGCTGCTGATTGGAGCAACATGGGTTTCCTATGCTGCCGTGCCAGCAAATTTTTCGCTGATGTATTTTATGATGCCGTTTGCGACACTGTTTGTCAGCGCGTCGGCAAATCTTGTTTGTGAGGCTTTGGGAGCGAAGGCGCGCTTCGATCCGGTTTTGAGTTTCATGATTGGATGTGGATCATCGTTGATTTTTGTAATTGGCTATGTCGAGCCAATTCCGGGTTTCTTGGTGATATCGCCATTCATTGGTCTTATCGGTGCTCTTCCAGTTATTATCGAGCTGGTCGGGCCGCGCTCTAAAGCCATCCCCGTGGACATTGTCGATCAACCCTTGCGTATGGCGATGTCTGCACCTTTGATGTCGTCGGGTAATGAAGAAACAACACCTTCACATGGCTTCGATGGGGAGTGGTTCGTTATGCAGCTTGTTCCGACCTACGATGATACCAACTCGGTCGGTAATGTGTATTTTGCAAATTATGTACGCTGGGTCGGCAAAGCGCGCGAGTTGTTTTTCAATGTCTGCATGCCGGATTTTGATCTTGCTACCACTCGCTTCTATATTCTTACCCGTTCCTTCACGCATGATTACCGGCGGGAGTCGAAAGAGTTCGAGCAGATCACTGTCAGGATCAAGATTGCTCGTCACAATCGAAAGTTCGTGACTTTAAGTCACGAGATTCACAGCCGTTCGCAAGGCCTTCTAGGGCATGGCGAGCAATCATTGATGTTTGTTGACAGGGACAATTATAACCCGCTCGACATACCCGGAGAGGTCATCAAGGGCTTTTTGGCATACTGGCCAAAAGACTCGCGTCTGTCACCTAGCTACCACCCGAAAACGATTGAACAGTCAAAGCGACAAGCCTGATATCGAGCGTGCCCAATCAGGATCGATCCATGTTACTCTAAGAAAAATTTGCTCTAGCTTGCGACCTGATATCTTTCGCGATCAAATTCGAGCAGGGCAAAGGTTTTCTCTACCGGCTCGGCTGGGCTGAAAAGGAAGCCTTGCACCTGATCGCAGCCCTCCTTTTGAAGGCATGCAAGTTGCTCGCGCGTCTCGACACCTTCAGCAGTAATCTTCATGCCCATGCTTGCCCCCAGACCCATGGCCGCTCTGATAATTGCCAAGCTACCGCGATTATGTGGAAGGTCGCGAACAAAAGACTGATCGATTTTGATTTTGTCGAACGGCATTTTTCGCAAGTAGCTCAGGCTGGAATATCCGGTACCAAAATCATCAAGCGCAACGCTGACACCCATGGCGCGGAACTGCCGGAGCAGCGAAATAGCAGCGACATTTGCTTCGAGAAATACGGATTCCGTGATTTCCAGTTCGAGCCTGCTGGGATTAAGTTTGTTCTTTGTCAGCGCATCGCGCACAATCGAGGCAAGATCGGAATGGCGAAACTGGATCGCCGAGATATTGATTGCCACATGGATATCGGCGGGCCAATCGACCGCTGTCCGGCACGCTTCCTGAATGATCCATTCCCCAAGCGGAATAATGTTACCGGTTTCCTCTGCTATGGGAATGAAGACCGTCGGCGAGATAAATCCGTGAACGGGATGCTTCCATCGCAACAGCGTTTCAAACCCGACAGTCTTGAGCGTTGAGGCCGAAACAATCGGCTGGAAGTGCAAGATGAATTCGTTACGGGCCAACGCACCGCGCAGGTCCATGGCGAGTGCACGCTTGGCTTCTATCCGAGCATCCATTTCGACTTCATAGAACCGATAGCTGTTACGCCCTTCATTCTTGGTACGGTAAAGCGCCAAATCTGCACAGCGCATAATATCATTGACGCTATCGGTCGGGGCAATCGCAATGCCAATGCTGATATGGATGTTGATCTGGATGCCGTCGATCCAAAATGGCTGCGAAATATTGTGTACCAGTTGATGGGCAAGTTCCGTTGCCGCGGCGTGGTCGGCGCCATTTGCCAATATGGCAAATTCGTCTCCCGACAAACGAGCAACGGTGTAGGTGGACGGCGAACTGCCCCGGAGACGGTCGGCGACCTGTTTCAGCAATTGATCGCCAATGCCGTGGCCGAAACTGTCATTAACGGTCTTGAATTCATCAAGATCTATACAGAACACAGCGAAGCTGCGCAGGCCGTGTTCCAGGTTCTTTGTCGCCTCACTCAATTGATCGTTGAACAATGTACGGTTGGGCAAATCAGTCAACACGTCATAGCGCGCCAGATAAGACAATTGGTCTTCGGATTGTTTTGCCGCAGTCACGTCCGACCCAACGCCGCGATATCCGACGAATTGGCCGGCATTATCGAAAATTGGTTTGCCCGTAAGCGACCACCAGCGCGTTTCGCCCTTGATATTCACCGGCAGGATATGGTTGCGGAAAGTTGTCCGGTTTTCGATTGCCTGCCAGATCGAACCGACCTTTATCGCTGCGTCTGCATGCGATTGGTCTATCTTGAAAAGCTGCGCGAAAGGCATGCCCTGCAGGTCGCGCATTGCTTTCGCGGAAATCTGAGCAAGGCGAGGCGATGTATGCTGTAGTTTGAGGTCAGCATCAGTTTCCCAGATCCAATCACTGGCATTTTCTTCAAAATCATAGAGTAGCAGGCTGATAACCTCTTTTTGCTGCTCCACCTTGATCTGATCGAGAGTTCTCATAACAATGAGATTGCTCATGTGAACAATGGTGAACAAAATGAAAAGCGCGTAGAAGGCCAGCAAAATTGCGATGAAAAGGAAAAAATCCTCGCCGGTGGAGGCTAATGCGAAAAAGGAGCCGGTGATGATCGTGCCGGAATAAGCGATCGCTGCAAGCGGCACGACGGCTACCCCAATGCCCGTCGCCATCAGACCCGCGGCGGTACAAGCTATGAGGAGCCGGTGATAGGCGTCGGCATCCAGGAAAAGCATCAGTGGTATGCTTCCAAGGCAAATGCCATAGAGAGCAGATACGATGATGAGGTACTTTATGGCATCAAAGCCCAGTTCCTTTACTTTCGGAACATTATACCATTGCCAGCAGGCAAATAGGGAAACGGCGGTCATGAAAGCGACGACCAACGCCAGGCCAGCCAAATAGGGGCGGGGGCCGAGGTCCCAGAAAACGTAAGTGACAACGAACACAACACACATTGCCACCAGAACTGTGAAAGGCGCCAGCCTGAGCGCAACGTCCATCTGCTCCGCGTAAACGCGCCGTTTTACAACGGGATTTATGTTTCCGCGCATGCCGAACATCGATCGGACAGCGTCAAAAGTATGGAAGCTTGACAGTCGCACGCGGAGCCTCGGCAAGATAAAACGGACCAGTCAGTCTTATCCGTTATGAGTTCTGTATTCGTTAAAATACTTCACATTCTTTATATTAGTTACCAATGTCTTTAAGGCAGAAAAATCTAGACAATTGAGGATAGATGTCAAGTGCAACATATGTATCATTGGTTGGAATCTAATTGTTGACTGCATATATCGGCAAAATAACAATTTATTATTTATTATCGTATACTTTCTGCGCAAAGTATAGTCTTTATAGAATTCACTCTTGTTTGACTTGTTGATAAGCGGAATTTGGCTTGAAGCATCCATCCCTTTAGGAAATGTGACGGCTCAAGCTGAAGTTTGGGGCTCAAATATTTGGCGTGGCATTGAGAATTGCCGTCAGTAAGCCAGGGAAAACGTTCTCCAGATCATGTGATCGAAGCTCGTTCATATGGGATGTCCCTTCGTTGCGGGTTTTTACAACGCCCGACTCCCGCAGAATACGGAAATGATGGGACATGCTTGACTTGGGGCGACCGCCATCAAGCGCTGCACATGTGGCTTCACCTTCACGGGCCAATTGCCGGACAATTGAAAGTCTAACCGGGTCGCTCAAAGCGTGAAGTACGGATTCGAGCCGAATATCCGACGAAGAAGGATGCACAAACTGTCTCATGATTCCTTGATAACACAAATTTTTGTGTATTGCTATTGTTCGAATAATATCGAACAATCGAACAATTGCAGTTGGAGAAAACCTATGACCACTCTTTTTGAGCCCTTTACCCTTAAGGGCGTCACGCTACGTAATCGCATCGCAGTATCACCAATGTGCCAATATTCCGCGGTCGACGGTGTAATCAATGATTGGCACCACGTACATTTGGGCGGTTTGGCCAGAGGAGGTGCTGGCCTTGTTATCGTGGAGGCTACGGCCGTCACTCCGGAAGGCCGGATTACTCCGGCTTGCTCTGGACTATGGAACGATACCCAAGCAGCAGAATTGGCTAAGGCGGTCAAAACGATCAAAGCGGCGGGAGCAGTTGCAGGTATACAGATCGGACATGCCGGACGTAAGGCAAGTGCAAATCGGCCATGGGAAGGTGACGATCACATCGCTTCCGATGATCCGCGCGGTTGGGAAATTATTGCGCCTTCCGCGATAGCTTATGGCGGCGGCTTATCGAAGGTGCCTCGGGAAATGACACTGGCCGAAATAGAAGGCATAAAAAATGCTTTCGTTGACAGTGCAACACGGGCTCTTGCGAGTGGCTTCGAGTGGTTGGAACTACATTTTGCGCATGGTTATCTTGCCCAAAGCTTCCTGTCCAAACATTCCAACCAACGTACAGATGCCTATGGCGGCAGTTTCGAAAACCGCTCGCGCTTTCTTCGTGAAACGCTGCAGGCAGTACGCAAGGTCTGGCCGCAGAACTTACCCCTGACAATGCGCCTTGGCGTGATTGAGTATGATGGCAATGATGAAGAAACAGTGGCGGAAGCAATCGAGCTGATAAAACTGCTAAAGGCCGATGGATTGGACTTCATCGACGTCAGTATGGGCTTCTCCGGTGGCAAAGCCAATATTCCTTGGGGCCCTGCTTTCCTTGGTCCTCTTGCTGCCCGTGTTAAAAATGAAACCGGCCTGCCGGCATCAACATCCTGGTACATCAGCACCCCGCAACAGGCGGAGGGTCTTTTGCGTGATGGATCGGTTGATCTTGTCATGCTTGGTCGCCCGCTGCTCGACGAGCCTCATTGGCCTTATCGCGCAGCCAAAGAACTTGGCGTTGAAAAGCCGTCATGGATTCTGCCACCAGCATATGCCCATTGGTTGGAGCGATACCGCGCTGCAGCATAATAAATTAGATAACAGCCTAATTGGCTACGATAGCCGCGATCTTTAGAACAAGATTCCGGCCCGCGTTAAATTTGAGAAATATCTTGCGTGTCGATTTCGGCAGGCATCACCTATGTTGATGGCAACGGCACATAGCTGCCATCAACAATCCGAAGTTGAAATGTTCATGTCTGTTGTCAAGGCCTATCGAAAATCGCAGATCGTCTATATAGACGGTCGCAAACAGACAACAGGGCGGTTGTGCGAGCGCCGCAAATGAATATGGCAGTTATGAATAAAACGGCACAAAGCCCCCTCGATCTGCGGCCAGGCGATGGATCGACCGCCAAGCCTATGGTTGAGTTTCAACAAGTATCAAAACGTTTTGGCGCTGGCAGTAGCGGAGCCGAGGTTGTTGCACTGGACAATGTCGACCTCATCGTTCCTCGTGGCTCAGTAACTGGCATCATCGGCCGTTCGGGGGCAGGTAAATCGACGCTTATCCGCTTGGTTAATGGTCTTGAAAAACCTACCTCCGGTCATGTCCTGGTTGATGGTACGGATGTAGCAGGTCTGGATGAAAAGAACCTTCGCTCCGTACGGCGCTCGATTGGCATGATTTTCCAGCACTTCAATCTTCTGTCTTCCCGGACTGCCTTTGATAATATTGCTTTGCCTTTGGAAATTGCCGGTATCGACAAGCAGACGATCGAGAAGAGGGTTACCCCTCTGCTTGATCTGGTCGGGCTTTCCGATAAACGTAACCGCTACCCGTCTGAACTGTCTGGCGGTCAAAAGCAGCGTATCGGTATTGCCCGCGCCTTGGCGACGGAACCCAAATTATTGCTTTCGGATGAGGCGACCTCGGCACTCGATCCGGAAACAACGCGCTCCATCCTCGCGCTTTTGACGAAAATCAATCGCGATCTGGGGCTTACAGTTCTTTTGATCACGCATGAAATGGAAGTGATCAAAACGATAGCCGCTCATGTGGCCGTTATTGATGGTGGCCGCATTGTCGAGCAGGGTGCAACATTCGATGTGTTCACCGGCCACAAGCATGAAACGACACGGGCACTTCTCGGCGGCTTGGCTGGAATGCATCTTCCCGAGTTTCTCACCAGCCGCATGACCAACGTTGCCACACCTGGCTCGCATACCATCTTACGAGTTATCTTTAAGGGGGAGAACGCAACGGAGCCTATGCTTGCGCGGCTTGGCAGTGATCTGGGTATTGAGGTCAATATCATGGCTGGAGCAGTCGACGAGATTGCAGGCAGACCCTTCGGCATGCTGGTTGTCTCGCTCTTGGCTGATCTGGAAAAAATAGATTTAGCACGCAATTTCCTCGCCGATCATGGTCTGTCATCGGAGGTGTTGGGCTATGTCCGCTGATATTCTGGCTCTTTTATTCAAGGCAACAGGACAGACACTGTACATGGTTGCCGTGGCCGGCCTGATAGGGTCGTTATTTGGCATTCCGCTTGGAGTTTTTCTGGCAACGAGCGGTCGCGGCGAACTATTTCCAGCTCCTTCAATAAACAAAGCGTTGGGACTTGTCGTCAACGCCACTCGGTCCACTCCGTTTATCATTTTGGTTGTAGCCATCATTCCATTCACGCGGGCTATTGCAGGCACCTCCATTGGTACAACCGCCGCGATTGTTCCGCTGACCATTGCAACGATACCCTTTATTGCCCGCTTGGTTGAAACGGCGATTCGTGAGGTCGATCCCGGTCTTACTGAAGCTGCGCGTGCTATGGGTGCTAGTCCGATGCAGATCGTTTTTAAGGTTCTGCTTGCCGAAGCCCGGCCCGGTATCGCTTCAGCCCTGACGCTTACGATCGTCAGCCTCATTGGCTATGCGGCCATGGTCGGCGCAATCGGCGGTGGCGGACTAGGCGATCTTGGTATCCGATATGGTTACCAACGTTTCATGCCGGATGTGATGGCCATCGTCGTGGTCGTCCTCATCGTGCTCGTGCAATTGGTGCAGAGCGCGGGTGACCGGCTAGCTCGTCAATTCGACAAGCGTAATCGACCAAAGTAATCATTCTTGAACAGGAGTATAAAATGCTGAAAAAGATTCTTGGCGTCGCCGCCTTGGCAATGAGCCTAAGCGCGACTGCGGCTTTGGCCGAAACAATCAAGATTGGTGTGACACCGGGCGAGCACGCGCAAATTCTGGAAAAGGTTGCGGAAGTTGCAAAGCCCAAGGGTCTTGATATCGAGATATTGGAATTTTCCGATTATGTCGTGCCAAACCAGGCACTGAACGATGGCGAGCTCGATGCCAACTCTTTCCAACATAAGCCATATCTCGACAATCAGATTGCAGATCGCAAATTCGACCTTGTTGACGTCGCTTACACGGTCAATTTTCCGATGGGCATCTATTCGAAAAAAGTGAAGAGTTTCGATGAGTTGGCGGACGGAGCTACAATTGCGATTCCGAACGATCCGACCAATGGCGGACGTGCTTTGCTT
Source organism: Phyllobacterium sp. CCNWLW183 (assembly GCF_037203775.1). Lineage (NCBI taxonomy): Bacteria > Pseudomonadati > Pseudomonadota > Alphaproteobacteria > Hyphomicrobiales > Phyllobacteriaceae > Phyllobacterium > Phyllobacterium sp. CCNWLW183. The sequence goes on along the minus strand of NZ_JBBCBN010000001.1, from coordinate 869,469 downwards.
ATTCTGGCTGACAAGGGTGCAATCAAGCTGAAAGACGGTGTGGGCTTGAAAGTTACTCCAGCCGATGTGACGGAAAACACCAAGAACTTTAAATTCGTTGAACTCGATGCTGCTCAACTGCCACGTTCAATTGATGACGTTGATGCAGCAGCAATCAATACCAATTACGCGCTTGAAGCCGGTCTTGATCCGATGAAGGATACGATCTTGAAAGAAGGCGAGAAGGCACCCTACATTAACCTGATTGCAGTCCGCACCGCGGATAAGGACAAGCCTTGGGTAAAGACCTTGGTCGAGTCCTATCACTCGGAGCCTGTAAAGCAGTTCATCTTGGACAAGTATAAGGGCGCTGCCGTTCCAAGCTGGTAATTAATATTGCCAGCCCGAATGAAAACCTCCCCCGTAAACGGGGGAGGTTTTTTGCTTTCAGATACGTTTTCCGGCCTCATTAAAGAGATGCAGCTTTTCCTTTGGAATTATCACGCGCAGATGATCGTCAGTCTGTGAGGTAGAGCGTCCGGACACACGGACAACGACACGTTCACCGCCAATAATGCCATAAACATAGCTCTCCGCGCCGATTGGTTCTACACCAAGAACCTTCAGATCAAGCGCCAAACCACCGATATGAGTGTTGGTTCCGGCTGATACTTCCAGATCTTCAGGACGGAAGCCGATGACAGCGCCCGATGTTGGAACCGCCAGACCTTGAGCACCAATACGCGTGCCATCCTTGAGGATGAGTCCCGAACCATCGGCCGTGACAGGGACGAGGTTCATGGGCGGCGCGCCAATAAAACTTGCGACGAAGGTGCTGGCCGGTTTCTCGTATATATCCAGCGGAGCTCCGATTTGCTCGACCGCACCGCCGTTCATGACTACGAGTATGTCTGCAAGCGTCATTGCTTCCAGCTGATCGTGGGTAACGTAAACGCTCGTCACGCCCAGTTGGCGTTGCAGGTTTTTAATTTCCACTCGCATCTGGCCACGCAGTTTTGCATCCAGATTGGAAAGCGGTTCGTCAAAGAGGAACACTTTCGGACTGCGTACAATGGCGCGCCCCATTGCGACACGCTGACGTTGGCCACCGGAAAGCTCCTTGGGGCGTCGCTCGAGAAGCTGAGTCAATTCAAGGATTTGTGCGGCGTCCCTAACGCGTTTGTCGATTTCGTCTTTAGGCATGCCGCGGTTACGCAGCCCGTATGCCATGTTATCGTAGACCTTCATATGCGGATAAAGCGCATAATTCTGAAAAACCATGGCGATGTCCCTTTCAGCGGGACCGAGATTATTAACGACTGTGCTATCGATTTTTACGGTGCCGTCCGTAATGGATTCCAAGCCGGCAATCATTCGAAGCAGAGTAGATTTTCCGCAGCCCGATGGACCGACCAGCACGCATAGCGCACCGTCATTGATAGAAATATTTACGCCCTTTACCGCTTCAACGGAGCTTCCATAGACTTTGCGGACATCGGTTAGTTCTACACTTGCCATATTATTTCTCCGTTTCAACCAGTCCGCGCACAAACCAGCGTTGCATCAAAACAACGACCAGAATTGGGGGCAGGATGGCGAGAATGCAGGTGACCATCACCAGATGCCATTGTGTGTTGGCGTCGGTGAAGTCGATCATTTTGCGCAGCCCAATGACGATGGTCGCCATATCGTTGCGATTGGTCATGAGCAATGGCCAGAGATATTGGGTCCAGCCATAGATGAAGAGGATGACGAACAGGGCCGCGATATTGGTCTTCGACAAGGGCAGCAGAATATCCTTGAAGAAGCGCCACGGGCCAGCCCCGTCCACGCGGGCTGCTTCAACCAGCTCGCCTGGAATTGTCATGAAGAATTGTCTGAACAAAAGTGTGGCCGTAGCCGAAGCCATGAGGGGAAGGATAAGGCCTGTATAGGTATCGATCAGTCCAAGGTCGACCATAATTTTGTAGGTGGGCAGAATGCGCACTTCGACGGGCAGCATCAGCGTTATAAAGATGAACCAGAAGAAAAACATGCGTCCCGGAAAGCGGAAAAATACGATCGCGTAGGCGGACAAGATGGAAATGATGATTTTGCCGATGGCAATGCCGAGCGCCATGACAAGCGTGTTGAGCAAAAGACGGTCAACGCCAACGCCGCCGATCTTGCCGATGCCACCGAAAAGAGCGCTGGAATAATTCTCCCAGAAATGACCTCCCGGCAACAACGATAGTGGCGGACGGATAATATCCTGCAATGTCTGGGTTGACGCTACAAAGGTGTAGTAGATTGGAAATGCAACGATCAAAATGCCGACAATCAAAATGATATGGGCGATGATGCGGCCTATGGGGTTGTTTTGAATCATGACTCTGGTTCCCCTCAGCCGTAATGGACTTTGCGCTCGACATAGCGGAATTGTACCGCTGTCATAGCAATGACAATTACCATCAGAATAACGGATTGCGCCGCCGAGTCGCCAAGGATCAGGTTGACGAACCCGTCATTGTAGACCTTGTAGACCAGAGTTTCTGTTGCTTTTCCCGGACCGCCCCCTGTAACGGCATGAATGATGCCGAACGTATCGAAGAAGGCGTAAACCGTATTAACGACCAGCAAGAAAAATGTCGTTGGCGCGAGAAGCGGGAATATAATGGTCCAAAAACGCTTTGTTTCTCCGGCGCCATCAATGGCCGCAGCTTCGATCAGCGATTTAGGAATGGACTGCAGGCCCGCAACGAAAAACAGGAAATTGTAGCTAATCTGTTTCCAAGAAGCGGCAGCAACGACAAGCACCATCGCCTGATCACTATTAAGCAGCGGATCCCAATTATATCCCGTCGAGCGAAGGAGATATGCCAATGTACCCATTGAGGGGTTGAATAGAAACAGCCAAAGCATGCCGGCAATCGCAGGAGCTACGGCATAGGGCCATATCAGCAGTGTCCGGTACACGCCTTTGCCACGTATGACTTTATCGGCCATCACCGCAAGCAACAGTGCAAAGGCCATGGCAATTAAGGCGGTGGCAATGGAGAATATCACAGTCACCTGAAGGGAGTTCAGATAATTGGGATCGTTCAGAACGCGTTTGAAATTGGCTAGCCCGACAAATTGCGTCGACAATCCAAATGGATCCTCCCGCAATACGGACTGCTGAATGGCTTGCGATGCAGGCCAGTAAAAAAAGACGGCCGTGATTGCCAACTGAGGTGCCAGCAGAAGGTAGGGCAGAAACTTGTTAGGAAAAGTGACACGCGTTGACGATGCCATGATGCCTCGCTTTAAACAAAGCCCGCCCGTATGAGATTATACGGGCGGGTATCTTTGACGGCTTAGTTACTGGCCAATGGCCTGCTTGATTGCTGCGTTGCCACGCTCAACGGCCTTATCAAGTGCCTGTTGAGCGGTCTGCTTGCCAGCGAGCATGTTCTCGTATTCTTCGTTCAGAATATCGCGAACCTGCGGCAGGTTTACGAGACGAACACCCTTTGAGTTTTCGGTCGGTGCCTTGCCCATCATCTGCTTGATCGGAATTTCACGAGCAGGATTCTTTTCATAGAATCCGGATTTCTTCGTGTCTTCATAAGCAGCCAGCGTAACTGGCAAATAGCCCGAAACCTGATGCAGCCTTGATTGGATTTCAGTCTTAGACAGGAAGTTGAAGAAGGCAGCCACACCTTTGTACTGTTCGTCTGATTTGCCGGCAAACACCCAGAGGCTCGCGCCGCCCGGTATGGTGTTTTGTGGTGCGTTTTTGGATTCCGGTTCATAAGGGAGCTGACCGGTACCATAATTCATGCCGGACTTGATGATGTCGCCAAGACCGCCCGACGAATCATTGTAAATGCCGCATTCACCAGACGTGAATAGCTGCTTGGCTTCAGATGTGCGTCCGCCATAACGGAACGTGCCATCTTTCGCCAGATCAGCAAGTTCCTGGAAATGCTTGACGAAAAGAGGCGAGTTGATCTTCAGCTCAACATCGACGCCGCCGATGCCATTTTCATTGCTGCCCCAGGAAATATCATTCCATGCAGCATAATTTTCTGTATGAATCCAAGTCATCCAAGCTGTTGTGTAACCACAATTAGCGGCGCCGCTTGTCTTGATTTTCTTCGCAGCTACCCAAACCTCTGGCCAAGTTTTTGGAGGAGTATTCTCATCCAAACCAGCCTTTTTGAATATATCTTTGTTGTAATAGAGGATTGGCGAAGAGCTGTTATAGGGGAATGACAGCATAGTGCCGTCCGGCTTTGAATAATAAGCCACGATGCCCGGCAGATAGAGGCTCTTGTCAAACTTGGTTTCGCCCATCGAAAGGATGTCGGCAACTGGTTTGATCGCGCCTTCCGCTCCCATCATAACGCCTGTACCGGCATCAAAAACCTGAAGGATATCTGGAGCTTGTTTTGCACGGAAGGCGGCAATGCCAGCATTGAGCGCTTCCGGATAGGTACCTTTGAACACAGGCACAACTTTGTATTCGCTTTGGCTTTCGTTGAACTCTTTTGTCAAAGCCTGCACGACTTCGCCGTTGGCGCCAGGCATTGCATGCCACCAGCTGATTTCGGTAACAGCAAACGATGCAGATGATGAGGCCAACAAAATGCCGAAGGCCACGGTGAGTTTGGTGCCGTGATTAGTCATTATAATCTCCCATAGTGAGGCGTCGTCTTTAGCGCGCTTGGGCTAAGTATCCTCATTATGTGACAGAGAAACAACAGTTATTTGACTTTGGGCAAATGATGCAGGTCAGCCTGTGGAAAAAATGCGCAGCTGTTCACTTTTTTGCTCTAAATCAGTGTGACACCGGCTTTGCGCATTGTGATGGTCATTGCTGCGAGCGAACCACCAAGATCGATCGCCCGGCAAGCGTCAAGTAAGACTTCTGCGGAAAATCCCTGGGCGGCGGCATCAAGGGCGGAGTAAGCCACACAATAATCTGTAGCGAGACCCACAAGCGTCACATGAGTGATTCCACGCTCTCGCAGATAACCAGCAAGGCCAGTTGGCGTCACATGGTCGTTCTCATAAAATGCCGAATAGCTGTCAATGTGCGGGCGAAAGCCTTTTCGAATGACAAGCTCGGCTTTTGTCCATTCCAGATCAGGATGAAAATCGGCGCCATTTGTGCCCTGTATGCAATGATCCGGCCAAAGAGTCTGCTCGCCGTAGGGCATGGCAATGGTTTCAAAGGGCGCTTTTCCCGGATGGCTTGATGCGAAGCTCGAATGAGCTGGTGTGTGCCAGTCCTGCGTCAGGATAACTCTGTCGAAGCGGAGTATCAGCTTGTTGATGATCGGAACAATTTCGTTGCCACCAGACACGGCTAGGGCACCGCCTTCGCAAAAATCGTTCTGAACATCGATGACGATCAATGCGTCCTTGGCCATGATGCACTCCTGTAGAATGGCGTGGAGTCTATGGTCAATTAGAGCCGGACGTCAACGCGCATAGTGAAGGTCGCCGCCAATCCAGACGTGATCAACGTCAAGATTTTCAGTTAAATGGACAATATTTGCCTCATAGCCCGGCAATAAGCGGCCATGAGTGTGATCAATGCGAATACTCTGGGCAGGATAAAGTGAGGCCATGCGCAATGATTCATCAAGCGTAAGCCCCAATTGCTGGTGCACGAAGCGAACGGCCGAGATCATGTCAAGATCGGCACCAGCAAGTGTGCCGTCTTCAAGCGTCAGGCGGCCACCGGCGCGCGTTATGGTTCTGCCGTTAAGGGTGAATGACGTGATATCCGTGCCTATTGTAGACATCGCATCAGTCACCAGAAATATCTTCGCCGGGCCTTGTTTGGCTCGCAGCGCAATCGACATGGACGCTTTGTCGACATGAAAACCATCGGCAATCAGTCCGGCTGACAATTCTCCCGATTGCAAAGTCGCACCCACAACGCCAGGGCTGCGATGGCCAAGCTGGCTCATTGCATTAAAAAGGTGTGTGACCATTGATGCGCCAGCCGCTTGCGCAGCCAAGGCTGTTTCATATGATGCCCCGCTGTGACCAAGGCTAACAATGACGCCTGCGTCGACCATTGCCTTGATTTTTTCCGGCGATACCGTTTCGGGGGCGACGGTGGTGAGAAGTACCGGAATCTCCTGAACAGCTTCGATAATTGCAATCAAATCTGCATCGTCCATAGGCCGGATCAGCTTGGGATCGTGCGTGCCTTTGTGGCTAACAGACAGATGAGGGCCTTCGAGGTGGAGACCAATAAACCCAGCGACTTTGTCCTGTGCCGCTGCTTTACTCGCCGCAATAGCCGCTGCCGTTGTTTCCGGGGTATCTGTAATCAGCGTTGGCAGCAGAGCCGTTGTGCCAAAAGCAAAATGTGCATCGCAGATGGTCCGGATAGCGTCGATACTCGGCCCGTCATTGAGCAATACCCCGCCACCGCCATTCACCTGAACGTCGATGAACCCGGGTACAAGTTTCCCCCCGTTCATCTCAACCCGGCGAATATCCGCAGTTAGAGCGCTTGTGGCTTCGATGCTTTTAACTGTGCCGTGTTCCACAACCAGTGCGGCGTTTTCGTGCCAGTTTTCTCCATCGAAAATGACGGCACCGGTAATGGCGTAGACGGTACTCATATGGTCTCCGTCACTTTTCGCAAGTGAGGCGGTTCATCGGGATTAAAGCCACGGCTACGGGCAAACCCTTCTACAAATGCGTAGAATGAAACGAGCAGCGCCAGCGGATCGGTGAGTGGATGCGACGTAGCGACAAAGGGCAGGGCCGTTGCCTTTGACGGCTTGTTTGATGTCAGGAAGACAGCAGCACCCTGATCGGCAAGACGATCGGCGGCATCGACGAGCGATGCTTCTGCGGCGTCCCTTGCGGCAAGCACCAAAACTGGAAAGCCTTTGCCGACAATAGCCTTTGGCCCATGCATCACTTCTGCGGCGCTGTATGATTCCGCGTGAACACCGCTGGTTTCCTTGAATTTCAAGGCAATCTCATTGGAAATGGCCAGAGAAGGTCCGCGCCCAAGAATAAAAAGCGAGTTTTCGTTTTCCAACGCCGCTGCGAATGGCGACCAGTCGCACATTACGGCCTTCGCCATTGCTGAGGGAAGGTCATCGATGGCAGCAAGCAGCTTTTGATCGTTGGTCCAATGCCCGATCAAAGCAAGGCCTGCAACTGCGGAACTCACGAAGGATTTTGTCGCCGCAACACTACGCTCTGGACCGGCAAGTATATCGATTGGCAGATCGCTTGCATTGGCAAGATCGGAATTAATTACATTTGTAATTGCGATGGTAAGTGCGCCGCTTTCGCGTGCTGCCTTTGTCATGCTGACAATATCGGGGCTCTTGCCGGATTGCGAGATGGACAAAGTGGCCGCGCTACCCAGTTTCAAGGTTATGCCATAAATGGAAGCGACCGATGGCCCAAGTGATGCAACTGGAATACCTGCCGTTAACTCGCTGGAATATTTCAGGAATGCCGTGACATGGTCTGACGACCCCCGTGCTATGGATGCCAGAAATGGTGGATTTTTTTCGCGCAGCTTTGCACCAGCTGCGGCAAGCGTGGCGCGGGAGCTATCCAGAAAACGAGTTGTCACGTCGGGAATCGACAATATCTCTTCCCGCATCAATGTTGCCTTGTTCAAAGTACTGCTCCTGATATTTCCGAACTGTCGCCGAGTTTCAGCTCAGCAACAAACTCATAGGCGTCTGCGCGATAAATGGACCGGGTGAACTCAATCACTTTTCCCGAATCAAGATAGGAGATTCGCTCAATATTCAAACTGGCCGAACCGGTAGGAACCTCAAGCAATTTTGCATCGTTCTCTTTAAGTATTGCCGCCGAGATACGCTGTATCGCACGAACGGGACGATTGCCGCGGGCGGCCAGCACTGCATAAAGCGACAGAGTAACCAGTTCCGGATTGGGTAAAACATGCACAGACAAAGCGGCTCTCTCGATTGCCATAGGCGTATCATTGGCAACACGCAGGCGGCTGATCCGGGATACTCTTTCGCCAGAAGTCAGACCCAGCGTCACCATTTCCTCAGGCGAGGGGACATAGATGCCACGATCAAGCCATGTCGAGCGAACAACCATGCCGCGCCGCGCCATATCTTCCGTAAATGATGTCAGATGTGTCAGCGATTGCTCCACCCGAGCAGAGCGAGGCGCGACGAATGTGCCGGAGCCGTGACGCTGTATGAGTAAACCATCACTCACCAAACCCTGAACCGCTTTGCGAACAGTTACGCGAGAAATATCGGCAATTGCGGCAAGCTCGCGTTCCGGCGGCAATGCGTCTCCGGGTTTCAGTAGGCCATCAAGCACGGCATTTTCAATTAGCCGCTGCAATTTTACATAAAGAGGGCCACCGGCAATCGATCCGTCATTGAGGGTCGGAAGAATATTAATCAGGCCGTCAGACATGAATACACTCCGCCGATTTTGAAGCGAAATTCAAAACTGCGAGTTGCACCGCTCCGGCAAGAGCGTCGTTCAGCGGTTTTTGTAGCTTCTCTTGATAACGCGTTGACAGGCGCTTTTCATAGAGCGGACCAAGGCCGCCCAGAAGGGAAAGGCGTGTCTGTCGTGCTGACATGATAGTGTCGAGGCCCTGCTCAATCTGGTCTATGGCGGTTTGTAGGATAGCAAGAGCAACCGCATCTTCGACGGCAGCATAGTCGAATATCATCGGCACGAGCGTTCCGAAGTCGCTCGGAGTTGCCGCATGCGCAAATCGTACAATGTTATGCGGGTTGTTTTCATAACGCTGCATGACGGCTTGTGTAAGTTCGGATGCAGGGCGGAAACGATCATATGCTAAAAGCGTTTCCTCGAGCAGATGTCGACCTAAACGTGCGCCGCCGCCGAGGTCGCCGACCTTGAATCCCCAACCGCCCGCGAACTGGACCTTATCTCCTTCGCGCGCAATAAAGAGCGAGCCCGTTCCCAGAATGACGACTGTACCGTCATTATTGCCTATTGCGCCCTGAAGCGCGATCAAGCCATCTGATAAAACCAATGCATCCTTGAACGGGAGTGAGGCTTTCAAGTTTGCAGCGTTGTCGCCAACATTTGCGCCGGCGAGCCCCAACACTGCGGACAGAGAACCTACGTGTGATTTATCGATGCCTGCGCTGGCAAATGCAGCATCAGTGGCGTCCATTATATTGCCGCGCGCCATATCCATATCGGTCATGACATTGGCGGCGCCGCTCTTGCCTATACCAAGGATGCGGCCGTTCAGATCAGCCAATGCCGCTCTGCAACCTGTTCCACCGCCATCGATTCCTAGGAGATAAGTCACGACAAATAGCCCTCCGTAAATAGAATACCAATAAAGTACCAATAGCCAAGCGTTAATTTACGTATTTTCAAATTTTTCTGTAATATATTGTTATATATGCATAAAATTACACCGATGCAAATGACTGCAGGATTTTTTTAAGATTTACTGGACAAGTGGTATTTTTTTGGCATTAATTATAAAAACGAGGAGAGCAGAGTGGAACCTAGCCGCACCGAGCAACGCAATGATAGAGCGACCGGTCTTGACGAGAAGTCGCCGGACGTTGTTGTACGTTTGCTGCTTGATGCGCAAATCGCTGCTGCAGAAGTCGTCGCTAATGCGTTGGATCCAATTGCGGAGGCGGCACAGATCGCTGCTGAAACCATTTCGGGTGGCGGCAGGTTGGTATATGCAGCTGCAGGAAGTTCAGGTCTCATGGCTCTGGCCGATGCGCTGGAAATTCCTGGCACCTATGGTATCGCCCCGGACAGGATTGTCATTCTGATCGCTGGAGGTATTGCCAGCCTTAATCGTCTTGCCGGAACCTATGAGGATGACGTTAGTCAAGCTGCCAAAGACATCGCCGAGGCAGATTTGAGGGCAGGCGATTGTCTGATAGCGGTGTCGGCAAGCGGTACAACGCCTTATGCTCTGGCAGCAATTGACGAAGCCAGGAAGCGCGGGCTTAAAATCATTTCGATTGCCAATAATCGTAACGCACCGATCTTTGACGGTGCTGATGTTGTCATTGCATTGGAAACTCCGGCGGAAATGGTCGCGGGTTCGACCAGGATGGGTGCCGGTACGGCGCAGAAAATCGCCCTTAATCTGTTATCTACCCTGATGGCGATCCATCTTGGGCATGTACATGACGGCTACATGGTCAATCTGGTGGCGGACAACATTAAATTGCGCGAGAGGGCGGTTCGGATTGTCTCGGCAATAAGTGTTTGCGATCCGGGTGAAGCTGCAAAATGGCTTGATGCAAGCGGAGGCTCAGTAAAAGAGGCGGTACTACTCGCTGCCGGCGCAAAAGATGCGAACAAAGCAACAAGAATTCTCGAAAGCAATCAACAGAGGCTTCGCCCGGCGCTTTCGGAACTGAAAGAGATCCTTGGGTCCCGCTAGGGGCCCGGGCTCTCATTAACGGCACTACTCATGAGGGTGCAACAGGAGACTAAAATGGGAAGCAAGACACTAAAATCACTGCTAATGGCGACAAGCATCCTGGCAACAGCCGGTTTTGCTCATGCCGCTGATACCGAGCTTACAATTGAAAGCTGGCGTACGGATGATCTTGCCATCTGGCAGGAAAAGCTGATCCCAGCGTTCGAAGCAAAGAATCCCGGCATCAAGGTTAAATTCGCGCCAACACCGCCCACCGAATATGATGCCGCCCTTGGTGCGCGTTTTGATGCAGGCAGCGCTGGCGATATCATCACTTGCCGTCCGTTTGACAAGTCGCTTGAACAGTTCAAACGCGGCAATCTCGCCAGCCTCACTGATCTCCCCGGCATGAAAAATTTCTCCGACGTTGCCAAGGCTGCGTGGACGACTGACGATGGCAAGGACGCATTCTGCGTACCGATGGCCTCGGTTATTCATGGGTTCATCTACAACAAGGATGCCTTTGATAAGCTTGGCATTGCTATTCCGACGACCGAAGCTGAATTCTTTGCAGCGCTAGACAAGATCAAGGCCGATGGCACCTATATTCCAATGGCAATGGGTACCAAAGACCTTTGGGAAGCCGCAACCATGGGCTACCAGAATATCGGCCCGACATATTGGAAGGGTGAAGAAGGCCGCGCCAAGCTGATTAAGGGCGAGGAAAAGCTGACGGACGCTCCTTGGGTCGAGCCTTACAAGGTTTTGCTGAAGTGGAAAGATTATCTGGGCGCCGGTTTTGAAGCTCAGACCTATCCGGACAGCCAGAATCTGTTCACCTTGGGTCGTGCTGCAATCTATCCAGCTGGTTCATGGGAAATTGGCCTTTTCAATACGCAGGCTCAGTTCAAAATGGGGGCATTCCCGCCACCCGTGAAAAATGCTGGCGATGCATGCTACATCTCGGATCATAACGATATTGGCGCGGGTCTGAACGCCAAGAGCAAACATCCGGAAGAAGCCAAGAAGTTCCTCGATTGGGTCGCTTCGCCCGAGTTCGCCGACATCTATGCCAATGCGCTGCCTGGCTTCTTCAGCCTGAACTCGACGCCGGTAAAGATGCAGGATCCATTGGCGCAGGAGTTCGTTTCCTGGCGCGAAAAGTGCAAGCCAACAATCCGTTCAACTTACCAGATATTGTCGCGCGGCACGCCTAACCTCGAAAACGAGACATGGGTAGAATCGGCTAACGTTATCAACGGTACCGACACGCCTGAAGCAGCAGCCAAGAAGCTGCAAGACGGTCTGGACAGCTGGTACAAGCCTGCCAAATAAGCACTTGATCATAAACGGGGCATCGCCTGATGCCCCGTTTATGCTTTGAGTAAAACGTCGATTATTCGACTTGATGGTTTTCCACGGCAGTCGCACGCCGTTTTATGATGCGGCCAAAACCAAAAGCAGGGGTTCTGTTATCCATGAGCACAGTCGAGCAAGCATCGGCCGACCGCGGCAACGATAAGCGTCCTTGGCGCTGGCACATATTGGTATTTTTGACACCAGCTTTGCTCGTCTACACGGCGGTGATGATCCTTCCGCTCATCGAAACACTGCGTCTTTCGCTGTTCAACGTCAAAGATGGCCAAAGCGTCTTTGTGGGCTTGGACAATTTTGCTGTGCTGTTTGGAGATCCGCGTTGGGCGGCAAGCTTCTGGAACGCACTGAAGAATAACTTCATCTTCTTTTTCATTCACATGGTCGTGCAAAATCCAATCGGGGTTGCATTGGCAGCGCTTCTATCCGTGCCAAAATTGCGCTTTGGTGCCTTCTATCGCACCGCTTTGTTTCTGCCGACGCTGCTTTCATTTGTCATTGTCGGGTTTATCTGGAAGCTCATTCTTTCACCGATATGGGGCGTCTCGCCATTCCTTTTGGATTTGATTGGCCTCAAATCACTTTTCTCGCCATGGCTCGGTAAGCCCGGTTCAGCATTGATTGCGGTGTCACTGATTTCAGTGTGGCAGTATGTCGGCATACCGATGATGTTGATTTACGCGGCGATGCTGAACATTCCGGACGAAGTTCTGGAAGCAGCAGAGTGCGACGGTGTTACCGGATGGAGCCAATTCTGGAAGATCAAGCTTCCGCTGATATTGCCCTCAATCGGCATCATCTCGATCCTTACTTTTGTGGGCAATTTCAACGCGTTCGATCTGGTTTATACCGTGCAAGGTGCACTGGCAGGGCCGGATGGAGCGACCGATATTCTCGGAACGTTGCTTTACCGTACATTCTTTGGCTTCCAGCTTCAGATCGGTGACAAGTCCATGGGCGCAACCATTGCGACGGTGATGTTCCTCATCATCCTCTCTGGCGTTTGCCTCTATCTGTTTGCCATTCAGCGGCGCATGCGCCGGTATCAGTTTTAGGATTACGATCATGGCAAAAACCACCACATCCCCAGTTCGGACCGGTCTCGTCCACCTCGCGTTGATAACTTACACGCTTATCGCGTTATTCCCCGTGTTCCTGACTGTCATCAATTCTTTCAAGGATCGCGCCTCTATTTTCCGCGATCCTCTGGGGCTACCTACTCCATCGGTTTTCAGTCTCGTTGGTTATGAAACAGTGCTGAAGCAAGGCGATTTCATACTCTATTTTCAAAACAGTTTTATCGTTACCGCTGTATCGATCTTTTTCGTTCTGCTGTTTGGTGCGATGGCTGCTTTTGCATTGTCGGAATATCGTTTCCGCGGCAATACCCTAATGGGACTTTATCTTGCACTTGGTATCATGATCCCGATTCGGCTGGGCACAGTAGCGATCCTGCAGGGGATGGTTGCTGCCGGTCTGGTCAACACGTTGACCGCGCTCATTCTGGTTTATACTGCACAGGGTCTTCCACTAGCCGTATTCATCCTTACTGAATTTATGCAAACGGTTTCCGATGATTTGAAGAATGCCGGACGTATCGACGGCCTTTCGGAATATTCCATATTCTTCCGTCTTGTTTTGCCGTTGATAAGGCCAGCCATGGCAACTGTCGCTGTCTTTACCATGATACCGATCTGGAACGATCTCTGGTTCCCGCTGATCCTTGCGCCCAGCGACGCGACCAAGACGATTACGCTTGGCAGTCAGGTCTTTATCGGTCAGTTCGTGACTAACTGGAATGCTGTTCTTGCTGCACTTACTCTGGCGATTGTGCCGGTGCTTGTCCTTTACCTTATCTTTTCGCGGCAGTTGATCCGCGGCATCACAGCAGGAGCCGTGAAATGAGCCAACAAAAGCCGATCCGCGTTCTTGTTGCCGGGCTTGGCAATATGGGCCGCAGTCATGCGCTCGCCTACCATAATAATCCGGGATTTGAGATCGTTGGGTTGGTAAACAGATCTGTCGTGCCCTTGCAGCCGGAACTTGAAGGGTACACGATTCACCAATCATTTGAGGCAGCCTTGGCGGAACTCAAACCGGAACTGGTGTCCATCAATACTTATTCCGACAGCCATGCAGACTATGCTGTGGCGGCAATGAAAGCGGGGGCGGATGTCTTCGTTGAAAAGCCATTGGCTACAACAGTTGCCGATGCGGAGCGTGTGGTAGCTGCCGCCAAGCAATATGGCCGTAAACTGGTGATTGGTTACATATTGCGCCACCATCCGTCATGGGTTCGGCTGATTGAAGAGGCCCGAAAACTCGGCGGACCTTATGTTTTCCGGATGAATCTCAATCAGCAATCCAGTGGTGCAACTTGGAACACGCATAAGGCGCTTATGCAGACAACGTCTCCAATTGTCGATTGCGGCGTGCACTACCTCGATGTGATGTTGCAAATCACCGATGCAAAGCCGGTTCAGGTACGCGGCATGGGCGTGCGGCTATCGGATGAGATTGCGCCAGACATGTACAATTATGGTCATCTCCAGGTTCTGTTCGATGATAGGACTGTGGGGTGGTATGAGGCCGGCTGGGGTCCGATGATTTCGGAAACCGCCTTCTTCGTGAAAGACGTCATATCTCCCAATGGTTGTGTCTCCATCGTGATGGATCAGAATGCCAAATCAGATGACATCGATTCCCATACCAAGACGTCAACGATAAAGTTGCACTCAGCAGCAATGGATGCAGATGGTCGTTTTACCAAGCAGGACGAATTGCTGAATATGGCTGGTGAGCCTGGCCATCAGGAGCTGTGCGATCTTGAGCAAGCCTATGTCCTCAAGGCAATCCGGGAAAATATTGATCTTACACGTCACATGCAGGATGCGGTGCGCTCTTTGAGCGTGTGTCTTGCAGCCGACGAAAGCGTTCGTACCGGTCAGCCAGTAAACCTATAAATTTATCCAAGAAACGGGAACAAGACATTGGGTTCTTTGAAGATCGAAAATATCGTTAAGTCTTTTGGCCATGTGGACGTACTGAAAGGTATTGACCTTGAGGTAGAGGACGGCGAGTTCGTCATTTTTGTCGGACCATCGGGCTGCGGTAAATCAACGCTGCTGCGTATCATCGCTGGTCTGGAAGACGCGACGGCTGGCGAAATTCTTATTGATGGCAAGAAGGTCAATAATACGCCGCCAGCCAAGCGGGGCATTGCGATGGTATTTCAGACCTATGCGCTTTATCCACATCTGTCGGTTCGCGACAATATGGGTCTTGGGTTGAAACAGGCCGGAAAACCCGCAGACGAAATAAAGGAGCGCACCAAAGTCGCATCCTCCATGTTGTCGCTTGACGATTATCTTGAGCGTCGTCCTTCAGAGCTTTCAGGCGGGCAACGCCAACGTGTTGCTATCGGGCGTGCCATAGTGCGCGAGCCCAAGCTGTTTCTTTTTGATGAGCCATTGTCAAATCTTGACGCGGCCCTACGCGTAAATACACGATTGGAGATCGCTCGACTTCATCGCCAACTTAAGGCGACCATGATCTATGTGACACATGATCAGGTTGAGGCAATGACGCTCGCCGATAAGATCGTCGTGCTGAACAAAGGTAAGATCGAGCAGGTAGGTTCGCCTATGGAGCTTTATAATGCTCCGCAGACCGTATTCGTTGCCGGCTTTATCGGATCGCCGCAGATGAACCTGATTGACGCGGCAAAGCTTGGCCATACCGATGCGAAAACTATTGGTATTCGCCCGGAGCATATTCAGGTCAGCAGCACATCTGGAGAATGGAAGGGCTCGGTCATCCATGTCGAACATTTGGGTGCTGATACAATCATCTATCTCCAAACGGACTTTGGACCTTTGACGGTCAGACTGTTCGGAGAGCATCAGTACGAAGTTGATGGCATTCTATATGCAACCCCAGATGCCGGGCGCACTTATCGCTTTGACAACGAAGGACAGGTCATCAAATCGTGACGATTCATGTCATGACATCATAGACTGTTTGGGTCATAGTCGCCGCCGCGCAGAGTCTCTTCGTGCGCGGCATACTTATTGACGAGAACAGGATCGATGTTATGGGCTATATCCCGGATTCCAAGCGCTACGACACTATGAAGTACAATCGCTGTGGTCGCAGCGGCCTAAGACTGCCAGCGATTTCTCTCGGCCTTTGGCACAATTTCGGCGATGACACACCCCATAATCTCAAACAGGCAATTTGCCGTCAGGCATTCGATCTCGGCATTACCCATTTCGATCTTGCCAATAATTACGGACCACCTCCCGGTTCTGCCGAGACAGCTTTTGGCGAAATCCTGCGTACGGATTTCAGAGCCCATCGCGATGAGTTGATTATCTCTTCCAAGGCAGGATATGGCATGTGGCCAGGCCCCTATGGCGAATGGGGTAGCCGGAAATATTTGATTGCCAGCTGCGACCAGAGCTTGAAGCGTCTGGGCCTCGACTATGTCGATATTTTCTACTCCCATCGTTTCGATCCAGATACGCCGCTTGAAGAAACGATGATGGCCTTGGACCATATTGTGCGGTCTGGCCGCGCTCAATATGTTGGGCTTTCCTCGTATAATTCTCATCGCACGCGCGAAGCGGCGGCCATTCTTGAAGAACTTGGCACACCTTGCCTTATTCACCAGCCAAGCTACTCCATGATTAACCGCTGGATCGAGGAAGATGGTTTGGTTGATACTTTGGAAGATCTGGGAATTGGCTCGATTGTATTTTCGCCGCTGGCTCAAGGAATGCTGACAGACAAATATCTCAAAGGTGTTCCTGAACAGAGTCGTGCTGCACAAGGAAAATCACTCAATCCTGAATTTCTTAGCGATCAGAATATCGCCAATATTCGCTCACTAAACGAGATTGCTTCGCGCCGCGAACAAACGCTCGCTCAAATGGCGTTGGCGTGGGTTTTGAGGAAAGGTCGTATTACGACGGCTTTGATTGGTGCGAGCAAGCCGCAGCAGGTCATTGATTGTGTAAAAGCGCTCGACAATCTTGAGTTCAGCGACGAGGAGTTGGCTCAGATTGATACCTATGCGAACGATGCCAATGTCAATCTTTGGGCTGCTTCGGCCGAACGCAAAGGGCCAGAGCGCAAGCCGGTCAAATTGGACTGACACGTCAGACAGAACAATGCTTCGGCGGCGGAGTAGGTCGCCAGGCATGTAAGCAATTGGCAGAACGCGCCAATTGTGCGAAACGTCTGCGCCAGAAACTGAACCTGCCAAAATGCGGAATGGAACTTTTCAATGAAGATTGCGATGATCGGGACCGGATATGTCGGTCTGGTGTCGGGAGTGTGCTTTGCCGAATTCGGCTTCTCTGTCACATGCGTTGATAAAAACCCGGCTATTGTCGAGCGCTTGCAGGCGGGCGAAGTTACCATTTTCGAACCTGGCCTCGATGAATTGCTTGCGCGCAATGCGCGCGACGGTCGGCTGACATTTACCACCGAACTCGCTGAGACAGTTGCAGATGCTGACGTGATATTCGTAGCGGTAGGTACGCCGTCCAGACGTGGCGATGGTG
Organism: Phyllobacterium sp. CCNWLW183; assembly: GCF_037203775.1. NCBI lineage: Bacteria > Pseudomonadati > Pseudomonadota > Alphaproteobacteria > Hyphomicrobiales > Phyllobacteriaceae > Phyllobacterium > Phyllobacterium sp. CCNWLW183. Next base: position 852,162 of record NZ_JBBCBN010000001.1, on the reverse strand, counting down.
AGGCTGATCTGCAATATATTCATGCAGCGGCGGATGAGATCGCTGCGGCGATGAAGCCGAATGCCGTGATTGTCATCAAATCGACTGTGGTGGTCGGCACCAATGCCATCGTGCGCGACCGCATCTCCAAGGCCCGGCCCGGTGTGCCGTTTTCCATGGTGTCCAATCCGGAATTTCTTCGTGAAGGTTCAGCAGTTGAAGACTTTCTTCGACCGGATCGCGTCGTGGTTGGTGTTCATGACGATGCGGGAGCAGCTGCCATGAAGCGTGTTTACCGCCCGCTTTATCTGCGTGAGACGCCAATGATTGTGACCACTTTGGAAAACGCTGAAATCATCAAATATGCGGCCAATGCCTTTTTGGCCATGAAGGTCACCTTCATCAACGAAGTGGCAGACCTTTGCGAAAAGACAGGCGGAAATGTGCAGGATGTTGCCCGTGCCATCGGCATGGATAATCGCATCGGCTCAAAGTTCCTGCATGCCGGTCCGGGTTTCGGCGGTTCGTGTTTCCCGAAGGACACACGAGCTTACGCTGCAACGGGACGCAAGATGAATGCGCCTCAAACGCTGATCGAACAGGTTGTCACTGTCAATGAGCAGCGCAAACGGTCAATGGCTGAGCGGATTGTTGAAGCTGCGAAAAAGAGCGGGACCAAGTCGATTGCCGTTCTTGGCATCGCATTCAAGCCGAATACGGATGATATTCGTGAGTCTCCGGCTTTGGACATTATTCCAGCCCTGCAAAAGGCCGGTCTGACTGTGCGAGCGCATGATCCGGAAGCGCGTAGCGCTGCCGAACCTGTCCTGCCTGGCGTTGTCTGGGGGACCTCTGCCTATGATGCGATTGAAGGCGCCGGCATCACCGTCTTGCTGACAGAGTGGAACGCCTATCGCGCGCTCGATCTGAAAAAAGTCTCAGCATTGATGAGCGGCAATATTCTCTTCGACCTGCGTAATGTCTTTAATGAACAGGAACTCGAAGGCTCGGGCCTTGAATATTATTCAGTCGGCAGACCCCTTGTTGGGTAAGCCACCGCTTACACATCTTGAGTGAGTGCTCGCTTTTCATTGGCGATCAGCCAAAGGTTGCGGATATAGACAAATAAACCGAAGCCTTGGCCAGCTATGAATACAGGGTCCTTGCGGACGATCGCATAGACAAAAAGCAGCGCTCCGCCAAAAAGCGAAAAAAACCAGAAGGCTACAGGCATTACGCTTTTCTTTGCTTTTTCGGACGCGAGCCACTGGACGACGAAGCGCATGGTGAAACATCCCTGAGCGAAAAAGCCCAGCAAAATCCAGGCGTCAAACTGTTCGATAAAAACCGTATGCAGCCAATTGGAAAATGCTTCGGCCATTGCTGGTCTCCATATTATTCAGGGAGGGCTTTCCCTCTCACGCGGGCTCAATATCACTGAATGACGCTCTGCACCATTGGGATTATGTGCGGTTGCGGATGTCACTCAATGATTTGGCCGGAGTGATCGCTTCCGGGTCCAAACGAATTTCGATGATCGCAGGCTTTCCGCTTTGTACTGCGCGTTGCCAAGCCCCTTCAAACTCACTGGTAGCTTCCACGGTTTCGCCATGACCACCATAGGCTCTTGCCAGCATTGCGAAGTCAGGATTGGTCAGGTCCGTGCCTGACACACGTCCAGGATATTCGCGCTCCTGATGCATGCGGATAGTGCCATAGATGCCATTATTGATGACGAGAACAATAATGGGCAGGTTGTACTTCACCGCAGTGGCGAAGTCCTGACCGTTCATGAGAAAGCAGCCATCGCCGGCGAAACATACTACCATGCGTTCAGGATGAATTTGTTTCGCAGCAACCGCCGCGGGTAGGCCATAGCCCATTGATCCTGATGTAGGGGCGGCTTGCGTTGCGAAACGGCGAAAACGATGGAAGCGATGCAGCCAGGTCGCATAATTGCCGGCACCATTGGTCATGATCGCATCATCAGGCAATACTGTTTCAAGATAGGACATGATCGGTCCCATTGCGACTTTGCCCGGTCCGCTCTGTGGCGGCGTTGACCAGGCGAGATACGATTTATGCGCGATATCAGCTTGGTCCGGCCAATTAATATGGGATGGCGGGGCGAGATGTTCGACCACCTCAGCAAATGCGTCTGGCGCCGAATTGATCGAAAGAGCAGGCCGGTAAACCCGACCCAATTCATTTGCATCCGGATGGATATGGATGAGGGTTTGCTTGGGATACGGGCTGTCCATGAGTGTGTAGCCGGAAGAGGGCATTTCACCAAACCTTCCGCCTACAAGAAGTAAAACATCAGCTTCTTTCACCCGCTTGGCCAGCGCCGGATTAATGCCGATTCCGACATCGCCTGCATAGTTGGGATGTAGATTATCGAACAGCATCTGCCGCCTGAAGGAGCAACCCACGGGAAGGTGCCACTTCTCGGCAAAACGGGTGATTGATGCAACGGCATCTGCGCTCCAACGGGATCCCCCCAATATCATGAATGGTTTGGAAGCAGCCTGTAATATGTCGGCAAGCTTTTCTATGCTGGCGGCGGACGGGCCGGTTTCTACGGGTTGCCATGCTTGTGCCGTCACGGTTTCTACCATGTCCGTGAGCATATCTTCAGGCAAAGCAAGAACAACCGGGCCTGGCCGTCCGGAGGTCGCGACAGAAAATGCACGGGTTACGAATTCGGGAATACGCCGGGCATCATCAATCTCTGCGACCCATTTCGCTGTATCGGCAAAAAAGCGGCGGTACTCTACCTCCTGAAATGCCTCTCGTTCGCGGGCATCGCGCTGAACTTGCCCGATGAACAGGATCATTGGAGTTGAATCCTGCATGGCGATATGTATGCCGGGTGAAGCATTTGTCGCGCCAGGTCCGCGTGTGACAAAGCAAATTCCAGGCTTTCCTGTAAGCTTGCCCCAAGCCTCCGCCATCATGGCGGCCCCGCCTTCCGCGCGGCAGATCGTTATGCCAATCTTCGCGTCATAAAGCGCGTCCAACACAGCCAGATAGCTTTCACCCGGTACGCAAAAGAGACGCTCTGCACCATTTGCGGCCAAAGCTTCAACGATCAATTCACCGCCCGTCTTCATTCGGATGCATCCTTCAACTGTTGGAGTATATCGGCAGTGTGTTCGCCTAAGCGAGGCGAGGGCCGTGTGTAGGTCAATGGTGTTTGTGACATGATGATCGGCGTTCGCACAGAAGGGATAGAACTGCCATGGGAGTCTTCCAGGTCAAGTCGCAATTGCCGCGCCACGATCTGCGGATCGTCGAACATCTCACCAATCTTGTTGATCGGTCCCGCTGGCACCGCATTTTTGGCACAGGCGTTCAGCAGCTCAGCCCTGGTTCTTTTTGAGGTTTCCGTGCTGATGAGCGTTGTTAGTATCGTGCGATTTTCAAGTCTGGATCGGTTTGTGAGAAACCGCTCATCGCTCGCCCATTCCGGATGCTCGATGATTGAACAGAATCTGGCGAATTGCCCATCATTGCCGACAGCAAGGATCAGGTGTCCGTCAGATGTGGGAACAACCTCATAAGGGGAGATATTCGGGTGTGCATTGCCCATACGGTTCGGGCTTTTCCCCGTAGCCAGAAAATTCATTGCCTGATTGGCCATAACAGCTGACTGGACATCGAACAGCGCCATATCCACCATTTGACCTTGACCGGTCTTAGCGGCATGGGCAAGGGCGGCCTGAATGGCAATGACCGAATAGAGTCCGGTAAATACATCCGCGACTGCCAAACCTACTTTTTGAGGCTGGCCATCAGGGTCGCCCGTCACCGACATCAGGCCGGACATTCCCTGAATGATAAAGTCATAACCAGCCTGCGATGCATATGGGCCGGTCTGGCCGAAACCTGTTATTGAGCAGTAGACTAGTCTCGGGTTCTCAGTGCTTAGGCTGGCGTAATCCAGTCCGTATTTTGCCAGTCCGCCCACCTTGAAATTCTCAAGCACAACATCAGCTGTTCGGCAGAGCGCTTTTACGGTTTCTTGTCCCTCAGCGGTTGTAAAATCAACTGTGATGGAGCGCTTGCCTCGGTTGCAAGAGTGAAAATACGCTGCGGAAAGGTTCTCGCCTTCTGCGCTGGTGATGAAAGGGGGCCCCCAGCCGCGTGTCTCGTCGCCGCCGGAGGGATTTTCCACCTTTATGACATCGGCTCCAAGATCAGCGAGAACCTGTCCGGCCCATGGACCAGCCAGCACTCGGGCTAGTTCAATAACGCGTATGCCTTTAAGCGGGGCTGCCGCTTGCTCAGCAATCATCGGCTTGCCTTTGACGCTGTGCGGATGGCCCAATTGGCAAATTCGCTCATGATGAGTTCACGGTTGATTTCGTTAAGGCCCTCATGGCGCGTATCGGGATATATTTTGGTCGTAACGTCTATAAAGCCGAGCTTGCGCATTCTATGGTCCAGATGATTGACGGAAGTGCCTTGTGCTGTCGCCGGATCTTTGGCACCGCCAACGAGGTTGAAGGGTAGGTTGCGACGCAATTTACTCAACAAGCTATCCTTTGCTCCGGTGAATACCAAATCGAATGTATCACGCCACATGCTCACAGTAGGGCTCCAGCCGCAAAGGGGATCCTTCACGTACAAATCGACCTCAGCAGAATCCCGCGAGAGCCAGTCAAAATCCGTTCGCGGATTGGCTACACTGCGATTCCATTCCTGAAATGTAAGTTTTGGCAGCAGCATGCTTGGGACATCAGAACCTAAAAACATACGTTCAGCCAGCAATAGGCATTGGGCGAACCTTCCCAACATTCCGGCCGAAAAATTTGCGTTCCAGACTGCAGCCGCATCCACTTTTTCTTGATGTTTGAAAACGTAATTAAGCGCGACAAGTCCGCCGAGGGAGTGCCCGAAAATGATCAGGGGTAAATCCGGATAGCGTAGGCGCGCTTCATTGTTGACCGCATCAACATCGCGCAACACGGCGTCCATTCCATCTTTTGCAGCAAAGCGTCCCGCCGGTGCGTCTTGTGCTCTCGTCAGGCCATGCCCCCGATGATCATGTGCATAAATGTGAAAACCATGCTCGCTCAGAAATCCTGCAAAACGTTTGTAACGCAAAGAATGCTCGGCCACGCCGTGATTTATTTGAATGATCCCGCGAACCTGACCCTTTGCGGGCATGTGTCGTATTGCAAGAGCTGCACCAGTACTGGTGGTCAAAACGTCGGTATCATCAAAACTCATGGCAACCTCTTTGCGAGAAGCCCAGTTGAGAGGGTGCCGTAAAATTAGTCAATGTGGAAAACAATCTACAAACTATTCTTAATTTTGGACTATTGTGCTCAATTATTAGTCAGGCGATTTGGTGTGCAATTTTATTTTGCAAAACCCCTTGCAAACCCATTAAACTTGCCGCAGAACTTTAAACCAGAAGCATATGAGTTTCGCGGGCATTGCAATTTTTCGGTGTAATCGCGAATCGGATGATGTTGTCGCAATGACGAAACGTATTTCGTCTAGTTAGTTTACATGGCCGCTACTGGGAGAAGAGGACGCTTCCTGTTGCGGCACCAGAGGGGAAACCGGGTGACGGAAATATCCGCGCCCGGTTTCGCTCGTTTGGCGAAGGTCGAAAATCATGGGCATCCATTGCCACGGCTGAGGCTTTCGCCTACATACGGCGCAAATTCATTCAAAAGAAATCCCGAGCATCGGAGTGACGCGCGTTATGGCACGCCAATTCATCTATCACATGTCCGGCCTGAACAAGGCATATGGAACCAAGAAGGTTCTTGAGAATATCAACTTGTCCTTCTACCCAGACGCCAAGATTGGTATTCTGGGTCCAAATGGCGCCGGTAAGTCTACAGTTCTGAAAATCATGGCTGGTCTGGATAAGGAATATACAGGCGAGGCTTGGTTGGCGGATGGCGCTACCGTTGGCTATCTGGCGCAGGAACCTTATTTGGATCCAGCCAAGGACGTTATGGGCAATGTCATGGATGGCGTTGCCGACAAGAAGGCCATTCTCGATCGCTACAATGAATTGATGATGAATTACTCCGACGAGACCGCCGATGAAGGCGCCAAGTTACAGGATGTCATCGATTCTCAAAACCTCTGGGACCTTGAATCGCAAGTTGAGATGGCGATGGAAGCACTTCGTTGCCCACCCGGCGACAGCGAAGTAACCAATCTTTCCGGTGGTGAGCGCCGCCGTGTTGCTTTGTGCCGCTTGCTCCTGTCACAGCCTGACCTTCTTCTGCTCGACGAACCGACCAACCATTTGGACGCTGAAACGACCGCCTGGCTTGAAAAACATCTGCGCGAATATAAGGGCTCCGTGCTTCTGATTACGCATGATCGCTACTTCCTAGACAATGTGACCGGCTGGATTCTCGAACTCGACCGTGGGCGCGGCATTGCTTATGAAGGCAATTACTCTGCCTATCTTGGTGCCAAGTCCAAGCGCATGCTGCAGGAAGGCCGTGAAGATGACTCCCGTCAGAAAGCTCTCGAGCGCGAACGCGAGTGGATTTCCGCCAGCCCGAAAGCACGTCAGGCAAAATCGAAGGCACGTATCAAGGCCTATGATGCGCTCGTTGATGCCGCTAACGACCAGCGCCCCGGCGATGCCCAGATTCTGATACCGGCGGGTGAACGGCTGGGTCAGGTGGTTATCGAAGCCGAAAATCTCACCAAGTCTTTCGGTGATCGTGTGCTGATCGAAAACCTGACTTTCAAACTGCCACCCGGCGGTATTGTTGGCATTATTGGTCCGAACGGTGCGGGTAAAACCACTCTGTTCAAGATGATTACCGGTCAGGAAAAGCCGGATTCCGGCACTATTCGCGTCGGCGAGACTGTTAACCTCGGATATGTCGATCAGAGTCGCGATCACCTGAAAGCCGACAAGAATGTCTGGGAAGAAATTTCCGGCGGAACTGACATCATCAAGCTTGGCAAGCATGAGATGAACTCCCGCGCTTATGTTTCAGCATTCAACTTCAAGGGTACCGACCAGCAGCAGAAAGTTGGAAATCTTTCTGGTGGTCAGCGTAACCGCGTGCATCTGGCCAAGATGCTTCAGTCCGGTGGCAATGTTTTGCTCCTCGACGAACCGACAAACGATCTAGACACGGAAACCTTGGCAGCACTTGAAGATGCCTTGGAAAAATATGCAGGTTGCGCTGTGATCATCAGCCATGATCGCATGTTCCTTGACCGTCTCGCGACGCATATCCTGGCTTTCGAAGGCGATAGCCATGTCGAATGGTTTGAAGGCAATTTCGAAGATTATGAAAACGACAAGATTCGTCGTCTCGGTCCCGATAGCGTCAATCCAAAGCGTCCAAGCTACAAGCCTCTGACACGCTAAGTATAGATGGGGAACCGCAAGGTTCCCCGTTGTCTTTGCTGGTGTAATCGCCAGATAATTTGCCGCTTTTCTAAAGCAGGGAACTTTTTGGAGCAAATGATGACTGACCTGTTCGGTAATCGTGACGAAATAGTCCCTTCGCGTAAGGTCAGTGGTCGTGTGATCGGGCTATTTGAGGCACTCGACAGGGATTTTGTCACTTCTCCAACAGATTCACTGGAACTGACTTTTGACGGTATTGTCGGTGACTTTCACGCGGGTCAGACGCGTCGCTCTGGCGGACGTGAGCCTTGGTATCCGCGTGGCACCGAGATGCGCAACGAACGCCACCTTTCCATTCTAAGTGCCGACGAGCTTGACGAGATCGCAGCAGGCATGGGCTTGCCTCAGCTGAAAGCTGAATGGATCGGTGGAAACATGGTGATTTCCGGTATTCCATCCCTTTCGATGCTACCACCCAGATCGCTGATGTTTTTTGAAGGTGGCGTGACGTTGAAAGTCGATGGACAGAATGCGCCCTGCAAGATTGCTGGTCGTTCTATTGCTTCGCATGCGGGTACTCCTGACGAAACCACCACTGCATTGGATTTTGTACGCGTGTCCAAGCGCTCGCGGGGTATCGTCGCTTGGGTTGAAAAGCCCGGGATCATACGCGCCGGTGAAAAAGTTGATATTCGTATTCCCGAACAGTGGATTTACAGGGTCTAAGGCTTGCGCCAAGTGCCTTTTCATGGCGAATAGAAAACAGGTCCGGTGCCAGCAATTTAGACGATTGCGGAGAATCGGGAAGCCGGTGAAAATCCGGCACGTGCCCAGCGCTGTAAGGGGAATGACCGTGCATTATGCCACGGTGGCCGAGAGGCCACAGGAAGGCGCACGGTTCAGCTGAACCCAAGTCAGAAGACCGGCCGGACCCCATAGCCCAAGCTGCGCGGACGGCGGCGAGGGCCTCAAGCGTTGTTAGGAGCAAACAATGCACGAAGCTTTTGATAGTCCGGTTCCAGCGGGTGATTTTACTGACGATGAGCGTGCGGCCGTTTATAAGGCGATTTATACCCGGCGAGACGTCCGCGATCAGTTTTTGTCAAAACCGATCGCCTATGATGTTTTGATGCGATTGCTCGATGCGGCGCACCATGCTCCATCTGTAGGCTTCATGCAGCCTTGGAACTTCATCACAATTCGCGATATGGCCCGCAAGAGGCAAGTGCACCGCGCTTTCGCCAAAGCCAACGAGGAAGCCAAGGCCCTGTTTCAAGATGAACGCCGGGCGCTGTATGCCTCTCTCAAATTGGAAGGCATCCTTAAAGCGCCGGTCAATTTATGCATCACCTGCGACCGGACACGCGGTGGAACGGTCGTGCTCGGTCGCACCCACAACCGCCAGATGGATGTCTATAGCACCGTTTGTGCAGTCCAAAATTTGTGGCTTGCTGCCCGTGCTGAAGGTATTGGCGTTGGCTGGGTGAGCATCTATCACGACAATGACATGCGCCAAATATTAGGTATTCCGGATCACGTTGAGATTGTTGCCTATCTATGCCTGGGCTATGTCGACGAGCTTTTTGATGCACCGGAGCTGGAAAAAAAGGGCTGGCGCAAAAGAATCCAATTACAGGACCTTATTTTTGAAGAAGGCTGGGGCCAGCTCAGCTCAGATCTTCCTCATCCGGATCCAGAAGACGTGTCGCCCGCCATTCCGTCAGTTTGCGATTAATCGCATCAAGCACGAAGAAACGAGCGGACTCTTTGTCATAGCCTTCGTCGCGCAGCGCATCATAGTCTGTATGTTGATGCCGCACATGGGCAATAGCGGCCAACCATACGGCAATCGGCGGCGGCAAGGTCTTCATATGGGGCGCACCTGCGGCCGCGCGTATTGGTTCCGAATCGGAGTAGGGAACGGCGGGTAAAAGCAAGGTCAGCGCTTTGTTGATTGAACGCTGACGGTTCGTTCCTGCACTCATTGATGTCTTTCTAATTTGATTCTGGCGCCTATTTCAGACGCGGCAGAAATTGTCGTCAATGGCAAAAACCTCTTGCCAATCGTCGCCTCATGACATAAACATATCTTTATGTCTTTTGAGGATTGGTTATGGACCGGCACAATCTTAATCTCGACCTGATGGTTGATACGTTGAAAGCGGCAGCTGAGCCTAGTCGGCTACGCATTCTTGCTTTGTTGTCGCGTGGTGATCTAACCGTTTCCGACCTCACATCCATTTTAGGACAATCTCAGCCGCGAGTGTCACGACATCTGAAATTGCTCTTTGAAGCAAGTCTTATCAACCGCTATCAGGAAGGCTCCTGGGCCTATTTCCGTTTGGCGGAATCATTGATTGTGGGAGATATTGCCCGTTCCCTGCTAGATCGCCTGGATTGTTCTGATCCCCTGCTGGAGCGTGACCTTGAACGTCTTTCCTCTGTGAAGCTTCAGCGCCGTGAACGTGCGGCTGCCTATTTTAGCGCGAATGCTTCAAGCTGGGATGCTATCCGCTCGTTGCATGTTCCAGACGGCGCTGTGGAAGAGGCCCTTACCAAGATCATAGGTGCAAGACCGTTTCAAGCGATGCTCGACGTCGGTACGGGTACCGGGCGCCTGCTTGAGCTCTTTGCTCCGCTCTACTTGCGCGGTGTCGGTATCGATATCAATCGCGACATGTTGACGATTGCCCGGTCAAATCTTGAGAAGTCCGGCATTGCCAACGCGCAAGTCCGTCAAGGTGACGTCTATTCCTTGCCGGTAGACAGAGAGTCTTTCGATCTGGTGACAATCCATCAGGTCTTGCACTTCCTTGATAATCCGGCCGAGGCCATTCGTGAAGCTGCGCGTGCCTTGCGTCCTTCCGGCCGAATGTTGATCGTCGATTTTGCTCCACACGAACTTGAATTTCTACGCGACAGACATGCCCATTTGCGCCTCGGTTTTCATGACGGACAGATTAAAGACTGGCTGACGGAAGCCGGACTGACGCTGGAACAGAGCATGGAATTACAACCAAAAGATAAAGACAAACTGACTGTTAAATTGTGGCTGGCACGCGACCCACGCTTGCTAATTGCCGATCCTGTTTCAACCTCCCGCGTTACGGAGAGTGTCTAATGAGTTTTTTCCGCCAATCCCGCCGTGCCGATCTTGGTAGCAATATCAAGGTTTCATTCGAGTTCTTCCCGCCAAAGACCGAGGTGATGGAAGAGCGTCTCTGGGAGACTGTAACGCGTCTGGCTCCGCTTAATCCCGAATTTGTCTCTGTGACATATGGGGCAGGTGGCTCCACTCGTGAACGCACAGCCCGCACGATCAAGCGCATCTTAACCGAAACCGATGTGAATGCAGCGGCACATTTGACCTGTGTTGATGCCACGAAGGAAGAGGTGGACACGGTAATCCGCGAATTTGCCGCCATGGGTGTCAATCGCTTTGTCGCCTTGCGCGGCGATCCGGCAAGCGGCGTAGGTGCTCATTACAAACCGACACCGGGTGGGTATGAAAACGGTGCCGAACTTGTCGCTGGATTGAAAGCTTTCGCTGACTTCGATATTTCGGTGTCTGCATATCCCGAAAAGCATCCCGAGAGCCCGGATTTTGCTACCGACATCGATATGTTGAAGCGCAAGGTCGATAATGGCGCGACGCGTGCCATCACGCAGTTCTTTTTCGAGAACGACCAATATGAGCGCTATGTTGAAAAGGTGCGTCGTGCCGGAATCTATATTCCGATTTTGCCTGGCATACTTCCAATCCATAATTTCACCCAGGTTACCAATTTTTGCTCCAAAGCTGGTACTCACATACCTACATGGCTGGCAGAGCGGTTTGATGGATTGCAGAATGACGAGCAGACTCATGCTCTGGTAGCTTCAGCCGTCGCAGCGGAACAGGTTCTTGATCTGGTCGAACGTGGCGTGCAGGATTTCCATTTTTATACGATGAACAGGGCTGATCTCGCCTTTGCGATCTGCCATCTCATCGGTATTCGTCCGGAAGCTGTAGCACTCCAATCCAATCTGGCCGGTGCAGCAGCTTGATAACAGCTTGTAAAAGTGAAACGGCCCGGTTGCTATAACCGGGCCGTTTCTTTTGTTTCACTCACTTAACGGTCAGAGACCATATCCGTAGCGCTCATATTTCAATTCAAGGTATCAGTCCTACGACCATTGCACCAATAAATGCGAACGCTGCACAGATCATAAGGACATTCATCGATCGAGTTAGTCCCATCGCTTGTCTCCTGCAGTTAACCCCCATAACATAGCGCAAATTCGCCACAGAAAAAGCCCAAATATTACCGAACGATGACAAAGAGTGTAGAAATTTTTTCTACAGCAACGATAAGTTTTTGAAACTAAACGTATTTAAACGTTTGAAAATGTCGAAAAAATCGAAAAAATTCTTTGCTGGCGGTAAAATTTTGCAGTGCGATAAAATTATCGCAGTTCTCGTTAGCGTGTTGCTTTGCCACATTTCGAACAGGATTAAGCCTTGGAGTTTCGGGCTAACTACAGAAATTTTATGACAATTCTATCTATTCGGCTTTCTGGAAAGCGCTAGAATACGGCCATCAATGATCAGCAGGCCCAAAGCGATGAGGGCCATCCCGGCAATGTCTTGCGCCGCCAGTTTCTCGCTAAGAAAAATTGTTCCAAGTAAAACCGCGCTGACCGGAACAATTAGGGTGACGAGGGAGGCATTGGTTGCTCCCGAAGCTTTCACGATTGAAAAGAACAGGATATAGGCGAAAGCTGTCGATAGCAGCCCCAATCCGAGAATGGCGGACCAGACGCCCAGGCTAATCCCATCCAAATGCGGCATGCCGTCATGGAGGAGTACGACAGGGATCATGATAAGAGTGGATGCTGTCATCTGTCCGGTTGCCGTTACTGTTGGCGGGATGCCTTTAAAGCGTTTGGCCAGGATGCTCGCGAAGGCGTAGGATATAGTTGCGGTTATGACAGCAAGCTCGGCCCATAGCGGCCCGCCAAGGCCAGTCAAAATTCCAGGCCCGATCATGACCACAATACCCACGATACCCATGAAAATGCCGGCAAGCTTGGCTGCCGTAACCTTTTCGTCGGCGGTCAGTATGGTCGCCAATATGACCGTCCAGATAGGGGTCGTTGCATTGAAGATAGAGGCAAGACCAGCACCTAGCGCTGTTTGCCCGATGAAAAGCAAAGAAAAGGGAATGACATTGTTCAACAGGCCGAGTCCGGCAAAACCGAGCGCGTGGCGACGATAGTCCCAGAAATTAACACCGCGGCTTGCAAGATAAATATGCAGCGCCAGGGCTGCTATGACAACGCGAAACAACACCAGCGTGAGGGGTGGAACAACTTGTACAGCGATGCGCGCGAAGAAGAATGACCCACCCCAAATAGCACCTAGCAACAGCAATTGCAGCCAGACAAATCCGGACATGGAAAGGGGCGGCGGCACTTTGGCATCAGCTACGGACACGGCAATGACCCTTTCATGGTAAGCGGATTGCAAATCCTTAGCCATTTTATGGCGAGTCGCCACCCGATTCTTGCAACAAGTCGCGACTTTCATCCGTCACTTTCCCTTGCTAAGAGTCTGGAATGACGCAAGACACACAGATGCAACGATTCGCCACCGCCCGTGATGCAGCGCTCGAATTGCGCCCGGATCAACCGGTTTATTGCTTCAGGCCTCAGGTCCTCATCGAGGACGCTCATAACTTCATGAAGATGTTTCCGGGCGAGACCGCGTATGCGGTTAAAACCAATGGTGAAAACCTGGTACTGGAAACACTCGCCCGTAACGGTATCAATACGTTTGATGTAGCCTCGCCGGGAGAATTCGCGGCTGTTCGAAAAGTGGCGCCCAATGCGCATATGCTCTACATGCATCCGATCAAAGCGCAATCGGACATCCGTCTGGCGCTTGAAACCTACGGGATACGTATCCTTGCCGTAGACCATGAAGATGAGATCGCCAAGGTGACCCGCATTGTGCGGGCTTTGGATATCGATCCGGGCAGCATAACTCTCTACATTCGGTTGCAGACAAAGGGACATGCAGCATACGAGCTTTCAAAGAAATTCGGTGCTGCTCCGGCCCATGCCGTGGAATTGCTGCAGCGTTCAGAAAAAATTGGCTACAAAGTCGGCCTTTGCTTCCATGTTGGCAGTCAGATTGAAGATCCCGATACCTACGAACGCGCATTGCGCGCTGCCGATTGGGTCAGAAATCGCGCAGGAGTGACATTGGCAGGGCTTGATGTGGGCGGTGGTTTCCCGGCCGAGTATGGTCATGATCCCAAGCGCAAACAGGTCGAAATGCCCTCGCTCGGGCAATTAATGTCGCGTTTGCGCGGCGATATCAATGAATATGGTTTTGGAGATTTGCCGCTGGTTGCCGAACCTGGACGGGTTATTGTTGCGCGGGCCTTTTCGCTGATTGTTCGAGTGCTTCTGCGCAAAGGCAGACGGCTTTACATCAATGATGGTATCTGGGCATCGCTTTCGGATTCCTGGACTGGAAAAATCACTTTGCCAGCCCGGTTTATCCCAGACCCTGCCAAGAAACATCGCAATGGCAATCCTGAAACGATTGTGCCTTTCCGTGTTTGCGGGGCAACTTGCGATTCCGTTGATATTTTGTCCCGCCCATTCTGGCTGCCGGAAACCGTGGATACCGGCGACTGGATCGAGATTGGCAATATCGGTGCCTATTCTCTGTCGTTGCGTACCCGGTTTAACGGTTTCTACCCCGATACATTTGTCGAGGTGGAAACACCGTTTGAGGCGGGCGGACGGCCGGAAGGTTTTGCTTCGCTGGAGACGATGGAATACGCGTCACAAGACCTATAGCTTGTTCAGTAGTTCCGGTGTTGGCCAGGAATCGGCTGGCAGGCCTAGTCGCATTTGTTCCTCGCGAACGGCGTCGCGGGTAAGAATGCCGAACACGCCATCAATTTTCGGGCCCATATCGTGGCCGCGTGCTGCCAGCTTGTTTTGAAGTTCTTTCATCTGTTCAGGGTTGAGACCCTGTTCAGGTGTGGTTTGTTCCAGCGGACCGGCTCCAGCCAAGCGTGTGGCAAAGTAAGCGGCCGTGGTCGCGTAGATGATGGACTTATTCCATTCTACAAAGATATCGAAGTTTGAATAGGAAAGGAAAGCTGGACCCTTTCGGCCCATCGGCAATAATAGCGATGCGTCGCCATCATCCGGGCCAAGCGGCCCCTTTAGGCCGGTTACACCCCATTCAGCCCATTTGGAGTGTGGCAGACGATTGGTGCGGATGGCGTTCTCCCATGGGAGTTCTTTGGTGAGTTTGACCTCTTCGAGCCATGGCTCGCCTTTGCGCCAGCCAAGATCGCGCATAACACGGGCGGCGGTCATGATCGCATCGGGTGCGGAGCCTTTCAGGTCAACCTTGCCATCACCGTCGCCATCAACGCCACGCTCAAGATAATCGGTCGGCAACATCTGCATTTGGCCAATTTCGCCAGCCCACGCACCGGTCGTCTTTGCATCCACAACGCCGCTGTCAAATAGCTTGAGCAGTGCAATCAATTGCGGGCGGAAAAGTTCAGGCCTACGGCAGTCGAAGGATAGCGTCAGAAGGGCATTCAGCGTATCGAAATCGCCCTGGACGGCACCAAAATCCGTCTCGAGGCCCCAAAAGGCCGAAATCACAGGACCGGGGACACCATATTCGGCCTCGGCTTTGGCAAAAGTATCAGCATATTTCTTCAGATTGGCTGCGCCCTGTTTCAGGCGGTAATCAGCAACCATGCGAGATGAAAACGTCAAAAATGTCTGGCTGAAAACGCCCTGCGCACGGTCGCGTTCCAAAACCTTGTCGTCCATCGAAGCCTTGAAAAGCTCGCTGATGCCTTTATCGCTGACACCGGCTGCCTTTGCTTCGGCGATCAAGCCATTGAACCAGGGTTCAAGTTCGCCTCCACAGGCGGGTTTGGCGACAACAGGTTGAGCTGGTGCAACCTGATCCAGAGCTTGAGCACTGGAAATGGTAAGCAGACTTGCGGCGATGGCGATCGATATTTTATTCATTGGGAAATCTCGTTGATGACGGGCGCGCCAAGGCACGCACACTTTCCCTGCTAATGCACGATAACCGTCGTCAGGTGAAGTCACAGAATAGAGAGAACTGTTCGACTCAAAGCTTTATCGAACCTTGTTGCGCGCCAGCCACTGTTTCCATGCGCTTTCGCTGCCGGCAAAAACATTGATATCGGCATCTCCGCGTATGCCGGGGATGGAACCCGTTCCGGTATATTGCCAGAAGGTCCAAGGATGCGGTCCATATTTCTCATCAGGATGCCCCGCAACCGAGCGAAGCCAGAAAGGATAATCGGCGAGTTGGCGCAAATCATTGTCATCAAAGAAATCGACAGTGGTATAAATGATGGGGCGCTTGCCGTAGTGACGCTGTACGATGTCAATGAAGGTGCGCATCTCGCTGCGAACAATTGCTGCATTCGGTCTCAGCTTGCAGGTGGGTGATGCGGCGTTCCATTCCATATCCAGCACTGGCGGCAGGGCACCCGGGTCATTCGGCACATTGCGGATGAACCAACGGGCCTGATCGGCGGCAGAGCGGCAGAAATAGTAAAAATGGTAAGCACCACGCGGAACACCTGCAGCTCTTGCTGCTGCCCAATTTTCTGCAAAGCGGTCATCGACCCGGTCACCACCTTCCGTGGCCTTGATAAAGGCAAAAGAGATGCGGCTCGAGCGTGCAGTCTGCCAGTCTATGGTGGATTGATATTTGGAAACGTCCGTGCCGTGTATCGGATAATGCCAAGGTGTTTTTCCGGTCCATTCATGTGGATCGCTATCACCGTAGCGCGGTGCCTTGACATTGCCGGAGGGCGCATCCATCTGGCGTGTCGCGGATGGTTTCCTGGCGTCCTCAAAATTATAATCGACGGTCGTACAGCCGGTTAAAACGAGTGTCAACAAAGCGGCTGCAAGACGTTTCATATAAAATTTCCGCGGCTAGATCATTGTTCGGCATTGGTGCGATCTTACAGATGCACTATTATGCTTAACAGATCATGAGCGGTCGCGCTGACCCACGTGGGATCGAAATTACATACCGTTCCGGCGTATAGTCGTTATCCAGGCAAATCCGCGATAAAGCCGTTGTTTCTGCACTGTGGCATTGTTTTTCAATGCAATGGATTCGGCAATATCGAACAGATCATTGCGCGGCGTGACATGATACCAGTCCAGCCACTTATAGAGTGCTTTGCGGGAAACGGACGGCAGATCGGCCAGATCACCGAAGTCAACAATATGAAGAGAGCCGTGCGGAGCAAGGTGGCTGACCGCTTCATGCATTACCAACTGCCATTGCGGGATCATTGAAACGGCGTAGGAGATAAAAATTCGGTCAAAATGCCGACGCGCGAAAAGAGCTTGGGGATTAAAGTCGGCTGCGTCTGCATAGGCGAGCTTGGCCCGCTTACCAAGACCGGCTATCTCTATTTTCTTATGCGCGGTTGCGAGCATTTCGTTCGAAATATCAATGCCGTAGAGGGAAGTCTTTGGATAAGCCTCGCCAGCAAGAATCAAATTTCGGCCTGTTCCGCATCCAATCTCGAGGATCGAGCCGCGTTCTGGCGGATTGAGACCGGCAATCATGGGGTCGCGGCCCAGCAGATAATATTTGCGTGTCACATCGTAGAAATGGCGTTGATGCCGATAGACGCGATCCATAAGAGGACCATGTTCGATCTTCGTAAACATGATTCAGCCTCGGAATGTGTACAAATGAAATCCGCCATAAATAGAAGATCGGTCGCGCGCATGAAGCGTTTTCGACTGATCTTCCTCGTATTCCCACTGCGCTAGCGTTGCGTCATCGACACGGCCCGGCAAAAGAGAGGGCTCGGCGGCTGTGCGAAAGATTACCCGCGCGCCGGGAGCGGCTGTGCGGGTAATTTCAGTCCAAAGCTCATTGAGCTGCGTATCGTTCATCCAGTCTTGAGCATCCAGCAATATGAAGCGATCCACTGAGTTTTCAGGCTTTGCGCTCAGAAACTCCGTGTAGGACGCATTGACGACGCTCATTCGGCCGGCACGTTCACGCACTGCCGCAAAATTGTTGCGGGATAAATAAGGCGGTAGCGGACCGGTCTCCGCATTGTCGCTATAGCCGCGGCCAAAGGCTTGCCAAGCAAAATAGTTTTCTGAAAGCGGAAAACCGCAGGCGAGTTTTTCAAGGCGCCCACGCAATACCTCAGCCATATCGCCGTTTCCTGCAGTTGCAAGGGCATCATACTGCTGTGGTGGAATTCCGAGGCCAAAAAGCGAAGACTTCCGTGCGGTCGCCCAGCGGATCATGCGTTTGTCAAAGAGCGGGGCGAGGGCGGTGTCGAAATAAACCCGTTGTTCGGCAAGTGTCGATGCCTTCAGAATATCGCGCGGGTCAATACCGTAGAGTCTGGCAACGCGATGCCCCATGCCGATAAACAGGCCAAGCAGGCCATGGCGGTAAAGGTCGCGCGAAAAAATGGAGATACGCCGCCGGCCGGACACCATCCGCTTCTCCCAATAGGAGCGGCTGGTTGCATCAAGGTGCGGCCGGATGAAGCGTTCATAGGCCGTTAGATTGGATTTGCTGTCGGCAGTTCCATAGAACCGATAAAACGCATCGTAATTGGGAAGATTGACGACAGCAGCAAGCTTGAGGCGGTTGAAGGCAACGTGAGCCGTATTGAGATCAACGGCTTCAACACTGGCAGGATCAGCCGTCAAATAGGACATGGCATTACAGCCGCCGGATGCAATCGTAACAATTCGATGACCGGCACCAATCTGCAGGGCCTCCATATCAACTTCCGGATCTTCCCATATTTGCGGATAGACCAGTCCCTTGAAAACGTGAGCAAATAGTCTTTCAGACAATCCGGCGCGTGATAGAAGCCGGTTTTGCCGAACAGCCCTGTTCAGTTTTTCATTGCTGATATGCGAGCGAGGAGGCGGCGTATTTGCAGACTGTCGAGCAACTGGCATCCAAACGAATCCCCTTTATTGGAAATTCCTGCTCGCCTAGCACCCGCATGTAACAAGTTGGTGACGCCGCTGTGACGTAATGGATGAAGCTGATGACAATTTGATTCAAATTTTATTGATAAGTATTGGTTTTCGAATCTGATTCTTCCGCCTTGTGCTGGCGCTGTCAGCGTTGGGGCGGTTCAGTTCGTACCACCACCGACATTCCGGGGGCGAGATATTGTGCCAGGTCCTGTCCGGGATCGACTGATATGCGTACAGAGATACGTTGCGCGACCTTTGTAAAATTTCCGGTGGCGTTGTCAGGTTTGATTACGCTGAATTCAGAGCCGGCTGCCGGTGCAAATCGTTCAACCTTGCCGGACAGTCTTTTGCGATTGAGAGCGTCGACTGTGAACGTGATCGGCTGCCCCAGTGCAATATTGCTAAGCTGTGTTTCCTTGAAGTTTGCGATAATCCAGACTTCGCTGGGGACAATTGCCATGAGCTGCGTTCCGGCACTGACATATTGGCCGAGCTTGACACCAACTTCGCCAAGAGTGCCATCCCGTGGAGCTACAATTTTAGTGTTGGACAAATCGATATCAGCCAGTTCAACGGCTGCCTTTGCGCCTGCGACTGCTGCTTCCAACGAACCGCGACTGACCTTAATGGTTTCAAGATCCTGATTGGACACTTCCAGTGCTGCTTTGGCCTGAGTTACAGATGCCTGGGCTTGCTCCAATGCTGTTTCACTTTGCTCTGCGTCACTCTTTGTCAAAACACCCTGACGAGCCAATGGCTCGATGCGGGCCCAATTGGCCTGTGCTCGCCGCAATACAGCCTCGGCGCTGTCGAGTTGTGCCTGGCTGGATCCAATGCGTGCCTCGGCGGCACGTTGCTGCTGTGTTGAGTTGTCAAGAGCGGCTTGCTGACTGGCGAGAGTCGCTTTTGCCTGATCCAGTTTTTGCGCAAAAATCCGGTCGTCAATTTTGGCCAGAAGTTGGCCCTGTTTGACCTTGTTATAATCTTGAACCGGAACATCAACGATATAGCCGCTCAACTGCGGACTAATCAGAGTGACATAGCCCTTCACATAGGCATTTTCCGTTATCTCGATATCGCTCTGAAATGGTGGCAGGCGCCAAGCATAAAGCACAAGCACGAGCCCGGAAATTCCAATAAGGATGGCAATTATCGTTGCCGAATGGCGCATATATTTAGACATCATCTGATCAACTCGTTTGGATGGCGAGAACGGTTTCCCGGTTGCGGAAAAGTGCGCGCAGGGAGACGTGCGTTAAAAGAATAATGAGCGCGAAAAGCGAAATACCGGCAATGAGCAGAAACGCATCATTATAGGCGAGGATATTGGCTTCACGCGTCGTTTGTTGGGAAAGCAGCGCTATTCCTTCTGCGTTCAACAGGGTGCCGTCGGTAATCGATCGGCTATAACCCGCTGTCAGTTGCCCAACACGCTGAACCACAAGCGGATTAGATAGGACAATGCTTTCTGCCAGGATATTGGAATGGAATTTTTCGCGTATCGTTATGAACGTACCGAAAACCGCTTGCCCGAAAAGCCCCCCAAGACTTTGTGTGGCTAGAAACACGATAATGAAACTGAGAATGTAGTTTGGCCCGCGTTTCAACGCTGAACTTAGCCCGACGGACATGGCTGGCGGCAAGAAGAGAGCTGTGGCAGCGGCTATGCAAGCTTGACTCGCATACATTTGCGCTGGGCGCGTGAGGTTCGTTGATTGGCTGTCCATATAGGAGCCAGCAATAAGAAAGATCAAGGCAACGGCATGGATCGCAGGCACTCTTTCGGGTGTCATCACTGCGGCACATGAGAGGCCCGCTACAATCATTGCCGCCATGGAAACCATATAGATCATACTGATTTGATCGTTTAACAGGCCCAGATTTTGAAAGAAATTATTGGCGACGGTTGATTGTTCGGAGACGACAAGCCTGAAAAGCAGAATTGTTCCGGCGAAATGCACGATCTCCTTGCTGGCAATCCAGCGGATATCGAGGAGGGGTTTTTCCCGGTTGAGCTCAATAATGACCGCAGCCGTAATGGTGACGACTGCAATAGCCAGAAGCACACCAAGCCAAGGGGCTTCAAACCACCAATAGAGCCTACCGGTAACGAGCGTCACGGCGATACAACCGAAACCGATGGCTATCAAAAGGTAGCTGACAATATCCAGTTTCTCGATAACCTTTGCCCTTGGTATGGGCGTCAGAGGGAGAAGATAGATAACGCCAAATGCGATAAGGGCGAGAGAAATTTCGAACGTATATAATCCGCCCCACTGGCCGATATCCAACAGCGTGGGCGAAAGCAGGCGAGCCAGAGGCGAGGCCAGCGATATATTCGTTAGCACCAGACATATGGCTATTGTCATCTTGCGCGCCGGTGTGAACGCCTCAAGCATGTAAAGGAAGGCAAGACTCGACAATGGAGCTGCGGCAATGCCGCTGACAAAACGAATGATGATGGCCGATTGCAAATCTGTGACCACCAGATGCAGCAGCGATACAAGCACGAAAATTGCCAAGCTTAACTGGGCGAAATTTCGCAAGCCATACTGATTTCTGATCTTGATAAGTGCAATCGACAGGCTGACATTGGGTGCCATATAGGCAGCGATCAGCCAGGTGGTTTCGGTGTTTGTTGCACCGAGATAGCCCTGAATCTGCGGGATATTTGTAGCGATCAGATTCATTCCAAGGCCCTGCGTCATCGATAGCAGAGTTGACGCGCCAATATAGGCAGCCGAGCGGAGCGGATGCATAGGAACGGGCGCCGCAGGGGGAGGCGGTGCAGTTTTGATCGGATCATAACCGACAAACTCAGCTTCGGGGAGCATGTGGCTCAGTCCCTCTCGTCGAGTTCGTTGATATTGCGGTTAATTGACCGAAGGACATCTATTGTGTTCTGCAGGTCTTCGCTCTCGATACCCGCCAGGACATCAGCGCGCAGCTTTTGGGCAAGATCATTGACCTTTTTTGCTAATGTCCTGCCGGTCACTGTGATGTGAATTTCCTTGGCGCGCCGGTCCCCTTCTGCCTCTTTGCGTTGAATGAATCCCTGACTCTCAAGACCGTCAAGCAAGCGCACCATGGTGGGTGTTTCTATGTCCAGCTCTTCTGCAAGCTCCTTTTGATTGAGCACTGCAAGCCTGTCGAGCAGCAACAATGTCCGCGCTCTGGCTTGTGTCAGTCCTAATTCTTTCACACGCGAATCAAAATGCGTGCGCAGCTTTCGGCTGGCTCTGCCCAATTCGTCCACAAAAATGAAATGTAAGCCACGATGTGCCATAAGATAGCCGTATAATAAGTAGGTTGCTAATTATTAATGTGCGATATAACTCCAAACGGATTGGATTTCAAGGTCGTGTTAGCGTAGATCGAGACGCAGGAGTTCGTCCGTATAAGATTTGCCGTCGATACGCAGGGCATCCTTCTCCACGCCGAATACCTCAAAACCCAAGCTGAGATAGAGTGTGCGGGCTGTAATATTGGCAGCCATGACGGTCGCGTGTAATGTATCAACGTGATTTCGAGCGTAATCGATAACTGCCAGCGTCAGTCTTTTTCCGAGCTGATGCCCGCGCCATCTCTCATCCACATAAACACCCCAAAGCAAACCCTTGTGTTTTTGCTTTGTCTTGGAGTTTGCGGCAAAGCCTGCAACGCCGATCAGTTCACCTTCAGCAAATGCACCGAAAACGGCGTTTGGCAGAGCGTCAAGGCGGCAGCGAATTTCGGCCATGTCGAGATCGGCCTCTTCTTCATAGCTTGAGCCGAATGCTTCCGGCGCCGCTTGCAATCCATGTAAGCGCAGTCGCTGGAATTGCTCTGCATCCTTCCTGTTCAATACCCGGATCGAAATATTCATATTCGGACTCCAAATATCACATCATGACAGGCAGATGACGAATGTTGCCATGTTTACAAAGAGATATCCACATAAGAGTTGAATGAAAATGAAAATAGAACTCCATTCCGCCTTATTTCAGATAGAGTGGATTCGAGGGGCCACTTGAGTACCTAGGAGAGGATTAAAACACATGAAGAATAAATTTGTTATCGCCTTGGCAGCTGTATCGTTGTTTGCTTTGGCTGGCTGCGGTGAAAGCGAGCAGAAGACCGAAACGCCACCTGCTACAACTGAAGCACCGGCGCCAGCTCCAACAGCGGTTGAACCAGCAAAGCCAATGACTGCTCAAGACGCGATGAAGACCATTAAAGAGCAGGCTGCAACCATGACTGCTGAGCAAAAGCAGGCTGCCGTCGAAACCGCCCGCAAGGCAGCTGAAGAAGCCGCAAAAGCGGCGGGACAAACAGCCGATCAGGTTAAAGCCGCTGCCGACGCAGCTGAAAAAGCCATCAAGGATGCGCTTGGCGTTCAATAAAATTCAATTGGCAGGTACGGCAGGCCTCATGTTTGCCGTACCTGCGCCCATCTATGTCAAACAGTTTTGATGCGTAATTATCTCTCTCGCAATTGCGAAAAACTTTGAATAAAATAGAGCCATGTCTATTTGGCGCCGCATCAGCGATTTCATCACCACCACAGCAGTCGATGCATTCTCCAGCATTATCGAGGCTGTACGTACCGCATTTGAAGGCGATCCCGAAACGCGGCGACGCGTTGCGTTTTCGATAGCAATGATTGCCTTGTCGGCCAAAATGGCCAAGGCAGATGGCATTGTATCGCAAGCCGAGGTTAATGCGTTCCACGACATTTTTCATGTGCCTGAGCAGTATCAGGACCAAGTCACCAGATTATATAATCTGGCAAAGCAGGATGTCGCGGGTTACGAGGCCTACGCAACGCAGTTGGCTTCACTTTGCGGTTCCGGTCACCGGAACTGTCAAATGCTGGAAGATGTTCTTGATGGGCTTTTCCATATTGCCAAGGCCGATGGCGCATTGCACGACAAGGAATTGACATTTCTCGGCACGGTTGCGGAAATCTTTGCCCTTGATGAGGAAAAGTTTGACCGTGTCCTTGCGCGGCATGTCGGGCGTGGACAGGCAGACCCATATCTGGTCTTGGGTCTGGCGCGGAATGTAAATTTTGAGACTGCGCGCAAGCAGTATCGCGCGCTGGTTAGGGAAAATCATCCGGATATGTTGATTGCCCGCGGTGTGCCGGAAGAATTCATAGCTATCGCCAATCAACGTATAGCGGCTATCAATGCGGCTTGGGAACAAGTCGAAAAAGACCTGAAGGCATATGAACGCGTTTAAGCCCGATCATTTAAACGTGGCAGTTCACGCGTCGCCAAATTTCGGTCCCCGCAAGGATGGCAAGCGCCCGCATATTCTTATCCTGCATTATACTGGCATGGAGACGGGCGAAGCTGCCGAAAACTGGCTGGCAAACCCGGAAAGCGAAGTTTCCGCGCATTATGTCGTGCATGAAGACGGCAGGATCGTGCAATTGGTTTCCGAAAGTGAGCGCGCCTGGCATGCCGGAAAGGGCTCGTGGAAGGGCGAAACGGATATTAATTCTTGCTCAATCGGGATTGAAATCGTCAATGGCGGACCGCTACTTGGATTCCCGGTGTTTCCGGGCGAACAGATCGACGCGGTTATCGACCTTTGCAAAGGCATAATCTCGCGCAATGGAATTCGCCCTGAAAATGTCCTTGCTCATTCAGATGTCGCACCTGCACGCAAGATCGACCCCGGCGAGAAATTCCCTTGGCCAGTGCTATTTAATTCCGGCGTGGGGCATTGGGTTGATCCGGCTCCGGTGCGCGGTGGTCGGTTCTTTTCTGCTGGTGATCAAGGGCAGCCAGTGGAGGCTTTGCAGTCCATGCTGGCTCTTTATGGCTACGGCGTACCCATTGATGGGGTCTTCGGAAATGCGACCGAATTGAGTGTTTTGGCCTTCCAGCGCCACTTTCGGCCGGCAAAAGTGGACGGAGTCGCGGACATGTCAACCATTGAAACGCTGCACAAACTACTTTCTGCACTCCCGGCATTGTCAGCATAACGTATTGAACGTTAAAGCCTTTTCTGAGAGAAATTGTGCAATGCAGCATATATATTACAATGGGTTACACAAAGTTATTTGATGTATCAATATTCGGCTGCATTGGGCCGTCACATCCTAGCCCAGTGTTTCGGGCAGCCCATTTTGGATTTTTGGGCTCGGAACGTTCCCGGCGCGCATCTTTCGTGCGGCCCAAGAAATTAAACGGAAAACGATGACAAATAGATTTGGTATGATTTGCGCCCTTGTTGGGGCGGTGGCTTTGTTTGGTTCAAATTCAGCATTCAGTAAACCGGTCGAGGCCCAGCCGACAAACCTGGCCGATTATCTGAAGGCAAAGCGTGTTGAAGCCGATAAGAGAAAAACGACCGAAAAAACTGCAAAGAAGGTTGATGGAAAGAGCCAGGGCAAGAAGGTAAGTGCCAAGGTTTCATCCGGTAAAAAGGCTGCAGTAAAAACTCAGCGTATCTCAAAAAAGATTTCTGGTTCCAAGCGTCCGGTCGTTCAGGCAAAAGCCCGTTTCAAGACCACGACGGTAAACAACCGTATTGATACAATGACAACCGGCAGCATTGCATCTGCCGCCTCTGCTGGTGGTTCGACCAAATATTCCAGCATCATCTCTTCTTACGCAGCGTCTTACGGTGTTCCGATTGCACTTGCTCATGCGGTCGTCCGCGTGGAAAGCAACTACCGGGCTGACATGACTGGCCGTGCTGGTGAGGTTGGTTTGATGCAGATCAAATATTCGACGGCACAGGGCTTGGGCTACACAGGTAGCCGTCAGGCGCTCTATAATCCCGATACGAATATTCGTTGGGGTATGAAGTATCTTGCCGGAGCCCATAAGCTTGGCAATGGCACGACTTGCGGCACGATCCTGCGCTATAATGCAGGGCACGGCGCCACCCGGATGAATCCGATTTCGGCCAATTATTGTGCCAAGGTCAAACTGCAAATGGCGGCCAACTAAGCATTCGCTTGTTGCTTTGAGGAAGGCTGGATGACTATCCAGCCTTTTTTCATTTGCCTTTTCTGGAAGATAGGCATTTATACGGGCGCCAGCTGGCCGGGCAGCCGCGCATGTCATAAGCCGAAAGGCGGCATGTGAGGAAAGTCCGGGCTCCAGGGAAACACGGTGCCGGATAACGTCCGGCGGGGGCGACCCTAGGGAAAGTGCCACAGAAAGGAAACCGCCCCGTCTTTCGTTGTGCCGCGTCTATAATGGATGGGACACAAGGAATGACGGGGTAAGGGTGAAAGGGTGGGGTAAGAGCCCACCGCGCAACTGGTAACAGGGGCGGCAAGGCAAACCCCACCGGGAGCAAAACCGAATAGGGACGGCGTGCCTGACGAAAGTCAGGCGATCAGTTTCCGGGTCAGTCGTCCGGGTAGGTTGCAGGAGGCGGATGGCAACATCCGTCCAAGATGAATGGCTGCCGCGCCGGATGCAAATCCGGCCATACAGAACCCGGCTTACAGGCCAGCTGGCACTTTAAACTCTGCGATTATTTATCATTCTCCCCGTAAGGGAGGGGACTGGTTTGCGATTCCTAACGCTTCATTAAGCTTAATGATGGATAAATTCAGAATCGCCGGAAGTGTGCTTGGTTTTGCCAGCTACTTCCATCCTGTGTACTCTAATCCCATTGACGCCCATAGTGCCCCATGATATCGATTGATTTCATCAGTAGCGTTCAGTCGACACGGTGTTTCCCGACATTGGATCTTGCCATGCAGGGCCGGCATTTCGCCGGAGTTTCGACGCGCGCTTATGAGATTCTGTCTCCTCGGTTGCAGGGAGAGGCAGGGGCAGAACGATCAGAGACCCTTGAGGTCAGAACGGCGGGATTAAGCTTTGAACCGGTTCCTCGGGCATATGACGAACAGGATCGACGCAAAGGGGCGGGTTTCCGTTCCGGCTCAGTTTCGTCTGATTGTGCAGTCCGCCGGTCATACGGAGCTTTATGCCCTGCGCTCTCTTCATCTTCCTGCTCTGGATGTGGGCGGACCGGAACTGTTGACCCGATTCGACAAAAAGCTGGAAAGCGAAGATCCGTTTGCGGAGACAGCGGACGATATGTCGTTTTATCTTCACGCGGACGGCGGCTTCCTCAAATTGGACGCAGATGGGCGGATTACGGTGACGGATTTCCTGCGGGAACATACGGGCATCTCCACAGATGTGACCTTTGCGGGGGCGAATACGCATTTTCAAATGTGGCAGCCGGATCAATTCGAAGCGCATCGCAAAACAGTTCGGGCCCGGCTCGCGGAAAAACGCCGTCTGGAGGCGAATTGATGACCGGTTCTGACGCGGATAATGGCTCAAAAAACGCAGATGATCGTCATGTCCCGGTTCTGCTTGATGAAGTCATTGCTGCCTTGCAGCCGGATAAGGGCCAGCGAATTATCGATGGAACCTTTGGAGCTGGTGGTTACACCAAGCGTATTCTTGAAACGGGCGCTGACGTAACGGCAATTGATCGCGATCCTTCTGCGATCGAAGCTGGCCGTGCCCTGGAAAAAGACTACGCGGGAAGGCTGACCCTCGTTCAAGGCACTTTTTCGACGCTGGATCAGGTTGCCCTTCTGGGTGCTCCCGATGGCATTGTTCTTGATATCGGTGTTTCGTCCATGCAAATTGACGAAGCCGAGCGTGGCTTTTCTTTCCAAAAAGATGGACCACTCGATATGCGCATGTCGAGTTCGGGTCCGAGTGCTGCTGATGTGGTCAATCGTCTCAAAATTGGCGACCTCGCGCGCATTTTCAATTTTCTTGGGGAAGAGCGCAACGCGGGCCGTATCGCCCGTATGATCGACAAGCGGCGTGCGACGGAGCCGTTTCATCGTACCCGCGATCTGGCCAATGCAATCGAAGCTCTGGTTGGTCGAAATCCGAAAGTTCCGATTCATCCGGCGACGCGTGTCTTTCAGGCGCTGCGTATTTTTGTGAATGATGAGCTCGGCGAATTGGTGCGCGCATTGCATGCGGCTGAACGTGTGTTGAAGCCCGGCGGACGGCTCGTTGTTGTAACATTCCATTCGCTTGAAGATCGCATCGTTAAACGCTTCTTTGCAGATCGTTCAGGCGCAGGCGGCGGCTCGCGTCATTTGCCGCAGGTCGAGCAGCGCCGCGCCACATTTACCCCGGTTGGCAAGGGGATCGTTGCGCCGACAGAGGCGGAGGCGGCGCGCAATCCGCGGGCACGTTCCGCCAAGCTTCGCGCAGGCATCCGCACGGATAGTGCGCCGCTTGTCGAAGATCATGCGATTTATGGTTTGCCTAATCTGCCCATATTTCATGAAACCCAGTCTCAGAAGAAAATGGGGAGTTGACCAGTGCTGCGTACCTTCGACATCATTTTGATCGGGTTGATGATAGCGGCGGCGTCGATAACCTATAAGATCAAGCACGACGCCGAGAAGCAGATGAATCAAGTGACGAAGCTTGAGCGCATGATCTCGGATGAGAACGATACGATTGATCTCTTGAAGGCTGATTGGAGCTTGCTCACCCAGCCAAACCGTTTGCAAAAACTGATAGAGACCTTCCAGGGTCAGCTTGATCTTCAACTCGTTGAAGCCAATCAGATTATAGACATCAATGATCTGCCCCAACCAAAGCCGGTTGTTTTTGACTCTGTCGCAGACATCATCACCGAAGCCAGCGCCAAGGACTTGAAGCCGGATTCTACGTTGACCGGCAGCGTGGCAAAAAAGGCTAATCCCGCACCAAAAGGAGCTGCACAATAATGGCTGCTGTTTGGATCAAGCGGAAGAAGATCGATCTGGAGTCTGGAACTGCACCGGCCTTTGCCGTGGATGCAAAAAAGAAGAAATCAGGCAATCGCGCGCGCAACCGTGTTGTCATGGCCATTGCTTGCTTCATAGGCATATATAGCGTCATCGGCGGAAGACTGATCTATTACGGGATTCAGGAAGATACGACCGGATATAATGGCCCAACTGGTACGGTGCTGGCTGCGCGACCGGATATTCTTGATCGAAATGGCGAAGTCTTGGCAACCGATATCAAGACGAATTCGCTTTATGCTGAACCGAAGAAGATCATTGACCCTGATGAAGCCATTGAGCTGCTTTCGACAGTGCTTCCTGATCTCAATTTCGAGCAGACCTACAGCCGGCTGAAAAGCAAGGCAGGATTTGCCTGGTTGAAACGTGGCCTGACGCCACAGCAAAAGAGCCAGATCATGGCTCTGGGCATACCTGGCATCGGTTTTCGCACGGAGAAGGCACGGTTCTATCCAGGTGGTCCTACCGCTTCGCATATTCTCGGTCTCGTAAATATCGACAATCAGGGGATTGCCGGTATGGAGAAATATATCGACGAACATGGCCTGTCGGATCTGCGTGACGCAGGACTTGCAGACAGCCGGTCGCTTGAGCCCGTCAGGCTTTCGATTGATCTGCGTGTGCAGCATGTGGTGCGCGATGTGGTTGTTCAGGCCATGCAGAAATATAGCGCCATCGCCGCTGGTGCAGTCGTATTGAACGTCAAGACTGGCGAAGTTCTAGCCATGGCATCGGCCCCGGATTTTGACCCGAATAATCCATATAATGCTCTGGAAAAAGACCGGCTTAACCGCATGTCTGCCGGTGCCTTTGAGATGGGTTCGACAATCAAAAGCTTTACCACGGCAATGGCGCTGGATTCCGGCAAGGTCAATTTGCAAAGCACATTCGACGCGCGCCGCCCGATCACTATTGGCCGCCAGACGATCCGGGATTTCCATGGCAAGGGCCGGGTTCTTACCCTGCCTGAAGTGTTCATTTACTCATCCAATATCGGGTCGGCAAAAGAGGCCGATGTTGTTGGCATTGACGGTCATCGTGAGTTCCTGCACCGCATGGGCCTCCTTGACCGTATGGTGACAGAGCTGCCGGAAGTAGCCCGGCCAATGGAGCCAAAAGTCTGGAAGAAAGTGCATTCCATCACTATCGCATTCGGTCATGGTATGGCGACGACACCCTTGCAGACTGCGGTTGGAGCGGCTGCTCTCATGAATGGCGGTCGCCTGATGCCTCCGACATTCCTGCCGCGTACCATGGAAGAAGCCGATAAAGTCGCCAAACAGGTCGTGAGCGAAAAGACCAGCGAAGATATGCGTTATCTGTATCGCCTGAATGCTGAAAAAGGTTCCGGTGGTTCGGGTAATCGCGCAACGGTGCCTGGCTATCGCGTTGGCGGTAAAACCGGGACGGCGGAAAAAGTCGTCAATGGACGGTACTCCAAGGATGTCAGGTTCAACGCATTTGTCGCCGCATTTCCGATCGATAAGCCTGAATATGTAGTGTTGACGATTGTAGACGAGCCGAAGGCCGAGGCAGGTAAAATCGGCGCTACTGCCGGTTTCAATGCAGCGCCTATGGTTCAGGAAATCATCCGCCGTTCAGCCTCCTTCTTGGGCGTGCAGCCGGATTTCAATGAAGAACAAATATCTGCTCCAATGATGGTGAACTTTAACCAATAACACCCGGAAAACGAATCAATAAGAGACGTTTTTCAACCGAACTCATGGGAAAGAACAGGTTCCGGTCCGGCCATGAAATTGAAAGAATTGAACGGCATCCCTGCCTTGGCAATCTCCGAATTTGGGGAAAGAGCCATCACTGGTCTGACATCGGACTCCCGACAGGTTCAGAAGGGATACGTTTTTGCCGCCCTCAAAGGGGTAAAGGCTGACGGGATAGCCTATGCTCAGGATGCTGTAAAAAGAGGCGCGTCGGTTATCATCGCGTCGAGTGGCGCCAAGCTTGGAAATATTGGTGCGCCGATCATTTATGTTGACGATCCGCGCCGTACACTGGCGCTTGCCGCGGCGAGTTTTTATGGAAGCCAGCCTGATGTGATGGTCGCTATCACCGGGACGAGCGGGAAAACCTCTGTTGCCTCCTTTACGCGGCAGATCTGGGCGCAGGCAGGTTTCGCATCCGCCAGCATTGGCACTACAGGCGTCATCTCGCCGACACGCGATGATTATGGTTCTCTGACAACGCCGGATCCGGTTGAACTCCACAAGCTGTTGAGTGAACTTGTGGAGGAAGGCGTTACCCATGCGGCTATGGAAGCGTCATCTCACGGTCTCGATCAGCGCCGTCTTGACGGTGTAAAGCTCACAGCCGGTGCGTTCACCAATCTCGGCCGAGATCATATGGATTACCACCCCACGGTCGAAGAATATCACGCGGCCAAGCTGCGGCTTTTCACAGAACTCCTGCCGAAAGGTGCGCCCGCGGTCATTTTTGCCGACGATCCTTTTTCCAAGGCGACAATCGCCGCAGCGGCGGAAGCTGGCTGCAAAGTATTGACTGTCGGTCGCAAGGGCGAATTCATATCGCTGAAGCGGGTTGAACATGAACGTTTCCGCCAGCACGTTGAAGTGCATATTGCGGGCGAGATTTATGAAATAACATTGCCGCTCGCCGGTGATTTCCAGGTCGCCAATGGACTCGTTGCTGCGGGTCTTGCCATCGCAACGGGCGTTCCGGCAGCAGCGGCGATGCGTGGCCTTGAGCGCCTCAAGGGCGCTCCGGGACGGCTTGATCTGGTGGGAGCGACGGAAGAAGGCGCGCCCGCCTATGTTGATTATGCGCACAAGCCTGATGCGCTTGAAAATGTACTGACGTCAGTGCGCCCATTTACGACTGGCCGTGTTATCGTGGTCTTTGGTTGCGGTGGCGATCGTGACAAGGGCAAGCGTCCGATGATGGGCGAAATCGCTACGCGGTTAGCAGATGTCGTTATCATTACGGACGACAATCCACGCTCTGAAGTGCCCGCAACCATACGCGCCGAAATTCTCGCGGCTGCTCCCGGAGCCCGCGAGATCGGCGACCGGCGCGAAGCTATCCGCGAAGCCGTTGCAATGATGAAGTCGGGCGACACCTTGATCGTTGCGGGAAAAGGTCATGAAGAAGGCCAGACTGTCGGCGACGTCGTGCTGCCATTTTCGGACCACGTTGAAGTAGCTCAGGCATTGAAAGACCGTATACCACAGGAGGGCGGTATATGAGTCTTCTATGGTCTTCCGATGCCATGATCGCCGCCATGAATGGCAGGCCGGTCGGTAAACTTCCGGAGGGCATCACCGGCATTTCCATCGATACGCGGACATTGCGCGATGGCGAGGCGTTTTTCGCAATCAAAGGCGACGCCTTGGATGGTCATGACTATGCCACCGCCGCAGTTGCAGCGGGTGCGGCGCTTTTGGTCGTTGCAGAGGCCAAATTGCCTGCTCTTGGCAAGCTGAAAGCTCCTATGATTGTTGTGGACGATGTTTTGGCCGCCATGACGCGGCTTGGCATTGCCTCGCGCGAGCGCTCTCACGCACAGATTATTGCGGTAACTGGCTCTGTCGGCAAGACGACAACAAAAGAAGCACTGCGTCACGTTCTTTCCGAAGTCGGTAAGGTTCATGCCTCGGTTGCATCGTTCAATAATCATTGGGGCGTGCCCCTGACGCTTGCACGCATGCCGCAGGACACGGATTACGGCGTCTTCGAAATCGGAATGAACCATGCCGATGAGATCCGTCCGCTGGTTAAAATGGTGCGCCCGCACGTGGCGATCATTACATTGATTGCTCCGGCACATCTTGGCCATTTCAAAAACCTTCAGGAGATTGCGACAGCCAAGGCGGAAATTTTTGAGGGCCTGCTGCCCGGTGGCTATGCTTTGCTCAATCGCGACGACAAGCACTACAAGTTTCTGGAGAAACTTGCGCTTGAAGCCGGTGTCGAGCACATCAAATCCTTTGGTGAGAATGCCAGGGCTGATTATCGGCTGATGAAGCTCAAACTGCACGACGCCTGTTCGTGCATGACTGCGCGGCTTGCCGGCGAAGAGGTTGTCGCAAAAGTTGGCGCACCTGGCCGCCACATCGTTCAGAACGTTCTGGCGGTGCTCGGTGCTGCACATCTCACAGGCGCTGATATGGCCAAGGTTGCCCTGGCGCTTTCATCGCTTCGCGCTGAAAGCGGACGTGGTGAGAGACACACGCTTGAGATCGCAAAGGGCACATTTACGCTAATTGACGAGAGCTATAATGCAAATCCCGCATCAATGCGCGCAGCTGTCGAACTTCTCGCGTCTGCAACCCCGACAGGCAAAGGGCGCCGTATTGCCGTTCTAGGCGATATGCTGGAACTGGGAAAACAATCGCCCAGGCTGCATGCCGAGCTGTCGTCAGTTATTGCGGCAAACAATATCAACATGGTTTTTCTCGGCGGACCGGAGATGGCGGCGCTGAAAGCAGCCATGCCGGTTGAAATTCGTGCCGAATACAGGCAGAGCGTGGAAGAGTTGCAACCGCAATTGCTGAATACGATCAGAGCTGGTGACGTGATCATGATCAAGTCGTCCAAGGGGACCGGCTTCTCCCAGATCGTCAAAACGCTCTTGCAGAAATATAACACCGCCGAACCTCTCGCTCCTGCCGAGTGAGCCTGCGGGGGATGGGGAAAGGGCACTAATCAATGCTTTATTATCTTGCCGGCCTGGCGGAACAGCTACAGTTTCTCAACGTGTTTCGTTATATCACGTTCAGGACCGGCGGGGCGCTGATTACCTCCGCGCTCATTGTTTTCCTTTTCGGGCCACGGATCATTGATTCCTTGCGCGTCCGTCAAGGTCGCGGCCAGCCAATACGCGCAGATGGCCCACAGACCCACTTCAAGAAGGCCGGTACGCCAACAATGGGCGGACTGATGATTATGACTGGCATTATCATTTCATCATTACTCTGGGCCAACTGGTCCAATATTTATGTATGGGTTGTGCTGCTCGTCGCCTTGGGTTTCGGTGCAATCGGCTTCTATGATGATTATCTGAAGGTCAGCAAGCAGGCGTCCAAGGGTTTTTCCGCCCGCGCGCGTCTTGGCATCGAATTCCTTATTGCAGCCATTGCCGGTCTGACGATCATGTGGGCAGGGCAGGAGCCTTTCTCCTCGTCACTCACATTTCCTTTCGCCAAAGAGTTTATACTCAACCTTGGAATTTTCTTCGTTCCGTTTGCAGCCTTCGTCATGGTTGGCGCGGGCAATGCAGTGAATTTCACCGACGGTCTTGATGGTCTGGCAACAGTTCCGGTCATGATTGCTGCTGCCTCCTTCGGCGTCATTGCCTATCTGGCGGGTAACGCGATTTTCGCGGACTATCTGCAGATTCACTTCACTCCCGGCACGGGTGAACTCGCCGTCGTGCTCGGTTCTGTAATCGGAGCGGGGCTCGGCTTCCTCTGGTTCAACGCGCCGCCTGCTGCGATTTTCATGGGTGATACAGGTTCGCTGGCCCTTGGCGGATTGATCGGCGCTGTCGCTGTCGCTACCAAGCACGAGATCGTGCTTGCCATTATCGGCGGCGTTTTCGTCATGGAAGCCATGTCCGTGATCATCCAGGTTGCCTCGTTCAAAATGACGGGAAAACGGGTTTTCCTTATGGCGCCGATCCATCACCATTTTGAAAAGAAGGGCTGGACCGAAAGTCAGGTCGTGATCCGTTTCTGGATCATTGCCGTGATCCTCGCGCTCATCGGTCTTTCAACTCTGAAACTGAGGTAGGGCTGCAAGTATGATATCTGCCCACTCCATGAAGGACAAAACCGTCGCGCTCTTTGGGCTCGGCGGTTCGGGCATTGCAACGGCCCAAGCCATTATTGTTGGTGGTGCGAGGGTTATTGCATGGGACGATAATCCTGACAGCGTAATGCGCGCCCAAGCCGCAGGCGTTACAACCTCTGATTTGCGTAACGTCGATTGGAAACAGTTTTCCTCTTTTGTCTTGTCCCCAGGGGTCCCATTGACCCATCCGCGTCCGCATTGGAGCGTTGATCTTGCGCGGGCAACCGGGGTCGAGATTATCGGTGACATAGAATTATTCGTGCGGGAGCGTAATCTTGTCCTCGCGGATAGCCCGGGTGCGGAGATACCGTTTATCGCCATCACCGGCACGAATGGGAAATCCACTACTACTGCTCTTATCGCCCACATCATCAAATCATCGGGCCGTGACGTGCAACTTGGCGGCAATATCGGCACAGCAATCATGACGCTGGATCAACCGGAAAACGGGCGTATCTATGTGGTTGAATGTTCTTCATACCAGATCGATCTGGCGCCTTCGATCAATCCGACTGCGGGTATTTTATTGAACCTTACACCGGATCATCTGGATCGCCACGGCACCATGCAGCACTATGCCGAGATCAAGGAAAGACTGGTGGCGGGAAGCCAAACCGCGATTATTGGCGTTGATGACAGTTTTTGCGCTGCAATTGCCGACAGGCTGGAACGCGCTGGAAAACGTGTCGCGCGGCTTTCCAAGCGTATGCCCATAGCGGAAGGTTATTTTGCTGAAGGAAGCCAGTTGTTCCATGCCCATGACGGTGTGACGACAGCAATTGCTTCGCTTGAAGGGATAGGGTCGCTGCGCGGCGAGCACAATGCGCAAAATGCTCTTGCAGCTTTTGCCGCGTGCCGTGCGGCTGGTCTGTCGGCTGAAGAGATCAATGCTGGTCTGAGAACGTTTCCTGGTCTTGCTCATCGCATGGAGCAGGTGGCCAAGCTGGGCTCGACACTCTTCGTCAACGACTCCAAGGCGACAAATGCCGAAGCTGCAGCGCCTGCATTGTCATCCTTTCCACGTATTTACTGGATCGCCGGTGGGCTGCCTAAAGAAGGCGGCATCGCTTCGCTCTCGGGTTTCTTTCCGCGTATCGCTAAAGCCTATCTCATCGGCGAAGCTGCCCCGCAATTCGCGGCAACCCTTGGTGATACCGCACCTTATGAGATTTCCGGTACAATTGACGTTGCCGTTCGACATGCTGCATTGGACGCGAGCAAAGACGAAGCCGGCGAGCCCGTGGTTCTGCTGTCTCCTGCCTGCGCCAGCTTCGATCAGTTTCAGAATTTTGAAAAACGCGGTGAAGCTTTCCGCTCTGCCGTTCTTGCGCTTCAGGGCGCATCACCTATTGGGGGTCTGTAATGGTAAGTCGCATTGACCGTGGTCCCGTTGCTGAGTGGTGGTGGACGATTGATCGCTTTCTTCTGGCTGCATGTCTGAGCCTGATGGGCCTTGGCATTTTGTTGTCTTTTGCCGCAAGTCCCGCTGTTGCCGAACGCATCGGGCTTGAGAGCTTTTATTTCGTCAAGCACCAGTCCATGTTCATGGTTCCGGCTGTGATCGTCATGTTTGCGGTATCGTTCATGGCGCCAAGAACGATTAGGCGATTTGCGATCATCCTGCTCGCCGGTGCGATATTTGCCATGGTGCTTGCCCTGTTTTTCGGCATTGAAGTCAAAGGCGCGCGCCGCTGGATTTCGCTCGCGGGTATATCGGTGCAGCCGTCCGAGTTCATGAAACCGGCATTTGTGATCGTTTGTGCCTGGCTTTTTGCCGAAAACGAACGCCGCAAGGATATCCCCGGCAATTTCTTTTCGATGGTTCTGTTCGGCGTTGTTGCTGCCTTGCTGATTGCTCAGCCCGATCTTGGTCAAACGATCCTGACTGCGGGTACATGGGGTGCCATGTTCTTCATGGCTGGTGTTCCGTGGATATGGATCATTGCTTTGGGCGGTCTTGGTGTGGCCGGGTTCTTCGGCGCTTATACGGTTTTTCCGCACGTTGCCGGCCGTATTGACCGCTTCATGACGGGCGAGGGCGACACGTTTCAGGTTGATGCCGGACGTGAAGCCATTATCCGCGGCGGCTGGCTCGGCCAGGGCCCAGGTGAAGGAACCATCAAGCGTATCATTCCGGACAGTCACACCGACTTCATTTTCTCGGTGACTGCCGAAGAATATGGAATCGCGCTCTGTCTCTTGATCGTTTTGATTTTCGCTTTCATCGTTATTCGCGGTCTGTCGATAGCCTTGAAGGAGCGTGATGACTTTACACGTCTTGCTGTGTCCGGGCTGGTGATCCTGTTTGGTTTTCAGTCCATTATCAATATTTCGGTCAATCTTCATCTTATGCCTGCCAAGGGTATGACGCTGCCATTTATCTCCTATGGCGGTTCTTCGCTTATCTCCGTGGCGATCTCGACCGGATTATTGCTGGCTTTGACCAGGCGCAGGCCCGAGGGTCGCCGCTCCGCAACTTTGGGAAATTCGCAGAGACCTGCCATGATGGGTGCAGGATAGCCAATGACCAAGGGAGTTATTTTTCTTGCCGCCGGTGGTACCGGCGGCCATCTTTTTCCGGCTGAATCGCTAGCTCACGATCTGATCGAAAGAGGTTGGGATATTCATCTTGCCACTGATGATCGTGCGCAGCGTTTTATCGGCCATTTTCCGGCAAGTCAGATTCATGTTGTTCGTTCCGCGACAATTGGCGGGCGAAACCCGATCGCTTTGGCGCAAACATTCTGGAAGCTTTGGCTTGGCAACCTTGATTCCCGCAGATTGTTTCGCTCTTTAAAGCCCAAGCTTGTTGCCGGTTTTGGTGGCTATCCGACATTGCCGCCACTTTACGCTGCAACCGCGCTGAAAATTCCGACGCTCATTCATGAGCAAAATGCCGTGATGGGCCGTGCCAACAAAGCGCTTGCCACGCGCGTCGATGCCATCGCCGGAGGGTTCCTCCCCGATCACGGTGGGGCTTTTTCAAGCAAGACAATTGTTACTGGAAATCCTGTGCGCCCTGCCGTGCTCGCGGAGGTAGGCAAGCCATACAAGGCATCGCAGGCACATCAGCCATTTCACTTTCTGGTTTTTGGTGGCAGCCAAGGTGCCCAGTATTTTTCGACGGCGATACCGGCAGCTATAAGTTTGCTTGCGCCGGATTTGCGGGCTCGCCTTGTCTTGACCCAGCAGGCCCGCCCGGAAGATGAGGCACAGCTTCGCGCCGCCTATCAGCATGCGGGGATCAAGGCTGATGTGGCGGTGTTTTTCACCGATATGGCACGCCGCATATCAGAATCGCACTTTGTTCTGTCCCGGTCTGGTGCTTCCACTGTTTCCGAAATCGCCGCTATCGGGCGGCCAGCCATCCTGGTGCCATTCCCGCACGCGCTCGATCACGATCAAGCCGCCAACGCGGCTGCGCTGCAGGCGGCAGGCGGAGCCGACGTCATCAAGCAGTCGGACCTTTCGCCGGAGCGTATTGCAGCGATCCTCACCAGCGCCATGAATGAACCGACGCGTCTGGCATTTATTGCCGAAAAGGCACGTTCAACAGGCAAACCGGACGCGGCAAGGTTGCTTGGCGATCTCGCAGAGGCTATTGCAACCGGCCAAAGCGTCGAAGAATTCAAAAAAGGAGTGCGTCCATGAAGATGCCGCTCAATATAGGTCTGGTCCATTTTATCGGTATCGGTGGTATCGGCATGAGTGGTATTGCCGAAGTGCTGCATAACCTTGGCTACAAGGTTCAAGGATCCGATCAGGCAGACAGCGCCAATGTGCAGCGTTTGCGTGAGAAGGGCATAGAGATATTCATCGGTCACGCAGCGCCCAATATCGGCGATGCAGAAGTCGTCGTGGTTTCGACAGCTATCAAAAAATCCAATCCTGAACTCATGGCGGCGCGCGAGAAATTATTGCCGATTGTCCGCCGTGCAGAGATGCTGGCCGAGTTGATGCGGTTCCGTCAGGCCGTAGCTATCGGCGGCACCCATGGCAAGACGACTACAACTTCAATGGTGGCAACGCTGCTTGATGCCGGCAAGCTCGATCCAACGGTGATCAATGGTGGTATCATCAACGCCTATGGTACTAATGCGCGCATGGGTGCTGGCGACTGGATGGTCGTCGAGGCTGATGAAAGCGATGGCACATTCCTGAAATTGCCGGCAGACATTGCAGTTGTCACTAATATCGATCCAGAACATCTTGATCATTACGGCACATTCGATCGGGTGCGTGAAGCATTTCGCCAATTTGTTGAAAATGTTCCGTTTTATGGCTTCGGCGTCATGTGTCTTGACCATCCGGAAGTTCAGTCTCTTGTCTCGCGTATCGAGGACCGGCGTGTTATCACCTATGGTGAAAATCCACAGGCCGATGTTCGCTTTGTCAATCTGGTTGTCGATGGCGCGAGTTCACGTTTCGATGTGCATATCGCCAAACGCAAAACCGGCGAAGTAACCGAGATCACGGGACTACATTTGCCCATGCCGGGCAGGCACAATGTATCAAACGCCACGGCGGCTATTGCTGTGGCACATGAACTGGGCATTTCATCGGCTGATATTAAAAAGGGCCTGTCATCATTCGGCGGTGTAAAACGGCGCTTCACGCATACCGGTTCCTGGAATGGCGTCGACATTTTTGATGATTATGGTCACCATCCGGTCGAAATCAAAGCGGTGCTGAAAGCCGCACGCGATTCCGCCAAGGGCCGCGTTATCGCTATTGTCCAGCCGCATCGTTTCACACGGCTTGCCAGTTTGTTCGATGAATTTGCATCATGCTTCAACGATGCCGATACAGTTATCGTCGCTCCGGTTTATACCGCTGGCGAAGATCCTATCGAGGGCGTTACATCGGAAACATTGGTTTCGCGGATCAAGACAGCAGCGCACAGAGACGCGCGCTACATCAATGGCTCGCAGGAAATTGCTCCGTTGATCGCTGATATCGCCAAGCCGGGCGACTTTGTGATCTTTCTTGGGGCTGGCAACATCACACAATGGGCCTATGCCTTGCCAAAAGAACTGGCGGCGCTCTAGATTTGGCAGTTGCCCTTGAGAGGGTAGAGCTGCTGAAAGGATAAAATGTCTTCACTTGTTGATGGAGAAGCCCTGCTTTCGAAGCTGGGAGACCGTTTTGCTGGTTTGCGTGGACGGCTTACGCCCAATATGGGCATGGAGAAAGTGACCTGGTTTCGCGCAGGCGGGCCCGCTGAAGTCATGTTTCAACCCGCCGACGAAGAAGATTTGGCAGCGTTCCTGAAAGCAGTTCCAGAAGAATATCCGATTCTGACCGTGGGCATCGGCTCAAATTTGCTCGTGCGGGATGGTGGCATTCCGGGTTTCGTTGTGCGCCTTTCGGCAAAAGGTTTTGGTGAAGTAGAGCGCGTGGGCGAAACGCAACTGCGTGCCGGTACGGCGACGCCTGACAAGCGTGTCGCCTCTGCCGCTTTGGACGCGGGCATTGCCGGGTTCCATTTTTATCACGGCATACCCGGCGGAATTGGCGGCGCGCTGCGTATGAATGCCGGCGCCAATGGCGTTGAGACCCGTGAGCGTGTGGTTGAGGTGAGGGCGCTGGATCGCAAGGGCGAGTTGCATATCCTTTCCAATGCCGACATGGGTTATGCCTATCGTCATTCCGGTGCCGCCAGTGATCTGATTTTTACCTCTGCTCTTTTCGAAGGAATGCCGGGTGAGCGGCCGGAAATTCAGGCCGCGATGGATGCCGTCCAGCATCATCGTGAAACCGTGCAGCCAATTCGAGAAAAAACGGGCGGCTCTACGTTCAAAAACCCTGAGGGCTCATCTGCCTGGAAGGAAATTGATGCGGCAGGCGGTCGTGGCTTGAGGATTGGCGGCGCTCAAATGTCGCCGATGCATTGCAATTTCATGATTAATACCGGTACGGCCAATGGCTATGAGCTGGAGACCTTAGGCGAAACGATCCGTTCGCGTGTCCTCCAAAACTCCGGAATTCGCCTGCACTGGGAAATAAAGCGGCTTGGTCTTTTCCGTCCGGGTCAGGAAGTGCACGAATTCATGGGGCAACTGCTCTAGCCTGCACACATATTGTGCGTGGTTCGACAGAGCTCACAATAAGGAAGGTGGTTGGATTGCATATTAGTCGCTGCCAACCTCGCAGGATATAAACCTCCTGCAAATAATAACCTCCCTCATGGTGAGCTCGCGCGGCCGGAATTGCGCTCCTGACACATTTTTTTACACGAAATATCATTGTTGAATCATTGGGGACTTGTCAGCGAATCAACTCTCTGATTCTTTAGGGGCAAGCGTTAACTGATTTGAGTCGGCTGGTTCTGCCAGTCTTGGGTATCTGCGGTCCTGGCCGCCGGATGTGCGACGACTCATGCCTTTTTCCGCCCGCGCATGGCTGCGAGAATTTCGTGGGTTTTTAGTTTCCGGTCATGCGTCAGATGGGGATGTGTTTGAGGGGATGCCTTAATGGCGAAAAAGCATGTTGCGGTGCTGATGGGCGGATTTTCTTCGGAACGTCCCGTTTCGCTGTCGTCAGGCAATTCCTGCGCCGATGCCTTGGAGGCTGAGGGCTACACAGTCACCCGTGTAGATGTATCCCGCGATATCGCCAATGTTCTGCAAGAACTTAAGCCCGATGTTGTGTTCAACGCCCTTCATGGCCCGTTTGGCGAGGATGGTACCATTCAGGGCATCCTCGAATATCTACAGATTCCCTATACCCATTCGGGGGTGCTTGCTTCCGCTCTGGCGATGAACAAGGAGCAGGCAAAAATCGTTGCCAAAGCCGCGGGTGTGCCTGTAGCTGAAGCGAAGGTGATGGATCGCTCCGAATTCACAGCCAAGCATCCGATGAAGCCGCCTTATGTCATCAAGCCAGTGAGCGAGGGGTCGAGCTTTGGCGTCGTTATCGTCAAGGAAGATCAGTCGCATCCGCCGCAGGTCGTTACCTCCGATGAATGGAAATTTGGCGGCTCGGTGATGGTCGAGCGCTACATTCACGGGCGTGAGTTGACATGCGCGGTGATGGGCGATGTTGCCATTGGGGTCTGTGAAATCATCCCGGTTGGGCACCAGTTCTACGATTATGATTCAAAATATGTTGCAGGCGGATCAAATCATGTGGTTCCCGCAAAAATTTCACTAAAAATTTACCAAAAAATACAAACACTGTCTCTCAAGGCGCATCAGGCAATTGGATGTAAAGGGATCAGCCGGTCGGACTTTCGTTACGACGACCGGTTTTCCGAAGATGGCGAGCTTATTTGGCTGGAGGTGAACACTCAGCCAGGCATGACTCCCACATCACTTGTACCTGATATCGCCAAAGCTGCGGGGCATACCTTCGGTGAATTGTTGAGTTGGATGGTGGAGGACGCATCGTGTTTGCGTTGAAGGGCAAAAATACGCACCGCCTCGGTGCTGCGCCGATGTCTTCGGACAGGTCGGTGGCTTTTGGCCGTTTTCGCATGGTCCTGCCAAAGTTTCTTCGCAAGCCCGTCCGTGTTTTCTTGCGGGTGGTAGATGGGGAAGTTTCTGTCCCGAATCATATTGGCACAATCGGAGCGGTCGCTTTCCTTGCATTGACCGGAGCCTATGGCGCGATCTTGGGTGGTCATGCGCCGGAAGTCGTCAAGGTTACGACATCCACGTTCGGCTTTGCCATCGAAGATGTAAAAGTTGTCGGCAATAAAGAAACATCCGAGATCGATATTCTCGGTGCACTTGGCCTTGACGGCGAAACATCACTGGTCGGTTTGAGCGCTTCTGATGCGCAGGCAGCTGTCGCTGGCCTTCCTTGGGTTGAGAGCGTGGATGTTTTCAAGGTCTACCCGAATACAATCCAGATCTCGATCCATGAGCGCACGGCATTGGCTGTCTGGCAGAATGGTACGGAACTGAACGTTATTGATGCCGATGGGCGGATCATTGTTCCTTTCACCGGCGGACGCAGTGCGCTCTTGCCGTTGGTCATCGGCGCGGGTGCTGATCAGCAGGTAAAACTTCTGATGGCGCAGATGGCTGCCTATCCGAAGATTGCCCAGGATGTTCGAGCCTATGCTCGTGTGGGTGATCGCCGCTGGGATCTCGTTCTCAAAAATGGCGTAACGCTCATGCTGCCTGAGCACGGCGTTTCTGAGGCCTTGGCCGATATTGCGGGCATGGAAGCAAAGGCAGGTCTGTTGTCTCGCGACATTGCCTCTGTCGATTTGCGGTTGGATGACCGCGTTGTTGTAAAGCTGACACCGGAAGCCATGGTGCAGCGTGTTGAGTATCTGAAGGCGCGCGATAAGGCGCCCAAGCGTTCGGAGAAGCGTGTATGAGTATTCTGAACGGAAAAAGCGCATCATCAGGAACGTCTTCCGCAAAACGGACGCGTTCCTTGACGGTTTTGGACATAGGTTCGAGCAAGGTGTGCTGCATCATTGCTCGTCTGCGTCCGCGCGAGGAAAGTGCGCATTTGCCGGGTCGCACACATCGCATTGAAGTTTTGGGTATCGGCCATCAGAAGTCGCGTGGCATCAAGTCTGGCGTCATTGTCAATCTTGACGCCGCAGAGCAGGCTATCCGCCTCGCTGTCGATGCGGCGGAGCGTATGGCTGGCCTGACGGTCGATTCGATGATCGTCAATATCTCGGCGGGGCGCCTGAAGAGCGAAAGCTTTTCAGCAAGCATCAATCTTGGCGGTCATGAGGTCGATCAGGCTGATATTCGCCGCGTGCTTGCTGCCGGTGCCAAGCAGGCTTTGGCAACAGAGCGTCATCTCGTTCACTCGCTGCCGATCGCTTACGGGCTTGATGGCGAGCGCGGTATCCGTGATCCGCTTGGCATGATTGGCGATACTCTTGGCGTTGATATGCATGTTCTGACCGCAGATGCGGCTCCACTGCGCAATCTTGAGCTTTGCGTCAATCGCTGCCATCTGTCCGTCGAGGCAATGATCGCCACGCCCTATGCAAGCGGTCTTTCTGCTCTTGTTGATGATGAAGCAGAGATGGGCGCTGCCTGCATCGATATGGGTGGCGGCACAACGACGATTTCGGTCTTCTCTGAAGGCAAATTCATTCATGCTGATGCAATCGCCATTGGCGGCAATCACGTGACCATGGATGTGGCTCGTGGCTTGTCGGCGCATATGGATGATGCTGAGCGCTTGAAGGTCATGCATGGTTCGGCGCTTCCAAGCGCTGCCGACGACCGTGATCTCATCAGCGTTTCGCCGCTTGGCAATGATGCCCGCGATGTTCCCAATCAATATCCGCGCGCAGTTTTGACGCGCATCATTCGTGCCCGTGTTGAAGAGACACTGGAACTGGCGCGCGACCGCCTCAATCAATCCGGTTACGGCCAGATTGTCGGCAAGCGCGTCGTTCTGACGGGCGGTGCAAGTCAGTTGGCCGGGCTGCCCGAAGTGGCCCGCCGTATTCTGGCTCGCAATGTACGAATTGGCCGTCCCCTGGGCGTTACGGGTCTTCCCGAAGCGGCAAAGGGTCCGGCTTTTTCTGCAGCGGTTGGTCTTCTGATCTATCCGCAGGTAGCAGGTATTGAAGAGCGTTCTGTAAAGGCCGGTTCATCATCGCTGATGACAGGTACGGGTGGGCGTTTTCAGCGTATCGGCCAGTGGCTGAAAGAGAGTTTTTAATTAATCGGGGAAACCCAAAAGAAATTACCGCAGCGGCGACGCGGTAAAGACAAAAAGGAACGGACAAATGAGCATCAATCTGCAAAAGCCGGACATTACCGAGCTTAAGCCCCGGATCACCGTTTTCGGTGTTGGCGGCGGCGGCGGCAATGCGGTCAATAACATGATCAATGCCGGCTTGCGCGGTGTTGAATTCGTTGTAGCAAATACAGACGCACAGGCATTGGCGCAGTCCAAGGCGGAGCGCCTGGTTCAGCTCGGCGCTTCGGTTACCGAGGGGCTGGGTGCCGGTTCGCAGCCGGAAGTTGGCCGCGCTGCCGCTGAAGAGTGCATTGACGAGATCAATGATCATCTTCAGGGTACGCATATGTGCTTTGTTACTGCCGGTATGGGCGGCGGTACCGGTACTGGCGCTGCCCCTGTCGTAGCTCGCGCTGCGCGGGAAAAAGGCATTCTGACGGTTGGTGTTGTTACCAAGCCGTTCCATTTCGAAGGTCAGCGCCGTATGCGCACCGCAGATATGGGCATCGAAGATCTGCAGAAGAATGTCGACACATTGATTGTCATTCCGAACCAGAACCTCTTCCGCATTGCCAATGACAAGACGACTTTCGCCGATGCTTTCGCGATGGCCGATCAGGTTCTTTATTCTGGCGTTGCTTGCATCACCGATTTGATGGTCAAGGAAGGCCTGATCAATCTCGACTTTGCTGACGTCCGTTCTGTCATGCGCGAAATGGGCAAGGCAATGATGGGCACAGGCGAAGCCTCCGGCGATGGCCGCGCAATGGCCGCTGCTGAAGCTGCGATTGCCAACCCGCTTCTGGACGAGACGTCCATGCGTGGTGCCAAGGGCTTGCTCATCTCGATCACCGGTGGTCGCGACATGACCCTGTTTGAGGTTGATGAAGCTGCAACTCGTATCCGCGAAGAAGTTGATCAGGATGCCA
Organism: Phyllobacterium sp. CCNWLW183; assembly: GCF_037203775.1. NCBI lineage: Bacteria > Pseudomonadati > Pseudomonadota > Alphaproteobacteria > Hyphomicrobiales > Phyllobacteriaceae > Phyllobacterium > Phyllobacterium sp. CCNWLW183. The sequence continues at coordinate 807,566 of NZ_JBBCBN010000001.1, read as the reverse complement.
ATATCATCCTCGGCGCTACTTTCGATGAAAGCCTTGAAGGCATTATCCGCGTTTCGGTTGTTGCCACTGGCATCGACAAGCAGGTTGGAGATGCGGCGCCAGCGCCGATCGAGTTTCGCCAGCCGCTAAAGCCAATGCCAAAGCCGGCACCACAAGTAGTGGCCAAGGTTGAAACAGTGGCTCGTCCGCCTGTTCAGCAGTCGGTATCACCGGTCGCCGAGGCGGTGCGCAATGCAGGGCTTGATGTAGCGCAGCACGCACCACAGCCTGTCCAGCAGGAATTCCGTCCGCAGAGCCGCATTTTCCAGGCTCCTGCTCCGGAAGTATTTGATGCACCAGTCGCAGCAGCACCACAGGCGCCAGTCTATCAGCCAGCACCTCAGCCTGCACCGCAAATGGCTGAACCTACACCGCAGCCAGTTGCACCACGCATGCCGAATGTTGCTGATTTCCCGCCGCTGGTTCAGGCTGAACTCAACGCCCGTGATATGGGGTCGCGTGACCATTCCCGTGATCAGGCTGCTCACGAAGCCCACGAAGACCGTGGCCCGATGGGTCTGCTCAAACGCCTTACCGCTGGTCTGACACGCCGCGAAGATGAGACTGCTCGTCTCGAGCCAGCTCAGCCTCGCGAACCAGCAATGCGCCCGGCAGAACCACGCCGTCCGCTTTCGCAAGATGCTTCCATTTATGCGCCTCGTCGTGGACAGCTTGACGAACAGGGCCGCGTACAGCCGCAGGCGCGTCAGTCTTCGGAAGACGATCAGTTGGAAATTCCCGCATTCCTTCGCCGTCAGGCCAACTGATCTGACTGCAGTCATCTTCAAAACTCAAATTCCGCCATTGTCTCAATGGCGGAATTTTTCGTTTAATTCATTGAAAAATACTATAAACGACTTAGCTGATAGCCAGGCGCCGCACAGATGCGATGGATGACTACGAGGGTTTGTATTGCAGGATTTCCAGACCACGATTGCGAAACGCATTTCTGTCTCGGGCGCAGGTGTACATAGCGGCGCCCCGGTCACGCTTTCCTTTTTGCCTGCGGCAGTCAACACGGGCATTGTTTTCAATGTGGTTGACAGCGCAGGTGTCCGCCACCCAATCAAAGCGCTGGTTTCGGAAGTTGGCGCAACAGACCTTTCGACCCAGTTGGCAAATGCTGAAGGTATCACCATCAGCACCATTGAGCACGTGATGGCGGCCATTGCAGGTTCTGGCATTGATAATATGGTGCTCGAGATTGATGGTCCAGAAGTGCCCATCTTCGATGGATCATCAGCCGCTTTTCTGGAAGCCTTTGATGAAGCGGGGTTGAGCCAACAGTCGGCCAAGCGCCGCTATATCCGCATTCTTAAATCTTCGCGCGTAGAATCCGGCGCATCATGGGCGGAGTTCATTCCTTACGAAGGCACACGTTATGAAGTCGAAATTGACTTTGAAACGCCTGTCATAGGTCGTCAGAAGTTCGCGGGCGACATGGATGACGCGGTGTTCCGCAAAGAGATATCGCGCGCGCGCACATTTGGATTCATGCGGGACGTAGAAAGACTCTGGGCCGCTGGCCTCGCGCTTGGATCATCGCTTGATAACTCCTTGGTCATTGGTGACGACAATACCGTCATCAACCCCGGTGGATTGCGGTATCCGGATGAGTTTGTTCGCCATAAGACATTGGATGCGATCGGAGATCTATCGCTGGCGGGCGCACCCTTTATTGGCTGTTTCCGCTCCTATCGAGGCGGGCATCGTCTCAACGCGAGCGCTGTGCGTGCTTTGCTCGCCGACCCGTCGGCTTTTGAGATTATAGAGATGCAGCACAGCGGTCCTGTGGGTGCAAGCAAGGCAGTCAGTGCTGCTTCAACCGTATAAATCATTTTTTTTGCGGTATTGAGTTGATGGATTGCAGCAGAATGGCCGCAAGGCGGGCTGTGGCTGGCTCAGGCTGCGCCTCTGACCGATGAAGCATCAAGCCGAGCGAGGGCAGGGATGGCAGCCCGTCCTCCTGCGGTCCCAGACGCTGTACCGTTGTTGGTAGTCCAAATGGCGTTCGTATCGTCACGCCCAGACCTGCAGCCGTTGCGGCCCACAATCCGGTCAGGCTTGGGCTGATAAATGACAAACGCCAGGGAATGCCGGCGCGATCCAGAGCGTTGACAGCGGCCGTGCGCAAAAGACATGGTGCTTCCAGCGAAATTAAAGGTAAGGGATCTCCGCCATTCTGCCAGTTTCTGGATTCTCCAGCCGGACCTATCCAGCACATTGGCACATCCAGGACATGTTCGTAATGCGGTGTTGTAGAGGCCCCGCTGCTCCATGCCAGCGCGAGATCAAGACGCCCTGATGTAATCCGATCAAGCAGGTCGGCATTTCGCGTTACGCGCGCTTCAATGCGCACTTTAGGATGTGCTCGGGCAAATTGGCCAAGAACGTCGGTCAACAGGCTTTCGCCGAAATCCTCCTGTAGGCCAAGCCTCACCCAGCCTTCGAGTTCACTTCCATGGACAGCCGTGATTGCCTCATCATTCAGATCAAGCATGCGGCGCGCATAACCGAGCATGGTTTCGCCAGCTTCGGTTAGGGCAAGTCCACGACCGGCTTTAACGAAGATGGCTGTCTCGGCTTGTTGTTCGAGCTTCTTTAGCTGAGCGCTGACTGCTGATGTCGAACGGCCAAGGCGCTCCGCTGCCTTGGCAAAACTGCCCAACTCCATCCCGGTAGAGAAGGTCCGCAGCACGTCCAGATCAAGTGTGATCTTTCTCATTTGAAACAATCCACATTTTTAGGACTATTAGTCCTGAATAATCTGATTTTCAGGATCATTGTGGGAGCTTATTGATATGGCGTCAAGCAATTCATGAAAGGAAGTCAAATGCCCTTTACCCGCATCTCCCTGCTGGAAGGTAAATCTCCTGAGTACCTCAAGGCGCTGTCGGACAGTTTCCATCAGGCAATGGTCGAAACATTCAACGTTCCCCTGACTGATAAATTTCAGGCCATTCATCAGCACCGGCCAAACGAACTCATCATTGATCCAACTTACTTCAGCGATGGTCGCTCGGATGATTTCGTTATCTTTACAATAACGATTGGCAAGCCGCGCGATACAGATACCAAGCAAGCTTTCTACAAGCGCGTCGTCGAGCTTCTGGGTAAGTCGCCCGGTATTCGGCCGCAAGACATTATGATTGTGGTCAGCACATCGACACGCGACGAGTGGTCATTCAGCAATGGCGATACGCAAATGGTTGAGCCAGCTTGAGCGAGGTTAGCGAGATTATGAACAGTCCAAAGCGCTGCCCGCAGCAAATGACCGTTCGTCGGGCAGGCCAATCCATCGCACCGGCCCCCGCCAATATTTCCACGGCTCCCTTCTGGGCACAGATGTTGCTGGAAAGCGATGTGGATGGCGAAAATAATGTCATGCAAGCCTATGTCGAACCTGGTGTCATCACCAATTGGCACACACATCCTCGCGGACAGTTCCTCTATGTTCTGTCCGGCGTTGGGTTTGCCCAGTGCGACGGCGGTCCCATGGTTGAATTGCGCGCGGGAGATTGTGTCTGGTTTGCGCCGGATGAGCGCCATTGGCACGGAGCAAGTCCGACCAGCACTTTTTGCTACATCAGCATTCAAGCAACCCAGGATGGGACCGCTGTATCCTGGCTTGAACCCGTTATTCGCGAGGAGGCCGCGCAATGATTGCGATGCAGTATAGTTTTACGCTGCCTGCCGATTACGACATGGGCATTATCGATCGGCGCATCGCAGAAAAGGGGCCCTTGCTGGATAATTTCCCCAATCTTGCATTCAAGGCCTATCTGACAGCGCGACGCGACGACGAACGACAAATTCGTGAAAACCTCTATGCCCCGTTTTATGTGTGGCGGCACGAAGCTGGATTGAACGATTTTGTTTGCGGCAATGGCTTTGATGCGGTCAGCCGGTCATTCGGGCGGCCAAGCATTAAGACATGGATGATATGGCAGGCAGAAATATCAGCTGCCATATCATCGGCTGCTTTCGCCACAAGGGAAATACAGCCGATAGAACCCTTTTCATCGCTTGCGGATTTGCGATGCCGCGAAGCAGAAAAGGCTTTGGCCGATGTTGAAAAGGGCGGAGCGCTCGCTGCGGTTTCGGCTTTTGACCCTACTTGCTGGACGCAGATACGTTTTCGATTATGGAAAGAAGAGCCGAAATCAACAATAAAATCAGGCTTTCAAGCCTATAAAGTCGGTCATCTTTCTCTGCCAAAGGTCGACTAATTCCCGCTCCGCCACAAATTTGGACGATTGCATGGCAATAACATTGCTGATTCCTGTCGCTTGTGGTTTATGAACGCCCAACCGACGGTAAGATTGTCTATGTCTAGAGCATGGCGCGAAAACGTGATATCGGGTTTCGCGACAATGCTCTTAAATTATAATGTGGGGCCGGAGACAGCATGGCGAATAGCAGAACGCTTATCAGCGCAAGGTTTGGAAACGCAGGGTTTGGCGGAAAGGTCCGTGCAGCTCTTCTTCTTTTTCCGATTGCCGGCGCTGTTGCAATCTCGGGTTGCGCATCCAAGGACGATGATCTTGATCTTTCTGCCTATGTGGACACGATTGAGCCTGCCGATGTGCTTTACAATCAGGCTCTGGCAAATTTGAATTCGGGTCGCCTTGATGAGGCAGCCAAGAAGTTTGATGCGGTCGACCGTCAGCATCCTTACTCTGAATTTGCACGTAAATCTCTGGTCATGGGCGCGTTCGCTAATTACCGCAGCGGTAAATATGACGATGCCATCGCCATGACGAAGCGTTATATTGCCCTTTACCCGACGCAGCCCGAAGCTGCATATGCTTATTATATAACCGGCCTTTCCTATTACCGGCAAATTCCGGACATTACGCGCGAGCAGAGCATGACCCGCAGGTCGATTGCCGCGTTTCAAGAGGTCGTGCAAACCTATCCTGACTCTGAATATGTTGAAGACTCAAAAGCAAAGATCCGTTTCGGCCGCGATCAGCTCGCAGGCAAGGAAATGCAGGTCGGCCGCTACTATCTGGAGCGCAAGGATTACCTCGCATCGATCAAGCGTTTCCGTGGTGTCGTTGAACAATATTCCAATACCCGTCACATCGAAGAAGCGCTCGCGCGTCTCGTTGAAGCCTATTACGCGCTCGGCTTGACGAGCGAAGCCCAAGCTGCTGCTGCCGTTCTTGGTCAGAATTATCCTGACAGCGATTGGTACAAGGACAGCTACAAGCTGCTGCAAAGCGGTGGTCTCGAGCCGCGTGAAAATGCAGGCTCATGGCTTTCGAAAGCGGCTACAGCAATTACTGGCGGCAAAGAAGGCGCTTAAACTAGAACTCAACCTGAGCCATCATGCTTTCGCATCTGTCGATCCGCGATATTGTCCTGATTGAACGGCTCGACATCGAGTTCGGCGAAGGTCTGTCCGTGCTTACGGGTGAAACTGGCGCCGGCAAGTCCATCCTGCTTGATGCCTTGTCACTGGCGCTCGGCGCACGGGGCGATGCGTCTTTGGTCAGGCACGGTGCCGAGCAGGGGCAGGTTACCGCAGTTTTTGACGTCGCGGGCAGTCATCCGGCTCGTCTGCTTTTGCGTGAAAATGACATTGACGATGATGGCGATATTATTTTGCGGCGCGTGCAGAATGCGGATGGTCGTAGCCGGGTTTTTATCAATGATCAGGCCGCCAGCGTTACCATGCTCAAAGAGCTTGGGCGGCGGTTGGTCGAAATTCATGGCCAGCATGATGATCGCGCGCTGATCGATATCGATATTCATCGCACATTGCTTGATGCCTTCGGTGCTTTGGAAACAAAAGCAAATCTGGTCCGGTCGCTGCACAAGAAATGGCGCGAGGCCGAACATGCTCTGGTTCGCCATCGGGCCAAGGTTGAGGCAGCGGCACGTGAAGCCGACTATCTGCGTGCTTCGGTGGAGGAGCTTTCCAAGCTCGATCCGGAACCGCAGGAAGAGGAGATGCTGGCGATAAAGCGCACAGAAATGATGCGCTCGGAAAAAATTGCCGGTGATGTCAATGAGGCCAATGATATTTTGTCAGGCAATGCCTCGCCGGTACCATCGCTTGCCAGTCTTGTTCGGCGGCTTGAGCGTAAAGTACCCGAAGCGCCGCATTTGCTTGAACCAGTCGTCAAAGCCATTGATGAAGCGCTGAATTTTCTGGCCGAAGCGCAAAATGGTATTGAGCAAGCAATTCGCGCGATCGACTTCGACCCGCGTGTTCTGGAGCAGACGGAAGAACGCCTGTTTGCGCTGCGTGGTGCGGCGCGTAAATATTCGGTGGCAGTGGATGATCTATCGGCACTGCGGGATCGCATGGACGGAGATCTTGCCGATATTGACGCCGGAGCCGAACGTCTGGCAGCACTGGAAAAAGAAACCCTTGCGGCACGGGATGCCTTTGATGAAGCTGCCCTGTCGCTCTCCGCTCACCGTCATGAAACAGCCGAACATCTAAAACAGGCCGTCATGGCCGAGCTTCCCGCGCTCAAGCTTGAACGGGCGGAGTTCATTGTCGAGATGACGACGGATGTGAATAATCGCACAGCAGATGGAATTGATACGGTTGAATATTGGGTGCGAACCAATCCTGGCACGCGCGCAGGGCCAATGATGAAGGTTGCATCGGGCGGCGAGCTTTCACGCTTTCTGCTTGCGCTCAAAGTGGCGCTGGCAGATCGCGGATCAGCTCCAACACTGGTTTTTGACGAGATTGATACGGGTGTTGGCGGTGCCGTAGCCGATGCAATCGGCCAGCGGCTTCGGCGCTTGTCCGGCAATGTGCAGGTACTGTCGGTCACTCATGCGCCGCAAGTTGCAGCTCGGGCCCAAACACATTTTCTCATCGCCAAATCCTCTGCGGGTAATGATCGCGTGGCTACATCGATCCGGGCAATGGAAACGGATGATCGTCAGGAAGAAATTGCGCGCATGTTGGCCGGTGCAAGTGTCACCGATGAGGCGCGTGCTGCCGCGGTGCGATTGCTTCGGGAAAACGCTGCTTAGTTCAACGCTAAAATATAAGGATAGATACGCCCGGCGATCTAGACAGTGCCAATTTGGGGTTTTTCGGCTAATCTCCCGCCGAATCCAGCAGTAGGCAAATCATGGCAGATAAAGCAGTAGAAAAACTGACCGAAGCGGAAGCAGTCGAGGAACTTGGTCGGCTTGCGGCGGAGATTGCTCAACACGATTATCGTTATAACACCGAAGATGCACCGATAATTTCTGATGCCGAGTACGATGCCCTGCGTCGGCGCAATCTGGCTATTGAGCAACGCTTTCCGCAACTGAAACGCGAAGATTCACCATCCAACAAGGTTGGCGCCAGTGTTTCGGAGAAGTTCGGCAAGGTCACCCATTCCATCCCGATGCTGTCGCTGGACAATGCATTTCATGACAGCGACGTGGAGGATTTCGTAGGTCGTATCCGTCGCTTTTTAAAACTGGGTACCAATGCGAGCGTGGCTATTACTGCCGAACCAAAAATTGACGGGTTGTCGCTCTCTCTGCGCTACGAGCTGGGCCGGCTGGTAACTGCCGCCACTCGCGGTGATGGAGCGACTGGCGAGAATGTCACGCTGAATGCGCGTACAGTTGCCAGCATTCCCAATGTGCTTGATGGAAATCCGCCCGAGGTGCTCGAAGTGCGCGGTGAGGTTTATATGAGCCATGCCGATTTTGCAGCTTTGAACGAGCGCCAGGCCAAGGATGGCAAACAGATCTTTGCCAATCCGCGCAACGCCGCTGCCGGCTCGTTGCGCCAGCTGGATTCCACCATTACCGCCTCGCGGCCTCTACAGTTCTTTGCCTATGCATGGGGTGAGGTGAGCGAAATGCCTGCTTCCACACAAATGGGCATGGTGGAGGCTTTCAAATCCTATGGTTTTCGCGTGAACCCGCTGATGCAGCGTTTCGAAAGCGTTGAAGGCCTGGTCAAACATTATCACCAGATTGAAGAGCAACGCGCGCTCCTCGGCTATGACATTGATGGCGTGGTCTACAAGGTCGATGATTTAGCGCTACAGCAGCGTCTCGGTTTCGTCTCACGCAGTCCGCGCTGGGCAATTGCGCATAAATTTCCAGCTGAACGCGCCATGACGATTTTGCGCGGTATCGATATTCAGGTGGGTCGCACAGGCGCTCTGACGCCTGTTGCCAGACTTGAGCCTGTTACAGTTGGCGGCGTTGTGGTGACGAATGTCACACTGCATAATGAAGACTACATCAAAGGCATCGGCCAGAACGGCCAACCGATCCGTGAAGGTCGCGATCTGCGCGTCGGCGATACGGTGGTGGTGCAGCGCGCAGGCGATGTCATCCCGCAGATCGTTGACATCGTGGCGGATAAGCCCCGCGGAAGCACGCCCTATATATTCCCTCACACATGCCCGGCGTGCGATTCCCATGCAGTGCGCGAAGAGGGGGAGGCCGTGCGCCGCTGCACCGGCGGATTGATCTGCCCTGCACAGGCCGTCGAACGCCTCCGTCATTTCGTTCAGCGCAATGCATTCGACATTGAAGGTCTTGGTGAAAAACAGGTCGAATTTTTCTTCAAGTCGGATGATCCGGCGCTGCATATCGGCACGCCCGCCGACATTTTCACTCTAAAGAAACGCCAGGCAGGCTCGTTGGCCAAGCTTGAAAATATTGATGGTTTTGGCGCAACTTCAGTCAAGAAACTCTACGATGCCATCGACGAGCGTCGTGAGGTTTCGCTCAGCCGCTTTATCTTCGGTCTTGGTATTCGTCATGTGGGCGAAGTGAATGCCAAGCGGCTGGCAAAGGCTTATCGCTCCTATGAGGCGCTTGCCAATGCCGCAATCGCAGCCGTTCCCCCGAAGGACAAAGGGGACAAGGGTAATGATGCCTGGCGGGAATTGAACGATGTTGAAGGCATTGGCAGTATTGTCGCGGAGGCGCTGGTCGATTTTTATGCGGAGCAGCACAATCGCGATGCGCTTGCAGCGCTCCTCAATGAAGTCACGCCTCTTGATGAGGAAGTGCGTATCGTCAGCGACTCGCCCGTGGAGGGAAAAACTATTGTGTTTACCGGCTCATTGGAGCGCATGTCCCGTGATGAAGCTAAAGCTATGGCAGAGCGTTATGGCGCCAAGACCGCAGGCTCCGTTTCAAAGAAAACCGATCTTGTTGTTGCCGGTCCGGGCGCGGGTTCGAAACTGACACAGGCACAGGCATTGGGCATTGAAGTCATTGATGAAGACGCATGGTTTGAACTGGTGGGCGCATGAGCGAGACTGTTTTCAAGGGATTTGGCGACAAAGCACTGCCTTTTCTCAAGGCGTTGGATTTTCATCAGAATCGCGAATGGTTTCTGGAAAACAAGGATCTGTTTGAGGCACATCTTTACGAGCCTTTGGGAGATCTCGTCGATGATCTGATTGTGCGGTTTGAAAAAGCCGGACTGCCATTTAAAGGAGATCGCAAAAAATCGCAGTTCCGCATCAAGCGCGATACGCGCTTTGCCAAGGATAAAAGCCCCTATAACCGGCATCTTTCAGCACTGCTTTCTCCTGATGGAAGCAAATGGAGCGAGAGCGGTTGTTTCTACGTGTGTGTCGGTCTCGAAGAATACAGGGGTTGCTACGCCGCCGTCGCGTTCTGGCAGGGAAAGCCCGAGCTTTTACTTGCGATGCGCAAGGCAATCGTCGCCAAACCGGAAAAATATCGAGCAATGGTCAAAGCCCTTGCCAGTAATGGTTTGGAGCTTCGGGATATTGACCGTCTGAAGCGCACCCCCCGTGGGTTTGAGGAGGTGACGGATGCCGATCTTATTGAAGCATTGCGCAACCGGCATTTCATGGTGCGCCATACGATTGAACCTGCGAGAATTACATCTCCGGAGCTGGCGGGTGACCTGTTTGATTTTGCATTGCGCGCCAAGCCGCTTATTGATTGGGGCAGGGCAATTCAAGGCACGCTCCCTGCTTAAAAAGCTTGTTGCAGTTAGCAATTGTGTCCTTCTTGTCACATATGTCTCCTCGCTGAAACATATGGAAATATTCTGTGCAATTAATCTTGACTTAAATGGTAAAGTTTAAGTAGCTAGCGCCAGTTGCACGTAATTGCGTGCATTATTCGCTCAGCAAGCCACCGACATCTCGCGATCGCCTATCGCAGGTCCAGCCAGCCAAGCATTCTCTCGCGGGGACTTGTTATGGTTTTGGGTAAGATTCTGTTTGCACGCCTTATGTGTGGTAGCGCCGGTACGATTTTGGCGCTTGGATTGGGCTCGGGGATTGCGGCGGCGCAGACCGCTCCTGCTGATGGCGAGAATATCACGCTTGCACCCATCGTTCTTAAAAACAAACCGGGCGGCGACGAAGCGACTGTCCTGACAAATACAGTTGACCGCGAAGTTATCCAAAACCGTATGGTCCAAGACTTTGAAGACCTCGGCCGACGGGTTGATGCAGGTGTTAATTACAATTCTACCTCCAAGAGTATCAACCTCCGCGGGCTGGATCAGAATCGCGTATTGACCACCCTTGATGGAATTCGTGTGCCATGGATTTCCGATCCACGCAGCACGCAAGGCGGGCTGGATACGTTCGGCTTTGACGGCCTTTCCAAGATCAACATCACCAAGGGTACCGATTCCAGCCGTTATGGCTCTGGCGCACTTGGTGGGGTTATCCAGATACACACGCTGGACCCTGCCGATATTATTGGTGAGGGAAAGAATTGGGGTGTCTGGACCAAGGGCACCTATGATGATTCAAGCCGCAGCTGGCGGACAAATATTGCGGCTGCAACGCGCATCAATGACACTGAGTTGCTTGTTCAGGGCGGCTACACGACAGGTCATGAAAAGGACCGCATGGGTGATATTGGCGGTTACGGCGCCGGACGCACAGAGCCGAATCCTCTCGACGTCGACCAACGCAATTTGCTGGTAAAGCTCTATCAGAACGTCGAGGGTGGCCATCGTTTTGGTTTGACTGGAGAAATCTCCAATCGCGAACAGGACGGCGAGAACTTCATTGGCACAACGTCTTCCTATGAGCGTGGGAAATTCCAGTCGGGCGAAGAGTCAGAGCGTATCCGCATTTCGGGCAGCTATGATTATGTCGCGCCGGATAAAACCGGCTGGCTCGATGAGGCGCACGCCATCGCTTACTGGACCCGGCAGACTCTGAATAATACCACTGATGCAATTCGCCTGCGGGACAGCAGAGCGTCCATCATACCGCGTGATCCTTTCCGCTATGGCTATCCTTTCGGCATCTATAAGCGCGACAATGAGTTGGAGCTTGACGCTTACGGCTTTACCGGCAATGCGAGCAAGACTGTCGAGATTGGCAGCATTGAGCACAAGTTCCGTATTGGAGCGGAAATTTACCGCCAGGATCTCCATCAATATTCAGCGGGTGTGGACAATTGTCCGGATGTTGATTGGACAAGAATTCCCTCACCATTCGGCCCGCAATCGTGCAAAATGCTGCACTCGAATGCGTCCGATATGCCTGATGTGGAAACAACTGGATTTGGCCTCTATGTCGAGGACGATATCGAGCTTCTTGACGGCAAGCTAACGCTGACGCCGGGTGGTCGTTTTGACTGGTATGAGCACAGCCCGCAGTCGACAGCAGCTTACGAGAGAGGGCCGAATTATGATGGCGGCTTGCCTGCGTCAAACAGCGATTCCCGCTTCACGCCCAAGCTTCGTGCGACATGGCACGCAAATAATAATCTCGATTTCTATGCTCAATGGGCGCAGGGCTTCCGCATGCCCTCGGCGATGGAGCTTTACCAGAATTATGGCGCTCCCGGTTCCTATGCGAGAATCGGTAATCCGGACCTGAAGGCAGAGACCAGCAATGGTTTCGAAATTGGTACCAAATATGATGATGGCACCTATGCGCTGTCAGCCAGCATATTCAACAATTACTATCGCAACTTCATCCATGACGTGACCATCGCACCTCCGGGTGGCGAGTATCCGGTTGGCGGTATTACGGGCTACGAGAACCTTAGCCGCGTACAGATTTATGGTGCGGAACTGAGTGGGCGCGTGAACTTCGCTAATAATTGGACGACATGGACATCCATTGCGTTTGTTGAAGGCAAGGACACGAAGACAGATGAGTATCTGAACTCTATTCCACCAATCCGCGCCATTGTTGGTCTTGGCTATGCGGCTGATAGCTGGGGCGCCGACGTGTCCCTGACCATGGCTGCCAGACGCGACAAGGTAAGCCAGGGTGGTTTTGTTGCCCCAGGTTATGGCATTGTCGATACAACTGCCTATTGGGAGCCGAAATTTGCCAAAGGCATGAAGCTGCAAGTTGGTGTATTCAACGTATTCGACAAGAAATATTGGTCCGCAACCGACGTACCAGACAGCATCAACCTTGCTATAGCAGACCGCTATTCCGAAGTTGGCCGTAGCTTCCGTGTGTCGCTGACACAGAAATTCTGATTAAAATTGGCATGGCTCCCTGCCCAGGCGGGGAGCCGTACCGCATAATTAAGCTACTCCAGCCATTCAGTGATGAACACTTCATTGGCGTGAATATCGATCGTTTCCAGCGCGCCTGGTCCCAGATTTTTGAAATTGTGCGGCGTGTTCGCCGGACACACCACGATTTGCCCTTCCTCGGCATCGATTATTTCCTGGCCCACCGTGAAGCGCGCCCGCCCTCTGCGTATGATGAAGGTTTCAGTATAGGGGTGTTTATGCAGTCGTGGTCCGGCGCCGACGCGTTCCTGATTGTTGAATATAATCGACACATTGGTGCCATAGGGCTTGCCGGTAATTTCCCCATGCCAGCTTAGCGGGAGATCTTCCCAAACTTCCCTATTAATAATATGCGCCATGATTTCTCCTCCGCTCTTCAACTGGAAATCTAAAGAGCTGAGACATCACCGACAAGATGCGACCGTGTCTGAGATTGATGATAGCCATCAACAAAACTAACGTGACAGAATAAGCTCGGTGGCCTAGATGGGGGACATGGATGAACATATATATCAGCAGAAGCCATCGCAGGCTGTTCCAGTGAGCAAAAGCACGCAATTTTGGGAAGGGTTTGCCAAAGGGCTGCCGATCATGATTGCGGCCGCGCCATTCGGGGTATTGTTTGGTGCACTTGCGATTGATCAGGGCTTTTCCCTGTTCGAAACTGTACTTATGAGTGCTGCCATATTTGGCGGTGCCAGCCAAATGGTCGGAATTGAGCTGTTTGGACAGCATATCCCTGCTTGGCTCATCGTCTTTTCCATCTTCGCGGTCAATTTCCGACATGTTCTTTATTCGGCAGCGGTTGGCCGTCGTATCGGACATTTCAAGCCATTAGAAGCAATGCTCAGCTATTTTTTGCTGACTGATCCGCAATATGCTGAAACCGAAAAGCGTGCAGAGTCCGGAAAGCCGGTAACCTTCATCTGGTATCTCGGCGTTGCTACACCGATCTATGTAATGTGGGTCGTTGAGGCTTTTATTGGCGGGCTTTTTGGTAATCTCATTGCGGATACGCATGCGCTGGGTATCGATATGCTGCTTCCCATTTATTTCCTTGGGTTGGTGATGGGGTTCCGCAAACGGACCAATTGGGGGCCGATTGTCATTACCAGTGCCATTGCATCAATCATTGCCGCAAAGACCATTGGATCGCCCTGGCATGTCAGCATAGGTGCCGTCGCGGGTATCCTCATAGCGGTCATTCTTGCCAAGCCTGAGCCGGCAAAGGAAAAACGCTGATGTCATCGATTTTCTGGATCATTATTGCGGGCGCGGTTGCCACTTTTCTAACCCGCATAGGCGGCCATCTCGTGCTTTCGCGCTTTGAGCGGGTGCATCCACGCGTTGAAGTCGCGTTGAATGCAGTGCCGGCAGCGGTCTTGACGACGCTGGTTGCGCCCGCCGCGGCCAATGCCGATTGGCGAGGCCTTGTGGCACTTGCCATTGCCGGACTTGTGTCACTGCGCTTCAATGCGCTGACCATGTTTTTGATTGGCGCAGCAGTCATCATCCTGCTGCGCCAGTTTACCTGAATTATCCTTCGTGGCCGAATGGTTCTGTCGCATTGACGAGCCATTCGCGCGCTTCACCGCTGGTGTGAGGCAGTAATTTTTCCCGGACCTTGGCATGGTAGGCATCAAGCCATACCAGTTCTTCGCGAACAAGCAGGCTTGTATCGATGAGCCGCTTGTCGATGGGGCACAGGGTAATTGTCTCAAACCCCATCATCGGCAAATCGCCACCTTCAGGCACTTGTGGCTCCGTAACAATCAGCAGATTTTCTGTGCGTATGCCATAGCCACCCGGCTTGTAATATCCAGGTTCATTGGAAAGAATCATGCCCGGCAAGAGTTCCTGTGTGCCCCGCTTCGAAATATTTTGCGGGCCTTCATGCACGGAGAGGAAAGAGCCGACACCGTGCCCTGTGCCGTGGCCGTAATCATAGCCCTGTTTCCACAAAGCAATGCGGGCAAGAACGTCAATGTCCATGCCGCGCGTTCCTTTCGGAAAACGTGCGGTTGAAATGGCAATCATGCCCTTCAAAACCAGTGTGAACTTCTTTTTCATATCCGCTGTTGGCGTGCCAACCGGCAATGTCCGGGTAATGTCGGTTGTACCATCGCGATACTGGCCGCCACTATCAATCAAATAGAGCTCCCCATCCTGCAGCTTGCGGTTTGACTCCGTGTTGACGCGATAATGCGCAAATGCGCCATTTGGGCCAGCACCGGAAATGCTGTCGAATGACAGATTTTCGAGCGGCATCTGGAAGCCTTGAGCAATCTCGTGGCGCGTTTCTTCGAGTTTGGTCGCAGCGTCGATTTCGTCAATCGTGCCCGGTGCTTGATGGTCAATCCATGACAGGAAGGACACCATGGCCACGCCGTCACGCTCATGCGATTTGCGTGCGCCTTCCAGCTCGGTTTTGTTTTTAGTGGCACGCGGCAGGCGCGCGGGGTCGAGACCTTCGACGATTTTGCCGCCAGCTTTTTCGATGATCAGCCGCAGCTTTTCCGCTGCCAGCGCCGGATCGAGCATGACAGTGTGACCCTGTGCAGCAAAATCGGCAACGTCATTATCGAGCGTTGACGGCGCGCGCAATGTGGCGAGCTGGGTCAAATAGGCTTCTGTTTCCATTGGCAGCTTGCGCTTGTCGATGAAAAGCAAGGGCTCGCCATTTGCGGGGATGAGTGCAAAGGCCAAGGGCAAAGGCGTATTGCTCACATCATTGCCGCGAATGTTGAACGCCCACGCAATGGAGGATGGGTCTGTCAAAATGGTTGCATCCGCTTTGGCTTTGCCGACAGCATCCGCCAATTCCTGCAGTTTCACCTTGGCAAGCTTGCCGGCATATTTTTCCGGCTGGATCGTCACTGCTTCAAGCGGCGGGGCAGGCTGATCGTCCCAGATAAGATCGACAAGATTATCCTTTACGGCGACGAGGCTGCCGCCATTTTTCTCCAGCGCTTCGCGCAAGGCTTTTGTTTCGCTGATTGTGTGCAGCCATGGATCAAAGCCGATGGTCAGCGGACGCTCAATACTGCGCAGCCAGACCGCAGGCGGCGTATCGATAAGGCTTTCAATCGTAAAGACGGAAGGGTCGGTTTGATCTGCCGCCTGTAAAGTGTAACGCCCATCGACGAAAAGATGCGCCTTGTTCTTCAACACCAGAACAACGCCCGCAGAACCGGTAAAGCCCGTCAGCCAAGCCAGACGTTGCGCGCGGGCAGGGACATATTCACCCTGATGCTCGTCTGCACGGGGCACCAGAAAACCATCCAGCTTCAAGCCTTCGAGTTCAGCTCGTAA
The DNA here is from genome assembly GCF_037203775.1 of Phyllobacterium sp. CCNWLW183. Classification (NCBI taxonomy): domain Bacteria; kingdom Pseudomonadati; phylum Pseudomonadota; class Alphaproteobacteria; order Hyphomicrobiales; family Phyllobacteriaceae; genus Phyllobacterium; species Phyllobacterium sp. CCNWLW183. Next base: position 791,734 of record NZ_JBBCBN010000001.1, on the reverse strand, counting down.
TTTTGCAACACGCGGTGCGCCGGTAGCAGGATTGCTGGACACCTCAAACGACTGGAACATGATGATATCGACCTCTTTTGTTTGGGTCGAAACCTATCTTCCCCGTTTGCTCTGCGCAATGGAGCATTGAATTTAGCAACCGGTTTAATCGCTCGAGGTGTTTTAGTCTTTGAGTTCAAGCGGAAAGGGTGTGGGCTCCCAGTATTTTCGATATTTGAGACTTTTAATAGTTATAGCCTCTAATTCATGTAAGATTTTTGCCAATTCACGCCGGTCGCCTGCAATCAAAGCGGGATAAAATGTCGGGTTCCAGTACATCATGTCTTTGCGAAGCTCGCCCTGTCGGTAGTCCGGTCCATCCATAATGCGTATAGCTTCTTCAAAGTCACCAAGAGCCGTAGCCATCATCAAGCGGGCATAATACTTAAATTCAAATGGTGTAAAATTATTCTCGTTCCGAGAAGCGAATTCGACCACTTCCTCCAGTTTTGTTATTTTGCGCAAAGGCACCAAGGCATCTTCAATGACACTCAGCATGATTTCCATATTTTCGGGGTTGTCAAAATGCCAGCCGCCAAAGAATGGCTTGATATCCATCTTGATAATAGCTTGTGCCCGCTCGTTGGTATCACCTTTAAGGTTGGAAAAAATTGGGTGAATAAGTCTTGTATTGCCCCAGCCATAGTGAAATCGGTCGATGCCCATAAAAATTATACCAACATCGATTGTTGGCGCAAAGATTTTTGGATTTCCGCTGCGAGCCAGATATACGCCACGGGTGAAGTGATTGATCGGCGTAAGTACGAGATGACGCCCTGCCAACGCCAGATCTGAATGGCGCTGGAGAAGCGGTTTAAGGGCCTGACGTACTTGTGCAACTGTCGTCATTCGAATGGTTTTATCCCACTTCATTCTTCAACAGCGTATGGATCGCAGTGCCGAAGAGCCAAAATTGGAGAGGGGGCCTGCGGTTCTGGCAGCCTTGTCCAACAATTGTTGAACAGTCAAAAAAATTTGGACAGTATTATATGACCTCTGCTCGGGAAAGTGCACCACTGCAGTTTTAACTACAGCCTTTTCTTTGGTATAGGAGCGAGCACGTGATGAAATGATTGGCACAAATCTGGTATCAATGCCAATATCCGCGACAAGTTCATTGTGCTGGCGAATTTGCATGCGGGGAAAGGTATTAAGTGGAGCCAGCCGCATATGTTTAAGATTGGCGCTATCTGCTGCGACTTGGTTTCTGAGGTGGTGGATTTCAGTCAGATAGGGAAATAATGCGCTCATGAAATAAATCCTCGTTAAAGCTATATATTCCTATAGCGAGATAAAGCTGTCAATTATACCAAAGAAGCATTTAGCCCATGGGTTAGTAAGTTGCGCGCGCTTTCAAATGCAGCGTTACCCAGCCTTCGCGGCGGAGGGTCTTCACGTGGAAAAGCCCCTGCACACGATAGGCGGCGAGTACTTTTTCGCGTTGGGTTTCCAGAATACCCGAAAGGATCAGCGAGCCGCCCCAGCCAAGATGTTTGCGCATTTCGGGCGCGAGCATCATCAATGGCCGTGCCAGAATATTGGCGACAATCAGGTCGAAGGGCGCCGAACCGCGCATCGCCGGATGATGGAAGCCGGTAGCTGTTTCGGTGCGAACCCGCGAAGCAACACCGTTCTTCACCACGTTTTCCCGTGCAACAGCAACAGCGACAGGATCGATATCTGTCGCCAGAACGGGAATAGGCGCGAGCTTTGCAATGCCGATGGCCAGAACCGCACTTCCTGTTCCCAGATCAAGCGCATTGCGTGGGTGTTCGCGGCGGATCACTTCGCCGATCATATCAAGACAGCCGGATGTCGTGCCGTGGTGGCCGGTACCAAAGGCCTGCCCGGCATCGATTTCAATGCCGAGATCATTGATACGGCGCTTGTGGCGGTCATGTGAGCCATGCACAAAGAATCGCCCGGCGCGCACCGGCTTCAAGCCTTCCAGCGAATGCGCAACCCAATCAATATCAGGTACCTGTTCGCGCTCGACGGGCCAATTCTTGCCAACGGTGTCGATCATGCGAGTTTCAATTTCTTCCGGTTCAAACGTATAGACCGAAACTTCATATATCTCGCGATCCTCATCGATCTCCGCTGAGGAGATCGGCAGGCCATCATCTTCGAAAGCATTTTCCAGCAAGATAAACAGCCGCTCGGCTTCGGCCTTGCCGGCAGTAATGAAAAGGCGGGTCTGGGTCGTCATGGGCGTTTGCTTTCGGAAAGGCATGTGTCGGCTACCCCTATCAGGATTTTCGCCATAGGCAACGGTGCATCATTTGTGCAAAAGAATTGCACTGACCTGATCCGGGAAACCGCAATGACTGAAACTGATGATCCTCGCCTTCTCAACCCGCAACCGCGCATCCATCCGAGCGCGCATCTGAAGGGCGTCAAGCTTGGCAAATATGCAGAAGTGGGCGAGCGCGTCATCCTACGCGACGTTACCATGGGGGATTTTTCCTATATTGAGCGTCACAGTGAGGGCATATATGCCGATATTGGCCGGTTCTGCTCCATTGCTCCCAATGTGCGTATCAACGCTCTCGAACATCCTATGGAGCGGGTGACAACCCATAAAATCAGCTATCGTCCCAATGAGTTTTTCAAATTTCAGGGCATAGACGCTGATTTTCGTGCGCGCAGACAAGGAAAGCGCGTCAGCATTGGTCATGATGTATGGATCGGTCATGGCGCGGTTATCATGCCAGCAATTACTATTGGTCATGGCGCGGTCATTGGTGCCAATGCCGTCGTTACCAAAGATGTCGCGCCCTATATGATCGTAGCTGGTAATCCTGCAAGGCCCATTCGACCGCGCTTTTCACAAGAGATAACCATCCGCCTGATCAAGCTTGCCTGGTGGGATTGGCCGCATACGGTTCTGTTTGATGCAATTGCTGATATCCAGTCACTGAGCATCGAGGATTTTCTTGCCAAGTGGGAACGTTAGCAGTCCATCCTCGTTCTGGTTGCATTCCACCTGCTCAGTCCCCAACTGAGGCTTATGAGTTCTGCCACAATTTTCTGGAGATTTCGATGAAGCGTAGTCTTGCTGCCCTGGCTCTTTTGGCCGCCTCTATATTGCCCTCCCATGCGGAAGAGGTGGGTAAAGTCGGCGTCGATTGGCTGGGCAATGATATTGTCATTGATGCTGTGACGGATCCGAAAGTGCAGGGCGTTACCTGCCATCTCGCCTCGTTCTCACGCGGCGTCATTGATCGGCTGCAAAAGGGTAACTGGTTCGAAGATCCGTCCAATGCTTCTATTTCATGCCAGCAGACTGGTCCGGTCGTGATCGGTGATATTGAACTGGATGAGGGCGGCGAACGCGTGTTTTCGGAGCGCACCAGCCTGATCTGGAAGAAGCTCATTATCACCCGCATTTATGACAAGGCGAACAACACACTGATTTATCTGGCTCATGCCAGTCAGGTTCAGGATGGTTCGGCCAAAACATCCATATCCACAATCCCGCTATTTGCAGGCAATGCTACCTGGACAAAGGGCAAGCCGGAATAATCAGAAAACCTGAAAGGTGCCGCTACAAGCGGCATCTTTTTCATTGACGAATAGGAATTAAAACTTATTATATGGATACTTATATTGTTTTGAGGAATTTTTTCATGAATTTCGCGGTTAAAAGCCACAGACTACATGTCGGATCCAGTGCGATTCCCTTCATCCCATCGCCCAATATTGGTGGGCAGCTTTCCCCGAAATTTCTGATCATTCACTATACGGCCAGCGGTCCTGACTCGGATATTGCCAACTATTTCGCTAGAAAATCGGCCAAGGTTTCGGCCCATATGGTTATCCGTCGTGACGGGACTGTAAAGCAATGTGTTCCTTTCAATAGGGTAGCGTGGCACGCGGGCAAGAGCCAATGGACGGGAAAAAATAGCGTGCTCTATTCCGGCTTGAACAATTCCTCGATCGGCATGGAAATGGAAAATTGGGGGCCACTCAAGAAAATTGAGGACCGCTGGATTTCATGGACGGGCGTTGATGTTGTTCATTCCAATATTATCGAGGCGCGCCACAAATTCGGTGTGCCGGATTGTGGTTGGGAAGTTTTTACCAAGGCGCAGATTGAAACAGCGCAAGCGGCAGCGCGGGCAATATGCGCCGCCTATAAGATCGAAGATATTATAGGCCATGACGATATTGCTCCCGGTCGCAAATCAGACCCCGGACCCGCTTGGGACATGGCAGCGTTCAGGGAGAGGGTAATGTCTAAGACTATGTGATTAGTGGTGCATTAATTTTATATATGTCACTTTGGCAAAATTTCTATCTTTTGAGGTATTTTTAAATGTCGCAAAAACCATTTGGAAGTTCTGGAACAGTAAAGAAACTTGAAACTGTAGCTGGCTATGCCAGTTTTTTCACGAAGGCTTTGCCAAGTTACTTCAACCTTCACTATCTAGATGCATTTGCCGGCACAGGAGAGATACCCTATTCCTCGGACTTGCCACTTATTGCAGGTACCCAAGATATTGATAATGTTATAATGGGCTCAGCTCGCAGAGCATTAAGTATAAGTCGCCCATTTGATCGATACGTGTTTGCAGATTTAAAACGAAAAAACGCTGTGTCTCTACGTGATCTGCAGAGTGAATTTGTATCACTGGCAAATCGCATTGATATTCAGCAGGGCGATGCTAATGAGGTGACATTAAAATTTTGCGAGTCTTTAGAAAGGAACGATCGTGCACTAGTATTTCTAGATCCTTTCGGCAATCAGGTTAATTGGAATACTCTTGAGGCCATTGCCGCAACGAGAAAGATTGACCTTTGGTATCTCTTTCCAGCAGGTTTGGGGGTTGCGCGGCAGATAAAAAATGCTGGCGATATAGTATCGGATGCTGAAGCCTCACTTGATCGCATGTTCGGAGGAGGGGAGTGGCGTGAAGAGTGTGTGGCTTTAGAGACCAAACCAGATCTTTTTTCCGACGATTTGACAGTCACTAGGAAGATCGCCACAGCAGAAGGAATCACTCGCTATATGATTAAAAAAATGGGAATGATATTTGGTGGTGGTGTTTCGCAAAGTTGGCTGCCGCTTGGGCGGGATGGTCGACATAATTTCTCACTGTTGTTTGCTTGCTCAAATCCCGCCAGTACAGCAAAGGGCCTCGCTCAGAAAGTAGCTCACGAAATCATGACGAGGAAGTAATGGCTGGCCTATCAGATATAGAATGGACCGACGCAACTTGGAATCCTGTTTCGGGTTGCACTATTATTTCCCCTGGTTGCACAAATTGTTATGCCATGAGGATGGCTGCACGTCTGGAATCCATGGGCCATGGGCACTATAAGGGCACAACTCGAAAGAGCGGAAAACGCTCGGTATGGACAGGTAAAGTAATTCTCAATGAACGAATGCTTACTGCACCACGATCGTGGAACAAACCGCGAATGATATTTGTAAATTCGATGTCAGATTTGTTTCAAGATGGTGTGCCCGCTGATTTTATTGAGAGAGTATGGGATGTTATGGCCGATGCGCATTGGCATATATTCCAGATACTAACGAAACGACCCGATAACATGGCGCGAATCCTGAGCGAACGCGAGTTGCCGATACTCGAGAATGTTTGGCTTGGAACGTCTGTAGAGAATGGAAAGTATTTACATAGGATCGACAGTCTGCGCAAAGCCCCTGCAGCGGTGAGGTTTATTTCGTTTGAGCCGCTATTGGGAAGTGTCAAAGGAGCAGATCTGACCGAGATAGATTGGGCCATCGTTGGAGGAGAATCGGGACCAGGCGCTCGCCCAATGGATATTGACTGGGTGGATGAAATCAAAACGTCTTGTGATAGCTTCGGAACTGCTTTCTTCTTCAAACAATGGGGGGGCGTGAATAAAAAGAAGACGGGGCGACTTTATAAGGGAAAAACATGGGATGAAATGCCCAATGTTCTTTGTGCGGGATAACCGTTCAAATCCCCTTCACGAAACTATCCAGCACGCGTTTTTGTCCGGCCTTGTCGAAGTCGATCGTCAGCTTGTTGCCTTCGATGGATGAGACATTGCCATTGCCGAATTTGATATGGAATACACGGTCGCCAACATCGAAATTTGATGGCGTTTCACTGACGGATTTGGCGACGAGTTCGCCATCAATCATGCGTCCTTTAACCGAGCCGCGCCCTGCGCCATGGCCGGAATCCGTCTCGCCATAGCCTATGCGCTCCACACGTGCGCCTGACCGCGAGCCCCAATTATTGCGTGTTGCGTCTGAGCGGTTCTGCTGGGCTCTTTGCCAACCGGGCGTTGAGTAGCTGTTTTCAAAAGGATCGGCGCGATCAAAGCGCGATTGGCCGTAGCCGCCGCGCCCGCCATATCCACCATAGCTATCGCCACCGGCGATTACTTCAACATGCGCTTCGGGGAGTTCTTCAAGGAAGCGGGAAGGGATGGTGGATTGCCACAGACCATGGATACGGCGGTTGGAAACAAACCAGATATGCAGGTTTTTCTTGGCGCGCGTCAGGCCGACATAGGCAAGACGGCGCTCTTCTTCCAGCCCGGAGCGTCCCCCTTCATCCAGCGCACGCTGATGCGGAAACAGACCCTCCTCCCAGCCGGGAAGAATGACCGTTTCAAATTCCAGCCCCTTTGCCGAGTGCAGTGTCATGATGTTTACAGCATCAAGATTTTCGTTCTGCTCAGCATCCATGACCAGCGCGACATGCTCAAGGAAAGAGCGCAGTGATTCATATTCTTCCATAGAGCGGATAAGCTCTTTAAGGTTTTCGAGGCGACCCGGCGCTTCGGCTGAGCGGTCTGCCTGCCACATGGCGGTATAACCGGATTCGTCGAGAATCTTTTCCGCCAGTTCCGTGTGGGGTACGGAATCAATTTGCGACTGCCAACGCCGGAAATTTTCCACCACTTCGCGTAAAGCCGAGCGCGGTTTGGGCTTCAACTCCTCAGTTTCAACAAGATCTGCGGCTGCATCAAGCATGCCGATGTCCTTGGCGCGGGCATAATCATGCACCTGCCGGATTGCAGCTTCGCCAAGACCGCGCTTGGGATTATTGATAATGCGCTCCAGCGCCAGATCGTCGGAACCCTGCGCAACAACGCGGAAATAGGCCAGCGCATCGCGTATTTCCATGCGCTCGTAAAAGCGTGGACCACCGACAACGCGGTAATTCAGACCTAGCGTGACAAAGCGGTCTTCAAACTCGCGCATCTGAAAGGAAGCGCGCACAAGAATGGCAATATCATTGAGATTGTGGCCTTTGCGCTGCGCTTGTTCGATCTCTTCGCCGACTGCCCGAGCCTCTTCCTCGGAATCCCAGCCGGCATGCACATTGACCTTGGCATCTTCCGGGTTTGGGGCATCGGTGAAAAGCGTTTTGCCAAGCCGTCCCTCATTATGGGAAATGAGATGTGATGCGGTGCCAAGAATATGCGCGGTAGAGCGATAATTGCGCTCCAACCGGATCACGACTGCGCCCGGGAAATCCTTTTCGAAGCGTAGAATATTGTCTACCTCTGCCCCGCGCCAGCCATAGATCGACTGGTCATCATCGCCGACACAGCAGACATTCTTCGAACCCTGCGCGATCAGGCGCAGCCACATATATTGCGCGGTATTGGTGTCTTGATACTCGTCGACGAGAATATAGCGGAACTTGGCGTGATATTCCTTGAGGATATCGGGATAGGCGCGGAACATCCGGATTGGATGGCATAGCAAATCGCCAAAATCGCAGGCATTCAATGTTTTCAGACGGTTCTGGTAGGCGGTGTAAAGTTCTCGGCCCTTACCATTGGCAAACGACCGGGCATCGCCTTCAGCAATTTCGGAAGGTCCGAGCCCTTTGTTCTTCCAGCCATCAATCATCAATGCAAATTGTTTGGCGGGCCAGCGCTTGTCGTCCAGCCCTTCCGCCTGAATGATCTGCTTGATCAGCCTTATGACATCATCCGTATCCAGAATGGTGAAATCGGAGCGCAACCCCACGAGTTCCGCATGGCGGCGCAATAGCTTGACGCCGATGGAGTGGAACGTGCCGAGCCATGGCATGCCTTCGACAGCACCGCCGACGAGAACGCCAATGCGCTCCTTCATCTCGCGTGCTGCTTTATTCGTGAAGGTGACGGCGAGTATCTGGCTTGGCCAAGCTTTGCCGAGCGAAAGGATATGCGCAATACGGGAAGTCAGAACCCGTGTTTTGCCAGTGCCAGCACCAGCCAGAACGAGTACAGGCCCTTCGGTGGTTTCAACCGCCAGTCGCTGTTCGGGGTTAAGTCCATTGAGATAAGGTGGTGCACTACGCGCCTGCATGGCGCGTGCAGCTATGCCCGAAGGCTGGCGGGGCGCATCAGGTTCGTCGAAAAACGGAATATCGTCAGGTAATCCAGACATTTGAACCCAATGTAGTGATTCGGTACCGAAAAACCAGAAAAATGCGATACAAAAAGAGAACAATTGCAATTAGCCCCCCACTTTCAATTGAAGTGGGCGGTTGAAATATCAAGTCAGGATATTGCGTCACTCGATTTATGAGCCTACCCATTTTGATTAATGACTCGTGACTTCAAGGTTTTGACAGCCGATGGCAACATTCGTCGCCTCATGTCAGGATCATCTGGTTTTGATTGAGATCGGAAAGGGACTTTCCTCATGGCAATCACTCTCACGGCACTCATTTTCCTTCTCATTGGCGCGGCTCTTGGCGTCGGCGGTGTATGGCTCGCTGTCCTGGGCGGCAGTTGGTATTATATCATTGCTGCGCTTGCGTTCCTTGTGGTTGCTTTTCTGCTCTTCCGTAGGCGGTTATCCGCTCTGCTGCTTTATGCTCTGCTGGTGGTAGGAACGCTTGGCTGGGCCATTTGGGAAATCGGCTTCGACTGGTGGCAGCTTGCGCCACGCGGCGGCGTCATCATGATCCTTGGCCTGTGGCTGCTCACACCATGGATCAGACGGGGCTTGAATTCATCTGCAAGCGGTTCTGGTTCTTCCTCCGCTGTTCCGGCTCTGTCGTTGTCCGTTGCTGTCGTTGTGGCGCTGGTTGTCGCAGGCTATTCGATGACCCAGGATCCTTTGCAAATTACGGGTGAATTGAGCAGGGAAATTGTCTCGGATACTGTCGATCTGGGCGGCAATATGCCGGAGGGCGATTGGCACCAATATGGGCGTACGCCCTATGGTCAGCGTTATTCACCGTTGAAGCAGATCACCACCGAAAACGTTGACAAGCTGCAAGTCGCCTGGACCTATCAAACTGGCGACGTCAAGTTGCCGGAAGATGTTGGCGAGACGACTTATCAGGTAACGCCGCTCAAGGTTCGCGATACACTTTTTATCTGCACGCCGCACAATTGGGCCATCGCGCTTGATGCGGCAACAGGCAAGGAAAAGTGGAAGTTTGATTCCAATTCCGGCATGAATCCCGATCGTCAGCACCAGACCTGCCGCGGTGTTTCCTATTATGCCGATCCTGCTGCCACGCCAGGCCAGCCTTGTGCCGAACGCGTCTATCTGCCGACGTCCGACGCGCGTTTGATTGCGCTTGATGCGGCCAATGGCCAGATTTGTTCGTCCTTTGCTGACAAGGGCACGCTGCATCTTGAAAAAGGCATGCCCTATAACCCCGCAGGCTATTACTATTCCACATCGCCGCCCGTTGTTGCGGCGGGAAAGATCATAATCGGTGGCGCGGTCAATGATAATTATTCGACGAAGGAACAGTCCGGTGTCATCCGCGCTTTCGATATCAATACTGGCGCGCTTGTGTGGAACTGGGATTCCGGCAATCCGGATGTAACGACACCTTTGCCGGATGGACAGACCTACACGCATAATTCTCCCAATAGCTGGTCTGTTTCCAGTGCCGATGAAAAGCTTGGTCTGATCTATGTACCTCTTGGAAATCAGACACCTGACCAGCTTGGTGCTGGGCGCTCCGCAAATGTGGAGAAATTCTCGTCCTCAATCGTTGCGCTTGATCTTAATACCGGTCAGATGCGCTGGGTGCGCCAGACTGTCCATCATGATCTTTGGGACATGGATGTTCCTGCACAACCAACGCTGGTTGATATCAATACGGTCAATGGCACAGTGCCGGGACTGGTAGGACCAACCAAGCAGGGCGATCTCTATGTTCTCGACCGCCGTACGGGCGAGCCGATCATTCCGATCAAGGAAATTCCCGCGCCGACAGGCGCTATCGAGGGTGACTTTACCTCTCCCACGCAGCCGATTTCGGACCTGACATTCTCGCCGCCACCTTTGACGGGCAAGGATATGTGGGGCGTGTCCATGTTCGACCAGCTCGTCTGCCGGATCGAATTCCTGAAATTGCGGTATGAAGGGCGCTATACTCCGCCATCATTGCAAGGATCACTCGTCTATCCGGGTAATTTTGGCGTGTTCAACTGGGGCGGCGTCGCAGTTGACCCGGAACGGCAGATCATGTTCGGCATGCCGACATATCTTGCCTTTACCTCGCGTCTTGTGCCACGCGCCGATGTGCCTCCGCCCGGCGTTGGCACCAAGGGTAGCGAGCAGGGGCTTAACCGCAATGAGGGCGCTCCTTACGCGGTGGTGATGGGTCCATTTGTTTCACCGCTTGGCCTGCCTTGCCAGTCGCCGCCATGGGGCTATGTCGCCGGTGCCGATCTGCGCACGGGCAAGATCGCTTGGAAGCACCGCAATGGCACTGTGCGGGATTCCTCGCCAGTGCCATTGCCATTCAAGGTTGGGGTGCCGGGCATTGGCGGTCCGATCATCACAGCCGGTGGCGTTGCGTTTCTCGGGGCCGCGGTTGATGATTATCTGCGCGCCTATAACGTGACTGATGGCAAGCAGCTTTGGGAGGCTCGCCTTCCTGCCGGTGGCCAGTCAACGCCGATGACCTTCTCCTTGGATGATGGCAAGCAATATGTGGTCATTGTTGCGGGTGGCCATGGTTCGGTCGGCACAAAGCCGGGGGATTATGTCATCGCCTATACTCTGCCAAAATGAGTGTGAGGCGAATGGTCGATTAATCCCAGCGAGAAGCCTTTTCGTGAGTAGCTGGGAAAGACGGGAACCACGCGAAACATTCGTGCAGATATGATCAAATTTTAGCGCGCGGTAGTTTCAAGGGACTGTTGGTCTTGATTGTGCGAATGGCAAAGTTTGAGCGAATGTCCGATATGCCGGGCAGGACCAGCAGTTTTTCCGTAAGAAACCGCTCATAGGCGGAGAGATCTTCCACCACCACCTCAGCAAGAAAATCCGCGGTTCCTGAAATAAGGAACGCGCCGGTCACTTCCGGCATGGCGATCAAAGCCGCTTGCTGAAGTTCGGAGTTTGCCTTGCTGTGCTGTCCCACCTTTATTTCCACGAAGACGGTCAGTCCAAGCCCGACTTCCTTGCGATCAATATCGGCGCGGTAACCTCGAATGACGCCGGACTTTTCCAGATTTCGGATGCGCCGCAGGCAAGGAGAAGGTGACAGATTCACCTTTTCTGCAATCTCGACATTTGTGGCCCGCGCATCGCCTTGCAGTGCCTCAAGAATACCAATATCGAATTTATCAAGATTTGGCATATTCTGCCTTTAACAAAGTTGAATCTTATCGAAAGTAGCTGAAATCATAGGTTAAGTGGCATCAACTTGCAAGGACATGCCAGAGGCATTCGCTCTATATTGCTCCCATGGAAACACATTCAGACTAATCTGAAAGGATATTTCAATGGTTGCGATCTCACCCGAAATCAACAAATCTGCCTCTCTGGCTCCCGGTTATGCCGGCGCTTTGGTTACGGTCTTCATCTGGGCAACGTGGATCATTGCCACCCGCCATTCCAGCGGTACGCATCTTGGTACTATCGATCTTGGGCTCATTCGTTACGGTCTTCCCGCGCTGGTGCTGGCGCCGGTCTGGCTGAAGACGGGCTTGCTGCCCCGCAATGTTCCCTTGGCGTTGCTCGCAATCATGGTTTGTGGCGCGGGCGTATTGTTCTTCCAGATCACCACCTTCGCCATTCATTCGACGCCCGCCGCCGCCGTAGGCGTGCTGCTCGGCGGTTCAATGCCCCTTGCAGCCGCACTGATCGGGGTTGTCCTGTTCGGCGAACGCCCGGATGCTGCACGCTGGCTCGGCCTTGCTGCCATTGTTGCCGGGCTTGCCATTCTGCTGACGCTAGCCATCGGCAGCCATCAGATTTCATGGGTAAGCTTTGTGTTTCTGCCATTCGGCGCATTGCTATGGGCTGGTTATACCCACGCTTTCAAGCGTTCAGGTCTGACTGCTCTGCAGGGTGGCGCTTTGATTGCTGTCTGGTCATTCATCATCCATCTGGTGCTGGCTGCTTTTTTCGGCACAACGATCATGGATGTACCGCTGTCTGAAATCGGCTTGCAGTTTTTGAGCCAGGGTGTGCTCTCCGGGCTGGCTGCTATGCTTGCCTACGGAATAGCCGTTCGCTCGCTTGGTGGCAGTCAGGCTGCCGCGTTCAGCGCGCTCACTCCGGTGCTTGCTGCTGTGGGTGGCTCCATCTTCCTTGACGAGGCGCTCGGTGTCTGGGAAATTGCGGCAGCAATTATCACGGGACTTGGTGTTGCTCTTTCTACCGGCATCCTGTCGCATCGTGTCAGGACTTGATTGGAGGAGGGCGGCTCATTTCCTCTAAAAGGATTGTAAAATGAGCGAACCAACAAAGCATCCGAATATTACACAGGCGATGGTCGACGCGTTTGATGAGTATACTCACCTGACGCTCGACCGCCGCTCTTTCATGGACAAGCTCACAAAGCTTGCAGGTTCGGGCGCTGCTGCGGCAGTTATTGCTCCCATGCTCGCAGCAAATTCTGCTCAGGCTGCAATCATCTCACCGGAAGACAAACGGCTCTTCACCAAAGATCTCGTATTTGCAGGGCCTTCCGGCGATATCAAGGCCTATCTGGCTGTTCCTGCCGATGCGTCTGGTAAGCTTCCAGCAGTTGTCGTCATCCACGAGAATCGCGGGTTAAACGGCCATATTCGCGACGTTGCCCGGCGTATGGCCCTTGAAGGTTTTGTGGCAATGGCGCCGGATCTTCTGTCATCAGCGGGCGGGACGCCCGAGGACGAGGAAAAAGCCCGTGGCATGATAAGCGCGCTCGATTCAAAAACCGCGATTGCAGAGGGCGTCGCCTCTCTGGACTATCTTGCCAAAATCAAATCATCGAATGGCAAGGTTGGCGCTGTTGGTTTCTGCTGGGGAGGTGGCATGGTCAACGATCTTGCTGTCAATGCGCCACAGCTTGGGGCAGGCGTAGCCTATTATGGTCGTCAGCCGAAATCGGAAGACGTGGCAAAGATCAAAGCCCCCCTGCTTTTGCAATATGCGGGTCTCGATTCACGGATTAATGCCGGAATTGAGGATTACAGGAAAGCGCTTGAAGCCAATGGAAAGACCTTTGAGATTCATGTCTATGAAGGTGCGAACCATGCTTTTAACAACGACACCTCTGCTGCGCGCTACGACAAGAAGACTGCCGATCTTGCATGGAGCCGCACGGTTGAGTTTTTCAAGAAGAATTTGAGCTGAGAGCAATTCAACGCAGCTATACGAATGGTCGACCGGACTTGCGAAACCAATCGCTTGCCGGATCGTTCTGTGCTTACTATTTGTGCGTTAATAAAACAGGATTTGATAAATGCAGTTTGTTGGACGGGTCTTCGGCCTCTTGTTTGTTTTGTTGGTGATCGCCCAACCCGGATTTGCGCAAGAAGCGGTTTTTCCAAGTGGATCAGGTATTGGCTTGGTTCCGCCAGCCGGTTTGGTACCATCTTCCAGTTTCAGCGGTTTCGAAGACCCAGCCAAGGGCACATCTATCGTCGTGACCGAACTTCCCGTTGATGCCTATGCCACAATCGCTGCGGGGTTTAATCGGGAAGGCCTACTGGCTACGGGTATAGAAACCATATCCGGGCCTGAGGAATGGTCGGTGCAGGGCGCTGTTGTTTCAAAACTGATCCGCGCCAGTCAGGTGGCAGCTGGCGTCAAATATCGCAAGTGGATTGTGCTTGTCGGTGCCGAAAGCACAACTGCAATGGTGACAGTCCAGATACCGGATGGTGCCAAAGGTGCGTTGTCGGATGCCGATGTGGAAAAAGCTCTGCGTACTTTGGTTGTTCGCGCGCCCGCAAGCTTGCCGGACCAGATTGCGTCTTTGCCCTTCAAAGTTGCAGATACGTCCGGTTTTCGCCCCGTGCGTGTTATTGCCGGAGCCACCTTGCTTTTGACCGAGGGGCCAAATGATGTTGCCATCAACTCGATGCAACCAATGGTGATTATTGCTTCAAACCTGAATACAGCGCCTGAGGCCGCCACGCGGCTGGAGTTTTCGAAAAAGGCCTTCGCATCGCTAACCGGAATCAAGGATGTCCAGTCCGATAACGAGACAAGCAGCGAGGTCGATGGCGCGGAATGGATCGAAATCGATGGAACAGCGACAGATTCCGCCAGCGGCGATGCGCTTTACGTGGCCCAGATCGCGCGGTTTGAAACCAATCGCTATGTGCGCGCCATCCTCATCGTCAATGCTACGGAAAAGAGCAAATATGCTGACCGCTTCCGGAAGCTAGCCAAGTCCATGACGATCAACTAAAATCGGCTATGGATAAAAGTTACCGACTCACCAAGGAAGAAATACGGCCACTGATACGCAATTATGGTGGTTGCATTGCGACTGACACGATAACGATTGACGGCTATCCAGTGCGTTTCATGTATCGCGAAGATCCTGATAATGATCTTGATAGTGGTTGGCGCTTCCTCTCCGGCTTTGAGAGCGACGACTATATGGAAGATCCCGAGAATAGTGGCATCTTCGACGTTAATACCATCGCAAACTATGATCCGAGTATTATTCCTCTTCTGGATTCGCCTGTTGGCAGTGTTTTTGAAAAAACTGGTGAGCAGGAACGCTTCGTTGCAGTAACCGACTGGTCACCCGGTGAAGACGATGATGATGATGATGATGATGACGAAGATTAAGGCGCGGAAGAACTGACGCCTGCGGCCTTTCGTGTAACGCAGAGTTACAACTAGACAAGGCCCGTGTA
This sequence comes from Phyllobacterium sp. CCNWLW183, assembly GCF_037203775.1. Taxonomy (NCBI): domain Bacteria; kingdom Pseudomonadati; phylum Pseudomonadota; class Alphaproteobacteria; order Hyphomicrobiales; family Phyllobacteriaceae; genus Phyllobacterium; species Phyllobacterium sp. CCNWLW183. The sequence continues at coordinate 776,629 of NZ_JBBCBN010000001.1, read as the reverse complement.
TTGCCTAAAAATACCGTTCTGAAGAGAATCCAACAAAAGGCTGGAAACTGGAATGGCATTGGCAGACGCAGGTGCATTGCTGCGCAACGAAAACGGTATTGCAACCGTAGTATCCATCCTCAAAAAGCGCTTCGGCGATAATGCCCAAGGCGGAAAATCCATCCGCGAGCAGCACGCCCATACCACAAGTTATGTGCCTAATCAGGCACCTGATCTGGTTGTATTTGCCGAGTCTATCGAAGACGTGCAGGAGGTCGTCCGCCTCTGCGGCGAATGGCAGGTGCCTGTTATCGCATTTGGAACTGGAACTTCGCTCGAAGGCCAGGTGAATGCGCCGGCCGGTGGCATATCAATCGATCTTTCGCGGATGAACCGTATTCTCAAAGTCTATAATGACGATTTGAATGTCGTTATAGAGCCGGGCGTCACACGCAAAGAGTTGAACGAGTATCTGCGTGATACTGGTCTGTTCTTTCCTATTGATCCTGGTGCAAATGCTAGCCTTGGGGGCATGGCTGCAACCCGCGCGTCAGGAACAAACGCTGTCCGCTACGGTACGATGCGGGAAAATGTCTTGGCTCTTAAGGCCGTGATGCCGGACGGCAGGCTTATTACAACGTCGAAGCGGGTGAAAAAGACGTCTGCCGGTTACGATCTGACGAGGCTTTTGATTGGTTCTGAGGGAACGCTTGGTATTATCGTTGAGCTGACGTTGAAATTATACGGCATCCCACAGGCCATTTCGGGCGGCATTTGCGCTTTTCCTGATCTGGAAAGCGCCTGCAATACGGTTATTGAGACGATCCAGATGGGCATTCCCGTTGCACGCATCGAACTTGTCAATGAGCTCGAAATGACGGCAATGATTGCCTACTCCAAGCTGGATTATGATCCTGCGCCTTATCTGTTCCTAGAGTTTCACGGCAGCGAGACGAGTGTGGCGGAGCAGGCGGAGTTGTTTGGAGAGATTGCAGCTGCCAATGGCGGCGGCGAATTCAAGTGGACTGCTAATGTTGAGGAGCGGGAAAAACTTTGGGCCGCCCGGCATAATTCCTACTTTGCCTGCATGACATTGGCGCCCGGCAAGCAATCGCTGTCCACTGATGTCTGCGTGCCAATTTCTCGTCTGGCCGAATGCATCGTCGAAACCGAAAAGGATATTGAGAAGAGCGGCTTGATTGCACCTATCGTCGGTCATGCTGGTGATGGCAATTTCCATGTTCTTGTGCTTTTCGATGAGAAGAATCCAGCTGAAATCGAAAATGTGGAGGCATTTGTGGAGCGCCTCAATCTTCGTGCTATCGCGATGGATGGAACGTGCACCGGCGAACATGGGATCGGGCAGGGGAAGATAAAATTTCTTCGCGCTGAACTCGGCGGTGCCGTTGATGTCATGGAAACGATCAAGCGGGCTATCGATCCGGGGAATATCATGAATCCCGGCAAGATCTTACGCCTTTAGGTTCGCATTTTGATTCCGGGTGTTAAAGCATGGTGTAAGCATTGCAAATCGCGCATAGAAACGGTCATGTCTCGGCACTGCCATAAAGTCGTTTCTATGGTGATTGGCGCGAACCTATCGGAGTAAGACACTGGCACGTTTGTTTGTTTTCATCGGCGGATTGTTGGTACTGCTGCTGACCGCAGCGCTGGTTGTGCCATATTTCGTCGACTGGGCCGGCTATCGCTCTTCGTTCGAACGTGAAGCATCCACATTGCTTGGCCGTCCCGTGACTGTTGCCGGAAGCGCGAGTGCGCGGCTTTTGCCGTTCCCATCCGTTACCTTTTCGGATGTTCGTGTCGGTGACCCGGGCGTTGAACCGGTAATGACCATCGAGAAATTCTCCATGGATGCGGAGCTTGCTCCCTTTCTGCGCGGTGAGATTCTCATATTTGACATGCGGCTGGAAAAACCGGCTGCGACAGTGCGGATAAGTGAAGGGGGCGTAGTCGATTGGGCAATCCGGCCGCGCACTCCTTTCCAGAAAACGCAGGTCAAGCTGGAGAATTTGCGGATCAACAGTGGTTCGCTGATCATTCGCGATGCTTCGACGGGGACAACGCGCTCAATCTCCGATTTGAATGCCACCATGTCTGCTGACGATCTTTCCGGGCCATGGAAATTCGACGGGAACTTGTTCTTCAACGGCAAAAAAATCTCCGTTTCCTCTTCGACCGGCGCATTGAAACCGGACGGATCGTTGCAAATGCACGCGCGTGTCATTCCGGACAATATTCCGGCTGCGATGGAAACGGACGGCCAGATAACGCTCGATCAGGGTGCGTTGAAATATGCCGGCCGCATCGACATTCGTTCTCGCGACGAAGTCGCTGATAAATCAGGAGAAAAAGCAGGATCGGCAGACAAGCCGCTGCTCTCCAGTCTTCGCCTGTCCGGACAATTTGAAGCCGATCATGCCAGGATAACCATACCGGAGTTTCATATGGAGCAGGGGCCGGTGGCGGACCCCTATGTGGTCAATGGCAACGCCCATTTTGACTATGGCGATAATCCGCGATTTGAGGTGAAAGCCGATGGTCAGCAAGTAACATTCGGCAATCAGGAGGCAGAGCAGGCAAACGCCAAAGCAAACCCTGAAACCGCGGCTCAGCGCCTTGGTATATTCCGGCGTTTGATGGATCAGCTTCCTGTGCCGACCATGCCCGGAAGAATAGATTTGAAACTGCCTGCTATCGTTGCCGGCGATACGACAATTCGTTCGGTAACGATTGATGCAGCACCCGCAGCCGGTAATTGGGTAATAAATCAGCTCAAGGCGGAATTGCCAGGACGTACGCAATTTGAAGCAAAAGGCGTCTTGCAGGTTGGCGATAATTTCGGCTTCGATGGCAAATTGCTTGTCGCATCGCGCCAACCTTCCGGACTTGCCGTCTGGCTGACAAACACAGTGGACGATTCCATTCGCCGTATTCGCGGTGCCGGTTTCTCGGGCGATGTGAGCCTGCATGATGAATTGCAGAAGGTCGATAATCTTGAGCTTGCGCTCGGCGGTGCCTCGTTGAAGGGAACGCTGGTTCGTAGCGCCAAGGGCGATTCACTGCCGCTGACGCAATTGAAACTGGAAGGCGGCGCGCTCGATGCAGATGCGCTGGAGGCTTTCGCGGCATTGTTCAGCAGCAATGCATCAAATGGCAGTTCCGCTATATTAAACGGGCAGGACCTTGATGTTGACCTGAAAGCGGGACCGGTCGCCCATGGCGGATTTGTCGCTGAAACGGTGGATACGGCGTTCCGTCTGCGCGAAGGTGTGTTCGATATTGATCGCCTGACTATTGGCAGTGTCGCTGGCACCACGATCACCGCCACCGGCAAGCTGGAGCCCTTCAAGACGGAGCCATCAGGGTCGGTTGACGCAACATTGCTGTCGGATGACATGGCGCCCTTTGTCGATGCGCTTGCACAGCGTTTCCCGGACTTCCCGTTTCTCGTTGCCATGAAGGAGCGGTCATCACGCTTCCCAGGTCTTTTCGAGGATACGCAGATGAGTGTCCTCGCCAATACGCTGCATGGAAAGTCTGGAACAAATGAGTTTTCCTTGAGTGCCGCGGGAAAGTCGGGTGGGATGAACATCACTCTTTCCGGCACAAGCACCATGAATGAGGAGCAATTGCGCACACTCGAACTGACCATGAATGCGCGTACCGATCATGCCGAAGGGCTGATGGCCTTTATTGGCTTGCCAGCATTGCCGCTTGGTCTTGCCGGAGAGTTGGAAGCCGATATCGCCCTTAAAGGAAATCAGAATGCCGGATTTCAGACGCAGCTCGCTTTGAAAGCGCCGGACGGTCGCGCATTACTGGATGGTAGTTTCCGCTATGCGGATGGTAGCCTGAACGGGGAGGGACGGGCATCGCTCAAGAGTAGCGATATCGATGCCTATCTCGCAACGGCAGGCTATTCCGTGCCAGGCTTCGGGAACGGCACGCCGATTGATGCAGCCAGCAGCTTTTCCCTTAACAATGGCAAACTCATGCTGCCCGATCTGAGCGGGCAGGTGAACGACACAAAAATTGGAGGGCACATCGGCTTCGTGCTCGACAATGGCGTGCCAAATGCGCAAGGCGATCTCACGCTCGCTCAGATTAATCTTGATGCCGTCACGCAATTTGTTCTTGGCACAGGCAGTACGGATGGCGATGGCAAGTCGCAGTGGCCGCAACAACCATTTCTTGCCAGCCCGCTTTTCCCGATGGGCTTTGACCTCAAATTGCGCGCAGAAACTGCCGATACGGGGATTATAGGCGAGATAGGCAATTTTCAAACCAGTGCTACGCTGAAAGACGGTGCTTTGCGCCTTGATGATGTCAAGGGTGACCTTTTCGGCGGCAAATTGGCTGGCATGTTCGAGCTTCGCAATACAAGCGGTACCGGCTTGGCGACGGGCCAGTTCACGCTTGATCAAGCGGGCATTGACGAACTCTATCAACCGGAAACGGCTATTGCTGCTGTTCAAGGCAAGGCAAAAATTTCGGCGTCCGTCAATGCAACGGGCACGTCGATGGCAGAATTGGTCAAATCCATCGCTGGCTCTGGGGTCGTGGCGGTAAGCGATCTTACGATCAACGCGCTTAATCCGGCAGCGTTGGTGCCGATTTTGGCGGATGTCGACGCCATGGAAGGGCCCGTTACAACCGCCACCATCGATGCGATCATTGGTAAATATCTGAATGCCGGAGCGTTGAAGGCAACTGCCTCTGAAATTCCCTATACGATTGCCGGAGGAGTGGCGCGCACATCGACATTCCAGTTAAACAATGGGGATGCCCGGCTTTTTGCTGATTTGCGGATAAATTTCCCGGAAATGATGGTGGCTTCCCAAGGCAAACTGACATTTGAGCCCGGAAAGACCGTTGTCGTCGGTGCCGATCCCGTAGTCGAGTTTACGCTGGATGGCCCATGGCATGGCCCTGCGGTCACCTTTAATCGCCAACCGCTTGAGCAGTTCCTGACCCAGCGCGCGCTGGAGCGCGAGCAGCAGCGAGTGGAAACACTGCAGGCATCGCTGGTGGAAAAGCAGCGTTTGCGTCGCGAGACGCAGTTATTTCAGGCGCTTGCGGAAGAGCGGGTGAGGGTCGCGCGCCTCAAGGTTGAGCAGGAAGCGCGCGAGGCGGCGGAAAGAAAAGCGGCCGAGGAAGCAGCGCGCAAAGCTCTTGAGAACCCACCTGCCGCCCCTCCGCCAGCGCAGCCGCAAGGCGCCATTGACCGGCAGTCGCTCGATGAGTTTTTGCAAACCATCGAGCCGAATGCCGTTCCTCAGTGATCTTTACTCGCCCCTAAAAGCCGCTTCCAGCTTGCTGATGTCGAGCTTGTGCATTTGCAGGAGTGCTCCCAAAAGGCGGTCAACCTTTGTCTGGTCCTTGTCTTGCATCATTTGACCAAGCACCGAAGGCACGATCTGCCATGACAGGCCAAACTTGTCCTTTACCCAGCCGCATGGGCCGATTTCACCGCCATTTGCAGTCAACTTCTCGGTGAGCTCATCTATTTCAGCTTGGGATCCGCAATCGATTATAAGAGAGATGGCCTCGTTGAATTTGAATTCCGGACCGCCATTCAGCGCCAGATATTCCTGACCGGCGATTTCAAATCGAGCGGTCAGCAAAGACCCTTCCGGTCCCATGCCGCCTTTGCCCCAATAGCTCTTTTCCAGAATCTTTCCATTTTCAAAGATGGAAAAATAGAACTCCATCGCTTCTTCGGCATTGCCTTCGAACCACAAGCATGGAGTAATTTTTTGTTTGATTGGCATGTCATTCCCTTTCATTGCGATTTGAACTGCCTGAAAGACGAAGGAAGACTGACCAATCCTACATGATGCCGGAATTATTTTTGCGTAGACATGCCGCCACTTTGCACCCAAGCCAATACGTATAATCGCAATGCGGATGAAAGGCTGGAGTCGCGATCCCGATCGTTGTCGACCTGTGCGATAAGTGCCGCCAGCGTCATTTGGCGGGTTTGTGCAATGGAGGTGATAATTTCATAAAAGGGATCTTCGAGCGAAAAGCTGGTGCGGTGCCCGTGAATTGTCACCGAGCGCTTCTGGACAAGACTCACTTGTCGTCCAAGGGCTTTTCCAGCCGGCTATCGTCCAAAAACCGCTCTGCTTTAGCGGTTAATGCAGTTTCGAACTTCTTCTCAGTCTTGGTGCGCCCGAACAAGATGCGGTTCTGAGCCGCAACCTGTTCTCCAGCATCTTTGGCTTTGCGTTTCCTGACCTGCCGCAGGTTGACGATCTCGGCCATGGAGGTCGTTATTTCTTCTTGCGGAAGGAGTCGAGCGATACCACCGAAGCAGAAGCTTTCTCGCCATTATCGTCTGAGCTTGCATCGGCTGCCGCTTCCGACTTTCCGGATGGCTTGGCCGGTTTCTTGGCGGATTTTGCCGGAGGCTTTGGCTTGGCGCTGGTCGAAGCGAGCTTGGGACCGTCAGCAATGTCGGTTGGCGCTATGCTGGTGATACCCTGGTCATTGTCGCCAACGGTTTCTTCAACCTCCACATCGAACTCCAGCTCGAAGTTTACAGAAGGGTCATAGAAACCGCGAATCGCGGAGAATGGCACGACGAGTTTCTCCGGCACATCGCCAAACGATAGGCCGACTTCAAGATGGGTGTCTGTGACCTGCATGTCCCAGAATTGATGTTGAAGGACAATCGTCATCTGTTCCGGATATTTTTCGTGAAGCCGCGTCGAAATACGCACGCCGGGTGCGCCGGTCAAAAAGGTGACGAAAAAATGGTGGTTGCCCGGCAGGCCTGCTTTGGCAACTTCGCCTAGCACTTTACGGATAACGCCGCGAAGCGCTTCCTGGGCAAGTATATCGTAACGGATCATATCTTGTGGCATGCACTCTTATCCCATGGATTCCCCCCTGCCTGTCAAGCGGAGATAGAAATCGTATCCGACCATTATGGCGCATCGCTAATGCATTTGCGACCGATTGTCAGCAATGGGTGCAAATATATCCAGCAAACAGGATATCGATGTCTGTGAAGCGCATTATCAAGAGTATTTGCGGCAAATTTTACAGCGGCTTGGCGTCAGACAACCAAGGACCACAATAAATGAGCAAATTGTACTTTGCTGGTAGACGCTTTCGCAATTCAAATGTGGAAGTCAGCTGACAGCCATCAGGACAGGAGCCGGTTGGCTGCTGGTTTCCTGTACGCGCGGACCATAGGCTCGCAAAAAAGTTTCAACCGCATTTTTGGCAGCGGTCTGCAGTTCTTCTTCTGTCGGTTTGCCACCAAACAGATAAATCATTTGGAGATCGGCATTCACCAGCGCCAGAAATTGGCGGGCGGCAAGGTCAAAATCATCGATTCGCAATGCACCCTTGTGGGCGAGCTTTGCAAACAGCGCGCCAAGCGTCGTGCTTATTTTGCATGGACCGTGCTGGCGCCATCCTTCGAACAAATGCGGATATCTCTCGCCCTCGGACTGGACAAGCCTGCGTAGGAACTTTCCGTCATCGTTGCACAGGCAATTTTTTGTCAGCCTTATGGCGAAATCGGCCAAATCTTGTTGCAGATGATCGGGCTTGTCGGGAAAGGTCGAAAGTGTAGAGAAAAGCATGGCGTTTGCCCGCTCCATAACATCTTCGATCACTGCGACAAACAGCGTTTCTTTTTCGCGGTAGTGGTTATATATTGTCTGGCGCGAGACGCATGCTTCAATCGCAATTTCATCAATACTGGCTCCGGAAAAGCCTTCCCGGCAAAAAACATTTGCTGCGGCATCCAGAATAGACACACGTTTTGAACATTGACCGCGTTGTGTGGGACCGGTGTCTTTGCGTGCAGTTGATGGTCGGCTTAAAGCCATCGCGTGATTTTTCATAGGCCCAAGATAATGCGTCTTGACGTGTTAGACAATAGTGTCTAATTTTACACCTGTGTCCAAATATATTGACGCAGTATTTTCCATGAGCGCCATGCTCCTCCCAAGCAGACGCCTTCATGTTTAGCGCAGTGCCCAAAACCGGATTTCTGGCTGTCCGGGGGAAGCTGCGAAGAAATTTCGGATAGGGCAGGGTGTTTCATCAAATTGAGACGGCCCTGCTCTATCAAGACCGTTCAATTCGTAAATGCAACGCGCTCCTGTGCCGCGATTGCTTGAAAGAGCATCACCATGAAGTCCTCCTTCCTACGTTATGCAATCATCCTTGGATTGCTGTCGGCCATCGGTCCTTTTGCGATCGATATGTATTTGCCTGCGCTTCCATTCATCGGTGCCGATCTGGCGGCGGGTGAAAATGCCGTGCAAATGAGTCTTTTGGCCTTTTTCCTGTCCTTTGCCCTCTTCCAGATCGTCTATGGTCCGCTCTCGGATATGTGGGGTCGCAAGCTACCTCTCTATATGGGGATCGGTCTGTTTACGGTAGCCAGTATTGGCTGCGCCCTGGCAACAAATATTGAGACGCTGGTCGCATTCCGCTTCCTGCAGGGAATTGGCGGTGCAGCAGGTATGGTCATTCCACGCGCTGTTGTACGTGACATGCATACTGGCGTTCAGGCCGCTCGCCTTATGTCGCTGCTGATGCTGGTGTTCAGCATTTCTCCTATTCTAGCGCCGTTGACAGGCAGTGCGGTTATTCACTTTTTTGGATGGCGCGGCGTATTCTGGGCCGTAATGATTGCCGCCCTTATCGGTCTGGTTTTGCTGTCAACACAGCTTGAAGAAACCCGGCCAAAGGAAGCGCGTGCGGAAAGTAGCTTGCGTAGTGCGCTCACTGCTTACGGAATTCTGCTGCGTGATCGCAACTTTATGGTCTTGTCGATGATTGGCGGTTTTGGCATTGCGAGCTTCCTCGTCTATCTTGCCAACTCGCCTTTCGTCTTGATTGACCACTACGGCCTGACACCAACGCAATATAGTATTGCTTTCTCGATCAACGCGGTTTCGTTTTTCACCGTGTCGCAATTGACCGGTTGGCTTGGCAGCCGCTTTGGTCTGGTGCGTGTCATGCGTATGGCAGTTACGGGCTTTGGCATAACATTGGCCGCCATGGTTGTTGTCATGGGCGCCGGCTTTGATCAATTGCCGGTTCTGGCTGCATTCCTCTTTGTCGGCTATGGCTTCCTCGGCCTTGTTATCCCGACAACCGGTGTTCTTGCATTGGAAGAGCACGGAGAAATTGCCGGTTCCGCGTCGGCTCTGTTGGGTACTTTGCAGTTCGTGATATCGATCATCGCCATGATTGTTGCGGCGCTTTTCTTCACAGGCAAGCCACTGCCGATGGCCGCCGGTATTGCCATGTGCGCCGTGATAGCTTTCGCCGTCACACAACTGACGATCGGCCGCCGTCCTGTTGAAGTCGGTGCTGCTGCCGAGTAATTCTGAGTTTCAGATCTGCAAAAAGGCCCGGATGCAAATCCGGGCCTTTTTCATGATAGGTGCTCAAGGATAAAGTCGGCCCGGTGACTGGCTGGCAATCGAGGCACTTCGATCAGGTCATAGCCAAAATGCCCATAGGCTTTCACCATGGCATGATAGGTCCGGACAGCCTCCGCAAATGTTTGTTTGCGTTCCCTATCTTGCTCAAAGATCTCTTCCCAAGGGGGCAGTATGAAAGCCAGCGGGTTATACCGGTATTGTTCGGCAGCGTTTTGAACATGTGCGGGCACCGCAAGCTGCGATAGTTGCAGATATCCTGCGATGTCCGGGATGCCGCGATCGAAAAAGATCATCCCATCTACTTCTTGTGCAATCTCGTAAGATCGCAGTTCCCAACAAAGCATCAGTTCGGAGAAAAGGGCAGGGTCTTTCCAAGGAAGCGCTGGTCCTTCAATGCTTGTTTGCTGCTGGATAATCGCTCGCCCAGCTTCGACCGAGGCAGCGTGACCGCGTTGTTTCAGCTCTTCAATGAGAGTTGTTTTTCCTGAGCCCGGGCCGCCTGTGAGGACGACAAACCTTTCATTTAGAATGTGCATGGATAGCTCCTGCTGACGCGCGCTCACGGCTATCAGCTTCATAGATTTACGAACAGCAGACGCGGAACGCCACTAGCTTTAAGGGAATTTGGGGGGGAGGGTTTTGGCGCTTGATCAGCGAACCATGTGAATGATTTAACCAACCATATCGAAGAAACTCAAGCGATTTTCATTGTCCGGAGGATTTTTTATAGCTCGCATCAGTTAGCTGGATGGGTTTGGCTCCATTTGCTGGCACGCCGCTGCAAATGGGCTGCGCGAGAATTTCAGCCAGTACAGAACGCTCATTATTGGCGGCCCTGTTGAAATAGTGCCGGACATGCTCTGCCGCGAAAGCTGAGCCCACAATCACGGTGATGGACGCGATGGCATAGGCAAGGAGGCGCAGCCGCCGGGCGAGAATGTTTTTCAAACTCGCCCGGGTTGCGGTTGCCATTGCGATGCACAGTGCAATGAGTGTGCAGCACATGGTGCAAAGTCAGCTATGTGTCGAACAAGCGCATGCAGCGGCTTGCTCGTGGATTGGCGCCGGCGGATTGCTGGTCCGGCCATTGGTGTTTTTCAGCCGCGCCCAATCGCCAAGATTGAAATGCGGACCATTTTCATTGCGGCCCTTTGGCATGATGTCGAAATAGGCGTAGACACCAAGGAATTGCTCATCACCGCGGCCAAATGCTGAATAGGTATGATAGATCTGGCCGTCTTCATCCTTGTAGAACACGCTGCCGCCCGACAAATCGTCGATCCCCGGGTCGCCATATTCATAATTGTAGAATGCCGTGCCTTTCTCTCTTTCCTCCGCAGTAAATGAAACGTCAAAATCATAGTTGAAGTCGTTATTGAAAGACGACACCCAGGGAAAGTTCCAGCCCATGGATTTACGGGCAGCTTCGATTTCAGCAATTGGCGCCCGCGCAATGGCGACATAAGACACGTCATTATTTGCCAAATGCCGTAAAATGCCTTCCACGTGATCCACAACGAGGCCGCAACCGAAACATGGTTTTTCCTGACCGGGTGCCAACATGAAATGCTTGATGAAAAGCTGGCTGTGTCCGTTGAACAAATCAGAGAGCGTTACCTTTCCTGAAGGGCTATCAAAGACATAATCCTTTTCGATTTTTACCCAAGGCAGCGCGCGTTTTTCCGCACTCATGCGCTCTTGCGCTTTGGTAAAGGCTTTTTCTTTTTCGAGCAGTGCAGTGCGCGCTTCGAGCCATTGTTCTCGTGATACGATCTGGTGTTGCATGATCATCTCCTGTTGCTGTTGCTTCGTCGCTGCTGATTTCAGGCGAGCAGTTCTTCCAGCCTGTCGAAGGCGCTGTTCCAACCCTGCCGGTGGCCTTCACAATTTTCCACTGTGTCGAACTCGGACTGTTGAAACTGCATTTTGGTCTTGCCGGCCAAGTCTTCGAAATCGATTTTGACAAGCGTTTCCCTGCCTGCTTTTCCGTCTTCCTGATCCCATGCAAATGTGAAGACGAGCCGTTCGTCTGGTACGACCTCATGATAGATTCCGCCGTGCCAAAGTTCTTCGCCATTTGCCGCCGAGTCCAGGCATGCCCGCCATTTGCCACCGGGGCGAACATCCGCTTCCACGAAACTTGCGGGATAGTCCCGGGGCCCAAGCCATTGCAGCATTCGTTTCGGGTCGGTGAACGCCTTGAAAACTACGGAACGTGGGGCATTGAAAACCCGATTGATAGTCAGGACGCGCCCGGCAACAGTGTTTGCTATTTCGGCACTATTGTTCTGAATCATTTTTCTTGTCCTCCACCTGTAGCTCTTCCAGATATTCTTCCAACCGGTCGAAGCTGTTTTCCCAGAAGCGTTTATAATGTTCGATCCAGGTCTCGACTTCCTTCAGCGGTGCAGCATTGAGGCTGCATGGCCGCCACTGCGCTTCCCGGCCACGAATGACCAGGCCTGCGCGTTCCAAAACCTTCAGATGTTTTGAAATAGCGGGGCCTGACATTTCGAAAGGTTCTGCCAGTTCCGTTACCGAAGTTGTTCCGAGTGAAAGCCGCGCAAGAATCGCCCGGCGGGTAGGGTCGGCCAGCGCAGAAAAAATATTGTCGAGGCGGTCAGTTTGCATTGCTGTAGAACCATTCGGTTATTTAACTTAATGGTTATATACGCCTGACAAACGCGATCGTCAAGCAGGAGTTTGCAAGCGCAAAGGCAGCAGGAGGTCACAACGCAGAAATGCGAAGGAGTGTTTTAAAGATTTTGAAGGAGAGGAAGTGGAGGTTTCTGTTGCCAGGTACCTCCGAACCCCGCCTAGAAGTGCGAACCCCTAGGACTTGATTTGAAGCTATAGCACTGCATTAAGCAGCGATACGTGCTTCCGCATAGTTGTCGTTTGCAACTACTGAGTTAGCCCGATAACGGTGGTACAATGCCGGGCAAAAGTTCGATCTTTACACCCTTGTCGATCCTATTTCGCCCCCGCCACAAGGCAGCGTTGTTCTGCTGCATTGTGGTGGAGGCGCCGGGTACCGCCCCCGGGTCCAATGGGCTTATTTCATCGTCCGTTTATCACCATAGCTGGCCGAAGCCAGCGGAACGTATATAGGTGTGCCGCATAATTAAATCAACGCGCAAATCATTGATTTTCCGGTTGATGCAAGTGTAGCGGCGACTGCTCGGTTCCCTTATAAGCAGAGCCAACAGTCACCAGAAAGCGGTCAGATCATGCAGACGTTGAAAATATCCACGCTTACAATATGCGGTATCGATGAACTTCCCGGCCAAAGGGAGCGCGGCGTCAGCCATGTGCTTTCAATCGTTGATCCCGACTGGCCAGAGCTGGAAGCGTTTCAGTCCTATGGTGTCCATGACCGCACAATCCTGCAATTTCACGACATTATCGACCCTGCGCCAGATCGTGTTCTACCTCAGCAACATCATGTGACGGAAATACTCAACTTCGGCTCTCGCCTTCTTCAATCGGCAGAAGATCGCGTTGAGGGCCACCTGCTTGTGCATTGCCATATGGGCGTTTCACGCTCGACTGCCGCTATGCTGACGCTTATGGCGCAAGCCAGTCCGGATGAGGCTGAAGATCGGCTTTTCGAGAGACTGCGAACAATCCGGCCTCAGGCCTGGCCGAACTCATTGATGGTTGGCTATGCCGATGAACAATTGGGCCGTAAAGGCAGGCTGGTTTCCGAATTGCACCGCCACTATGCAGTCCAGCTGAAGCGCGATGCAATGTTCGAAGAGTTGATGACACGCATTGGTCGCACACGTGAGTTGGAAATGGGCAGATCGGCGGCCTGATAGAGCTCTGTACGCTTACTCAGGGACAAGGCCGTCAAAGACTTCCAGCATAGCATCGGCAATGGCCTTGCCCAGCGCTGCTCCGGACTCTTTCAATCCGGCCTCATCCATATCGCGCGCGGCGAGGGCAAGAGCGGACCCTTCGGATCGCACTATCTCCTGCGCGCGCTCAATCGCCCACATGGCAAAATCGCTGCGCGTCGTAATTTCCACAGTATCCATGGCGGTGCCTTCCTGTCATTTGATGCCGCTGTACTATCCTTTGGCGGACGATTTCGAAAGCGGTTTCGCGATAAAGCCTGACATCGGACGAGCCAAAGAGTGATTGACTTGGGGGTATTGCTGAGGAATGTTCCTTTTGTCTAGCGTGGACATTGGCCAGCCTGTTTTCCGCAACGCGCCATGTCTTCATTGTCAGGGGAGGTTGCAATGCAGCGCATTGGGCCTAGCAATCAGGAGATTTTTACATGAGTGACTATCTAACCGATGTCCGTCATTATGATGCTGCGGCTGATGAAGCTGTCGTTGCAAAGATCGTCAAACATCTCGGCATTGCTCTACGCAACCGGGATTCATCACTGGTATCCTGTTCTGATCCTGAAGAATTGGCGCGCGTTCGCACCAATTGGGTGGAAAAGAAGCTTGGCCTGACAGATGTGGCCAAAGCCGATGCCGCAATCGAGTCCGTATGCGCAACAATGAAGGACGACCGTACCAAGAGCCGCGTTACATTTTACTATCTGACCGCTAAGGCTCTTGGAGCGTTGGGTAGCATCTGATCTTCGCCTCAAAAGAGAAAGCCTTGTGGGAATCCGCAGGGCTTTTCTGTTTGCAGTGCTGTGGATCACGCACAAGTTTTACTATTTAGTCAGTCGAATCTGCTAAAGAGAAACGATGCGCACTTATCTTGATCTTCTACAGCACGTCCTTGACAACGGTGCCGACCGTGGTGATCGCACGGGCACGGGCACGCGTTCGGTTTTCGGCTATCAAATGCGATTTGATCTGGCCGCAGGGTTTCCCGTTCTCACCACGAAGAAACTGCATCTCAAGTCGATTATCCACGAGTTGTTGTGGTTCCTGAAAGGCGACACCAACATTGCCTATCTGCGTGATAATGGCGTAACGATTTGGGACGAATGGGCTGACGAAAACGGCGATCTCGGCCCCGTCTATGGCTATCAATGGCGCTCATGGCCGACACCGGATGGCGGGCATATTGATCAGATTGCCGGGCTACTGAGTGCCATACGGAACAACCCCAATTCACGGCGTCTGATCGTTTCGGCATGGAATCCCGCGCTTGTAGACGAGATGGCGCTGCCGCCATGCCACTGCCTGTTCCAGTTTTATGTGTCTGATGGCAAACTGTCCTGCCAGCTTTACCAACGATCCGCCGATATTTTTCTGGGCGTTCCGTTCAACATCGCCTCTTATGCGCTGTTGACGATGATGATTGCTCAGGTGACAGGTTTGAAACCGGGTGATTTTGTTCACACGCTTGGCGATGCGCATCTTTATGCAAACCATTTCGAGCAGGCGCGATTACAACTTGCGCGCAAGCCGGGTCCATTGCCTATTATGCAGATCAATCCTGATGTGACTGATCTCTTTGCTTTTAAATATGATAATTTCCGTCTCGTTGATTACGTCGCTGAGCCGGCCATTAAGGCGCCCATCGCCGTCTAGAGCGATTCATGACATCGTTTTAGTTGAAAATGCTCTGGACCATCTTCGCGGAGAGTGAAAATGACTGTCAGATTGTCTCTCGTCGCTCTTCAGACATTGCTGCTTCTGGTTTCATCGCCAGGTCTGGCTAATGATACAACCGCATCGGTAGGAACTGGCGGTCTGATCTACACGCGCAATTCAATCATTTCCATGGAACAGGAAGACCTGTTCATTTCGGAAAACGAGATACGCGTCGATTATGTGTTCAGAAACAATTCGGATGGCGATGTGGAGAACATTATTGCTTTCCCCATGCCTGATCTCGAACCCCGTTACGAATCCGATATTGCCATTCCGGATATGGGCTCGGACAATTTTCTGGACTTTACAGTCGCCATTGATGGCAAGCCGATCAAGCCCGAGCTGCAACAGCGTGGCCTGGCCGGCGGTCTTGATGTTACTGACGCCCTCATTTCGAGTGCAATTCCAGTGTCACCGCAAAATGCTTCGGTCCAAGCGGCGATTGACAAGTTGGATACCGCCACAAAACAGGATTGGCTGAAACGCGGTATTCTCCAAAATAGTGATGATTCTGAATTTGCACCGGGCTGGTTGCTCAAGTCGACCTATTGGTGGGTGGGCCATTTTCCGGCAGGAAAGGATGTGCGTGTATCGCATCGCTACAAGCCCAGTGTCGGCGGAACTGTCAGCCTGAATTTTGATCCCGATGATAACAGTACCCATGGCCCCAATTTTGACCACGCGCAGAAGTATTGCCGTGACAAGAGCTTCAATCAAAGCGTTGCAAAAATCGTCAAGAAGGCTGGGCCCGAGCGAACCGTGCTCTATGAAAACTGGATATCATATATCCTTACCACAGGTGGTAATTGGGCAGGCCCTATCAAGAAGTTCAAACTTACGATCGATAAGGGCGACACAGAGAATCTGATCAGTTTTTGTGGGCAGAATGTCAGAAAAACCGGTCCCACAACCTTTGAGATGACTGCTGAAGATTTCTGGCCCGAGCGCGATTTGGAAATACTGCTTCTGAAGAGGAATAAGTCTGAATGATCAGCTTTGTAGTTGCCATTGCGCAGAATGGTGTGATTGGACGGGATAATGATCTGCCATGGCGATTATCTTCGGATTTGAAGCGGTTCAAGGCGATTACCATGGGCAAACCCATCATCATGGGTCGCAAGACATGGGATTCGCTTGGCAAGCCTTTGCCGGGACGCACAAATATCGTCATTACGCGCGATCCAGCTTTCAATGTCGAGGGGGTAGTCTCGGCCAGGTCCGTTGACGAAGCGCTGCTGATTGCGGGCAGCCACGCGGGCGCTGATCAGGTCAATGAGATTTGCATTATCGGCGGCGGCGAGATATTCCGGCAATGCCTCAACCGTGCTGACAGGTTGTATGTGACATGGGTGCTAGCGAGCGTGGAAGGCGATGTCCATTTTCCCGAGATCGATCCTGCCATCTGGTCGGAATCGTCCAGCGAAGAATTTCCCGCTGGGGAAAAAGACAACTATCCGACACGCTATATCGTCTACGAGCGTCGCCATTAAGCTTGCCGACACGCCGCATATTATGAAAATATTGTGATAACTGACGATAATTGTTTGGTTTTTCAGCAAAAGGCTCAGAAAAGCATCGGTGTGCGTTGAAAGCCAACCTCGCCATCCCTATAAACGGGATGTTGAGCTACTGCGTCCCGTGTCAGAATGGCGACGCAAAGGTCTCAGTAGAGCGTTAAAATAGCGCATGGCCCATTCTAAAAATCGATTCCGGTTTTTAGGGGCATGTGCTGCGAGGGGTAGCCACAGGGTGGTGATTTTCGTTCAAATTAAGAGGTAGGAATGCCCTGGAGTAATCAGAACGGTGGCGGCGGCCCTTGGGGCGGTGGCGGTAATAATAATGGCGGTGGTGGTGGCCCTTGGGGTCAAAAACCACAAGGTGGCGGTGGAGGCAAGACGCCTCCGGACCTCGAAGACATTTTCCGCCGCGGTCAAGACCGTCTGCGGCAAGCAATCCCCGGTGGCACCGGCGGTAGTCCAGCTATCTGGGGCCTGATCGGACTTGCCCTTGTGGCTTTCTGGGTGTTCCAGTCTGTTTATACTGTTCAGCCAGACGAACGTGCAGTCGAACTGCGTTTTGGTAAACCGAAGACCGATATTTCCGAGCCTGGCTTGCATTTCCACTTCTGGCCAATCGAATCCTACGAAAAGGTGGAGATTGTTGAAAAGCAGAAGAATATTGGCGGACAAGGTACACGCGGCGCCAAGGAAGGCCTGATGCTTTCGGGTGACCAGAACATCGTCGATGTTCAGTTCTCGGTGCTTTATCGTGTTTCCGATCCGGTTTCCTATCTGTTCAAGGTCGAAAATCCGGAAAATCTGGTACAGCAGGTTTCTGAAAGCGCTATGCGCGAGATTGTTGGCCGCAGTCCAGCTCAGGATATTTTCCGTGATAATCGCGCAGGCATTGCCAACGACGTGCGCAACATTATCCAGAAAACGCTTGATGAATATGGCGCTGGCATTGCTATCAATGCTCTTTCAATTGAAGATGCAGCTCCACCGCGCGAAGTTGCAGACGCCTTCGACGAAGTTCAGCGTGCTGAACAGGACGAAGATCGTTTCGTTGAGGAATCCAATCAATATTCCAACCAGAAGCTTGGTCAGGCTCGCGGTGAGGGCGCGCAGATTCGTGAAGATGCTGCGGCTTATAAAAACCGTATCGTTCAGGAAGCAGCGGGTGAGGCCCAGCGCTTTACCTCAGTCTACGATGAATATGTCAAGGCGCCGGAAGTTACCCGTAAGCGTCTTTTCCTTGAAACCATGGAGCGTGTGCTGAAAGACTCTACCAAGGTCATTGTTGATCAGAACGGGCAGGGCGTTGTTCCCTATCTACCATTGCCGGAACTGAGCAAACAGGCGAAACCCGCGACCGGAGGAGCACAGTGATGAACCAGAATCGTCTCCCGATTTATGTCGGTGTAATCCTCTTCGCTGCGCTTCTTGTTTATGCGTCAATCTTTGTTGTACGCGCTGGTCAGCAGGCCATCGTTCTGCGCTTCGGTGAAATTGTCGATGTGGAATCCGAGCCCGGTATCTATTTCAAAATGCCTTTCGGCTTTCTTGAAGCAGATAATGTTCAGATGATCGAAAATCGTGCTCTCAGCTTTGAACTCGATAATATCCGTGTTCAGGTTTCGGGCGGCAAGTTCTACGAAGTCGATGCCTTCCTCGTCTATCGCATCACCGATCCTCGTAAATTCCGTCAGACCGTTTCGGGCGACGTGACTCTGGCGGAAGCCCGCCTACGCACGCGTCTTGATGCAGCCCTGCGTGGCGTTTACGGCTTGCGCGGCTTTGAAGCTGCTTTGTCGGATGAACGTGCAGGCATGATGCTTGAGGTGCGTGAACAATTGCGTCCTGACTCTGAATCGCTTGGATTGCAGATCACCGATGTACGTATTCGCCGTACGGATCTAACTCAAGAAGTATCCCAGCAGACCTTTGCCCGTATGAGCGCCGAGCGTCTTGCTGAAGCTGAACGTCTGCGTGCGCGTGGCCGTGAAGCTGCACAGCGGATTAAGGCGATTGCCGATCGTCAGGTGGTTGAGATCGTTGCCGAAGCCCGCAAGGAATCGGAAATTATCCGCGGTCAGGGTGAAGGCGAACGCAGCCGTATCTTCGCGGATGTATTCTCGAAAGATCCCGATTTCTTTGCTTTCTATAGGTCAATGTCGGCCTATGGCACTGCACTGGAAAACACCGGAACGACGATGGTACTTTCACCTAACTCCGAGTTTTTCCGTTACTTCCAGGATGCTGGTGGAGCATTGCCGCCAGTTAGCGGTTCCGCACCGCCTGCGCCTGCTGCAACAACACCTGCCCCTCAATAGGGGGCAGGATCGGCTGATGACTGATTTTTTGGATGCCGTCGGACTGTTCCTTGTTTTTGAAGGATTGCTCTACGGGTGTTTTCCAATCGTAGCCAAACGGGTTGCTCGCGATGTCAGCGAGCAACCCGATGGTTTCCTGCGTGTAGCTGGCGTTGCATCGATTGCAATTGGCGTGGCCGTTGTTTGGCTGGTCCGCGGTTAGAGCTAGATATTGCTGTCGATCTCAATCAGCAAATCTTGAGTTGAACTCCAACCAAATAAACGCTGAAATAGCTAGGGCAGGTTTTGTTTATAGAGAGTCATTCTGCGGGTCAGGCAGTTCGTTCGATGGAACCACATCGACCTCGCTGCCTTCCGCGTGGATTGTCTCGTTATCCGTGAAACAGAATTGGCTCTATATAAATAAAATTTGCTCTGTCCGGCCATACTTTCGACCATAGTGGTGGTTCTGCTGGCCTGAAATATTCCGACCTTATTGAAAAGGCCTGTTGTCATGGTTTCTAGCACTGCCCGCAAAGCACTCCGTTCTGCTACAGCCGCAATTGCATTGACTGCCTTGGCAGCCACCGGATTTCCACCGGCACTCGTCACGGTGGCAAATGCGCAGACGCAGGCGCCAACTGTTCCCAATAGTGCGCAGCCAAGAGCGCAGGGCCCGGCTTCTGTGGCCGATCTTGCCGAGGGTCTCCTGGGCGCTGTGGTGAATATTTCCACATCGCAGACCGTTAAGGGACAGGACGGGGATTCTGGTCCGATCCCGATGCCGAAAGTTCCCGAGGGCTCGCCCTTTCAGGAATTCTTCAATGACTATTTCGGTAAGCAACAACCGGGGCAAAACAATCCATCCCGTCAGGTGCAGTCATTGGGTTCAGGTTTCGTCGTTGATGCCCAAGAGGGCATTATCGTAACCAATAATCATGTGATCGCTGATGCAGACGAAATCGAGGTCAACTTTAGTGATGGCTCGAAACTGAAAGCCGAATTGGTCGGTAAAGATACCAAGACGGACCTTGCCGTTCTCAAGGTTGATCCGAAGAAGCACAAGCTTGTTGCTGTGAAATTTGGCGATTCTTCGAAAACGCGCATTGGCGATTGGGTTATGGCAATCGGTAATCCCTTTGGTTTCGGTGGCACTGTGACAGTCGGAATTGTTTCTGCACGCAACCGCGATATTAATTCTGGCCCCTATGACAATTTTATCCAGACCGATGCAGCGATCAATCGCGGTAATTCCGGCGGGCCGCTGTTTGATATGTATGGACAGGTCATCGGTATCAATACCGCGATTATCTCGCCTACCGGTGGCTCAATTGGTATCGGCTTTGCCATTCCTGCCGAATTGGCGTCCGGCGTGATTGCCCAATTGCGGGAATTTGGTGAAACTCGTCGCGGCTGGCTGGGTGTGCGTATTCAACCCGTGACGGACGATATTGCGGAAAGTCTGGGGATGACCACCAGCAAGGGTGCATTGGTTGCCGGTATCATCGATGGCGGTCCTGTCGCCAACGGCTCCATCCTTGCAGGTGATGTGATTATTCGCTTCGATGGCAAAGAAGTGGCAACTGTCAAAGATCTGCCGCGCGTTGTTGCTGAAAGCCCCGTAGGCAAGGAAGTGGATGTCGTCGTTGTTCGCAAGGGCAAGGAGCAGACAGTAAAGGTCACGCTTGGTCGTCTGGAAGACAGTGAACAAGCTCCCAAGAAACCTGTTGATTCTGATCAGGATGAAGACGGCGCCATTCAGGGCGTTGATGTCTTGGGGATGACCTTGGGTGTGCTGGACGAAGATACCCGCAAGTCATTCGGGATCTCCAAAGAAGTCGAAGGCGTGCTCGTAACAGAAGTCCAGGATGACTCGGTTGCAGGCAATAAGCGGATACAAGCGGGGGATGTAATTGTCGATATTGCACAGGAGACAGTTTCGACTCCGGAGGATGTTGCAGCACGTATTGAAAAACTGCGCGATGAGGGCCGCAAGAATGCGCTCCTCATGCTCGCATCCAAGACGGGCGAGTTGCGATTTGTAACTTTGCAAATGGACTGAGCACTGGGAAGCGCAATCTGCGTACGAAAGTGCCCTGATCGGTCGAGGTTTTTACCGATACAGGTTCATTTCGAAGCATAATTCCTGAAAGTTGCTGAAAAATGCTCGATTTTTGCTGAAATTTTTCTACCAGAGCGTGAAAAATAGTTGCGGGTAGGCGAGTGCGCTTAGATAAGGAAGTCGGACTTTCGGTAGCCTTGAATATAGAGCAGAGCGGTCAAATCCCCGTGGTCGATTCGAATCTTGGCCTGTTCGGCAACTACTGGTTTAGCATGAAGAGCGACACCAGTTCCTGCAAGTTGCAACATATCAAGATCATTAGCGCCATCGCCCACTGCGATCGCTTCTTCCGGCGCAAAGCCAAAACGCTCGCAAATGCTGCTTAATGCCGCCACCTTCGCAGCGCGGCCAAGAATGGGTTCCTGGACTTTGCCTGTTAGCGTTTCTCCATTGTCTATCAATATGTTAGCACTATTTTCGTTAAACCCGATCATCTCGGCGATACGTTGTGTGAATACGGTAAAGCCGCCGGAAACGAGAGCGGTGTAGGCGCCGTGTTTCTTCATGGTTCTGACAAGTTCCGGTCCGCCCGGCATCAGTGTAATCCGGCTTGCGATCACTTTATCGATGACCGAATATGACAGGCCCTCCAGTAGGGCAACGCGCTCCCGCAATGCCGGTTCGAACTCGATTTCGCCATTCATGGCTCGCGCGGTGATTGCCGCTACCTCATCGCGCAACCCGGCTTCCTCGGCCAGTTCATCAATACACTCCTGCTGAATCATGGTTGAATCCATGTCTGCAATCAGAATTTTTTTGCGCCTGCCATCCTGATTTTGAATAACAATATCAATGGGTTCTCCGTCCAGCGCGCGAGCAAGTAGGCCTCTGGCTTCGTCGAGGTCGCTGGTGTCTTTCAAGGTGATGTCACAGGCAATTCCATCGGCCAGCCAATAAAGACCTGTTGCATTGACTGCAGCCGAGGCTTTAATCCCCAATGATGGTGTAAGATTGGATGCGGCAGGATTTGCAATGAGCGTAGCCATTAGAGGCATGGGGCGATTTCCATTTGGGCAGTGATTTGAACAGACAGATAATCCTGATAGCCGGACCAACGGCCAGCGGCAAGTCAGCGCTCGCGCTTCGTTTAGCCGAAGAATTGAATGGCGTAATCATCAATACGGATTCCATGCAAGTTTACAATGTGCTGGAACAGCTGACCGCGCGTCCGGGCAAAGCTGAGTTGGAGCGAGTGCCTCATTATCTTTATGGACACGTCTCGCCCTCCCTAGCCTATTCGACAGGGCGCTGGTTTTCCGATGTCGAGGGACTTTTGAAGTCTCCGGAACTCTTTGAAAAGACTTTGATTTTTGCTGGCGGTACCGGGCTTTACTTTCGTGCACTCCTCGGCGGTCTTTCAACGATGCCGGCTATCCCAGAGGCTGTCCGCTCTTTTTGGCGCAAGCAGGATGGTGAACTGGGAGCGGAAAAACTCCATGAAATGCTGGTGCTGAAAGACCCTTTGGCTGCCGCATCACTTCGCCCGACGGATAGTCAGCGAATTGTTCGTGCGCTTGAAGTTTTCGATACTTCAGGCCGCTCCATCATTGAATGGCAGAAGGAAACTGGCCGGGCGTTGATTAATGCTGCAACTGCCAGAAAGATCATTATTGAACCGGATCGGCAGTGGCTAGGTTCGCGTATTGCCAAGCGTTTTGAAGCAATGATGGAAGAGGGGGCTATCGAGGAGGTCAAGTCCTTGTTATCGCTTGGACTTTCACAAGAACTGCCAGCCATGCGCGCCATTGGCGTTAAGGAAATAGCAGAAGTATTGGCCGGAAGAATAAGAGCCGAGCAAGCTGCGGAACTTGCGACAATTGCCACGCGGCAATATGCAAAACGGCAAATGACCTGGTTTCGCAATCAACTTGGCGACGATTGGGAAAGAGTGCCATATCCCTGATTTATCAGGTTTTATCGTTGCGGAATGTTCGGATCAGATCGCTTGCGCGAAAGCCTTCAACAGTGGGCTGGCTTTGTTCCGTCCGCACGACCGGTTCCGTACTGCGCCATTGAATCTTTTCCGGCTGCGGTTTGGGTGCGGCGAAGGGGGACTCAAATGTTTGAAATGCCGAGTCTATATCGTCTTTCGCCATGCCGTCAGCGGCATTGAGCTGGCGCATTCGTATTAGCACGCTATCAAGACTCAAGTGCTGACTGTCTGGTTTTGCCAATTCTTGCTTCTTCGTCATATTTGCCGCAGGAAGGTCTTCCGGGGCTATTGTCTCGAATATCATACGCATCGGCGTGGGAACTGCTTCACCAAAGGCAATGGCCTCACGATTTGCGATTGATGACAGAAAGCCGACTGTACTTTGTGAAGCGCCGGTGATTGCGCCACGAATAATTTCCTGATCGCGTTCGTTTCCCAGCCGCATGGCGAAAACAGTACTGCATTGCGATAGAATCGTGGAATCGAGTTCTCCCGGACGTTGCGTGATCACACCTAGATAAACCCCATATTTTCGGCCTTCCTTTGCTATACGGGCGATCGCTTGCCGGGTGGGCAAAAATCCGGCGTCCGGGTTTGCTGGAATGTAGCGATGCGCCTCTTCGCACACGACCAATGTCTGCAGGGTGCCATCGCTTGAAACAGCCAGATCAAAGGCCATTCGGCACAATACGGACGCAACAGAGTTCACGACTTCTGATGGCAATCCGGCCAGCTGAAAAACGCAGATAGGTTTATCATTTGCCGGTATGCGGAAAATATGACTGATGGTCTGCCGCATAGTGTCCATTGTCGTTGGGGCGGTAAACATGAACCGATAACGGGGGTCAGCGATCAATGCCTGAAGACGTTGTTTCAGAGCCTTCATGACTGGCCTATCGGTCTTGCCTTCAAGTTGGCCAATGCGTTCATCAATCAACTTGATTAGGTCAGCTATTCGATAGGGTGCCGGCGTATCAGCCGTCATCGATGTGTAATCCCGGTCTCTTTTTAGGAGTGAAGGAGCTACGGGTTGCTCTGAATTTGCAAATTGTTCCTTGGCCATGGGGATCAAATCCCTCAAGGCATCTACTTCACCGGCGATGACAGGGCGTCCCCGGAATACGGCCTCCGCAAACTCTTCGAGTTTGAACAACCAGTAGGGCATATCAAACGTATTATGGTCTATTGAGATTGCATTTTTGGGAAATGCGCTGGCAAATTCATTATGTGGATCAAGGATCAGGATTCGAAGTTCTGGGCGCTGCTTGATGATTTTGCGCAAAAGAAGCGAAACTGCGCTCGATTTTCCGACGCCTGTGCTGCCAAGAACGGCAAAGTGGCGGGTAATCAAACTTTCGATGGAAATCAGGGCAGGGATCGATGCGTTCTGCGATAGATGTCCTATTGAAACTGCATTCTTGAGACTTGCGGTGTAAATCGTGGCCAGATCAGTCGCGCGAATACGATGCGCTATCGCCCCCATATGAGGATAGTTTGCGATGCCCGACGAAAACGTCAGTTTGTCATTTGCATCCGTGTTGACCTGTCCGACAAGTTCGACGTGCACATGCACATCCTGATCTGAACCTGAAACCCATCGGGTTTCAGGCAAGTCAACTTTGAATATCAGCCCGACTATCCGGGCGTTGTCGACTTGAATGGAGATAAGTTGCCCGACGGTCCAGTAATCGTCGGAAGCACTTATTGATGGACCTGTTTGGGCATAAATGACAGCTGTCCGGCCATTGCATTCGATAATATGACCATCGGCTCTGTTGCGAACAAATGGCCGCGGTTCTCCGGTAGGCATGGCTTCAGCGCTCATCGGCTGTTTATCCCAATTAGATTGCCCGTCGGATGACACAGGCCACATGGCTATTTTGCATGCAAGGAATTGAAAATACCTTAGCGACCCAATGCTAAATCGCCATGACCGCAATCACCTGGCTTGATTTGCACTTTGCCGGTTGACGGATTGAAATCACTAAATTATCGTCCGCGACCATGAAAACAGTTCTTATTGTCGTGGGACCGCGTATGGGCAGGGTGTTGTAAGCACCCGGCGAAAGCTCCCATGCGCGAAACACAGGCTCCCTCGGGGGCCTTTTTTATTTTCTACATCTCAGTTAAACGAAAGCACCTTCTGAAAGGCTTTGCGCCGCAGAATAGACGGGAAGAGACCGATGACAGCAGATAAACAGGATAGCAGTAAAACTTCGCAACGACGTGAGATGACTGGCGCCGAAATGGTCGTGCAGGCTCTTATCGATCAGGGCGTGACCGATATTTTCGGATATCCCGGTGGTGCTGTGCTTCCGATCTATGATGAACTCTTTCAGCAGGACAAGATCAACCACATTCTTGTTCGCCATGAGCAGGGCGCTGGTCATGCGGCTGAAGGATATGCTCGTTCCACCGGCAAAGTCGGTGTCATGCTGGTTACTTCCGGTCCAGGTGCAACCAACGCCGTTACCCCACTTCAAGATGCGTTAATGGATTCAATTCCGCTTGTTTGCATCAGCGGACAGGTTCCAACCAGCTTGATCGGATCAGATGCTTTTCAAGAATGTGATACCGTTGGGATTACGCGTCCTTGCACCAAACATAACTGGCTGGTGAAGGACGTAAACGATCTCTCCCGTATATTGCACGAAGCGTTTCACATCGCTCGTACCGGACGTCCTGGTCCAGTTCTGGTTGATGTTCCCAAGGACGTTCAGTTCGCTACGGGCATTTATACACCTCCTGAAACCAGTCCGCGGACCAGTTATCGTCCTACCATCCAGGCAGACCTCGAAGCCGTAAAGCAGGCTGTAGCGCTGATGCTGACGGCAAAGCGCCCGGTGATTTATTCGGGTGGTGGCGTCATCAACTCCGGTGATGAAGCAAGCAAATTGTTGCGCGAGTTGGTACAGCTGACGAATTTCCCCATCACATCGACATTGATGGGGCTTGGTGCTTATCCGGCTTCGGGCAAGAATTGGCTGGGAATGCTCGGCATGCATGGCACGTATGAAGCCAATATGACCATGCATGACTGTGATGTCATGGTGAACGTTGGTGCACGTTTTGATGACCGCATTACAGGGCGCCTGAGCGGATTCTCACCAAATTCGAAAAAGATTCACATCGACATCGATCCATCGTCAATCAACAAAGCCGTTCGGGTCGATATTCCAGTGATAGGTGACGTTGCCTCGGTGCTTGAGGATATGATCCGCTTATTGCGTGCTTCATCCACCAAACCCGACGCGAAGGCGATTGATGATTGGTGGCTGCAGATTGACAAGTGGCGTAGCCGGAAATCCTTGTCTTATACCCGCAACAAGGACGTTATCATGCCGCAATACGCGCTTGAACGCCTCTATGCTCTGACCAAGGATCGCGACACCTACATTACGACGGAAGTCGGACAACATCAGATGTGGGCGGCGCAGTTCTACGGCTTTGAAAAGCCAAACCGCTGGATGACATCCGGTGGGCTTGGCACGATGGGATATGGTTTGCCGGCGGCGCTGGGGGTGCAGATCGCCCATCCTGACTCGTTGGTTATCGATATTGCTGGCGATGCGTCTGTGCAGATGACCATGCAGGAAATGAGCGCGGCAGTTCAATATGAGGCGCCGATCAAGATCTTCATCTTGAACAACCAATATATGGGTATGGTTCGTCAGTGGCAGCAATTGCTGCACGGCAATCGCTTGTCGCATTCCTACACAGAAGCATTGCCGGACTTTGTCAAATTGGCGGAAGCTTATGGTGGCCATGGTATTCGTTGTGAAAAGCCTGGCGATCTCGACGACGCTATTCAGGAAATGATTGATGTCAAAAAGCCTGTGCTTTTCGATTGCCGCGTTGCCAATCTGGCAAATTGCTTCCCGATGATACCATCAGGCAAAGCCCACAATGAGATGCTTCTGCCTGACGAAGCCACCGATGAAGCCGTTGCAAACGCTATTGATGCCAAGGGCAGACAGCTCGTTTAAGAACCCGGAGAAATAGAATGAACGCTCAAAATCTAGCCTCCGGCTCGGCATATTTCATCGCCAAGGAGACTGAACTACCTGTTACGACTGTCTTGTCCGTCCTTGTGGATAATGAACCTGGTGTACTCGCACGCGTCATCGGTCTCTTTTCCGGACGGGGCTACAATATCGAAAGCCTGACGGTTTCCGAAACGGAGCATGAGCAACATCTGTCACGCATCACCATTGTGACACGAGGGACGCCGCATATTCTTGACCAGATACGCCATCAGCTAGAGCGCATCGTGCCGGTGCACCGTGTTGTGGACCTCTCTGTCCGTGCTGATGAACTCGGCCAAGCAGGGCCAATCCAGCGCGAACTGGCACTGGTCAAGGTTGCTGGGCTTGGCGAGCACCGAAATGAAGCATTACGTCTTGCAGATGCTTTTCATGCAAAAGTTGCTGATGCCACAACCGAGCACTTCATTTTTGAAATCACCGGCAAAGGTTCGAAAATCGATCAGTTTATTGCGATCATGAAGCCGCTTGGTCTTGTTGAAATCTGCCGGACCGGTGTTGCTGCAATGAACCGTGGTCCTTTGGGAATGTGATCTGTCAGAGGATCAATTCTCTTTTTGTCAGGGGTAAATTGTATCCCTGACAAGTTGGATATTGAGCGGTGGCAGGCCAGATCTTAATGTTGGATTTTCATTGACTGGTTCTTAAATGGCGCTCGATGTTTTCCTGACACTACTTCTTTTTGCTTTCGTGACCTCGATAACGCCGGGACCGAACAATTTAATGCTGCTGACCTCAGGCGTTAATTTCGGTTTCAGGCGATCCATTCCGCATATGTTCGGCATTGGCTCTGGCTTCTTCACCCTATTGATTGGTGTAGGCTGCGGGCTTGGCGCACTAATTGAAGCCATGCCTGTGCTTTATACCGTCCTGAAATTCGCAGGCGGAGCCTATCTTCTTTATCTTGCTTATAAAATTGCGATGTCTCGCTCCATAAGCAATGTTGATAGCAGGGCTCGGCCAATGACGTTTGTGGAAGCGGCAGCCTTTCAATGGATCAACCCCAAGGCGTGGGTGATGGCCGTTACAGCCATGGCGACCTATACCTCGCCGGATGCCTATTTCACGACGATGATGATAGTCGGCATAGCCTTTGCTGTCGTCAATATACCATCTGTATCGAGCTGGGCCGCATTTGGCCAGATCATGCGCGGATGGCTTGCCGATCCAGTAAGACTCAAATGGTTCAATATCATTATGGCCGTTCTCTTGGTGGCAAGTCTTTGGCCTATGTTGAAGTGATCTTGCATCTAAGGCTTTAGGTGCATAGGATTTTGCCATGCCACATGATCACGACGACCATCACCATGATAATGAGCTTGACCCCATGGCTGCGCGAGTGCGTGCGCTGGAAACGATCCTGACCGAAAAGGGTTTGATCGATCCCTTGGCGATAGATGCCATAGTCGAGACTTATGAAACCAAGATCGGCCCAAGAAATGGCGCCAAGGTAGTAGCAAAAGCGTGGAGCGATCCTGAATTTTCAGACTGGCTCCAGCGGGACGCTACGGCGGCTATCGCTTCACTTGGATTCACCGGTCGGCAAGGCGAGCATATGCAGGCTGTATTCAATACGGCCGATACACATAATCTTGTCGTTTGCACACTTTGCTCTTGTTATCCGTGGTCAGTGCTTGGATTACCTCCAGTCTGGTACAAATCGCCACCTTATCGATCACAAGCCGTGATCGACCCTCGCGGTGTTCTCGCCGAATTTGATCTGGTTCTGCCTCAAACCACCCAGATACGGGTGTGGGATTCAACCGCTGAGCTGCGCTACCTGGTGGTGCCACTGCGCCCTGAAGGTTCCCATGACCTGAATGATGAGCAACTGGCCGCTCTCGTTACGCGGGATTCAATGATCGGGACCGGACTGCCTTTGACGCCGGGGCATACATGAACGGGCCGCACGATCTTGGCGGGCAGATGGGATTTGGTCCCGTTGCCCCTGAAGTCAACGAGCCATTGTTTCATGCAGAATGGGAAAAAAGGGCGTTAGGCATCACGCTTGCTGCGGGTGGCATGGGGCATTGGAACATTGATGAAAGCCGTCATGCTCGAGAAAGCCTGCATCCAGCCGATTATTATTCGTCATCCTACTATGAAATTTGGATCAAGGCTTTGGAAGTTCTCCTGGAACGACATGGGTTCGTTTCAGATGACGAATTGAGAATGGCGCGGTTTTTAACAAAGAGCGCGACTCCAAAACGTGTCTTATTAGCAGAAAGCGTACCCTCCGTGCTCGCTAAAGGTGGTCCATGCGACAGGGAGATGAAGTCCGAGCCTCGTTTCCAAGCGGGTGATCGAGTGCGAACCCGTAATCTAAATCCTAAGACTCATACGCGCCTACCACGCTATGCGCGGGGCAAGACCGGTATCATCGAAGCTGTTCGCGATGGTTTCGTGTTTCCTGACACGAACGCGCATGGCCAAGGGGAAAACCCTCAATATGTCTATACCGTCGTGTTTCAAGCTTCAGAAATTTGGGGTGTTGCCGCAGATCCTTTGTTGACCATCAGTATTGACGCTTGGGAGGATTATATTGAGCTTGCATGATCTGATCGGTAATTCCGCCGCCCCTGGAGGAGAAGCAACGGTTTTTGCGCAACCTTGGCAGGCAGAAGCATTTGCAATGGTGGTCGCGCTACATGAGCGTGGATTGTTCAGCTGGGCCGAGTGGGCACAGGCTTTATCGTCCCAACTAAAACAGTCGGACGAGCTGGAAGACCCTAGCGACTATTATCAATGCTGGCTTGCTGCGTTGGAATCGCTCATAACGGAAAAGAAGGTTGCGCCAAAAGCGGATATAGATTTGCTGACGCGTGCCTGGCAACGCGCTGCCTTGGCAACGCCTCATGGGCAGCCTATCAGGCTGGAAAATGATCCTGATCGGGTATGAAAACTATGCTGACAGTATTGCGAAGTATTTCTGTTCTTGCTGCCCTTGTTGGAGGACTTGTGGTAACGCAGGCCCTTGCACAGGCAGATATTTGGCCTACGCCTAATGAGGAAGAGCTCCGTAAGATCGTCACAGGGGCAACGCTTACCGGCGAAGTCAAAGCGCAGCCGCCCTTTAATTTCAGCGAATATCTTGGCGCTGACGGCACATCACGCGGCAAGATGATCGAATGCTGCAAGCCCGACGAGCTCGCAACAAAGGGCATGTCATATTCGGGGGAGTGGGCGCTGGACCAAGGTAGCCTATGTTTCACTTATGAAGGTGAGGAAAAGAAAATTTGCTGGAAGTTGCAGGTCAAGGGCGACCGTTTTCGTATGTTGGACCAGCAATTTGGCCTTGCCGGCGAAGGACAGATCCGTTCCGGGAACCCTGATAATCTATAGTCTAATAGCCTTTGTCAGCATTTTCCTTGCCCTTTGATTACGAATCCTGTCTCTCAGGATCATGCAACTGTCATCACAACAGGATGAGGCCTTACAGGCCGTCTCAAAATGGCTGAAGGGCGGACGGAGTCCGATTTTCAGGCTGTTTGGCTATGCCGGCACCGGCAAAACAACACTTGCGCGTTATTTTGCGGAACATATCGAAGGCGATGTTCAATTTGCTGCGTTTACGGGCAAAGCTGCGCAGGTTTTGCGTTCCAAGGGCGCCAAGAACGCGCGCACGCTGCATTCGCTTATCTATAGGCCGCGCGGTGAAGAGGCTGTCGAAAACGAAACGACAGGCAAAACCAGCATTGCGCCAACCTTTTCTCTTAACAGGCAAAGTCCCGTAGCAAAGGCAAAATTGATTGTTGTTGATGAATGCTCGATGGTTGATGAGCAGTTGGGACGGGATCTGATGAGTTTCGGAACGCCAATTCTTGTATTGGGCGATCCGGGACAGCTGCCGCCAATATCCGGAGGCGGGTTCTTCACGGAACATGAGCCTGACTTTTTATTGAGTGAGATTCATCGGCAAGCGCGTGACAATCCAATTTTGCGGTTGGCCTTGGACGTTCGTGAGGGGCGCGAATTTGAATTTGGCGATTATGGTGCCGCCAAGGTGATTTCCAAGTCAGAGGTTACTCAAGAGCTGGTGCTGGGGGCAGATCAAGTTCTCGTGGGTACGAACCGAACCCGCAAACGATATAATCAGCGCTTGCGAGAGCTCAAGGGATTTTCGGCTGCCTTTCCGCAGGCAGGTGATAAGCTGGTCTGCTTGCGTAACGATCCAGCCAAGGGGCTTCTCAATGGTTCGCTATGGAAGGTGATGACCTCTTCACGCGAAACAGTAAAACCTGGTATCAACTTGCTGATCGCACCGGAAGATGAAGAGCCAGGACGGGGTGTCGCGAAAATAAAATTGCTGAAAGCGCAGTTTGACGATCCCGATGTAGAGATACCGTGGCAAACAAAGAAGCGTTTCGATGATTTCGATTATGGCTACGCGTTGACTACTCATAAGGCACAGGGTTCGCAGTGGAACGAAGTTGTGCTGTTTGACGAGAGCTATGCATTTCGAGACACGCGGGATCGCTGGCTTTATACGGCCATCACCCGTGCAGCCGAGCGCTTGACTGTTGTCCGATAAAATTCAGGTGGTTAAGTTGAGGGTTTGCGCTGCCGACGCAAAGATAAGCATGTCTAGCGTCTCCAAACTCATGTACAACAAAATCCAAATACACTGCTCCGGATATTTTCATGACCGCATCTTTGTCTGTTAATCTAAACGCAATTGCTATGTTGCGGAACCGCCGTGATCTGCCTTGGCCAAATGTCATCGGTATCGGCCGTATAGCATTGGCTGCGGGGGCTTCCGGACTGACGGTGCATCCCCGGCCCGATGAACGGCATATCCGGTTTGCCGACCTTCCGGAAATTCGTGCCCTCATTGATGATGAGTTTCCTGAAGCAGAGTTCAATATTGAGGGTTATCCAACCAGTGAATTTCTCGAACTGGTTACCAGGAATGAACCAGAACAGGTGACGCTGGTGCCGGATGATCCAGCCCAATCGACGTCCGATCATGGTTGGGACTTGGAGCGCAACGCAGAATTTCTGACGCCTATTATTCGGGATTTGAAAAACCGCGGCATGCGAGTCTCCCTTTTTGTTGATCCGGATCCGGAGACGCCGCTGGCCGCAAAAGAACTTGGCGCTGATCGAATTGAACTTTACACTGGCCCTTATGGCTCAATGTATGATGATCCAAACGGCGCGCTAATTGAACTTGAGAAGCTGGGCGTTACGGCATCTGCAGCAGCGAAAGCGGGTATTGCGGTGAATGCCGGACATGATCTGACGGTAGCAAATTTACCTGCGCTGGTGAAGAAAGTGCCAAAACTTGCCGAAGTTTCCATTGGTCACGGCCTCACAGCGGATGCTTTAATACATGGGATGGCGGGCTCTGTGGAAAGATTTCTCAATGCGCTCAAGGTATAATGCTTTGATTTAGCATGCTAATCTGCTGTCATGCATTTTTGCATAACGCAAAGGATGAGATATGTTAAAATGGCGATTGATATTGCGGTGCAACACGACTAACTCGTCCGCCCACGCTGTAGGAGCGAGGGAAAACTTTTATGAATGACCAGCAAGCGGTCGGCGATGATTGCGATAACGGTTCGGTAAGTTACGAGCCAGAACCGCATCACAAGGAAGCCTTTCCAGTTCTCGTTCTGGGCGCGCTTGGTGTTGTCTATGGCGATATCGGAACCAGCCCGATCTATGCTTTTCGCGAAGCGTTGCATGCTGCCTCCCTTGATGGCAGCTTGAGCCGTACTGACGTGCTCGGCGTCGTATCCATGATTTTTTGGGCATTGACGGTCATTGTTACCATCAAGTACGTCACCTTCGTATTGCGCGCAGATAATGACGGCGAAGGCGGTATCCTATCCTTAATGGCCCTGGCCCGGTCCAGCTTTAAATCACGGCCGCAACTTATCTTGGGGCTTGGTATCATTGGCGCTTCCCTGTTTTATGGGGATGCCGTGATAACGCCTGCGATCTCTGTTCTCTCGGCCGTCGAGGGACTTGAGATAGTAACGCCAACATTAAAACCATTTATCGTCCCGATAACGATTGTCATCCTCCTAACCTTGTTCTCCATCCAAAGGTTTGGGACAGCGAGCGTAGCAAAGATATTTGGACCGATTACGTTGATCTGGTTTCTTGCAATCGGTTTTTTCGGCCTGCTGCACATTGCCGACGATCTCAGCATTTTTGCGGCTGTTAACCCATACTATGCGTTCGAATATATCATGGACAATCCGGGTACCGCTTTCTCCACCATTGGAACTGTGTTCCTTGCCGTGACGGGTGCGGAAGCGCTTTATGCCGATCTTGGCCACTTTGGACGCAAACCGATTGCTACCGCGTGGATGTGGGTTGTTTTCCCGTGTTTGCTGCTCAATTACTTTGGGCAGGGCGCCTTCATCCTCGCTTATCCGGATGAAGCAAAAAATCCATTCTTCGAGATGTTCCCGCATTGGGCACTCTTACCGATGGTTGTGTTGGCGACTATGGCCACTGTTATCGCCAGCCAGGCTGTTATTTCGGGCGCATATTCATTGTCCCGTCAGGCTGTGCAGTTGAACCTTCTACCGCGCCTGAATATCGAGCACACGTCAGAGAAACAGTCAGGCCAAGTCTACCTGCCAAAGGTCAACGCACTTCTCGGTATTGTTGTTATACTGCTTGTTTTGGGCTTCGAGCGCTCTTCAAATCTGGCATCCGCATACGGTATTGCCGTTACTGGAAATATGCTAGTAACGACAATCCTGCTTTTCATTGTCATGACCCGCATCTGGAAATGGAGTTTGTGGTTGGCAACCAGCCTGACCGCGTGTTTCCTCATCATCGACCTTGTTTTTGTAAGCGCCAATTTGATTAAGGTCGTAGATGGAGGCTGGGCGTCTTTGGTCGTTGCTTTCCTGGTTGTTCTTATCATGTTTACCTGGGTTCGCGGCAGCCGGAAGCTCTTCGAGAAAACTCGCAAGGGCGAAGTTCCGCTGGCTTTGATCTCAAAGAAAATGGCTGAAAATCCGCCTACCCTGGTCCCGGGCACTGCGGTTTTCCTGACTGGCGATCCGAAAAGCACGCCAACAGCGCTCATGCACAGTCTTAAGCACTACAAGGTTTTGCATCAGAACAATGTGATCCTGACCGTAATCACCGCTCCATCGCCTTTGGTGAAAAAGAGTGAGCGGGTGCGGATAGAACCTATCAACGACCTGTTCATGCGGGTAACCTTGACGTTCGGCTATATGGAGCGACCAAACATTCCCAGGACGCTCGCGATTTGTCGTAAGCAAGGATGGAAGTTCGATATTATGACGACTTCATTCTTCCTGTCCCGGCGGTCCTTGAAGGCTTCGGCGCGCTCTGAAATGCCACGCTGGCAGGACCGTCTTTTCATTGCTCTGGCAAGAAGCGCCAGCGATGCGACTGAATATTTTCAGATACCAACAGGACGCGTCGTCGAGATTGGAACGCAGGTCAATATTTAGCCCGCATTAGCAAACTGGTCCGCATGAAAAAATTACAGGTCGCTATTGTTGGCGCAGGACCGGCTGGATTGGCCGCCGCGCTCTACCTTAAGCGTTCGGACAATCATGTTACATTGTTTGAACGGTTTGAATCGGCTTCTGCGGTTGGTTCAGGTCTTATCCTTCAACCCACGGGACTGACGGTTCTTGACGATCTCGGGTTGTTTGAGATGATTCGGGGTTTGGGTAGTCGCATCGACAGACTTTATGGTGCGGATGCACATTCTGGCCGCACTGTTCTTGACGTGAGATACTCTGCGCTTAAGGGTGGGCGTTATGGCATTGCGGTTCACCGGGCGGCTTTGTTTGGTGTGCTTTACGATGCAGTGCTACGCGAAGCTATCGATATTGAGACGAATATTGATGTTGTTTCAATGGAAGTCGGAGCTGGTTCCGCTTGGCTCATAACGGATACTGGCCGCCGCGTCGGGGCCTTTGATCTGATTGTTGATGCCAGCGGATCGAGATCGAAAATAAATAAATTTGCATACAAGAGCCGCGACCCGAAGCCGCTGGCTTATGGGGCTTATTGGGCCTCGCTCAAATGGCATCCGAATGCCTTTGATGAGCGTTCGCTGCAACAGCGTTATCGCAAAGCAGGAATAATGATTGGCGTGCTGCCGATAGGCAAAGCAAGCGTTGCTGGCGAGAAGAGCGCTGCCTTCTTCTGGAGTACCAAGCCAGACGAAGACGCAAAATTGCGTAGTGCCGGAATGACGCAATGGAAAGACAATATATTGTCACTTTGGCCGGAATGTTCGGTTTATCTCGACCAGATCGGCAGCTTCGATGATATGGCATTGGCGCGTTATGGCCATCATACACTCCCTTTCCCAATCGGGCGTCACCTTTCGGTTATTGGCGATGCAGCACATTCGACGAGTCCCCAATTGGGGCAGGGTGCAAATATGGCTTTGCTGGATGCCAAGGCTCTCGCTCATGCGCTGCATTCTTCATCAGACCTTGCAACAGCATTGTCGCTATATGCATCGTCGCGACGTGGGCATATACGGAGTTTCCAAGCGTTGTCGCGCGCATTCACGCCATTTTATCAATCAGACTCCAGAATATTGCCCTTCATCCGTGACCGCTTGGTACCAATAATTTCTGGCATTCCGCCAGCGCCGCAATTATTGGCAGCAATGGTTTCAGGCACGCTGATAGATCCATTTGGACCGATCGGATTGCGTGAGAAAGTCTGGAGCTGAATTTTCGGCCTAACGCTTGTCAAACCCTGGGACATGTATTAAAAGCCAAACCGTAACGTACGGTACGGTACGGTTGGAGGATGTGTTGAAAGCAGAACTGGAAATCAGCGAAACGGCATTAACGGAACGTCAGAAAGACGTCCTTGATGCTGCGCTCGCGCTTCTGGTTGAAGCTGGCGACAAACTCACAATGACAAGCGTGGCGCGCCGTGCAAGCTGTTCGAAAGAAAGCTTATACAAATGGTTTGGCGACCGCGATGGCTTGCTGACGGCTACGGTCCAGTGGCAAGCCTCCAAGGTCAGGGGAGTCCCCGTCAGCCGCAATGCATTTGATCGCGATGCGCTGGTAGCTGGTTTGGAGCGTTTCGCGGCCGATTGGCTGCGGGTCTTGTCGGGTAAAATCTCAGTTGCATTGAACCGCGTTGCTGTCACGCATGCCGGCACAGACAAGCACGGACTTGGTCGCGATCTTGGCGGTATCGTTCTGGAGAATGGTCCATTTGCCATGGCTCGCAGGCTCGAGCCCGTTCTGCTGCTTGGGCGGGAAGCAGGGTTGCTTAAGTTCGAACAGACCGATGAGGCATTCCGTACATTTTTTGGTCTGGTGGTTCGCGATGTGCAAATTCGTCTGCTGCTAGGAGATCGCTTCGAGTTGGGCGAGGCAGCTATTGAGCGTGACGCAAAACGGGCCACTGAACAATTTCTGGTTCTATACAAACCTTGAGAAAAACCGGTCAAGCGACTGGAAAACAATACTGATTGAAACATAGGAAGGAATAACAAAATGCGCGTATATTATGATCGTGATGCGGACATCAATCTTATCAAGTCGAAGAAGGTCGCCATCATCGGCTACGGTTCGCAGGGGCGTGCGCATGCGCTCAATCTGAAGGATTCCGGTGCAAAGGATGTGCGCATTGCTCTGCGTCCCGGTTCAGCAACAGCGAAAAAGGCTGAAGCGGACGGATTTCAGGTCGTCAGCGTTGCCGAGGCAGCCAAATGGGCCGACCTTATGATGATGGCAACGCCTGATGAATTGCAGGCCGATATCTACAAGGACCATATCGCCGATAACATCCGCGATGGCGCTGCGATCGCTTTTGCTCATGGTCTTAACGTTCACTTCGGTCTCATTGAGCCGAAGAAGACTGTTGACGTTGTTATGATCGCGCCAAAGGGCCCCGGCCACACGGTTCGTGGTGAGTATCAGAAGGGCGGTGGCGTACCATGCCTCATCGCTATTCATCAGGATGCATCCGGCAACGCACATGATCTCGCTCTATCCTACGCTTGTGGCGTTGGTGGCGGTCGTTCGGGCGTTATCGAAACCAATTTCCGTGAAGAATGCGAAACCGATCTGTTCGGTGAACAGGTTGTTCTGTGCGGCGGTCTCGTTGAGCTGATCCGCGCTGGTTTCGAAACATTGGTTGAAGGTGGTTATGCGCCTGAAATGGCCTATTTTGAGTGCTTGCACGAAGTAAAGCTTATCGTTGATTTGATCTATGAAGGCGGTATCGCCAACATGAATTATTCGATCTCGAACACTGCAGAGTGGGGTGAGTATGTATCCGGCCCACGCATCATCACGGCTGAGACAAAAGCAGAGATGAAGCGCGTTCTGACCGACATTCAGACCGGCAAGTTCACTTCCGATTGGATGCAGGAATATAAGGCCGGCGCATCGCGCTTCAAGGCCATCCGTCGCAACAATGACAAACACCAGATCGAAGAAGTTGGTGAGAAGCTGCGCGGCATGATGCCTTGGATCGGTAGCAACAAGCTGGTCGATAAGGCAAAGAACTAAGAAGATCAGAACATAATTTTAAAAGCCACCGGCGAAACCCGGTGGCTTTTTTGTGTCTTTAGATCCGGCGAAGCCACTGAATTTACATTACAAATTGCATCGTTCTCGCGGACGGTTATATGGCTTATAGGTATTGTCGAAAGCTCGATAGGACTGATAGGCCGCGCGACATTTCTCAGCCTGCGTAGGACCGTTATTTCCGGTCGGTCGGTTAGCTCGTCCATTGTAGCAGTTTCCTGTCGAACAATCCCGCAGACTATCCCGATACGGACTATTATTGCGCAGGATCGTTGGGGATCGCGGCACCACATCAAGCCCTCGCGGAGCCGGTCGATATGTCTGGATTTCTCGCGCGAAAGCAGTCGGCATCTGGCCGACCATTTCTAAAACCAGAAGAGCCAGCGCCATCTTAAGAAATTTCATTGTTTCAAGCTTCCGGTTATTCATAGGGTTGATATAGGCGCTTGTGATGCCAATCGCTACTGGCAGCAACGGGGTAATGCGGGTAGGCTATGAGCGCATAGAGCGTCATTGATCTTAATCCAGAGTATTTGCATGTCAGTTCGCATTGCTACCTTCAACGTTGAAAATCTGATGAATCGCTTCGACTTTTCCGGTTTCAAAAATAATCTTAACAAAGACAGAGCCTTGCAGCTCTTTCAGATAGATGATGAGGCGCAATACCGGCAACTCGAACAGGCTCGAGCTATTGCTTATGCCGATGACACACGCCAGCTGACCGCATTGGCGATCGCCGAAACTCACGCGGATATTCTTTGCCTCCAGGAGGTGGACAATATCGGCGCGCTGAATGCTTTCGAATTCGGCTATTTGTTCAAGATGGTGGGTGAGGGCTATCGCCACAAATATATGGTCGAAGGAAATGACAGCCGTGGCATCGACGTTGCTGTCCTGATGCGAGATCAGACACGTGACGGTTTACCGATCGAATTTGTTGCGATGACGAGTCATGCCCATCTCACATATAATGATTTTGGTATTTATAGCGCTGACCTGGCGTTATTGGGTATCGAATCCTACCAGCGAATATTCAAGCGTGACTGCCTAGAGATCGACGTGCGCATCGGTGGAAAGCCGTTGACGCTTTTTGTCAGTCATTTCAAATCCATGGGCACGCCTCGCAACGGCATGGATGGGCGGGCTGCTTCCATGCCCGTCCGAGTTGCGGAGGCAAAGGCCGTGCGCCGTATCATCGAAGACAAATTTGCCAGCAGTGGGGGATCAGCTGATAAGAGCTGGGTCATCTGTGGTGATTTCAATGATTATCGAGAGCGTGTTCTTATCAAGGGGGACACGCTGGTTGGGTACATGTTCGAGCCGGTTAAAGAGATGGAAAGCAGTCTTAACATCCTGCTTGAGGGTGGCTTTTGTGAAAATCTGGTAGAAAGACGCCCCGAAATGGATCGCTGGACGCTTTATCACACGCGAGGACCCAATGAACGGCACTTGTGCCAGCTTGATTATATCTTGGCGTCACCGTCCTTGGCGCAGAATAACATGCAAGCTGTTCCCGACATCATCAGACAAGGACAGCCATTCCGGGCAGTATTCCCACCTGATCAAAAGTTTGAACGTTTTCCTCGTATTGGCTGGGATCGCCCCAAGGCCAGCGATCATTGTCCTGTCGTAGTTACGTTTGACATGGTTTGAACAATGAAAGCCTCTCCCGAGAAGACGGTGATTGAGCTCAAACATGCCGCGATACGGATAGAAAGTGGCTCGCTAACCTATGAATTAGAAAACAAGTCTGAAATTGGGGCAAATTGGGAAGAGGAAATTAGAGCCAATCCTACTCTTTTCAATGGCGATTTCTTTATGGCTGAGCAGGCTCACGTCAACGGTGATGCCTTCGAAGCGGTCTATAAACGCACGCGTTTCAAAACGATGATGCACTGGAAGAAGAATCGGACATCACTGAAGCCTTGGCACGTTTATGCAGTAGGCGTGATCGTCTCTAACGACAATAAGCTGATCGCCGGTCGAATGGCCAGTTCAACGGCGGCGGCAGGGCGTGTCTATTTTCCGGCCGGTTCCTTTGATGAAGGTGATGTGCGCAACGAAATTATTGATATTGAAGGGAATATGAGGCGTGAGGTTTTGGAGGAGACTGCTATTGATTTAGCGGATGCTCAGGGCTTTGACAGCAATATTTATCTCGTTACCGCGGATCGCAGCATTGCATTGTTTCGTCGCTATTATTTTGATTTGTGTTCCCAAGAATTGTTGACGCGCATACGTCGCCATATCACTGCAGAACTCATTTCGGAGCTCGACGATGTTGTTGCAGTGGCTTCATCGGCTGATATGACCGATACAACACCCGTTACATTCCGCGCGTTCGGCGACTGGCATTTCAGCCAAATGTAACCGTTACAAGGTTTGACTTGCGCCCCTTTAGGGTTGGTCTATTTTTCATCAAATTGAAAAAGGGGCAACGCCCATGACATTCCGCCGTTATGAAATATATGATGTCTTTACTTCCGAGGTCCTGAAAGGGAATCCATTGGCAATCGTTCACGATTCGCAGGGCCTTGATGATGAGGCGATGCAGCGTATCGCCCGTGAGTTCAACCTGTCGGAAACAGTTTTCGTGCTGCCGGCGAAAAACGCCGCTCATACAGCATGGGTTCGCATTTTTACGCCGGATTATGAGATGCCGTTCGCCGGGCATCCTACGGTTGGGACAGCTGTGTCACTTGCGCAAAATCGTTTTGGTGAAGTTGAAAACGATCAAGATGCGCTTATTATTTTGGAAGAGCAGGTTGGAGCTGTTCGGTGCGGCGTAAGACTGGGAAAACACGGGGCTTTTGCGGAATTTGACCTCCCTAAATTGCCGCAACGGGTAGACTACAACTACGACAAGGTTGCCATAGCGCGGGCACTGCGGTTAGAGCGCGACGAGATTGGTTTTGAAAACCATGTTCCCAGCATTTGGGATGCCGGTGTACCATTTTTACTTGTGCCGATACGTGGTCTTGCATCAGCTGCTCGAATACGGATCGATCAGGCTGCAATGCAGCGGATAGCACC
The DNA here is from genome assembly GCF_037203775.1 of Phyllobacterium sp. CCNWLW183. Taxonomy (NCBI): domain Bacteria; kingdom Pseudomonadati; phylum Pseudomonadota; class Alphaproteobacteria; order Hyphomicrobiales; family Phyllobacteriaceae; genus Phyllobacterium; species Phyllobacterium sp. CCNWLW183. The sequence continues at coordinate 736,181 of NZ_JBBCBN010000001.1, read as the reverse complement.
CCGAATTGGCCATAGGCAATTGCCGGTTTATGCTTACTGCCGTGAAACCGTAGGGCATGAGAACGATTTTCATTCGCGTATGTTTGTCAGTGACGAAGGAACTTATGAAGACCCTGCAACCGGCTCAGCGACAGCTGCGTTTGCCGGTGCAATTCACTTGTTCGATGAACCGCTTGATGGCGTACAGCGATTTTCTGTTGAACAAGGCTATGAGATGGGCCGGCTGTCGAAACTTGAGCTAGAACTCGATATTAAGGATAAGGCAATCATAAGCGCACGAATCGGTGGCGCGGCGATCAAGGTGGCAGAGGGCAAGTTGTTTGTCTGAGAGCGAAAATTTCATCTTCTTGCCGATCAGCGCGATAAAGTTTGGTGAAGGGCTGGACAGGCAAGATTTGCCCCGTTATAGAGCGCTCACTGTCGTCGCGGAAGCGGCTGACGGGCACATAGCTCAGTTGGTAGAGCAGCTGACTCTTAATCAGCGGGTCGTAGGTTCGATCCCTACTGTGCCCACCATTTTTCTGAAACGAGGGCCGTATGGCCCTTTTTTCTTGCACCAAGCAAGCCTCGGCTTGTCCGAAACCTTCCACAGGAGATTTTCATGAGCGTTCGTCGTATTGAAGCAGGCCCTCGCATGAGCCAGGCCGTGATCCATGGTAATACAGTCTATCTGGCCGGTCAGGTAGGTGGTCCGGGCAAGAGCGTAACAGAACAGACTAAAGACGTCCTGGCCTCGGTTGATCGTTTGCTCAAAGAGGCAGGTACAGATAAGTCGAAGTTGTTGCAGGCCATCATCTGGCTTGATGACATGAAGGACTTTGGCGAAATGAATGCAGTATGGGATGCATGGGTTGATCCGGCCAATGCTCCAGCACGCGCGACAGGTGAAGCCAAGCTTGCAACACCGGAATATAAGGTTGAAATCATCATCACGGCTGCAATCTAAAGATTGCGTATCCAAGTTTAATTGCTTGGGTGCACTGGATTTTTGGCGCGGGAATGAATAAAGTCCGCGCTTCTCCGGATTGCCGTTGTGGCAATTCTTCAAACGCTTGTCTGATTGTGGCCAGTTTTGGTACTGCAAGACGAGGCAAGCATGGGTAAGGAAAACGATTGCAAGTTCTCGTCCGTGATAACAATGTTGAACAAGCCCTACGGGTCTTGAAGAAAAAGATGCAGCGCGAAGGTCTATTTCGCGAAATGAAGGCCCGTCAGGCTTTCGAGAAGCCTTCTGAACGTCGTGTTCGCGAAAAAGCAGAAGCCGTTAGCCGCGCCCGCAAGGCCGCCCGCAAGCAGGCTCAACGCGAAGGCTTGTTGCCTGGACCAAAGAAAAAAGAACGTGTTGCACGCCCTGGCGCGCCAGCAGGTAACGACTATAATAATAATCGCTAATATCTGACGGGCTTTAACGCCCTTCATTGTGACGACAAACCCGCATGGCCAAATCGCTATAGCGGGTTTCGTTTTTTGTGGGACTACGCAGACATTCCGGGCAGTTTCAAAAAAGTGCCTTCTTGTGCGATGGGTCAATGTCTTTACTTATCGACTATCGCAGTTTTGGAGATATGATACTATGGCACTCAGGCTCAATATTATAATCGCAAGCACGCGGCCCGGGCGTGGTGGTCCTGCTGTAGCAAAGTGGTTCAACGAATTCGCCAAGCAGGATGGCAAGTTCGACCCTGTGCTTATCGATTTGGCTGATTTCAAGTTGCCGGTCTATGACGAACCGAATCATCCCCGCATGAAAAAATACGAACATCCGCATACAAAGAAGTGGAGTGAGGCGATTGAGCCGGCCGACGCTTACATCTTTGTCATGCCTGAATATGACTACAACGCGCCACCTTCGCTCATCAATGCCTTGGTCTATTTATGGAATGAGTGGAACTACAAACCTGTAAGCTTTGTAAGTTATGGCGGTGTTTCCGGTGGTTTGCGTGCTACCGAATCGGTCAAAGGGTTGATCTCGGCACTCCGTATGGTTTCGCTTGCAGAAAGCGTTCCCATTCCTTCGTACCAGCAGTTTATCAACGATGATGGCGTGTTCACGCCAAATGAACTGATAACTACCAGCGCCAGCACGGTTTTGACTGAACTTGCAAAATGGGCAGGTGCTCTGAAACCGCTTCGCGCTTCGTAATTTTATGAAGCGCTTGACAGCAATACGTCAGGCGGTTCACTTTAGGCCATTCACCAGGGGAGTCCCGACAAGGGGCTGAGATACTGCTTCAGGCATAGCCAAGCGCAGTGACCCGTTGAACCTGATCCAGTTCACACTGGCGTAGGGACGGTGCAAAGGTTATCGCGCATAGTGCATTCGCACTGAATCCATGATTGGATTCGCGAGGCTTCTTTCATCCTTCCGGCTCAGAACTGGGTTTCCTGCAATAACGCAAAGGAACCTGACGATGACTGCTGTAACAAAAATTACCGAGGCCCCGAAAGTTTCAACCGGGCCGCTTCCCGCGTCAATCAAGATTTATAAACCAGGGCAGATACATGCTGATATTCGCGTTCCCTTGCGCGAAATTGCGGTTCATCCCACCGCTGGTGAGCCAAACCTTGCGGTTTACGATTCATCCGGTCCCTACACTGACGCAACTGCAAGTATCGATATCAATAAAGGGATCGCACGTGTTCGTGAGGCATGGAAAATCGGTCAACAGGCCGATAGCTATTCCTATAAGGGGCGAATAATCCAGTCAGCTGACAATGGCTTCGCCACGGGCGAGCGGCTTACAAGAGAATTTCCTGTTCAATATCAGCCACGCCGCGCTTACGACGGAAAAGCGATTACGCAGCTTGCTTACGCCCGCGCGGGAATTATTACGCCTGAAATGGAATATGTCGCCATAAGGGAGAATCTCGGTCGGGAAGCCGCACGGAACCAAGTTCGGGATGGCGAGTCATTCGGTGCATCGTTACCGGATCATGTGACACCGGAATTCGTACGGGAGGAAATCGCCAGGGGGCGGGCCATCATACCTGCCAATATCAATCATCCTGAGCTTGAGCCTATGATCATAGGTCGGAATTTCCTCGTGAAGATCAATGCCAATATCGGTAATTCCGCCGTCACATCGTCGATGGAGGAGGAAGTCGAAAAGATGGTTTGGGCTATCCGCTGGGGTGGCGATACGGTGATGGACTTGTCGACCGGGCGCAACATCCACAATATTCGCGAGTGGATTATCCGTAATTCGCCGGTTCCCATCGGAACTGTCCCGCTATATCAGGCGCTGGAGAAGGTTGGCGGTATCGCTGAAGATCTGACTTGGGAAGTTTACAGAGATACGCTGATCGAACAGGCAGAGCAGGGCGTCGACTACTTTACTATTCATGCCGGTGTCCGACTGCATTATATTCCACTGACGGTTAATCGTGTCACGGGCATCGTCTCGCGAGGCGGTTCAATCATGGCAAAGTGGTGCCTGCATCATCACCGGGAAAGCTTTCTTTATGAGCATTTCGAGGAAATCTGCGATATTTGCCGTGCTTATGATGTCAGTTTTTCACTCGGTGACGGATTGCGACCCGGTTCAATAGCCGATGCAAACGACGCGGCGCAGTTTGCTGAGCTTGAAACATTGGGTGAACTGACTCAGATCGCTTGGGCCAGAGATTGCCAGGTTATGATCGAAGGTCCCGGTCATGTGCCGATGCACAAGATCAAAGAGAATATGGACAAGCAGCTTGCTGTTTGCGGAGAGGCACCATTCTACACGCTTGGACCGCTGACGACAGACATTGCTCCCGGCTACGATCATATTACCTCTGGCATCGGTGCTGCAATGATCGGCTGGTTTGGCACGGCGATGCTTTGTTATGTTACGCCTAAAGAACATCTGGGATTGCCCAATCGAGACGACGTAAAGGTCGGCGTTATTACCTACAAGATTGCTGCACATGCGGCGGATTTGGCCAAGGGGCATCCGGCGGCGAAGCTTCGAGATGATGCTCTATCCCGTGCGCGCTTTGAGTTTCGCTGGGAGGACCAGTTTAATCTCTCTCTGGATCCTGAGACGGCGAGACTCTACCACGATGAGACCTTGCCGAAAGAAGCGCATAAGGTTGCGCATTTTTGCTCAATGTGCGGGCCGAAGTTTTGCTCAATGCGCATTTCACACGACATTCGTGCGGAGGCTCAAAAAGAAGGCATGGCAGCGATGGCGGAGAAATTCCGCACAGGCGGCGAGCTCTATATGCCGCTCAATGCCGGGGAATGAGGTGAATATTCTGGTGAAAGGGGCCGGCGTTGCCGGCCTCACAGTTGCTTATGAGCTTCGAGCACGTGGAGCCGAAGTGACGATACTAGACCCCTTTGGCGGCGAAAATTCTGCAGCCTCCTGGTATGCCGGTGGCATGCTCGCACCTTGGTGTGAGCGCGAAAGCGCTGAACAGGCTGTCATTGATCTTGGAATGAACGCGGCCAATTGGTGGGAGTCTGTAATTCCCGGATCCGTGAGTCGCAAGGGAACGCTGGTGGTGGCCACACCGCGGGATGTAAAAGAACTGGAGCGCTTTGGCGCGCGGACGTCGGGCTTTGTGCGCATTGGTGAGGAAGCAATTTCGCTGTTGGAGCCCGATCTTGGCGAGGCGGCTTTCCGCAAGGGATTGTTCTTTGAAAGTGAGGCGCATCTGGCGCCACGTCAGGTTCTAACGGAATTAAAGGCAAAACTCGTTGGGTTAGGCGCCCGCTGCGAAACTGGGACGAGCGCCGCTGAAATTTCCAGCTTTGAATGGGTTATCGATTGTACTGGAATCGCGTCTCCAGATATTGATTTGCGGGGCGTGCGTGGCGAAATGCTCATCTTGCGCAGCAAAGACATATCACTGTCACGACCCATACGGCTTATTCACCCGCGGTTCCCGCTTTATATTGTGCCCCGACCGGACCACACTTTCATGGTGGGCGCGACAATGATTGAGAGCGATGCAAATGGACCGGTAACGGCGCGCTCAATGATGGAATTGTTGAACGCTGCCTACAGTGTTCACCCGGCATTTGGTGAAGCCGAAATTATCGAAACCGGAACAGGCGTTCGCCCAGCCTACCCAAATAATCTGCCGCGCGTGGTTAAAACGGGCAATTGCATCAGCATTAACGGACTTTATCGACACGGTTTTCTGCTTGCGCCAGCGATGGCAAAGCAGGCTGCCGACATGATCCTGAAAGAAAGGAGTATACGCCATGAAACTCACCGTGAACGGACAAGCGCATGATGTCTCGGCGCAAACTCTTGAAGCGCTGTTGTTAGAGCTTGAATTTGAGGGTGAATGGCTCGCAACAGCAGTCAATAGTGAGCTTGTACGAGCAAACGAGCGGCAGAATCACACTCTAAAGAATGGTGATCGCATCGAAATTTTGACCCCGAAGCAGGGTGGGTGAAATGTTGAAACTTTATGGCGCCGAAATATCGTCTCGCCTTTTGCTTGGTACGGCGCAGTATCCATCTCCTGCAATTCTTATAGATGCGATTAAAGCTTCAGGAACAGAGATCATAACCGTGTCGTTGCGCCGCGAAATGGCTGGCACGAAAACTGGCGACGGATTTTGGTCCTTGCTTCGTTCCTTGGAATTGCGTGTGTTGCCTAATACAGCCGGGTGTCACACAGTGAAAGAAGCTGTGCTGACTGCGCATATGGCGCGTGACGTTTTTTCTACAGACTGGATCAAGCTTGAAGTCATCGGCAACCACGACACTCTACAACCCGATGTTTTCGCTTTGGTAGAAGCCGCAAGGATTTTGAGCGAAGATGGCTTCAAGGTGTTTCCCTATACAACTGATGACCTCGTCATCGCTGAACGGTTGCTGGAAGCGGGCTGCGATGTTCTCATGCCGTGGTGCGCACCTATTGGTTCAGCCATGGGACCGCTCAATTTGCATGCATTGCGCTCGATACGCGGGCATTTCCCTGAGGTTCCGATTATTATCGATGCTGGCTTGGGTCGGCCGTCGCATGCAGCGGCTGTGATGGAATTGGGATTTGATGCGGTCCTTCTCAATACAGCGGTAGCCAAGGCAGGCAATCCGCCAGCAATGGCACAGGCTTTTGCCAAAGCTGTTGAGGCTGGCCATCAAGCTTATCAAGCGGTCGTGCTGGAGCCGCGCGATATGGCTGTGCCGTCAACGCCTGTAATAGGCAAGGCTGTATTTACATAGGGAGATTACCTGGCCTTTGTAGCAATAACATCGAGCCATTCCGTCGGCTCATTATCGTAACCACTTCCCATATAATTCTTGATCTCGACCAAAGACCAGCTTGAGCCATAAGCCTGCCTAAGCCATTCAGGGGAGGGGTAGTTATAATAACGGCCAAACTTGTCGCGCCCTTCCTGCTTTCCAGCCTTGTAACTGGCATAAAACAAACCGCCTGATTTAAGCGCTCGCTCGATACGCTGAAGAATAGCGGCAAGGTTTGGTCGCGGAACATGTAAAAGACAGGCGTTGGCCCACACAGCATCAAATTTGCTGCGATCCTTGATTTGATCGAACTTCAATACTTTTGCAGGAACGCCCAGACGTTTCTCAGCTTGATAGGCAAGTTCTGGGCTGCCATCGGTAGGTGTAACGTCAAAGCCTAGAGCGAGCATGCGGGCACTGTCATCGCCGCCGCCGCAACCAAGTTCTAGAATGGAGCAATTGCGAGTAAGACGAATAAGAAAGGAATCCAATCGTTCGTATGATCTATGTTCAATGCGATTGGCATAGGTCTCAGCTTCTTCTGAATAAAATCGAAGAGTATCTTGATCTTCAGCGACCACCACATCGTCCTTTTATATATCAAGAATGGCGGGTATTTTCCCCTTTTCGCCATAGATCAGACAATCGGCAATGGTCGTTTTGTCGAGTACCCCGCGTGTTACATTCGCAACTTCGTTGAAAACATGGCGGATTTCACAGGTATCTTCATCGCTGCAGTCCTCGCAGCGCCGGTAGGCAATTTTACTCAAACACGGAAGGGACGCTATGGGACCGTCTATCAGGCGCAGAATTTCGCCGAAAGTAATGTCGTCCGCACCTTTCAGAAGAAGATAGCCACCCATCTTGCCTCTTCGGCTCATGACAATGCCTTCACGCTTTAGGTCTAGCAAAATCTGTTCGAGAAATTTCTTTGGAATATTTTGCTCTTCTGCAATATCCGAAATGAATAAAGCTTTTTCAGAGTCGGCGCGTGCGAGGACGACAAGCGCGCGGAGAGCATATTTGGCTTTTTGCGATATCATTCTTCTTAGCCTACAACCTTCTGGGTGCAGTCATAGCCCTTCGATAAACATTTCCTAGTATAAAAACGTAAAAAATGTGAGTTTTTTTGCGGCGCCCGAATGTCTCAATAATGGCACGTAATGCTCTGAAAAATAATAATTCATTAAGGTTTTTGCTTTGGAAAATACCTTTGTGAAGCCATTTTGATACACGATTAAATCAGTCGTGATTATTGACAAACAATTTCAAGGCGTCATCATTGTCGTTCTATTGCCCGTCAATGGTAAGCCACTTTACAGCCGAGTTATTTTTGGAGGTCGCAATGTATAGTGAAGTCTCAAACATCTTCAATCGAGCGGAGCGTTTATGGCGTGAGGTATTCACGTCTGATAACATCAAATTCGATGCTCGTAATTCTGAGAATTGCGCCGATGATAAAGCTCCTGTGAAGAAGCGGCGCAACTCGGGCGAGGAAGATTTTCTGTGGTGCTGGCAGCATCGTGGTTTTTGGTAAACCGACAGCCTGAGACCCGAAGTATATCAATTAATGCGGGCGACCTGGAGCATCGCCGTCGTTTGCCCTGATTTTCCCAGTTCATAGTATTTTGTTTCTATTATTTGCGGTTCCTTGGAAAGGTAACCCTTCCTTCCGCCCGTTTTTACCGACAGTCTTAGAATAATTGTCCGTGAAGCCGGAGAGCAGGCGGATTGGGTGTGGCTTGAAAAGTAGATTGGGCGATTATCGCCTCCGACTGGGAGAATTTCATGAAAAAATTGGTTGCTTTTGCGGCTTTGGCGCTGAGCTTTGCTTTAACTCCTGCACAAGCGGCAGAAGAGCCTACGGAAATTCTCAATGTCTCTTACGATATCTCCCGTGAACTTTACGAGCAGATCAACAAAGCTTTTAGCGCTGCTTACAAGGTACAGGTCGGTAAGGACATTACGGTAAACCAGTCGCATGCGGGCTCATCGAAGCAGGCGCGCTCCATTCTTGAAGGCCTTGAGGCTGACGTTGTAACGTTCAATCAGGTGACCGACGTGCAAGTGTTGCACGATAAGGGAAATTTGATCCCAGCCGATTGGCAATCACGCCTTCCCAACAATTCATCGCCATATTATTCCCTTCCTGCTTTTCTCGTGCGGGCCGGTAATCCAAAGAATATCAAGAACTGGGATGATCTTGTTCGTGATGATGTAAAGGTTGTTTTCCCCAATCCGAAAACATCCGGTAATGGTCGGTATACTTACTTGGCCGCCTATGCCTATGCGCTTGAGGCAAACAATAAGGATCAAGCAAAGGCTCAAGAATTCGCGAAAAAGTTGCTCTCCAATGTTCCGGTGTTTGACACTGGCGGTCGCGCTGCCACCACAACTTTCGCTGAACGCGGGATTGGCGACGTGCTCATCACGTTCGAGGCAGAGGTGCTGGGCACTCGAAAGCAGCTTGGCGAAGACAAGTACGAAGCGGTCATTCCACCGGTAAGCTTGTTAGCTGAGTTTCCAGTATCTGTAGTCGATAAAGTTGCGGATAAGCGCGGATCACGTGCAATTGCTGAAAGCTATCTGAAATTCCTTTACACCTCGGAAGGCCAGGACATCCTCGCGCAGAATTATAACCGTGTGCATGATGAAGCAGTCAAAGCCAAATATGCCTCGCAGTTTCCAGAAACCCGTCTTTTGACTGTCGAGGATGTGTTCGGAGGCTGGAACAATGTCACCACAGATCATCTGGCTGAAGGTGGTATTCTTGATAAGGTATTCACCAAGCGCTGAATCAAAGGTAAATCTCTATACAGACGGCGCGGCAGCCAATCCGCGTCGTTTTTCGTTGCAACAGATCACTTGCGTTAAAGTCTGGATGAATTAAGAACCTCGTATGTCATTGTTTTCCAAGTCCAGTCAGCGCGGAATTTTGCCCGGTTTCGGTCTCACTCTTGGAGTGACGTTATTTTATTTTACGTTGATTGTGGCTCTGCCATTGCTGGCAATGCTGTACAAATCCTTCAATCTGGGTTGGGCGGATTTCTGGAGTATCATCTCTTCTGAACGGGCCGTCGCAACCTATCGCATAACAGTCAGTGCAGCTTTGTTGGCCACCTTGCTGAATGCGCTTTTTGGGATGCTCCTAGCGTGGGTATTGGTGCGTTACGAGTTTCCCGGAAAACGACTTCTTGATGCGGTGGTCGACTTGCCTTTCGCTTTGCCCACGGCCGTTGCTGGGTTGGCATTGGTCACCGTATTTTCCGCCAATGGCTGGTTCGGACGGTATTTGGAGCCGCTGGGTATCAAAATCGCATATGCACCTTTGGGAATTGCGCTCGCGATGATGTTTACCAGCATTCCCTTCGTTGTCCGGACGGTTCAGCCCGTTTTGGAAGATGTGGCAACAGATGTAGAAGAGGCTGGCCGCTCTTTGGGTGCCACAAACTGGCAGATATTCGCAAACATTATCTGGCCCGCCATTTTTCCGGCATTTGTCGCTGGTTGCAGCCTTTCATTTGCAAGAAGCTTGGGAGAGTTTGGTGCCATCGTCTTTATTTCGGGCAATTTGCCGTTTGAAACAGAAGTAATGTCTCTTCTCGTCTTTATCCGGCTTGATGAATATGACTATCCCGCAGCTGCAGCCATAGCGACAGTTATGTTGGTCATAGCGTTCGTCATGCTTTTCGTAACAAACTCAATACAGGCCTGGCAGCTGAAATATGCAGAACGTAACTAATCTTGCTGCGCCCGTCGGGAGCCTGAAGCCGTCATCGCGACACGGCAAAAAGCCCGTGCGATTGTCCCAGCGGCTTTTGGTAATTTCCGCGATTTTGCTGTCTATATTGCTTATCGGCATACCGCTGCTCGTTATTTTCACCTACGCATTTCGGGAGGGTATGACGGTTTATTTGACTCAGATAAGCCAACCCGCAACTCTGCACGCGATTTGGCTAACTGTCTTGACCGCGATCGTCGTAGTGCCGATCAACATGGTGTTCGGGATTTGCGTGGCATGGTTGGTTACGCGCTTTAGATTTCCCGGACGAGGGTTGTTGATTACATTTATCGAGATACCTTTTTCGGTCTCGCCAATCGTTGCGGGTGTGACCTATCTCTTCCTATATGGGAGTCAGGGCCTGCTTGGACCGTTGTTGGAGAACTACGACATAAAAATTATGTTTACGGTTCCCGCCATCTTTTTGGTCAGCCTTTTCGTTACAAGCCCATTCGTTGCACGCGAGCTTATTCCCCTGATGCAGGCTCAAGGTAGCGAAGATGAGGAGGCAGCAATCACCCTTGGCGCCAATGGCTTGCAAACATTCTTTTACGTTACATTGCCGAATATTCGTTGGGCTCTTCTTTACGGTGCGGTGCTATGCAATGCTCGCGTGATGGGCGAGTTTGGTGCCGTTTCAGTTGTTTCCGGCGCCATTCGGGGGCAAACCAACACTCTGCCTTTGCAAATTGAGCTGCTATTCAATGACTATAATGTCACTGGTGCATTTGCAGCCTCATCTACATTGGCGCTGATTGCTGTCGTGACATTAGTTCTCAAATATCTGCTTGAACGCAAGCAATTGGCTTAGGCAGCGCGTTGTGCGCGAAAACTCTGGTGAGGCCTGCGCATTGAATCTGCCAGGACATGTCCTTCTGGCCACGAGCCGAAACCGCTTTCAACATTAATATGCCCTGAATTACCCATATCGACGAAACCGGAACCCCAGATATTCGCTAGTGCCTGTGCTTTATTGAAAGACATATAAGGATCGTCACGGCTTGCCACGACCACAGAAGGGAAGCTCAGTTTATGGCGCGGCAAGGGCGCGAAACTTGCAAACTTTTTATCCCAAGCGGCCATACGCTCTGCGTCTGCAGGTGCCACGAGCACAGCGCCCGCTACATGCGCAGCTGAAGGCCTGCTCGCAAGGTGAGCCACCAAAATAGATCCTAGACTATGGGCCACAAGAATGGCACTGGGCGTTTCGGCAAGAGCGGCCTCCAATACATGAAGCCATTGGGATAGATCCGGATTGTCCCAGTCATCCTGTTCAAGGAGCTGCGATGTCTCATCCTCAAGCAACCACTGGCGTTGCCAATGGCCATTTTCGGAGCCGCGGTATCCCGGAATAATCAATGTTGTCATTGTGGCACTCCACGTTGAAGTCTGCCTTCAAAATAGAGTGGGGCGCTGTGCTCTTGAAGAAACTGCGCACCAATTTGTGGCTTATCTGGAAAATATTTCCTACGTGAAATCGCTCAACCTGAAAATGGTCCGATGTTCATTCTTCTTTCTTATACCAGCGCAGGAGCAATTGCGAACGTTCGAAGACGAGCACAACCACCAGCGAAAGAGCAAATGGAATCAACAAGTAGAACAGACGGAATATGATGAGAGCGGCAAGCACGTCGGCTTGATTCATGTCCGGGAGGCCCGTCAGAAAGACGAGTTCAAGCACGCCTAATCCGCCCGGTGCATGCGATATCAGTGCGGCAGAAAAGGATACAAGAAATATGCCAAGGATAATCATAAATCCGGGATTTCCGGCTTCTGGCAATGTGAAATAAATAATTGCAGCCGCGCCGATGAGCTCCAGTGGTCCTACGATTAATTGTTGCGCGACAACAGTCAGCCGGGGATATTCAAGGGTAAACTGGCGAATGCGTAGCGGCTTAAAGTGCAGCCAGCTGCCGAAAGCGTAAAGCAAGATAAGTGACAGCGAACCAAGACCGAGAATATAACTTAGTGAAAGCGGTAATTCCGAATTGAACCGCTGTAGAATTTCCGGCTCAATTAGAAGCACGATGGCGCTCAAACTCATAACGCCAACTAGAAAAGTGAATGAGCAAAAGGCAATCAGGAGCGCTATTTCCGGCCCGCTCATCCCTTGCGAGGAATAAGCGCGGTACCGGACGACCGCGCCCGAAAGCACGGAAGCACCTATATTATGGGATAGGGCGTAGGTCGTGAACGAACAAAGGGCTATAAACACCCATGAAATCTTGCGGCGAAGGTGCAAAAGCGCGATGCGGTCGTAACCAGCAAGGGCGGCATAGGCCACTAGCGACGCTAGAGCAGCCAGTACCCAACGATGCATCGATATAGCTTTAAGGCTGTCGACCACATCATCCAGCGAAATACTACGCAACTCCTTGTAAAGAAGCCATGCAGATATGCCGACTGCGGCCAACCCTACGACCGGCCAAATGTAATCTTTAAGTTTCATTGTCTTTCCTGCCCGGCCTTCGTAATCATCATTCTTTTAGTTTTAGGTTTCGGTCAGTGGTCCCTCTGGCTTTGGCTCATCCAAACTCAGTATATGCGAAACAATTCCCCGCGCTATCTCGCGTTCTCCCATGATCACGGCGTCAGCACCCAGATCCTGCAAATGCTGAACCTCCGCATCGGAATGAGCGCGGGCAAGTATGCTGATAACTGGATTGGCGGCGCGGGCTTTGACTACGATTTGTCCTGCCTCGAACGCATTCGGGATAGCGAGAATAAGCTGCCGTGCACCGGCTAGATTGGCAGCAGCGAGAATATCACCATTTGCAGCATTCCCGACGATTGTTTCAATGTTATCGTCCCGCAATTTGGCAACTGTCTTGTCGGCGTCTTCTATAACAAGGAATGGCTTTCCTACCTCTTTCAGCGCATCTCCGACCAGACTGCCAACTCGCCCATAACCAACCAGCACAGCGTGGTTGGTAAGCAATGTGGGACGAATTTCCTCTACATCCGTTTCGTCTGCTTTCGGAGTATCCGCCTCCGCCGCCGGTTCTGTAGCTGCGGGCGCTCGCTTTTCTAACCAAGGTTTTACGTAGGTTACCCCTGCAAAAACCAACGGATTCACGAGAATTGAAAGAATGGCGCCGCCAAGAATGAGGTCGCGCCCTTCCTCTGGAAGCATGCCCAGACCGACACCGAGTTCCGCCAGAATAAAGGAGAATTCGCCAATCTGGGCGAGACTGGCAGAGATGATAAGCGCAGTTCCGGTTGGATAGCCAAATGCAAGCACGATGAAGAAGGCAGCCAGCGATTTGCCTATGACAATGATCGCCAGCGTTGCAAGAAGCGGCAGGGGGTCGTTTATAATTGTCATCGGATCGAACAGCATTCCGACCGAAACAAAGAACAAAACCGCGAAAGCATCGCGTAGCGGCAGCGATTCCTCAGCGGCCCGGTGGCTCAGTTCAGATTCGCTCATGATCATGCCGGCGAAGAACGCACCCAGTGCAAATGATACGCCAAAGAGTTTTGCTGCGCCAAAAGCCACGCCAAGTGCAATTGCTAAAACTGCAAGCCGGAAAAGTTCGCGTGAGCCGGTGTGGGCAATGGCATGGAGGGTCCATGGAATAACGCGACGGCCCACAATCAGCATAACGGCAACGAACGCCGCAACTTTACCGAGTGTCAGGGCGATCACGCCGCCAATGCCGAGATTGAAATAGGCTGCTATGGGATCGCTATTGGCGTGAATTGGCCCGCTGGGCGTGTCGCCGCCATTAAGTGCACCAGCAATTGCAGGCAGCAGAACAAGCGCCAACACCATGGCGAGATCTTCAACGATAAGCCAGCCGACAGCAATGCGACCGCGTTCTGTCTCAATGAGCCGGCGCTCTTGCATTGCGCGAAGGAGAACAACAGTACTGGCAACAGATAGGGCCAGACCAAAAACAAATCCGGCTTGAAGGCTCCATCCGAGAATCCAGGCAAGTCCCAGTCCGAGAAGCGTTGCGGCCAGAATTTGGACAATGGCACCGGGAATGGCGATCGCTCGCACGGAAAGAAGATCTTTAAGAGAGAAGTGCAGCCCGACACCGAACATCAACAGAATAACGCCGATTTCGGCGAGTTCGGCTGCCAAATCTTGATCGGCAACAAAACCGGGAGTGTGTGAACCAGCGAGAACACCGGCAACAAGGTAACCGACAAGGGGAGGGATACGCAGACGGTTGGCAATCGCACCGAAAATAAAGGCTAGCACAAGGCCTATGACGATGGTCGCAATCAGCGGCGTTTCATGAGGCATATGTCGGCTTCTCCCCCTTGAGGTTTGTTAATGGAAGACACTCGTATCAATCGATGGATCGTTGTTTGTAACAGTATTGCCTACCGGGTCCGGCTTGCAAACCGTTTTCGTTGTTTTGCGGCGCAGGAAAGGCGATTTTTTCCATGCGCCGCAAATATTTAGCGACAAATATTAAATTGCGCGCTTTCAGCCTTGGGTGACTGCCTTGTCAGTAGAACCGATGCGATGGGCATGGTTCTTTTCCCACCATGTCCCGAGAAGGAGCAAGATTGGCGCTGCGATAAACAGCGATGAACTCGTTGCGATAATGACGCCAAACAACATAGGGAGCGCGAAGTTCTCTACTGCTTTTCCGCCCCAGATTGCCATTGGTAGCATGGCGAGGAAGACGGTCAAGGACGTGTAGATACAACGCGCCAAGGTCTGGTTGATCGACAGATCGATGATCTGACGTAGAGGCATCTTTTTGTGGATGCGCAAATTTTCGCGCATTCGATCATAGACGACCACCTTATCGTTCACGGAATAACCGATAATCGTCAACAATGCCGCGATGGCTGTTAGGTTGAAATCGAGACCCAGCAGGGCAAAGAAGCCGACTGTTTTCGTTGTGTCGAGGATCAGGGTCGCAATGGCGCCCAAGGCAAAGTGCCATTCAAAACGCCACCAAATGTAAAGCAGCATTGCAAGGCTGGCTAGAACAACCGCGATAATACCTGAACGCGCCAGTTCTCCACTGACTTTCGGTCCAACAACTTCGGAACGCTCAATCTTTACACCCGGATCAAGCTCTTCAACAGCAGCTTTGACCTTTGTTACAGCTGCAGTCTGCGCCTCTTCGCCACCTTCCTGACGCTGCACGCGGATCAGGACCTGGCTATCGCCGCCAGCTTGCTGCAATGCGACTTCACCGAGTCCCAATCCTTCCAGCTTTTCGCGCATCGAAGCGAGTTCCGCTGGTTTGGATGTGGTGACTTCGACCTGGATACCACCCTTGAAGTCGATACCATAATTGAGGCCGGGATGGATAAACAGAATGATGGATGCGATGGAGAGAAAGATAGAAACACCAATGCCGAAGAATCGAGCATTCATGAAAGAGATATTGGTGTTTTCTGGCACAAGCTTGAACAGGTGCTCGATGTGAATTGTCTTCATCTTGCGGCGGCGAACGATAGCCATCGTGATGATGCGAACCACCGTAACCGCTGTGAACATGGACACGAGCGCGCCAATGATCATTGTAATTGCAAAACCGCGTACAGGCCCGGTGCCGAAAAGGAACAGGAGGAAGGTTGCGATAAGATGCGTGGCATTGGCATCAATAATGGTCGAATAGGCAAGCTTAAAGCCACGATCCACTGCGGCCATCGCGCCTATGCCTTTGCGCGCCTCCTCACGGATACGCTCGTTGATAAGGATGTTTGCGTCGACCGCAAAGCCGATACCAAGGATGATAGCGGCGATACCGGGGAGTGTAAGCGTTGCACCGATCAAGCTCAGAATTCCGAATGTCAGAATAACATTCAGTGCAAGAGCAAAATTGGCGATCAGACCCCAGCCACTATAAAGAATGAAGATAAAGCCGACGACAAGCGCAAAGCCAATCAAACCGGTCAAAAGGCCCATCTTGATGACGTCGCCGCCAAGATCCGGACCAACAGTTCGTTCTTCAATGACGGTCAGAGGTGCAGGCAGAGCGCCGGCGCGAAGAAGAGCGGCAGTAGTAACAGTGTCCTGAACGGTGAAATTGCCGGTTATTTGGCCTGAACCGCCGGTGATCGGTACCTGAATGACAGGCGCTGTCAGGACTTTCCCGTCAAGTACAATCGCGAAGGGGCGGCCGACATTCTGGCTTGTTATCTCGGCAAATTGACGGGCGCCAATATTGTCAAACCGAAAGGATATGATCGGCTGGTTGGTCTGCTGATCAAAAGCGGCGCGTGCGTCCGTGAGGCGTTCACCGCTAAGTGCAACGCGATCTTCGACGGGATAAGTCACGCCCGGCTCTTTAGCGTCAGGAAGAATGGAAACGCCCGGGGGAGGTGCTTCCCCTGTGTTGCGGTCGGCAACCATATGGAACGTCATTTTGGCAGTGCTGCCGAGCAGCGCGCGCAATTGGCTTGGATCCTGTAGCCCTGGAAGCTGGACAACGATACGGTCTGAACCGACGCGCTGGATGGATGGTTCGGCAACGCCGACCTGGTCAACACGTCGACGAACGATCTCCAAGCTCTGGGTCAGCGCATTGTCGAGCTTATCCTTCATGCCCGCATCAGTAAGCGTGAGGCGGATTTGGTTGTCATTGGTTGCGATATCAATGTCGCTAACCGGCGCCGCAAATCCGATCTGCGCAACCTGTGTCGTCAGCTCGCGAAGTGCTGTCGTCGCGGCATCACGCTGTGCAGGATCGGTGATTGTAACGACAACGCTGTCGCCAGCGATCCGAACAGATTGTGGTTGAATTTTTGCTGTGCGCAAACGACCGCGGGCATCATCCAGGATGGAACGAATGCGATCCTTTTTCAGCGCGGCAGCGTCGACTTCCAGGACAAGATAGGAGCCGCCGCGAAGATCGAGACCGAGCGCAACCTGTTTTTTAGGAAGCCAGTTCGGCATCGCATCAAGCTGTGCCTTGGTGAACATATTAGGGAAGGCAAGAACAATGCCCGCAAGGATAATAAAAATATAGGTCCAAAGAACCCATCTAGAAGTGCGCATATCTGTGTTCCATTACGAAAAGCGGGGCACGCTGCCTTGACTGACGGCTGCCGGAATTTGGTTCATCATTTCCCTGATGAGAAACGGAGATATCAAGCGGTGAGCGGCGGCGCTCTAGCGCTGAAAAATGAATGATAATCCAGTATTCGACTGGACCCAAGCTGTTCTGGCTCTGCCACAACTTTTTGAACTATAACGAGTTGCGATTCTCCGGGCAAAAGTCCGTCTTGTGATCCGGCGTCAGCGTGCAATCCGCTTTTTATCTTCAGATGCAGCGTTTCGAGAGCAACGACCCGCAACGGTCGCTGGGCTGGCACGGATGAGCTATCAACTTCACGAGCGATTCGTGTCGTGTTCTTTATGGGGGTGCGAATATCCGTTGATGAGATATTTGCATCGCGATCGACCACACAGCCAGCACCAAATGTCGCGCTAAGAGTGGAGAGAATCCAGAAAATAGAAATCAGGAGCGGAGCAGTGCCGCGTGTTCCCGTCTTCCTATTTCCAAACAAATTCATGGTTTATCCCGTAAAAACAGAGCGGGGTGCAAAGCACCTCGCTGCGTCCTTCTTTATGAAGTCTGACTCCCCGAGTCACTTAAAATCGTCGTGTAATGTGTAAATGCCAGCAAAATATGGCGTTCAGCAGGAAACGGGTGGAAGAATATCCACAATGCGGCACGCTGCTCCCGGATAAGAACTGAGGAGATTTACGTGTTACATAAATTAGATACTTCCAAAATAAACTGGGCCGCGGCCGAAACTGAACTCGATGATTTCGGCTGCGCGCTGCTGCCCGGTCTGCTGTCTCAAGCAGAAACCCGACAGATCGCCATCGCATATAAAGATGATAACCAGTTCCGGAAGCGCATTGTCATGGCGCGACATGGCTTTGGGCGTGGCGAGTATAAATATTACAACTACCCGCTACCGGATGTCATCCAGGAACTGCGCTCCACGCTTTATCCACCGTTGGCAAAAATCGCAAATCGTTGGAACGAATGGATGGGCATCGACATTCGCTATCCCGATCAGCACAAGGCCTTTGTTGAAAGATGCCATGCGGCTGGGCAAGACCGCCCCACGCCACTTCTTCTGCAGTATCGCGAAGGCGACTATAATTGCATGCATCAGGATATTTATGGTGAACACACTTTTCCGCTACAGGTTGCGATTCTATTGTCACAACCTTGGGATGATTTCAGCGGAGGCGAGTTCGTTCTGACCGAGCAGCGCCCACGGATGCAATCGCGTGCTGAAGTCGTTTCTCTTAAACAGGGCGATGCGGTGATCTTTCCGGTCAGTCAACGCCCGGTGAAAGGCTCGCGAGGATATTACCGCGTGAATATGCGTCACGGCGTAAGCCGTTTGCGTTGGGGACAGCGGAATACGTTAGGGATTATTTTCCACGATTCCCGATAGCCGGACCTGTTGCATCGGCTCGCGAACGACCGCATTGTAGCGCGGTATGGGACGTGTGGGGTGTCGATGGATTATCTGATTTTCTGGGAATGGCTCAGTTTTGCTGCCCGTTGGCTACATGTGATCACAGCCATTGCGTGGATAGGGTCGTCATTCTATTTCATTGCTCTTGATCTTGGTCTGCGACGCCACGCCAATCTGCCCCAAGGGGTAAATGGTGAAGAATGGCAGGTCCATGGCGGTGGCTTCTATCACATTCAAAAGTACATGGTCGCGCCGCCCAATATGCCTGAGCATCTGATCTGGTTCAAATGGGAATCCTATGCCACTTGGCTCTCTGGATTTACACTGCTTTGCATCGTTTATTATGCGGGTGCCGATCTTTATTTGATCGATCCCAATGTCTTGGACGTGTCGACGCCCGTCGCGATTTTAATATCCCTTGTTTCGCTTTTTATCGGCTGGCTGATTTATGATCTACTGTGCCGTTCTCCGCTTGCCTCCAACGATACCGCACTGATGATCGTTCTTTATGGGGTGATCGTTTTTATGGCTTGGGGTTACACGCATCTCTTTACCGGACGGGCTGCTTTTCTACATCTCGGCGCTTTCACCGCGACAATTATGTCAGGCAATGTTTTTCTGTTGATTATCCCTAATCAGAAAATCGTTGTTGCTGATCTCATCGCTGGAAAGACACCTGATCCAAAGCTTGGGAAACAAGCAAAACAGCGATCAACACACAATAATTATCTGACGCTCCCAGTCATTTTCCTGATGCTGTCCAATCACTACCCCCTTGCGCATTCCACGCAGTTTAATTGGGTTATTGCCGCGTTGATCTTCATCATGGGTGTTCTTATCCGGCATTATTTCAATTCCAAACATGCGGGAAAGGGCAATCCGCATTGGACGTGGCTTGCAACAACCATTCTTTTCATAATTGTCATCTGGCTGTCGACTGTGCCCAAAGTGCTGACTGGAGAGGAAAAGGTTTCTCGCGCTGCTCAACCATTTCTTGCAGCACGTAATTTCGAGCACGTTCGGGATACTGTCATGGGACGTTGTTCAATGTGCCATGCCGCAGAGCCGTCTTGGGAAGGTATTATGCTGCCCCCAAAGGGCGTGCGCCTCGACACAGCCGAACTGATCGCGACCCATGCCAACGAGATTTACATTCAGGCCGGGGTGAGCCATGCAATGCCTCCCGGTAATCTGACCCGGATAACCGATGATGAACGTGCGCAAATCGTTGCGTGGTATCGTGATGGAACATTGAGAAAACCGGCAAATGACTGAAATATTGCTCCGCGGACGGGTCCTGACTTTCCACGATGAACCTTTGGAAGGCGAAGCCAGCACGGATACGTACGCATATATAGAAGACGGTGGTCTGCTGATACGAAATGGCAAAATAGTTGCACTGGACGACTATTCAGCTTTGCGGGCAGGCGAGGGACGAAATGTCGAAGTCGTAGACCATCACCCGCATCTTATCGTGCCAGGTTTTATTGATTGCCATATTCATTATCCCCAGATGCAGGTGATAGGATCCTATGCCGGGGCATTATTAGAATGGCTCGATAAATATACCTTTGTCGAGGAGCAAAAATTTGCAAATCAAGGACATCCGGAACGAATAGCCTCCGCTTTTTTTGATGAGCTAATCCGGCATGGGACGTCGACTGCCGCCGCCTATTGTTCTGTGCATAAAGCGTCCGTCCAAGCCTTCTTTACTGAGGCGCATAAGCGCAATATGCGTATGGTCGCGGGCAAGGTGATGATGGATCGCAATGCGCCATCAGGTCTGCTGGATACGCCGCAGTCGGGTTATGACGAGACCAAGGCTCTGATCAATGAGTGGCATGGGAAGGGTCGTCAGCTTTACGCTATAACGCCACGGTTCGCACCGACATCGACACCCGAACAGCTCGAGATGAGTGGCGCGCTGGTGCGTGAATTTCCGCAACTGCACGTGCAGACGCATTTGTGCGAAAATATGGCTGAGATCGCTTTCGTTGCAGAGCTCTTCCCCTGGAGCCGTGATTATACCAATGTTTACGAACATTACGGGTTGCTTGGTTCCAAGACATTGCTTGGTCACTGCATTCACCTGACCGATGCCGAGATTGGTGCCATCGCCAATAGCAAATCAGTTGCAGTCTTCTGCCCAACCTCAAATCTCTTTATTGGTAGCGGGCTTTTCGATCTTGGCCGATTGAAAAAATCAAATGTCCGGAATGCACTCGCCACGGACGTTGGAGGAGGTACATCCTATTCGATGCTACGCACAATGGATGAGGGCTATAAGATACTAAACATCCAAGGGCAGCGGTATCATCCGCTCAGATCCTTCTATCAGGCGACGCTTGGCAACGCTCGTGCTTTATCTTTGGACGGTGTTATCGGATCATTCAAACCTGGTGCGGAGGCTGATTGCGTTGTTCTTGACGCACGCGCCACATCCGCCATGCGCGTGCGGATGGAGACGATCGAGACGTTGGTCGAAGAGCTGATGTTGTTGCAAACGATGGGTGACGACAGAAGTGTTGCAGAAGTCTACGTAACAGGAAAAGCATCCAAAAGCACGTTGACCTAGGAACGAAGCTTGGTGTCGGACGTTTCGAACGAGCACTGCATTGTTCGGGAATTTTCATGACAACACAGCATCGGCGTTTGAGAACCGGCCAGCCAATCTGGTTGGGTAAACCCGCAACAGGCGTGAAATTTGATGCTTTAATGGATGATATCAGTGTCGATATCGCCGTTATCGGTGCGGGGATAAGCGGTGCACTTATAGCCGAGAATCTTACGGAGGCTGGCTATAGTGTGGCAATTTTCGATCGTCGCAAACCAGTGATGGGTTCGACACCGGCGAGCACAGCCTTGTTACAATTCGAGATTGATATGCCGTTGCATAAATTGGCAAAGCGCATCGGCCTAAATAACGCCGAACGCGCATGGCGATGCTCGAAACTGGCGGTCGATGCGATGCGAGAGCGAACTCGAAATTTGGGCATTTCGTGTGAAATGAAGAATAGGGATTCGCTTTACATCGCTGGTGATGTGCTGGATGCGAAGGGGCTGCATCGGGAATTTCTTGCCCGCCAGCGAGCAGGTATTGAGACGACATTCCTCTCCCAAGCTGACCTTCAGACAAGATTTGGAATAGACCGTGAGGCAGCACTTATGAGCTTTGATAATATCGAGGCTAACCCCCGTAAGCTTGCCCTTGGCTACTTGAAAAAGGCAATTGATAGGGGAGCTCACATTTATGCTCCTGTTGAAGTGGCAAATGTTGAGCCAAGATCGCGCGATGTTCTGGCGACAACCGTTGAAGGTCGGAAAATCCGCTGCAAATATCTTGTATCAGCGACCGGCTATGAACTACCCGCGCACATACCAAAAAAAGGACACCGTATTATTTCGACATGGGCACTTGCGACTGTGCCGCAACCTGAAAGGCTATGGCCAGAACGCTGCCTCATTTGGGAGGCTTCCGATCCCTATCTTTACATGCGGACGACGCAGGACGGACGAATTATAGTTGGGGGTGAAGATGAGGAATTCGAAGACGAGAGAAAACGTGATGCCAAGCTCTCATCCAAAACTCATACTCTATTGACTAAACTCAAAAAGATGTTTCCCAAATCAATAGCCGAAGCCGATTACGCTTGGACAGGAAGTTTTGGCTCAAGCACTACCGGATTGCCCTTTATTGGCGCAATTCCCGGAATGGATCGATGCTATGCAGTTCTCGGATATGGCGGTAACGGCATCACATTTTCCATGGTTGCATCACAGGTCATCCGCGGGCTGATAAGCGGAGATGGTCACCCCGACGAAGATGTCTTTGCATTCAAATAAGACTATTCCACACGATAGCCGACCTCTTCGGCTGCGTGCCCAAGGGTTAACCAGAAGGAACGCGCAAAAGAGCGGAAAACGTAAAGATCAAAACTATTTTCGTCTATACGTTGGATCAGAGTATGAATGTCGTGATGTAATGTTGCCCGGCCGGTTCCGACAGGAAAAGCATGTTCGGAGAAATCCAGTGCAAACAGCTTGGCTAGCACCCATTCCACGCGCGATCCGCTTATACGAATAACCGTACGCCCATGCGTTAACGCAACGATTGTTCCAAGATCGGTCGAAATGGCAGCGCGTAATCGCTGCTCAAGATCTGGAGTTGCTCCCGTAACCATGAAACGTCCTGGCGCAAAACCAAAAACAGATTTTTCGCCAGCAACCCGGCCATGCCCGGGCTTATTTTGAACGATAACACCGGTCGCACTGCCAATTGCCGTTAAAACCGTTGGAATGGTGTTGTTCCAGGCGGTCACCTGAATGAGAGAAATGTTGGTCCGCTCATGCAATGTTATGCCAACGCCGCCGGCAGCATTGCCATGATCTCCCGGGATAAACGTGACCCCAAGCGGTGATTGAAGATCAACCATGCATCCGACTCCCATCCTTGTCGAACATGTGGTGGCTCACGATCTCGACCGCGCCGTGCTTGTCGCGCAGGAGATCGGTAGCGAAGGCTCGTTTTCCGATCATCGATGTTCCATGTTTGACCAGTGCTAATGCGATGTATTTGCCCAACGCCGGCGAATAACACGCAGCCGTTACGTGACCGAAGCTGTCGGCGGGTTCGCGGGGTGTCTTATCTGACACAATGTGACTGCCCCCGTTGATTGATTGATTATCGAGCGAAATAAGACCGACAAGTGATAACCGATGCTCGTCTTTCAGGCCGGGTCGATTAATCATGGCCGAGCCAATATAGGTTTTTTTCTTTGAGAGCATCCAGCCAAGATGAAGATCATGTGCTGTGGTTCGCCCATCGATCTCCGCCCCCGTCACGTGACCCTTTTCGATACGCAATGTTCCAAGTGCTTCCAATCCATAGGGGACAATGTCGAATTGTTTACCCGCAGCTATAAGCGCCTCCCAAATACGCGTTCCATGCCCAGCGCCAGAATAAACTTCGTAAGCCAGTTCCCCAGAGAACGACAGACGGCAGATCATCACCGGAATATCGGCAATGCGACCATAAACAATACCCATAAATGGCAAGGCCGTATTGTCCACTTTGGTTCCGGTAACGCATGTTTCGAGCACGGAACGCGATTTGGGGCCTGAAATAGCGGCTCCAGCCCAAACGTCGGTTACGGATGTGAGATGGACACGCAGTTCCGGCCATACGCAGTCGAGATAATATTCCAGATGTTGCATGACCGGACCGGCATTGGCCGTCGTGGTTGTCATCAAAAATTGGGTTTCGCCAAGACGCCAGGTGGTGCCGTCATCAAAAACGATACCATCCTCACGCAGCATGAGACCGTAGCGCGCCTTTCCGACAGGAAGCGTCGAGAACATATTGGTATAAACACGGTCGAGAAATTCCGCCGCGTCGGGCCCCTGAATATCGATCTTGCCCAATGTAGATACATCGACAATGCCAACGCCCTCACGCACGGCGCGGGCTTCGCGCGTATATGCCTGCTCAATGGTTTCGCCGTGGCTACCATAGATCATGGGACGATGCCAAAGGCCGGCTTCGTAGGTCTTGGCGCCATTCGAGATGTGCCAATCATGCATTGGAGTCAGCCGATGGGGGCGCAGATCACCATAGCGCTCTCCAGCGATGGCGCCCATGGACACAGGCGTAAATGGCGCACGAAATCTCGTAGTGCCAGCATCAGGAATTGAGATGCCGCGAATGTCGGCCATGATGGCAAGGCCGGGCACATTTGAAGTCTTGCCCTGATCTGTTGCCATGCCAAGAGTGGTATAGCGTTTGAGATGCTCAACCGAATGAAAACCTTCGCGATAGGCGAGGCGAATATCACTTGCGGTTACGTCATGCTGAAAATCGACAAAAGCTTTCTGCGATTTTCCGGCTGGTTCGATCTCAAAGACTGGTGCAGGAGAACTATCCAGCATGGGTGCTTCCACACTCGGCAGAACAAGTCTGCTTTTGGCCGAGCCCTTGGTGGCCGCATCTGAAAGAACGCTGATTGTATCCATGTAGCCAGCAGCTGACCCGGTGACGACCCAGTTCTGGTTGGGTTCTGGCGCGAGGAAAGCTTGTAAATCCTCATCCCACTCGGGTTTTCCACCGGCTTGGCTAGCAAGGTGAATGACCGGCGACCACCCACCGGATACACCCAGACAGTCAGTTTTTATCTCCCGTGGAGCACCAGATATCCGTCCTGTCGTCATATTGAAATGCTGGACAGTTATAGCGCTTAAGGATTTTCCAGCATGGGTGCCGGTGACGGCCGATCCGAGTAGCAATTCAGCACCGAGAATATTGGCAATATCCCTGCAAGCGCCAGATATGTCGGGACGGACGTCGACAATAGTGGTTACTGCAATGCCAGCCAGTGACAATGTTCGCGCTGCGTCATAGGCGCTGTCATTATTGGTGAAGAAGGCAACGTTCTTTCCCGCCGCCACGCCATACTCGACAGCAAAGCGGCGTACAGCGTCGGCCAGCATGACTCCGGGACAATCATTGCCGGGGAAAACGATTGGACGTTCGAACGCGCCTGTTGCGAGAATGGTTTTACCCGCGCGAATTACCCAATGACGTTGGCGCGGTTGTCCCTTGGTCCGGTTTGGCTTGTGATCAGAAACGCGCTGGACAGCTGTTAAAACGTTTCCGTCATAATATCCCCAGACAGAGGTGCGGGTCAGAAAGCGAACGTTCGGGAGATTTGCAAGGGCCTCGGCTTTTTCGCGTGCCCAAACTGCCGGATTACGTCCGTCAATGATTTCGCCGGAAGCTAATAGAGAGCCACCAGCGACAGGTCGCTCTTCCGCAATAATAACCCGTGCTCCGGTTGCGGCTGCGGCTTCAGCGGCGATAAGGCCTGCGGGGCCGCTCCCTACTACAAGCACATCGCAAAATGCATTCATTCGCTCGTAGCGGTCTGGATCAGCGGCGATGCCTGCTTTTCCAAGCCCCGCCGCGCGCCGGATAAACCGTTCGCAAAACATCCAGAAGCGAGTGCTTTTCAACGGGCCAATCGCCGGGCCCATAAAGGTTTTATAGTAGAAACCTGCTGAGAGAAGCGGGCCTGCCAGCTGGTTGACGGCCATCAGATCATGTTCAAGCGACGGAAAACGGTTCTGGCTTTGAACGGCAAGGCCATCAAAAATTTCCAGCTCGGTGGCTCGCACATTAGGCTCGCGAACATCGCCTGAAATGATTGTGACCAGCGCATTAGGTTCATCACTGCCTGCTGCAAGTAGGCCGCGCGGACGGTGATATTTGAAAGAGCGTCCGAAAAGCGTCACGCCATTGGCAAGCAATGCCGAAGCGAGCGTGTCACCTGGATGGCCGCTATAGGCCCTGCCGTCGAATGTAAATCCAACGGATTTAGCGCGCTCAATCTGCCCGCCATTTGGAAGTCGCGAACTTGTCATCACTGGTCTCCCGCGTGTTTACTGTCGCGTGCAAAGCCAACCGATGAAATCGAATGGGTCGACATATCGCGGGTAACGACCAGATGCTGACGGCAACCGCCCATATGCAGCCAGAATTCGCGATGGGATTTTGCCGGATTGGAACGATCGTAAATATAAGCATTCCATAGGTTCTGGTCTGTCGAACTTGGATCAGGCCTCTTGCGGGTCGCGTCGCCCTGATAGGTAAACTCAATAACGTCGCGCGGACCACAATAGGGGCATTTGATAATCATTGTTTCATGTCCGATAAGCGAATCGCTGGAGTTATTATTATGATGGTGGCGTGAATCGCGTACAAACAGAAGACAGGATATGTAGGCTTTTGCAAAGACGCGAACCGCGGTTTTAACAATATGCTATTGTCAGCCGGGTACAATCATCAGTATAGCGGCGATGACTGTCATGGAACCGACCCCGTTTTTCTTGATCACGCCTTGATTGTGCCGAGAAGAGGGGGCAAGTCGACAATGAAACTCCCCCTGCATGGATTTGAACCTGTGATTTCTTCATTTCGGCAAATTATTCTCGCCTTCGCAATGTTTCTGGCCGTCGCCTTACAAACACATTCGACGTGGGCCCAGACTGCTGAGCAGCCAGTCGCCGCTGCTAGTTCTGGCATTGTTGCCGAACAGCGTCCCCTCATCGATGATCTAAAAAAGCAGATCTCCGGTTATCAGCAGAAGTTCAAGGACAAAGCAGATGCAGATGCTGCACTGGCCGATCTACGTCTTGACTTGGAAGCGACGGCAAAAAAGCTTCTCGAGATCGGCGTATCATTTCGTCCTCGATTGACTGAAATCAACTCGCGTTTGGAACAATTGGGTCAGCCTCCCGCACAAGGGCAACCGGCCGAGGCGCAGATTGTCACTGACGAGCGGACAAGACTGACAACCGAAAAAGCGGAAATCAATGCTGTTCTTGGAGAAACCGAGGATCAGTTGATCGCCGTTAACAAAATGGTTGATGCTATCAGCGATGCCAGGCGGGAGCTGTTTGCGAACACACTGTCTCAACGCGTCGATATAAATTATTCGCTGGGGAGTGAAGTGGCGGAAGCTTACGGCCGCGAACTGCAAACGATGAACCAGCGCATATCATCATGGTGGCGTTTTGTTATCGCATTCAAATGGCAATCCATGCTGGCGGCGGCAGCAATGGCTGCCGTAACAGCATTGGTGCTGTTGATTGGCGGGCAGCGAGTCTTGGGTCATCTTTATTTGCGCGATGCAACGGTTGAGGCTCCCTCATATCTTAGCCGGTTGGCAGTGGCATTCTGGTCAACCCTTATGCGCTCGCTAACCGTTGTGGTTTTCCTTGCCACCACCTATTTCTTTCTCGACTATTTCAATGTCCTCAGAGAAGATATTGCTTCTCTTTTCTACACTTTATTCAGCGTTATCGGGATCGTCTATTTTGTTCATGCCTTGGCTCAGGCGGTTATCTGTCCGGGCGCGCCCAATTGGCGGCTTGTGCGGGTTGCTCCTCGGCCCGGCCGCATATTGATGGTTCTCATTACGGCAACCGCCACCATCACGGGCTTGGATTATCTGGCGGACACAATTAACCAGATCGCAACATCGCCTTTGTCACTGACAGTGGCCAAAAGCCTCTTTGCCACAATATTGGTTGGTCTTCTCATTTTTTCGATCGCCTTGCTAAAACCGCTGGAAGATCAGGAAACGGGTAAGGTCAAGCCATGGCCCAAGACGATAAGCTACTCTCTATACATTATCGCATTATTGCCGGTGGTTGCTGCCCTGCTTGGTTATATCGGGCTTGCGCGCTTTGTTTCGCAGCAAGTCGTTATAAATGGTGCAGTCGTTGTTACAATGTATCTCGGCTTTCTGACCGCTCGGGCCGTGTCAGACGAAAATGCTCTATCAAGCACAGTGTTTGGTAGGGCTATTCAAGCCCGTTTTGGTATGGATGAAACAACGCTGGACCAGCTTGGGCTTGCAGCCAGTATTGTTATTTATGTGTTTGTCCTTCTGTTGGGCATACCGGTTATATTGCTGTTGTGGGGCTTCCAGTGGAGCGAAATGACGGCCTGGTTCCTCAATGTCGCCACTGGCTTTCAGATCGGATCAGTCAACATCTCACTTGTGGCGATTGCCATAGGCATTTTGCTGTTTGCAATGTTCTATGCCTTCACGCGTTGGTTTCAGGGATGGCTCGATACAAAAGTCATGGCGCGTGGCAAGCTCGATTCCGGCGTGCGCAATTCCATCCGCACCGCAGTTGGTTATCTGGGCCTGGGTATAGCAGGTGTAATTGGTATTTCAGCCGCTGGTATCAATCTATCAAGTCTCGCTCTGGTTGCTGGTGGTCTATCACTGGGTATCGGTTTTGGTATGCAGGCGATCGTGTCCAACTTCGTTTCCGGTCTTATCCTTCTGGCCGAGCGTCCGTTCAAAGTAGGAGACTGGATCGAAACGGCCGGCGTTGGCGGTATTGTGAAGAAGATCAGCGTGCGCGCAACCGAGGTGGAAACCTTCCAGCGCCAGTCAATAATTATCCCGAACTCTTCGTTTATTAACGGCAATGTCGGCAACTGGACCCATCGCAACAAATTGGGCCGTGTCGAAATTTCGGTTGGCGTTTCCTACAAGTCGGACCCTAAACGCGTTTATGATGTGTTGATGGAAATCGCACGGGCACAACCTCTCGTGCTCAAAAACCCCGAACCGTTCGTAGCCTTCAAGGCATTAACACCTTCTACGATGGATTTTGAACTGCGCGTTCATCTTGCCGATCTGTCAAACTCCGGCACCGTTCAGAACGATATCCGGTTCGCGATGATTGATCGTTTTGCCGAGGAGGGGATAGAAATTCCCTACCCGGCACGAGACGTGAAGCTCAATCTGGAAGAGGCAGATGTTCTGATTGAAGCATTGACCAGCAGGATCAAGGCCGAGATCACGTCTGAGGGCAAGAAGCCGAAACCCAAACCTGTTTAGACCTTGGCAGAATGAAGGCAAAATAACGGAGTGTTCAGTTGCCGTTCAGTTTGTTGCCGCTATAACTGTTTGTGAAAGAGTAAGTTTGACTCTTGGTAACAGGGACGGTGGTAACACTGGAATGGATATGAACAAGGTTGCTATTGCTATTCTTATGAGTGCCATCTCTGCCGGGTCGGCTTTTGCCGCCAGTATCACAAATGGCGATTCATCTGCTCAGACAATTGTTGTCACGGAAGGTTCGAGCAAGACCGAGCTTCAGGTGGGAGCTGGCGAGACTGTCGATTTTTGCAGCAATGGTTGCTTTGTTACATTTTCCAATGGCGACCGTGAGGCATTGACCGGCGGTGAAACCGTCGAGATCAAAGGCGGCAAAGCCACCATCAAGTAGATTTTACAAATCAGATAACTATTTTATAGGCCGGCTGAATCCTTCAGCCGGTTTTTTTAATTGTTGATTTACTGTCGCTATTACTTTCCCCGAAGAACTCGCCCCTGCTAGATAAGTTCATTGTTCATTTTATCTTTTACGGTAAGCACTGCACCAATGAATAATGTAAATGTCCCGCACGTGCAGGACTCCAGGGATTTGTCGTGATAGATTCTCCTTCGAGTAACAAAGTTTTGGACTTGGTCGTAGACCTTGATGGCACGCTGATAGCGACCGATCTTCTTTGGGAAAGTGTGTTTCAGTTACTGAAGAAAAATATGCTCTACATTTTTCTTTTGCCGGTTTGGTTACTCAAAGGGAAAGCAAATCTAAAACATCAGATATCGCAGTGCGTTACTATTGATCCCTCAACATTGCCTTATCGATCTGAGTTTGTTGAATATCTGAGGCAGGAACGCGATCAAGGGCGCAGACTGGTGCTCGCCACCGGTTCGGCACGCAGCTTCGCAGACAGTATCGCTGGGCATCTTGGGATATTCGATGCAGTTTATGCGACCGATGAAAACCGCAACCTGACGGCACACAAAGCAGCGTTTCTGTTGGAAACCTACGATAATGTGAAGTTCGCTTATGCCGGAAACAGTCGTGCTGACCTGCCGGTGTTCGATGCAGCGAGCGAGGTCATCGTGGTCGCCCCGGATCGGGCAGCACGCAAATGGCAACAAACGCATTCTACCCGGCTCTTCGAAGCACCCAAAACCAACTTCAAAATATTCCTGAAGATGCTTCGGGTCCACCAATGGATGAAGAACACGCTGATATTTGTTCCGGCCATTTTAGACCATATGTTGATGGAATGGCAGGTAATCGTAAATTCCATCTTTGCGTTCTTTGCGTTTTCCGCGGCAGCCTCGGCAATCTACATTATCAATGACTTGTTCGATCTTCCGCTTGACCGACAGCATGCCCGCAAGAAGAACCGTGCTTTCGCCAGCGGTGCTTTTTCTATTCGTTTCGGCCTTGTTGTTGCTGCGTCGCTTCTCCTGATAGCGGGGTTGCTCGTATCGCAACTGCACTGGACTTTTGGTGCCGTGCTAGCAGGTTATCTGATCACGACCACGGCCTATTCAATCTCAATAAAACGAATGTTGCTGGTGGATGTTTTTACCCTCGCAGGGCTATATACCTTGCGTATTCTTGCGGGTGCAGCGGCCAATCAGACTGAGGGCTCGTTCTGGTTGTTGGCATTTTCATCATTCTTCTTTTTGTCGCTGGCACTGGTGAAGCGATATGTGGAACTAAAAAACTCTGTCGTTGAGGAGAATAATCGCATTGCGGGCAGGGGATACCGGCGCGCTGATCGTGAAGTTATTGCTCAATGCGGAATCGCTTCGGCATTCGCTGCGGCCCTCGTTCTGGCGCTGTATGTGGACAGTGACGCCGTCGTAAGTCTTTACGCTTATCCATGGATGATCTGGCCGCTGTGCCCAATCGTACTCTACCTCAACATTCGCATCTGGATATTGGCATATAGAGGTGAAATGCATGATGACCCGGTTGTGTTTATCATATCGGATTGGCGCAGCCAGGTCGTAATAGCTATTGGAGCTGCTCTCCTTCTTTATGGCGGTATGCGCTCGTGACTGGAAATTATAACAGTTTTGGGTTGATCGACAGACGTCAACGTGTGGCTATTCCGCTTGAGCAAGCTCGAGAGCTTTTTGAAAACCAGCGTTATGACCCGGGCGGTTTTCTGGCGTTTGGCAATGGAAAGTCTTACGGCGACTCCTGCCATAATGATCAAGGAACGCTGATCGATATGCGTGGCAGCGATAAACTCATTGAGTTTGACGCCAACACTGGTCGTCTGACGGCGCAAGCCGGAATAACGCTTTCCAGCATCATAAGCATCGGAGCAAAGCACGGCTATTTCCTGCCGGTTACGCCGGGCACGCGCTTTGTAACATTGGGCGGTGCGATAGCCAACGACGTCCACGGCAAAAATCATCACCGGCGTGGAACATTTGGCTGTCATGTTGAGCGCTTTGAGCTTCTCAGGTCAGATGGTTCCACGATTACATGCTCGCCCGAAACGAATTCCCGGCTTTTCGAGGCCACAATCGGTGGTCTGGGCCTGACTGGCGTCATTCTTGCTGCGACAGTTCAGCTTATGAAGGTCGGGTCTCTGGATGTCCTTGAACGTATCCGCCCCTTTAGGAGTTTGGGAGAGTATTTCAGCCTTGCCGTTCAGGCCGACGCGGACAATGAATATTCTGTAGCCTGGGTTGATCAGCTGGCATCTGGTGCTGATGCTGGCAGAGGCGTCCTCATAAGTGGTAATCATGCTGACAATGGCAATTTCGCGGTGAGTACAAAACCCGGCCGGTTGAATGTACCATTCGACCTCCCGATCTCCGCGTTGAATTACCCCAGCCTAAAGCTGTTCAATGCCGCTTATTATAATCTGAAGGGCCGCCAACAGAAGTTACATCTGAGTGGCTATCAGGACTTCTTTTATCCGCTTGATCAGGTTTTAAATTGGAACAGGCTGTACGGCAAAGCCGGTCTCTTTCAGCATCAAAGTGTCATTCCTGAAGCCGCGGCACCATCCGTAATACCAAGCATGCTAAAAGCCACGCGCGATGCCGGGCAAAGCTCTTTTCTCACGGTGCTGAAAAGGTTCGGTGATATTCAATCCCCTGGAATCCTTTCCTTTCCTCAAGCGGGCTACACTCTCACCGTGGATTTCCCCAATCGCGGTCGCCGCACGCTTGGCTTGCTGGCTGAACTTGACCGGATGACAATTGCCAGTGGGGGGCGGGTCAATCCTTATAAGGACCAACGAATGAGCGCTGCGGTTTTCAAAGCCAGCTTTCCGCGCTGGAAGGAACTTGATCAGGAGCGGGACCCAGAAATCAATTCGAACTTTTGGCAGCGAACTGCCTTGGCTGGAGCAATGTGATGAAAGCATCAAACTTTAATAATGTGCTTGGTGTGTTCTCAAGACAGGATTGTTATCGATCGGGGGACATAAGGGGACATTTCAATGACTAAGTATATCCCGTTCATTCTGTTTACGGTGATGACAAACGCGGCTGCCCAGGTCCTGCTAAAATATGGAATGATAAGCTTGGGACCAATCAGCTTCAGTGCCGACACGATTATCCAACGCGTCTTTCAGATTGTATTCAATCCGTGGGTATTTGCCGGGCTTTTCATGTTTGTCATTTCCATGGCGTCCCATCTCTTTGTGCTTTCAAAGGTTGATCTTTCCTACGCTTATCCATTTCTAAGCCTTGCTTACGTCGTCGTGGCGGTCATCGCCTGGGCGCTGTTCAAGGAAGAGCTTGGAGCATACAAGCTTGCGGGAATTGCATTCATTATGGTGGGCACAATCCTTATCGCACAAGGCGGGCACGAGAGCGGATCGGCACTGGATGCTGAGAAATCGTCAACGCTAAACACACCATCATAAGTGGAACCGAGGCATGAGACATATTATTTTTGGTGGTGACGGGTTTGTCGGGCGGCATCTCGCACCAAAGCTTGCGGCCGAAGGCGAAGAGGTGCTTGTCGCCGATATCGTTAAGAGCAGCCTGCCACATTACGGCGACGTCCAGTTCGTGCAATGCGATGTCACAGACACCAGTGCAATTGCCAACGTCGGAATTAAAGCTGATGACATGGTGTACAACCTGTCAGCGAAAATGCTGTCGCCGTTACAGGTCAGGGCAAAGCGACATGATTTCTTTTTCCCTGTAAACTATTACGGGACCGAAAATATCATCAAGGCTTTGGATAAGGCTGGCGCCAACAAGCTGGTGCACTACACGACGGATATGATTTACGGCCATACATATGTTTGGCCACAAACCGAGGAACATCCGGCTGCTCCACTTGGTGAATACGGATTGTCAAAGTGGAAGACAGAGGAACTGGCGACCGAGTGGCGCAAGCGTGGGATGAACATCTCCTTGTTTCGGCCCCGCTTGATTATCGGTCCCGGGCGACTTGGTATCCTGGAAAAGCTCTTCAAGCTGGTGGATTACAATCTGCCTATCCCAATGATCGGTTCTGGCAAAAACCCTTATCAGTTCATTTCCGTGTTTGATTGCGCGGATGCGGCCTATGCAGGTTGGAAGGCAGGTGTTCCAAACGAAGCTTATAATCTTGGTTCACTCAACCCGCCACCGGTTCGCAAGCTTCTGGGCGATCTTGTGAGGTTCGCTGATTCTAAATCATTGCTTGTGCCGACACCGGCTTGGGCGGTGAAACGCACGCTGGATTTTTTCGACATGATCAACATGCCCATCATGGATCCCGAGCAATATCTGATCGCTGATGAAATGTGCGTGCTTGATGTTTCGAAGGCGGAAAGACAATTGGGTTGGATTCCAAAGCATCGGGACGAAGACATGCTGATTGCGGCCTATAAAGAGTACCGGCTGGTCAAAGAAGGCAAAGCGCCAATGGCAGCGCATTAACGGGGAATGGCGATGAGTAACGTTCAAGAAATGACAAAAGCCGATACGTCGGTTATCCGGCCGAACCTGTTGTCAGTCGATGATGCCAAGGCAATGACTTTGCCACGCATGACAGAAATCTTCACAAAGCATCTCAATCCGGGACAACTTCACTTCATGAAGTTGCTTGGCTTTCACAAGATCAAGATCGAACGGGCTGAGGGGATGTATTATTACGATCAGAACGGGCGAGCGATCCTCGATTTTTTCGGAGGATTCGGATCGCTTGCATTCGGTCACAACCACCCGAAGATCGTGGAAGCACGCAAAAAATTTCAAGATGAGAAGCGGCAGGAAATTGCAATCGCCTTCATGTCGCAATATGCCAGCGCGCTCGCTCATAATCTGGCAGCATGTTCGCCCGGCGATCTGGATATGGTATTTCTGGGCTCGTCTGGCTCTGAAGCGATGGAAGCGGCCATCAAGGTTGCCGAGCGTGCGGCAGGCCCAAAGAAACCCAAGATTGTTTATGCCGAAAACTCGTTTCACGGCAAGACCAAGGGCGTTCTGTCTATTACGGACGGTTCGCTTTACCGTGGCGAATTCAAGCTGGTTGACAATACGATCCGCGTGCCCTTCGGCGATATCAATGCCGTAGAAAATGCTTTCAAGTCGGATCCGGAGATTGGCGTCATTGTTCTGGAGACGATTCAGGGCGGCGGCGGCATTATTCAGGCTCCGAACGAATATTGGCAAAAACTACGAGCGCTTTGCGATCAATATGGCGTACTTTGGGTTGCCGACGAAGTTCAGTGTGGTTTTGGCCGATCCGGCAAATTCTATGCTTTTGAACATGCCGGCGTGGTTCCGGATGTCACCGCATTGGCCAAGTCGCTGGGTGGAGGCAAGGCGGCGGTCGGGGCGATGATCGCCCGGCGCGATGTCTATATGAAAGCCTATGGCACGCCGAAGACCGCTATGATCCATGCCATGGCCACTTTCGGAGGTATCGGGGAAGCATGCGTAACTTCGATCGAAGCGATAAATATTCTCTACGATGATAATCTGATCGCCAATTCAGCAGCGACGGGCGCTTATCTCCTGAGTAAGCTTGAAGAGTTGAAAGCAAAGCATCCAGCTATGATCAAGGATGTGCGCGGCAAGGGCCTTATGGTTGGCCTGGAGTTCCATGACTTCTCCAAAACCGTTCCCATGGTGTTGCGCCCGGTATTGGCCGTACTCGATGATAAGCTTAAAGGTTCGCTTCCTGGCTTTATCGGAAGTCATTTACTGCGCGACCATGGCGTGCTGGTTGCCTTCACCGAGTACAATCGCAATGTTGTCCGACTGGAACCTCCATTGATCTGTGAGCGCGAACATGTCGATGAATTCATCAAGGCACTGGATGAGGTTCTTTCGCGTGGGATTGTGCGGATTGTGAAGGACTTCGTGAAAGCCCAAGTGAAATAGCCGCCGCGATAATTCTTTAGGGAAGCCGGCTTTGTCCGGCTTTTTCTATTGGGTTGGTAACCTCATTCCTGATCTGAGCAAGAGATCCCAACACTCGTTGAGTTTGATGATTGTCCGATCGTCCAGCGCTTTGGCGTAGATGTCTTGTAGATGACGCCGCGCTGTTGTTGTCGGGCAAGTCGGCCGTAGTACACCGTCTGTGGCGCGCACAGAAGCTTCTACCAACGGCGTGAGCGTCCCGACTGTGCGGAATGGATCTGCACCAATTTGAATATGCCGCGTGGCATCCCGATCCAATATCCAGGGAAATGGATCAGTGAAATCAAGGTTCATCAAGCTATTGAGACGTATATTGTTTGTAGTCTCAAATTGCTTGATGGCTTTAACCGCATGGTCGACCGATAAAAGCCAGTACATCTGATAGTCAAGCTCGGCATAGAACCGCCAGCTGGGCAATTGCCCTTCATCAGCTAGCTGCTGATAGGACTTCACGTTTTGCGTATAATGGTCTTCCAGCAGTAGAGCTCGGTCCATTATATCTGCACGCGTCGAAACCAGTCCCATTGTTTTTAATTCGGATACTGGGGCAGGGATATAATTGGGGGCAACGGCGACAAAACGCAAAGTGCCGTGGATGACCTTCGTTACCGTGGGAATGGCAGTGAAGGCGATAAGGCAAAAGATGATTAGCCGTTTTTTTTCGTCAAATGCCGTCGACTTGTAAATTATCGACAGCAAAACCGGCCAAAGGAAGATAAACTCCTGGCTGCCCGTGTTTTGCGTCTCAAGGAATGTCCCTGCAACCATTAAGACGCTGACCCATAGCCAATCCCGGTCGAGAAAAGAACTGCTTTTCTGCGACATTGTTGTTTGGGAATGGCCGCGCCAATCAAGCCAAAACAAAAAGATGATCAGACCGGCTGCAGCAATTATAACGTCGAGTTTATTCGAAAAGACCGTCAGAAAACGTGAAATCAATAGTCCTTCGTTCAAACTGACCAGCGCAATGATGTTTGCGATATAGGATGAGACCATTCCGTTATTGAGCTCAAGTCCCGCTAAGACAATCATAAAAACCGCGAGTGCCAGAATTACATGGCGTAGCAGGAAACGGCCTGTAAGTACGGCAAAAAGGCCAATCATTCCCCCCGCAAGAAATCCCGTGATCTTCGTGAAAAAAAGCGCAAGCATCGCCAGCGCCGCAATAATTGCTAAGGCGCGACCTCTAGGCAAAAATATAAGCGCGCTTGTTAAGATGTAGAGAAATAAAGAGGTGTGGCGATTGTAGATGCCAAACCCACTCACGCCTGGATAGGAATGAAAGGCTTGGGTATTCATAGGACAAAGCGCAAAAATCAGAAAAGGTATTAGGATAGCCATCGCTAATTTGCGATTGTCTTTATCTACCACGGCAATAACTGCCGCCATCAGCGGCATTGCTGATATCAGAACAGACCATTGTGCCAGCAATGTCGGTTGCCCAGAGGGAAAAAGCGTTTGCAACCAATAAAACTGATAATATTCCATAGCGCCGACGGGGGCTTGAAAATCGACGGCGGGAATTTGTCCGAGCTTCAACCGCTGTGCTGCGTCCAGATATATGTAGGTATCCCAGTACATCGGGCCGATGGGAATAATGAGCGGTAAGCTCAGTAGAACGCAGAGAACCAGTGCAGTTAGAAACAGCAAACTCAATGGCGAAAAAAACCACGTAACCGATTGTTTCCTGCCCGTTGTCAAATCCACCATTTGCTTTCGCTTCAGTTCGTTCACTTTTTACAATTGATGATCAGGATCGCGTCAATTTTGCCCGGCAGCTTTGTCGCAAAGGCTTGCAAATGGATCACGGTCCCTTCGCCTTTGCTCATCTTGTCCAAACGAAAAAGCCTTGTACCATTTCACCGGGACTAACAGCTTATGACCCTACCCTTCAGTTCTCCATATTGCGTTAAATTGTAAGGCTGATCTTCAAGTTTTTTAGTTAAGGCAGGCAGTGTTTACTATGCGTCGCGCCATGTTTTGGGCATGTCGCAAACAGGCCTTAGCAATGGACACGCAGAACGGCATAGTGCAAAAAATCATAGATGCCGTTCGAACCCCTCGATCGATACCAAAGGATGTTTAGAAATGAAAACTGAGGCGCGTGTTGTCGTTATCGGCGGAGGTGTAGTGGGTGTTTCAACACTTTATCACTTGGCCAAAAAAGGCTGGAGCGACGTTGTCCTGATCGAACGGAAAGAACTGACTTCCGGGTCCACCTGGCACGCGGCTGGCCTGCTTCCGCTCTTTAACATGAGCTATTCAGTAGGCCAAATCCACAAGTACTCAGTAAAATTCTATCAGGAGCTGCAGGAAGAAACCGGTATGAATGTCGGTTTTACCAATTGCAGCAATATTCGTCTTGCCCGTACCAAGGATCGCTGGGACGAGTATATGTATTATGCCGGTGTCGCTGAGACGATCGGAGTACCGGTGAAGCTACTGACACCGGATCAGGTAAAGGAAATTTGGCCTCTCGCGGAGATGGACGGAATTTTGGGCGCGATTCAGCATCCCGAAGATGGATATATTCAACCGGCTGATCTGACACAGGCGCTTGCCAAAGGCGCACGCGATCGCGGTGCAACGATCTATCGTTATACAACTGTGCTTGGCATCGAACAGTTGCCGTCCGATAAATGGCTGGTAAAGACCGATAAAGGCGATATTACCGCGGATCACGTTGTGTCCGCCACCGGTAATTTTGCTCGAAAGACCGGCAAAATGGTGGGGCTCGATGTGCCGGTTATTCCGGTCGAGCACCAATACATTGTTACAGAGCCTCATCCCGCTATCGTTGAACGCAAAGCAAAAGGCTTGCCGGAGATGGGCGTTCTGCGCGAAAGTGATAGTTCCTGGTATATGCGCGAAGAAAATGGCGGGCTTTTGCTTGGGCCATATGAGCGCGGCGCTCCGGTCTGCTATGTCGATGGACCTTCAGATGGCAGCGAATACGAGCTTTTCCAGGAAGATTTGGACAGGCTCGAGCCTTACATTGAAACAGCCATTGCGCGGGTTCCCGCCTTTGGCGAAGTTGGCATCAAGAAGGTCTATAATGGTGCTATTGCTTATACGCCAGATGGTTCGCCGATCATTGGACCTGCGCCTCGCCTGAAAAATTTCTGGCTCAATGAAGGTCATTCCTTTGGCGTGACTGCGGCTGGCGGCGCTGGCTGGCAGTTGGCAGAATGGATTGTGGAAGGCGAACCCTCGATCGATATGATGGGCGTCGATCCAAGACGCTTTGGACCCTACGCAACTGAGGGTTACCTCAAAGAAAAGAACGAAGAGGCCTATGCGGAAGTCTTCTCGGTTCATTATCCGGATGAAGAACGCGGTGCAGCGCGCCCCTTGAAGCGCTCGCCAACATATGAGCGCCAGAAGGAATTGGGTGCTGTGTTCGGGACTGTCTATGGTTGGGAACGCGCCAACTGGTTTGCACCGATAGAATATGAACTGGACGTCGCAAAGCTGGACAAGCCGGACGTCCTGATGAATCACAATCATCCCAAGCCGGTAAACGGCAAAGTAAAGGAATTGTGGTCATTTCGCCGTTCGAATTACTTCGAACATGTTGGCCTCGAGATCAAGAACGTTACCAGCAATGTCGGCCTGCTCGATATGTCGGCGTTCGCTAAAATGGAAGTGTCGGGTCCTGGTGCACGCCAATGGCTTGATTCAATTCTGGCGAACCGCATCCCCAAAAAACAGGGACGCATCGCACTTTGCCATCTTCTGACGAAGCAGGGTGGCGTTCGCTCTGAGTTCACGGTCTATGAGTGGGTGCCTGGCAAATTCTATTTGGTCTCTGCCGGGGCATATGAGAACCACGATCATGATTATCTCTATAAGCTATTGCCGACCGATGGCTCAGTATCGCTACGTCCCATCACGTCGACCTACGGGGTTTTGGTTCTTGCTGGACCAAACAGCCGCAAGGTGCTTGAGAAGCTGACACGTGCAGATCTTTCCAATGAAGCATTCCCTTGGCTGTCCGGTAAAGAAATAAGCGTAGGCACTGCGACTGCTCATGCCCTCCGAGTTAATTTCGTCGGCGAGCTGGGATGGGAATTGCATCACCCCATCGAACAGCAGAGCGCCATATACGAAATGTTGCTTGAAGCCGGCGCAGAGTTTGGCATCAAGCCATTTGGCATCCGTGCCATGACTGCAATGGCCGTTGAGAAGTCCTACCGTCTCATCCCACGCGAACTATCCATTGAGTATAATGCCTTTGAAAGTGGACTTGACCGGTTTGTTCATCCGAACAAGGGTGACTTTATTGGTCGCGACGCTGTCGTGAAGGCACGTGAAGACGGCTTGAAATGGAACTTCG
This sequence comes from Phyllobacterium sp. CCNWLW183, assembly GCF_037203775.1. Classification (NCBI taxonomy): domain Bacteria; kingdom Pseudomonadati; phylum Pseudomonadota; class Alphaproteobacteria; order Hyphomicrobiales; family Phyllobacteriaceae; genus Phyllobacterium; species Phyllobacterium sp. CCNWLW183. The sequence continues at coordinate 696,680 of NZ_JBBCBN010000001.1, read as the reverse complement.
TTACCTTGGAGGTGCATGTACCTGGCGTATCCGATGTCGACGCAAGGGGCAGTGAACCAATTTACTCCAAAGGCGAACTCGTTGGACGTGCAACTCACGGTACTTACGGCTGGCGCTTAGGTAAAAGTCTTGCGCTGGCAATGGTAAAGCCGGAATATTCGGCTTTGGGTACAGAACTCGAAATCAAGATTCTCGGTAAGACTCACAAGGCTACGGTCATTCCGGAATCACCTTTCGACACTGAAAATGAACGACTGAAGGCTTAGTAACCTTCGTTGGAAAATAAAAATGGCGCCGTTTGGCGCCATTTTTCTTTTGTGTTCATTCAACTGCGCGTGAACGAGTACAAACCCGCTTTGCGTTATTTCATTTTGCGGTACACTTTCCATATGTCATCACAAAAGAAAGCTCTTTGCGGTTTTCTGATACTGGCGGCGCTCTTGGCCAGTTCCTTGGCGCGCTCACAATCAAACGAAATTGATGTGGATGTAGAGCTTGTTCTTGCGGTTGACGCATCGCGCTCGATGCAAAGTTTTGAGCAAAAAATTCAGAGAGATGGTTACGTTGCGGCTTTTCGGCAAAGAGACGTGGTTCGCGCCATTCAGGAGGGCGTTCATGGCAAGGTTGCGATTACCTATGTCGAATGGGCAGGCTCGACAATGCAACGGGTCATCGTTCCATGGATGGTGGTGGACAGTACAGAATCTGCTGAAAAGTTCGCATCCCTACTTGCAGCGCCTATCCCAACAACACAAAGCAGGACGTCTATCTCAGGCGTCATCGACTTTGGCGCCACCCTTTTCGATGATAACGGTTTTAAAGGGTTGCGCCGTGTCATCGATGTTTCTGGAGATGGTGCAAACAATAATGGACGCCCCGTACTTGAAGCCAGAAATGATGCGACCGCAAAGGGTGTAACGATAAATGGATTGCCCCTTATGACCCGGGGCGATTTTTACTCCGATTGGGCCGTCGAGGATTTGGATGTCTATTACACAAACTGTGTCATTGGCGGGCCCGGTGCATTCATGATTCCCGTCAATTCGTGGGATCAATTTCCTGAGGCGGTAAGACGCAAGCTTGTCCTCGAATTAGCGGGAGGTGCATTCGATGTGCACAAGGTGGATTATCGCTCATCAGATATGCCTCCTATCTCGGTTGTACAGAACAAGCGGGAATACGACTGTTTGTCCGGAGAGCGAATATGGCAAAAGAGGATGCAGGACTGGGAGTCCCGCTAACCTGACTAGGCAGCCATAAGCTGCTTGCGATCAGCGCGCTCCTGTTGTGGCGAGCGCCCATATAGTTCGCGATAGCATTTTGAAAAGTGTGAGGCGGAAACAAATCCGCAAGCTACCGCGACTTCAACAATGGGCATTGACGATTGGATCAACAGATGGCGTGCACGATCAAGCCGGATTTCCAGATAGTAGCGAGCAGGGGAACGCCCCATTTCCTGGCGGAACAAGCGTTCAATCTGGCGGCGAGACAGGCCGACATGATCGGCAATTTCTATCAATGAAAGTGGCTCGGAAAGTCGCGCTTCCATCAGCTCGATAATCGTAAGCACTTTTGAATTTTGTACACCTAGCCGCGCACGGAGAGGCAGACGTTGGCGGTCATGCGGACTGCGGACTCGATCGGTTAGAGCCTGCTCGCAAACGCGGTTGACGATATTATCGCCAAAATCATCACCAATAAGTTTGAGCATCATGTCGAGCGCAGCAGTGCCCCCGGCACAGGTGTAAATATTGCCATCGACCTCAAAAAGATCGGCATAAACATCAGCTTTAGGAAAGGCTTCCGCAAAGCCGGGCAGGTTTTCCCAGTGAATGGCACAGCGCTTGCCTGAGAGCAGGCCAGCCGCAGCCAGTATATGCGCACCTGTACATAGTCCACCGACCGCGACGCCGCGGTTGAATTCCTCGCGAAGCCAGGCAAAAACGGACTTGTTCTGGAACTTTTCAACGTGAACGCCCGAGCAAACAAAGACCATTGATGGACGGTCTTCGCCGGTCAAGTAACGCCGCTCATCTTCAAGCGAGGAATTGGCGGCGCATTCAACGCCATTTGATGCTGTTACCGGCTTTGCATCCACCGATGCGAGGCGCCAACGATATGCCTCATATCCCAACATGCGATTGGCAATACGCAAAGGCTCAATCGCAGTCGCAAATGCGATCATAGAGAAATTCGGAACCAGAAAAAATACGAAAGAGCGCTTGGTGAGACCGACTTGATCCATGTTGACCTATGTTCCCGTATCTGGCTTTAAGGCCATGTCGCACCTGAACCAGCATGTTCCGGCGGCGGGCGTGGTCTTTAGAGCTTTTTTTCAGATACAACCATAGAACTATTCTAAATGGAAGGGCTTGGCCCTGTGTCGCAAAAGCGCAGGTGTAACTAATATTAAAGGGAGCAGATAGTTCGTTATCTGCTCCCTTTTTTGAATTGGCTTCGCATTTAATTTGGCCGGCGTTTCATTTCATTGCATTCCTGCACCTGACGCTCGTACAGATCAGGCCAGCCAATATCTTGCCGAATACCTTCGGGCAGTGAATCAAGTGCACTTTCCGTAGCGTGAAATCTGCGGTTGCGAATAACGGAATCGCGTGCATTTAAAACAGCTCGCGCCAAGCCGTGTACGTGCTCGTTAATGGAAGCTGCAATACGCTCGGAAAATCCAATCTCGCCCTTATTATAGCCTTCGTCACAAATACTCATCTTCGTTCTCCTTTTTGAAAAGAAAGGTGCTTCATACTTACCTTTCGATACGCTTGACTATCGGCGCTATTTGATATTCAATCAAACGAAATTAGAGAATGGTATAATTAAGAAAAATTGATCTGTGAGGATGTGACATGTCAGCACCAATGCATCACCCGATTCCGATCCTGGATCTGGACGTATTGCGCACATTTGCAATGATTGCCGAAACTGGCAGCTTTTCCAGCGCTGCCAATGCAGTCTTCCGCACCCCTTCCGCAGTTTCGATGCAAATCAAGAAGCTGGAAGAGGTGCTCGGCCACGTTCTGCTGGAACGTGACGCGCGATCAGTAAAGCTGACCCCAAGTGGCGAGATATTGCTGGGTTATGCCAAGCGCATGCTCTCACTGAACCGCGAAACAGTTGCAAAATTTATTGCTCCGACAGTTTCTGGTGTTGTGCGGCTTGGAGCACCGGATGATGTTGGAGAAAGAGTGCTCCCGTTTGTTTTAAAGAGGTTTGCTGAGTCGCACCCGGATGTGACAGTCGACGTGGTTATCGATCAGAGCAACAACCTACGGAAGCGCCTTGATGAGCAGCGTCTCGACGTGACCTTGGTCAATGTCAATGAGACATTGGCGAAGCATGATGAAATTGAAGTTCTCATGACTGAAAAGATTATCTGGGCCGGAGCCAAGTGCGGTAATGCCCACGAACGCAGTCCACTGCCGTTGTCGATGTGGGAGGAGGGCTGCATCTGGCGTGCCAACGCCATTGAGGCATTGGAGAGCATGGGCCGCGATTATCGCGTCGCTTATATGAGCGCACATACGATGGGCCAGCGCGCAGCCATCGTTGCCGATTTAGCGGTCGCACCATTCTCGAAGTTTCTTCTGGATGACAATATGGTTCAACTTGGACCAGAGCACGGATTACCCGAGCTTGGTGAATCAAAGCTTGGTATGCTCGTCACCAAGAATGCCGGTGCCCACATTAAAGCAGTAGCTCAACATCTTCGCGTCTATTTCGAAGGGTATGAACGTACTGGCAAACTTACCTGCTGAGGCAATAGTTTTTCAAAGCTCTAACGAGATCCGGGCAAGTCTGCTTTTGCGAGGCGGTTTCAAAACCAAGCCGCCTTGCCGATTCACTGACAATGGGCCGGGAAACCGCGCAAGATGAATGTATTTCTGCAAAGGGAATGCGATCAAGGAGCATCTCGGCATTGTCGATGTTGACGCCCGATCCGGGCATGATTTGTATCCGTCCGTCAGCAAGCTCAAACGTTTGCTGCAGATCATCAACACCTTCGCGAGAAGTTGGCGCGCGTCCGGAGGTGAGGATTCTTTCAAATCCGAGATCGACTGCCATATTAATGGCATCTTCAAGGTCTGGCACGAGGTCAAATGCACGATGCAACGTAACACCCAGTCCGCTGCATTGCCGGATTAGCCGTCCAAGCGTCTTGTGATCCAACTCGCCGCTGATCAGGTTTGCGCCAAAAACAACACCTGAAAGACCGCTCGCACGAATAACATCGATTTCGCGAAGCATTGCATCGACATCAGTTTCGTTGAAAACGAAGTTTCCTGGACGGGGCCGGATCATCGCGTAGATAGGTATTGATGATGCAGCAGCTTGACCGATCAGGCCGGGAGTTGGCGTCAAGCCACCGAGCTCGAGTGCGGAACAGAGTTCCACGCGGTCAGCGCCACCCTTTATTGCCGCTGCCAACCCTTCAGGACTATCCACGCAAACTTCAAGTAAAACAGTCATTTAGGCAGTTCCATCAATCCTAGAACTCCAGCGCCGATCAAGCCGGGTTCAATCTTAAGTTCTGCCGGAATTACCAGCGGCCTGTCAGTCCGTCTTAAGATACGGCGGCGAACTGCTTCGTCCAGTTTGCCGATCAGGGAGCGGGAATTAGCGAGTCCTCCGCCAACTGGTACAATAGAGGCTCCGACTATGTTGAGTGTCATTGCCAATGGTGCGCTTACAATATCAACATAAACGTCAATCGTTCGAGCTGCTGCCTCGTCACCAGCATCCCAAGCTGCAATAATCTCTGTGCTGGCAAGCGAAACACCGTGAATATGTGCATGGAGCCGTTCCATGCCGCGAGCCGCTCCTACTGCATCAACGCAGCCAATCTGACCGCAACCGCATGCATAACGAGGTATGGCAATGGGCGGGTTGCCTGCAAGTGTCGCCGAAACAGGACCATGGCCCCATTCGCCTGCAAAACCTCCAGTCCCCTCGTGAATTTTGCCGTTTATAACCAGGCCACCGCCAACGCCTGTTCCCAGAATGATGCCGAAGACAACCCGATGATTGCGTCCAGCACCGACGACAGCTTCGGACAATGCAAAACAGTCAGCATCGTTTGCCACAAGCACTGGCCGTTTCAGTTTCTCACTAAGGTCCGCAACCAACCGGCGGCCATTTATACATGGGATATTGGCACAAGTGATCACGCCAGTGTCAGAGTCGACAACTCCCGCGATTGATATAGATATCAGACTTGTCGGAGCCACGCCGCCATCAGCTGCAATTTTTTCTATTGCCATGGCAAATAGATCGAAGTCGTGCAGGGGAGTAGCAACCTTGGACAAAGGGCGAATATCTTCTGGCGAATAGGCTATCGCACCCTTGATGGCTGAGCCACCAATATCAAAACACGCTATCATAGGTGGTAATTTCCGGAATCACTCATATGAGGTTGTTTGATAGCGGAAATTACGAAAGTAACAAAGCTAATCACGTGATCGGCGGGCAGCGCGATCCTCACGTGAACGGCGACGCGGCGTGGCGTCACCTGCAATGCCATCCTCGCTGACATTTTTGCGTGGAGGCAAGGTAACGGCTTTGGACAGTCTTGGGAAAGGATCGACCTTGTTCGGCATCGCCATTGCATAAACGAAATGTTCTTGGAACTTCGGTTCAAGAGCCGTTTCAATTTTCTCGATGCGAGTAACAGTGTCCTCGATTTCGCGGCGATAGTTACGGTTTAGCAGAGCCATGCGTGCGCCGGTACCCGCCGCGTTACCCACGGCTTGAACCTTGTCCAAATCGCAATCAGGGATCAGACCGAGAACCATGGCGTATTTCGGATCGATAAACGAGCCAAAGGCACCGGCAAACCGTATTTGATCGACGTGATCAATGCCCAACTTGTCCATCAGCAACTTGACCCCGGCATAAAGTGCCGCTTTTGCCAGCTGAATGGCTCGGACATCTGTCTGGGTAATGGTAATTGTCGGCATACCTTCATGCAAAAGGTAGGAAAACGTGCGGCCAGTTGCCATAACGCGTGGTGATTTGGCAGCAAGGCTACCGTCGATCACGCCATCTTCGGAAATTATTCCAGACAGATACATCTCCGCAACGACTTCAATAATGGCCGAGCCGCAAATGCCGGTAATACCGCTTGCCGCCACAGCGTCATCAAAGCCCGGCTCGTCGGACCATTGTTCTGTGCCGATCACCCGGAAGCGAGGCTCCAGAGTTACAGGATCTATGCGAACCCTCTCAATGGCGCCGGGTGCTGCACGCTGACCACCAGAAATTTCTGCACCTTCAAAGGCCGGACCAGTCGGCGATGAAGCCGCAACTGTGCGGTGACGATTTCCCAGAACGATCTCGGCATTGGTGCCTACATCAACCAGCAACATCATCTCTTCTTGGCGATGCGGGCCTTCCGCCAGAGTGGCGGCTGCAGCATCAGCGCCAACGTGCCCAGCGATACATGGCAGCATGTAAACACGGGTTCCGGGATTCATCGGAAGGCCAATGTCAGATGACTTGAGATGCACAGCGCCTGAAACCGCCAGCGCAAATGGCGCTCCACCTAGCTCTGTCGGATCAATGCCGAGGAAAAGATGGTGCATGATCGGATTGCCGACGAAAACTGCATCGAGAATATCTTCGCGGGCAACTCCGCCTTCGGCGCAGACCCTGTCGATCAGTTCATTTATCGCCCCACGAACGGCGGTGGTCATGCCTTCGCGTCCGTCCGGATTCATCATGACATATGAGACGCGGCTCATCAGGTCTTCGCCGAAGCGGATTTGCGGATTGGACGTGCCCGCCGATGCGATGGTACGAACTGAAAGAAGCGACGACAGATGCATGGCAATCGTCGTGGAGCCTATATCACAAGCAATGCCATAGGCTTCATTCTTGAGGCCAGGCCACAAGCCGATTATGGTTGGGCGGGATGTCTCTTCATCATGGTGGATAGCGGCAGTGACGCCCCATTCGCCCTTGCGAAGTATCTTCTGAACATCGGCGAGAAGATAGGTGTCGACGTCTATATTGTGAAAGCCCCATTCCTTTTCGAGCGCAGCCTTCAGTCGGTCCAGATCGCCAAGCGGTTTGTGCATGTCGGGCTCTTCAACCTCGACATAGCACATGCGGATAGCGGGATTACGCTCGATCACGCGTGTGTCGACGTCTTTGCGTACGACCTGTGCATTGACTTGAACGTCTTGCGGAACGTCGACAACAAGATCGCCAAGGATTGTCGCCGAACAGGACAGGCGCCTGCCTTGTTTGAGGTCCCGCTTTTCCGCGTATCGTTGCTCTTTGGCGCCAAATTCCGAAATATGATCGTTGGAGGAGGTAATGCCATGTTTGGCAAAGCGGCCCTCCTGTACTTCGACCTGACAACGGCCGCAAATACCGCGACCGCCACAAACACTTTCGACATATACGCCGAGAGTACGTGCTGCATCGAGGATAGGAGTGCCAACTGCAAAGCGACCACGCTTTCCTGAAGGCATGAAAAGCACGAGTGCTTCTCTGGCGGAGCTTTCAGGTGTTTTAACGGGTGCGTTCAAGATCGGTACTCCAAAACTCATTAGGTGGAGGGCAGGGTGTAGCCTCCACCTATCTATGCCGGGCCGAGCGTCTGACGCAAACGGCTAGCTTGCGACGCCGCGTCGCGCATCTCGTCCACCACGGCGACGACCACCACCGGATGAATCGGCAGGGACAGAAATTCCCGCAGTTGCACCTGCCGCTGCTGGCTGGTGGTCACGGTATTTTTTGATCCAATAGGTGCAATTGGCATCGGTGCCGTTGAGAACATTGGCAGCGTGCACCGCTTCCATCTCCTGTGGGCGGCATGGATTCATAATGGCCGACGTCATCCCAGCGCCGATGACCATTGGAATGAAACCGGCATTGATGCCATGACGATGCGGTAAACCGAACGAAATGTTTGACAGGCCGCAAGTGGTATTTACCTTGAGTTCTTCCCGCAGGCGGCGAAGCAGGGCAAATACCTGACGTCCCGCATCGCCGAGGGCTCCGATGGGCATGACCAGCGGATCGACAACAATGTCGTGGGCGGGAATGCCGAAATCAGCGGCACGTTGAACGATCTTCTTGGCAACCGCAAAGCGAACGTCTGGATCCATGGAAATTCCGGTCTCGTCGTTCGAGATGGCTACGACCGGGACATTATATTTCTTTATAAGCGGAAGAATGGCTTCTAGTTTTTCCTCTTCACCGGTTACTGAATTCACCAATGGACGACCTTTGGCAACACGCAGAGCAGCTTCGATAGCTGCCGTAACCGAACTGTCTATGGAAAGCGGCACGTCAACCAGATTCTGTACGATCTCAAGTGTCTTGACCAGAAGATCAGGCTCCGTAGCATTCGGATCCACCGCGGTTACCCCGGCATTCACATCCAGCATGGTTGCGCCAGCGGCCACCTGTTCCAGTGCATCCCTGATGACAGTATCGAAGTTTCCAGCCACCATCTCTGCGGCAAGCTTCTTGCGCCCGGTAGGGTTGATCCGCTCGCCGATTACGCAAAAAGGCTGATCGAAACCTATGATGATCTCTCTGGTTGCCGAGGCAACGATCGTACGGGTCATGCAGAAATCCTTAATTGGCCGCTGAGTTGACTGCTAGGTAGGGTGTAGCGTTCAAGTTCCATGAACCACGATCAACCAGCCATTCGGATGATTTCTTCAGGCCACCAAACGGAAACACGTGTATCTGCTTGATCGCGGATGCCGGATTGGCAATCGCGTGCTGCTCGATTGGGCCAACTACACCCTCCGGAGAATGGCTTGTCGCGAGCGCAGTTAGCGAAAGCGCATTCTTCTTCAAGAAGCTGATTGAATTACCTACACCACACATTGCAGCATATTTAATCAGCGTTGTGATTTTTGCGGGGCCTGCGACGCCCAGATGGACTGGCAAATCCACGCCATGCTCGCGCAGCGATTCCGAATAACGGATAAAGCGATCAGCATCAAAACCGAACTGGGTGACTACCCGAATACGAGCACCGGTGCGTTCACCGAAATTCTTCTTGAGGCGAAGCGCCTCCAAAGCAACAGCTTCGGAAAACTCAGGGCTTCCTTCCGGATGACCGGCAACACCCATTTCCGTAATGCCATATTTATCAAAAAAGCCGGTTTCAAGAACCTGCATTGTGGAAGAAAATTCACCGGCCTGACGCTCAAGACCACCGCCAATGACGAGGACATCTGTGACGCCAGCTTCCTGCGCAGCGCGTTGAATGCGGGTTTCCAAGGCAGCTTTTGTCGAAAGGCGACGCGAAGCGAAATGTGGAACAGGCTTATATCCAAGATCATGAACGCGCTTTGCAGCCGCTGTGAGCGTATCAACGCTATCGCTGCCCATGTCAGTGATATAAACACGCGTACCGGCCGGGAAAAGGCCCGGAAGGTCTTGGGATTCGATAGCCTGGCGCGCTGCGACTTCGATTGATGCTGCGATTTTTGTCATTGGCTTCGCTCTCAATTCATGAATTGTCATGTCCACCTGCCTTTACAAGCGCCACAAGGCGTTCCCGGTCATAATCATTGTCAATACGGGCGAGGGCCGTATCAGCCTCAGTTTCAAGATCGTCACTGACAGGCACCGGCGTGCCGCGACGCCATTCGGCCAGATAAGCGTCAGAATCTTTGGCACCTATGCGCATCGCGCACATGTCGATAGCTTCAGTAAAACGAATGGGGAGTTCACGCTTTGCTGCCTGGCGGCCTTTTTTGACGGTCACTTGGGCGGGTATATCCCGCCAATAAACGACAATGAGATCAGCCATGCAAAAGGTCCTCCGACAACGTTCCTTGTGCCGGAAAATATTGGGCTAAGCTAGCTATCTCACGACGCACGGGCACTCAAATGCGACGTACCGTGGTGCTATTTTTGCGACAACTTATTTTAGAAGGGCCAAAAACTCGCTGCATAGGTAATAACGCTGGCAGCGACGAAGGCAAAACCAGCGACAATCGCAATTGAGACAACACCTATTGTAAGCCCTGCAAACAATAGTCGCCCATCGCGTTCACATAAGGCAATTCCGATAATTGCAGTTGCGAGCGCTGGGAGCCAGTTTGAAAGCGGCATCGGCAATACGACTGACATGCCGAGAATAGTAGTAAAAGCACCGAGCAAGCGGTCGCCTTGTTTCCGACCAAACGGCCAGTTGCGTGGTTTTATAAAGCGCTCGAGCCATTGGAGCCTGGGCACAATCTTGTCGGAAACCTGCCTGAAACGTTCAGGCGAAATTGACTTTGTGCGCAGAAAAGAGGGCAGCCAAACGGAATCCCGTCCCATGACCATTTGAACCGACACAAGCACAAGGGGGATACCTGTGACTATTCCAGTGCCAGGGGGCAGTGGCAGCAGGTTCAAGATGGCAAAGAACGTCAACAGCGCAGCAAAACTGCGATCTGTAAATGCGTCCTCCAGTTCGGTGAATGAAACAGGAGCGGTAACGGAAAGAGATAAATCCTTGAAAACCTGAGAGAGAGGCCGCGGATCGTTGTCCGCTTGCATCTCTTCTATGTGGTCCTCAGGACTTGGTTTATGGTTTGCTTGAGTAGCAGTCATGTTCTCGTCTTGCTTGTGCTTTCGACGCATATGGCGTGAGCTTGGTGACATTGCAATGACGAAAGGGCTTAACGTTTTAATTCCAGAACATCCAAAATTGACTCGAGCGCTGGTGAGGGAAACTCAATCCGGAACGAGTTCGTTGACATTCGGTAGGCATAACCTACCTCGTCAGTATCAGCGCCAGAACCATATTTTTTCGGCTTTTCACCAGCAATAAAGCCACTTCCCAAATAGATCAGCCTTGTGTCACTATCAGTGAAGAAGCGACCTTTGGTACGCTGCGATCCGCTTATCTTTTCCAGCATCCAACCGGATCCATCATCGGTGACACGACATTTGAACCAGCTGTAAATTACCAGCGGCGTGGTTTTCCCAAGCTTTATTGTGCGGCATTGCCAGTTGCCGGTCATGTCAAAATTCTCACCAAATCCGAGAGTGGGCGCGGCAAGAATATCGTTGAGTTTGGCTATATCTGCCGGTTCTCCGCCTTTTCTTGCTTCGCTCAACGCCTGCGCTTTGGTTGTTTCATGCGAGGCGAGACGAACTTTGTCTGAAGCCGTGATGATTTTGTTGATGGTCCCATCCGCAAAAGCAGAATGTGCGATGCAGATCAGAAGAACTGTCAAAATGGGAAATCGCATGGAAAATTCCTGTTGGAATCAAAAAACAAAGAGAAATTAAACTCGCTGACATTGGGGGAGGCAAGCCGTTCAGTGACCGGCTGCCGCCTTCAGTGCAGGTACCAGGTCGCCATAGCCGGTAAGCCGACGCTCGTAAGCCAATCCTAAGAACTCTGCGGCTTTTTCAGCTTTTACGCTCAGTTCCGGATTGTCTGTTTGTGCCATATAGACCATCTTTTTGTAGTTGCCGAAATAGATGTCCCGCAATTCCGGATGGCGATCCAATCCCAAGGGTTTGACCATGAAGGCGTCAAAATGGCGGGCAAGAAAATCTGTCATGAAAAATGATGTCATGTCATCATCCCATTGTGCGGCAAAGAGGTCGTTACCCGCATAGAATGAAAAGCAGTGAGGGCCAGCAATCCGTTCCACACCGTGCTTTTCGCATACCCGATCCAGCAAACCGCCCGTTCCGCAGTCAGCATAACCGATGAAGATGTTTGTTATACCTTCGGCCTTGGCTTTTTGAATAGCTTGATCAACAGATGGCGCTATTTTGTCAGGGTAGTGGTGATACTCCGCCGGCAGGCATATCAACTGTAAATGATCGAGGCCAAACTGTTCGCGAATGGCAAGCACTTCGCGTGCAATCATTCCGCAAGCAATGATCCGTACAGGCTCCGGTTGAATTGTGTGGTTTCGGCTAACATTCATGGAACCGATGTTGCTCCATCGCGTTATGCGAACGTTGGATTTAATTTATCAGAACGGGAGACATTTCCATGAAACTATCACACTTTGCTCCGATTGCAGCTATTCTTGCTGTAGTTACACTAGCGGGCTGCGCAAATACCATTCGGGGCGTGGGTGCCGATGCTGCAAATACTGTAAATGCAACTCAGAACGCAGGCCACCGCGTTGCAAATTCTGCTCAATAATTAAAGCGCCAATATGGCGCTTTCTCCCATTTTACTGAGAACGAGCGGCTGCATTATCATGCGGCCGTTTCGTAATTATGCGCCCGACATCTGATTATGTTTGCGCTTCATGTAGGATTTTGCAGTTTCAACGGCAACCGCCGCATCGCGGCAATAGGCATCCGCGCCGACTGCTTTGCCGAACTCTTCATTAAGCGGTGCACCGCCGACGAGTACCACATAGTCGTCCCGAATGCCTTTTTCCTTCATCGTGTCGATGACGACCTTCATATACGGCATTGTCGTGGTCAAAAGCGCCGACATGCCAAGGATATCGGGTTTGTGCTCTTCAATGGCCGCCAGATAATTTTCAACGGGATTATTGATGCCGAGGTCAATCACATCAAACCCTGCGCCTTCCATCATCATGCCAACGAGATTCTTGCCAATGTCATGAATGTCACCCTTAACAGTGCCAATTACCAGCTTGCCCTGCTTGGGCGCGCCGGTTGCTGCAAGGAGAGGGCGGAGGATGAACATGCCTGCTTTCATCGCATTGGCTGACAGCAAAACTTCCGGCACGAAGAGGATACCATCGCGGAAATCTTCGCCGACGATACGCATTCCCTCCACTAGCGCTTCAGTCAGGACCCTATAGGGCACCCAGCCGCGTTCAAGCAGAATGTTTGTGCCTTCTTCGATCTCTTCCTTGAGGCCGTCATACAGATCATCGTGCATTTGCTCGACGAGTTCTTCGTCTGAAAGCTCCGAAAGAATGATTTCATCGTCGGCCATTTCTATGCTTCCTTTCGCGCCTCATGCAGATGTAAACAAGGGTTCTGGCGTTTCTCTATCATATCGGGCAAGTTGCTGAAAACACATTGCTTAAATGCGACCTCGTAAATGACGAAAACGACTGTTGGTTGTCTCCGATGCGCCACCGGGTGCCGCACACGGAAACGCTCTTGCAGGCTATGCGGTTAGGATTTGGTCTGTTGAAGGAAAAGCCTGCGCTCACGAAGCGCTGAGGAGATAAGAAAATGAGTGAGGATACGTCAGTTGATGCTTCCGCTGAGGCGGAAACAGGCGGTGGTGTTCGCCGCGGTCGTGGCGCAGGAGCTGGAGCTGCCGCGCGCCGTGCCGCACGGTCTGGTGGCGGGCCTGGAAAATCACTGACTTATATTACCCGCAAGATAAATACCTATGAGGTGCTGGACGAGGAAGGTTTGGCGATTATCGAAGCCAATGCCGACACAGTGCTGGAAGAGATCGGTATTGAGTTTCGCGATGACGCAGAGGCCCTCGCACTGTGGAAAGAGGCTGGCGCTGATGTCAAAGGCGAGCGGGTTCATTTTCCAAAAGGTTTGCCACGCTCACTTTTGAAAACAGCGCCTTCAGTTTATACGCAAAATGCGCGCAATCCGGAGCGGTCGGTCCAGATTGGTGGGAAAGCGACAGTTTTTGCCCCTGTATACGGTCCGCCTTTCGTTCGCGACCTCGATGGCAATCGTCGCTATGCGACCATTGCCGACTTTCAGAATTTCGTGAAGCTCGCCTATATGGCCCCCTCGATCCATCACTCGGGCGGTACAGTCTGTGAGCCGGTGGATGTGCCTGTAAACAAGCGCCATCTTGATATGATCTATGCTCATATCAAATATTCCGACAAACCATTTATGGGATCTGTCACTGCACCCGAGCGGGCTGAAGATACAATTTCCATGTGCAAACTTGTGTTTGGTGAAGATTATCTTGACCAGAACACAGTGCTGACCAGCCTTATTAACGCAAATTCACCGATGGTTTTCGATGAGACGATGTTGGGCGCATTGAAAGTATATGCACGCAACAATCAGGCCTGCATCGTCACGCCATTCATTCTTGCGGGCGCAATGAGCCCGGTTACCGTGGCTGGGACGCTGACGCAGGTTCTGGCCGAGGTTCTGGCGGGGGCGTCGTTTACTCAGTTGATTCGTCCAGGCGCTCCGGTCATTTTCGGTACTTTTGCTTCATCTATCTCCATGCAATCGGGAGCACCGACATTTGGCACTCCTGAGCCATCGCTTGTGTCATACGGCGCTGCGCAACTTGCACGCCGGCTCGGATTGCCGTTCCGCACGGGTGGTTCGCTTTGCGCATCAAAGGTTTCCGATGCTCAGGCGGCCTATGAAAGTGCAAACACTTTGAATTCGACGCTGCTGGCGGGTACAAACTTTGTGCTGCACGCCGCTGGTTGGCTCGAAGGCGGATTAGTATCCTCTTACGAGAAGTTTATGATGGATATTGACCAGCTCGGCATGGCCCAGAAAATCGCCGAAGGCGTCGATCTTTCCGAAAACGGCCAAGCTATGGATGCCATCAGGCAGGTTGGGCCCGGCAGCCACTATCTCGGCTGCGACCATACACAGGCCAATTTCCAAACAGCCTTTTATCGTTCGAACATTGCTGACAACAATTCCTATGAGCAATGGCTTGCTGAGGGTGAAAAGCGTGCCGACCAGCGCGCCAACGAACTTGCCCGCCGTTGGCTGGAGACTTACGAGGCGCCGTACCTTGATCCGGCAATCGATGAATCGCTCAAAGAGTTTATTGCCAAGAAAAAGGCATCGATGCCCGACGCATTCACCTGAAAGAAGCCCGAAGACGGCCGGGCTAAAGTGGCCGATTTTATCCATAAAGACGTCTGGGCCTCGGCAGTTAAGGGGTAGGTTGTCTGGCAATGACTGCTGACATGAAGTTGGATTGGATTGCTGCGGAACTAAGGCCTTTTGGCCTTGTTCCGCGCGGTAGTTTTATGTTTGATGCCAAGACACCGGCCCCGAGCCTTGGTGAACATACCGATTTCAAAAGTGCGATAATGATCGGGCATTTCGGCTCGACCATATGGCCGCACTTCGGTCAATGGCGGCAGTCGCAGTCAAATATGGATGATCCGCTGGATAGTTGGTCAAAGGAAATACTAAACAAAGTCGCCACGCGTGTGGGGGCCTTTGCCGTTTTCCCTTCCGACCAACCGTATCAGCCATTCCAGGAGTGGGCAAAGCGCGCTGAAGGGCTTTCCGCTTCTCCGCTCGGGTTGCTGATTCATCCCCAATATGGACTGTGGCAGGCGTTTAGAGGTGCGTTACTGTTTGATAGTGCTCTCGAGCCTTCGCAA
Source organism: Phyllobacterium sp. CCNWLW183 (assembly GCF_037203775.1). Taxonomy (NCBI): domain Bacteria; kingdom Pseudomonadati; phylum Pseudomonadota; class Alphaproteobacteria; order Hyphomicrobiales; family Phyllobacteriaceae; genus Phyllobacterium; species Phyllobacterium sp. CCNWLW183. The sequence continues at coordinate 681,399 of NZ_JBBCBN010000001.1, read as the reverse complement.
CTGTCTCCAACCATTCATCCATGTGATGTCTGTTTGAGTAAACCGTGTCTATCAGCCTGTCCTGTTCAAGCTTTTGACGGGATCGGCTTTGCGGTGGATCGCTGCCGGGACCACCTTTGGACTGACGGTTTCGAATGCATGGATAGAGGATGCAAAGCGAGGCTGGCATGCCCCGTTGGACGGGAACACGTATATGTATCCGATCAGCAGCGCTTTCACATGGCCGCGTTTGCGTAGGCTCTAACCGCGCCGCCCACGACGCTCGCGTTTGGGGGTGTTGTCGGCATGGGCAGCGAGCTTGTTGCGCATCGGCCCTATGACTTCAACAATTTCTTCCACCGTTGGCCGTGGTCCATGTGTATGGCTATCGAGCGCTTTGCGCATGGCTGCCAGATGTTCGAATGACGTACCGCAGCACCCACCGATGATTTTCGCACCGCCGTTAATTGCCATATGGGCATAGTCGGACATGAGTTCAGGTGTGCCGGAATAATAAATCTCGGCGCCGCGAAATTCCGGAATGCCGCAATTTCCCTTGATTACAATAGTGGCTGACGGATCGGCCTCGCTCATATCGAGCAGGGATGCCAATATATCCGAGGCACCGACGCCGCAATTGGCGCCAACCGCGACTGGACGTTCTGCCAAACCGTCTACTACGCCATGAATTTCCTTGGGTGGCAGGCCCATCATAGTCTTGCCGGCCGTATCAAAGGAGCCCGTATAGACATAAGGAAGACCGACTTTGACTGCTGCCTCCGCTGCTGCGCGAATTTCACCGGGCGCAGACATTGTCTCGATCCAGGCAACATCGACGCCACCAGCCTTCAAGCCTTCCAATTGTTCTGTGAACGCAGCAACCGCATCTTCTTCGGTGAGAGCGCCAAGCGGAACCAGCAACTCACCTGTAGGGCCTACTGAGCCTGCAACAATAACTTTCCGATTTGCCTTGTCGGCAACGCCTCGAGCCAATTCGGCCGCTGCCTTATTCAACTCGAAAACGCGATCTTGAGCATGGTGTAGTTTAAGGCGGTGCCGTGTGCCGCCAAACGAGTTGGTCAAGATAATATCGGCACCCGCGTCCACGAAGCCCTGGTGCAATGCGGTTATTTTTTCAGGTTGCGCTTCGTTCCAAAGCTCCGGTGCTTCACCTGCTTCAAGACCTGCAGCAAAAAGATTGGTGCCGGTAGCACCGTCAGCCAATAGCACACCCTTTTCAGCAATCAGTTCGGCAAGCGGGTTCGCACGGTTCATCGAAGTTGTCCTTTAATTGTATGATATGCTGATATAAAGAAATCTTTATATGTGGTCAATTCCCATATGCGACAAGGCCCGACGCTGTGGCTATTTTATTGTCAAGGACGAAACATAGCCGGCGACTTCGTGCGCGTTGACCTTCGCTACGCGTATCAGACCGTCAAAGTGGCGCTGCATCGTCAATACAGATTCTGTTGTGTTGAGGACGAGGTACATACCGCCAACGAACAGGGCGACTCTGTAAGGTCCAAAAACCGTGTAAGGCACGGAAAATTTCTCGCGCCCATCGAACAGATAGAGACGGAAGGAGGGGTAAAGTTCTTCCAGCAACGACGACATATGTCCAAGTTGCTCAGCGCGAACGTCCTTGGTCAATTCGCTCCAGATTCCGTTCCCGGACGCAAAATCATTCAAAGTTTGAAACGGCATGCAGACTTCCATGTCTGTACCGGGTTGGCGATTATAATCGAGACGAAAGGCCGTTTCGATCATTTGCGCCGCCGGATCGCGATGAACCATGGATGTTTCATAGGCGATGACGGCAGGGGTACGCAGCAAATCCGGAATACGCGCTGGCACATAGCGAATCTTGCTACCGGTTGCTTCAGCATGCCAGCGGACCAGAAGAGTGCGCTCGAAATTATCCGGCCCTTCCTCAATCTCCATGCTTGGGCGTAGCTCGCCGGTAATCCCTTCATCTTGACTAAGGCCCAGCAGCCAATCCAGGGAAACCGAATGTCGCTCAGCAATATTGAGCAAGGTTTCAACCCTGGGGAGCCGCGTTGACTGGCCAGATAAGAGCTGTGACAGCGCAGAACGGTCAATTCCAACCGATTGAGCGAATGCCGATTGATTCTCGCCGCTACGATTGAGAAGGCTTTTTATCCGCGTTTGAAACAGGCGCGAAAGATCTCGCTTATCCATCTGGCCATCACTATTTGTTTATAATGTACAACAAATGCATTATTTGGTGCGCAAAATCAACACCTAGTCACAATTGTATCATTGCTGACAGTTCCTGACAGTGAGACCATGAAAAACATGGAATCAGAACGACATACCTCTCATTCATCCGCAAATCACAAATGGCACCGTATTGAATGGCCGACTATTGGTTTGATGGTGTTGTGTTACGGGCTTTGGATTTTTGCAGGGCTTTATCTTTATCCCTCAATGCCGATTTTGGCGCTTTTGCTGATGGCCCTAGCAGTCGCGTTTCATTCGTCACTGCAACATGAAGCCTTGCACGGTCATCCAACACGCAATGGGACAATTAACGAGCTGCTCGTCTCCGTACCACTTGGAATGTTCTACCCGTTCAGGCGCTATAAGCACCTGCATCTCAAACACCATGCTGATGAGCGCTTGACCGACCCTTATGATGACCCGGAAAGCTATTTTCGCGCGCTGGGTGATTGGAACAAACTGCCAAAGCCTTTGAAAATCTTGCTGAACTGGAACAATACGCTTGTCGGCCGGGTTATAATTGGCCCTGCATTAATGGTTGCCGGGTTCCTTATAAGCGAGTTCAAGCTCGTCTCTGGCGGGGAACGTAAGACACGCAATGCATGGGTTTTGCACTTGCTTGGTCTCATTCCCATGCTTGTTGTCGTCTGGGCTTTGTTTGATATTCCCCTCTGGATTTATACGCTCACCGCGGCTTATTGGGGATTATCAATCATCGCCATCCGTACCTATTGCGAACATCAATGGTCAGAGCGCCCTGATGGGCGGACGATAATTGTCGAGAAATCTCCATTGGCGCTGCTTTTTCTCAATAATAATCTGCATTTTGTTCATCATAAGCGCCCCACCGCACCTTGGTATGATCTGCCGCAAATCTATGATGAACAACGAGATGAATGGCAGCGGATGAATGGCGGCTACGTATTTCGTAACTATTTTGAAATTCTGCGCGCCTATGCATTCCGCAAGAAGCAAGAGGTTGTCCATCCCGTGCTAAGACGTGAGCCTGCGACAGCACGGGCTTTTCGTCCCCGGCGTCATGGCATCAGTATGCAGGGCGGTTCAACTTTACCTATTCCCGCAGAGCCACCGAAAGATTAAGTATAGCGCATGACTCTGGTGGCGGCTTTGCCGATGTATGATTGGCCGGAACGACGTGCAGAAGTGGATGCGCAATGGTCCCTCCTGCGTGACATTCTTCGCGCAGAAAGCTTTGATGCACCGGATCACCTGACAAGACGCAACGCCGACCTGCCTGCGGTCCCGGGGGGCATTAGAGATGCTGCGGGCAATATTATCGCCCCAGACCCGGCGACGTTGCCGCCAGATGAACTCGATCTTCCCACGCTTTGGCGTCATCCCGCTCTTTTATTGGCGCAGACCTGTTGGGGACCGATGGAGCTCGGGCTGCAACCACATGTCCGGCTTGTGGGACAGGACGACTACTCCGGCACAGAAGGCGGCAAGGAAGCGTTTTATTCCAGTCCGATTGTAATGAGGCGCGGTGAGGGTGTTGCCGTAGCTGCTCCCCCCGACGGAAAGCCCCATCTGCCTTTGGATACAATCAGGCAAAAACGTCTCGCGTTTAACAGCCCCGATTCCATGTCTGGATATCTTTCTCTGAAGCGCGACCTTGAGGCTTTGGGCGAGACACTAGGTCTCTTCATTAGTCATTCCGAAACGGGTGGGCACCGGAAATCTATTAAGGCCGTAGCAACCGGTCGTGCGGACGTTGCTGCCATAGATTGCAAATCATGGGAGTTGGCCCAGCGCTATGACGAGGCGGCCAGTGCTCTTGTCGTTGTTGGCTGGACAGGCAGGCGCAAAGGCCTGCCTTTCATTTCATCGCGGGAATTACCCGCGCATCTTTTCACCTGATGGGTCGAATGGTGGCTCGATATTGATCCGGGCGGCTCTCCGGCGTCCAAGGATTTCCACTTCGAACAAGCCCTGGTCCTCATTTGCAGCAAGTTCTGCAGGCACATATCCCTGTGCCATGGAATGCCCTACATAGTGGGCATAGCCGCCGGATGTTACCCAGCCAACCACACGCCATTCGCCTTGCACGGCACCAATGTCTCCAGCATTGGCGACAACTTCACCTTCCTTATTGAAGCGCGGAGCACCGACGCCATGGCTGGCCTGAACGACACCGTAATCCTTGGAGACTTTTGCCCAAATGGGTTCATCGCCCATGACATCTGCTGCATCATCACTTGATGGTACATCAATGATAAGCGAGACACGGCGTAACTTCGTGCTGGTACCAGCATCGAAGTCTGCTTTTTCTCGCATTGCCATTTCCCTGCCAATGAAATCATTCTTGGAGAGCTTGACGAAGCGATCCATTGAACCCTCATAGGGACCGTAGATCGGCCGCAGTTCGCGATACCATGTCGGGAAATTCTTTTCGAGCCGCATGGAGAGCAGGGCACGCATACCGAAATCGACAATATCATATTCAGCGCCAGCATCCTTGATCGCCTTGTAGACCAGCCTTTGATAGGCTGGTTCCATCCATATTTCGTAGCCAAGATCGCCCGTATAGGAAATGCGGTTTACCCTGCATGGCGCGCCCCCAACGGCCATCTCCCGATAATCCATAAAGCGAAACGCAGCATTGGACACATCTTCATCAACAAGTTTGGCGAGAACATCGCGTGCTTTCGGCCCTGCAATCGACAAGCCGACCAATGTTTGATCAAAACGATGAATAGTAACGGAACCGTCTTTTGGCTGCTGCTTTTGGAACCAGCGCATGTGATAACGCTGTGCCGCTGATGAACCCCATATAACAAAGCGCTCGTCATCTGCCTTTGCAATCGTAAAGTCGCCGATAAGCTTGCCTTCGTGATTGAGCATCGGTGTCAGGACAAGGCGTCCCTTTTTCGGCATTGTGTTGGTCATCAACCGGGAAAGAAAGGCTTCCGCTCCGATGCCTGTAACCTCGTACTTAGCGAAGTTGGCAATTTCGGTAACGCCTACACGCTCACGCGTTGCCCGCACCTCTTTGCCAATATGCTCGAAATCGTTGGAGCGGTGGTAGGAAACGATGTCCTTCGCTTCTGTGCCTTTGGGTGCAAACCAGAGCGGTGTTTCCAGACCCCAGGAATCACCCATCACGGCATTTTGCGAGAGCATCGTTTCATAGAGCGGTGTGGTTTGTTGAGGCCGCGCGGCTGGTAGCTCTTCGTTGGGAAATCGTATGGAAAAACGGCGAGAATAATTCTCGCGAACCTTGGCGTTGGTATAGCGCAAGGTTGCCCATTCACCGAAGCGAGCGACATCCATACCCCAAACATCAAATCCGGGCTCGCCATGCACCATCCAGTTGGAGAGTGCCAGACCAACGCCACCGCCCTGACTGAAACCGGCCATGACAGCGCATGCGGTCCAATAATTGGTCAGTCCAGGGACAGGCCCCACCAGGGGATTGCCGTCTGGTGCAAAAGTGAACGGCCCATTGATAATTTGTTTTATTCCAGCCTTTTCAATGCCTGGAAAATGCTTGAACCCGACTTCCAAGGAAGGGGCGATACGATCAATATCCGGCGCAAGCAGTTCGTGACCAAAATCCCAAGGCGTATTGACCGGGGACCATGGCTTCGCGGCCTTTTCATAGGTGCCAAGCAGAATGCCATTGCGTTCCTGCCGCGTATAGATTTCACCTTTGAAATCCATGACGCCAATGAGCTCGCGACCGGTACTCTGGTTGAATTCCATGACCTCCGGAACATCTTCGGTCAGGAGATACATATGTTCCATGGCGAGAACGGGCAGTTCCAGTCCGACCATACGACCCACTTCACGGGCCCAAAGACCGCCGCAATTAACGACATGTTCGGCTTTTACCGTTCCTTGCTCGGTAATCACGTTCCATGTGCCATCAACCTCCTGCGTTAATTCGACGACGCGATTACGCAGCGATATTTCAGCTCCGAGTTTGCGTGCAGCCTTGGCATAGGCGTGTGTTGTTCCAGATGGATCAAGATGACCCTCGACCGGATCCCACATGGCGCCGACAAAGTTGCTTTCGTCCATTAACGGGAACATGGCTTTGGCTTCGGACGGTGTGATCAGTTCGGTATCCATGCCAAGGTAGCGTCCTCGTGCATGCGCTAGCCGCAAAAAGTCCATGCGTTCCGGGCTGTCGGCCATCATGACGCCGCCAGTTAAATGCAAGCCGCATGATTGACCGGAAAGCTCTTCAATTTCCTTGTAAAGGCTGACCGTATAAGCCTGCAGCTTGGCTACATTTGGATCGCCATTAAGTGTGTGAAAGCCGCCGGCAGCATGCCATGAGGAACCCGATGTTAACTCTGAGCGCTCGATCAGCAAGACATCAGTCCAGCCAGCACGAGCAAGATGGTAAAGGACTGAACATCCGACAACGCCGCCGCCGATGACAACTGCTTTAACGTGCGATTTCATGCAATTAAGCCTCTTGGGTATAAATATGATTCAAGATGTTGAGAAACTGAGTCAGCCAATTAGAAGTCGGTTGGAGCGCCGCCTTCAGACTTTCGTTTGGCTACGAAAGCATCGATTTCTTCTTCGATAGCCGGGTTGATCGCAGGTTTGACATAGGTTGCGAGCCGCTCTTTCCAGACCCGGTTTGCGCGCTCGATCGCTGTGGGGGATCCAGCTTCCTGCCAACTCTCGTAATTGCGCCAATCAGAGATGATTGGAGCATAGAAGGCTGTTTTGTAGCGCGATTGCGTGTGCGCCGTGCCAAAGAAATGTCCACCGGGTCCAACGTCGCGCATAGCTTCGACGCCAAGCGCATCTTCAGACAGATCAAGCGGGGTCAGAAATTCCGCCACCATTTGCAAGAGGTCGAAATCCAGGATCATTTTTTCGTAGGAGCAGCACAACCCGCCCTCGAGCCAGCCTGCTGAATGCAGCATGAAATTCGCGCCGCCTTGAATGGCTCCCCAAAGCGAAAAAACCGACTCATAGGCTGCCTGTGCATCGACCGTATTGGCCGCGCAAACATTGGAGGTGCGATAAGGAATGCCGTAGCGGCGGGCCAGTTGGCCGCCGACCATCTGCGCTTTCATGTATTCAGGTGTACCGAAGGCAGGAGCTCCGGATTTCATATCGACATTGGAGGTAAATCCTCCATAGCCGACAGGAGCGCCCTTCTTGACCATTTGAGTGAAAGAAATTCCCGCTAATGCTTCTGCATTTTGCTGCACCAATGCGCCGGCAATGGTAACCGGAGCCATTGCTCCGGCAAGTGTGAACGGTGTTACAATAACGATCTGACCGTTACCAGACATCTGGATAATGCCTTCCATCATCGGGATATCCAGTTTAAGCGGGGAGTTGGTATTGATAATCGTGTAGCAGGAGGCTTCCTCCTGTAATTGTTCACGGCTGATGCCACGAGCGATCCGTGCAATCTCTATTCCGTCTTCATTGCGTTCCTTACCGAGCGAATAAATATGGAATGGTTTATCTGTGAGCGTCGCAAGATCGCGGATGCATTCCAGGTGTCGCACAGACGGATGGATATCAATGGGTTCGACCGGATAACCACCCGTCGCATTGATGATATTATGCATCTGCGCCAGTTTGAGGAAATTGCGGAAATCCGCTTGATTGCCCGAGCGCCTGCCATTGTCTGTATCAGAACAATTTGGTGCTGAACCCATTTGTGCAAAAATAAGGTTATTGCCGCCAAAACGGACATTATGCGCCGGATTGCGCGCGTGAAGTGTGAATTCGGATGGCGCCTGTCCCACATATTCAAGGATCATATCCTTGTCGAAATGGACGCGTGCAGTGCCGGGGCGCACGTCAGCACCGGCCTTCTTCATGATTTCCCGGGCACCATCATGCAGAACGTCAACGCCAATCTCTTGCAAGACTCTCAGCGAAGCATTGTGTATCGATTCCAGCTCATCATCGGAGACCACTTTGGTCGGTGTCAGAGGAATTTTAAGCTGACGAGGGGGGGGCTGGTCGAAAGCGCCGCTTTCAATGCTGCGTGGGCGGGATCGGCCTCCGCGCCTACCATGATCTCGCGATGAACCAGTGTTTTCGATTTCAATCGCAGGTTCGCTCATAATGCATGCCCTCTATGACACCCTTGAAGGGCGATAGGATCACTATCGCCAGAGGTGAAAAAAGGATGCGTGGCGTGAGCGACTCCTTGGGCAAAGTAAACGACATTCGATGCTGATAAGGAGCGCTGTGCTTAACAGAGCGATCCTTTTGTAAGCCTATTATTCGGCAGCAGCGGCGGTCAGATGACTGATCGGTGTAACCATTGCCTGAATAAGACTATTCATGCTCAGAACGCCCAACGACTTACCATTTTCGTCAACCACGGTAGCGTATTGTTGGTTTGCGTCGGTCATGGTTTTAGCGGCTTCTTCCAGGGTAGTCCCGCTGGCGACCGAGACATGGCCCGCATCTGCGGGACCGCCGGTAGTTGTCGCTATGGTGTCTACCATGATCACGCGTCCTCGATTAACTTCTTTGACGAAGCTGGAGATATATTCATCGGCAGGCTGAAGAACGATGTCCTGTCCTGTCCCTTGCTGAATAACCTCCCCATCTCTCAAAATGGCAATACGGTCACCCAGGCGAAGCGCTTCATCAAGATCATGCGTGATGAAAACGATGGTCTTCTTGATTTCCTTTTGGAGATCCAGAAGGACAGACTGCATGTCCATGCGGATCAGCGGATCAAGTGCTGAAAATGCTTCGTCCATAAGCAGGATTGGCGCATCGTTTGTCAGCGCACGTGCAAGCCCAACACGTTGCTGCATACCACCGGAAAGTTGGTTCGGGTAGTTGTCCTCAAAGCCTTTGAGGCCGACCCGTTCAATCCAACGGCGCGCCTGTTCTTCCTGCTTATCGCGGGAAATGCCTTGGATTTCCAAGCCGTAGACGGTGTTGTCAAGAACTGTGCGGTGGGGCAACAGTGCGAACTTCTGGAAAACCATCGCAGTCTTGTGCCGGCGAAATTGGCGCAAATCGCTTTCGTTCATCTGGCAGACGTCCGTACCATCGATGATAACTTCACCGGCAGTTGGATCAATCAGGCGGTTGATGTGGCGAATGAGAGTGGATTTGCCAGAACCGGATAGACCCATAACGACCTGAATTCCTCCCGCGGGCATATCGATATTGATATCGCGGAGGCCAAGCACGTGATGATGCTTCTCGTTGAGCTCTGTTTTGGTCATGCCGTTTTTTACGGCCTCGACATATGCAGATCCGCGCGAGCCAAAAATCTTGTAAAGATTCTTGATCTTGATACCCGCGCCTTGAATTGTTTGATCAGCCATGGACGACCTCCTGATGTTTTTGAAGACGCTTGCCATAGGCCTGACTAACGCGGTCGAAGATGATGGCAATGCCGACAATGGCAAGGCCGTTGAAAAGACCAAGGGAGAAGAACTGTCCATTGACAGAACGCAGCACCGGTTGCCCAAGTCCCTGCACGCCAATCATTGAAGCAATGACCACCATGGCGAGCGCCATCATGATCGTTTGATTAATGCCAGCCATGATGGTTGGAAGGGCGAGGGGGATCTGTACGTTTTTCAGGCGCTGCCAGCTCGATGAACCGAATGCATCGGCAGCTTCCAACACGTCCTTATCCACAAGCCGGATACCCAGATTAGTCAGGCGGATCATTGGCGGAATGGCGTAAATCACCACCGCGATAAGTCCGGGAACTTTGCCAATACCGAGCAGCATGACCACCGGTATCAGGTATACGAAGCTCGGCATTGTCTGCATTACGTCAAGTATTGGATTAACGATTCTCTGGAAACTGTCGGATCGCGCCATGATAATGCCGATAGGGATGCCAACGACGATGGATACGACTGTTCCAACAAAGATCATTGCGATGGTTTTCATCGCATCGCTCCACATATCGAAATAGCCGATCAGAAGCAGTGTAAGGATTGTTCCGGCCACGATCTTCCAGTTGCGGCTGGCAAGCCAGGCTATGCCTGCAATGAGCAGTACCATGATGGGCCAAGGCGTGCCTGTCATGAAACGTTCTGCTTGAATCAGAAAGTACTGCAGGGGCTCAAAGAATGATTCAATGATGTCGCCATATTCGCGCGTAAAAGCCTTAAAGCCCTCATCCATCGTTTTTTTCAAATTACGCAGCGTCTCATCATTCATGTTCGGGAATGAGTAGAACCAATCCATGCGTTGGTACCCCTTCTAAAGTCAAAAAAAGCCTGGCTTTTTCATACGACCTTGCTGGCTGAATGCTGAGGCATCCAACCTGATTAAGATTGCTTGCGGCGGAGCTTGCTCCGCCGCAATTCAACTATTTAACTGCAGCCTTGATTTTCTCGGCAGCTTCAGGGGAAACCCACTTCGTCCAGGTTGCCTCGTTGTTCTGCAGGTAATATTTAGCACCGTCTTCGCCAGTGGCCTGATTGTCGACCATCCACGCGAGAAGCTTGTTTGTTTCTTCGGTCGAAATCTGACGCTTTTTCAGGTACTCAAAGGCTGGTCCAGCACGTTCAGAGAATTTTTTGGTGACGATCGTGTAAATGTCAGCAATCGGCCAACCATTTGGTTTTGGATCCGGGCAATCTGCGATGGAATTGCAGCGGTTCCATTCCTTTTCATCCCATGGAACGCCATTGTCCAACTTTACCATCGGATATTTGCCGAGAATGGCTGTCGGACCCCAGTAGTAGCCAAGCCAAGGCTCTTTGCGTTCGTAAGCTTTCGCTATCGAGCCATCAAGACCGGCTGCTGAGCCTGTGTCGACAAGTGTGAAACCATTCTTGTCGCCCTCATAAGCCTTATAAAAGTTAGCGGTCGTGATCTGGCATGCCCAGCCTGATGGGCAATTATAGACGGCTCCCTTTTTAGGGTCTTCAGGCGAGGGGAACAATTCCGGATGCTTCATCGCGTCGGCGATGGTCTTGATATCCGGATGAGCATCAGCAAAATATTTGGGTACCCACCAGCTTTCAGTGCCGCCTTCAGTGATGGCTGGCGCTGCATAGACCAGCTTGTTCTCTTTGACAGCTTTTTCAAGCGGCTCGCGAACAGCATTCAACCAGCCTTCCGGTGCGATATCAGGCTGCCCTTTTTCGATCATGGAGGTAAAGGTCGGCACAGTGTCGCCTGCAACAAGCTCTGCATCGCAGCCATAGCCTTCGGTCAAGATTATCTTGTCGAGGTTGGCCAAGGCTTCGGCTGACTGCCAGTTCATGTTTGCGATTGTAACCGTACCGCAATCTTCGGCTGCTGAAGCTGATCCGGCATAACCGAATAATCCAGCTGCCAATATAGTTGAAGCAAGTAGCTTCTTCATGTTCTTAGTCTCCCACTCTTTTTTGACAGTTCACCCGAATGCGAATTTACCCGGTACTGCCATTACCAGTCATTCGCTTATGTGCCATTTGGCATCGTTATCCCGACAGAATGCAATGCTTTGATTGAATAAATGCGGTGTATCGCGACAAGGCCTATCGATAAAACGACGCCGGAAAAATGAATGAGGTGCCAAAACAACAATGCTCATAATGGCATCGTAACAAACCAATAGATGAAAGATCAACGCTTTCAGTGATTTTCTTTCAAAAGTTGATGTCGGTACGTGCCGATATCATCCCGTTACGGTTTTTTAGCTGCAACGACATGGCGCGCTAAATGCAGACACTATGGGCAGTTCTCGACTTTCCTGTTAGCGCCATGCGCCGTCCGGAGGTTTTTCTGTTGAAAACGCCCGCAGGGAAGCGCAGTTAACGCGAACTTTCATGGGTGCCATGCATTTTTGACGTGGCTACTAACGTAAATGCGACAAGGTATGACGAATTACCGTGATCAAACTTTAAGCAATAAGCGCATTTGGAGTGCAACAACAGTTTCTCTTCGAGGTGCAGAAATGCTTTACATTTTCAATCGGAATAACGGCGTCCACATAGCGTGGAATGCAACTGAAAAGCGCGATACACCGCGCACCAATGCCAAGAGCGGCGTTGTGTCAGCTCTGTCATTCATCTGGACACGTTCGGCAGGCTAATTGTCATTGGCTTGCATGAAGCCGTTGCCTCGCCAGGTGACGGCTTTTTGTCATTCGAATAAGACTTTGGTGCGAATAACAAAAAACCGCTCTGCTCATTACAAAGCAGCGCGGTTTTTGCCAAAATAGATGTGGTATCTGTCGATTGATAAATTCGGCAGGAGATCCAACCCCGGTACGCAATACCTGATCCGGAGCGGTGAGCAGGGTCTTGATCTACTCACCCCTAAAGTTTTAACCGGACATCCTTACCGCGAGGTTATCGAGAACTTAATTAAACCTAAATTTTGCGAATTTCCGCATATGTGAGGTCAATCTTTGCGCTGAGTTGTGCGAAGATGATTGATGATGGCTGAAAAGTCCGAGCCTTCATTTCCCGCGGCACCAAATTCCGCATAGATGGCTTCAGCATGCGAGCCAAGTGGTGTCGCAGCGCCTACACTTTTCGCAGCGTCCTGTGCAAGCTTCAAATCCTTTAGCATCAGCGCAGCGGCAAATCCCGGTTTGTAATCATTATTGGCGGGGGATGTGGCAACCGGCCCTGGAACGGGACAGTAGGTCGTTAGCGACCAGCATTGACCGGAGGAGGTGGAGGCGACATCGAAAAGCGCCTGATGGGAAAGTCCCAGCTTTTCCGCCAATGTGAAAGCCTCGCTAACGCCGATCATGGAAATGCCGAGGATCATGTTGTTACAGATTTTTGCCGCTTGACCGTTCCCGGCATCACCGCAATGGACAATTTTTGCGCCCATGTGTTTCAAGACTGACTCGGCTTTGGAAAATGCTTCGGCACTACCTCCAACCATAAAAGTCAAAGTGCCAGCCGCCGCGCCGCCGATACCGCCGGAAACAGGCGCGTCAACGGAAAGCAGCCCATTCTTGTGGGCGATCTCATGTGCTTTGCGCGCAGAATCGACGTCAATCGTCGATGAATCGATAAACAGCGCATTCTGTTTTGCTGCTTTTGTCACGGATTCGTAGACTGAGAGAACGTGTTTCCCGGCTGGCAGCATGGTGATGACCACATCTGCATCAGCAACAGCGAACTCTGCGCTTGAGGCTACTGTCACGCCGTTGGCCGTGGCAACAGCCAAATTGTCTGGCAAAAGATCAAAACCGAGAACTGTATGTCCAGCTTTGACCAGATTGGCGGCCATGGGGTTGCCCATATGTCCTAGGCCGATAAAGGCGATTATTGTCATCGCAGCACTCTCCCTGAATATCTTGTTTTAGTTTTTGATCATATGCCGCGCGATGATCACCCGCATAATCTCATTGGTGCCTTCCAATATCTGATGGACGCGCAGGTCACGAACGATTTTTTCAACGCCGTAATCATGCAAATAGCCGTAGCCACCATGGATTTGAAGCGCGTCATTGGCGATATCAAAGCCTTTATCGGTTACAAAACGCTTTGCCATGGCTGACCACTTGGACGCGTCATGGGCCTTCGCATCGAGTTTTGAGGCAGCTGTGTAGAGCAGCATTCGCGCGGCTGAAAGATCCGTCTCCATGTCAGCAAGCTTGAACTGCAATGCCTGAAATTGATTGATGGCCTTACCGAATGCTTTGCGCTCGGAAGCATAAGCAACCGCTTTGTCGAGTGCCGATTGAGCTCCACCCAAGGAGCATGCCGCGATATTCAGACGGCCACCATCAAGCCCTCCCATGGCAATTTTAAATCCATCACCTTCAGCACCCAGCCGATTTGCTACAGGAACCCGGCAATTATCGAATAAAACTGTGCGGGTGGACTGGGCATTCCAACCCATCTTGAATTCATTTGCGCCAAATGACAGGCCCGGAGCATCCTTGGGAATGATCAGTGCGGAAATGCCCTTTGGTCCGGATTCGCCGGTGCGCACCATGGTGACATAAATATCGCTATCGCCTGCACCGGATATGAATTGTTTAGCACCATTTAAAACGTAATGATCACCATCCAGAACAGCTGTAGTTTTCAACGCCGCCGCATCGGAACCGGAGTTCGGTTCCGTCAGGCAATAGCTGCCCAGCCACTCCATAGACGTCAATTTGGGCACAAATTCTTGTCGTTGAGCTTGTGTTCCGAACAGGTCGATCATCCATGTCGACATATTGTGAATTGATATAAATGCTGAGAAGGCAGGGCAGGCCATTGAAAGAGCTTCAAATATCAGCACGGCGTCAAGCCGTTTCAAACCCGATCCGCCAACATCCTCGCGCACATAAATGCCACCCATGCCCAGCGGACCTGTCTCGCGAATGACATCGGCGGGAAAATGCTTGTCGCGGTCCCAAGCGAGTGCCTTCGGTGCTACCCGATCAGCCGCAAAAGCGCGTGCCATATCCTGAATTGCCAGTTGATCATCATTGAGTTCAAATTGACCGGCCGCCGCATCAACGACTGCGTCCATTATAGTTCCTCCCGAATATTGCTGCCGCTCACTCTATCGGATGCGCGTAAGCGCGCAACGGCTTGCATGGGACTAGGAAGAGAAAGACATATCCGCTACTCAAAGCCCATGACACACGCAATCATGTTGCAAGGAACTGGCTCTGACGTTGGCAAATCCGTTTTGGTGGCGGGATTGTGCCGTCTGGCGCGCAATCGCGGTTTGAGGGTTTTTCCATTCAAGCCGCAAAACATGTCGAACAATGCTGCTGTTAGCGATGATGGTGGTGAGATTGGCCGGGCGCAATGGTTGCAAGCGCTGGCTTGTGGCGTGCCCTCGTCCGTTCACATGAATCCGGTATTGCTGAAGCCTCAGTCAGAAACGGGCAGCCAAATCATTGTCCAGGGTAAAGTTTGGGGACAGGCGAAGGGCAGGGATTATCAGCAATACAAGGCGGGATTGCTGAATGCGGTTATGGAGTCGTGGGATATCGTTCGTGCCGATGCGGACATAGTCATCGTTGAAGGAGCTGGATCGCCCGCAGAAATCAATCTGCGATCAGGGGACATCGCCAATATGGGCTTTGCCGTCAAAGCCAATGTGCCTGTGGTTCTGGTTGGCGATATTGATCGAGGCGGGGTGATAGCGTCGATTGTCGGCACGCACGCAATTCTTTCTCCTGAAGATCGGGATATGATTTCCGGTTATCTGATCAACAAGTTTCGCGGCGACATTTCGCTTTTCGATGACGGTTTGAAATCTATCACACAATTTACGGGCTGGCCGTCCTTCGGGGTTGTCCCTTGGTTGAAAGATGCCTCCCGTCTTCCGGCGGAAGACTCGGTTGTATTGGAACGGCTGGTCAAAGGTGATGGGCGGGCGTTGAAAATTGCCGTTCCAGTGCTTGATCGCATTGCCAATTTTGATGATTTCGATCCGCTGATAGCTGAACCGCAAGTCGAGGTCGTCATGATCAAAAGTGGCGAGCGAATCCCTGCAGATGCAGGTTTGGTCATTATTCCGGGCTCCAAATCCACCATTGGTGACCTTCAACGGTTCCGTGAAAATGGCTGGGACCGCGATCTTGATCTGCACAGGCGCAGAGGTGGTCATATTATCGGCATTTGTGGCGGCTTCCAGATGCTGGGTAAAACAGTATCTGACCCCCAAGGGATTGAAGGAAATATCAGGGAAATTAGAGGTCTTGGTTATCTCGATATTGATACAGTTATGGAGCCGGAGAAGACCGTGCGCAATGTCCAAGCCCATTCATTGCAGTTTGACATACCGTTGAAGGGCTATGAGATTCACCTTGGTCGAACGACTGGCCCCGATTGCATCCGGCCAGCCGTGAATATTGATGGCATAGCGGATGGTGCAATATCCGCTGACGGCAAAGTATTCGGTACCTATATGCACGGGCTTTTCAACGCGGACGCATTCCGGGCAGCACTTTTAAAGTCCATGGGAATATCTGCTGGCGTTCTCGATTATCACGCTGGTGTAGATGCGGCGCTCGACTCCATTGCAGCGCAATTGGAGTCAGTTCTGGATATCGAGGCATTGTTTGCGCTTAAACGTGTCTGACGGCGTAGGCAGCGATCAAGGTGTCGCAGATTCGTTTGACTTTTAGAGCGCTTGGTGAATAACGTTCAGCAGATGATTGGTTCCCGCATTGGCCAAAGGCCAGGGATCAAAAGGGAATGCGACGGTCGTACCCATTAGGGCGACCCCACCGCAGCCGACCCCGCGACTGTAGAGCGGTTAGGGTATATGCCATGCTGAACGCGAAAGCGGACGGCAGTCACTGGGAAACCGGGAAGGCGGCATTTATCTTGCGACCCGCGAGCCAGGAGACCTGCCAATCACAGGGTAATAGTGCCCAAAACCGAGGGGGATTTTCCCTTCTGGCCCTGCACGGAGGTTGTTATGGCTACTGTTCGTACTTCTAATACGATTTCTCTCCCACTCGCATCGCGTCTGACGACGGCTGTTGTGTCATTGCTTCTCGGCGTGTTCATTATTTATGGCGTCGGTCTTTCACATTCTGAAACGCTGCATGACACAGCACACGACACCCGCCATTCATATGGATTTCCTTGCCATTGAGTCTTTGAAAGCTGAAATGCTGATTCAGCTATCGACCCTTAAGCATTGAAATAATGATGGTTTGTTTGGTCCGGGGCCTTTGCAGGTGCCCGGCGTCTCGCTTTTGGAATTGGGGAGTCGACTCCATGTTGGTCAAATATTTGCTGGCTACAATCATAGCCGGTCTGTTTGCCGGAATAATTCTAACACCGGCCATGTATGTAAAAAATGTACCGCTCATATTGCATGCGGAAGAGTATGAAAGTGCGGGTGGCGGAGGTCATTCCCATGATACGCCTGCCTCTGCGAGCGAATCTGCACCTGCGGCGGTTACTCCGCACGAACATGCGGAAGAGGCGGGTCCCGAACTGCCATTTGGACGTCTCGGTAATACGTTGTTGATCAATCTGGTGGCTGGAGCAGGCTTTGCGTTGATCACTGGTGCTGCGGCGCTTTTCCTCGGTCGTCGCATTACCCTTCAGAACGGAATCTATTGGGGGCTTGCAGGATTTTTCATCTTCAATTTTGCACCGGCGTTCAGCCTTGCCCCTGAATTGCCTGCTATGCCTGCAGCCGATCTGGCCATGCGGCAGACCTGGTGGCTGATAACTGTCATTCTGACGGCGGGCGGCGTCTATCTGATCGTACTGCGTGAGCAGATTTGGGCTAAGCTTCTTGGTGTTGTATTGATTGTCGCTCCCCATATTTATGGCGCACCGGAAGCAGAAGATCTGACATCAGCGGTGCCTCCGACACTTGCCTCAGAGTTCGCCGTCTCAGCACTGGCAACCAATCTCTTCTTCTGGGTTGTACTTGGTACTGCACTGGGCTGGGCAATTCAGAATTATGCTTCATCGGAGCTTGAGCAGTAATGCAACCGCTGGAACGCGAAATTACCCTTATTCTTGGAGGCGCGCGTTCCGGCAAATCGTCCTTTGCCGAAGGTCTGATCGAATCATCCGGGTGGGATGCTATTTATCTTGCCACCGGCAGAGCGTGGGATGATGAAATGTCCGAGCGAATTGGGCATCATAGAGCGCGGCGCGGATCCCGATGGATTACAGTTGAAGAACCAATTGATCTGGCCGGAAAACTGGAAAGTCTTGCTGGTGTCGAAAAGGCAATCCTGGTCGATTGCCTTACACTGTGGCTGACCAATTTAATGATGGCCGAACGTGATATCGACGCCGAAATAACACGTCTGACAAACACACTGAGCCATCTCGCCGGTGCCATTGTTCTGGTTTCCAATGAGGTTGGTCTTGGAATAGTACCGGAAAACCGCATGGCACGTGAGTTTCGTGATCACGCAGGCCGATTGCATCAAGCCGTGGCTGCCGCTGCGGCAAAAGTCTATTTCGTGGCAGCAGGGCTGCCGCTCAAAATGAAGGGATAACAAAATGCAGGGTCACAAGATTCCGGCAACGGTCATCACTGGCTTTCTCGGTTCGGGCAAGACTACAATGATCCGAAATCTGCTCGAAAATGCCAATGGCAAGCGCATCGCGCTGATCATCAACGAATTTGGTGATCTTGGCGTTGACGGGAATTTGCTCAAAGGCTGCGGTATCGAAGCGTGCCGCGACGAAGATATGATCGAACTTAACAATGGCTGCATTTGCTGCACCGTGGCCGATGATTTCATTCCCACCATGACCAAGCTTCTGGATCGACCTGATCGCTTTGATCACATTGTCATTGAAACGTCCGGTCTTGCTCTTCCACAGCCGCTGGTTGCCGCTTTTAACTGGCCGGAAATCAAGACACAGGTAACCGTTGATGGCGTTGTTACCGTTATTGATGCTGCCGCCGTGTCGGAAGGCCGTTTTGCAGATGATCACGATAAGGTTGATGCTCAGCGCGAGCAGGACGAGTCACTTGATCACGACAGCCCGCTGGAAGAGCTGTTCGAGGATCAAATTCGCGCCGCCGATCTTATTGTTCTGAATAAGACCGATCTTATTGACGAAGCTCAACTTGCCGGGGTCAAGAGTGACGTGCAGAGCCGCTCATCGCGTTCACTTAACATGGTTTCGGCTAGCTTTGGCAAGCTTAGCAATCAACTCCTACTTGGACTTGGTATTGGCACCGAAGAGGATATTGCGAACCGCAAGTCCCATCACGAGATGGAACATGAGGCAGGCGAAGAGCACGATCACGATGAATTTGAAAGCTTTGTCGTTGGGCTTGGGCCGGTTGCAGAGCCCAAATCATTTGTTGAGAAGTTGAAGCATGTGATCGTCGATCATGATGTCCTGCGGCTCAAAGGTTTCGTTGATGTACCCGGCAAGCCTATGCGCCTGGTCATTCAAGCCGTCGGATCACGCATCGAGCATTATTTTGATCGTAGCTGGAATCCGGGCGAAGAACGCCAGACAAGGCTCGTTGTTATTGGCCTGCACGATATTGATTCAGCAGCCATTACATCAGCTGTTAATGCTGCTGCAGCTTGATCGGAAATTGAATGCATCTTCTGCTGGCTCAAAAAGGAACGATTGCTGAAGGCACCGAGGCAATTGATCTCGGCCAGACACCGGGAGATGTGCTGTTTCTTTCTGCTGCCGATACAGAACTTGCGAGCCTTGGTATGGCCCAACGGCAAGCTGGTAATGGCTTGTCGTTACGCTTGGCAAATATGATGGCGCTTGCGCATCCCATGTCCGTCGATGCCTATATCGAGCGGACAGCCCAATATTCCAAACTTATCGTTGTCAGGATTATCGGCGGCGAAAGCTATTGGCCTTACGGGTTGGAAGCGCTCCACGCCTGCGCTGTAAATCATAAGGTTCATTTGGCGGTTCTGCCGGGTGATGACAAGCCCGACCCGGGTCTGGACCGGTTTTCGACGGTTACGCGTCAGGATCGCGACGCTCTTTGGCATTACTTGCTGGAAGGTGGAGCGCAGAACGCGCAATACTTCCTCGACTATTGTGCGGCCATGATCCATGGTGGTGACAAGCCGCAAGAGGCTGCACCATTATTAAAGGCGGGCCTTTGGTGGCCGGGGAGCTCGGCTCCATCGCTAACCGAATTGCGCAAACACTGGGTGGCGGATGCTCCAATTGTTGCTATCTGCTTTTACAGGGCACTGGTGCAAAGCGGACAAATGCAACCCGTGGAAGCACTGGTTAGTGCGCTGAAGGCAAAGGGCCTTAACCCCTTGCCGGTTTTCGTTTCCAGCCTGAAAGATCCAGTCTCAGTTGCAACACTGACAGGTATTTTTAATGAAGCCGCGCCAGCAGTGGTCCTGAATGCAACTGGATTTGCGGTTTCGGTGCCCGGCGCGTCGCGTAAGCCCACCGTGCTTGAGCATGACGATGCTATGGTGCTGCAAGTCATCTTCTCAGGCTCAAGTGTCGATCAATGGTGCAATTCTGATCAGGGGCTTTCAGCGCGCGATCTGGCGATGAATGTTGCACTGCCCGAGATAGATGGTCGGGTTTTATCGCGCGCGGTGTCGTTCAAATCCGCACGCCATTATGATGAGGCGGTTCAAGCAAATATTGTTACGCATGAGCCTTTGGCCGATCGGGTTGAGTTCGTTGCAGCATTGGCTGCTGGCTGGGCTCGTCTTCGCGCCACAAAGCCTGCCAAGCGTTTGACGGCATTGATCATGGCGAACTATCCAAATCGCGATGGCCGCCTTGGCAATGGCGTCGGCTTGGATACGCCAGCTGCAACGCGGCATATACTCAATAAAATGCGCGAGCAGGGCTATCCGGTCGCCGATATTCCTGCCGATGGCGATGCTCTGATTAATCAATTGATGGCGGGACCAACCAATTCCGCGAATGATGGGCGCGAGGTGCGCGAAACGATTTCTCTGCGAGAATACAAGGACTTCTTCGATACTCTTCCTCAATCGATTCAGGCTGCAGTAGTCGAGCGTTGGGGCAAACCAGAAGCCGACCCGTATTTCATTGCAGGCGATAGCCTATTTGCGCTGCCTTTGACGAGATACGGCGAAACTCTTGTCGGCATTCAGCCGGCTCGTGGTTATAATATTGACCCGAAAGAGACTTACCATTCGCCTGATCTTGTGCCGCCGCATGGTTATATCGCATTCTATGCCTATCTGCGGAGCGTGTATGGTGCCCATGCCATTGTACATGTTGGCAAGCATGGCAATCTGGAGTGGCTGCCGGGCAAATCCCTCGCGCTATCCGAAGCATGCTATCCAGAGGCGGTTTTAGGCCCTGTTCCCCATATCTATCCTTTTATCGTCAATGACCCAGGTGAGGGTACGCAGGCTAAACGCCGTTCATCGGCAGTTATTATCGATCATCTGACGCCGCCACTGACCCGTGCTGAAAGCTATGGGCCGTTAAAGGATCTCGAGGCGCTTGTTGACGAATATTACGAAGCCTCGGGCGTTGATCCGCGTCGTCTTGTGCGTCTAAAGGGACAAATTCTCGATCTCGTGCGCGATATTGGCCTCGACACGGATGCCGGCATTCATGACCATGATCCAGATGATCTCGCTCTGCAAAAACTTGATGCCTATCTCTGTGATCTCAAGGAAATGCAGATTCGCGATGGATTGCATATTTTCGGGCAATCCCCCAAAGGCAGCCTGTTAACCGATTTGGTTGTGGCTTTGGCGCGTGTACCCCGCGGTTCGGGGCATGGATCTGATCAAAGTCTGCAACGTGCGATTGCTTTGGATCTCAAACTCGATGGCTTTGACCCGCTTGATTGTGACATGGCCGCGCCATGGGAAGGTTTGCGTCCGCAAGGCCTGAGAACTCTTTCCGATGCGTCTTGGCGTATCGCCGGAGACACGGTCGAGCGCATTGAAATCCTCGCGGCCAAGCTGGTGGCGGGTGAAGTTGAATGCCCTGAAGATTGGGTTGCGACTACGGCGGTGCTGGAAGGCATCCGCGACAATCTGCATCCGGCTGTTTCAGCATGTGGCGATGCAGAAATTAATGCACTTTTGACGGCACTTGACGGGCGTTTTGTAGCACCGGGACCTTCGGGAGCACCAACACGCGGACGGCCGGATGTTTTGCCAACAGGCCGCAACTTTTTTTCCATTGATACGCGCGCTGTGCCGACACCCGCCGCATGGGAATTGGGACAAAAATCTGCCGAGCTTTTGATCCGCCGATATACGCAAGATCATGGCGAATGGCCGACATCATTTGGTCTAACCGCTTGGGGCACGTCGAATATGCGCACCGGCGGAGATGATATTGCGCAGGCACTGGCGCTGATTGGAGTCAAACCCGTATGGGACATGGCATCCCGCCGGGTTACTGGATATGAAATTATTCCGATTGCTTTGCTGGGGCGTCCGCGCGTGGATATAACCTTGCGTATTTCCGGCTTTTTCCGGGATGCTTTTCCTGATCAAATTGCATTATTTGATACTGCCGTTCGTGCGGTGGGAGCATTGGACGAAGACGAGCAGGACAATCCCATCGCTGCGCGCATGCATAGTGAACAGGCGCGGTTGATTGCCGAAGGTGCCGACGAAAAGCTTGCCAAACAACGCGCGGGATTCCGTGTTTTTGGCTCTAAACCGGGTGCTTATGGCGCCGGGCTGCAAGCGCTTATGGATGAGAATGATTGGGCGAAGCGCGATGATTTGGCCGAAGCGTGGCTGGTCTGGGGCGGCTACGCCTATGGGGCAGGCGAAGAAGGCAAGCCAGAGCGTGGCCTTCTCGAAGAACGATTGCGGACGGTAAATGCCGTTGTTCAAAATCAGGACAATCGGGAACATGATTTGCTTGATTCAGACGAGTATTACCAGTTTGAAGGTGGTATGTCGGCTGCGGTGGAGCTTGTGTCGGGCGAGCGGACCACGATCTACCACAATGATCATTCGCGCCCTGAAAAACCAGTCATCCGTACACTGGAAGAAGAGATTGCACGCACTGTGCGTGGGCGCGTGACAAACCCCAAATGGATTGCGGGTGTCATGCGTCATGGCTACAAGGGCGCTTTTGAAATGGCTGCCACAGTTGATTACCTGTTTGCTTTTGCCGCTACGACAGGGGCTGTGGGCAATCACCATTTTGAGGCAGTCTATCAGGCATTTCTGGTGGATGACGATGTGAGGGCTTTTCTTGCCGAAAAAAACCCCCATGCGCTGCGTGATATCGCCGAGAAACTGGAAGCTGCCGTGGATCGTGGTTTCTGGTCGCCACGTTCCAATTCGGCACGATTTGAACTGAGTAAGCTTGCTGCTTGAGATTATGATTCGGAAGGACACGCCAAATGGCTGAAAAATCACAAAAATTACAGAACCTGACCGAAGAGGAAATCAACGAACGGCACGCAGACAAGATGCGTAAGAAAAAGGCCGTTCGCGACAAGATACAGGCCACGAAAACGGACGAGAAGGGCTTGGTCATTGTCAATACGGGCAAAGGCAAAGGCAAGTCCACCGCCGGTTTCGGTGTTGTCTTCCGCGCATTGGGGCACGGCATGAAAGTCGGCGTCATTCAGTTCGTGAAAGGCTCGTGGGATACGGGTGAGCGCTGGGTTCTCGAAAAGTTTCCGGAGCAAGTGACGATTTCTGCCATGGGCGAGGGGTTTACCTGGGAAACGCAGGACCGTGCACGTGACATTGCGATGGCGCGCAATGCGTGGGAGCAGGCAAAGGCGATGATATTGGATGACGAAACTGAGTTGGTGCTTTGTGACGAACTGAATATCGCGCTTCGATATGATTATCTGCCCGTCGATGAAATCATTGACGTCTTGAAACAGAAGCCGCACATGAAACATGTCATTATCACAGGTCGTAATGCCAAGGATGAGCTAATCGAGTTTGCCGACCTTGTGACGGAAATGGAAATGATCAAACATCCTTTCCGTGCGGGCATCAAAGCACAGAAGGGTATCGAGTTCTGATGATGTAAGACTGGCTGGTGTTGCCGCTTGAAGTCGGACTTTAGAACAAGTCCGACAGCCACACACGGACTGGATTGTCGCCGTCAAGCAGAAGCTTGGTTGCCAAGGCCAGACATACGATGATGAGAAGCGGCTTGATGATTTTCGCGCCATTTTTCATAGCCATGCCAGCGCCAATGCGTGCACCAATGAACTGCGCCACTCCCATTAATAAACCGATTTTCCAGTTGATTGCGCCAAGAAATGCAAATGTTATGAATCCGCCAAGATTTGACGAGAAGTTCAGCAGTTTCGTGTGAGCAGTGGCTTTCAACAGGCCAAAACCTGCAAGGGAAACAAAAGAAAGCATGAAGAACGAGCCCGTGCCGGGCCCGAAAAGCCCATCATAGAAGCCGATCAAGGGAACGATGCAAAGGCCAAAAATAAAGGGTGTAAGGCGTTGCGCCCTGTCCACATCGCCCATATTGGGTTTGACAGCAAAGTAAAGCGCGATTGCTATTAGCAACAATGGCAAAAACGCGCGCAGCACGTCTCCGGGCAAGAACCCGGCCAGCAGAGCACCCCCAACCGCTCCAAGCGCTGCCATCAAGGCTGACGGCAGCTGCTTTTTCAAATCGACATGGCCCTTTTGCGCGTATGCCACGGTTGCGGAGGCCGAACCAAAAAGCGATTGCAACTTGTTGGTCCCGAGCGATTCTATTGGTGACATACCGGCCAGCAATAGCGCAGGTACTGTCACCAATCCGCCTCCTCCCGCAATCGAGTCTATGAAGCCTGCCGCAAAGGCGGCAGCGATCAAAATCAAATGAACATTGTCGAAAAAGGCGGACATGGCGGGAGACTCGTTTGAACGAGGCGGACAATAGTTGGATTTTCGCGTTTGGCGAGCGGTTTTGCGGGACAGTTATATGGCTTGATGCGATTAGGCGCCCGCTGTGTTGTTTACGCACTTGAATTTGCTGGGTTGCGCTGCAATCAATTACGTCAAATCATTTCGGGGGTATAATGAGCGAGAGTATTTTTGATCGGATCACAGCGTTTCTGGGCACAAAGAGCGCGGTGCAGAAGGTAGCGGATGATCCGGTGCTCACAGCCGAACTTTTGCTGCTTTTGCATGTGGCGTTGGCGGATGGAAAAACTGAAAAGGCTGAGTATGCTGCGATCATGCGGATAGCATCGACCGATTTTGGTATTTCGCCCGACGAATTCGGAGAAGTTGCTGAATACCTCAAGGACTTTGGTTATGAGACCACCAGCAGCCAAGCGGCGCTGGCCTTTGCGGATGTTCCTTTTGAACGCAAGGTGCAACTGCTGCGCCATCTTCTTACGATCGCAAATGCGGATAATGAGCTTGATCCCAAAGAAGCCAATCTTATCCGCAAGACTGCGGAAATGTTGGGCGTAACTCCGGAAGAGCTGCATAAGTCTCATTAATGGAAACCTATACTCTTGGGCTTGGGTGTGAGCGCGGTTGTGATCCTGCCGAGCTGCTTGCTCTAGCAGAACACGTTATAACCACCGCCGGACGCGATATTTCGCGGCTAGCCGGTCTATTCACTATCGATCAGCGGATGAACGAGCCAGCGATTGTCTATGTCGCCACCCGCCTAGCAGTTCCTTTATACGCATTTGATGCCGCCAGGTTGGAAGTGGAAACGCCGCGCTTGCTCAATCCGTCTGCGCAGGTTTTCGCGCTTATGGGTTGTCACGGCGTCGCTGAAGCTGCCGCGCTGGCGGGTGCGGGATCCAAAGCGCAGCTAATAGTTGGCAAGACAAAATCAGCTCACGCCACCGCGGCACTTGCAGTTTACAACGCAATCCCATAGCGAATTATCATGATTGTTCATTTTATTGGAGCGGGCCCCGGTGCCCCGGACCTTATCACAGTGCGGGGATTGAAGCTGATTCAATCTTGCCCTGTTTGTCTATATGCAGGCTCACTCGTCCCGCCGGAAATGGTTGCGGAGGTGCCGGAAGGCGCGCGCGTGGTCGACACGTCTTCGCTCAATCTCGATGAAATTATTGCAGAGTTTGAGTTGGCGCATGCGGAGGGCAAGGACGTAGCGCGTGTCCATTCCGGCGACCCATCGATTTATGGAGCGGTTGCCGAGCAAATGCGACGGCTGGATGCGCTGGGTATTGAGTATGACGTAACGCCGGGCGTGCCTGCCTTTGCTGCAGCAGCTGCCGCGCTTAAAAAGGAACTTACCGTTCCTGAGGTGTGTCAAACCATTATCCTCACCCGGACTTCGATGAAATCGTCCGCCATGCCAGCAGGAGAGGAGCTTGCGACTTTAGGCAAATCCGGTGCCACCATGGTGATCCATTTGTCGATCCGTAATTTGAAACGCATTGAGGAAGAGCTTTCCCCGCTTTATGGCGATGATTGTCCCGTCATTATCGCCTATCGTGTGGGTTGGCCAGATGAACAATTTCTTCACGGAACACTTGCAGATATCGCCAAAAAGGTTGCCGATTCTGGTTTGATGCGCTCCGCGATGATCTTTGTCGGGCGGGGATTATCCGCCGACGGCTTCAGGGATTCAGCGCTTTACCATAAGAGCCACAGCCACACATTGCGTTCAGGTTCCAAGTGAATTCAATGTCTCCCTGACAAAACCGATAACGCTCTCCACATCGGGCAATGTGCGGATTTCTGGGCGACGCGGTCGTTCAAGCATGATGACAGGAATACCCAGATCGCGGGCCGCCGTGATTTTGGCATAGGAGGCCTTGCCGCCCGAATTGCGGCAGACGATGTGGGTGATCCGCTTGGCGATAAGAAGGCTGGCCTCGCTTTCAACGGTCCCCGGTTTAGACAATTCCAGCTCGAAGTCGACAAGATCAAGCGGTGCTTCAGGCGGATCGATCATGCGAACCACGAAGTGCACGCTGTTTCGCTTGGAGAATGTTGCGATATGTTGTTTGCCAAGCGCCAGCAGCACCCGTGCCTTTGATGGAATAGCATCTGCCGCCTGCGCCAATGTATCGACTACAACCCACTTGTCGCCAGGTTTCTTAAGCCATGCAGGACGTTCCAGTCTTACAAATGCGATCGGATTTCCAGTTGTGCTGGCAAAAATAGCATTATCCGATATTTGCGTGGCAAAAGGGTGGGTCGCGTCAATTAACAGCTTGACGTTTTCGGCCTTGAGATAGTCTGCCAACCCTTGAGGTCCGCCAAAGCCGCCAACGCGGATTTCGCCCGCAATTTTTGCAGGCGCGAGGGTCCGGCCGGCTAGCGATGAAATCACGCGCAGATGCGGTGCTTGCAAACGTGATGCGAGTTTAACTGCTTCCGCCGTGCCACCCAGAATGAGAATTGTTGTTTCAGACACGGGCGAGTACAGTCCCTTTGCGGTCAGTCACAATAACCTCCACGTCGACAGGGGCACCCTTCAGTGTGTCAATTGCGGTCTGTTTCGCCTTGATGGCAATTGCGTGTGCAAGGTCAAACCCAAGCTCTTGAGTTATTTCAAGCACTTCCTGGGCCGTATTCGCATTTAGAATCCGGTTTCTCTCGGCTGGGTCTAGCCCGAGTTTTTCCGCCTCGTCTGCCAGAAAGGTCATATCAACCTGGCTGCGACCTGAATGAAGATCGAGAGCGCCTTGCGCAAGCTTGGTCAGTTTCGCAAATCCGCCCGCAATTGTGAGCCTGTCAATTGGGTGTACACGCAGATATTTGAGCAATCCTCCGGCAAAGTCCCCCATATCGAGAAGTGCAATCTCAGGCAGATTGTATATTGCCTGAGCAGCGTCCTCTGACGTGGATCCTGTTGCGGCAAGAACGTGTTTCAGTCCTGCTGCACGAGAAACATCAATGCCACGATGAATGGAATGTATCCAGGCAGCGCAAGAAAACGGGTGAACAATTCCGGTTGTCCCCAAGATGGAAATGCCGCCAACAATTCCGAGGCGGGGGTTCCATGTCTGCTTGGCCAGTTCTTCGCCGTCCGGAACCGATATTGCGATTAGCAGATCCGCTGGCAAATCATATTCTGCGCATATTTCTTCGCATATCTTTGTCATCATCTCGCGGGGCACCGGATTTATAGCGGCTTGCCCGGGAGGAATGGGAAGACCGGGCAATGTAACTGTACCAACACCTTCGCCAGCGGCAAACTGAATGCCGCTTCCCGGCGGTGCCGGGAACACCGTGGAGATTATGGTTGCACCATGTGTAACATCAGGGTCGTCTCCCGCATCTTTTACAATTCCAGCCATTGCATAGCCTTCACCAATCGATTCTATGGCAAGCTGGAAGTGTGGAACTTCGCCTTTAGGCAAAATGATTGCCACCGGATCAGGAAACTCACCCGTGATCAGCGCGAGCAATGCTGCTTTGGTTGCTGCAGTTGCGCATGCCCCGGTTGTCCAGCCGCGGCGCAAGGGGGCCCCGCCGGGTTCGTGTGGTTTGCGCAAGGCGGTCTCAGGCTCGTTATTCATTCCAACCTTATAGACCAGCTTGTGCAATCGTTGCATGATTTTTCCGACAGGTGCATTCTTGCAGACAGAAAAATTGTGCTATGCGCAGATGAACGAGGTTAAATGATGCGCGCAAAGCGGAATAAGCTGCCGAAATTTGAGATTGGACATGTCTGGCTTGTTGGAGCCGGACCCGGTGATCCAGGACTTTTGACGTTGCATGCAGTCAATGCTCTGGAGCAGGCCGACGTGATTGTCTATGACGCGCTGGTGAACGAAGAATGTCTCTCATTTGCTGGCCCGTCCGCTGTTTTGGAATATGCCGGCAAGCGCGGTGGTAAACCTTCACCGCAGCAACGGGATATCTCTCTTCGGCTCGTTGAGCTCGCCCGTGCGGGCAAGCGGGTGCTCCGCCTGAAGGGTGGCGATCCATTTGTATTCGGCAGAGGCGGCGAGGAGGCACTTACCCTTGTCGAACATGACGTGCCGTTCCGGATTGTTCCCGGCATAACTGCTGGCATTGGCGGACTGGCCTATGCCGGTATTCCCGTTACCCATCGCGAAACCAATCAAAGCGTTACCTTTTTGACAGGGCACGATGCCACTGGCCTTGTTCCCGATTCGATGGACTGGAAGAGCATTGCACAGGGCTCTGCCGTTATCGTCATGTACATGGCGATGAAACATATTGGTCTTATAGCTTCGCGCCTGATGGAGGCGGGCCGCCCCTTTGACGAACCTGTCGCATTCGTCTGCAATGCCACTACCGCTCATCAGCAGGTGCTTGAAACAACGCTGGAGAAAGCAGAGTCTGATGTGGGGGCTGCTGATCTCAAGCCTCCGGCCATAGTGGTCGTTGGGCAGGTCGTTCGACTGCGTGGTGCGTTGGACTGGCTAGGCGCGCTTGAAGGTCGCGTCCTGACAAATGACCCGCTCGGTACGCGGCGCGCGAAGGATGCCGGATGAAAGGTTTCCTGATTGCCGCGCCCTCATCAGGTAGCGGAAAGACAACGGTTACGCTTGGCCTTTTGCGGGCATTGCGCAATTTGGGCGTTAATATTGCTCCCGCAAAAGCAGGTCCGGATTATATTGACCCTGCCTATCATGCGGTTGCCGGTGGCGCGCCTTGTGTCAATCTTGATCCTTGGGCCATGCGGCCCGACCTCATCAGTGCGCTAGCCTCCAGGCACGCAGAAGGCGACAAGACGTTGATCGTTGAGGGCATGATGGGGCTGTTTGACGGCGCTTCGGATGGCAAGGGCTCTGCCGCTGATCTGGCCAAACATTTATCCCTGCCCATTATTCTGGTTGTCGATTGTGCCCGCCAATCGCATTCAATTGCCGCACTTGTCAGTGGGTTTCGTGATTTCCGGCGAGATGTCATGATTGCAGGACTTATTCTTAACCGCGTTGGCAGTGCGCGTCATGAAATGATACTGCGTTCTGCATTGCAGCCGGTCGGGATTCCCGTATTGGGATCATTACCCAAAAGCGAACAATTGCAGCTGCCGGAAAGACATCTTGGCTTAGTGCAAGCAGGCGAGCACCGCGATCTCGACAATTTCCTTGAAAATGCTGGTTTGATGATCTCCGAACGGATTGATATCCAAAGCATTCTCGACATTGCGGGACGATATGGCCCATTGGAATCAATGGCTAATGTCAAGCGCGTTCCTCCGCTGGGGCAGAGAATAGCGGTGGCGCAGGACAATGCTTTTGCGTTCTCCTATTTTCATTTGCTGGATGGTTGGCGCAGGCGTGGTGCTGAAATCAGCTTCTTTTCTCCGCTTGCCGATAAGGTCCCTGCCGCGGACAGTGATGCGATTTATTTGCCTGGCGGCTATCCCGAGCTTTATGCGGGTAAGTTAGCCACAGCCAGCCACTTTGCCGAAGGGATGAAGCAGGCAGCGGCCAAAAACATCCCAATCTATGGTGAGTGCGGTGGCTATATGGTGCTTGGCGAAAGCATCGAAGATGCTGCGGGAGTTTCACATAGAATGCTTGGTCTATTGCCTGTTGAAACGAGCTTTGCAAAGCGCAAACTGCATCTGGGCTATCGACGACTGACGCCCGTCGAAGGGTCGCCTTTCCAGACGTCCTTGACCGGACATGAATTTCACTACGCGAGCATTGTGAGAGAAGGAAAGGCAGACCGCTTGTTTCATGTCAGCGATGCTTTGGACAATGATCTGGGCGATGCTGGTTTGCGCGTCGGTTCGGTCAGTGGTTCCTATATGCATGTAATTGATTTGGTTGGATGATGCAGATTGAACATGGAGGCGCCCTTGATGGCGCTGTAGCGCGGTTTGGCGGTGCGCCGTCGGATTGGATTGACCTTTCGACTGGCATTAATCCGGAATTGTTTCCATTGCCCGAGATTGGGCCGGAAATCTGGAACAGATTGCCGGATCAGAAGCTGTTAGCCACGGCAATTGCCGCAGCGCGGCGCTACTACGGCATCCGCGCTGAGGCTGGTATTGTCGCTGCGCCCGGCACTCAAGCTCTGATACAAATATTGCCGGAATTGATGCAAGTTGGTGAAGTCACGATCATTGGCCCCACATATCAAGAGCACGAGTTTTCGTTCAAACAGGCTGGATGGCATGTTTCCCATCAGACTCAAATTGGCGAAATTCCTCGATCTGCAAAGATTGTTGTGATGGTCAATCCTAACAATCCCGACGGTCGGATTATGCCTGCGGAAATCTTGATTAATCTTGCCAAGGAAATGCATGGCAGAGGTGGATGTCTCATCGTGGATGAAGCCTTTGCTGACCCCCATCCAGAATGCAGCGTCGCTGCATATGCAGGCATGGATGGGCTGATTGTTCTCAAATCATTTGGCAAGTTCTTCGGCCTTGGCGGACTACGTCTCGGTTTTGCTTTGACCACCCATGCATATGCTGAGCGATTGGAACTGAGGCTTGGACCATGGGCCGTATCCGGGCCAGCGCTTGCCATAGCAGCTCATGCGTTTTCTGATGCGAAGCTTTTGAGCGAGTACACCTCGAGATTAAAAATTCGCCGCAAATTGCTCGCAGATGTTCTTTCAGAAGTTCAACTAATCGAGATTGGCGGAACGATGCTGTTTTCTCTAGTCAAATTCGATGAGGCGCATCGGCTTCATGACACATTATGCGAGCAGCGTGTCTTTACCCGGAAATTTAATAATGCGCCGCAGCACTTACGGTTCGGACTCCCGCTCGATGAGTTGGCAGCGAGCCGGTTGCATAAGCGACTTGCCTTGGCACTGAGTGCAATCCAGAACTGATATTTTGATTCAACAGGATAGAATCTATAATGGAAATCAACCTCTTGATCCTGTTTCTTGCCCTGCTGGCAGATCGTTATTTTGGCGACCCCGAATGGTTGTGGAAAAAAATACCGCATCCGGTTGTTATGTTTGGCAGAGCTATTTCCTATGTGGACAAGCGCTTTAATGTGCCGGGCAATTCCGATCAGCGGCGTCGGCGCGATGGTTTTCTTGCTGTGCTGGGGCTTTTATTGCTTTCCGCGGCCATTGGCTTCTTTGTGCATCTGGCATTACGGACAATTCCGCCTTTTGGTGGTTTGATTGAAGCTATTATCGTCGCTGTTTTCTTGGCGCAGAAGAGTCTTGGCGATCATGTTGAGAGGGTCGCAATAGCATTGCGCGAAGAAGGGCTGATTGGCGCTCGGCGTGCTGTTTCAATGATTGTGGGTCGCGATCCGGACGTCCTGGATGAGTCCGCGATCAGTCGGGCTGCCATTGAAAGTCTCGCTGAAAACACCTCGGATGGCATTATTGCTCCGGCGTTCTGGTTTGTACTGCTCGGGCTGCCTGGTCTATTCGCTTACAAAATGCTGAACACGGCTGACTCCATGATCGGACATTTGAATGATCGTCATCGCGATTTTGGCCGCTTTGCCGCAAAGCTGGACGATGCTGCCAATTGGGTACCGGCGCGTTTAACTGGTTTGTTGATCGCTTGTGCAGCTTGGGTCGTTTACGGTTACCGCGCCGCCAAGCAGTCTTTCGATGTCATGATGCGGGACGCTCGCTTGCATAGATCGCCCAATGCTGGCTGGCCTGAAGC
The DNA here is from genome assembly GCF_037203775.1 of Phyllobacterium sp. CCNWLW183. Classification (NCBI taxonomy): domain Bacteria; kingdom Pseudomonadati; phylum Pseudomonadota; class Alphaproteobacteria; order Hyphomicrobiales; family Phyllobacteriaceae; genus Phyllobacterium; species Phyllobacterium sp. CCNWLW183. The sequence continues at coordinate 649,330 of NZ_JBBCBN010000001.1, read as the reverse complement.
GGCAATGGCGGGGGCAATCGACGTAGCGCTGGCGGGCCCGCGCATTTATGGCGGCGTCATCGCAAATGAGCCAATGTTGAATGGTGCTGGGCGGCGGGACGCGGGGTTGGAGAATATCGAGGATGCTTTACATGTTTTCAGCACAACAACAGCGATCTTCGCGATAGCAGTTCTTACCCTTTTTATTGTTGGCCTGTTTTTCTAGAGCAAGCGCACTATCAGCGCATATAGCGCAATTTGGGATCGAGAAAGTCTCTAAGCCCGTCGCCAAGCAAATTGAGCCCGAGCACTGTCACCATGATGGCCAGTCCTGGAAAAAGGGCCATGTGCGGCGCGAGGCTGATCATGGTTTGTGCCTCAAACAGCATTCGGCCCCAGCTTGGCATTGGCGGTTGAGCGCCGAGTCCGACATAGGACAGCCCTGCTTCAGCAAGAATGCCGAGGGAAAACTGGATTGTGCCCTGTATAATCAAGATATTGGCCAAGTTCGGCAGGATGTGATCGAGGGTGATACGGCCTTCACCTTTGCCGATGGCCCGAGCGGCAAGAACAAATTCCCGAACCCAAAGCGCTAGCGCCGCTCCTCGCGCGACACGCGCGAACACTGGAATGTTGAAGATGCCGATGGCAATGATAGCGTTAACGGCTCCAGGGCCAAAAATGGCGGTGATCATGACGGCCGACAGAAGGGCAGGGAAAGCAAAAATGAGGTCGTTGAATCGCATAAGCATCTCGTCGACAATGCCGCCGCGGGCAGCTGCCCAAAGTCCCAATGGGACACCGATACCAGCGCCAATCGCAACCGAAACAAACGCGACGAAAATCGAAGCGCGGCTGCCGACCATGATCATAGACAGGATATCTCGACCGAAATGGTCTGTACCCAGCCAGTGCGAAATGGATGGCGGCTTTAACTTCGCGACTATATCAAGCGCTGAGACGCTGTAGGGCGTCCACAAGAACGATAGACCAGCCATCAATGCCACGATAAGCGTGATGATCGTTCCAATCAGAAATGACCTGTTGCCGATCAGACTTTCGAATTTGCGGCTCACGTGCGGCTCCACAAACGCGGGTCGACAATGGCGTAGGACAGATCAACGAGGACATTAACTGCAATCACAGTAGCCACGAGAATCATGACGACACCCTCCACCACTATCAGGTCGCGTTGAGTGATTGCTTGGAATACCAAGCGCCCCAGACCCGGCAGGTAGAATACATTCTCCACGATGATTGTACCGGCGAGGAGAAATGAAAATTGCATGCCAAGTATAGTCAAGACGGGTATTAGCGCGTTACGCAACGCATGATGATAAAGCACTTTGCGCCGTGACAGCCCTTTGGCACGGGCGGTGCGTATATAATCCTCGCCGAGAACATCTAGCAAAGAAGATCGGGTTACCCGAGCGAGAATGGAAGCTTGAGGCAAGGCCAAGGCAACCGATGGCAATATCAGTGACTTTATGCTCGGCCAGAAGCCGTTTTCCCATCCAGCGAACCCGCCAGCTGGCAAAAGACGTAACACAACTGCAAATATATAGACGAGGAGCAGAGCAAACCAGAAATTCGGGATTGCTACGCCAACTTGCGCAATTCCCATCGCAGTCGTATCTGCTGTGCTGCCGCGCCTTGATGCTGCGAATATTCCAATCGGAATGGCTATTATTGTCGAAAGAGCGAGCGAAATCAGCGCCAAAGGTAGGGAAACCGCAATCCGCTCTTTAATGAGATCAATTACAGGAACCGAATAGGTGTAAGACTTGCCAAAATCTCCGGTCAGCAAATCGCCCAGCCAACTGAAATATCGTAAAATCAGGGGTTGGTTAAATCCCATCTGATCTTGCAGGGCTCGAACGGCGTCTTCGGTAGCATTCATGCCGAGCATGAGTCGCGCCGGATCGCCCGGCACAACTTCCAACACGGCAAATACAATGATTGATGCCGCCAGCAACGTAAGGATGCCAATAACCACGCGTTTTGACGCGTAGCTCAGCATGCCATCCCTTTTTGAAAGCCAGGAGTCATCTTTAATCGGCCCATTTTACTGCGGTCAAATCATTTGCCTGAATTGGCCCGTTCTCCCAAAGGCCCTCGATTTTTACGTCCCATATGCCGGTTTTTGGCAATTGAAACAAAAATGCTGCGGGTTCGTCGGCTGCGAGCAGCTTTTGCGCCTGCTGATAAAGCTCAATGCGCTTTGGTCCATCGGAAGTTGCATCTATCTGCTTGATCAATTCCTTAAACGGAGCGCTGTCATAATTGAAATAGTAATCATCGCGCGCAAAAATGTTGAGATCGTTTGGCTCGGTGTGAGAAACGATTGTCATGTCATAGTTTTTATTCTTGAAGACTTGGTCGAGCCATTGCGCCCATTCTACCGGGATAATTTCGGCTTCTATCCCAATCTCACGCAGTTGAGCGGCAATAATCTCGCCGCCACGCCGTGCATAGGTCGGGGGTGGCAATTTGAGCGTTGTCTTGAAGCCGTCGGCATAACCAGCTTCAGCCAAAAGCTTCTTGGCAAGTTCGGGATCATAGGCGGCTTCTGCCGTCAAATCCAAATAGGCCGGATGATGTGGTGGAAAGAATGAACCAATCGGAGTTCCAAATCCAAACATGGTTCCATCGATAACCGTCTTGCGGTCAACTGCATGTGCAATTGCCTGACGCACTTTGACGTTGTCGAAGGGAGGCTTCTTATTGTTCATGCCCATCACTGTTTCGCCTTCGGTCGTGCCGATCACGACCTTGAAGCGCGGATCTGCCTGAAATTGAGCAATGGTTTCATAGCTGGGGAAAACCGGAAATGCCTGCACATCGCCCGCCAAAAGAGCCGCTGTTGCTGCCGCTGGATCGGGGATAATGCGAAACGTTGCTTTTTCGAGCGTTGCTGGCGTTCCCCAATAGTCCGGATTTTTCGCGATGACGATCTGCGATCCTTTTGCCCAGTTTTCCAATTTGAAAGGGCCGGTGCCGGTTGGCTTGTCCTTATTGGTATCGGCGCTTTCCGGCGCAACAATAACCGCATCGCCCCAAGCCATATTATAGAGAAAATCACCACTCGGTTGTTTCAAAGTTACTTTGACAGTCAGCGGATCGACGCTTTCGACCGTATCTATCGCAGCAAAGAGACCCTTCTGGGCATTGGTTGACGTGTCGCCTCGAGCTCTGTCGAGGGAGAACTTCACATCTTCCGCATCAAATGTCGTGCCATCGTGAAATTTAACGCCCTTATGCAGCTTGAACGTATAGACCTTGCCGTCTTCTGATTTGGTCCAGCTTTCGGCCAAAGCGGGCAGGACATCACCTTTCGGGCCAATACGCGTCAAACCCTCAAATATATTGGCATATACGATCTCATCGATCGCCGCTGCGGCGCCGGCTGTCGGATCAAGATGCGGCGGCTCCAATACAATGCCGAGCACGAGATCCGTCTTCGCTGCAAATGAAGCGGTTGCCGGGAGCAGGGCGACTGCCGTGCCGAACAAAAATGCTTTCCAGATATTCATTCAGCGTCTCCCATTAAATCGAACCGGACAGTAGCACTTTCAGGCCAAGAGCCATCACTTTGGCTGACTCGATCATATCTTCAATACCGACATATTCATCCGGCCGGTGGGCAAGATCGAGAATGCCGGGACCATAGGCGATGCAATCGTGCAAAAGCCCGATGCGTGCAATATGTTTCTGATCATATGTTCCGGGCGAAATCACATATTCCGGTTCTTTGCCGAAAACAGAGCGAATCGCCTGTGCTACTGCCGTTACGACAGGAGCGTCACGCTCGGTCATCAAGGGCTGAACTTCCATGATGTCGCGAATTTTGTAATGGAACTTTGGCCGTTCCCATTGAAGGCGGTCCAGGATTGATGTGACCTCGCGCTTGACCTCGTCAATATCCTCCTCAAGCAGGAAGCGCCGATCGATTGTAAGCCGGCATGAATCTGGAACATTGGGCGAGGGCAGCCCCGAAAAATCATCGGTTTGTCCGCCATGAACCGAGTTGATATTCATCGTCGATCGCCGCGCGCCCTCGGGAACCACCGGCATCCGGGTTTCTTTCCGGTCGAGGGCGGGAAAAAGTTCTTTCTCAAATGCATCAAGAACTGCACCCATATGCCTGACTGCGCAATCACCAAGAAATGGCATCGAGCCATGCGCGATCTCGCCCTTGGTTTCGATCTCCGCCCACCACACGCCGCGATGACCAAGGCAAATACGATCCTTGTTCAGTGGTTCGGGAATGATCACGTGATCAACCCGAGGTTTGGAAAAGAACCCCTTGCTAGCAAGATAGGCTACGCCGCCAAAGCCGCCGGACTCTTCGTCCACTGTGCCTGAAATCTCTATGGCGCCAGCAAAATCAGGGTAGACTTCGAGAAAAGCTTCTGCCGCTATAATTGAAGCGGCGAGACCGCCTTTCATGTCGCATGCGCCACGACCGTAGATTTTGCCATCCTTGACGACACCTCCAAAAGGGTCGACGGTCCAGCCTTCGCCAGTATCTACGACATCAATATGCGAATTGAAATGAACGGTCTGGCCAGGAGTGCGACCATCGAAGCGCGCAAGGACATTTGTCCGTGGATATCGGTCCGTATCGCCAGGGGTTCCTTCAGCGCGAATCAATTGCGTTTCAAAACCGCTCTTCTGCAATCGTTGTGCGATGTACTCTGCGCAGGGGGCGTAGGCTTCGCCCGGTGGATTAATCGTCGGAAAGCGTATCAACTCTTGCGTGAGTGCGATCAGATCGTCACGTCGTTTATCAATCGCGCGGGAAAGCTTTTCGTCCATTCGCCTATCAAATCAGGCGGTATCCCGATTTGGCAAGAGGCAAGTTTCGCAACGATGGCAAATTGCCGCTTTCCTGGTGAGATGTCGTTTGAGTGTTTGGTAGATTGGAATTGTTCTTATAAAACAGCATGTGAAGCTGATGATGATCGGGGCAACACGATATGAATTCCGAACCACGCCTTGCCCTGTCCGAGCCGGTTGGTGACGAGATTGCCAAAACGACTTGTTATATGTGTGCCTGCCGCTGCGGCATTGATGTCCATTTGAAGGATGGAAAAGTTCGCTACATCGAGGGCAATCGCGATCACCCGATTAACAAGGGTGTGCTTTGCGCCAAGGGCTCAGCGGGAATCATGCAGCATTATTCGCCCGCGCGATTGCGTGCGCCGTTGCTCCGCACGGGACCGCGCGGATCGGGTGAATTTAGGGAAATCAGTTGGGACGAAGCGCTTAAGCTGGCGGTCGATTGGCTGCAACCAATCCGCGATACAGCACCGCAGAAACTCGCTTTTTTTACGGGCCGGGATCAAAGCCAGGCATTGACGAGCTTTTGGGCTCAAAATTTCGGGACGCCTAATTATGCGGCCCATGGCGGGTTCTGCTCAGTCAACATGGCAGCCGCTGGCATTTATACAATCGGCGGGGCATTTTGGGAGTTTGGCGCACCGGATTGGGACAAAACGAAGCTGTTCGTGCTCTTCGGTGTGGCGGAAGATCATGACTCCAATCCCATCAAGATTGGCATTTCAAAACTTAAGAAGCGGGGCGCACGCTTTGTTTCGGTCAATCCGGTTCGCACCGGATATTCCGCTATCGCCGATAATTGGATTGGCATCCGGCCGGGCACAGACGGTCTGCTTGTCCTGAGCATTATCCATGAGCTGTTCCGGACGGGTAAGATCGATCTGGATTATCTTTCCCGGTATACCAATGCGCCTTGGCTGGTAATCGACAATGAGGGCCATGAGGATCATGGGCTATTTCTGCGCGATGATCTTGGAAAAGCGCTGGTAAGAGACCGAAAGACCGGTGCTGTCGTGCGCTTTGATGAGCCGGGCCATATTGCCGATCTTAACGCTGAATTTACGACAGCAGATGGACTCAAGGTGCGCAGCGTTCTGCGGTTAATGGCGGAGAAATATCTCGATCCGAAATATGCTCCCGAAGCTGTTGCAGCTGAAACCGGGGTTTCAGCGACAACAATTAGCGGGCTTGCTTCAGAGATTGCGCGCGTAGCCTTCGAAGAAGAAATTATCGTCGAGCAGCCCTGGATCGATATGAAGGGCGAGCAGCACGAGGTCATGATTGGGCGACCGGTCAGCTTCCACGCCATGCGTGGCATTTCTGCTCATTCCAATGGCTTTCAATCGGCCCGCGCCTTGCATGTGTTGCAGACGATCATTGGTTCCATCGATTGTCCTGGCGGCTATCGTTACAAGCCGCCCTATCCAAAACCTGCCACGGCGCACCCCCGACCTCATGGTCGTTCGGAACATGTGACGCCGGGAAAACCTCTGGCTGGCCCACATCTCGGATATCCATTGGGTCCGGAAGATCTGCTTGTTGATGCTGAGGGCAAGCCGCAGCGGATAGACAAGGCGTTTTCATGGGAAGCACCGCTTTCGGCCCACGGCATGATGCACATGGTAATCGCCAATGCACATGCAGGCGATCCTTACCCGATTGACGTGCTGTTTCTATACATGGCAAATATGGCCTGGAACTCGTCGATGAACACGCGTGGCACGATCAAGATGCTGGAGAAGCGTGACGAGGCAACCGGCGAATATAAGATTCCGAAAATTATCTACTCCGATGCCTATTCATCGGAAATGGTTGCTTATGCCGATCTTGTCTTGCCCGATACGACTTATCTCGAACGGCATGACTGTATCTCACTACTGGACAGACCTATTTCTGAACCGGGGGCCGTATGTGATGCAATTCGCTGGCCTGTCATCAAGCCTGACCGGGATGTACGCGGTTTCCAATCGGTATTGATAGACCTTGGTGCTCGGTTGAAGCTGCCGGGCTTTGTGAACGAGGATGGTGAGGCGCTCTACAAGGATTATGCCGATTATATCGCCAATCACCAGCGCAAGCCGGGTATTGGTCCATTGTCAGGTTGGCGCGGCGCTCAAGCCGATAGCGAGGGCAGGGGCGCTCCCAATCAGGATCAAATTCAAAATTATATTGATAATGGAGCCTTTTGGACAAAACACATTCCGCAGGAGGCATTGTATTTCAAACATCACAATGCCGCGTATCAGCAATTCGCAATCGATATGGGCTTCTTCGATACTCCCCAGCCGGTGACGATTCAGCTCTATGTGGAGACGTTGCAGAAGTTCCGCCTTTCCGCAGAAGGCATTCGAAAACCCTTTGCGCCATCGCAATACAAGCAGCGCCTGCTGGAATGTTTCGACCCACTGCCGGATTGGTACCGCCCGTTTGAAGAACAGGGTGTTGATACGACGGAATTTCCGTACCATGCGATTACCCAGCGCCCGATGGCCATGTACCATTCATGGGGTTCGCAAAATGCCTGGCTGCGCCAGATCCACACGAAAAACCCGCTATATGTGCCAGGTGTCATCTGCGATGAGATCGGGTTGAGTGACGGAGACTGGGCTTGGATTATCTCCCATCATGGCCGGATCAAATGTGAAGTTGCCCGTACTGATGCCGTGAATGGCAAAACCATGTGGACATGGAACGCAATTGGGAAGCGTGGCGGAGCCTGGGCGCTTGAGCCAAATTCGCCCGAGGCCACCAAGGGATTCTTGCTGAACCATCTTATTCACGAGTTGCTACCACCGAAATCCGATGGCATGCGCTGGTCAAACTCTGATCCCATTACCGGACAGGCGGCATGGTATGATCTGCGCGTACGGATTGAGAAAGCTGAAATTGGCGAAGGGTTTAGCGAGCCGCATTTCAAGGCGATAAAGCGTCCTGGAAGCCAAAAGGAGCCGCCGGAAGAAGTGCGTTATGGGCAGGAGTGGGCGAAATGACGAGTCTGCCACACAGCCCTGCCTCAAAAAAACTGGGTCTGGTTATCGACCTTGATGTTTGCGTTGGCTGTCATGCCTGTGTCATCAGTTGCAAGGAGTGGAACACGGGTGGTTATGGCAGCGCCTTGTCTGACCAACATGCCTATGGCGCAGATGTATCTGGCACATTTCTCAATCGCATTCACAGCTTTGAAGTTGTTCCGGAAGGTGGCCTGATCATCGGCGAAGCGGGTGAAGCCCGTGTGGTACATTTTCCCAAGTCCTGCCTGCACTGCGAAGATGCACCTTGCGTAACGGTGTGCCCAACGGGAGCCTCATACAAGCGTGCAGAAGACGGTATAGTGCTGGTGGACGAGGATAAGTGTATTGGCTGCGGGCTTTGCGCCTGGTCATGCGCCTATGGTGCCCGGGAAATGGATCTGGCTGCCGGCGTGATGAAGAAATGCACGCTCTGCGTTGACCGTATCTACAACGAGACTTTGAAGCAGGAGGATCGTGTTCCTTCCTGCGTCAGAACCTGTCCGGTCAATGCTCGGCACTTTGGTGATCTTGGTGACCCGAATTCCGATGTCTCCATGATGGTTGCAGAGCGGGGTGGTTTTGATCTGATGCCGGAACAGGGTACAAGGCCGACGAATAAATATTTGCCCCCACGTCCTCGTAGTTCATTGAGTGATGTTGCACCGATTATTCCGCTTGCGGAAAATACCGAAGGTGCGCGTGGCTTCTTTGCATGGCTCGACAAAACGTTGGATAGAATCTGATGCATCCAGCGTTTTCGATGATCATTTTCACGACCTTATCGGGATTGGGCTATGGCCTAGCCATTGCGCTCGGCCTTGGCTTTTTCGATCCTGCCATGGTTGCAACAAAGCTAGCCTACCTGACCTCGCTAACTCTCATTGCAACAGGCTTGATTGCGTCGCTTTTCCATTTAGGAAATCCACAACGCGCTTGGCGGGCGCTGAGCCAATGGCGTTCCAGTTGGTTGTCGCGTGAAGGTGTGATGGCAATCGCTACCTTTGTTCCCTTTACGTTGAGCGCCGGTTTGGCAATTTTTGCCAATCGGTATGATGCGACTCTGGGTTTGATCAGCGTGCTCGGTTCGCTATTGACGGTCTATTGCACGTCAATGATTTATGGGTCGCTGAAGACTGTAGACTCTTGGCACACAAGGCTTACGCCCCTCTGTTTTATATCGTTTTCACTGGCTGGCGGCTTTCTGCTGGCAAGCACTTTTTCCGGTATGCTTATACTCGAGCTGTTGGCCGTGCTGTTATTATTGACAGCGCTCATCGCCAAGATGGTATGGCGCAATCGCATCGCGACACTCGTGCCACGTTCAACACCGGAAAGCGCAACCGGGCTCGGTTTTATCGGTAAGGTGCGCCTGTTTGAGAGGCCACATTCACTCGATAATTATCTGACTCGTGAGATGGGTTTTCGCGTTGCCCGCAAACACGCTGCCAAGCTATGGATCATTTCATGGTTGAGCGGCGTGGTATTGCCTATAGTGGCTTTACTATCTGCCATGGCGTTGGGAACCGGCCTGCCAGCGCAATTAATACTCGCTGTCGCTGCTGTCAGCCACTTATTAGGGATATTTGTGGAACGCTGGTTGTTTTTTGCCGAGGCAAAACACGCGGTGACCAATTACTACTAAAGGCGCTATTTGTTCCAGCGTTTGTGGAACCACATCCATTGGCCGGGATATTCACGAACCCAGCTTTCAACCTTGTCGTTCAGTGCCTGTGCAGTGGCGGCAAGGTCAACGGCGCCTTTTTCATCGCGCGGCAGTTGCATCTTCTCTTCCAGTTCCAGACGGAAGCGTCCCCCTGGGAGACGAATGCAGCGTGCGGGATAAACATCGCACTCATATTGACGCGCAAGTTTTGCCAATAGCGGATTGGTTTTACAGGGGCGATCAAAGAAAGTCGTGGGAATGCCGCGATGGAATTTTTGATCGACCAGCATACCCACATTGCCATCGGCATTCAAAACACTGGCAAGTGACCACGCTGCGCCCGCTTTTGACGGAACGAGGTGGCCCATATTCGTGCGGCGCGCGCCCAGAATTTTCCTTGCAACATAGGGATTATTCGGTGGACGGAACAAGGCGGTCACGTTCAGTTCAAACGTTGCGGCACAGATCGGGAGCAATTCAAAATTACCCGTGTGACCGGTGAAGAAAATATGAGGCCGGTCTTTTTCGTCGCGGATGCGCTCAAAGATTTCGCGGCCCTGTACCTCGATCAACCCCGGTTTGTCGCTGTGCGGATCGTAATCGAAGATTGCATCAAGGAAGACATATTCTGCCGTCAACCGCGCCATGTTTCCCCACATGTCGCGCGCGATCTGCTGTAGTTCTTCTTCCGGTTTGTCCGGATAGGCTTTGCGCAGATTGGTCATTGCAACACGGTGGCGGCCCATCAACGGGCCGATTTTGCGCGCAGAAGCATCGATGAAATCCATCGCAGCCTTGGCGGGCAACTGACGCAAAAGCCAAAGTATGCCGAATATAATATTCGCGGAAAGCCAGTAGTTGACCGATTTCAACTTCTGGCTCCACCGATACAGAGCTAGCTTTCTATCAAGTTTCATAAGGGATCAGTTGACGCGCAGAATGATCTTGCCAAAAACATCCCGGCCTTCCATTCGCTTCAGGGCCGTATCAATGTCATCAAAGCCGACTTCAGTATCGATGACAGGATGAACCAGACCTCGCGCCATCTTCTGCATGGCATCAGCCATGTTTTCCATGCGGCAACCGAATGAACCGAGCAGCTTCAATTGTTGCTGAAACAACATCATCAAATTCATGCTGGTAGAGACACCGGATGTCGAGCCGCAGGTCACGAGCCGTCCACCGCGTCGTAGCGATAGCATGGATCCCGCCCAGGTATCGGCACCGACATGTTCGAAAACAACGTCTACACCCTTCTTCTTGGTCAGTTTGCGGACAACGCCTTCAAAGCGGTCCTCGCGGTAATTTATGACATGATCCGCGCCAAGCGCTTTGGCTTTTTCAATCTTGTTGTCGGAACCTACGGTGGTGATGACAGTACAGCCCATCTTTTTGGCAAGCTGGATTGCAGCCGAACCAATGCCGGATCCGCCTGCATGGACCAGAATGGTTTCGCCGGATTCGAGCTTCGCGTTGTCGAAGAGCATATGCTCGACGGTCCCAAATGTGACCGGAGCAACTGCGGCGCCAATCTCGTCAACACCGGGAGGTGCAGGGACCAGTAGCCGGGCCTTCAGATTCACCTTCTCTTGAGCAAAGCCATCAAGATGGAAGCCGTGCACGCCGGAGACATGCTCGCAAAGATTATCGCGACCTTCGCGGCATGGGCGGCATAGACCGCAGGTTTGTGCGCCATAGATCGAAACCAGTTGTCCTGGAAGCAGATTGCTGACGCCCGGGCCGATAGCATCCACGATGCCGGATGCTTCCGCACCAATTGTCAAAGGCATTTTGCGCTTGGCAAAGGCCATGCCGCGCCAACCCCAGACATCAATATGGTTGAGCGCAACCGCTTTGATGTTAACAGTGACTTCGCCGGGGCCAGGGGGAGGCGGAGGAGCGACGTCGACGATTTCAAGTTTGCGATCTTCGATCAGCTGTAGTGCACGCATATCCGTTTCCTTGAGTGGCGCCGCTAAAGGCAGGTAGCCGCTCATTTGTGGGTTGCGCAATTCCGGACGGGAAAACCGGATCCCGAATTTTGAAATTGCTCTAATTCAGGTTCCGGATTAGTTCGGTTCTGCCGTCATGACAAGACACGTATTTTGTCCGCCAAATCCGAAGGAGCTTGAAAGCACCGCTGAAACCTTTGCCTCACGCTTCACGTTGGGAACGACGTCGAGCACGATTGCAGGGTCGGGATTGTCATAGTTGATTGTTGGCGGAATAGTGCCGGTCTGAATTGTCAGAACTGAAAAAACGGCTTCGATAGCGCCCGCAGCAGTCAGCGTATGGCCGATCATCGACTTGTTGGAGGAAACCGGTAACGAGGATATGCGGTCACCAAAAACCGTCGAGAGGGCCAAATACTCCATCTTGTCGTTTTCCGGAGTTGAAGTGCCGTGGGCATTGACATAGTCGATGGCATCTTCCTTGATCCCCGCATCGTCCAAGGCTGCGCGCACGGCACCAATCGCCGGAGAGCCATCGGGCTTTGAGCGTGTGCGATGGAAATCATCTGCCTTTTCGCCGCAACCACGCATGATTCCGAGAATATTGGCGCCGCGGCCGACAGCAGATTCCAGCGATTCCATAACAAGCGCGCCGGAACCTTCGGCCATAACAAAACCGTCACGGTCCTTTGAGAAAGGCTTGGCGGCCTTGTGGGCAGGTTCATTGTGGGTTGAAAGTGCCGATAGCAGCGAGAAGCGGATAAGCGCTTCTGCCGACACGGAGCCATCAGTTCCGATTGACAGGACGCGGTCGCTTTCGCCACGCCGGATAGCCTCGACACCAAGTTGGATTGCAGTTGCGCCTGATGCACATGCGGTCGACAGCGTGATGGGCAGTCCGCGCGTTCCGAACTTGTCGGCGATGCATTCTGCTATAAAGCCAAATTCGGCCGTGTTGAACATCGCGCTTTGCGGTGCCTTTCGGCACGCTGCCAGCAATAGATCGTAACCGGGTTCGCCTTCGGACTTTACCAGTGCATCAAGCGCGAAGCGGTTGCGCCATTCGAGTTCCACGGGTGGCGCTGCGAGAAACAAAGGCCCGCCGAAATCATCGATTGGAAAACCGGCTTGCGCTATGGCCTCTTCAGCGGCAAGGGAAGCCAGTTTCTGCGAAAGTGCTGACGCTCCCTGACTGCTCTCTTCAAGAAAATCCACAGTCCCGGCTATTTGCGTGCGCAAATTGTCGAGCGCAAAACGCGTTATGGTGTGAATGCCGGAAGTTCCCGAGGTCAGAGCTGCCCAGTTTTCTTCCTTGCCTTGTCCAAGCGAGGAGACGACACCAAGACCAGTAATCGCAACCAGGGGGCGACCTAGATGATCAGTATATTTGGACATTGGAATATCCTTTAAACCTTGCTCAGGCGGGCAACGCCTTCACTGCGCGTTGCACCGATGGAAGTCGCGAGTGCACTGGAAATATTAGCCGGACCAGTTGCCTCGTTTTCACTATCAAGCGGGAGAAAGGCTGTCCCATGAAAAACGCTCAATGCGGCGATGGCAACAGCGAGAGGGAATTGTGCCTCGCGCAGATGGCCCGTTTTACTGGAAAGTCCACGAACTGTTGAACTGGAGAAAGCCTCCAGCGCTGCTTTTTCTGCAGACGTGACTTTCTTTGCCCCGGTTGCACCGGAAACAATAAGATCAGCTGCCTTATCCGCACTTGCGGCACCCAGAAGCTTGGAAATCGTTTCGCCAAGGTTTTCGCGGTTGCGGCGAATCTGTGAGCTGTAAATAGCGTCAATGGCAGCGTAAGCGCGAACACCGCGCTTCTTGGCATGGTCTGCACTTTCGAGAACGAGAAAGGCACCGCCGGAGCCTGTGACAATGCCACCGCCCTCGGAATTTTCCCTTTGCCAAACCGGCGACCATCCATCGGTTTTCAACATCTGGTTCAGCTCGAAACCGAGCAGCATGTCGGGATGTTCAGCATTATAGGAGCCTCCCACGAGGGCGTGGGTGCTTTGGCCGGAACGAATGCGCGAAACCGCTGTGTCTATTGCGGAAATACCCGCCCCTTCTTCGCCCATGAATGTGCGTGAAGATCCTGTCACCTTGTGAACAATCGAAATATTGCCCGCTAGGAGATTGGAAAGCTGTGCCAGGAAAAGCGTCGGACGCAATTCTGTCGACAGTTTTTCGTTCAGCATCGTGCCAAGATCATTGCGTACACGTGCCTCAGCCAGAATTTGCGTGTCGACAGTCACATCGCGTTCGCCGCCGCCCGCTGCCACAACCATATCCATTGTTGCGCAGAGAGCTTCATCGTCCTTGATGCCAGCGTCCTGTAGAGCAAGACCGGCAGTATATGTGCCGATGCGTTGCCAGGTTTCCATCTGTCGCTGGTCGCCGCGTTTTGGAATCTGGCTGTTCCAATCGACTTCACCGAGCGGATGCACTGTGTATGGCTTGAATCTTTCACCATCGATGCGCGGCTTGGCTCCATCGTTGAAAGCTTGCCAATGAGCATCGGCCCCTTCGCCCAAAGAGGAAATGAGTCCGATACCTGTGATAACGACGGTGTTGTTCTGCATTGTCTCGCAACACCGTTGTTACGGTGCATCCGGTTAATGGATATGTCTTAGCACCCGCGTTGGTCTGCGGATCAGGCTTTCTTGGCGGCGACCAGTTCGTCGATTTTGGCGCAAAGATTCTTCAACACGAAATATTCTTCGGTCGGAACCTTGCCGTCATTGACTTCCTGCGTCCACTGTTCAAGCGGAATCTTGATGCCGAATGCCTTGTCGATGGCGAAAACGATATCGAGGAAATCCAGACTGTCGATGCCAAGATCGTCGATTGTGTGGCTTTCCGGCGTGATGCTGTCGCGGTCGATCTCGCTGGTTTCAGCAATAATATCGGCGACTTTGTCGAATGTATCGGACAATTGATTTTCCTTTTGTTTTAGGTGTCTGGTCTAAGACCCTGCGATCTGATGAGCCGGTATCTAGCTTTTTTCGCAGGCGAGGGAAAGACCCAAGAGCATGTGGTGATTAGTCGAATATGATTCTTCCGGCAACGTGAATGGTTTTTCCGTCCTCTGCGGGAGCCGCAACAACAGCCTCGCTGGGCCGGGGTGCCACTCCTGTTAGCGCTATTATATTGTTACGATCCGTGAGCAATACCAGATTTCCAGAGCCTTTGAACGAAATGATCGTGGTTCGAATTTGTTCAAGCTGCGTTTCTCTTGCTGTGTCATCGCCAGCCATTGGATCAAGCGGGGCGAATATTTCCATAGGGGATGAACCAAAGGAAAGGCGCGCTGTCTCCCTTGCATTACAAACGGTGCTTGTCAAAACCTTGTCGATTCGCACACCGCGGGCAGCAAATCGCGCGCCTAGCTTTTGCGCCAGCTGGTGACCCCGGTCCGAGAGCGTTCGTGCGGCACAATCCGCGGAAGTATCAGATGATGGGCTGAGCGCGCCTGAAGCATCGCCGCCCTGAATGAGGATTGTATAGCCTCCGCGCTGAACTCTTGCCCAAGCGGCATCTGTCGCCTGAGCGGGCACGGATGCGAGAGCGATGCCAAACGTCAGAACCAATCCGGAGTAAAGCCAAAGACTCGATCGATATGCCATTCATTCTCCTTATCAGGCAGATGGGAATTCTGCTCGCAAAAATAAAGTGATCGTTTTCCAGGCTTGCTCCTCGAAACTTCCGGGCTTATCCCAAGGATCATGAGTCTTATCCAAACAATCATCGTTGTTTTTGGCGTCATCGCTATCGCCTATGCGGCGGCGCATTTCAAATTGCTTGATGAGCGGGTCGGCGATGGTCTTTCCGATTTCGTGTTCATGATTGCAGCGCCGCTATTATTGTTCAGAACCATGGTGACGGCCGACTTTCACGGCGCAGCGCCCTGGTCGCTGTGGATCGCCTATTTCAGCGGTGTCGTTGTGGCCTGGGCCGCGTCGGACTTCGCTATCAAATATATGTTTGGCCGAGATAATCGCGCTGGTGTCGTTGCCGGGGTTTCTGGATCTTTCTCCAATTTGGTTTTCCTTGGAATGCCGCTTGTGCTTGGCGTATTCGGGCAAAACGGCTTTGCGATACTCTCTCTCATTGTCGCCATTCACATGCCGATCATGATGGCAGCATCAATCAGCTTGCATGAAATCGCGATGCGACGGGATGGCGTATTTAGCGGCGAAGCCCATCTGGCGGCGGTCGTGCTTTCGTTCTTCAAGAGCTTGCTGCGAAATCCGTTCGTGCTTGGAATATTAGCCGGATGGATTTGGCGGCTTGTTGGTCTGACGATGCCACAGACAGCGGATGCTCTCATACAAACTCTGGCGAGTGTTGCCGGGCCGGTTGCGCTATTCGCGATGGGGATGGGGCTGAAGAAATTTGGCGTGTCGGGAAATATTGCCGCAGCGCTCGTCATGTCTGTCATAAAATTATTGCTGATGCCTGCAGTTGTTTTAGGGGCTGTGTGGCTGTTGGGACTAGCGCCGTTTACCGCAAAAATTGCCGTCGTGGCAGCAGCTTTGCCTGCAGGCGTGAATTCCTATCTCATTGCCACACGCTTTGGAACAGGGCAGGCTTTGGCATCTAACTCAATGGTTATGGCGACTGCTCTGTCTGCGGTGACACTGGCATTCTGGGTTTCAGTTGTTACCTATATATTTGGCTAGCTGCGCCGTTGCAGCTTTTGCCAAAAAGGAGCAGGGTGCTTACGGACCTTGACCCAAGGCTCGATTGCCCAGCGCAATATGGTTATCCTTCACGGAATCCACCTAAAGAGCATAACCCTTCGAACACAGGGAGAATATGATGTTGCAGAAATCCAGCCAGTTCATGAAGCAGGCCAATCTTATCAATGGCGAGTGGATCGCGGCAGATTCGGGCAAGACAATCGATGTCATCAATCCCGCGACAGGGCTCGTCATTGGCACAGTGCCCAATTCGGGTAAGGCCGAAACGAAGCGCGCCATTGACGCGGCAGCGGAAGCCTTCAAAACCTGGCGCAAGACATCGGCGCTGGAGCGCTCAAAGCTGATGCGCAAATTGCACGATGCAATCCTGGACAATCAGGATGCGCTCGCCGAATTGCTGACGCTGGAACAAGGTAAATCACTCGCCGAATCCAAGGGCGAGGTTGGCATGTCTGCCGCTTATATCCTTTGGTATGCTGAAGAGGCGCGTCGTACTTACGGTGATACCGTACCGTCACCTTGGGCTGATCGCCGGATCATGATTACCAAAGAGCCAGTTGGCGTTATCGGCGCCATCACGCCTTGGAATTTCCCCTCTTCCATGCTGGCACGCAAGATTGGCCCGGCCTTGGCTTCTGGTTGTACAGCCGTTGTAAAACCAGCCACGCAGACACCTTATTCAGGTCTTGCATGGGGACTATTATGCGAGCAGGCAGGTATTCCGAAAGGCGTCGTCAATATTCTGACAGGCTCGGCCAGCGAGATTGGCGGCGAAATTACCAGCAATCCCGTCGTGCGTAAGATAACCTTCACGGGTTCTACCGAAATCGGCAAGATTTTGATCAAACAGGCGGCTGATACTGTCAAGAAAGTATCGATGGAACTTGGCGGAAATGCGCCATTCATCGTGTTTAATGATGCGGATGTCGACCGGGCCGTCGACGGCGCCATCATGGCAAAGTTCCGCAACTCCGGACAAACATGCGTTTGCACAAATCGGTTTCTCGTTCAGGCTGGAATCTACGATAGTTTCGTTGAAAAATTTGCAGCAAAGACTGCAAAGCTCAAGATCGGCAATGGGCTTGAAGCAGGCACCGAACAAGGTCCGCTCATTGATGAAAAGGCCGTCGAAAAGGTTGAGGAATTTATCGCTGACGCAAAACAGAAGGGTGGGAAGATTGTCACTGGTGGCAAGCGCCATTCGCTAGGCGGCAGCTTCTTTGAGCCAACCGTCATTGGCGATGCAAAGCCGGACATGCTTTTCACGACAGAGGAAATCTTTGGCCCCGTTGCTCCTGTCTACAAGTTTGAGACGGAGCAGGAAGCAATTGATCTTGCCAACAACACGCAGTTCGGCCTGGCCAGCTATTTCTACACGCAGGATCTTGGGCGTGTGTTCCGTGTTTCGGAAGGTTTGAAATATGGCATGGTCGGCGTCAATGAGGGACTGATCACAACCGTCGAAGCTCCCTTTGGCGGCGTTAAAGAATCAGGTCTCGGCAAGGAAGGCGGGCATCAAGGCATCGAAGATTATCTCGATACCAAATATGTCTGCATTGGTGGGCTTGGTCTTTAGACTATGTAGCTCACATCATTCACCTGATGCATTCCGGTGCATCAGGCTGCCTGCGCAGTGAATCTTATAAAAGGTTTTAAAGTCAAATGGATACGGAAGTTTTTGGGCATACTGATTCAGGTGAAGCGGTGCATTGCATTACCATTGTTGGCGGTGGCCTGACGGCGAAAGTCCTGACCTGGGGTGCCGTTATTCAGGACCTGCGCCTGAAAGGTCATGAAAGTCCGCTGGTGCTTGGCTATCAGAACTTTGCCGATTACCCCGCCTATTCGCCCTATCTCGGGGCCACGATTGGCCGTTCCATTAATCGCATTCGGGACGGCGAATTGACGATTGATGGCAAAACCTATCAGCTGGAGAAGAATTTCCGCGGCTTGCACAATATTCATGGCGGCACGCTTGGGGCGGGAAAACGTTTGTGGCAGGTTGTGGCCGTTGGGCCGGACTATGTGACGCTGACAATTCATCTGCCCGATGGCGAGGTGGGTTTTCCGGGTAATCTCAACATTACCTGCACCTATATGCTTGAGTCGAAGGGCACTCTGGCCATTCGTATGGATGCAGTCACAGACAAGCCAACCCTATGCAATCTCGCGCATCACAGTTACTTCAATCTGGATGATGGTGGCGCAACTGACGCGCTCGATCATCAGGTACGTATAGATGCGCAGGCCTATCTGCCTACCGATACTGATCTTCTGCCTGATGGGCGCGTCTTGCCTGTTGCAGGGACAACGCATGATTTTCGTGAATTCAGACCAGTACGGCGTGAAGAAAACGGCAAGCAGGTTATCTATGATAATAATTTCTGTCTGGCGAGCGAGCGGCGCCCGCTGTGCCCGGTCGCTTGGGCCAGAGGAGCTAAATCTGGCGTGGAAATGACCGTGTCCACCACCGAGCCGGGTGTGCAGCTTTATGCATCCAATACGCTTGGCGGAAAGCCTGCCATTGGTTTGACCGGAAAAACATACGAAAATTATGCGGCATTGTGTTTCGAAGCGCAGATTTGGCCAGATTCAACACATTTTTCGTACTTCCCGCAGGCGATCCTGCGGCCAGACGAAACATACAGCCAAATAACAAAGTACAGTTTTAAAAAATCTTAGCCAAAGGCCGCGCGCGCTTCGCTCATGGGAGCAAGCGCGCCGTGAAATTCAACCACGCGAGCGGCAACCCTATGGGCACTGGCTGCAGCCTTGACGGGGTCAAAGCCGGCAAGGCGCGAGGCAATGTAGCCGCCATTGAAGCTGTCGCCAGCGCCGGTCGTATCAACTGCCTTGGCAATGGTTGCTGGCACGTTGGTGCGGCGACCATCAGCCACTACAAGCGCTGGCTCCGTGCCATCTTTAACGACGATCTCGCCTACGCCAAAACCGGCTATCCGGTCAGCCGTGTGATCAGGTGTTGCGTCGCCAAAAAGTGCGTTCTCATCTGGAAATGTGGGTAAGGCAATGTCGGTGACGCGAAAGGCATCGCCGAGTACCTGCTGGGCTGTGTCGGCATTTTCCCACAGGCGAGGGCGGTAATTGGCATCGAAGACAATGAGAGATCCCTGTTCGCGTGCGTTTTTGACAGCGTTCAAAACATTTTCACGGTTTTTGGGACTGAGAATACCCATGGTGATCCCGGAGAAATAAACAATCTCACGTCCGGCGAGGCTTTGTGCCAGCGCCTCCGTGTCATCTGCCAGCTGGCGCGCAGCCGCGTCATTGCGCCAATAGGTGAACGAACGCTCGGCCCCGGTCAAACTTATCGCATAAAGTCCCGGGCGGGCACCGGCGATAATCGGACTATTGGCTGTTTGAATACCGTTTTCATTCAGGAATGCGCGCTGCTTCAGCGAGAAGGGATCATCGCCGAAAGCCGTGACGTAATCTACGGGATACTCGGTTTTGGTAAGCGCCCGGACATACCAGGTGGTGTTAAGCGTATCGCCTGCGAAACCCATGCGCCATTGGTCGCCATTAGCACCGGACAGCTCAATCATACACTCGCCGATTGCCGCAAAACCACCCATGTCATCTCTCCCGAATATTGTTCGCGCGACTGATATACTAGTGCGGTCTGTATGTCATTTCCAAAGTGATGGCTGTCATAATCGTTTCGCCATGGCATGTTAGTCGGCGAATGCGCATGCAGGAGGAAATGATGACGCGGATTACGTCGATAGAACAACTTGAAGCCATTTATAGCGGTGTAAGTGAAGCCTCGACTGCCAAAGTGGCAGATCGAATCACGCCGGATTATCGCTTGCTGATCGAAGGATCGCCATTCGTTGCTTTTGCCACGAGTGGTCCGGAAGGGCTGGATTGTTCTCCGCGTGGTGATCTAGCCGGGTTTATCCGGGTACATGACGAGAGAACGCTGATGATGCCGGATCGGCGGGGCAACAACCGTATTGATTCGCTGCGAAATATCGTCCGTGACCCGCGTGTGGCTCTGTTGTTTCTCATTCCCGGTTTGACAACGACCTTTCGAGTCAATGGCCGTGCCTATATCGAAACGGATCAGGTAGTGCTTGAGAGTTTCAATGTGGACGGCAAGGCGCCACGATCCGTCACCGTCATTGAGGTCGAAGAGGCCTATTTCCAATGTGCCCGCGCACTTATTCGGTCGGAGCTTTGGAATCCATCAAAACATCGTTCTCCGAAGGAGTTTCCGACACCGGGCCAAATCCTTGCCGCGTTGAGCGAAGCGCGCTTTGATGGTGATACCTATGACCGCGAATGGCCGGAGCGGGCCGCAAAAACCATGTGGTAGCAGGAGCAAGGTTTGCTCTAAAGAGATGACTGTCTGCCGATGGCAATTTCCATGCGGTCGGCAGAAAAGTGCGTTGTTGCGTATTCAACAGGCCGTCCATCCATATCGACATTGACGGCTGTTGCGACGATAACAATGGCGCCAGGCGAAAGCTTCAAGTGTCGCAGATCCTCAGCATCAGCATGCCGGGCTCCGATAATCGTTGACTGACGCAGATAGTCATCAATCCCTGCCCGTTTAAACGCTGCGGTAACCGAACCGGTCGCACGATAATCCTCGATGATATTTGGCACACGCGCAGCATCGAACCAGGATGTGGCGCAAGAGATGGGATTGTTATCTGCTGTGTGCATCGTATCAATTCTGATGACCATGCCGGAGTGCATTCCAAGCGCAGAGGCAACTTCCGCTGTAGGCTCCTCCAGCGACGACCCAAGCAGCACACCCTTTGTCTCGCGAACCTGTGTTGAGAGAATTTCCGAAAACCTCGTGCGTTCACCAATTCGATAGGTGAGCTTTTTGGCATTGGCGACGAATGTCCCGCGCCCTTGTTCAGCTCGAAGCACGCCTTCCTTCGTTAATGCGGCTATTGCGCTGCGGATTGTATGACGATTGACGGAAAATCGGGTTGCAAGCTCCACCTCAGGCGGCATGCGCACGCCACTGGCCATTTTGCCCGCTGAAATATCGCCCCTGATCTGATCGGCAATCTGCCGCCAGACAGCAACGCCACTATTCCTGGTTATCAAATGGCTTGAACGCATGCTTTGTCATGCTCCTGTCATTGACGGGTATTATAACCACGCTTATTGTCTAGTTGTATATATAAATAGACAAGTTGCTGTGAGGTGTCAATGCGCAATGCAAATTTGAAAACGGGTGAAGAACCCGAGGTAACAGCTGAGATTGCAGATTCTAGCCGCAAAGCGGCTATGGCGCTTCTGGCGCAAGCAACCGTGCAGGAAATGCGGCAGTTCTGGGAGCGCTGGGAAAACAAGCCAGCAGTGGAAACTCTGCGCGGTCCTGAAACCGGACTGGTCATGGTGCGTGGACGCATCGGCGGTGGTGGCGCAGCTTTCAATCTGGGCGAGGCGAGCGTGACGCGAGCGACCATAAGGCTCGATAATGGCGCTGTCGGTCATGCCTATGCGCTCGGGCGTTCAAGCGAGAAAGTAAAGCTCGCTGCAGTCTTTGATGCGATCTGGCAGGAGCCAGCCCATCGCCAAGCAGTTGAAGACAACGTGCTTGCTCCAATCGCGCAGCGTTTGAATGAAGGGCTTGAACAGAAGCGGGCTGAGACCGCTGCAACCAAGGTCGATTTTTTCACTATGGTGCGAGGAGATGATTGATGCGTGCAGCAACTCAGGTTTTTGAAGGCGGGTTCGCCGACACGGTTTTAAACTCGCAGGAGATTTTTCGGGCATTGATGGACGCTATGGCCAATCCGGGCCGTGTCATTTCCGTCGGTGATCTGGCTCTTGCCCCATCGCCCTTATCGCCGGCGATAGCTTCGATTGCAGCCACGTTGTTGGATCATGATGCGGTCGTCTGGTGTGACAAGCCAGTGAAAGCATCGCAGGACGCTATCGGCTGGCTGAAGTTCCATACCGGCGTTGAGCTCACGAATGATCCTTCCCAGGCCGATTTTGCTTTGGTCAGCGACATCGAAAACATGCCGTCTTTTGATTCATTTGCCAAAGGCACGTCTGAATATCCGGATCGTTCGACCACAATCATTTTGCAGGTGACCGGTTTTGATGGTTCGCAAGAATTGACCCTCCAAGGTCCTGGAATCAAGGATAATGCGGTCTTTGCGCCGAACGAGCTTCCTAGAATGTTTATTGAACAATGGGCAGCAAATCGTGGCGTCTTTCCGCGTGGTATCGACCTGATCTTTGCTGGCAATGGCGCGCTTGCCGCTTTGCCGCGAACCACCCGCATTTCGAAGAAGGAGGCTTAGGCCATGTATGTTGCTGTTAAAGGCGGCGAAGCCGCCATTCGCAATGCGCACAAGCTTCTGGCAGACCGCCGCCGTGGTGATCGCTCCGTTCCGGCTATCGGCCTCGATCAGATTATTGAACAGCTGGCGCTCGCAGTTGATCGTGTGATGGCTGAAGGTTCGCTCTACGATACCGAGCTTGCTGCGCTCGCTGTGAAGCAGGCTCGCGGCGATATGATTGAGGCGATTTTCCTCGTTCGGGCTTACCGGACGACCTTGCCGCGTTTCGGCTATACAAAGCCGGTCGAGACATCGCAGATGGCTATTGAACGCCGCATTTCCGCAACATTCAAGGATCTGCCAGGCGGTCAATTGCTGGGTCCGACCTTCGATTATACGCACCGCTTGCTCGATCCTGAACTTGCGGAAGATGGGTCGGTTGATCTGCCGGATCAACGCATCGAGGCCCATGAAAATATGCCGCGTGTGACCGATATTCTCGGCCATGACGGCATGATCGAAGCTGATGGTGATATGCCTGAGGGAGCTCAAACGGGCGATTTGACCCGTGAGCCTTTGACTTTTCCGCTTGAGCGGGATTTGCGATTGCAGGCTCTGGCGCGCGGCGATGAGGGTTTTCTGCTGGGCTTGGCCTATTCCACCCAGCGCGGCTACGCGCGTAGCCATCCTTTTGCCGGTGAAATTCGCATTGGTGAGGTTGAAGTGGAACTCGAAGTCGCCGAACTTGATTTTCCACTAACGCTTGGCCGCATTCGTCTTACCGAATGCCAGATGGTCAATCAGTTCAAGGGATCATCCAAGCAGCCGCCCCAATTCACGCGTGGCTACGGTCTTGTTTTCGGCCAAAGCGAGCGCAAGTCGATGTCCATGGCTCTTTGTGACCGCGCATTGAGGGCGCGGGAGCTTGGCGAAGATATCACCGCTGCGGCGCAGGATGAAGAATTCGTCATTTCACATAGCGACAATGTCCAGTCGACGGGTTTCGTCGAGCATCTGAAATTACCGCATTATGTGGATTTCCAAGCGGAGCTCGATCTCGTGCGCCGTATGCGTAGTGGGCATGAAAGCCAAAAGAACGAAATCAGTGAGGCTGCAGAATGAACTCAGTCGCCACCGCCTCCATCACCTCCGCCATCGGAGTCGCCCCAGCTGTCGCTGCTGCCGGAAACACCAGTGTCGCCGCTATCGTTATTCAATTTTTTTCGGTTCTTGTTGCGCTGTTCGATTGCGGCAAGCGCTACGATGAAAACAAAAACACCAGTAAAAAGATAAAACTCAATATCTCCCGTCATGCATCCCTACGTTTTGCAGTTCAAACCAAAGGATCAAAACTCCGTGGTTTTGCGCAAACCAACTCCTTTGAGGCTATGACAAAATGACCGAGCTTGCCACCTACAATTTTGCTTATCTTGATGAGCAGACCAAGCGGATGATCCGCCGGGCTATTCTCAAAGCCATTGCCATACCTGGATATCAGGTGCCGTTTGCCAGCCGCGAAATGCCCATGCCCTATGGGTGGGGTACTGGCGGCGTACAGGTAACGGCTGCGATCATCGGCCCGAAGGACACGCTGAAAGTAATCGATCAAGGCGCTGATGACACAACGAATGCGGTTTCAATTCGTGCCTTTTTTCAAAAGGTTGCCAATGTTCCGGTGACCACGAAGACCACAGAAGCAACAATTATCCAGACGCGCCATCGCATTCCGGAGACTGCGCTAGCAGCAGGTCAGACGCTCGTCTATCAGGTGCCAATCCCAGAACCTCTGCGCTTTCTTGAGCCGCGTGAAACCGAAACGCGCAAAATGCATGCGCTGGAGGAATATGGGCTCATGCATGTGAAGCTTTACGAAGATATCGCTCGCCACGGCCATATTGCGACCACCTATGCCTATCCGGTGAAGGTCGAGGGGCGTTATGTGATGGACCCATCTCCGACACCCAAATTCGACAATCCCAAGATGCATAACTCGCCAGCCTTGCAGCTTTTCGGTGCAGGGCGGGAGAAGCGGATTTATGCAATTCCTCCCTATACGCAGGTCGTCAGTCTCGATTTCGAAGATCATCCTTTCGAGATTCAGAAGTTTTCGCAGCCATGCGCTCTTTGTGGTGCCAAGGGCAGCTATCTCGATGAAGTCATTCTCGACGATAAAGGAGGCAGCATGTTCGTCTGTTCCGACACGGATTTTTGTGAAGAACGGCAGGCCGCAGGGCATCGCGGTGAATTATCGGCACCACAGGCGGAGGCAGCAGAATGAGCGATATACCACTCTTGAAGGTTGGGGCATTATCGAAATTTTACGGAAGCCGTATCGGCTGCAAGAATGTTTCGTTTGAGCTTTTTCCTGGCGAAGTGCTGGCCGTCGTTGGCGAATCCGGGTCCGGTAAAACCACATTGCTCAATTGTCTGGCTACGAGACTTGCGCCTTCTGCCGGCACGGTCGAGTACCGCATGCGCGACGGGCATTTCCGTGACCTCTACCGCATGGGCGAGGCAGAACGGCGCTTCCTGATGCGTACCGACTGGGGTTTTGTTCACCAGAATCCCGCTGATGGCTTGAGAATGACCGTGTCTGCGGGCGCAAATGTTGGCGAGCGGCTGATGGCCGTTGGTGACCGGCATTATGGCAATATACGCGCTACAGCCACCGATTGGCTGGGCCGCGTTGAGATTGCAGGGGACCGCATTGACGATCAGCCGCGCGACTTTTCCGGCGGTATGCGCCAGCGCCTGCAGATTGCACGCAATCTTGTTACCAACCCGCGTCTCGTTTTCATGGATGAACCGACGGGTGGACTGGACGTTTCGGTGCAGGCAAGGCTTCTTGATCTGCTCCGCGGTCTTGTCAGCGATCTTGGCCTGGCAGCGATTGTCGTGACCCATGATCTGGCCGTAGCTCGTCTTCTCTCACATCGTATGATGGTGATGAAGGACGGTCACGTCGTGGAAACGGGACTTACCGACCGCGTTCTGGACGATCCGCAGGCGCCATACACGCAGCTTCTTGTCTCCTCAATTCTACAGGTTTGACCATGCCGACACCTATCGTTGTTTCCGATGTTGCCAAGAGCTTCACCATGCATTTGCGTGACGGCATTTGCTTGCCGGTTGTGGCCAATGTTTCCTTCTCCATTAAAGCAGGGGAATGCGCCGTGCTGGGTGGTCCTTCCGGTGCGGGTAAAAGCTCGATCCTCAAGATGATCTATGGCAATTATGCTGCCGATATCGGCCAAATCATTGTGCCTTACCGGGACAGGTTGGTTGATGTTGTGGCGGCAGACGCGCGCACAATGCTTGGCATTCGACGCGATCTGATTGGCTATGTAAGCCAGTTTCTGCGCACTGTGCCGCGCGTTTCTGCCCTTGATGTTGTAGCTGAGCCATTAGTGGCACGCGGCATTGATCGCGATGAAGCGCGCGAAAAGGCAGCCGCTCTTCTCGCGGGGCTTAATTTGCCGGAACGGTTGTGGTCACTGCCGCCGGCGACATTTTCGGGTGGCGAGCAGCAGCGCGTTAATATCGCTCGGGGCTTTATCACGGATCATCCCATTTTGTTGCTTGATGAGCCTACCGCGTCACTCGATGCCAGAAACCGCGATGTGGTGGTTTCAATGATCCGCGACAAGAAAAATGCGGGCGTCGCCATGCTTGGCATCTTCCACGATGACGATGTGCGCGAAGCAGTCGCTGACAGGATTATCGATGTCACTGCGTTTTCGGCTCAAACCGGAGCGGCCGCATGAGTCGTCTGTCTGAAATACCTTTGGTGCATGAAACCGCAACGGTTCAGGATTCCACGCTGGGCCGTTACACGGAAGTTTCCGAGCGTTGCCGCATAAGCGAAGCTACGCTCGGCGACTATTCCTACAT
The DNA here is from genome assembly GCF_037203775.1 of Phyllobacterium sp. CCNWLW183. Lineage (NCBI taxonomy): Bacteria > Pseudomonadati > Pseudomonadota > Alphaproteobacteria > Hyphomicrobiales > Phyllobacteriaceae > Phyllobacterium > Phyllobacterium sp. CCNWLW183. The sequence goes on along the minus strand of NZ_JBBCBN010000001.1, from coordinate 623,005 downwards.
TATGCAGGATGGCGCCGTCTGGTGTGCGAAGATTGGCAAATTCGCCAATATTGCAGCCAGCGTTCGTATCAACGCGACCAACCACCCGACATGGCGTCCGACACTGCATCATTTCACCTATCGTTCCGCCGAATATTGGGATGATGCGGGAGTCGACGACGAGTTTTTTGAATGGCGTCGGTCAAATCTTGTCACCATTGGGCACGATGTGTGGATCGGTCACGGATCAACAATCCTGCCCGGAGTGACTGTTGGTGACGGGGCGGTTATCGGTGCTGGAGCCGTCGTCTCGAAGGATGTTGCGCCCTACACAATTGTTGGCGGTGTTGCGGCCAAAAAAATCCGGGACCGATTTGATCCCCATACTGCGGAGCGTCTGCAAAGGTTGGCCTGGTGGGATTGGGATCACGCAAAATTACGTGCTGGGCTGGATGATTTCCGCACATTGGAGATCCAGGAATTCCTGGAAAAACATCACGTTTAGATACAGCCCAAAGTTGTCACGAAACTGAGACAAAACTGCCATTGCAGGTTCACATAAACCCTCTACCACAGGCTGACGCCAACAGAGGTTAATTGATGCTGAAAATCGAAAACGTGACGCGGCGCTTTGGCAATAATATCGCCATAGACAACGTCAATGTAGAAATTCCGCAAGGTCAGATGGTTGGCATTATTGGCCGGTCGGGAGCGGGTAAATCAACGCTGCTGCGCATGATCAACCGGCTGATCGACCCGTCGGAAGGTGCCATCATTTTTGAAGGCACGGATGTTGCCAAATTGCGAGGCAGCAATCTGCGGAATTGGCAGCGCGATTGCGCAATGATTTTCCAGCAATTCAATCTTGTGCCTCGTCTTGATGTTCTCACCAATGTCCTGCTTGGCCGTCTCAATCACCGTTCGACAATCAAAAGCCTTCTGGGCATTTTTTCGCGTGAAGAACGCGCCATGGCCATAGCCGCGCTTGAGCGGTTGGATATTGCAAAGACGGCCCTGCAGCGCGCCGGCACGCTTTCCGGCGGCCAGCAGCAGCGTGTCGCTATCGCCCGCGCCTTGATGCAGAATCCCAAAGTCATTCTGGCCGATGAGCCCATCGCCTCGCTGGACCCGCGCAATGCGCAAGTGGTTATGGAATCACTGCGTGATATCAATGAGCGCGAGGGCCTTACGGTCATAACCAATCTGCATACGCTCGATACGGCGCGTCATTTTTGCCAGCGGATCATCGGGATGCAAGGAGGAAAAATCGTATTCGACGGCGGGCCGGACGACCTGACGGAAATGGCTGCCCGCCGGATTTACGGTGCTGACGGCCTCAAGGACGCATTTTCAGAAGCTATTACATCGACCAGTATTTCGCGCGGCGCGCCAAAACCCATTCCCGAGCTTGAGGCTATTCTGGCCGCTCGCTGAGAGATCGTCTAGCCCACGTCACGGGCAACCATGAACAGATCACAAACTCAAACAGACGTTTGACAGGAGAGACCAATGTTGCTCAAAAAAGCCCTTCTTGGTGCGATCGCAATCGGCGCAATGCTTGCCGGTTCGATGGCTCGTGCAGAAAACCTCGAAACATTCCGCGTTGGCATTATCGGCGGTGAGAATGAAGCTGATCGCCTGCGCAATTATCAGTGCATTGTAGACCAGCTGCCAAAGGTACTTGGCGTAAAGAACGTCAAACTATTTCCTGCTACGGACTATGATGGTGTTATCCAGGGCTTGCTCGGCGGTACGTTGGATTATGCAGAGCTTGGCGCATCTGGTTTCGCAAAAATCTATCTCGCAAACCCGAAGGCTGTTGAACCAATCCTGACAACAGTCCAGACAGACGGCGCCACCGGCTATTATTCGATCATGGTTGCCCGCAAAGATAGCGGCATCAAGACGTTAGCCGACATGAAGGGTAAAAAGCTGGGTTTTGCTGATCCAGACTCAACCTCCGGTTATCTTGTTCCAGTTACGGCTCTGCCAAAAGACATCAAGACCTCTGTGAAGGATTACTTCAGCGAAACCGGCTTTGGTGGCGGACACGAAAATCTTGTGCTTGCTGTCAAAGATGGCAAGTTTGATGCTGGTACGACTTTCGGTTCGGGTGTTGGCAAGTTCGATGAAGGCTATACCTCCGGCAATTTGCGCAAGATGGTCGATAAGGGCATTATCGACATGAAGGATTTTGTGGAATTGTGGAAGTCACCATTGATTCCAAATGGCCCGATAGTCGTCCGTACTTCGCTAGACAGCGACATGAAGACAAAGTTTAAAAACTTCATGATGGAACTTCCAAAGTCAGATCCAGCCTGCTTTGCAGCAACGATGGGCGGCGATTTCAAAGGCTACACAGAAGTAAACACTGAATTCTACCAACCCATCATTGACGCTCGTAAGGCGCAGATCGGCGGTTAATTCAATCACCCTTTCACGGCCAGATCACTTGATCTGGCCGTGATTTTTTATGCTCTGGAAGGATAAGCCCATGAGCCGCGCCAATTCGACAGAACTAACGCCTGAAGGAATAGAGATCGAGCGTCATTGGCAAGAACTTGCCAGCCGTCGCCGTGCATATTCCTGGTTGATCGGCATTGGCTTGCTCATTGCTGTTTCGGGTTCGCTTTGGTTTGCAAACGAGTCAAATGCGGGCAAGTTCTTTGACCGGCTGCCACATTTCTTCGATTTCGCTGGGGATTTGATTCCGCGCGATGGGTGGGAAGTCTGGCGCGCCTTGTTCGATCTGCCATCACCCTATTTCGATGGAAGCTTGAAATTCGACTACCCGGAGGGCCGGGTTTACATTTTCAGTGGGCTCTACATTCCCGAATATTTCTACAAAATGCTGGAGACGCTCAATATCGCGATCATCTCGACATTGGTGGGAGCGTTTTTCGGTTTCCTTCTTTGTTTTCTTGCGGCCAAAAACCTTGTGAAGAGCAAGCTGATAAGGTTTGCCGCGCGTCGCTATATGGAAATTCTGCGCGCCTTTCCCGAGATAGTTATCGCTGGGTTCTTCGCCGCGATTCTTTCGCTGGGGCCTATACCCGCTATGTTCGCCGTCGGAATTCACACCATCGGTGCGCTTGGCAAGCTATTCTTCGAAGTTGTCGAGAATGCTGACATGAAGGCAGATGAAGGCCTGCGCGCAGCTGGTGCCAATTGGTTCGAGCGAGTTGGCTTTGGAATTGTCCCACAAGTCATGCCGAATTTCATGTCCTATGCTTTGTTGCGTCTGGAAATCAATGTGCGTGCCTCCACAATCATCGGTGCGGTTGGTGGCGGGGGCATTGGTGAAGAATTGCGCCTTTCCATCGGGCGTGGTCATCAAGCAAAGACACTGGCAATCATATTGCTGCTTTTGGCAACGATTATCGCCGTCGATCAATTTTCTGCCTGGCTCCGGCGACGCCTTGTTGGCAATCAGGCTTTCGCTTTCGGAGGCAAACAGTCATGAGCGCTATAACCTCCCTGAATGTTGCTGACTTCGAAGCCCGCTACCCCGATGTGTTCAACCCTTCGATTTTGAAGCGCTTCATGCCCTTGATCATAGGGGCTGGTGTCGTGCTTTATGTTATCTATTGCTGGTGGTTTTTTTCCATCGGCACGGTGCTTGCATCAGGCCAATGGCAGCGGGCCGAAATTTACGCTCGCGACTGGGTGTCCTATGCGATCCGCACAACAGTCCGGATGGGCGCTGAGGGGACAACTATCAGCTATCCGCGCTTTTCCGAGCTTGGCGACAATCCGAAGCCGGATTGGGCGATCAAGCAAGGCAATGATGTCACGATAACATTCGGCACGGGTAAGTCGCTTGAGATCACCCCGACACAGGTTATCGCTACGCGCGGCAGTGAGAAACTCCTCGTGCTCATTGAGCCCGATGGTGCCAAACCTCAGGGAGCTTTGCCTGATTGGGCATCGCTCACGGAAGATCAGGTCACGGTCAATTTCGGCTTTGCCGGAACCGCCGATATTATTCCAGAGCGGGTCGTTGTCAGCCGACGTTTCTTCGGCTGGGCGAATTTTGTCTTCGATACCGCTTCGCCCTTCTGGAACAAATCCCTTGGCGAAGTCGCATCCATGATTGTCAGCGGCGAGCGTATAAAGCCGGAAATGTCCAATGCCGAGCTGGCATTCGACAATATCTGGTACAACTCCTCCTGGCAGCATGGCGATGTCTGGACCAAGCTCATGCAGACCATTGTCATGGCATTTGTCGGGACCTTGCTTGCAACGCTTGTGTCGTTCCCGTTGGCCTTCATAGCCGCACGCAATATCATGCCGAACTTCTTTGCAAATCAGATCACAAAGCGGTTTTTCGATTTTCTCCGTTCGGTCGATATGCTGATCTGGGCATTGTTCTTTACGCGCGCCTTTGGTCCGGGACCGCTTGCCGGTATTTCCGCTATCTTTTTCACCGATACGGGTACGCTCGGAAAAGTTTATTCCGAAACGCTGGAAAACATTGATGACAAGCAGCGCGAAGGCGTCAAATCTGTTGGGGCGGCGCCCGTAAATGTTCAGCGGTATGGCGTCTTACCGCAGGTATTGCCGGTTTTCGCCAGCCAAGCGCTTTATTTCTGGGAGTCAAACACACGGTCGGCCACCATTATCGGTGCGGTTGGCGCAGGTGGTATCGGACTGAAACTTTGGGAGGCGATGCGCACCAATACCAATTGGCATAATGTTGCCTATATGGTCGTGCTTATCCTCGCGGTGATCTTTATCTTTGATAGCATTTCCAATGCACTGCGCTCCCGCCTGATGGGAAAGCAACAATGAAATTGGCGACGTTCAAAGGCTTGTCATAATCGGAGCGTAACGCGACACTGCTCCGGAGGAATCAAAATGCGCTATGCGATTTATTTTACACCGCCTTCCAGCGATCCATTGTTGAAAGTGGCGGCTAACTGGCTTGGCCGGAATGCCTTTACCGGGCAGCCGGTGCGTCCGCCACAAATTCGCAACCTTGCGCATGAGGAAGTAACGAAGCTTACGGAATCCGCCCGGCGTTATGGGTTTCATGCAACGCTCAAGGCACCCTTTCATCTGGCCGAAGGGGTGGAGGAACGGGAGCTTCTGTCCGCCTTGATGCATTTTGCGTCCTCCATGCGACCGGTAGAGATTCCCAAGCTGAAGATCGCAAATCTTGACGGTTTCTTTGCTCTGGTTCCTGAAGAACCCGTGGCGAAGCTAAACCAGTTGGCCAATGATATTGTTGTTGCATTTGATCGTTTTCGCGCGCCGCCCAGCGTGGCGGAAATCGCAAGGCGAAATCCTGAGAAAATGAGTGTTTCGGAGCGGCGTAATCTTGAACAGTGGGGGTATCCTTATGTGTTCGATGATTTCCGTTTTCACATGACGCTTACCAATCCCGTTGCGGAGCAAGACCGGGAAAAGATCGCTCAAATGCTGAGCGAATTTCTGGAGCCTGTTCTCGAAGAGCCTGTTGAGATCAACAATATCGCATTGTTTATCGAGGCGGAGCCCGGTGCCCCATTCGAAGTACATTCCCTGCATCCCTTGGCAGGAACGAACATAAGAAAGACCGCTTGAAATGTCCGCCGAACTTGTATTGAACAACGCCAAAATCGTTCTGGAGAATGAAGTAATTCCCGGTTCCGTCCTTATCCGCGACGGTAAAATCGCCGATATTTCGAACACCTCCGCATCAGGCGGGGAAGATTTCGAAGGCGACTATCTTATTCCTGGGTTGATTGAGCTGCACACGGACCATCTTGAAGGCCATTACATGCCGCGCCCCAAGGTCCGCTGGAACCCTATTGCTTCCGTTCTAGCCCATGATGCGCAGATTGCCACATCGGGTATCACCACCGTGCTCGATGCCTTGCGTGTCGGTATGGATGAAGATGCCGAAATGACGCCGCAGGAAATCCGTAAGCTGGCGGATGCAATAGAAGACAGTGTGCAGCAGGATCGCCTGCGCGCTGATCACTATTTTCATCTGCGCTGCGAGGTGTCGGCGGCTGACTGCCTGGATGGATTTGCATTTTTCGAAAATGACAACCGGGTTCGTCTCGCATCACTCATGGATCACGCACCGGGTCAGAGGCAGTTTGTCAATCTTGAGACCTACGCAACCTACTACCAGCGTAAGCTGAAATTATCCGATGTTGAGTTTAATGCATTCTGCGAAAAGCGGATGGCGCAATCTGCGACGAATTCCGGTCCCAACCGCAAAGCTATTTCAGATTTTTGCCGTGACCACGGTATCGTTCTTGCCAGTCATGACGATGCGACGGGCGCGCATGTTGATGAGGCGGTCGAGCAGGGTATTCAGGTTGCCGAGTTTCCAACGACTCTTGAAGCCGCAGCTGCATCCAAACAGGCGGGTCTTTCAGTGCTGATGGGCGCGCCGAATGTTGTTCGCGGCGGTTCGCATTCGGGCAATGTTTCGGCGCGAGAGCTTGCCGAGCATGGATATCTGGATATCCTCTCATCGGATTACATTCCGTTCAGCCTTATCCAGTCGACATTCTTCATGAGCGAGACTGTCGATAATATTACGCTTCCCGAGGCTATCCAGCTTGTGACCAGAAATCCGGCCAAGGCTGTAGGGTTCGAAGATCGTGGTGTCATTGAGATTGGCAAGCGCGCGGATCTTGTTCGCGTTCGCGTCGATGAGCACATTCCGGTGGTGCGTACAGTATGGCGCGAAGGCCGAAGAGTGGTGTGATGACAGCTTCTGCTTCAATAGAGCGCTTGCTTGACCCTGCAGCTGACTACGTTCGAAATGGCGTATTTGTTGCGGTCGTCGGTCCAAGTGGTGCCGGTAAGGATACCATTATCGACTATGCTCGAATGGTGTTAAAAGATGAGCCGGGATTTCATTTTGTACGCCGCGTGGTAACTCGCCCATCGTCCGTCGATGCGGAGGATCATGATACGTTGAGTGAGGCGGAGTTCTCGAAGGCGTTGCAATCGGGTGCTTTTTCGCATCAGTGGGAAGCGCATGGCCTATGCTATGGTTTGCCTAAATCCGTCCATGATGAAATCCGGCTGGGAGCTGTCGCAATAGCAAATGTTTCGCGCGGTATCGTTCCGAAGCTTCGTGCGACCTACGCAAATTTTGCCGTAGTCCACATTACGGCTTCGCACGAGGTATTGGCTAAGCGGCTCGCGGCGCGAGGCAGGGAAAGTGCCGACGAAATTCAACGTCGCTTGATGCGGGCTGGTGCAAATCCTTGCGATCCTTTGGACGCCATCATGATTGACAATTCCGCGGACGTGGCAAAAGCCGGAGGCGAATTCGTTGCGCTGCTGAGAAAGATGGCGGTGAAAGCGGCAATCTCCGAACAGGTTTGAGCCACACAGCTGCTGGAGTGGACAATTGTGCCTCAGGATATTATGTGAATGCATAACAACATATCCGAAACCAGACAGCGAAAAAAATGCCAGTTAGCAGTGCTTATGGCGCCAACCGCTTCGCGGTAGCGCCGATGATCGACTGGACAGACAGGCATTGCCGGACTCTGCATCGCCAGTTCACGCGCTATTCTCTGCTTTATACCGAGATGATCGTTGCCGATGCTGCCATCCACGGAGATCGGGAGCGGATACTGGGTTTTGCGAATGAGGAACAGCCGGTTGCGTTGCAACTGGGTGGCTCTGACGCTGCCAAGCTGGCGGAAGCTGCTCGCATTGGCGAAGCAATGGGATATGTGGAAATCAACCTGAACGTAGGCTGCCCTTCAGACCGGGTTCAATCGGGAACATTTGGCGCTTGCCTTATGAAAACGCCGGATATCGTTGCGCAGGCCGTTCTTGCCATGAAGCGGGCGGTCGATGTCCCGGTTACCGTTAAGTGCCGCATTGGTGTCGATGATCAGGATACAGAGATAGCGTTGAACAATTTGGCGAAAGCCGTGTTCGACGCTGGTGCCGATGCTCTGTGGGTTCATGCCCGCAAGGCTTGGTTGAAGGGGCTTTCACCAAAGGAAAACCGCGATATTCCGCCATTGGACTATGATCGCGTCTACCGGCTTAAGCAGCAATATGTGAATCAATTCATTGGGATAAACGGCGGTATTCAGACCATCAGCGAAGGCCTTCAGCATTTGAATCATGTTGATGGCGTGATGCTCGGCCGGGCTGTCTATCATAACCCGATGATGCTCGCTGAAGTTGATACTGCCATTTACGGCAATGAGAACGGCCCGGCGTCGATCGATGCCATTATTGATTATATGTGCCATTATGCGGATAGGCATATAGCGGCTGGCGGGCGATTGTCTCACATAGCGCGCCATATGGTCGGGCTGTTTCATGGCGCTGCCGGTGCGCGGCGCTGGCGGCAAATCTTGTCAACAGAAGCCAATCAAACAGGTGCGACCAGCAATGTCATACGCCGCGCCTATGCGGCTGTTCAGAATGCTGCCATCGAAAAAGCGGCCTAATCAGTCAGGACCAGCCGGTCCCCGCGAACTGAAAAACCACTGAGTGTGTTAAGAAAGTTCATGCCAAGCAAGCTGCCGTCCATACGGCCATCTTGCGTTACCATGGCGCGCATATTCCGCCGCTCGATATCGCCAATTTTTATACTGTCGATTGTGACGTTCGCAGCATTTGCAAGGCCGTTGGCCGTCATAACGGGCGTGCTGTAGTTAAGTTTATCCGGATCGATACCCGTTCTGCGTGCATCATCTGCCGAAAGCACGATGGACGACGCGCCGGTGTCAATCATGAAGGGTACGGTTTCGCCATTAACCTGTCCGCGCACTTCGAAATGCCCGTTTTCTGCCTTGGCCAGCGTTACAGAAACCAGTCCATCTCCATCCCGCATGGAAATCGGGCTGCCGGGTATCAGGCCCGCGGTAATACGATGGCCAATATCCTGCAATTCATAGCGATATTGGTATCCGGTCACGAGGGTGAGAATAATAACGATCCATACGGCGAGGTTGCGCAAGGAATGGCTAAGCGGAATTCCCGAACCCAATAGCGCAGACCCGACAACAATGCCCAATATGCCAAAATAGGCCAGGCGCGCGAATGAATCATTGGCAATGCCGAATGTCGAGCCCGCATCATTGTTTGTTACCAGTAGCAACAGGACAATGCCGATAAGAGCGATGGCGATCCAAAACACACGCATTCTATTGCTCCTGCCTTTCCCGCGCCATGCGAGTGCGACGGGTTTCCCGGCGCGGGCGCCGTTCCAGCGTCGCGAGTCGGGCAGGGAGCGTGGCCATGATGGAGTGGCGATTATCCGCAGACATCATCATCCATCCGGCGATTTCATCGCGCGTACGTCCACAGCCGAAACAATAGCCGGTCTTTATGTCAATCGCGCATACGAGAATACAGGGTGACTCAATACTCATACAGCAAATCTGGTGTGATTAGAGGGCAATGACAAGCCCAAGCTGCAGCGTAATTGCGGTCAATTGCTGTATGGCTCCCAGCGTATCGCCAGTTTGCCCGCCAATTTTATCCCGGCACAATCTGCTGAACCCGAAAAATACCAGAGTAGTTAAAGCGGCAGCAAGGATAATCGCCAAAAGCCCGCCAGCAATACCGAATGTGATGACCCCGATAAGGCTGGCAGAAATGAGTGCGAAATTGGCTGCTGATGCATCGGGTATTCCGGCTCTGTCAGCAACGCCACCATTTCGCGCCGAGGGCAGGGTTTGCCAGAGTTTTACCAATAATCCACGGCTGGCAGCTTCCGTTCCGATCACGATAAGAACGACTTGAAACAGACTGACTTCATCAATGATGGTTGCAAGTAGCGCTATCCGCAGCAAGATCGTCAGAATCAGTGCCAATGTGCCATAGGAACCGTTGCTGGAGTCTTTCATGATCTCCAGGCGGCGTTCCGCCGTCGCGCCGCCAAAAAAGCCATCAGCCACATCTGCCAAGCCGTCTTCATGCAGTGCGCCGGTGGTCACGATCAGCGCCGTAACAGCAAGGATTGCGCTAATACTCTCTGGAAGGTCAAAGGCATTGCAAATCAGAATGATTATTACGGCAGGCAAAGACAGAACGACTCCAGCCAAGGGAAACCCGCGCACACTGTCTGCCAGCTTCCCGCTAAATCTATCGAACCAGCTTGACGCGACGCTTATGCGAGAAAGAAATGCCAGCGAGCGCATCATATCTGTGATCAGGTCCATGTTGCACACCTTGGTTGACAGGTCGCGACACTCTGCGCCGAACGTTGACCTTTGCGTTTTCCCATACAGCGCTTATAGGACGGGTAAATCTGATTTGCCATGAAGAGTTGACCGCAAGGAACATCATGACCACTGGCCTGCCATTTGACGACTTCCGCACCCTTATCGAAACTTTGCCTGGCCCGGATGACGCGGCTGTTGCAGTCGTTCGCAAACGCGACTCCATGTTGACCAAACCGCCGGGCGCGCTGGGGCGTCTTGAAGAAATTGTTGAGTGGCTTGCAGCATGGACAGGAAGGTCGCAGCCACAGGTGACGCGGCCATTGGTTGCTGTTTTTGCCGGAAATCACGGTGTTACCGCAAAAGGCGTTTCACCATATCCATCGTCTGTAACGGCCCAAATGGTTGAAAATTTTGCTGCTGGCGGCGCTGCTATCAACCAGATTTGCATTGCCAATGATCTCGGCTTGAAAATCTTTGATCTAGCGCTGGAATATCCAACCGCCGATATCACTGAAGATGCCGCGATGGACGAAAAGACCTGCGCCGCAACCATGGCATTCGGCATGGAATCGATTGCAGGCGGTACTGATCTGCTTTGCATTGGCGAAATGGGAATTGGTAATACTACAATCGCTGCCGCGATTTTCCATGCGCTTTATGGCGGGGAGGCGGAAGATTGGGTTGGTCCGGGCACCGGGTCCGACAGGGAGGGAATGAAGCGCAAAGCCGATGCCGTACGTGCTGCGGTCGCTTTGCATGGATCGCATCTCAAGGATCCGCTGGAGGTGTTGCGCCGTCTTGGCGGTCGTGAAGTGGCGGCCATGGTGGGCGCGATCCTGGCGACGCGCGTTGAGAAAATACCGGTCATTATTGATGGCTATGTAGCCACCGCTGCGGCTGCAATTCTACATGCCGCCAATCCCGAGGCGATTGATCATTGCCTGATCGGCCATGTGTCGGCCGAGCCTGGCCATCACAAGGTGCTTGAGCGGCTTGGGAAGAAGCCGCTTCTCGATCTGGGCATGAGATTGGGTGAGGGCACAGGTGCTGCGCTTGCGGCAGGGATCGTCAAGGCTGCAGCGCTTTGCCATAGTGGCATGGCGACATTTGAGCAGGCAGGCATCAGCAATCGCGATTAATTGATGGAAAAGGCCCGCCGAAACGGGCCTTTCAATCAGAACTCTTTGCCGATCTTGGCGTCGACCGAATGAGCGTTGGCGCCACGGAAGAGGAAAAACAACAGGACAAATGTCCAGAGAATGGATTTTTCCGCGCCAAAGAATCCTTGCCCGGCAGTAACCCAATGGAAATAGACGGTTACGATCAAAACGATGGTCGTTGCAAAGGCTGCCGGACGGGTAAACAAGCCGAGAACCAGCAGAATACCGCCGAAAAATTCCGTTATCGCCAAGAGTGGCGACCAGAAGACACCGGGATAAAAGCCGAGGCTTTCGACCATTTCGACAGAGCCGAATGGAGCGGCGATCTTGCCTGAGCCGTGAACGACGAGCAAAGCGCCAGCCGTTACACGCAACAGCGTTTCGGCGAGCGTGCCGAAATTTGAATAGATTGAGCCTAGAGCTGGTATGAAAAGTGGGCGGTTATTGACGGCCATTAATTTCGGGTCCCCGAATTGTTGCAATGCAGCAAGCAATGCAGGCCCGCTAACCCACTATCAAATAACAATAAGTTGAAGTGGAGTCTTCTAGGCAGCTTTTTGGGACTGTGACGAAGTCTTGTTCTTTCCGGCAGATGTGGCGATGCGGCTTCGTGGAAAAGTTGCAAGCGCTTCGGTTCCCTCGCGAAGCTTGGAGAAGAGATGGAACTCGCCATCGTGGACGTGAACCAACGCTTGAACGATGGGTAACCCAAGGCCTGTTCCCTGCTCGGCAGTCTTTATGGCAATCGATCCTTGCCCAAAAGCGGACAAGACAATGGGAATTTCATCGGCGGGTATGCCCGGCCCGGTGTCGCGAACTGAAAGATATTGACCGCCGCCGGCGGTCCAGCCGATCTTCACGTAGACCTTTCCTTTTGACGGCGTAAACTTGACTGCGTTAGCCATGAGATTGAGCAGTATTTGCCGCAAGGAGCGTTCGTCGCCCATCATGGGGAGCATGCCGGATTCGAATTGTGCAATGAGCGTAATTTCCTTGTTACGCGCTTTCAAAGACATCATGCGAATGCACTCATCGGCAATTTCTGTCAGCATTACCGCATCTTCACTGAGTGTGTGACGACCTGCTTCAACGCGGCTTAAATCCAAAATCTCATTGATAAGATTGAGAAGGTGTTCACCTGAAGCGTGAATATCGCTGGCATATTCCCGGTATGTGGCGTTTTCGATCGGTCCCAATACTTCCCTGACCATGACTTCCGAAAAGCCAAGTATTGCATTAAGCGGCGTGCGGAGTTCGTGACTCATTGAGGCAAGGAAGCGTGATTTTGCAAGATTTGCCTCCTCTGCGCGCCGTCTTCCTTCGTCAGACATGGCATTGGCAGTTTCAAGTTCGGCGATCAGTGCATCTTTTTCCGCCTGAAGTGCCAAAGTGAGAACAACTGAATAATTGAGGCGCGTGGCAACGAGATAGAAAAACATCAGGCCCGCCAGCAGCATTACAACCATTGTCGCTTGAGCAGGATCGCCAAGACTATCCGATACGGCGCTTATATAGGCGAGGATAGGGAGGGTAAATGCAATCGGTACAGCCAAGCGCAGAGCGGAAGAAAACACGGCGGTAATCGCCATTGCGAGAATGAGAACCACCGCTTTGATAATCGAAAACTGGCTGATGCCGCAGACTTCGCATTGGAGGAATATGAAATATGTCCAGCCAATGCCCGTCACAAAGTGGCCAAGCAGATAGACAAGATGCCATTGGTGAATGTGACCGTCGCTAATGCTGGTTCTATTGATCTGGCGTGCGAGCAAGCCAAGCAGGGCGTAAAGGCAAATGCTGAAGCACGCCCAGATAATCATTTGCTGGCCGAACCCGGCAAAAATGCTGGTTACGGTGACGATAGCGATAAGCAAGGGAATAGTGGCGGCGTTAATGATCAACGCGCGCGTGTGCATGAACAGCAATTCCCGCTCGAAATGCTCGGTTTTTGGCCGCTGCATGAGGCGTTCCCGGGCGCTGCGAACAACCACAGACATATCGCGGTTGCGCGGCTGCTTGCGCCGGTCAACTATGTTCTTGTCTGCATGGCTCGCGTCTAGTAGTGCCATAAGCCTCATTCCGGGTGAAACCGACCATTGGCTGCATTGCACCGCAAGCCCGTTCATAAATGATTAAAACGGGCTAGATTGCGGTAAGAAAGCGAATCTATTCTTGGCGATAAAGGTAAATATGAAACAACTTTATCAAGCGGGCAGGCCGTGAGAGGGCGGTTTCGCACCTCTCGACGATGGTCTGTAAACCGAACGGCACCACGCTCGGCCATTCGCAAATTTTTCGATATCTGCTTGACGCTTATTTTCTTCGGATTGGTAGCGTTGCTCATAGCGCGCATTGATCAAAGACCACCGGCCATTGACCTTTCCGGTAACGCCTACGTGATTGACGGAGATACGCTGATAATCTCGAATCAGCATATTCGGCTAAAGGGTATTGACGCTCCGGAGCTTGATCAAACCTGCGGCAGGCAGCCATCGCTACGCAATTGCGGGCAGATCGCCCGGCAAGCTCTGCAAAAGCTCGTTGCCAGGACGGACGTGCGTTGTGAAGGACAGGGGCGCGACAAGTTTGATCGCTTTCTGGCAACCTGTTTTGCTGGCCAAATTAACGTCAACCGTATTATGGTCGAAACGGGCCAGGCTATAGCCTATGGCGATTATCGCGATGCAGAATTGCTCGCTCGTGGACGCAGGGTTGGCATATGGGTCGACGCATTTGAAACACCACAGGATTGGCGCAGAACGCATGATGGTGTTACCGAAACATCGCCACCTGAGCGAAACGTAGTCGCCGAAGCGATTGATACGGTCGTCGCGTGGGTTGTCGGATTATTGGGAGGTATCTGGTGAAATTATATGATGGAGGTCGCGCGCCCAACCCGAGACGCACGCGCATATTTCTGGCCGAAAAAGGACTGAATATACCGCTTGTGCCGATCGATATGGGAGCATTGGGGCATCGTTCGAATGAAATAGAATCGCTCAACCCTTTGCAAAGGTTGCCAATTCTCGAACTTGATAACGGTGCGGTCATTACTGAATCCGTTGCGATCTGCCGGTATTTTGAAGAATTGCACCCGGAACCGCCCCTGTTTGGCGAAGGCGCACTCGGCAAAGCACGTGTCGAAATGTGGAATCGCCGCGTTGAACTGAATTTTTTTGGGCCAGTCTCGGCGGCCTTTCGGCACACGCACCCGGCCATGGCGGAGTGGGAAGTCCCGCAAATTCCGGAATGGGGTGAGGCAAATCGGCCCAAAGCCGTGAAGTTCATGGCTTTGCTGGATGAGCAATTGGCAACCAATACATTTATCGCCGGAGAACATTTTTCAATTGCCGATATAACGTTGCTTGTCAGTGTCGATTTTCTGAAACCCGCCAAGATAACCATGCCTGACGAGTTCCAGAACTTGAAACGCTGGCATGAGGCGGTTTCCGGTCGTCCGAGCGCCAAGGCCTGATATTGGATGCTCGCGGTGGGTTCCATTGGTTTGGATGATCTGAGTGCGGCGATAAAGGCTTGCCGGATTTGCCGCGACAATCCGCAATATGGTTTGCCTTTGCCGCATGAACCAAACCCGGTTTGTGTGCCGTCGCCCGTCGCGCGCATTATTATCTGCGGGCAGGCTCCCGGTATTCGTGTTCATAATACCGGTGTTCCATTCAACGACCCATCCGGCGTGCGGTTACGTCAGTGGCTAGGCGTTGACGCTGAAACTTTTTATGACCCGCATAAATTTGCCATTGTTCCGATGGGATTTTGCTTTCCCGGCTATAATGCGCAGGGCGGGGATTTGCCTCCCCGGCGGGAATGCCGCCAAGTCTGGCACGACCGGCTTTTTGCAGCCATGCCGCAAGTGAAATTGATCCTCACCATTGGACAATATGCGCAGGCCTATCATCTCGGTTCGCGCCGCAAATCCAGCATGACCGATACGGTGCGCAATTGGCGCGAATATTTTAACGATCACACAACTCCTGCAATCCTGCCTCTGCCTCATCCATCATGGCGCAACAGTGGTTGGTTGAAAAAGAATCCCTGGTTCGCACAAGATGTTCTGCCCGTGCTTCAGCAGACGGTTCAGAATCTAATTTGATCCATTTTCGGATGAAATTTTTTTACAATTGAAAAAGATTGGAATAATTTTCTTGTACGACGGCCGTTAATCAGCTCATAAAGTATCCCATTCCAAGGGGTAAGCAAACATGGACAGACTCGATAGAAAAATACTTCGCCTTCTTCAGGAGGATGCCACGCTGGCAGTGGCGGATGTTGCCAAGAAAGTTGGACTATCGACGACACCTTGCTGGCGGCGTATCCAGAAGCTTGAAGAAGATGGCGTGATCCAGCGCCGGGTCGCTATTCTTGATCCGGTCCGGGTGAACACGCGGGTGACGGTATTCGTTTCCATCCGTACGGGCGCGCACAATAATGAATGGCTCAAGCGCTTTTCAGAAGTGGTGCAGGAGTTTCCCGAGGTGGTCGAATTCTATCGCATGAGCGGCGATGTCGACTATCTGCTGCGTGTAGTGGTGCCGGACATTGCGGCCTATGATGCCGTCTATAAGCGCCTGATCAGCAAGATCGATATTCGGGATGTATCGTCTGCCTTCGCCATGGAGCAGATCAAATACACCACCGAATTGCCGCTGGACTATATGAGGATCGAAGGCCTCAACGAAAACCGGGAAGGAATTTAGAGCGGTTGCCGGCCATACGGGACCCAAAACCGATCCAACCCAAGCGCGGCTGGCTTACTTTTCCAGTCGCGCGAGCAGGGATGACGTGTCCCAGCGATTTCCGCCCATCACCTGAACATCCTTGTAAAATTGATCGACAAGCGCCGTAACCGGTAATTTCGCCTGGTTGCGGTCCGCCTCTGCAAGGCAGATGCCCAAGTCTTTGCGCATCCAATCAACGGCAAAGCCAAAATCATATTTACCGGCATTCATGGTCTTGTGCCGGTTTTCCATCTGCCAGGAGCCTGCGGCACCCTTGGAAATGACTTCGATGACTTTTTCGATATCAAGTCCTGCCTTCTTGCCAAAGTGGATACCCTCGGCCAGTCCCTGAACTAAACCGGCAATGCAAATCTGGTTGATCATCTTGGTCAATTGGCCTGCACCGGCATCGCCCATCAATCCGACCATTTTCGCGTAAGATTCGATGACTGGCTTGGCTTTTTCAAAAGCTGCCGCTTCGCCGCCTACCATGACGGTAAGCGCGCCGTTTTCGGCACCCGCCTGTCCTCCCGAAACGGGCGCATCCAGAAAATGGAACCCGCGCTTTATCGCTTCTGCGCTGAGCTCCCGCGCAACTTCCGCTGATGCCGTGGTGTTATCAATAAAAATCGCGCCCTTTTTCATGGAGTGAAAAGCGCCATTCTCGCCAGTCGTTACCGAGCGCAGATCATCATCGTTTCCGACACAGCAAAAGACAAAATCCTTGCCCTCTGCCGCCTTTTGAGGCGTGTCGGCATGTGATCCGGAAAACTGTTCCGCCCACTTTGCGGCCTTTTCCCCAGAGCGATTGAAGACTGTCACGTCATGACCGCCCCGGGTCTTCAAATGCCCAGCCATCGGGTAACCCATGACGCCCAGACCAATAAATGCAACACTTGCCATTCAGTAATTTCCTCTGTCTTATGGCCTTCAATCAGGTCGATTTGCGGAGGTTAGAATATTGCGGCGCATCATCAAAGGCCTGCTTTGGATTGTTTTTTCACTTATACCTCTCGCTCTTCTCGCTTTTATCTTCGCTTATGCCTGGCTCGCAGGTTCGGTAGCACCGGCAACCGGTGAAACAAGCATTGCGGGACTGTCCGCTCCCGTCACCATCACCCGCGATAAACATGCTGTGCCCCATATCACCGGCTCCTCGGTTGAGGACGTTTTCAGCGCGCTCGGGTTTGTGCATGCGCAGGAGCGCCTATGGCAAATGGACGTCACCCGCATGGCAGGGCGGGGCCGCCTGTCAGAGCTTTTCGGGGATAAGACCATTGCGACGGACGTCTTCATTCGCACACTTGGTCTTTATGAAGCCGCGCAAAGCTCGGCGGATTCACTGGCACCAGCCGATCGCGCGAAGGTGGACGCTTATGTGCGCGGTATCAATGCATTCATAGATAGTTCAGGGCCTTCTTTCGGGTCGAAATATTCGCCGGAATTCGTCATCCTCCAGCATTTCCCTGAACAATGGACAGCCGCAGATGTCATTGTAACGCTGAAACTGATGTCGGTTACGCTTGCGGCCAATATTGATGACGAGGTGCTGCGACTGAAATTTGCCCGTCTCGGAATGAATGAGCAAGAAATTGTGGATCTCTTGCCTCCTGTCGAAGGGGATACGCCGCCTCCATTGCCAAATTTGCAGCAATTGCTTGGTCTGCCTACAGGAACGATCAAGACGGGTGCGATTGAGGCGGAGAAACAATTTGCTGCGCTGAGCGATATCATGTCCACCGGAGCATCCAACAATTGGGTGGTTGGCGGAGCACGTACTGCCACTGGCAAGCCAATCCTGGCCAATGATCCGCATCTTGGTTTGACCGCACCTGCGATCTGGTATCTCGCGCATCTTCAGGTGAAGCAGGCGGATGGAACAGCGAAAAACCTTGTTGGTGTCACGCTTCCCGGCGCGCCGCTGGTTCTGCTTGGCCGTAACGACAAGGTTGCCTGGGGTTTCACCAATACAGGATCGGACGTTCAGGATATTTTCATCGAAAAGATCAATCCAGCCAATCCGGATCAGTATCAGGCTCCCGAAGGTTTTCGACCATTTGAGAAGAAGAGGGTGGAGATTCGCGTGAAAGGCAGTGAAACCGTCAGTTTCGATCGCCGTAGCACACGCCACGGGCCAGTTCTTCCGCCGGAATATCGCGGCCTTCAACACTATCTGGATGAGGGATCGGTTGCATCGCTTTCGTGGACTGTGCTTGCGGGGGACGATAAAACAATCGCTGCCGGATTGAAGCTTTGGGATTTCGCAAACGTATCGGATTTCCAAAATGGCATGGCTGATTATGTTACGCCTATGCAATCGATGGTCATTGCTGATGTCGACGGCAATATCGGCATGATCGCACCGGGCAGAATTCCTGTTCGCGATCCGGCTAATCAGATTATGGGTCGTGCGCCGTCTCCCGGTTGGGATGCCGTTTACGACTGGAAAGGGTATATTCCCTATGAAGAATTGCCGCGCGCCTATAATCCAGCGGATAATGTTCTGGCCACTGCCAATACCAAGATGGTTGATGCCAACTATCCGCACTTCCTGACCTTTGACTGGGATGAATCATGGCGCTTGGAGCGGATCAAATCATTGATCTATAACGCCAATCAACAAACGCTGGAAACAAACCGGATAGTGCAGGGCGATGTCTATGCAGGCGCCTATGCTGTTCTGACTCCTGCCATGCTTAAACTTGTTGAAGGCCGCGATGATGTTGATCTGACGGCGATAAAACAATTGAAAGAATGGGACTTCATCGAGGATCGTGCGCGCACCGAGTCGCTACTGTTCAATGCGTGGCTGCGGTTTGCGACGAAACGCATCCTTGAGGACGATCTGGGCGACGCTTTCCCGTCCTATTGGCAGGGCCGCGTCGATGCCATGATGCGTTGGCTTGGACAAAATCCGGGACGTGATTGGTGTGACAATGGACGCACGCCCGAGAAAGAGAGTTGCGGCGACGTGCTGGCGCTTTCACTTGGCGATGCGCTGAAGGATATTGAAACGCGGCTTGGCAGTGATCGTGCAAAATGGAACTGGGGTGCATTGCATTATGCCTATAGTGCCCACCGCCCCTTTGCTCAGGTCAGTCCACTCGACAAATTATTCAATGTTACCGTGCCTGCTTCAGGGGGCGCTTATACGTTGGATCGGGGCAAATCGACGTTCACCGACGAGAGCAATCCTTACCGCGCGACCCATGGGTCGAGTTATCGCGGATTATTCGACCTTTCGGATCTCAACCAGTCCACCTATATCCAGACTACTGGTCAATCGGGCAATGTTTTCTCGTCCAACTATCGTGATTTTGCGGAGAAATGGTCGAATATCGAAGCAATTACGATTTCGACGGATGAAGCCGTTTATCAGGATGGTTTGCAGGGGATCTGGCGTTTGAACCCTTAATGACGCTCCTCAAGTGAGGGGAGTCATTACCGATTTCTGATAGGCGGGGCGGGTTTTTAGCCGCTCATACCAACTCTTCAGATGTGGCAGTTCTGGACGATCAATCGCCATTTCAAACCAGGCATAGGCGAAGCAACCGAGCGGAATATCGCCGATGCCGAACTTTGAGCCCGACAGATAGGGTTGTGATGCCAGAGCATCATCGACCATCGCAAATAATTTGCTACAATTTTGAAAACCGGTTTCCTTGGCCGCAAGATCCTGCTTGTCTGGCGCCAAGCGTACGACATTCCAGAACAGATCACGGAACGGAAGCGCAAGCGAGGATGTTGTCCAATCCATCCAGCGTTCTGCTTTTGCGCGTTGTCCCGCATCGGCAATAAAAAGCTCCGAAACGCCATATTGAGCGGCCAGATAGCGGACAATCGTATTGCTTTCCCAAAGGATCAGGTCGCCATCCTCTAGTGTCGGCACAAGTCCATTCGGATTTTTGGCACGATATTCCGGATCACTGACTATGCCAAATGCGCCGCCAGCAGCGATATTTTCATAGGGAGCGCCTGCTTCTTCGGCAGCCCACAGGACTTTCTTGACGTTGGTCGAATTTGTTCGACCCCAGATTTTGAGCATGAGATTCTCTTTGTGATCGGGTTTTAGCGAGTCAAATGGCGGGTGATGCGGCGTTCCATCCAGTCCCATAAATGGCGCAAAGCTTCAACCAGCAATAGATATATGATTGCAGTCCAGAGATAGGTCTGGAAGTCAAAGGTGCGTGAATAGGCCAGTTTGGTATAGCCCATAAGATCATAGACTGAAATCAGCGCCACTATAGCCGAGCCTTTGATCATCAGGATCAATTCATTGCCGTAGGGCCGCAAAGCTACGATCAATGCCTGAGGCAAGATGACTTTGCGGAATGTCACAAACTTGGAAATACCCAAGGAGGCTGCGCCTTCCCATTGCCCCGGTGCAACGCTGCGAACAGCGCCGCGCAGGATTTCCGCCTGATAGGCGGCGGTGTTTAGTGCAAAGGATAGCAATGCGCAGTACCAGGCTTCGCGAAAGAACCCCCAAAGCCCGATCGCCTGAAGTTCTTTGCTGAACGATCCAAGGCCGTAATAAATCAGGAAAACCTGTGCGATCAGCGGCGTTCCGCGGAAAAAGTAGACATAGAAATAGGCTATGGAAGATATGACCCGGTTTTTACTCATCCGGCCAAGCGCAATCGGAACGGAAAGCACTGCGCCGATAATCACTGATGCGAGGACAAGGGTTATTGTGGTCCAAAGCCCGGACAGGTAAGTCGGAGCATATTTGTCGATAAGTTCTCTGTCCCAGGCGACGAAGAGAAAATATATCAAACCGACGATCAGAGCCGTCCAAAGGCCTACCAGCACATGGCCGATAATGCGTGTTTTCGTCCATGGCTTGGGCGGCGATGGTGGTCGGCGCACTGCTGCTGCAGAGGGGGCGATTGCATTATCGGTCATCTTTTTGCCCCGCTCTTGGCCGCCCAGCGATCAATACCGTTAATGACGAATGATGAAAGGATGCCGAGTATAAGGAAAATGAGACAGGCGGTTCCGTAGAACAGGAAGGCTTGCTTCGTTACACGTGCCGCCACTGCAGTCTGGCGCAAAATATCCGCAAGGCCGATGGCCGACACAAGCGCCGTATCTTTCAGCAATATCAGCCAGAGATTACCTAGACCGGGCAGGGCGATACGGATCAATTGCGGCAGGATAATCTTGCGCATGGTTTGCCCATAGGAAAGACCAATCGCATAGCCACCTTCATATTGCCCTTTGGGAATAACACGAAATGCGGAGAGAAAAACTTCACTTGCATAGGATGAGAAGACCGTGCCCAAGGCGAACATGCCCGCGATAAAGGAGTTTATCTCTATGGCGCCGGTATAACCGAGCAATTGACCGATTTTTTGAACGCCGATCTGTCCGCCATAATAGACCAGAAACAGCGTCAACAGCTCGGGCAAGCCACGAAATATCGTCGTGTACATATTGGCGGCGAGTTTGACCGAAGGTTCTTCTGACTGTTTACCGAGGGCGACGAAAAATCCAATCGCCAATCCCAAAGGGAGGGTGGCAAGCGCCAGCGTCACAGTGACAAGAATTCCGCTGGCTATGCTCAGGCCCCATCCGCCTTCGCCAAAACCCAAGAGTGCTATTGAGCCTTCCATAGGCAACTTTCATATCTCGCGGGCAATTCCCCAACCCGTCATTTTTGTAAGTTCGCAGATGGCAGTTTTATCCGCCATCTGCCTGTCAGATCAACTTTTTATCTTAGTTTTCTGCACCATATACGTCGAACTTGAAGTACTTATCGTTGATTTCCTTGTACTTTCCGTTCTTGCGGATCGCAGCAATCGCTTCGCTGAACTTGTCTGCCAGAGCAGTATTGCCCTTTTTGACAGTCACACCAGCACCTGGGCCGTGAATCGCGATATCAGGGGTAATTGTACCGAGGATCTTGCAGCAAGAACCGGCATCACTGTCCACCCACTGGCTAAGTACAACTACGTCATCCATAACCGCGTCGATACGGCCGTTTGAAACGTCGAGCTTATACTCGTCGGCAGTCGGATACATTTTGATGTCAGAGCCGCTATATTTGGCTTCAGCAAAGTTGGAGTGGCTTGTCGAACCTTGAACGCCAAGGGATTTGCCCTTCAGCGATTCCGGTGAGACATCCTTGATATCGGAATCTTTCGGTACAGCGATTGCTGGCGGCGTGTTGTAGTATTTCTTGGAGAAGTCGACCTGCTTCAGACGTTCCGGGGTGATCGACATGGAAGCGATAACAGCATCGAATTTGTCAGCCTGAAGTGCTGGGATCATTCCATCCCAATCCTGCGTGACGAAAGTGCAATCTGCCTTCATCTCTTCGCACAGCGCCTTGCCAATATCGATGTCGAAACCTTCAAGCTTGCCGTCCGAGGTCAGATTGTTGAAAGGAGGGTAAGCTCCCTCGGAAGCGATTTTGATCTTCAGCGCATCCTGTGCATGGGCTGCGCCCATGGTTAAGGCGAGGGCTGCAGCAGAAATCGCGATTGCGAGACGCTTGGTTGTACGCATTTATTTGAACCTCTCTTTTATAAGCCCGGCTGTTCCCCTGTTTTTTCTGGACAGCCTTCCGAGCAAAGTCGCAGTTTACGTCACTGCTCCTGACACCGATATTCCCACTAGTTTTCAAGGAAAAGCAACCGGGAATCGTGTGCCGTTTAACGAATCCGACCGTAAAAATTCCCGATATTTGAGGCCTCTATATTTTTATTTCACACATACGGGATGAAAAGACACATTCAAACACATCAAACGCGAAGTCCCGTTTCACGCTCGATCATATCGGCGAGCCCATTAACGTCATCAAGTTCAAAAACCGGCACGGTTTCATCATTTAAGGCGTGGTCACTGGCAACAGCGACGATTGTCGGATCGCCTGCCGTCAGGGGCTCGCCGGAGCGGCCTTCCTGACGCCGTGTCTCGATCTTCTTGTGTCCCTCGCGTTTATATCCCTCAATCAATATGAGGTCGCAGGGTGAGAGTCGCTCCACGATGGTGGCCAGCGACGGCTCAGCCTCATTCGTCAATTCGTGCATCACCGCCCAACGGCGACCGGAGACAATCGCAACTTCGCCAGCCCCGGCTTTGCGGTGGCGATAAGAGTCTGTGCCTTCCTTATCGATGTCGAAATCGTGATGCGCATGCTTGATCGTCGACACTTTCCAGCCCCGCCGCGTCAGTTCTGTAACCAGCTTGACTGTCAGCGTGGTTTTCCCAGAATTTTTCCAGCCAGTTATGCCGAACAGGCGAGTCGTCATGTTGAGGGCGTCCATCGCTTTTGCGCTTCGAGAATATCTTCCTGCGTATTTATGTTGAAGAAGGGGTCGATGGGCTGGTCTGTTTGCGTCGTTGTCAACGGAAACTCAAAGCTCTTGTGTGGGTGCGCAGCGATCCAGCTCATCACTCGGCGGTTTTCGTCATCAGCCAGCCATGCACGGAGTTCACCACGTGATGAAATCGGCCATATGCCAAAAACAGGGTGAATCCGCTCGGCCGACGATGCAATTACTATCCTATCTGGTGCATCGGCGATTTGCTGACTCAGTTTTTCACAAAGATTATCCGGGAAGAAAGGCGTATCGGTCGCAACCGTCAAGATATGCGAAAAACCATCGCTTTGGGTTGAGGCCCATTCCATTCCCGCCAGTATCCCGGCCAAGGGACCGGCGTAACCGGCAATTTCATCCGGGATAATCGGAATGCCAAGATCGCGAAAATGTGCAGGATCATTATTGGTGTTGAGAGCTAGAACCGGTAGCTGGCGTGCCAGACGCTGGTGAATATGGTCGATCAGTCTGCCCGTGCCGAAGGGTAGAAGAGCCTTGTCAGACCCATTCATGCGGCGCGATTGTCCGCCCGCCAGAATGATACCCGCTGTTTTCAAGATCAGACTCCGTCGGGTGAAGACGCTGCCGCAGTGGCTGCTGGCTTTGCGCGGCTCACCATCTGCTCACGATAAAGCGTATATAGACCGCTGCCAATAACTATGATCGAGCCGATTATCATTGGCATATCGGGCAAATCACCGAAAAACAGGAAGCCAAGAAGGATTGCCCATAGAAGGCTCGTATAACGAAACGGCGCAACGAACGAAATTTCACCTTCGCGCATTGCAAGAATGAGAAAATGATACGCTGCCATCACGCAACAGGCAGCAAGAATCAACAGAAACGTATTTGTGGTCGACATGGGTGTCCAGCCACCCAGCGGTACAATCATCGCGGCACCGGCGACGCCAACGCCGACCGATGTCAAAGCGGATATCATCAGCACGGGTATGGTTTTGGGAACTCTGCGGGTTGCAAGGTCTCGTAACGACGCAAAAATCACCGTAACCACAATCAGCAGAACATAGGGGCTCATTCCTTCCTGGCCGGGACGAACAATTATCAGAACGCCAGCAAGGCCTATGATGATGGCGACCCATCGACGCCAACCCACGGGTTCTCCGAAAAACAAAGCCGCACCGAGTGTGACCAGAAGCGGTAATGATTGAAGAATGGCGGATGTTAGCGCCAGCGGAATGTGAACGAGTGCGATAAGGAAGGTTATTGTCCCAACGACTTCTCCAATAACGCGCAATATCGTCATCTTGTGAAGCGCCTGCCGGATCGGGATCAGCATCCCCTGATACCAAGCCAGAGCCACGATTAACACTGTCGCTATGGTGCTGCGAACCAGCATGACCTGGCCCATGTTTATTTCTTCGGCGACAAACTTCACTGTCGCGTCATTGAAAGTGAAGCACGCCATGCCGATAGCCATGTGCAGACTTCCGCGCAAATTGGGAGATAGCGCCAAGATTTTTTACTTCCGCTGGGCAGGACGATTCTCCTCCAGAATCGCTGTCATTGATATATCAACGAAAGCAATATTGTGCATGCGGAATCTTTGGAATTTTAGCCGCCGGTCACGCTCATATGACGGGAAACTGCCGGGCGATTATGGCGGCGGTCAATAATGAAGTCATGGCCCTTCGGTTTGCGGCCGATAGCTTCGTCAATAGCGTTGCTTAGGAGCTCGTTGCCTTCTGATGCCCGCAAGGGAGCACGCAAATCTGCTGCATCCTCCTGGCCGAGGCACATATAAAGTGTCCCGGTACAAGTCAGGCGAACACGATTGCAGCTTTCGCAGAAATTATGCGTCATCGGCGTGATGAAGCCGACGCGACCACCCGTTTCCGGAATTTCGACATAACGGGCAGGGCCACCAGTCTTGTAAGGAATATCGTTCAGCGTGAATTCTTCCCGCAGCCTTGTTCTGAGCAGCGACAAGGGAAGATATTGGTCCGTTCGGTCGAGATCAATTTCGCCCATTGGCATGGTTTCGATAAGTGTCAAGTCCATGCCGCGTCCATGTGCCCAGCGGATCATGTGCGGAATTTCGATATCGTTGAAATCTTTGAGCGCGACAGCATTCAGCTTGACCTTGATTCCAGCGTCCTGCGCAGCATCAATGCCCTCCATCACTCGGCCAAGATCACCCCAACGTGTGATGGCCTTGAACTTTGCAGCGTCGAGCGTATCCAGCGATACATTGATGCGTTTTACCCCAAGGTCCGCCAGTTCATGCGCAAACCGCGCGAGCTGTGAGCCATTTGTTGTCAGCGTCAGTTCATCCAAAGCGCCTGAACGCAAATGTCGGGAGATCTCGCTGATAAGATGCATGATATTCTTGCGCACCAATGGCTCACCACCCGTGAGCCTTAGCCGTTTCACGCCTTTTTCGATAAAGGCAGTGCACAGACGATCCAGTTCTTCAAGCGTCAGAAGTTCTTTCTTCGGTAGGAATGTCATATGTTCCGACATGCAATAGGTGCAGCGGAAATCACAGCGATCCGTTACCGACACGCGCAAGTAATTAATCGTCCGCCCGAAAGGGTCGATCATGCTTGTCTGCGTTGGCGTCTGGTCGAATGTTGCCAAATGGTTCAAGAGCTTCCTCCTCACCCAGAGATAGTGCGGCGTCAAGGACTTGTCCAGTTATTGCGAATGGCGTCTATGCCTTATAGCTGAGACGTTTTCGCACATTTGCTTATAAGGATCGGCGGAATTAAGAGGCGCCGTCTTGGCGCTTGCAGCAATCAACGACAACGCCTACACCAAATAAAAACAGGGATATCAGTAATGACCGATGCTTGGCCAAAGGAACTACGCGTCAGCAAGGATCGAAAGTCGCTGGTCGTTACATTCGATAATGGCGAGCGTTATGATTTAAGCGCTGAATTGCTGCGCGTGGCATCGCCATCTGCGGAGGTGCAGGGGCATTCTCCCGAACAGCGCGTGACCGTCCCCGGCAAGATCAATGTCGAGATTGCCAAGATGGAGCCTATTGGCAATTACGCAGTGCGAATCACGTTTGACGACATGCATGACACCGGCCTGTTCAGCTGGAACTATCTGATCGATCTTGGCCGGAATAAGGACACACGCTGGCAGGCATATCTCGACGAGTTAACGCAAAAAGGCCTTAGCCGCGATCCGGTCAGCCGGAAACACTCATAAACTACCGCAGAACGACGACACGCGTGCCGACACCGACATTGGCATAGAGATGTTTCACGTCATCATTCGCCATTCTTATGCAGCCCGATGACATGGCGTGACCAATCGTCCACGGCTGGTTGGTTCCGTGAATGCGATAGATTGTCGAACCAATATACAGGGCTCTTGCGCCGAGAGGATTGTTCGGCCCTCCGGGCATATAAGCGGGAAGGATGCGTCCCTTCTTTGCTTCGCGGGCGCGCATGCGCGCTGGCGGCGTCCAGCCCGGCCATTCGGCCTTGCGCGAAATTTTGTTGCTTCCACTCCAGGTGAAGCCGGTCTTGCCGACACCGATTCCATAAGCCAATGCGCGGCCTTCTGCTGTCACATGATAAAGTCGCCGTTCGCCGGTTCGTATGACTATGGTTCCGGCTGAATATTTGGAAGGAAAAGCAACACTTTTTCGTGCAATTGGCGAAAAATCAGATTTAAATTTTGTCGACTGAATTTGGTATCCGTTGTTTGGGTGTTTTCTTTTCCCAAGGTTACTATCCATTGATTTTGCTGTTGCGCCGAAGCAACTTAGACAAAAAACGCCAAGACATACTAAAAATACGCGATAAACTCCAATCATCGTATCCCCCAATTCGATGTTTCGACCGCTTGTACTGTGACATTATTGCATGTTTGGGAAAAGAATGCCTATGATCAACTCGTCGTGTAGTGAATCAAAATGAAATTCGATGTGAATCGCGTTAATCTTTGAGCCGGGGTGAGTGCCGAAAATGCGTCGCCTGAGAATTATCTGCCGGCGGCGGAGCATTGTTAAAACATTCTAAACAAGATGCGCCGAAACTGGAACAACACCAAATTGATGGCCCGCTTTTGACTGCGGGCGAGACTGTTCCAGCTGGGCGAGCACCATGACTTCTTTCTCAAAAAAACGAGCACTCTTTCTGGCCGCAATGTTGTCGGCAACGGCGAGTGCCGTGCCGCAAGCTTCGGCAGCCAATAATCTGATGGAGCTTCTGTTCCCCGGTCGCCGGGTTCAATCCCAGCCTGTCATGCCGCCAGAACCAAGGGTCAACGTAGACCAGAATTCTGCGCCCGCGTCACGCGCGCCAATCAAGCGTGTAACGGTCACTGCGCCCAAGAATTATGACTACAAAGCGGATGCGCTGGTTCAGATCGATTTGACGAAGATTGACCCGCAACTGACAGCTTCCGCACATGTCGGTACCGGTGTTGCGCCATCCATGGAGATGGACCAGTTCGGTTTGAAGATCGATCATCTTCGCGAAGCGCATGTGAAAGCGGAAAAGGACATTGCTGATGCAATTGTCGCTTATTATGCATCCGGTAAGAACCCGATATGGACTGTATCCTATGATGTTTCGCCGAAAGCCAAAGCCGTTATTGCTTTGTTCGCAAAGGCTGCGGAAAGCGGGCTTGATCCTCAGGACTATGTCGTAAAAGTACCCGGAGATGACTATGAGCGGAGCGATATTCCTGCTCGATTGAAGGAGCTTGCCGAGTTCGAACTTTCACTGTCCGCCCGCGCCCTTCGTTATGCGATGGATCAGGGGGATGGCCGCATCAATCCTAATCGCCTGAGCGGATTTCACGATCTGAATACGGACAATGTAAAGCCGCGCAACGTTATCGATCAGCTTGCGTCGGCTGGCGATGCGAGCGCCGTCTTAGCGGGATTTGAGCCGCAAAATAAATGGTACGCCGAGCTTAAGCAGAATTTGCATGCCATAGCTGACACTGCTGGCCCTTCTATTCATATCGCGCCCGGCACATTGATCCGTCCTGGCGAAAGCAATGCCGAGTTGAAGAATGTGGTTGCTCTCATCAGGGCAAAAGCACCCAAGGATTATCTTCTTCAGCATGATGCGGTTCTGCAGGCGAATGAAACTGCTGAAACCTATGATGTAAGTCTTGTCGAGGCGGTTAAGGACTATCAAAAATCGCAGGGGCGACAGGCGGACGGCGTTATCGGCAATGCCACGATAAAAACTCTTCAGGGCGAGAGCAGCGCGTCCAAGCGCGACCGGATTCTCTATTCGATGGAGCGTTTGCGCTGGATGCCTCGTGATTTTGGCAGTCGCTATGTCTTCATTAATCAGCCCGCATATCGCGCACAATATTTCAACGATAATGCTGAGAAATTGGTGATGAATGTTGTTGTCGGGTCTGCGAAGAACCAGACCTATTTCTTCAATGATACGATTGAAACGGTGGTTTTTAACCCGTCTTGGGGGGTGCCACGCTCCATCATTCTCAATGAGATGATGCCAAAAATCCTGAACAATCCATCCTATCTCGAAAATAGCGGCTATGAAGTCTACGACAAGTCCGGCCGGGTGGTTCCATCAAGTTCAGTCAATTGGGGGCAGGTTGCATCAAACGGCGGCGGCGTTGGCATCAGACAGAAGCCAAGCCTGGACAATGCTCTTGGTGAGTTGAAGATATTGTTCCCCAACAGCCATGACATCTACATGCATGACACGCCTGCAAAGTCCTATTTTAAGAAGGATATGCGCGCTTTGAGCCATGGTTGCATCCGTTTGGAGCGTCCACGCGATATGGCAGCTGCAGTGCTTGAAATGCCTGTGGAGGAGTTGAACCAGTATTTCGGCAAGAACGAGCGTAATGTGAAGGTGAAATCACAGCTTCCGGTTTACGTCTCCTACTTCACAGCTTGGCCGGATGCGGCGACTGGGCAAATTCATTATTATGACGACGTCTATGAGCGCGACGCCTATCTTCAAAAGGCTATTCTCAAGACACAGGCCGTCCGTCAGGCTGACACCATTCAAACAGCAAATCTCTGAACGAATTTAATCGCGCGATTTGATTTCAAAGGGCGGCAGGCTCTGGAACGCAAGTTTCAAAGCCTGCGACCAGCCTTCCGAGACGATCTCGTAATAGGGATCATTGCGCTCGATACGCTTCTCAAACCCGAGACGGAAACTGTCTGATTCGTAAAATTGCAGATCGAGCGGCAGTCCAACCGACAGATTCGATTTCAACGTAGAATCAAATGAAACCAGCAATAGCTTTGTCGCTTCCTCGAAAGTCATCGCGGGATCGTAAGACCGCACGATGATCGGCTTACCATATTTATGTTCGCCAATTTGGAAGAATGGCGTGTCCTGCGTCGATTCAATAAAGTTTCCCTCAGGATAAATAAGGAAAAGCCGAGGGTCGCCGCCCTTTATCTGACCACCAAGAATAATCGAAGCTCCAAAAGAATCGGCCCGCTGACCGCCACTATCCACTTGGTGGATCACATCGCGAATCGTGTCTCCGACCAGCCTTGCTGTCTGAAACATCGAAGGCATCTCGTAAATTGAAGGCG
Organism: Phyllobacterium sp. CCNWLW183; assembly: GCF_037203775.1. NCBI lineage: Bacteria > Pseudomonadati > Pseudomonadota > Alphaproteobacteria > Hyphomicrobiales > Phyllobacteriaceae > Phyllobacterium > Phyllobacterium sp. CCNWLW183. Next base: position 593,134 of record NZ_JBBCBN010000001.1, on the reverse strand, counting down.
AGCGTTCAGAGGGCGTTTTCGTCCGCTCGTTGAGAATGCTGATAACGGCCTGCGTGGTTGCTAGATTGCCGGCCGATAAAAGGGTAATCACCCGGTCGCCCGTTTTGGCCCAAGTGTACATTTTCTTGAATGTCGAAATGTTGTCGACGCCCGCATTGGTTCTTGTGTCAGACATAAACACAAGCCCACGGTCCAGTTTGAGCCCGACGCAATAAGTCATAGCGAATCCCAAGTTCGAAATATAAAGCGATTACTGCTCTACATTGACCTCGACGGCAAGTGATTCAATTGATGGTCCAAAGCGTATTCCGGAAACAGGCGCTGCTTCCCGATAATCTAGCCCGCAGGCGATGCGGACATAGGTCTCGTTCGGACAAAGGTCGTTAGCGGCGTCGAAGCCTACCCATCCCAGCCCATCTATATGTGCTTCCGCCCAGGCATGGCTGGCGGTCTGTTCAATCATATTGTTCATCATAAGATAGCCGGAGACATAGCGGGCAGGTATACCCAAAAGTCTGGCAGCTGACAAAAATACATGGGTATGATCCTGGCAGACCCCGGTCCCAAGTCGAAGCGCCTCTTCGGCGGTTGTGTTGATGGTGGTTGAGTTGGGCGTATAAACCAGCTTGCGGTTCAATGCTCCCATCAACTCATGCAATATTTCCAGCCTGTCCGATTTTGCCGGCAATCCCGCTGCCAGATCCTTGATCGCCTCACCAGCCGCCGTCAGTTCGGTTTCGCGCTCATAGAGCCAGGTTGGCATGAAATTATAGACCTTGCCGAGAACGCCGCTCCTGTCTTCTGTTTCAACATGTCCTGCGGCGCGGATCACGAGTTCTTCTGTTCCCCGGTCAACACTGATCAACATGGTCCGGTTGCCATAGCCGTCGCGGTAATTTGCTTCCTGGGTTGCGCCGTCCACGGTTACTGTCCAGTCGATGACTTTCTGACCCGGAGAGCTTTGCGGATGAAGGCGTAACCGCTGAATGGCATAGTGAACGGGCGCATCGTAGCGGTAGTGGGAATTATGCTGGATGTTCAAAAGCATGGGTTTCAATCAAAATTGTAGGCTTTAGCAATTTTACTGCTCAAGCCAGTTGTTTGATAGATGAGATCGCTCAGGAATTCATGCAATCCATTGTCGAAGATCGTGCGGATATCATTGTTCTCAAGACGCGTCATGATGCCCTCTGCCATATCGTGGCATTCGTGCCGGGCACCATAATCAATCGCCAGATGTTTAAGATTGTCGACTATATTGGAATAGCAGAAATTCAGCGAACGGGGCATGCGTGAATTAAGGATCAGATAATCAGCAATATTCACAGGGCTATATTCGATATCATAGACCCAGCGATAGGAGCGATGGGCGGAAACCGACCGCAAAATGGACTCCCACTGAAAATTGTCCAGCGTTGTACCGACATAGGAAATCGATGGTAGAAGCACATAATATTTTACGTCGAGAATTCGCGCCGTATTGTCGGCTCGCTCAATAAAGGTGCCGATCCGAGCGAAATTGAAAATCTCGTTACGCAGCATCGTGCCATGAAAAGCGCCGCGAATGATTGCTGTTTCACGTTTGATCTGGTCGAGAACGCGCGGCAAGTCCGTTTCGGGAACTGCTGAGGCCAAGGTCGACTTCAACACCATCCAGGTTTCATTGACGCTTTCCCAGGCTTCGCGGGTCAAAGCGGTACGCACCATGCGCGCATTTGAGCGGGCTGTTTCGACGCAGGACATGACACTTGAGGGATTGCTCGGATCACGCAGGAGAAAATCCGAAACGAGGCTGGCGTTATATTCCTTGTACTTGTTGTCGTAACCGATCTTCACACCGGCGCTCATCAATACGGATGACCATTCTTCGGGTGCATCGGATGTTTTGGTCAGCGCCATGCGCAACCCGGCATCGATCAACCGAGCCATGTTTTCTGCCCGCTCTATATAGCGAAACATCCAGTAAAGACCGTTTGCGGTGCGCCCAAGTAGCATTTTCTAATAAAATCCCTCTTTTATTCATCGGGGGCCTTATGGATGACCCTTATTTCCGCAATTATCGGCAGTCGATTGAACCTAATCGTCCAACACCCATGTGTCCTTTGTGCCGCCTCCCTGACTTGAGTTGACCACCAGCGAGCCTTCCTTCAACGCCACGCGTGTCAACCCACCGGGTGTGATGCGGATACGGTCCGAAACGAGCACGAAAGGCCGCAAATCCACGTGGCGTGGCGCGAGACCTTTTTCCGTCATGATCGGTGTGGTCGATAGCGCCAATGTTGGCTGGGCGATGTAATTTTTGGGGTTGGCCTTCAATTTGAGTGCAAAATCCTCGCACTCTTTTTTGGAGGCAGCCGGTCCGACCAGCATTCCATAGCCGCCGGAACCATGCACTTCCTTGACCACAAGTTCGCTGAGATTTTCGAGGACATATTTCAGCGTGTCCGGTTCGGAACAACGATGAGTCGGGACGTTTTCCAGTATTGCCTTTCGCCCGGTGTAGAATTCGACGATTTCCGGCATGTAGGAATAAAGCGCCTTGTCGTCAGCAATCCCGGTTCCCGGCGCATTGGCTATGGTGATGTTGCCTGACCGATACACATCCATGATACCGGCAACGCCAAGCGCCGAGTCGCGGCGGAAGGTGAGGGGGTCGAGATAGGAATCATCCACGCGGCGATACAATACGTCGATGGCGCGGTTGCCTTCGGTCGTGCGCATGACGACCTTGCCATTTTCGACCTTCAGGTCGCCGCCCTCGACTAATTCCACACCCATCTGATCGGCCAGGAACGCGTGTTCGAAATAGGCGGAATTATAGATGCCGGGTGTCAGAACCGCGATTGTCGGTGTGCCGTTGCATCCGGGCGGTGCCACAGCCGCCAGGGACTGCCGCAGCATTTTCGGATAGGTCTCTACCGGACGAACCTTGATCTGCTGAAACAGTTCCGGAAAGAGCTGCATCATTGTTTCGCGATTTTCCAGCATGTATGACACGCCGGAAGGGGTTCGCGCGTTGTCTTCAAGCACATAGAACTGGTTTTCGGCCGTGCGGACGATATCGACGCCTATAATATGGGTATAGACATTGCCCGGTGGGCGGAATCCGACCATTTCCGGCAGATAAGCATCATTATGTGTAAACAATTCGCGGGGTATGCGCCCGGCGCGGATGATTTCCTGACGGTGATAAATGTCATCAAGAAAGGCGTTAAGAGCCATCACGCGCTGTTCGATACCTTGGGAAAGGCGTCGCCATTCATTGCCTGTTATAATGCGCGGGATAATGTCGAAAGGAATAAGCCGCTCGGCAGCCTCTTCGTCGCCATAGACGGCGAAAGTAATACCGGTTTTACGAAAAACATTCTCAGCGTCGAGTGCTTTTTGCGCCAGTCGGCCTGGATTTTGCGTATCGAGCCAGCTTTTCAACTGGTCATATGGCGGACGGACCTCGTCGCCGGTCTTGATCATCTCGTCAAATGGCTTCACTCAAATCCCCTTTTATACAACTGACATTCAAGCGCGTTCGGGGAAAAATGCAAGCACATTCCTCCGTTAACATCCGCCAAGGATAAGAGGGGTTAAAAACTAGGCAGCTATGATGTCTTATGGGCAAGAGCAAAATGCCTTCGTCTAATATGAAGGCATTTCATTGATGTCGGCTAACTAGAAATGGGCCCGGCTGTGATAGCCGGGCCCAAGAATCGAGTCACACCACCTTAATAGGGTGAGTTGCACTGGCGGCGCGGACCGTAATTGGGCTGATATGTGTTGTCCGACGCACGATATGAACGATATCGGTCATAGCACCATTGAGTATGCGAACGGACGCCACGATATGCCGGGCGATTAACAGTGCTGCCAACAATCACGCCCGTGCCAAAGGCGGCCAGCGGGAACCATGCGCCGTCATAATAACGATATCCCGGACGATGATGACGCCAACCGCGATGGCCGCGCCAATATCTGTCGCCTCTCCAGCCGCGATCTCCTCGCCAGCCACGATCGCCGCGCCAATGCCTGTCGCCGCGCCAGCGATCACCACGGCTCATATATTGTTGATGCTTGTTGTAAAAAATGGTTCTGCGATCACGCACGATTTGCACATTCGCATTGCTGGTTTCGATAGCCACAGGCGCAAGCGGTGCGGAAATTGCCGGAACGGCACCCGCCGATAGCATACCGACAGACATGGCCATTGCTGTCAGAATTGAAGTGAGCTTTTTCATCGTTCCTCCAGAGTTTCCCGAAGTATCAAACACTTCGTTCTAATGACGAACCAATTTTGTCGGCATCATTCTACAACAGAAACGCGCATCGCGATGCTTTGTTCCTTCCTCTGGCCTATGCGTTCACGGCAGCAATCAAATTCCCGGTCATCTCGACGCTCAACTCGCGATAATGTGAAATAACGCGGCTGGGATCGTACGTCGCAACCGGCATATCGGAATAGCCGAAATCAACTGCGATCACCGGAATTCCGGCTGCTTTGGCTGTGTTGATGTCCGTATGACTGTCGCCCACCATCACGGCTCTGTCGACGTCTCCGCCTGCCAGCCGGATTGTCTCAATGAGATGCCGTGGATCGGGTTTTCTGAAGGCAAACGTATCACCACCGGTAATGGCGGCGAAACGGGATGTCTCTCCAAGGTGGCCCAGCAGCGATACGGCCAAACCTTCAAACTTGTTCGTGCAAATAGCAAGGAGGTAACCGGCATTGGCAAGCTCGTCCATTGCCTGTGCAACGCCTTCATAAAGCGCGGAGTGTCCTGGCATATTTGCACTATAATGCTCGATAAAAAGACCGAGAAGCCAGTCGAGTTGTTCCGGGCTCAAGAGTTTTTGCTGTGCCTCAAAAGCACGCTCGATCATGACGCGGCCGCCTTGACCGACATAGCGGCGCAGCGCCACCGGGTCGACCTTTTGCATTCCTGCTGCATTCAGACAATGATTGAGGCTGTCGAGAAGATCAGGAGCTGTATCTACCAGCGTTCCATCAAGGTCGAATACTATAATGGGTTGAGACATCTTATTCCTGCAATCGCTTTGTGGGTGTCAAACCGGCCAAAATCAAAAGGCCAGCGGTCTGATTCAAACATTCGCATCCCTTTTCGATCACCACTGGTCTTGACCCTTTTGACTGACGTGTTAGGGAGCCCAATGTCAATGCAAAAAGATGGCATGTCAAAGCTGCAAGAGGACGCATCACCCATGGATCCGAGAACACTGAAGATCGAAGCTGCCGCTGCGGCATTGACCTACGTCGAGGATGGCATGCGTCTTGGTATTGGCACGGGATCGACGGCAGAAGAGTTTGTTCGCCTTTTGGCAAAGAAAGTCGAGGAGGGAATATCTGTCATTGGCGTGCCCACCTCGGAACGGACAGCAGCGCTTTGCCGCGAGCTTTCTGTGCCCTTGTCAACGCTTGAAGAAACGCCGCAGCTTGACCTTACCATTGATGGTGCCGACGAGATTGATGCACAGCTCAGCCTTATCAAAGGTGGCGGAGGCGCGCTGCTGCGTGAAAAGATCGTTGCCGCAGCTTCAAGCCGGATGATCGTAATTGCCGATGCTTCAAAGTTCGTCGATGTGCTCGGCGCTTTTCCGCTGCCCATCGAAGTCAATCGCTTCGGACTGGCCGCGACAAAGCTGGCGATCGAGCGGGCGGCTGCGGGGTTGGGTCTGTCGGGCGCCCTTACATTAAGGGTGACGGGAGGCGATGCATTTGTTACAGAGCCATTTGTAACGGACGGTGGACATTTGATCCTGGATGCATCTTTTGGCCGCATTCCGGATACAAGAGCGTTGTCCAATGCTTTGCATGCCATTCCCGGCGTGGTGGAGCATGGATTGTTTCTGAATCTGGCGCATACAGCCATATTGGCCGGTGCTGACGGTATTCAAACATTGCAGCGTGCCCCATCTGCCTAGGCGCGCAGTAATACTAGAATTGGTTGTTTCATCTGCAAGCTTGGAGATGTTTCGGGTGAGACGCGTACAACGAAAAACGGAGCGATAAATTCATGAACCGAGCAACTGGCTTTCGCCGCTTGATTGCACCCTTGTCCATCGCAATCATGCTGAGCGGTGTTTATTCTGCACAAGCGCAGGAGATCACTCCATCACATCTGGCTGCTGCACGCGCCGCTGTTACGGCTATCAAGACCACCGATCAATTCGATACAATTTTGCCAATGGTTGCCCAGCAGCTGAAGTCGGAGCTGATCCAGAAAGACCCGAACCTGGAATCGATCATCAGCACCACTGTCGATGAACAGGCTCTGGTTTTGGCTTCGCGTCGCGGTGATCTCGAAAACGAAGCAGCCCGTGCATATGCTGTTTCTTTCACTGAAGAAGACCTGAATGCCATCACTGGTTTTTACAATTCTCCAGCTGGAAAAAAGCTCCTTTCGGAAGGCCCGATTGTTACGCGTGAAGTTCTGAAGGCCGCCGGCATCTGGCAGCGCGGTATAGCCCGCGATCTGGCTCAGGCTGTTGCCGAAAAGGTTGTTGCAGCAGCGGCGGCAACATCGCCTGCTCCCGCAGCACCGGAAGCCCCCAAGCCGTGAGCTAACACTACGGTAACTTGATTTCAAAGCCCGGTTCAAGCCGGGCTTTGTGCTTTTAAATCGTTTGGATAAGTCCCATATAGTTGCTCAGGCAAAGATTCGGAGTGCTCCCCCATGACATCATATGACTACGACCTTTTTGTTATCGGGGGAGGGTCCGGGGGTGTTCGCGCTGGCAGGCTTGCGGGCGCAATGGGCAAAAAGGTCGGCCTTGCCGAAGAGTTTCGCATGGGCGGAACCTGTGTCATACGCGGCTGCGTTCCCAAAAAACTGTTTGTTTATGCCTCGCAGTTTCCAGAACATTTTGAAGCAGCCGCTGGTTATGGCTGGACGGTTGGACCTGTCAGCTTTGACTGGGCCACGCTGGTTGCCAACAAGGATCGGGAGATTGCGCGGCTGGAAGGGCTGTATCGCAAGGGGCTGGATAATTCGCATGTCGAGATATTTGACAGCCGAGCAGTGCTGATCGACGCTCACACAATTGAAATCCTCAAAACCGGTAAGCGCATTACGGCTGATCAGATATTGATCGCTGTTGGTGGGCACCCAAACCCGCATGCCGCATTGCCGGGCTACGAGTTTTGCATAAGCTCCAACGAGGCATTTCATCTGGAACAGCTGCCGAAGGCCATTATAATCGCCGGTGGGGGTTATATAGCTGTCGAGTTTGCAAATATCTTCCATGGCCTGGGTGTCGACGTCACCCTTGTCTATCGTGGCAAGGAGATACTTTCGCGGTTCGACCATGATCTGCGGCATCTTTTGCACGAGGCGATGGAAGCCAAAGGCATAAAAATCCGCTGCGGCGAAATATTGAAAGAGGTCAAGCGTAATACTGACGGTCGCCTCGACGTGCATTTATCGTCAGATGACGAACTTGTTGCAGATCAGGTCATGTTGGCAATTGGGCGTGTGCCGAACACAAAAATGCTCGGTCTGGAGCAGGTCGGCGTCGAAGTTGATGAGATTGGCGCCATTAAGGTTGACGACTATTCACGCACGACTGTTGGAAATATCTGGGCGGTTGGCGATGTAACAAATCGCGTACAGCTAACCCCGGTGGCCATTCATGAAGCTATGTGTTTTCTTGAAACGGCATTCAAGGATAATCCCACCAAGCCTGACCACAATGATATCGCGACGGCAGTGTTTTCGCAGCCCGAGATCGGTACGGTGGGGCTCTCGGAAGAGGAAGCCGCCAAGAAGTTCGACGAGGTTGAAGTCTACAGGGCCTTGTTCCGCCCGATGCGCAATACGCTCTCGGGGTCAACAGAAAGGATGCTGACCAAGCTCATTGTCGATGCGGCGAGCCGCAAAGTGGTGGGTGCCCATATTCTTGGGCCGGATGCTGGCGAAATGGCGCAGCTTTTGGGCATTCCGATCAAAGCGGGCTGCACCAAAGACGATTTTGACCGGACAATGGCGGTTCACCCGACCGCTTCGGAGGAGCTTGTTACAATGTACAAGCCTAGCTATCGCCTTATCAAAGGCGAACGCGTCGACGGAGTTTGATGGAAATTAGACTTTTGCTTGCCGGAGCACTTCGTTAATCCTGGACTACCAGCCCTTGCCCGTCGCTTTGAACTTGGCAATCACGTCAGGATCGAGGCGTATCGTTACCGGCTGTTTGGTCGTGGCAGAAAGCGGGCGGCCACGTTTGGCGATTTCCTCATCGATTTTTTTCGCCAGTTCGGGGAAGACTTCGCGGAATGGGCGCGCATTCCTCAGTTCTTCCTCCGTCCATTCAGGATTATCCGGGTCATTTGCAATGCCAGCCTGAATCTTCGCCTCTTCCCGGTCGCTGAGGGGGCTCACACGCCTACGTACAATAAATAAGAGAAATCAAAATAATGGAACGATAGTAAGGAATATTGTCTCCGTTTAAAGCACGACCTTGGTCTTATGCTGCACGAGCGCCAACGCGTTTTATGGCGTTTGCGGGCAGCGTCCCGTTCAGCAACCAGCCCATCACGTCTGGCCAGAGAGTTTCAGCGCGGGTTTTGCGGAAATAACCAAGATGGCCGATCTGATCGGCGCGGTTTTCCGGTGATAACCAAAGCTCGTGAACATCTGCATTCACCAGCCTTTCGAGGAATAATCGAACAGCCCTTGGCGTTCCCCAAGGGTCGTCATTTATGCCAATGCCCAGAACCGGTATCTCCACTGCTGAAAAATGCCGTGCTTCAGGAACTTTTGGGTCTTCGAATAAGAAGTTCCGATTGCGGCACCAGCGCGCCCAGTCACGGAAAATGCTGCCGGGAAGGGCTTCGCCTATTCCGCTCCATTTGGGCAATCGTCCAAGCGGATATGTGAGCGGCACGCCCAGGAGGTTCATTCTGGCAAAGACGGCAATGGGCTCGGCAGTGTTGCGATAGTAACCCGACAGCGAGGCGAGGGTGGTATATCGCTCAAAATCAACTGAACGGTTGCATAGGCCGAGCGCGACCCCGCCAAAGGAATGGCCAATACCGACAATTGGTTTGTTACCGGATGCTTTTTTCAGCTCGTCCAGCGCTGCAGGCATGTCCAGAACTGCCCAATCCTTCATGTGGAGGCGAGGCTTCCAGCCTTTGGGAACTTGTGATTTCGCTACTCCGCGATAATCGTAAGTGAGTACATGAGAAGCGCCGAGCTCAAGCAATCTGTTGGCAAAATGCCGATAAAAACTGTCAGGAACCGCCGCAGCAGAAGAGATCAGAACCGCTGGCTTTTGCCCCGGCCCGCTGAACAAAGTGCCGCGCAAGGGAAACCCATCTTCAGCCTTAAAAGCAATCTCCTGCATCGCAGCCTCCCACACTTACTTTTACGTTAAGGTAATATAGATGGGCACTTCTCACAATGACCAAAAGAGATGAGCGGGGTAATTGTTAACGGGACTGGTATCACAGGCGTAATTGGACTATATGAGCGCCTTCCGGCATGACCGGAAAAATTCAAACAAACGCTACCAAAGTGGAAAGCAAGTAACAGGTGCAATAATGACCAAGAACTGGACACCGACTTCCTGGAGAGGCAAACCGATCAAGCAGGTGCCTTTTTATCCGGACGCTCAGGCTCTGAGCGATGTCGAGGCCCGTCTTCGGACATATCCACCGCTGGTTTTTGCAGGTGAGGCACGCAAGCTGAAGAAGCAGCTCGCCGCTGTCTCGCGTGGTGAAAGCTTCCTGCTGCAGGGTGGTGATTGCGCCGAAAGCTTCGCCGAACACGGCGCCGACAATATTCGCGACTTTTTCCGCGTGTTCCTGCAAATGGCAGTTGTTCTGACCTTCGGTGCCTCGCAGCCCATCGTCAAGGTTGGCCGTATTGCGGGCCAGTTCGCCAAGCCGCGTTCTTCGGACACGGAAACAAAGAACGGCATTGAACTGCCAATCTATCGCGGTGATATCATCAATGGCACCGAGTTCACCGAGCAATCGCGTATTCCGGATCCCGCACGTCAGGAAATGGCATACCGTCAGTCCGCAGCAACGCTCAATCTTTTGCGTGCCTTCGCGCAAGGCGGCTATGCCAATCTGGAGAACGTCAACCAGTGGATGCTTGGCTTCGTGGCCGACAGTCCGCAAGGCGAGCGCTATGGCATGCTTGCACGCCGTATCGCCGATACGGTCGACTTCATGCGCGCTGTTGGCATTACTGCTGAAACAAACGCGCAACTGCGTGAGACAGACTTCTACACAAGCCATGAAGCGCTGCTGCTTGGCTATGAAGAAGCTTTGACTCGCGTGGATTCCACGTCCGGCGATTGGTACGGCACGTCAGGTCACATGATCTGGATCGGCGATCGTACCCGTCAGGCTGATCACGCGCATATTGAATATTGCCGTGGCATCAAGAACCCGCTTGGCCTCAAGTGCGGACCAAGCTTGGAGCCCGACGATCTTTTGCGTCTGATTGATCTGCTCAATCCTGCAAACGAGGCTGGGCGACTGACATTGATTGCCCGTTTCGGTCACGACAAGGTTGGCGATCATTTGCCAAAGCTGATCCGCGCCGTGCAAAAGGAAGGCCGCAATGTTGTCTGGTCCTGTGATCCGATGCATGGCAATACCATCACTGCCAATGGTTACAAGACACGTCCATTCGACCGCATCCTTAAGGAGGTTGAGGGCTTTTTTGCAGTTCATCATGCCGAGGGAACATATCCAGGCGGCATCCACATTGAGATGACAGGCAATAATGTAACGGAGTGCACGGGTGGTGCGCGCGCTATCTCTGCTGAAGATCTGCAGGATCGCTATCACACCCATTGTGATCCGCGCCTTAATGCCGATCAGGCTTTGGAGCTTGCTTTTCTGGTTGCCGAGCTTCTCAAGAAGGAACGTGACAGCCAGCCACAGAAAATGGCTGCAAACGGCTGATCAAACTAACTTAAAATTTAATGGCGGCCCACGTGGCCGCCATTATTGTTTTAGGGGTAAGGTACAGCGCAGGAGGTGCCATGGACAAGAATATCAACGAAATCGATGGCGCCTGCCATTGCGGCACTGTTCGGTTCCATGTGCGACTGAAGAATGGCTTGCACAGTGCTCGCAGATGCACCTGCTCCTTTTGTCGGATGCGCGGTGCGGTTGCCGTGAGCGCCAATATTAGCGACATCACTATGTTGCAAGGCGAAGACGTGCTGACACTTTATCAATTCAATACGAATACAGCCAAGCATTATTTCTGTTCAAAATGCGGGATCTATACGCATCATCAGCGCCGCTCAAATCCACAGGAATACGGCGTTAATGCTGCATGTCTTGAGGGTATCAGCCCCTTTGATTTTGAAGAACTGCCTGTAAATGACGGCACCAGTCATCCTTCCGACAGGGGAAAGGATGCAAGTTCGGAACTAGCCGGAATTTTGAGGTTCTATCCGCGACAGTGACGTCCTTATAAACGCAGAAAACTCTATTCTCACAATCATGTCATTACAAACCACTTTGGGGTGGAGTTTTCTTACTTCGAATACTATCAAAGCGGTATGAACACGAAAACGCCCCGCCGAGTCCGTCTGTCAGCATCCTTCCGTTCATTCATGGCAAGCGAGGCCGCTGGCGGCATCATTCTCATGGTGGTTGCTGCGCTGGCGTTGATCATCGCCAATTCTCCGCTCAGCCAGACATATTTTGATTTGCTTCATCGGTATGTTGGCGGATTAAGCGTCCTGCATTGGGTAAATGACGCGCTGATGGCAGTGTTTTTCCTGCTGGTCGGCCTTGAGATCAAACGTGAGATGATCAGCGGACAATTGTCAAACTGGTCGCGGCGAGCACTTCCCGGCTTTGCTGCAGTTGGCGGGATGGTCGTTCCAGCTGTGATTTTCGTTGCCTTCAATGAAGGCGATACCATCCGGGGCTGGGCTATACCATCGGCCACAGACATTGCTTTCTCGCTCGGCGTGCTTTCGCTGCTCGGGTCACGCGTTCCAATGTCGTTGAAAGTATTTCTGACGGCGCTTGCCATTATCGATGATCTGGGTGCGGTCATCATTATCGCGCTGTTCTATTCGCAAGGCTTGAACATACCGGCCCTCGCCGGTGTAGCCGTCGTTTTTGCTCTCCTTATGGCGATAAATTTCATGGGCATGGTCAGGCTCTGGGCCTATGTCGTGCTCGGTGTAATTCTTTGGATACTGGTTTTCAAATCCGGCATTCATGCGACGATTGCAGGTGTGCTTCTTGCTTTGACCATCCCCATGAAAGGCGAAAAGGGTGAGGCAGATTCGCCGCTTCTCAAGCTCGAGCATGCCATCCAGCCATGGGTCGCTTTTGCAATTGTGCCGATATTCGGATTTGCCAATGCAGGCGTTTCGTTCAGCGGCGTCTCGCTCTCCAATCTGGCCGATCCGGTGCCGCTTGGTGTTGCAGCCGGCCTGTTTGTAGGCAAACAGCTTGGCGTGTTTTCATTTGCATGGCTTGCCATCAAAATGCGGCTGGCTGAGCGTCCCGCCGGCGCAAATTGGATGCAAGTGTATGGCGTCTCTACCCTTTGCGGCATTGGCTTTACGATGAGCCTGTTTATCGGGTTGCTCGCTTACGCCAATTCGCCCTTGCTTCAGGATGAAACGAAGCTTGGCGTTCTACTTGGTTCTTTGCTGTCGGCTCTGCTTGGTGCGCTCCTGCTGGTGCTGTCGTCAAAACGATCAGCCAAGGCGTGAATGTAAAAGCAGGCGGGCTTGCGCACGGCTATTCTCCAGTCCTGCAAGGAGGACCATTTGATGACGGAATTGCATAAAGGCTCGTGCCTTTGCGGAAAAGTGCACTTTAAAACGCGCGGTCCCCTTCGTGGCATAGTCTACTGCCATTGCTCGCAATGCCGTAAACAGTCCGGCCATCATTACGCAGCGACGAACGTGCAGGATGACTGCATTGATATATCCGGAAAAGAAAATATCAGTTGGTATGCCGCCAGTGAGTTTGCCCGGCGCGGCTTCTGCAAACATTGCGGCTCTGTCCTGTTCTGGAAGCACAATGAGCTTGACTACATCTCAGTTATGGCTGGAGCCTTCGATAGTCCCACAAGTCTTGAGGGTGAAGTCCATATTTTCGTTGCTGACAAAGGCGATTACTACGAAATTGCCGATGGCCTGCCGCAGTACGAAAAAAGCAGCAGCGGTGTTGTAGTGGCCCGCCAAAGCATTGATGTGGGTTGACGAATCGCCACATTGCGCTTGTCACGTTATTCGGCGATCTGGAATATTTCCGCGATTCCGTTTAACTGAAATTCTCTAGAATATTCAGGGGCAGGGCATGCACCGGCTTGTTATGGCATTTATCAATTCTATGCGGGCACTCAAGCATCTTGCCGCGCATGAAAAGGCAGTGCAACAGGAACTCGTCCTGTTTTTCCTGTCCATTCCCATTGCCGCTTTTATAGCCCCCTCTGTACTCGTTTTCCTGCTTCTAACCGGCTCGTTGCTCTTCCTGATTATGGTGGAAGTTTTAAACACGGGCATTGAGGCGGCTTGCGATGCAGTTTCGCGCGACTTTCACAAGGAAATCCAGATCGCTAAAGATTGCGGTTCGCTCGCGGTGCTGATCTCGGTTATCCTTGTTGCCATCGTCTGGCTCTATTTGCTCTGGCACGTATTTTTCCTGTGATACGCTTCATGGCAACATTGTTTTTCCATCAACGAAACGATATATGTTCATAATGAGCAAAAATCCTGATATCCTCCGTATCGCCATTGCCCAACTCAATCCGGTTCTGGGTGACATCAAGGGCAATCTTGCCAAAGCGCGCGAAGCCAGAGCCGATGCTGCGCGGCAGGGCGCTGATCTTGTGCTGTTCACGGAACTGTTCATTTCCGGCTACCCGCCAGAGGATCTGGTGCTGAAAAAGGCCTTTATCGCGGCTTGCGAGAAGGCAGTTCAGGATTTTGCCGAGGATACCGGTGATGGTGGTCCAGGTGTCATTATTGGTGTGCCGCTGCGGCGCGAAACAGGTCTGCACAATTCTGTCATGGTTCTGGATGGCGGCAAGGTTATTGCCGAGCGTTTCAAAGTTGATCTGCCAAACTATGGCGAATTCGACGAGAAGCGTGTGTTCCAGCCGGGGCCGATGCCGGGTCCCGTCAATTTCAGAGGCATCCGCATCGGCATACCGATTTGTGAAGATATATGGGGCGAGCTGGGCGTTTGCGAAACGCTGGCCGAAAGCGGCGCGGAAATACTTTGCGTGCCGAATGGCTCTCCCTACTATCGCGGTAAGGTCGATGTGCGCCATCAGGTGGCATTGCGTCAGGTCATTGAAACCGGACTGCCGCTGATTTTTGCGAACCAGCTTGGCGGGCAGGATGATTTGATTTTTGACGGCGCTTCATTTGCCTTCAATGCCGACAAGAATCTCGCGTTCCAAATGTCGCAATTTGAGGAACAGCTGATTGTCACCACATGGCGTCGTGGCAAAGATGGCTGGAGCTGTGGCGAAGGCCCGATGTCACGTATCCCGGAGGGGGAGGAGGCGAACTACCGCGCCTGCATGCTCGGCCTGCGCGATTACGTCAACAAGAATGGCTTCAAGGACGTGGTGCTGGGACTTTCCGGCGGTATCGATTCAGCGATCTGCGCCGCTCTGGCCGTTGATGCGCTGGGTGAAGAGCGGCTTCGCGCTGTTATGATGCCCTACACCTACACATCCAAGGATTCGCTGAAAGACGCCGAGGATTGCGCAAGATTGCTCGGTTGCCGCTATGACATAGTGCCGATCTTCAAGCCGGTGGAAGGTTTTCTCAGGGCGCTGGGGCCGACATTCGAAGGTACCAAGGAAGGAATTACTGAAGAAAATCTGCAAAGCCGCGCCCGCGGTACAATCTTGATGGCTATTTCCAATAAGTTTGGCTCCATGGTTGTGACGACCGGCAACAAGTCAGAAATGTCCGTCGGTTATGCCACGCTTTATGGCGATATGAATGGCGGCTATAATCCCATTAAAGATCTGTACAAAATGCAGGTCTATTCTATGTCCGAATGGCGCAACAAGAATGTGCCTGCCGGTGGTCTTGGCCCCTCAGGAGAAGTGATCCCCGTCAATATCATCAGCAAGGCGCCGTCGGCGGAGCTGCGCGAAAACCAGACGGACCAGGATTCTTTGCCGCCTTACCCGGTTCTCGATGACATCCTCGAATGCCTGGTCGAAAACGAGATGGGGGTGGATGAAATCGTTGCGCGCGGGCACGAGCGGGCCACGGTCGAGCGTATCGAGCATCTGCTCTACATTGCCGAATATAAGCGTCGCCAGTCGGCTCCGGGTGTGAAGGTCACGAAGAAAAATTTCGGTCGTGACCGCCGTTATCCGATCACCAACAGGTTCCGTGACAGGCAGTAAGCGAACTGTTGCAATCTGGCCGCACCAGCCAATCAAAGCCATTTGCCCAAAAAATAGGCGCTTGGCGACGCAAAGCGATTCATCTATAAGCCAATCTCCGGCAATTTCGACCGGGAGGTTTAAGAATGGCAGCTTTCATCATGTCCCCACGGGGCGGCGCCAGTTTCTGATATGTGACGGCGAAAAGCCTTCTGGCTTTTCTATTGGCTTCACAAGTCAAGAACTCATCGCCGACATTGGCCTTGTCCGTATTCGGTCAAGTCGCCAGACCACAATGCCGTACTGATTCACTTTCCTACTCGCGGCATCTTTCTTCTACAATTCCCTATTGAGGCCGGTGCTTATGTACCGGACAATTGTCATGGCTTTTTTTCGACTCGCCATCCGGGGCGGAGCTTTCCGCAGCGTTCTCGGATTCACCTGGAAACATTGGCAGGCACAACCTTTGCGCCTGTCGCTAACGCTTGTCGCAGTGTTGCTGTCGACATTGGCCGATGTGTTGACCCCGCTTTATTCGGGGCGGCTCGTTGACGCCATCGTCAAAGGCAGTCCGCAGGACGAACTGGCATGGAATGCTGCAATAGCAGCCTTTTCAACGCTCATTGCCCTGTCGTTCGGGGCGATTGTCTTGCGGCACATCATTTTCTTGACGGTGGTCAAGCTGACATTGAAAATGATGTCCGATATTGCTGCAAATGCCTTCTACCGTATTCAGCGTTTCTCGACCGACTGGCATGCCAATAGCTTTGCCGGCTCTACGGTTCGCAAGGTCACGCGGGGCATGTGGGCGCTTGATCTGTTGAACGATACGCTGTTGTTGGCGCTGTTTCCGTCCATCATCATGCTTATCGGCTCGACAGTGCTTATGGCCTGGTATTGGCCTGTCATGGGCATCATTGTCGGTCTTGGTTCACTGCTGTTCGTTGTTGTTACAGTGCTGATGTCACTTGGCTTTGTTGCTCCAATGGCAAGTCTTGCCAATCGTTGGGACACAAAGCTTGGCGGTGCATTGGCCGATGCGGTTAGCTGCAATATGGTTGTCAAAGGCTTTGGTGCTGAGGCGCGCGAAGATGCACGTCTTGCCAAGGTCGTGGCGAAGTGGCGTGACCGTACGGCGCGTACGTGGCGGCGCGGAACGATCAACGGCACAACACAGGGCTCGATGCTTCTTGTATTGAGAGCTTCAATGATTGGCTCCGCCTTGCTTCTGTGGTCCAAAGGCCATGCAAGTGCGGGTGACATTACCTTTGTGCTCACCTCGTTCTTCATCTTACAGGGCTATTTGCGCGAAGTTGGCATGGACATTCGCAATTTGCAGCGTTCTGTCAATGACATGGAAGAGCTGGTTGATATTCAGAGTCAACCACTCGGCATTGATGATCGACCCGGCGCAAAGCCGATACAGATCACCAATGGCAAGATCGAGTTCGACAATGTGACGTTCCATTATGGCGCGCACAGACTGCCGCTCTATGACCGGTTTTCGGTAACGATCCGGGCGGGCGAGCGGGTTGGTCTGGTCGGGCATTCGGGCTCGGGCAAATCCACATTCGTCAAGCTGATCCAGCGTCTGCATGATGTGCAGTCCGGTCAGATCCGCATTGACGGTCAGGACATTGCCGATGTCAGACAGGCATCTTTACGCCAGCAAATTGCCATCGTGCAGCAGGAGCCGATCCTGTTTCACCGGACGCTGGCGGAAAACATTGCCTATGCAAGGCCGGGAGCAACGCAGGCCGAGGTGGAGGAAGCTGCGCGACAGGCAAGTGCGCATGAGTTCATCACCAATCTGCCGAAAGGCTACAGCACGCTCGTTGGCGAGCGCGGTGTGAAGCTTTCCGGTGGTGAGCGCCAGCGTGTTGCCATTGCCCGTGCATTCCTCGCGGATGCACCGGTTCTTATTCTGGACGAGGCTACTTCCAGTCTCGATTCAGAATCGGAAATGCTGATCCAGCAGGCAATGGAACGGCTGATGCTTGGCCGGACGACATTGGTGATCGCTCACCGTCTGTCGACCGTGCGCTCTCTCGACCGGCTTCTGGTTTTCGACCATGGCCGCATTGCAGAAGAGGGTAACCATGAAGCGCTGATCGGGCTCAAGGGCGGTATCTATCGCGGTCTGTTTGAATTGCAGGCGATGGAACTGACCAAGGGCCTCATGCTTCAGGACAGCTAACAATATGGGCCGCGTGAAAACGCGGCCCATATTGCCATTCATCGCCGCATCCGATATGCCCCGATCATGACCCCAATCGTACGTTTTGCACCATCGCCTACGGGCTATATCCATATTGGCAATACACGCACTGCCTTGTTCAACTGGCTGTTTGCGCTGAAAAATGGCGGACAAATGGTCCTGCGTTTCGACGATACGGACGTCGAGCGCTCCAAGACCGAATATGTCGAAGCCATTGCCGAAGATGTCGAATGGCTGGGTATCAAACCTTTTCGCGTCGAATATCAGTCGAAGCGGTTTGCTGAATACGCGGCAGCAGCCGAAAGATTGAAGGCCGCTGGCCTTCTGTATCCCTGCTATGAAACTGCCGAAGAACTTGATTTGAAACGCAAGCTGCGGCTCGCGCGACGTCTGCCGCCAGTCTATGGCCGCGACGCGCTGAAGCTGTCGGACGAAGACAAAGCCAAGCTTGAGGCGGAAGGAAAGCGCCCGCATTGGCGTTTCCTTCTGCCGAATTTCAAGGACGACCCTTTCGCCCCGGTACGTACAGAAGTGCATTGGGACGATCTGGTACGCGGGCCGGAAACTGTCGACCTGGCATCGCTGTCCGATCCGGTGCTGATCCGCGAAGATGGTACCTATCTTTATACATTCACCTCTGTTGTCGACGATATCGACATGAACATCACGCATATTATCCGGGGCGATGATCATGTTACCAATAGCGGTGTGCAGATTTCCATTTTTGAGGCGATGGGTGCAAAGTCCCCGCAGCTCGGTCATCATAATCTGCTGACGACTGCTACGGGCGAGGGCTTGTCCAAGCGTACTGGTGCATTGTCGGTAGGCAGTCTGCGCCGCGCCGGCTATGAACCCATGGCGGTTGCAAGCCTTGCCGTGCTCACGGGTACTTCAGAAAATGTTGTTGCAATGCCCGATATGGAAGCGCTGGCGGCGATATTTGATCCGGCTTCCACGTCGAAATCATCCTCGAAGTTTGACCCTGCTGATCTGGACGCGCTCAACCGAGCGCTGATCCACGCCATGCCCTTTAGCGATGCCAAAGACAGGCTTGCTGCGCTTGGTATTCAAGGTGATAATGCAGAGGCGTTCTGGCTGGCTGTGCGCAGCAATCTTACCTTCGTATCCGATGCCGCGCAGTGGTGGGCAATTGTCAAAAATGGCCCTTCGAGCGACGAGCCTCTTGCCGACGAGGATCGTGAATTTGCACGCGCTGCCTTCGATGTTCTGCCATCCGAGCCTTGGAACCATGAGACTTGGAAATCATGGACCGATGCTGTGAAGGTACAGAGCGGGCGTAAAGGCAAAGGATTGTTCATGCCTTTGCGTATTGCGCTTACGGGGCGATCTTCCGGTCCTGAGCTTGCGGATCTTTTGCCCCTCCTTGGTCGGGAAGGAACGTTGGCCCGACGACCCTGACCTTGCGGTTCGGATCGATTGGCTTGTCCACGCTCAACGGTTTGGGCAATGGCGCTTCGTTGGGCGCCGCTGCGGGCTTGCCCAATTCAATGATGGATGATGGCTTTTCAGCTTGCTTTGTTGGAAGGGTCGAAGGTTCAATCTTGGTCTGAATCGGCGGTTGTTCATTGGGCTTTGCAGGTTCCGTCAATGCCGGATTTGCGGGCGGTGTCGCAGCGGGAAGCGGCTCCTGCTTTGTCACTGTTGGCTGTTGCGGATGCGCTGGCGCAATCGGCGGAGTTTGTGGTGCGGGACGCGCGACTGGCGGCGAAACTGGTTTTGGCGGTTGTTTCGCCAGTTCACGCGGATTGCCCATGGTCGAAAAATTGCCGGCTGTTTTCTGGCATGTGCATTGCGGCGTGGCATTAGCACCAGCCTTGCGAAATTTAAAAGCATTCGGCATATCCCGGTAAGCCTGGCCACCCAGAGAAATCATGGCTTCCGGCCGCTCTTCGCCTGTTGGCTTGAAGAACAATTGCGCGCCGGGGCATTGTGCCTGGCATTGCGCCTGATCGCGCGCAAAATTCTCCGCTCCGGTTTCATAGGTCAGCGGAAAATAATAACCGTCACACGTGCGAACGCACATAGTCTGGTATTGACCGCCTTCGATGGGGACCGGGATTGATCCAGGCCCTACAGGTTGCGGTGCGCGGCCTCCATAAATCTCGTAGGATTCCGGCTCTTCCTCATCCAGCCGCGGCAGATCGCGATACTGATAATTGTTTACAGGGCAATTATTGGCATCCAGCGCCGCCTCGATACGATCCCGGCGCAGATTGAACTCGTAATCATCCAGCGTTGGATCACTGTTCAGCCTGTCGAGACGCTCTTGCATGCGCACGCATGTATCGCTTTGCGCATGGGACAAACCAGTCGCAGCCAGTACAGCGCCAAATGCGGCAACGATGATAAAAGATGTCCGGAGCATGGATGGTCTCTTCTTGGAGTTTAGGCGAAACCATCCATGTTGATGCGGCAGCAATAAGACGAAAGTTTTACTCAATCCGCTGTGAAGCTTCCACAACTGCCAGCGCCGTCATGTTGACAATACCGCGCGATGTCACTGAAGGCGTCAGAATATGCGCGGGCTTGGCAGCACCCAGCAGGATCGGGCCGACATGCAGGGCATCTGTTACCGACTTGACGACATTTAGCGTGATATTGGCTGCATCAAGATTGGGGAAAACCAAGAGATTTGCCTCGTCCGTCAAGCGGGAATGGGGCAGTACGCGCTCCCGCAGAATTTGTGAAAGCGCGCTATCGCCGTGCATTTCGCCGTCCTGCTCAAGTTCCGGAGCCTTTACGCGCAGGATTTCTGAAGCGTTGCGCATTTTTGCTGCGCTTTCAGAATCGCGTGAGCCAAAGTTCGAATGTGAGAGCAAGGCAGCTTTAGGCTCAATGCCAAAGCGTCGGATTTCGTTCGCAGCAAGGACGGTTTTTTCCGCGATCTCTTCCGCAGTCGGATCGATACTCACATAGGTGTCGGTAAGGAAGAGCACGCCGCGCTGTGAGATGAGCAGGCTGAGGGCGGAGAAATTACGGATGCCTTCTGACTTGCCGATAATGAGCTCGACATTGCGCAAGTGCCGCTCAAAGCGACCTTCAAGACCACAGATCATGGCATCGGCTTCGCCACGCACGATGGCAAGCGCTGCAATAACGGTGCCGCTGGCGCGAACCATTGTGCGAGCAACCTCCGGTGTCGTGCCGCGTCGCCCTGTCAGGCTAACGAGCAGATCAACATAGTCGCGATAGCGGGGATCGTCTTCCGGATCGATAATATCGAAATCCTGTCCAATCTTGATTTTCAAGCCGTAGCGTTGAAGGCGCGTTTCGATGACCTGGGGACGACCGATAAGTGTTGGAATGGCGATACCTTCTTCCAGCACCACCTGAGCTGCGCGCAATACGCGCTCATCCTCACCATCCGCATAGATGACGCGCTTCTTCTCGGCGGTTTTTGCCGCAGTGAAGATTGGCTTCATGATAAGGCCGGAGCGGAACACGAAGCGGTTCAGCCGGTCGAGATAAGCGTCGAAATCTTCAATGGGACGTTCAGCAACGCCAGTTTCCATCGCTGCCTTTGCCACCGCTGGCGCAATGCGCAGAATAAGACGCGGATCGAACGGCGAAGGAATCAGGTAGTTGGGGCCGAATGTCGGTGTTTCGCCAGAATAGGCGCGGGCTGCAACATCCGATGGCTCTTCACGGGCAAGGGCAGCGATGGCCTGAACTGCCGCCATTTTCATTTCTTCGTTGATCGCACTTGCGCCGCAGTCGAGCGCGCCACGGAAAATATAGGGGAAGCAAAGAACGTTGTTGACCTGATTTGGGAAGTCCGAACGGCCCGTGCAGATCATGGCATCAGCACGTGCTGCGCGGGCCACTTCCGGCATGATTTCCGGATTTGGATTGGCAAGCGCCATAATCAACGGATTGGGTGCCATCTGCTTGAGAAGTTCAGGTTTCAACACGCCCGCTGCCGACAGACCAAGAAACACATCAGCACCACCGATAACGTCGGCAAGAACGCGCGCATCGGTCTTTTGCACATAGACAGACTTCCAACGGTCCATCAGCGTGTTACGGCCCTCATAGACCACACCATCCAGATCGCAGACCCAGATATTCTTGCGGTCCGCCCCAAGCTTGACGAGAAGATTGAGGCAGGCAAGCGCTGCGGCACCGGCACCGGAAGCCACGATTTTGACCTTGGAAAGATCTTTGCCGGCAAGCTCCATGCCGTTGATGATCGCAGCGGCAACAATGATCGCCGTGCCGTGCTGATCGTCATGAAATACCGGAATATTCATCTTCTCACGAAGCTGCTCTTCAACTTCGAAACACTCCGGTGCTTTGATATCTTCGAGGTTTATGCCGCCGAAAGTGGGTTCCAAGGCAGCAACAACGTCAACAATTTTGTTGATTTCCTGCGCGTCAATCTCAATGTCGAATACGTCGATATTGGCAAATTTCTTGAACAGGACGGCCTTGCCCTCCATCACTGGTTTGGAGGCCAGCGGTCCGATATTGCCAAGGCCAAGCACGGCAGTGCCGTTTGAAATAACGGCAACCAGATTGGCGCGACTTGTGTAATCGGCAGCGGTAGACGGGTTGGCGTGAATGGCAAGGCAGGGCGCGGCAACGCCGGGAGAATAGGCAAGGGCAAGATCACGCTGGTTGCCAAGCGGCTTTGTCGCCTGAATTTCCAGCTTACCCGGCGTGGGAAAGCGGTGATAAAACAGCGCGCTTTCGTCAAGTTCTGAATTGCCGGGCGTATTGTCCTGGGCCATGAATTGCTTCCTTCCGGAGTATCGGTCTGGGTCGTCGTCTGATATCTATCTTGAGGCATAAATGAACATAGATTTGATACAAGTCTTTATCGTTCAAATCTGCATTTTTCCTTGCCGTCATAAGACTGTGACATGAATCGGGTTTGTGTCGCGCAGAAGACGCGTTTGCGTCAGCGCGATACGGAGATCCGCATCATGGTCGAGGCCGAGCCTAAAAAGTTCCGCACGCTGTTTCTGTCCGATATCCATCTTGGCTCAAAAGGCGCTAAGGCTAGCTTTTTGCTGGACTTTTTGAAGCACCATGATGCCGAAACCATCTATCTCGTCGGTGATATTGTCGATGGTTGGCGTCTTCGCCGGTCATGGCACTGGCCGCAGGAACATAATGATATTGTGCAAAAGCTGCTACGCAAAAGCCGCAAAGGTGCGACAATTCATTATGTCGCCGGCAATCACGATGAATTTCTGCGTGACTTCCAGGGCACGCATTTCGGCGGCATTGAAGTCACCGACCGCCTGATGCACGAAACGGCTGATGGCCGTAAGTTTCTGGTGATTCATGGCGACCAGTTCGATGTGGTTGTGCGCAATGCCCGCCACATCGCCTATCTGGGTGACTGGGCCTATGATGCAGCGCTTGCTATCAATACCGTGATGAACAAGGTGCGCCGCCGTCTTGGTCTGCGCTATTGGTCCTTCTCCGCATGGGCAAAATTCCGCGTCAAGAAAGCGGTCAATTTCATCGGTTCGTTCCAGACAGTTGTTTCCGACGAGGCGCGGCGTATCGGTGCCGATGGTGTTATCTGTGGACACATTCACCATGCGACCATCGAACAGATAGACGGTATCGAATATATCAACACGGGCGACTGGGTGGAAAGCTGTACGGCTATCGTCGAACATTTTGACGGAAGGATGGAACTTCTATCCTGGACACATCTCATCAGCGAGCATGCAGGCTTCGCGCCGGTGATCCAGATTGCCGATAAGCGGCCAAAGGCGGCGAATGCAGCGTGACGAGATTAAGCGGCTCGTCATCGTTTCGGATGCCTGGCATCCGCAGGTCAATGGTGTCGTGCGAACCCTGACGAAAGTACGCGAGCAGATGGAGGCGCGGGGCTTTGAGGTGACGATCATCTCCCCGGCCGACTATCATTCTGTGCCTTGCCCGACCTATCCGGAAATCCGGCTTGCGTTGACACTGCCATCGGCGGTCAAGGCACGGATTGAAGCCATACAACCGGCCTATGTCCATATCGCGACGGAAGGTCCACTGGGCATGATGGCGCGCCGCACGTGCATCAAGAATAACTGGCGTTTTACCACAAGCTTTCATACCCGTTTTCCTGAATATCTGCGCAAGCGCTTGCCGGTCCCGCTGTCATGGTCCTATGGCTGGCTGCGGCGCTTCCACAATGCTGCCGAATCCTGCCTTGTGCCAACGCAATCAATCCATGATGAGTTGGTTGCGCGAGGATTTGAAACCCTGAAGGTGTGGACGCGGGGCGTAGACCGGGAATTGTTCCGGCGGCAACCAGACGTTGATCTGCACTTGCAACGACCGGTTTTCATCTGTGTGGGGCGGGTCGCTATCGAGAAGAATCTCGAAGCTTTCCTGTCGCTGGATTTGCCGGGCACAAAGCTGATCGTCGGCAATGGTCCCGACCTCGAAAATCTGAAACGCAAATATCCAAAGGCCGTCTTTGCCGGCAAGCATGAAGGTGAGGCGCTGGCACGCTTCTATGCGGGGGCGGATGTCTTCGTCTTTCCAAGCCGGACCGACACGTTCGGGCTGGTGCTACTTGAGGCTATAGCCTCCGGTCTGCCGGTCGCGGCCTATCCTGTGCCGGGATCTAAGGATGTCATCAACGCAACCGGCGCTGGTGTTCTTGCCGAGGATTTGGGAGAGGCGGCTCTGGCTGCTCTTGCGATGGGCCGCGTCGACCCCGAAGCGACGTTGCAGGGATTCAGCTGGGAAGCCTGCGCCGATATTTTCGAAAGTATCCTGACAAGGATCGGCGTCTCGCGCGAAGTGCCCGGTCATACGGTCAAATCCGGCCAGACTATTTCGGCGCGGTAGGGTACTCAACCTATACAATTCCAAAAACGCAATGAATTATGCGCATGAGCCGACCGCTATTTCTATGAACCTGCTAAGTTTCATGATAATGGCCAAACTCAAGGCAACGCATGGTTGTGATTCTGCCTGAACAGCTTCGTATTTTTCCGAAAGTCCCACCGAATGACAGCCGCCGTTGCGGATTTAAGCCAAGGGAAGCCGTCTCGCTTTGAGTTGCGGATTGCGTTGACCTATTTCGCTATTTTCATGTCGAACGGGTTGCATCTGCCCTATTTTCCGCTCTGGCTTGAATATCGGTCGCTGACTCCGACAGAAATTTCCATCGTATTGTCGATGCCCCTTTTCGTCCGGGTCATCGCGGCACCTCTGGTTTCGATGCTGGCAGACCGCTCCAACGACCGGGCGCATATTCTGACCTTGTGCACTATATTGGCGGTAGCCGTCGCGGCGTTCTACTTCGTACCCTTCGGCTTTGTCGGTATTCTCGCTGTGTCGTTGCTGCTTTCGCCGCCATGGACTTCACAGGTACCCGTTGCAGATACGATTGCCCTTTCGGGCGTTCGCCGCTACGGCGCCGATTTTGCCAAGATGCGGGTTTGGGGCTCAATTTCTTTCCTACTCACTTCGTTTGTGGCGGGCATCTTCATCCAGCGTTTGGGCGAGCACATTATCCCTTGGGCTTTGCTCGGCGCGCTGGTGCTGGCATGCGGCATGAGCTTTATCGTACCCAGAATCGGCAAACCACGCAGGCTTTCCCCACTTTCCGATGTCGACATAGCAAATGCGGGCAGGGCGCTGCGCCGTCCGGCCTTTGTAACATTTCTCATCGCGACAGGCATCACACAGGCTAGCCACGCCTATGGCTACAGTTTCTCGGCGATTTACTGGAAGTCGATCGGCATAGAAGAAACCGTAATCGGGGCATTCTGGTCGATCTCTGTCGTTGCGGAAGTGATCATGTTCACCTGTTTCCGCCGCATATTCGGCGGTCTCCATCCCGCCAAGGTGCTGATGATCGGGTCTGCCGTGGCAATGTTCCGCTGGGCCGCCTTTCCTTTGATCGAACCCGCCGGACTTGGCGTTGCTGGTTTTCTGGTCGTCCAGTGCCTGCACTGCTTCTCATTTGCCCTGTCATTTCTCGGCATGCAAAAAATGATCGTCCTGACCATTCCTGAAGAGCGCGGCGGCACGGCGCAGGGGCTTTCAACCTTTTTCATCGGCACGTCATTGGCCATTGCCACGATGGCATCAGGGCCGCTCTACTCGGCCACCGGCATTTACGGCTTTTACGCCATGGTTGCCCTCGCAGCTATCGGTCTGTCTCTCGCCATTGTGTCTCTGAGGCTTGAGCAGCGCGAGACCTAGAAAATTTGGGTCTAGCCCCACAGTTCCGGCTTGGGCGGCGAAACCCGGCTTCCGTTAAATTCTAGTCCCGGCGTCCGGTCCTGCTTGAGGATCAAGGGACCGTCCAGATCGACAAAATCGGCATCTTGAGCCACGATAACAGCCGGAGCCATGGCCAGGGATGTGCCAACCATGCAACCGACCATGATCCCAAAGCCAAGTTCGCGTGCGCGATTATGCATGCGCAGCGCTTCGGTTAGTCCGCCGGTCTTGTCCAGCTTGATATTGATGCTGTCATAGCGCCCCAGCAATTTGTGCAGATCATCCGTGCCGTGGGCGCTTTCGTCAGCACAAATGGGCACAGGGTGCGGAATTTCAGCGAGGATGGCATCATTTCCGGCGGGCAGTGGCTGCTCGATCAGCGCAATACCGGCCCGCGCGCAGGCAAGCATGTTTTCCAGAACATTGGCATTGGTCCAGCCTTCGTTCGCGTCAATAATAATGCGGCTTGATGGCGCGGCCAGTGCTACGGCTCTTATCCGCTCTGCATCATTTTCGCCGCCAACCTTGACCTTGATCAAGGGTCTGTCGGCGAAGCCGCTCGCTGCCTTTGCCATTGTTGCAGCATCACCGAACGAAACAGTCACGGCGGTGGTCAAATCGTGCAATTCTGGCAGGCTCAGTAGAGAGGTCACGCTTGTGCCTTGGTGCTTGGCTTCGAGATCCCACAAGGCGCAATCTACGGCGTTGCGTGCCGCGCCTGCATGAATGAGCCCCGGCAGATCGTTGCGTGTCGCGCCCTTGCTCAAAGCATCGCGCAGACCTTCAATCTCGGCACAAACCGAGTCGATGCTCTCGCCATATCGCGCATAGGGCACGCATTCACCGCGCCCGCTGTGCACGCCGTCACTTAACGTGCACACGACAATTGCTGCTTCAGTCTTGGAACCACGGGAGATCGTAAACGTTCCGGCAATAGGCCATCGTTCTACCGCTATATCCAAGCTAATTATCATAATCTGCGCCTTAATTGTTCCAGTGACATCGGTCGGGAGACTCGATATGTGTGTTGTTGATGTTGACCGATAGAGCAAACAATTCAAGTGCTTCTACTGCCGCGCCTCCGCATGTTGAGTTCAACAAGGACGGGGATCGCGCTACAGTTACACTTACAGGGGCATGGACCACACGCAATGTTCGCCGCGTGGACGAAACCATGCGCGATATCGAAGTTGATAACGGGTTTTCTAGCGCCGTTATTGATCTGTCCGGCGTGGAATTGCTGGATACTGCGGGAACCTGGCTGGTCGAGCGTCTGCGCACCGCGCTGGAAAAATCCGGCAAAACAGTTTCCATTGAAGGACAGTCCGAAAGCTGGGGTGCTCTGTTTGAGGCCGTTGGCGATATTGCGGCTGCTCCTCCGGAAGTCATTCATATTGACCGCCCGTCCTTGATAACGCGATTCTTTGAATCGATTGGTCGCATGGTCTATGCCTTTGGCGATGATTTCATCAAGGCGATGCACATTCTCGGCGCAACCGTTCGCGGCGCGCAGATGAAGGGCAGTAGCAGAAGCAGTATTCGCCCGGCGGCAATTATTCATCAAATAGACAGTATGGGCATCGGCGCGGTGCCGGTGGTTGTGCTTATGTCGACCATTATTGGTGCAATTATCGCGCAGCAGGGCGCTTTCCAGTTGCGCTACTTCGGTGCCGAAATATTCGTTGTCGATCTTGTTGGCATTTTGGTGCTGCGTGAAATCGGTGTGCTTTTGACGGCAATCATGATTGCGGGCCGCTCGGGTAGCGCGATCACCGCCGAAATCGGCTCAATGAAAATGCGCGAAGAAACCGATGCACTGACTGTTATTGGTCTCAATCCCGTCGGTGTTCTGGTTTTCCCGCGTCTCGTTGCATTGGTGATCTCGCTGCCATTGCTGACAATTATTGCGGATTTCGCGGCATTGGGCGGCGCCATGGTCATCACATGGGCCTATTCTGGAATTCCGCCGGATGCCTTTATCCAGCGTTTGCGCGATGCAGTCGATCTTTCCAGCTACCTTGCCGGTCTGATCAAGGCGCCTTTCATGGCCATGATCATCGGGGTGATGGCTTCGGTTGAAGGCATGAAGGTCGGTGGCAGCGCTGAATCCTTGGGACAACGGGTTACGGCATCTGTGGTCAAATCGATTTTCGTCGTCATTGTGGTTGATGGCATTTTCGCCATCTTCTACGCGTCCATCAATTTTTAAAACTGAAGCCCCAGGCAGAAGCCTGCTTAAAGTAGATCGAGGCGCATGAATCCGAAAGAAAGTAACCAGAGCACGCACACAAAGGCTGACGACGTCATCCTTTCTGTGAAAGATGTCAGTGTCTCCTTCGGTCGTTCGACTGTGCTCAACAATCTTGATCTTGATGTTTATCGCGGCGAAATCCTTGGTTTCGTCGGAGCGTCAGGAACGGGTAAGTCTGTTCTCATGCGGACGATTCTGGGCCTCAACCAGAAGCAAAAGGGCAAGATCAGCATTTTTGGTCACGATATTGACGAGGCGAGCGAGCAGGACAAACTCGCTGTCGATATGCGTATGGGGGTTCTTTTCCAGCATGGGGCGCTGTTTTCGTCCTTGACCGTGCTTGAAAACATTCAGGTGCCGATGCGTGAATATTTAGATATTCCTCAAAAGCTTATGGATGAGCTAGCTCGGCTCAAGATCGAACTCGTGGGACTCAAGCCCGATACCGCAGAAAAGTTTCCATCAGAGCTTTCAGGCGGAATGATCAAGCGTGCGGCCTTGGCCCGCGCCCTGTCGCTTGATCCCGAAATCGTCTTCCTCGATGAGCCGACATCAGGTCTTGATCCTATTGGTGCCGCTGACTTCGACGAATTGATTGCCGATCTGCGCGATACGATGGGGCTTACCGTCTATATGGTCACCCATGACCTCGACAGTCTGTTCGCTGTATGTGACCGAATCGCTGTATTGGGCAATAAGAAGGTTCTGATCGAAGGAACCATTGAGGATATGTTGGCGTTTGACGATCCGTGGGTGAAAGAATATTTCCGTGGAAAGCGTGCTCGTCAAATTGTATCCAATGGCGATAACAGGCGGCGTTCGCCGCGTAGTGAAGCTGCGCCAACGCCAAATGTACCACCGCAGAACAGGCTAGTGGAGTGAATTTTATCAGACCACTAGCGGAACAACAGGGTCGAGCAGAGTAATTCATGGAAACAAAAGCCAATTATGTTCTGGTCGGTATTTTCACGCTTGCTGTCTGCATGCTGGCCTTCGGATTTGTTTACTGGATTGCGCGTTATGGTGACAAAACCGAGACTGCAACTTTGGAAATCCGTATTCTCGGCTCGGTAACAGGTTTGGCTGACGGCAGTCAGGTGCTGTTCAACGGTATCAAGGTTGGTACAATCCGGCGCTTGAAAATTGACGACAATAATCCTGATGCTGTGATTGCGCAGGCGGAAGTCGATGCAACAACACCTATTACGCGTTCCACCCAAGCCACGCTGGGCTTTGCTGGTCTGACCGGCCAGGCCTTTATCGAGTTGAAGGGCGGAAAGCTTTATGAACCGATGCTGCTTGTGGAAGCGGCAAAGGAAGACTCCATTGCCCGCATTGATGCCGATCCGTCTGTCGTGAACAACCTTCTGCAAAAGGCCCAAACCATCCTTGAACGCGTCGATGGCGCGGTGGGATCGATTGAGAGCTTTATCACGGAAGTGAAGGGGCCTTTGGTCGATACGGTCAACAATACCAAGCAGTTTACCGATGCGCTTGCAAAGAATTCCGATGTCATCGAAAAGTTCAGCCGCAGTGCTGAAGATGTTCAGGCTGTCGTGGCTGAAGCACGGCAGATGATGGAAAAACTGAATAATGCGTCAACGCGTGTGGACGGCGTATTGGCCAAACTGGACAAACAGCTTTCCGACGAGGATGGCAGCGTTGTACGCGAAGCCCGTCAGACGCTGCAATCCTATCGTTCCGTAGCAGACAATCTGAATGCGAGACTTGGACCAATCACCGACAATCTCAACCGCTTTTCAGGGCAGGGATTGCGTGACGTGCAGTCTCTTGTCAATGAGAGCCGGCAGTCGGTTCAACGCATCGAGCGCGCTATTACAGATCTTGAGAAAAACCCGCAGCGGGTGATTTTCGGCGGTAGCGGCAATGTTCCTGAATATGACGGACGGACGCGCCGTTGACTTTGATGGATTCGCATCGCATGAAAGTTAATGAACTGTTACGCGTGGGATTGGTTAAGTGGTGAAATCGAAGACAGTAATTGCAGCGTTGGTTATCGCCTTGTCCTTGTCGGCCTGTGCCAGTTCCAAGAAGCTCGATACATTTGATCTTTCCAGCCCATCGCCGGAAGTCACCTCGTCAAGGAAGCAGGGCCGTCAGATATTGATCGCTGCCCCGTCCGCATTGAAAGCGCTCGACGGTGAAAATGTCGTTGTTCGTTCCGGTCCCAATTCAATTTCCTTTTTGAAAGGTGCGCAGTGGGCGGATCGTCTGCCCAATATTGTGCAGTCTCGCCTCGCACAGGCATTTGAAAGCACTGGACGGCTTGGCGGTGTTGGTCGTCCGGGCGATGGCCTTGCCATCGATTATCAGGTGATCAGCAATATTCGCACTTTCAACATTGATGCTTCCGGCAGTGAAACGGCCGTTGTTGAGATTGCCATAAAGATACTGAATGACAAGAATGGCACCGTGCGTGCGACAAAGGTCTTCCGTTCGACATCGCCCGTAAGGGGCGCAGGCAACGCATCCTATATTGCCGCGCTTGATAGCGCCTTCGACACTGCCACCAGCGATATCGTCACCTGGACCCTTTCGGTTATTTAGAGCGTAAGCTCAATACCGGCTATTTGGCATTCCATTCAATGCGTGGTTCGACGGGGCTCACCATGAGGAAGATTAGTGATCTGCAAAGCTAGCCTTTAATGTCGGTGATCTTGTTCATGCAACCCATGAACCCTCCTCATGGTGAGCTTGTCGAACCACGCAGTAAATTGGTGCCAGTTTCAGCAACTCGATGAGATGAGTGATCAAGCTGCTTGCTTAAAGCTGCCAGCTTCCGGTCCAGTTGCAAACGGCAATTCTTCGTCGGCCCAACCGGTTATTCCACCGATCATGATTTTCACAGGCCGCCCAAGACGCGCCAGCTTAAGCGCAGCCTGGTCTGCACCATTGCAATGGGGTCCGGCGCAATAGACGACAAAAATCGTATCCAGAGGCCATTCAGCCATGCGTTCGGCTGAAATATCTCGGTGGTTCAGGTGGATTGCAGTGGGAATATGGCGACGCTCATAGGCAGCGCTTGTTCCTACAACATGCAAAAGGGTGAAGTCGGGTCTATCCTTCAGCGCCTGTGCCACGTCGGCGCAGTCGGTTTCCAGCGATAGACGCCTGGAAAAATGATCAATGACCTGATCGGCTGGGGCCGGGGCAATCTCGGTTACGTAGCTCATTCTGTCTCTCCTCGTGTTGATGAGCAAGAAGTAGAACAGGTGATAAATTGCTGGTAGTTGGCAAGAATGCCATATATCGTCAATATCATGTCAAACGCTTCAAATCCGCCCCGTCTTGATAATCCGCTTGTGGTCGCCGTTGCTTATGACGGTCTTTGCACTTTCGAATTCGGTGTTGTGGTCGAGATGTTCGGGTTACCAAGGCCTGAAATGGGCGATGACTGGTATAAATTTGCTGTCGCCAGCATTGAAATGGGCGAGCTACGCGCCACAGGCGGCGTGCGCGTGCTTGCCGATGGCGGTCTTGACCTGTTCGAGCAGGCTGGAACGATTATCATGCCGGGCTGGCGCGGCGTTGAACATTCTGTCCCGGAGCCGTTGGTACAGGCTCTGCAAAAGGCCCATGCCAAGGGCGCGCGCATTCTTTCAATCTGCTCGGGCGTCTTTGTGCTTGCCGCCGCCGGCCTTTTATCGGGGCGGCGCGCAACGACCCATTGGCGCTACGCCGATCTGTTGACCGAGCATTATCCGGACATCGAGTTTGCGCCGAATGTGCTTTATGTGGACGAGGGCAATATTCTGACCTCAGCTGGCAGTGCGGCGGGCATTGACCTTTGCCTGCACCTTATTCGCCGCGATTTTGGTACCGAGGCCGCCAATAAGGTTGCGCGGCGCCTTGTTGTGGCTCCCCACCGTGATGGCGGGCAGGCTCAATTTGTCGAGCAGGCAGTCCCCACAGCCCATGAGGGAGTGAGGCTTTCTCCGCTGCTGGAAACGATGCGGAACAATATTCAGAAGGACTTTTCCATCGCCAGCCTCTCCAAAGCTGCGGGTATGAGTACACGTACCTTCCTGCGCCGCTTTGAAGCTGCAACTGGTACGACGCCTGCCAAATGGCTATTATCCGAGCGGTTGGGTAAAGCACGCGATCTTTTGGAAAACTCTCCGTTTTCTATTGAGACGATTGCCTTGCACACGGGTTTTGGCACTGCTGCTACGCTGCGGCATCACTTCCGCCAGCAATTGGCCACCACGCCCACAGCCTACAGGGATATGTTCGGGAAGGTGTCAGAGCTGGAAGGGGCTTGAGTGTTGTATCATCCAGGTTAGTTGCATTTGACTTGTGCGTGGTTCGACGAGGCTCACCATGAGGAGGATTGCTATTTGCAGGGCGTTAAATCCTGCAAGTTTGGCAAATAATCTGCAATCAACCACCTTCTAGTGAGCCTCGTCGAACCACGCAGCTACCGGAATGCGAGACTACTTTGCTCTCAGCAATCAACCACGCATACTAACAAAAAACGCGGCCCGAAGACCGCGTTTTTTGTTTTCATACCAATTGGCTCTTAACGCAGACGATTACTCGCATGAGCAAGCATGGTGTAAACCTTGCCTGTGTCGGATGTCAGATAGGCCTGGGTCGTTGTGTTGTCGCGATCGTTGCGTGTGACATCCTCAAGCAGGCGCTCAAAGTCATCCATGTAACGATCAACAGCACGCTTGAACTCGCTGTCCGACTGATATTTGCGCTTGATCTCGTCAAAGGTCTGCTGGCCCTTGAGCGTATAGAGACGGCGGGTGAAGACATTGCGCTCACCAGCCCGGTAACGCTGCCAGAGTTCAACGGAAGCCTCGTGGTCGATGGCGCGGGTGATGTCAATCGATAGCGAATTGAGCGACTCGACAACCTGACCGGGTGAGCGGCCTGCCGGTGCCTTTGGGGCTGCCTCGGCTTCATCGGTCGAAGCACGGCGCAGGAGATCGGACACCCAGCCATTACCGGCAGGACGAGCCGGTTCAGCATTGCCACGTGTGTCGAGTGTGCCGCGCATTGCAGGCGCAGCCGGTCCTGATGCTGTCGGTGCCGCCGCAGGACGCGGTGCCGGAGCGACCGCTTCGGTCCGTTGTGGCTGTGCTGCCACTGCGGCTGTTGCGCGGGCTGGCGCTGCGCGCTGTGCCCGTGCTTCGCCAACGTCAGTAAGACGCCCGGATTTCTGAACGATTTCCGAGAGTTCCTTCAATGCGTTGATCTGTTCGGAAACAGCCTTGCGCATCTGTGCCGTGGATTGCTTGGCTTCTTCAGGCATATCCATCACACCGCGTTGCAATTCGGAACGGGTCTGTTCAAGCTCCGTACGGATCGCTGCGGAAGAACGACGGATTTCATCGGTCGCGTTGGCAAACTTCTGCGATGCCTGTTCCACAACTTCGGAGATGGAATTGCGGATCTGTTCGGTTGTCTGGTTTGCACGGCCTTCGGCGCGATCGAATGCCGAAGAAACAAGCGATTCGAACGAACGCATTGTCTTCTCGATTGTTTCCGATTTGGCGATGAGACCTGATGCCAATGCCTGCAAAGCTTCCTGGCGCTCGTCAAAAGTCGAGGCGAGGTTGGTTTGCGATGCGTTGATCAGTTCCGATGCCTTGTTGAGCATGTTGCCGTGCTCGTCAAACCGCTGAGCGATGGAAGCAATGTCGGTTAGCGTACTGTTGGACAATTGTGACAGTTTGCCGAGATTGCCATCAATCAGACGGGTTGAGGTCTCGAAGGATTCAGCAGCCTTCGTGGCGTTCTCCGCAAAGGCCGTCGTCGTGTCGAGCAGGCGTCCGTCAATGTCGCCAAGGTTCTTGGTCGCCATATCGATGAGTTCGCCAAGCTTCGCATTTGAAGAGGAGAGGCGGTCGATAAGGTTGCTCACATCGTCGGTCAGACCAGCCTTGGCCGCCTGAACAGCAGTGATTGTCTCTGCGGTGCGGCTGGCAATAGCATTGATCAGAGCCGCATTTTCAACCCGCAGGCGTTCAGTTGCGGATGTGGTTGCTTCAACGAGCTGCGAGGCGAGCGTACGGCCATTATCGGCAAGGCTTTCGACCAGCGGCTGAGCCGTATTGTCGAGAATGCTGATGATTTCCTGCGAACGGGCCGAGAGAACCTCGTTCAATTCGCGGGTGCTTTCCGCAAGCTTCGATGCGGTCGTATTGGTGGCTGCCGAGAAGCGGGCCTCCAAAGCCTCGAGATTGGCGGCGGCCTCCGTTGCGCGCTGACCAAGCCGTTTTTCGGTTTCCGCCAGGCTTTCATTCATGCGCTGGCTGAATGCCTCGCCATGGCCGTCAAGAGCTTCGCCGGCCTTCTGTGCTTCACCGGTAAGGGTAGAAGCAGCTTCTGTGATTTTCTCACGCAGCGTGCGGGCGACAACCGAAGCACTCTGTTCGAGCGATTTGCGAACATTATCGACACCAATGGCCAGTGCATTCTGCATGGTTGTGGTGCGTTCGTCGATTGTACCGCCATGGTTTTCGAAGGCCTTGGCAAGCACGTCTGCGCTGTCTTGCAGGACCGCCTGCAAGGCTACCGTACGGTCGCCGATGGCACCCGCCTTGTCGTCCAGTGTCTGGCCCAGAGCAGCATTGCCCTGTTCCATCGCTGCGCGAATGGCTGCAATGCGCTGGTCGAGAATGGTCGCATGATCGTTGAGCGTTTCGCCGACGCGGGTATCGCTTTCGGCCAAGGCTGCGCGAATAGCGGCAGCGCGCTCGTCCAGCGTTCCGATATGGGAAGCCAGCGTGTCGCCGATCTGCATATTGCTGCTGTCGAGCACAGAACGGATCCCTGCTGTGCGCTCTTCAATATCGCTAGCATGCTGTGCCAGTGTCTCGCCGATGCGGGCATGGGTATTTTCAAGCGCTGCCTGAATACCGGCTGTACGCTCATCCAGCGAAGAAGCGTGCGAAGCCAAAGTCTGGCCGATACGCTGATCGCTATTGCTGAGCGCCTGCTCGATTCCCGCTGTCCGCTCGTCGATGGAACTTGCATGCGAGGAAAGGATATTGCTGATGCGCGAGTCGCTTTCGATCAGGGCCTGACCGATACCGGCTGTACGCTCTTCAATGGCGCTGGCATGCGAGGCCAGAACATCGCTGATACGCGCGTCACTGCTGGTCAAAGCCGACTCGATGCGACCTGTACGGTCATCCACACTGTCGATAAAGCCGCTCAATGTGCCGTCGATACGTGTGCCGCTATTAAGCAGCGTGGCCTGAATTTCGGCGTTGCGTGCATCAATAGCCTGCGTATGAGCAGCAAGCGTTTCGCCAAGTTTGGCATCGCTGCCGGAAAGAGCCAGCTGGATTTCCTGGTTGCGCTCGTCAAGGCTTCGATTGTGCTGATCAAGCGTCTGCGCAATCTTGGCATGTGTTTCAACAAATGCCGCACGCATTCCAATGGTGCGCTCATCGATGATCTTGGCATGGGCATCAAGTGTCTGGCCAATGCGTGTGTCGGTGGCGTGTATCGCTGTTTCAATATTGGCGCTACGCAGATCGATGTTGCGAGCATGTTCGTCCAGCGTGTCGCGAATGCGTGTATCAGTGTCCGCAAAGGCAGCGTGCATGCCGGCTGTGCGATCTTCGATTGCTTTAGCGTGCTGTTCGAGTGTTGCACCAATACGGGCTTCATTGTCTTCAAGCAGCGTATGAATGCCGGCAGTACGGTTTTCAATTGCCTTGGCATGTTGTTCGAGCGTGGCACCGATGCGGGCGTCATTATCCACAAGCGATGCACGCAGACCAGCAGTACGCTCTTCGAGGGTCGAGCCATGACCTTCGATGATCTGACCAATAGCTGCAGTGCTGCTTTCCAGTATGGATTTAAGGTTTGAGGTGTGATCGCCGATCTGTCCTGCCTGATCGCGAATAACGATGGCAGCGCGGTCGGTTTCCTGAATCAATGTCGCGGCGAGGGCATCGCGTTCTTCAGCAAGTTTGGCAGCGAGCGCTTCACGGCTTTCCACAAGGCGGTCGGAAAGAGCCGCCGCATTGGTGGAAAGAAGGCTGCCTACCTGCTCGGAAAGCGTCGACAGATCATTGCCGATCTTTGCTTTTGTCTCATCGACAATGCCGTCAATCGAAGCGCGGCCATCGGTAAAGGTCTTGGCGATGTCGCGAGTGCGTTCGATCAACTGTTCGTTGATCTGGCGCGCACGGGCTTCGAGGGCCGAATTGAGACGCTCGGTGCTGGCATCCAGCGAATGGGCGCGTGTTTCGAACTCTGCAAGCAGTGAGCGTCCGCGTTCGTTGATTGTTGTATCGAGCCCGGCGAGACGTGTGTCGAATTCGCCAACCAGCGTCTGCGTGGCATTGCCCAGCAGCGACAACATGCTGTTGGTGCGGCCGTCGAGCGTATCAGCCAGTTTCATTGTTACAGAATCTGTCTGTTCGGACAGAGCTGCAATGCGCATTTCCAGAAGATTTGCAAAGGCTTCGCCGGAAGTGCTGATCTTGTTTGATATGTCGTCCGAACGGGAAACGATCTGCTCGGAAATTACCTGTCCGCTCTGTGTCAGTCGTTCAATGAGCGACTCACCAGACTGGTTTATCGACATGCTAAGATTGGTGGACGCGCTGGAAAGGTGTTCGCGCAAGGAATCGCCTGCCAGTGAAAGCTCGTCTTTCAACTGCTCATGGGCACTGGAAATAGAAGCGCGCACGCGTTCTGCGTGGCCGATTACCGATTCGCGTTCACCGCCGAGACGGTCAACGAGAGTGCGGATGCGGTATTCATTGTCGGTGTAGACGCGTTCAAGCTGGTTCACTTCGGTCTGGACCAAGGTTTCCAGTTCAACGGCGCGCGCCAGCGTGCGCTCGACACCTTCGCTCATGGCCGCAACTTCGCGGCGCACAGCCTGACCCAGCGAAGCAACGCGGTCGGATGAGAGCATTTCCGGTTCGGACAGGCGCATTGCTGCTTCCGCCATGGAACGCGCAGCATACTGCATTTCCTGACCACGACGGATCATGATCGCGAATGCCCAGAAAAGCATGATTGGAACGATGATCGCTACCGCTAGGCCAATTGCGTAAGGCGCTGCGGCAAAATCAGAGAAGGACCGGATCGACCAGAGCGATGGACCGTAAAGAGCATTGCCAAGTGCCAAGACACTGCCGGCCCAAAGAACACTGATGATCCCTGTGATCAGACTATAGGATTTTGGCTGCACAACGGAACTGGTGGAGTACGTGGTCTTGGCGGCTTGAAGCAGGTCGTCATTCGCTGGCCGGAAGGAGGGCTGCGATGGAACAGCCGGAGCCTTTGGTGGCGCGGGTGGAGCTGCGGGAATGGGATTGGCAGCCTTGATCTGCGGCTTTGGCGCAGGCAATGGAATGGCGGCAACAGGCGGCGTTGTTACCTCAGGTTCGGGCAATTTTACAGGTTCGGCCGCGGCAGGTGTCTCAAATTTCTCGGCGGCAAGCTCCTGCGCTGCCTGTGAAATCTGGGCTTCGAGATCGTTCAGGGACAAGAGATCATCGTCAAGTGGAGACAGATCCATATCCATCCCGAGCGTTGACTCGTCGAAATCGATTTCTAGAGCCTTTTCAAGGGCTTCACCGAGCTCGTCTTCGGCTTTGAAAGCCTTGCTTTTCGGGGCTGTGGCCATGTTTTCCTCACAATATTGGGCGATGGCCACATGTGGGGCCAACCGCGCCATACTCTTTACGCCGCTACTTTAATGTACTGGCACATGGTTTGGAAAGAAACAATGGATTCAGGAAATGCTTAAAAGTTTAAACACAAGGTTAATTTTTGGGCCTCTCATAAAATTTCAATTGTAGGCAAAAATTTACCCGGCATTCACCATAAGGCACCATTTAAGCACGATTTCCGCCCCGTTTTAACCTTGAATCAGCGTCATCAGCTT
Organism: Phyllobacterium sp. CCNWLW183; assembly: GCF_037203775.1. Classification (NCBI taxonomy): domain Bacteria; kingdom Pseudomonadati; phylum Pseudomonadota; class Alphaproteobacteria; order Hyphomicrobiales; family Phyllobacteriaceae; genus Phyllobacterium; species Phyllobacterium sp. CCNWLW183. Next base: position 555,200 of record NZ_JBBCBN010000001.1, on the reverse strand, counting down.
AGGCTCGTGAGTTCAAATGTAAAAGCGTTCAGGAGAATATCCAATGGCCCAACAGGCATCGATGGCATTTGCTTCGCCAGGTGGCGAGCGATCGAAGCCAGCGCGCAAGCGCCCGATTGATCTTGTTCACCTTACCCGTGAAACATTCGGCAACCGCGCTCTCGAAACCGAAATCCTCAACCTGTTTTCCCGTCAGACCTGCGGCATCGTGGACAGACTTATCCACGCAAATCCTGATGATCGCGTCCGGCTTGCCCGCTCGCTCAAGGGTTCGGCCAATGCAATTGGCGCATTTCGCGTGGCCGAACTGGCAGAGGCGGTCGAGCAGGCTCCAGCCGATTCGAAACTGGTCAGGGACCTTCGCCCTGCCATTGATGATGCGCGCGATTATATAGCGGCAATAACGCGCTGAAGTTTGCGCTGCGTCAGGGAGTACAATTGACTTACGCCTTTAAAGCCCTATGTCAGCGGTAACTTGATCACTGGGGCCTTAATTCATGGCGAAAATCACCTTTGTCACTCATGGTGGCGAACGCATCGAGGCGGACGCCGAAAACGGCTCTACCGTTATGGAAAGTGCCATTCGCTTTGCTGTTCCGGGTATTGATGCGGAATGTGGCGGCGCCTGCGCTTGCGCCACCTGTCATGTCTATGTGGATGAAGAATGGAAGGCTGCGACTGGCGAACCCGAGGCCATGGAAGAAGACATGCTCGATTTCGCCTATGATGTGCGTCCCAATTCAAGGCTTTCCTGCCAGATCCACGTTTCTGATGAACTGGATGGCCTTGTGGTGCACGTTCCGGAACGTCAGTCCTGATATTTATTGCAGTTCTGTCGTGCGCCCTTCGACAAGCTCAGGATGAGGAATGTTGGTGTATTTGCAATAGATGGCGCCGGGCACGGTGACCTGCCTGCAGCCAACTCACCTTCCTCATGGTGAGCCCTGTCGAACCACGCACAATAGAATTGCCACTCATAGGACGATAATTGCAGCTCACAGGCTGATATTTTCTCATTGACCCATTAGAATCAAACCGCAGAACGGCTTTTCATAGCTTGAGCGGCGGCATTGTCTTGACCTTGGGACAAGCAATCGTTACGCGCATGGCAGCCCGTGTGTCTTGAACACGCCAGCCATTACCCTTTTTCTATCTGCACGGCATGCAGACCGTCCGGCATGAGGAATTTGCGATGAGCGAGATTATCAAAACCGATGTTGTCATCATTGGCGCAGGGCCCGTCGGCTTGTTTGCGGTGTTTGAACTTGGCCTTTACGATCTGAAATGCCATCTCATCGATATTCTTGATCGCCCCGGCGGCCAGTGTGCAGAGCTTTATCCGGAAAAGCCGATCTACGATATTCCGGCATGGCCCATCATCAGCGGCAATGAGCTGACTGAAAAGCTGATGGAGCAGATCAAGCCGTTTTCACCCCAATTCCATTTCAATCGCATGGTGACGGGACTTGAACGTCTCGAAGATGGAACATTCCGCGTCGAGACGGATGATGCTGAAGTGTTCGAAGCCAAGGTGGTCGTCATTGCAGCCGGTGGCGGATCTTTCCAGCCCAAGCGCCCGCCGGTTCCCGGTATCGAGGCCTATGAAGGCAAGAGCGTGTTTTATTCCGTGCGCCGCATGGAAGAATTCCGCGATCAGGATGTTCTTATTGTGGGGGGCGGTGACAGTGCGCTGGATTGGGCGCTCAACTTGCAGCCGATTGCCCGTAGCCTGACCGTGGTGCACCGGCGCGCAGAATTCCGCGCAGCGCCAGACAGCGTCAAGAAAATGTTTGAACTGGTGGAAAGCGGCAGCGTTCGTTTTGAGCTGGGACAAGTGTCTGGCCTCAAAGGCGATAATGGCGAACTGACCCACGCTGTCATCAAGGCGGCAGAAGGCGAGGTCGAGATTCCTGTGACGCGCCTCCTGCCATTCTTCGGCCTGACCATGAAACTGGGTCCGATTGCCGATTGGGGCCTGAACCTGCATGAAAATCTTATTTCGGTGAATGTCGAGACTTTTGAAACATCAGAACCCGGCATTTTCGCCATTGGCGACATCAACTGGTATCCGGGCAAACTCAAGCTGATCCTGTCGGGCTTCCACGAAGCTGCATTGATGACCCAGGCGGCAAAGCGCATCGTCAATCCCGGCGAGCGCGTTGTGTTTCAATACACAACCTCATCAACCAGTTTGCAGAAAAAACTTGGGGTGAACTGAGGGGGTAGTTTACTATTGAACACAAAACTCTCCGTCATCCTCGGGCTTGACCCGAGGACCCGGAGTTGCGCTACACAACAAAATTGACTGATAAATCCCCGGTTCAAGCCCGAGGATGACGGAGATGTTTGTACTTTATTGATGGTGGCGCACTACCTTCTCAAGGCTTAGACAGTTCCTTCACCATGCGGTAAGTCAACAGGCGCTCGAAGCGTGTCTCGAAATTGACTGTTTCAATGCGGTCGAAACGCACCTGATCTGCATCATGTTTCTTGAGCAGTTTTGCCGTCAGCGCGTCAATATCGGCTTTCAACTTCATACAATCGCTACGCCAGGGTAGGGCTTTGACCTGACGCTCCATATCGCCAGCTGCGGTGCGCGCAATGACGATATGGCTTTCCTCATGCCGCTTGATATCCGCCGAAAGCGTGTCCCACACAAGCGCGAGATCCCGCTTTGCGCTGCGGCGCTGTTTCCAGCGGGGCAGGTAAACAGTTGCGCGCACGGTGATATCCGCATTGACGACCTGACAGTTCTTGCCATTGGAGCCAAACTTCACCTTGCTGTCAAAGCGCATCCGCGTCATGCCGGGATGCCGTGTACCGGTCTTCGCCAATACTGGTCCCCTGCGGCTCAACTCCTTGTCGAGTTCGGCTGCATTATCCGCATTCAATGTGAAATACTGGTATTTTCGCAGGACGGTTGCCGCGTTGGCGGGAGCAACGAAACTGGAGGCAATAGCGACCGCAATCGAGCTGGCGGCTAATCTGGCCAAAATATGCATTCAGCTTTTCCTTTTCTTTGGCCAGTGTGCATCATTCAAACAGTATCGTCAAAAACCTTGCAGATGAATTGACGTTCCGCGCAATGTGATAAAAAACCAGACAGCGAACAATCAACGGGAGCGTAGGAATGGATCGGGAATGGCAACTGGCACATGGCCGGTCTTTGACCTTGGGGCCACGCGCATTGATTATGGGCGTGCTCAATGTGACGCCCGATTCGTTTTCTGATGCCGGTGTCCATTATTCGCTGGATCAAGCTTTGCAGGGCGCGCGCAAGATGATCGAAGATGGGGCATCGATCATTGATGTAGGCGGCGAATCCACACGGCCAGGCGCGGCGCGGGTTGAACCTTCGGTAGAGCAATCACGAATTTTACCGGTCATCGACGCTTTGGCGAAGCAGGGCGATATAATTATCTCGGTTGACACATATCGCGAGGAAACGGCGCGGCTTGCCGTGGAGGCTGGAGCCCATATCGTCAATGATGTATGGGGGGTACAGCGGGAGCCCGCCATTGCTGATCTTGCTGCGCGCACCGGCGCGGGGCTTGTCATCATGCATACGGGCCGCGAGCGTGAACGAGATCCGGACGTGATCGCCGATCAGTTTGCCTTTCTCAATCGGTCGCTGGAAATCGCACGGCTTGCTGGCGTATCGGATAGCCAGATCGTGCTTGATCCCGGATTTGGTTTCGCCAAGGATACGGATGAGAATATTGCGTTGATGGATCGCTTTTCAGAACTTGCCGCCTTCGGCTACCCATTCCTTGCGGGCACGTCGCGCAAGCGATTTCTCGGCGCTGTTTCCGGTGGTGAAGCCAATGAAAGAGACGTGGTGACAGCTGCATCCTCGGCTATTTTACGGCTTGCCGGAGCCGATATTTTCCGTGTGCATGATATCGCTATGAGCCGCAGCACGCTCAACCTCGCCGATGCAATGCTGGATAATCGCGGCAAGCGCCCATGACTATCTTGCGTAAAGCCTGGCTGGGTCTTGGCGGCAATCTTGGCGATCCGATCTTGGCCATGGGGCAGGCTCTGCGCGCTCTGGATAGCCGGGCTGATACCTCGGTCAACATCGTGTCGCCGGTCTATAATACGCCGCCATGGGGCAAGCGCGATCAGCCTTCTTTCTACAATGCCTGCGCGGAGCTTGCGACTGAGCTCGAACCGGAATCCCTGCTGGTGGTCTGTCTCAATATTGAACTGGTAATGAAACGCGAGCGGCTGGAGCGCTGGGGCCCGCGCATTATCGATATTGATGTGCTGGCCTATGAGGGGATAGATCGCTTTGAAAGCTCAAGCCTTATCCTGCCGCATCCGCGCATGACGGAACGCGCATTCGTGCTCGTGCCGCTTGGTGATATCGCCCCCGATCTGAAGATTGAGGGAATGAGCGTTTTGCATTGGGCGGCGCTGGCAGATAGTACCGGAATGACAAAAGCCCGCGATGATGCGGGCTGGTGGTCCGTTCAATAGCAGAACAGAAAGGTGCGTGGTTCGACATGGTGAGCTTGTCGAACCAAGCAGGACATATATACAATCAGTTCTTAGCGACGCTGCCCACGGCAGTTGTATCAACGCGCTTCAAGGACATGCCGACAACAGGAATCAACTGGTCTTCCAGATGAACGGAAATCGTTACATTCATGCTGTTATCATTGTTGAATTTCGCCTGCATGGCACCGCTGAGCTGTCTGCGGTTGATTGCAAGAACAACCCGATTGCCTGAGACATTGCCGCCGGTAATGTCGAGACCCTTGCCAGCCGAACCGTCTAGGAAGGTGCCCTTGTAGCTATTGCCGCTGCGGGCGATCGTTGCCTTCATCGGTTGATTGAAAATACCGACACGGCAGTTGCCATCCAGCGTCATGCCTGTTGCGGCGGCTGGTGTGGAGCCTTCCAGCGTGCAGGTAAATTTTGTACCCTTATATTTGCCCGCCACGATTTCTCCGGGGCCAACCCACTGGCCTTGGACATTCTCGAAGAATTCCGCGTCTTTATCCTTAGCTTGCGCCGGCAGCGCCAATAGCGCGCAGGCGAACAGGGACAGGGCGGCGACTGCTGCGCTTGTTTTCATCGACACGGACTCAAACTCTAATCATTGGAATGGCTGCTTCGAACCAATCATGGGTTGGAATGGTTAACAGATGGTTGCCAATGCCATAAAACTTGGGGATATGAAATGCTTCTATTGCCCGGTCAGGGCTTTTTAACACCGCCGATCCTTGCCAGATCGCCGATGAAATCACCAATTCCCGGTCGCTTTTCAGCGTTGAACGGGAAGGGCCGCACCAGATCCATCGCTGAAATGCCGATGCGAGCCGTCATCAAGCCATTGATCACACCTTCGCCAAGTCTCGCCGAAAGTCGCGCGGCAAGACCATGTCCGACCAGTTGTTGAATGATGCTGTCGCCCATTGCCACTGTTCCTGTCACGGCCAGGTGGGCGATGACATTGCGCGTGAGCTTAAGGAAGCCAAGCGTTCCCGGCCTGCCTCCATAGAGTTCAGATAGCCGCCGGATAAGCCGCGCTGATTCGAAAATGACATAGCCGATATCGACAAGCGCGCGGGGGCTGACAGCCGTGACAATCGAAACGCGCTTTGAGGCGGCAAGGATCATTTCGCGCGCCTGCCGGTCAAGCGGGCGCAGCAATTCGGTTTCCGTCAGGCGTATCAAATCGCGCCCATCGATCACATCATCACGCAAGTCGTGCAGAAGCGCGCGGCCCTTGGCGGTGGCGGGCAGGGTTTCGGCAATGCTGACGAGCTTGGCCACAGCAGCCTTTGCCTGTACCGGATCATTTTCGCTGGCGGCCTTGGCTGCCTCGTCACGCAAATGCTGCACTGAGGCGAGGCGGCGCAAGGCCAGTGTTTCGCGCACAATAATAGCGATTAGCGCCAAGGCACCGAGTATCGTGACCCCAAGCGCCACCCAGCCCAGCCATGGCGCACGTTCAAAAAGCGTGCGGATAAGATTGTCGGCCCAAAGGCCCAACGCCAACGATGCAAGCACCCCAATTGCGCCGGTAAAGACTGTGGCGAATGAAAACTTCTTTCTATTCGCCAGAGCTGGCGGCGGGGTCAGGGCATCCAGCTCATTGGCAGCTTCAGGATCAAGGTCAAACACATCGACCGCGGCGGGCGTTACAACAGCAATATCCTTGATCGCTGTTGGCCTGCGCTGTGCCGCTGGTGCTGCCTCGACAGCCTTTGCAGAGGCTTTTTCTTCCTCCGGCTGGTCCATGCGAAACGAAGCTGGCTTGCGTTTTTCACTCATGCGAGGCGATCTCCAATGAGGAATTGTATGGCCCGATCCAGCCTTATGTGCGGCAGTGAAAGCGTAAAGCCTTCTGCCGTTTTCTCCAGTTTGGGAGGGCGGAAACGGACAAAGCGGATAGAAGGATCTTCAGATACTGATTCCGGTCCTTCAAATATTGAATCCGGTTTTTCCGGTAAGTCACCGGGAAATATGGCTGTTTCGGTTTTTCCGTCGAATTTCTCGCCGTCTATTGTCTCGCCTTTCAGTGGTGTCCCGACGATGACCGGCAATATGTCTTTGCCTTGGGTGACAGTTGCCTCGCGGGTTGTTCGCACAGCGGCCATTGCCAACACCTCGACGCTGGCGCTGGTAAAATCAGCGCGGCTTATCGCGCGATCGACAAGGCGGCGTACGATGGCCTGCAACCGGTCATGGCTCTCATGGTGCAAATGATCTGCCTTTGTTGCTGCAACAAGAATGCGGCTGATGCGCCGCTGTACGAGCCCGGTCAGAAAATTCGTGCTGCCGGGACGAAAACAGGAAAGGATTTCCGTCAATGCCCGTTCAAGATCGGCAACAGCGGAGGGACCGGCATTCATCGCCTGCATGGCATCCACCAGAACGATTTGCCGGTCCAGCCGCGCAATATGCTCGCGGAAGAACGGCTTTACCACGTGCGTCTTATACGCCTCGTAGCGCCTTTCCATCATGGCGCCCAGCGAGCCGGACTTGTGTTTTTCCTGTCCCAATCCGGGTAAGGGCGCGAATGTCAGTGCGGGTGAGCCTTCCAGATCGCCGGGCATCAGGAAACGGCCCGGAGGCAGCGTGGAGAGTGCCCTTTCATCGGCCTTTCCCGCCTTCAGATAGGCGGTAAAGCTTTTTGCCAGTCTCTGCGCTGTCATTTCATCGGCATCGGCAGATGCATTTGCTGACGCTGCGGCTTTGAGCCAATCTTCAGCCAGATCGCGCCTGCTTTCCAGCTGCGCCAATTCGAATGAATCCTGCGAGAACTCATTATAATTCTTGCCGAGTAGTGGCAGATCGAGCAGCCATTCGCCGGGGTAATCGACAATATCGACAGAAAGCTTGCCGCCGGAAAACATGCGTCCCCATGCGGATGCGGATTCATACTCGATTGTCAGGCGCAATTCGGAGATCGCCCGGGTTGAATCCGGCCAGATACGGTCCTCGATCAATGCTTTCAGGTGGTCTTCATATTGAAATCGTGGAACGGCATCATCCGGTTGCTGCTCCAGATAGGCTTTGGCAATCCGGCCGGATTTCTGCGCTTCAAACAGCGGCAAGCGCCCGCCATGGATCAGATTGTGCACGAGCGCCGTGATGAAGACTGTTTTGCCTGCGCGGGAAAGCCCTGTCACGCCGATGCGGACGGAGGGGGAGGCTAAGGAAGCTGTACGCTCGGTCAGCGTATCCAGCGCAATTCTTGCCTCGTCGGCCCAACTCGTCAGTCCTGTGGTGAATGTTCCCAATCGACAATCCTATTGCGGCGTTCTTCTGCGACCCATTTGGGGGCTGCTTGTGTCAAACTCAAGGTACTTTGTTTTGCAGGATTGTTGTGCGAACCACGCACAAAGTGTGTGCAATCCGAATCTCACAAATGCTCCGAGGGTGAAAAGAACTCCCGCAGTGTTCCTTTGCCGGGACGAATTTCCGCCAAGGGTTCCTCAAACTCGATCACCGCAAGACCGGCTGTGGGAAATCCGGAGACAAATGTCGGGTGCGTAGGGGGATCGCCACGACCAGACAGTGCCATGGCCACTTCCTCCATCATGGGGTTATGGCCCACCAGCATGACCGATTGGCTGCCCTCATGCTCCAGACCGGCCATACGAATGGCCATCAGATAGGTGTCTGGACCGCCGGAATATAGTTTTTCGAGTTCCTGTAATATAAAGGGTGGCTCCAACCCTACATATTCGAGCGTCTGGCGGGCGCGGATTGCAGTTGAACACAGCACGACATCCGGTTTCAGTTGTGCACGCTTCATCTCCAGCCCGAGGATTTTGGCCGCTTCCGTGCCATCCTTGTCCAGCGTACGGTCAAAATCCTTCTGACTCGGTGTTGGCCAGACCGCCTTGGCATGACGGAGAAGGTAGACGAGACTCATTTACTTATCTCCGTTCTGGAACAGGCTGGAAAGGTGCCATGCTTCACTCTTTGACGCAAATATCCGCTTTGGATCATGCGGCAAATGCACCATTTCTCAAATAAGTGTGCAAAACCTGCCTGCGAATATTCTGTGCGAAGTGCAATTTTGCGAGGCAAAGCGCAACCGCAAGTAGAGCTCTGAGGGTGAGAAATGCCAAGTTTTGGCCTTGTTTCCCTGCTCTGACGTCGCGAGAATTCCATTTATCCGGCTTAAATGCCACTATTTTAAGCGATTTCGCCCTGCTTCTTTATTGATTTACTATGTCTTTTTGTAGTTGTGCGCTCATCGGACACGACCTATATAGGCCTCCTCGCGTCTAAAAGGTGCAGGGTGATTCAATGATGAATAAACTTATCGATCTTGACTATAAGCCCACGGATGACGAGCCCTTCATGAGTGATCGGCAGAAATCCTACTTTCGTGAAAAACTGATTGACTGGAAGAACGACATTTTGCGGGAAGCCCGCGAAACGCTCGAAATCCTACAGCAGGAAAATGCAAATCTGCCGGACATTGCTGATCGTGCTTCTTCAGAAACAGACCGCTCCATCGAGCTTCGGGCTCGTGATCGTCAGCGCAAGCTGATTTCAAAGATTGATGCAGCCTTGCAGCGCATCGATGATGGAACATATGGCTTCTGCGAAGAAACAGGCGATCCCATCAGCCTCAAGCGGCTTGATGCACGCCCAATCGCAACATTGTCCATCGAAGCTCAGGAACGTCACGAGCGACGCGAGAAAGTCTACCGCGACGATTGAGCTTAAGTTTTAAAAAAGAAGCCCGGGAAACCGGGCTTTTTTTATTTTTGCAGATTTATTTCTGCGTGGTTCGAACCACGCAGATGCTCTTATGCAATCGGACCGTACTCCTCTAACGGTCCGGCCGCGACAGATCGCCGAGCAGACGTTCCATCTCATCCTCGATATCGTCAGCCTTTTTCGGTTGCTCTTCCCTGTCGATCTCTTCACCGGGGGCGATATTGAGTTCGCTAGCCAATTCCGGATCGAAAGCGTCCGAAAAATCAGCGTCGCTTAGCGTGATCTCCGGCTCGGAAGTCTCCTCAGGCTCGATATTGTCGAGTGAAGGCTCGCGGTAGACCGCTTCATTGCGGGCGGCAAACGGGAATGCCGCGGCTGTGCTGGCTCTTTGTTCGCCGGAAAACTGCCTGACGGGTTCCGGCGCATCGATTGGCGGCTCCGGTGCATCCACCACGAGCTCAGCCTTGCTTTCGCTGCCAAAAGACGGCGAAGCGGTGCGTTCCCAGCCATTGCTGGCGTCACGCACTGGCACTGTAATGGTGGGAGCCGCTTCTGCTGCAATTGCTGCTGCCGCAGCGACCGTCGGAGGCATATAGGGCAGTGGCCGTGTAGGCTCAGGCGTTGCTGTAATGGGCGGAATGGGTGCCATTGGCGGGATAGGAGGCAAAGGCGCCGTCGCTGGCTGCTGGCGCGGCTCAGGCGGCCTGACATCGCGAGGCGGCGTCGGCTGTGGCGCTGGCGTCGGCGTGCGCAGCGGTACTTGCGGCGCCTGTTGCAAGGGTGGTGCCGGCCGTGTCACTGGCGCGGTTGCCTGTGGTGCCGGAGAAACCGGCTCGGCGCGCGGCGGCTCAACGGGTTTGCGCTCTGTTTTTGGCTCAGGCTCGGGGGAAGCGGTTGCCGCAGGTTCGATACGCGAGGACTGTTTGGCAAATTGCCGGATGTTCTGCTCGATGACGATATCGCTGGGCCCACCGATGAGGATCAGATGCTCGACATCATCGCGCCGCACGAGCACAAGCCGCCGGCGGTTGTCGACAGCAGCGGCATCGGTCACCGAGAGCCGAACCTGCCGGTTGCGCCCACCCGCCACGAACGTGCCGCCTGTTACCCGCCGCAACACGGCAAACACAAGCAAGAGCAGCGCAATGACCAGTGCAAACAGAAGAATGAATCCCACAATGGGGGCGGCAGTATCGCCGACGATAGTGGCAAGCCATGCATTCATGACAAACTCTCCTCTATAATATTCCACCAAGCCCGAAAACTTGTTCCCCGACACGGGCTTCGCAGCATAATTTCGCGTGACACTACAGAGTGGACTTCACAGTCGCAACCCTGATGATTTTAAAACAGTTTTACCCTATAAGGCGTGGAATAAAGCTTATCCGATAAAGGATAGGGTTTAACGCCGGTGAAAGATATGATCCAACCGATTCGAGAAGTATGACACAAGCAGCAGGCCAAACGGCAGCATGCTGGTTGGGCGATGAAAAAGGGGCCTGAGACATATGTCTCAAGAAGCGAATAGTAGACATATGTCTCGAGAAACGAATAGCGATCTTTATCCGGAACCGATCATCGCCAACACGAAATCGAACAGGGCAGGCTTGCGCCTGATCCTGCTGGGTATCGTGCTGGTCGGGATTTCCGTCCTCTATTTCATCTATCGCGACCAGCTCGGCCAGCAATTCCTGCTTGGCCTGCTTGGTTTGCTTGCCATGACCGGCGTTTTCTACCTGTTTGGCTCGGCCATTAATGTCATTCAGTTTACGCCACGCGGCACGAGTGATGAGCTGACCCGCGCCTTTGTCGATACTTACCCGGAAGGTACGGTCGTCTGCGACCAGAAGGGGCGCATTGTTTATGCCAATCGTGCCTATGGCGAGATGACGGGCGTAACGAGTTCGGATGATGTGCGCCCGATCGAACATATTCTTTCCGGAGAGCCAGCTGCATCCGATCCGATTTACCGCCTTGCCAATGGCTTGCGTGATGGAATTTCCGGACAGGAAGAGATTCGCCTGTCACGCCCGCTTGATCCATCGCGCGAACCGGTGCCGACCTGGTACCGCGTCAAGGCGCGCGCCGTTGCCGGCATTCCCGATCAGACCGCCCCTGTCTATGCCTGGCAGATTTCCGATATTTCCGCCGAGCGCGCCGAGCAGGAGCGCTATTTTCAGGATATTCAGGAGGCCATTGATCACCTCGATCATGCGCCCGCCGGTTTCTTCTCCGCCGATCCTGATGGCCGTATCATCTATATCAATGCAACACTGGCGGAATGGCTTGGCATTGATCTGACACGATTCACACCTGGCTCCATGACCGTGCGCGAGATCGTAGCCGGCAATGGAATGGCGCTGATAAATGCAGTCAAGACGGAAGCGGGAACAAGCCGCAATACGGTTATCGATCTTGATCTGGAAAAGGCCAATGGCCAGAGTCTTGCCGTCCGCTTCTACCACCGGGTTCAGGCACAGCGCGACGGCAAGCGTGGTCCGACGCGCACAATAGTCCTTGATCGGGCCGAGGGCGAAGATACTTCGGCGGCGCTGCGTGCTGCGGAAGTAAGGTTCACGCGCTTTTTCAATTCCGCCTCTATGGCTATTGCCGCTGTCGATTCAACCGGCAAGATATTGCGCACCAATGCGCGTTTCCTTGGCCTTTTTGCTCCCGTGGTCGACCGGGATGATATTGACCGGCGCATCCCGCTGGAAACCGTGGTGCATGAACGTGACCGCGAGGCGTTTGATCGTGCATTGGCCTCAGCCTTTGCCGGAAAAGCAGAAATTTCTCCAGTCGATACGGTTATTCCGGGCAATGAGGACCGGCATTTGCGGTTCTACATCAGCCCCGTTTTCGATGCCGGTGGAGAGGATGGAGCTGAAGAGGCTGCCATTGTCTCCGTGGTTGAAACCACCGAGCAGAAAGCGCTTGAAGCCACCATGGCGCAAAGCCAGAAGATGCAGGCTGTCGGGCAGCTTGCAGGCGGCATCGCGCATGATTTCAACAATGTACTGACGGCAATCATCATGTCGTCCGATTTGCTTTTGACCAATCATCGCGCATCGGACCCATCCTTTGCCGACATTATGAACATCAAGCAGAATGCAAACCGCGCTGCCTCGCTGGTTCGTCAGCTACTGGCATTCTCGCGCCGCCAGACATTGCGTCCCGAAGTTCTCAACCTCACGGACGTCATTGCCGATGTGCGGATGCTCTTGACGCGTCTTGCCGGCACGCAGGTCAACCTCAGGATCGAGCATGGCCGCGATCTATGGCAGGTCAAGGCCGATCTTGGCCAGTTTGAGCAGGTTGTGGTCAATCTGACCGTTAATGCGCGTGATGCCATGCCTGAAGGCGGCGATTTGATCATCCGCACCCGCAATATGGGTGAGGCGGAAACGGCCCGCCTTAATTACCGCGATGTCGTGCCCGGCGATTATGTGGTGGTCGAGGTTGTCGATAGCGGCACAGGCATGACGCCCGAAACCATTGCCAAGATCTTCGAGCCTTTCTTCACTACCAAGGAAGTGGGCAAGGGCACAGGCCTTGGCCTTTCCATGGTCTATGGCATCATCAAGCAGACTGGTGGCTCCATCCATGCCGAATCCGAGCTTGGCAAGGGATCAACATTCCGCATCCTGCTGCCACGCTTCGTGGAAGGTGCCGAGCCGCAAATATTGAATGCCGAAGGCGAAGTCATTCAGATCGAAGCGCCGAAGAAAGAAAAGAAGCCCGAAAAGGCAACCGACCTTTCCGGCACTGCAACTGTGCTTCTGGTTGAAGATGAAGACGCCGTGCGGATGGGCGGCCTGCGCGCGCTTCAATCCCGTGGCTACACGGTGCATGAAGCGTCAAGCGGCGTTGAGGCGCTGGAGGTCATGAAAGAGCTGGATGGGAAGGTCGACATTGTTGTGTCTGACGTTGTCATGCCGGAGATGGATGGTCCGACCTTGTTGCGTGAACTGCGCAAGGATTACGGAGATATCAAGTTCATCTTCGTTTCCGGCTATGCGGAAGATGCCTTTGCCAAGAACCTGCCGGAAGATGCGAAATTCGGCTTCCTGCCGAAGCCGTTCTCGCTGAAGCAACTGGCAACAGCGGTCAAGGAAATGCTGGAGAGCGAATAGCGTTTATTGCGATCCGCTCTCCGGGTTCGTTTATTTCGTGAACAGACCAACGCCCGGTGCCAGCGGAAGCCCGACTTCAATCCAGAAAACGAGGAAGGCTGTCCAGGCAACCAGGAATCCGATGGATATGGGCAGCGTCATCGCGGCCAATGTCCCGATGCCAGCATCTTTCTGGTAGCGCTGCAGGAAGGCAAGGCAGACCGCAAAATACGGGCTCATGGGCGAAATTACGTTGGTAGCGGAATCCGATATTCTGAAAGCCGCTTGCACCAGCGCTGGTTCCAGACCCACCAGCATCATCATCGGCACGAATATGGGTGCCATCAGCGACCATTGAGCAGAACCTGAGGTGATGAAAACGCTCATGACGGTCGCCAGCATGATGAAGGCAAGCACAAGGGGCGTACCGGCAAAACCGCTGGCATCAAGCACGTGCGAGCCGCTGATCGCGATCCATTCGCCAAGATTCGTCCATTTGAACCACGCAAGAAACTGCGAGATTGCGAAGAACAGCACCAATGTCGGCGCAAGGTCCTTCAACGCTTCTGACATCAGGGAAACCGCATCACGGGCATTCTTTATCTTGCCGACGGCTTTGCCGTATATCCAGCCGACAAGCAGGAAGAAGACGGCCAGCAGCGCGACAATGGCTTCAAGCAGCGGCGAGGGTACCAACCCCCCTGTCTCATTGCGCAGAGGCGAGGCGGCAGGCAAGGTAATGGCAACCACGACAATAACGAAAGCCAGTGCTGCCCAGCCTGCCAGCTTCAGGCCGCGCATCTCAGTTGCACCAATAGGTTCCAGATTGAGAACCACATCGCCGTTATATTTGCCAGCCAGCGGTTCGACAATCCGCTCAATGACGAATGTACCCACAAGCGAAAGCAGCAGCGCCGAACAGGCGATGAAGTAGTAATTGTCAAGCGGCGAGACATAGGCCTGCGGATTGATCGTATGAGCGGCGCTTGTCGTTATTCCTGAAAGTATCACGTCAACCGGCGTAATCAGCAAGCTCGCATCGTAGCCAGCGCCCACTGCAACATAGCCCGTTACAGCGCCGACGAGCGGGTTGCGCCCCACGGCCTGAAAGATCATCGCTGACAGCGGGATCAATACGATATAGGCAGCATCGGAAGCGACATGGCTGCACATGCCGACGAGGAAAATGACGAATGTCGTCAACTGCCGGGGTGCTTTCATGACACTGATCTGCATCAGGCTGGCGATCAGTCCGGCACGGTCGGCAACGCCGATTGCCAGCATGATGACGAGGATCACGCCGAGCGGCGGGAACATGACATAGTTTTTGGCGATGGTGGTGAGGGCGAATACGAGGCCTTCACCGGAAATGAGGCTTTGTACGAAAACCTCCTTGCCTGTTTTGGGATTGATGCCGCTCGCACCACCCATAGCCATCAGCCAGGATACTATGGCGACAACAACGCAGAGAATGAGAAAGAGAATGAATGGATGGGGCAAGCGATTGCCGGCCCGTTCAATAATGCTGAGAAATCGCTGCATGCGAATATCCTTCAATCAGAATGGAAGAAATAAATCAGCGCGGCGCAAGGCGTCGGGCTGCTATGGCCGTAAACATTCCCGCCGCCACGGGAAGTATTTCATCGCGGTAGTCGTAAAGCGGGTGGTGCAGATAGGCGCCGTCCTCGCCATTGCCGACGAAGAAGAAGCAGCCGCGTATGCGTTCCAGATAGAATGCAAAGTCTTCCGCGCCCATGGTTGGAAGCGTATCGATCCTGCCAGCCTTATCAGCGCCTACGGTATCTATGGCGGTTGCAATCACAAATTCGGTCTCCTCCGCATTGTTCACAACAGCGGGGATACGCATTTGCTGGCTAATCATGGCTGTCGCATTATGCGCTTCGCAGATCTGCGCTACGACCAGCCGCAGTTCCTTGTCGATCACCGCATAGGCGGCGGGCGATCCGTCGCGTGTGTTGATGATCAGCGAGGCGCTGACGGGGATAATGTTGTGGCTGTTTCCACCGTGAAATTGTGTGACGGTGACCACGCCGGATTCGAGCGGCGAGAGGCGACGTGAGATCACGCTTTGCAGGCCCTGTACCACTGCGGTTCCCACGAAGATCGGATCGACAGCAAGATCGGGTCGCGACGCGTGTCCGCCTTTGCCGGAAATTGATATTTCATAGAGCGAACTGCCGCCCATGGTTGGGCCGGATTTGGCAAAGACACGGCCAAGTGGATATCCCGGGCGGTTATGATAGCCATAAATGGCTTCCACGCCCGTCAATGCACCCGCTTCAATCATTCGGGCTGCCCCAAGCCCGCCTTCTTCAGCTGGCTGGAAAATGAGCTTTAGCTGGCCTGTAAACCGGTCGGCTGATTCCGCCAGTCCTTCGGCGGCCAGAAGCAGCGAGGCCGTGTGCCCGTCATGGCCGCAGGCATGCATCTTCCCATGGATTTTCGAGGCGTAGGGTAGTCCTGTTTCCTCGATGATGGGTAATGCGTCCATATCCGCGCGGAACGCGATTGTTGGGCCGGGACGACCAGTATCCAGAGTGGCGACAACACCCGTCTCGGCAAGGCCTGTAACAACATCATAACCCAACCTGCGAAGTCGGCTTGCCACCAGATCGGCAGTGCCATGCTCCTCATATTTCAGTTCAGGATTTGTATGAATGTAGTGCCGGGTTTCGGTTGCATATTTGATGGCTTCGATAGAAAACGCGTTCATCGAGACTCCCAATTTAATGTTCCACACGGCCTGATTGACCTTTTTGACGTTGATATCAGCGTCACAAACATGCCACAATCGCTTTAATTCGTATAAACCATTGCCAAAATGGCAACGCAGGAACGCCATGCAAAGCACGTCACTTCGTTACTTTCTCGAGGTCGTAAAGTCGGGTTCAATTGCCGATGCATCCTACCGGCTTAATGTCGCAAGCTCTGCAATCAGCAGGCAAATTGCCAAGCTGGAGCGGGAATTGGGTGTCGAATTGTTCGAGAGACGGCCGCGCGGCATGGTTCCGAGCGCGGCGGGCGAGGTTCTGTCTGCTCATGCACGGCGAACCATGCTTGATGCTGAACGCGTCACCGCCGAGATCAAAGCATTGCAGGTGCCGGATCGGGGATTTGTGCGTCTGGCCAGCTATGAAGGCTTTGCCGTCGATATTCTTTCCGAAGCCATCGCCGAATTCCGCAAGCGCTTTCCCGGCGTAACCTTTCATCTGTGGGTTGGAAACTCGGTGGAAGTGGCGCAGCTCATTCAAGACGGCGAAGCCGATATAGGTACGACCTTTAATCTGGCGCCGCCTCGCGGCGTAAAAATCGAGCAGGTTGTCCGCCGTCCGATGCACGCGTTGATTCCAAAACATCTCCCGCTTGCGAGCCTCGAATCCGTGACCATGACACAGACGCTGAACTATCCTGTTGCCTTGCCGGACAAGGGGCGAACACAGCGCCATCTGATCGATGCAGCTTTTGCCATGCAAGGGCTTGTCGTGGAGCCTGTCATGTCCACCAACTGCATTTCAGCCTTGCGACGCTTTTCTGACGCTGCCGACTGCATACACTTTACCAGTGCAATCCGTACGCCCGGGCGTACGGACATGGGGGACTTTATCGCTGTTCCAGTTGATGACGAGGTCATGACTGACAGCGTATTGCATATACTGACAATGGAAGATCGCACTTTGCCTGTCGCGGTCCGCGCTTTTCTCGACATGCTGTTGGATAATTTGCATCCCTCTGAGCGCGGAGAGACAGACAAGTTTGCCTGATGAGGGCGATTGAAAATCCTTGAATACTTATAGGCTTGCCCGCGAGCGGTGTTGAATGACGTGTTCGTTGTTGGGCTGGACGGCACCTTGCAGATTGGGTAGCTTGGGCCCATGGCGCTCAAACGGATGGACAATGTAGGAATCGTCGTCGAGGACCTCGAAGAGACGATCGAATTCTTTACTGAGCTTGGCCTTGAGTTTGAAGGTCGGGCCACGATCGAAGGAGAATGGGCAGGGCGTGTGACAGGGCTCGGCGATCAGCACGTCGAGATTGCCATGATGCGTACGCCTGACGGGCACAGCCGGCTCGAATTATCCCGCTTCCTCGCACCCGCTGTTGTCGCGGACCACCGCAATGCTCCGGTAAACGCCTTGGGCTACCTTCGCGCCATGTTCACCGTGGATGACATCGATGAGACGCTTGAACGGCTCTATAAACGCGGCGCGCAGCTCGTAGGTGAAGTCGTGCAATATAAAGAGATATACCGGCTCTGCTACATACGCGGTCCTGAAGGACTTCTCATCGGACTAGCGCAAGAACTCAACTGAGCGCGCCTTTAAAGACCTTAATGAAAGCCATGCGAGTATCCCGCACAGCTTCACGAATAGCTGTCATAACTCGCATTATCCGTGTCCATCAGGCGGCGGACGATTGAAAACCCTTGGGTCAGTTCCTCACGGGTTGCAGGCACTGTTATCCCAAGCCGCACGCGATGAAAGGTCTTTTCCGTACGGCCGGGCTTGAATTCATCCTCGTCATCAATCAGCACGCCTTCATTGAGGGCGGCATTCTTGAATGTCGCAGAAAGCCAGGGATCGGGAAGTTTTACCCAGAGGAATGTTGCAAGCGGCTGAGAGTTGAAATCCAATCCCGCAAATATGCTGCGCGCAATTGCTTCACGAGCTTGGATCTCTTCGCAAACCTTGTTGCGGATTATATCCGCTTCACCTGAATTGACCAATTGTGCGCCAAGTTCCGCCATAGTGAACGGCATTCCGCCGGTAAGCATTTTATGGGCGGTGTAAACGCGGGTCGCCAGGTTTGGCGGGCATGCCACCCAGCCGCCGCGTACGCCAGCTGCGACCGATTTAGATAGGCCGCCAATGTAAAATGTGCGCTCCGGCGCCAGACGCGCGATGGCTGTAAGTTCACGCTTCATCACCGAACCATATAAATCATCTTCAATGATCCAGACATTATAGCGGCGTGCGATATCGGCAAATGCGTGGCGATAGTCCTCAGGCATGGTTGTCGCTGTAGGATTATGCAGTGAGGGCATGAGGAAGACGAGTTTCGGATGTTGTTGCGCACAAAGCCGCTCAAAATCGTCTGGTGTCGCATATCCGGCCTGTGTGTGCATGATGATGCTGCGTCGCCCCATGAGATTGACGCTGCGCGCGGCAGAACAATAGGTCAGATCCTCAAAAGCGATTTTGTCACCGGGGGCAGTGACCGCTGCAATGATCGCAAGAATTGCCGAATGGGCACCAAGTGTTGGCACGATTGATGCGGGCTCTGGCGCCCAATCTGCGGTTGAGAGCCATTTGCTTCCAGCCTCAAGCCAGCCTTGGGGCAGGGTGCGGGAATAGCTGGTTACCTCGCGGGGGTATTGTCGCACAATGTTTTGCAGCAACCGTTCTATCGACTCAGATTGGCCGACATCAATGGCAGCGGTCGAGTCGAGGCGGATATTACCCGGCTCAATAATTGCGCCGCGCGTTCCGCCAAAGGGCGTAGACTGATTTGAACGCTCCACCAGTGGAACATCCTTGTGGCTGGTGACATAGGTGCCTCGCCCGACTTCTCCCGTGACCAATCCTCGTTCGCGAATGAGATTATAAGCGCGGCCCACCGTGCCGATCGTCACGCCAATATCGAAGGCGAGATTGCGTTGCGGCGGCAGCTTGGTGCCGGGCGGAAGAACCCCTTGCGCTATGTCGGATTCAATCCGGTTTGCCAGCCGCATATAGAGCGGGCCGCGGCGTTGTTGGGGTTCAATGTCAGTTTCGAGGTTCGGAAGCCAATTTGTCATGGTGACAATGAATATATTGCGATTCAAACGGAGTCAATTCATTAGAGTATCGAACAATGTTCGAGTCAATTTCGACTTGAAAGGTGATAAAAATGAGTACAATTGACACAATTGATGCCTGTTGCAAGACAAACGAGTTCGTTGAGCCGCGCCATAGCCTATTCCATCGGGTTTCGGCAGCGCTCAACTGGTTCAGCTTGGCTATGATGAAGCGGAGAACCCGCATTCATCTCAGTGAACTGACTGATGATCAACTTCGGGATATCGGCATTTCAAAACGCGAAGCTCGCCGCGAAGTTGAACGGTCCTTTTGGGATTGAAGGCCGTGATGGTTGAGCGCTCGTCTTGTCCAATTCTTGGCTTGAATGAAAAAGAGGAATTGAACGATCGTTCAATTCCTCTTTTTTGTTATTTTCAGTATTTATGCCGTTTTTGCTAGCCAAAAGGCCTTTTTCCACCAGTCAAATTGAAATTCTTCCAGGATATTGCGCGAGATTTCTGAAATCTTGCTGAAGAATGGGCAAATTTTGCTGCATTTTTTCAATCGGAAGCTTCAATTTAGTTGTTGTTGGTTGAGCCAAACACCCGGTTAAAAATCGTATCGACATGTTTGGTATGATAGCCGAGGTCAAACTTCTCGCGAATGACTTCCTCCGGAAGAGAAGCTCGAACATCAGCATCGGCCAGCAGTTCTTCAAGGAAATCTGCGCCGTGTTCCCACACTTTCATCGCATTGCGTTGGACGAGGCGATAGGAGTCTTCACGCGAAACGCCGGCCTGCGTCAGCGCGAGCAATACGCGCTGAGAATGAATCAGACCACGGAATTTATTCATGTTTTTCAACATGTTATCTGGATAGACCAGCAGCTTTTCGATCACGCCAACCATGCGGGCCAGGGCGAAATCCAGGGTGATTGTCGCATCCGGACCGATCATGCGCTCAACCGATGAGTGTGAAATATCGCGTTCGTGCCAAAGCGCCACATTTTCCATTGCAGGAAGTGCGAAGGCGCGAACCATGCGGGCGAGGCCGGTCATGTTCTCGGTTAGAACCGGGTTCCGCTTGTGCGGCATGGCCGAAGAGCCTTTTTGCCCGGGTGAAAAATACTCTTCCGCTTCCAATACTTCCGTGCGTTGCAAATGGCGTATTTCGACCGACAAACGCTCAACCGAAGAAGCAATTACACCCAAGGTTGCAAAATACATGGCGTGACGGTCGCGCGGAATAACCTGCGTGGAAACTGGTTCTGCCTGCATTCCCAATGCTTTAGCCACGTGTTCTTCGACGCGTGGGTCGATATTGGCGAAAGTTCCGACAGCGCCGGAAATGGCGCAGGTTGCAATCTCCTCACGGGCAGCCACCAGTCTGTTGCGGCATCTTCCGAATTCCGCATAGGCCTGAGCCAGCTTTACGCCGAAGGTTGTCGGTTCGGCGTGAATGCCGTGGCTGCGACCGATCGTGACTGTATCCTTGTGCTCGAAAGCGCGAACTTTCAAGGCTGCCAATAGCCGATCCAGGTCATCCAGAAGGATATCGCTGGCACGCATGAGTTGCACATTGAAGCAGGTGTCGAGAACGTCAGATGAGGTCATTCCTTGGTGCACGAAACGCGCATCCGGTCCGACGATTTCGGACAAATGTGTAAGGAAAGCAATGACATCGTGCTTTGTCTCGCGCTCGATTTCATCGATGCGATCAATGTCGAATGTCGCCGCGCCGCCTTTTTCCCAGATCGTTTTTGCAGCTTCTTTCGGGATCACGCCCAGCTCGGCAAGTGCGTCGCAGGCGTGTGCCTCGATTTCAAACCAGATACGGAATTTTGTCTCGGGAGACCAGATTGCGACCATCTCGGGCCGCGAATAGCGCGGGATCATATGTTTTCCTGTCGGCGGGTGTGTCTTGGATTTCTGTGCGGTCTATCAGACCGGGGCGCATCACTCAATGCCAGTTTGCGGCTGGCATCGGTTGGTGTGGATTATCGCTGTTTCGTCACCGCCAGCCATCTGTAGTCAGGGCCCTCAAAACCAACGCCGCGAACCGAAATCATGACAGCGACAACGGGCTTGCCAATGTCTGGATAAAAGGTCTGGACGGCGCCGATACTATAGCCGAGAGGGCAACCGCGACTGGTGGGAATAGCTTGGTCTTCATGCAATAATTCGGGCTTGGCGTCAGGCTTATCCTCGGCAAGCGTAAGCCGGAACCCTTTGATTTCACCCATTTTATTGCATGTTTCACTGGCGGGGGCAGGGATCTCCTGAAGTGTAATTGTCAGGCTGGTATCGAGTGCCGGAAAGACCGGTCTTGGGTTGACGATCACCTTGAATGGATCGGAAGAAAGCTCTGTTACGGGATTGAATGCAACCGTATGACCAGCGTTTTTGCGTAGCTCGGTATCAGGCAAAGATGTCAGATTTTGACCGTCCTGTTCCGCCTTGCTGCGAGCCTTTTCGACGGACGAATTCTCGTCGTCCAGCCTTATGCGTACCGGCGTTTTTGCAAGAAATTTGTCAGTGGCTGTGTCGATATAGAACCGGTTTGCATATGGAAAGCCCGAGCCATCCTGTATGCCATATTCTTCAAAGGCGAAAATGCCGCCATCTTTGGAAAAACCAATAATATCAAGCTTTGCTGCATCGCCAGCCTGAGCCATGTTTGGCATCGCAACCATTACGGCCAACAGGCTCAATCTCGATAATTGGCGGTATGGCATTACGATCCCTTTTTAATCGAGCTCCGTATCAGGTCGATATTAGCTTTATAATGCGCTTCTGTCCCGCCTTTATAAACTGCTGAACCTGCAACAAGCGCATTGGCTCCGGCGGCGACCGCCAATGGCGCTGTTTCTGCCGTAATACCGCCATCGACTTCGATATCGATAGGCCGGCCGCCTATCATCGTTTTGATTTTCCTCAATTTATCCTGCATTTCAGCGATAAATTTCTGTCCGCCAAAGCCCGGATTGACAGTCATCACCAGAATTAGATCAACATTATCGAGAACATATTCGATTGCGGATTCGGGCGTAGCGGGGTTGATCGCAACGCCAGCTTTTTTCCCAAAGGTGCGAATGGCTTGTAAGGAACGATGCAAATGTGGTCCTGCTTCCGCGTGAACCGTAATGATATCTGAACCCGCCTTGGCAAAGGCTTCAATATATGGGTCGCATGGGGCGATCATCAAATGCGTGTCGAACACCGCATCGGTCAGAGGCCGGATCGCTTTCACAACATCCGGGCCGAAGGTGATATTGGGCACGAAATGTCCGTCCATGACATCAATATGTATCCAGTCTGCACCAGCGTTCAGCACGGAGGTTATCTCTGAGCCAAGCTTGGAAAAATCCGATGCCAGAATGGACGGGGCGATAACGAGCGGACGGCTCATGGTAGTCTCCGGATAGGGAAATGGTTGGCGCGGACCTATCATGTGCAGCTTTACCGCACAAGCTTAGCTCAGAGAACGCCAGACAGGGTGGGGATCATTATCGGCCGGGGTGGCGGCATAGACACCGCGTGCCACAGCCCTCGCCATTGTGGAGGCAGCGGTTGCACAAAGTTCAATGAACTCCCCAATTTCCGGTGTCCTTCCGGCTGTTCCTGTGGCAAGCGCAAAGATCAGGTCGCCGTCGAAAGGCGTGTGGGAAGGCCATATAGCCCGGGAAAAGCCGTCATGGGCTGCGATTGCCAAACGTTTGGCCTGCGCCTTGGTAAGAATAAGGTCGGTAGCAATCACGCCGATAGTGGTATTGCCGCCGCGCTGTGCATCGCTGAACTTGGTTCGCACATCAGCAGCCTCGCCGGGTAGAGGGTGGGGCAGGCCAAGTCCGCCAAATTCATCAGCAATTTCAAAGGGAGAAGCCCAGAAGTGTCGCGTATTTCCGACGGTAACCATGCCAAGCGCATTGACAGCCACCAGAGCGCCGATTGTTGTTCCGTTGTCCAGAACCGCTGAGGCGGACCCCAATCCGCCTTTCAAGCCGGCCACTGTTGCGCCTGTTCCGGCACCAATCGTGCCAAGGGTAAAATTCCGCGATGCTGTGTGAACCGCGTCATATCCCATCTCACGATAGGGCGGGTATCGGCCCCAATTCTTGTCGCCGCCATTGAGCATATCGAAAAGGATTGCTCCAGGAACAATGGGAATCCTTTGAGTGCCGACTTCAAAACCCACTTCCATTTCGCGCAACGCCGCTTGAACACCCGATGCGGCATCAAGTCCGAAAGCCGAGCCGCCAGACAAAACAAGTGCGTTAATGGCTTCAACCGTATTATGCGGCTCCAGCAAATCCGTTTCACGCGTGCCGGGCGCTCCGCCAAGTATTTGGACTGCTGCTGTTGCCGGTGTGTCGCAAAATATGACGGTGCAGCCGGACTTCACATGTTCGCTTGAAGCATTGCCAACCTTAAGGCCGCCAACATCGGTAATGAGATTGAGAGCTCCGGCCCGCAGTGCCATTAATTGGTCTCCGGAACAAATTGTTTTCCATCGTATTTTTGCAAGCGATAAGTGTCGGCAATACGTTCGCCCGCAGCATCGAACTGCACAGGTCCGAGCGCTGTTTCAAAAGTAGTTTTGCGGAGCAGCTCGTTAATTGAACCCGCCTGAGACTTTGCGGCTTGCAGCACGCCCAAAGCAACTTCTCCGGCGGCATAGGCAGCGATCGTATAGCCCTCTGGAACTTTGCCTGCGAGCTCAATGGCGTTCTTGGCGGCGCGAGCGCTCTCCAATGTTTGCGGTGCACGGGGCGCGATCATGAGCGTACCCACTGCAAGGTCATTTTCATGGCCTAAGGCGTTTAGCGCCTCACTTCCGATAATCGTCAAGGGGTAATCCAATATCGCGGCGCTACGACCAATTGCTGCGACATCATCACGTTCCCCACCAACGAACACCTGAGTGGCACCAGCGCGTTTGAGGCGTCCGACGAGGGCATTCTGGTTGTCGAGGCCCGGCCTGTACGTATCTGAAAATACCGGCTTTAGGCCTTTCTCTTCAAGCCGCGCACGAATACCGGAGGTTAGCTCACGCCCGAAGATTGTTCCGTCATCAATTATGGCAAAGGGCGTGGAACGCCAACGGTCAGAAAGTATGGCGCTGGTTTCGTTCACTTCATTCCGGTTTGAAGGAGCAAGCCTGAAAACAGGATAGCGTTGGTCGGTTCGTAGCTCCGTCAGCGTTTGCGAACGTATAGCTGGCGTGATGATTGCGATACCTTTTTGACCAAGAATGGGCAAAGCGGCCTCAAGCGCTTCTGTACATAGAAATCCCACGACAATCAGCACATCCGATTGAAGCAGTTGTTTCGCAGCCTCAGCGCCGCCCGTTGCCGTACAAGTGTCGTCAGCGGTTACTATTGATGCTCTTTGCCCGCTTTTGTCTGATGCGATTGCTATTGCAGCGCCGTCCACCAACTGATTGCCCAAGCGCGAAAACGTGCCCGAGATTGGCGCGACAACACCAATTTTGTCTTCGGCATATGCGGTAGTGCAGAAAACCAAGCCAAGGGCGAAGGTTGTCGCGCGGATCAGTAAAGTCATCGAAAAAGTGCCGTTTCCTCGTATCTGTAACCAATAGCCTGTTTTCGGTAACTGTTTCCTTCACTTAGTGCAATCCGGCCCTATATAAATGATACATCTTGCGGTAGTGATGCGAGGACAAATGGAAAAAGTACTGTGTTTATCGCCAAAGACCAGAAGATAGAGCCCCTCGCGTTTCGCAATGCGATGAGCCATTTTGCTGAAGCCGTCCATATCCTGACCACTGATGGCCCAGCCGGGCGTCGCGGCGTAACAATATCGGCTGTCTGTTCGGTATCTGACGACCCTGCGACCATGCTCGTTTGCCTAAACCGCAAGCATGAGTTCAATCATCTCTTTATCGAAAATCAGGTCTTCGCCTTGAATACGCTGTCTTATAGGCAGCAAGCGCTGTCGGAAGCGTTTTCCGGCAAGGGTGATCTCTCACAGGCTGACAGATTCGCACTTGGAAACTGGCATACGGCGCAAACTGGCGCCCCCGTATTGGTAGATGCGCTTGCAAGTTTCGATTGTCGGATTATCGATACCCATGAAGTCGCCACCCACTACGTCATTTATGGCAAAGTGACCGCTATCAATATGGGCGATTATGAAAACTCGCTAGTCTACCTCAACCGTGGCTATCATCGCGTTGGAGAATAGGCCGTGGTTCTACAACAACCGCCAGATCCGCTAATCATTGCCGAACGCTGGATGCTGGAAGGCCGGGATGTTGCAATAGCCACGGTCATAGAGACATGGGGATCGTCACCGCGCCAGGCAGGAAGTCAATTGGTTATTGATAACTCGGGGAATTTTGAAGGTTCCGTGTCCGGAGGATGCGTTGAAGCTGCCGTGATCGCAGAAGCTGCCGATGTGATCCGCCACGGTAAACCGGCTATGCTTGAATTTGGAGTTGCCGATGAAACCGCTTGGAAAGTGGGACTGTCGTGTGGTGGACGGATCAAAGTTTACGTTGAGCGCCTGGGCTAGCTATGGATCCATTTTGCCTGAAGAAACTCAATAAAGAGCGGCTTGAACGCCGCGCCGTAATTCTATTGACTGACCTCACAGATGGGCGCGATCGGGTAGTAAAAGAAACGGACCCTGTAGCTGGTAAATTGGGCGAGGCCATCAGAAAAGCATTTTTGACAGGGCAATCCGGCGTTATCGAGATCGACGGCAGATCTTTTTTTCTGAACGTCTATCTGCCGTCACCGCGCCTCGTTGTCATAGGTGCCGTTCATATCAGCGAAGCACTTGCTCCAATGGCAAAGGCCGCTGGTTACGAGATGGAGATCATCGACCCCCGATCCGCATTCGCGACACCAGAGCGCTTTCCAGATGTGGCGGTCTATGCCGACTGGCCGCATGACGTGCTGCTCGAACGCCCTCTTGATAGCTATTGCGCCATGGCGGTTTTATCACATGATCCAAAGATTGATGATCCGGCATTGGAAATGGCCCTGAAAGCCGGGTGTTTTTACATCGGAGCCCTTGGTAGCCGCACCACTCATGCAAAACGCATTGAACGATTGAAATCGCTGGGATTTAATGACGATCATATAAGCTCGATCAATGCCCCGATCGGTCTGGATATCGGTGCTGTTGGCCCGCAGGAGATTGCAGTTGCGATCATCGGGGGTGTAATCAAGGCGTTTCGCGCTCGCGACAATCTAGGCAAGGATGGAAATTGAACAAGCTCGGTTTTTTGGCGGCATTGATCATTATATTTTTTTGCGGCCCAGCGTCAGCAGCTCAAATCGCTCCATATAAGGATAGTTTATTTGCCTATCCGGAAATTTTGAAAACAGGTGACAACGGCGATTATGTCGTCATCAATTACAATGAAATGCGCGATATTAACGGGCGCGACCAAATCCCGGAGCGGCGTGTCAAGCAGACCTATCTGTCAATGCAGCCCAAACGTACGCAGAAGGATCTGACGGTTGCCACAGATGCCGGTGCGATGAAGGTTATGACGGTTGGCAAAGCTACCGGCGGTGCCTCATTTATAGTGATCTATCTCCATGGTCAGGGCGGCAACCGTCAACAAGGGATGAACGACTACACTTTTGGGGGTAATTTCAATCGCCTCAAGAACCTGCTGAACGAGAATGACGGGCTGTATCTTTCTCCGGATTTTAGCGATTTCGGGGAAAAGGGTGCGAACGAAATTTCAAGTCTCATCAGCTATTTTAAAGCTCAATCACCCAGAGCGAAGCTGATCGTCGCCTGCGGTTCGATGGGAGGGCAGTTGTGTTGGCGTTTGGCAAACGACACTGCGGCTTCCAAAAACATATCTGGTTTGATCTTGCTCGGTTCGTTATGGGACGACGAGTTTTTTAGTTCTGCGGCTTTTAAACGCCGACTTCCCGTATTTTTCGGCCACGGGAGTCGTGATCCTGTGTTTTCGATCAGCAATCAAGAGGCATTCTATCGGAAAATTCGGGCGCAGGGGTCCGCGTATCCGGTGAAATTTCACAGATTTGAGAGTGGTAATCACGGGACACCTATTCGCATGACCGATTGGCGACTGGTGTTGAATTGGATGCTATCCATTCCCTCCTGAATGAATGTTGCAATAAAGTCCCATTGTGGCAGTTGTGCCACTCGACAATTGTTAAAAAGCGAATAGTTTCCGCCTTATACAACACCCTTCGAGACGACTTTTGCGGAGAGAGCAATGCGCCTGCCCAACAACATCCTATGCCGGATTGCCCCATTGGCGATTCTTATCCCTTTGGCAGCGTGTTCCACGACGAGCGAACCGAATATGCGGCCTACAATCATGCCGACCTTTGCCCCTGTTCGGCCACCTGTTGATGCAGCGCTGGCTGATCCATGCATATCTGCTGCGGCGTCGAAATATTTTCTAACGGAAAATCATATAACTGCTGTGGATGCTGAACCAATTGGCGGCGGCGTAAATCAGGTGCGCCTGAGGGCGGATATTCGCGATGCCATGTGTACCGTTACCGATAAGGGCAAGGTGCGTTCGATAGTCGATACCATGCCGAAAAGTGCAGATCAGGTTGCTGCTGAAGAAGCCGCAGCTGCGAAGAAAACTGCGGTCCAGGCAGCACCTGTGCAAAAGTCAAAGAAGAAGAGCTAACTCAGCATCATTTCAGAGAGGCGGGGCGGCGTCAGTCGCCCTGTCTTGTTCCTGATCTGGTCTTAGCGGGACCAGCACTTTCAGCTGGCCTGCATGTATCTTAATTTCCACGTCTTTGGGCAACGCTATCAGTTCTCCATCGATCGTTGCCTTGGCGCTTCTTCTCTTGTGCGGGAAGTGAAGTTGTACTTCTTTCGCCAATACTTCCTCGACATCTGCATTCCGGCGCCACGAGCCCGTAATAACCGACAAAGTCAGCTTCATAAGTGTCCCAGACGTGAGGCTGCCCGCGATATAGACTCCCAGCTCACCCTTATTTACGTCATCTGGAACGGGCAGCATGGTCTGACCGTATGGATTATTGGATACTGAAATCGCCGATACCGTTCTTTCGGTGGGAAATCCGTCGATGGTCATTCTAACGGAAAAGCGTGGTGGTTTGGCCATCGCTTTGAGAAAAGCGCGAAAACTCGCCAATCGCTTACCCCAACGGGAGTGATATGTGAGCGTATTGCGAAATTTGATCATCTGCGGTTGAAAACCGATGGATATCTGGTGCACGAAGCTTTCATCGTTGGCAGTAGAGATATCCACTGCTTCGATCTGCCCGCTCGCAAGACTTTCGAGAGCGGCATTGAGCTCCAATGGAATTTTTAATGCCCGTGCGAACAGGTTCATCGTGCCGGCAGGCAGCACTGCAAGTGGCACTTTTGCCTTCCAGGCGATGTCGGCCGCCGCGGAAATTGTGCCGTCACCGCCGCCAGCCATGAGTACATGTGCACCAGCCTCAGTTGCCACACGTTTCAAGGCTTTTACAACATCCTTCCCCGCAACGACTTCGCTTTGAAAACTGTGCCCGTGCTTTTCGAAAATGTCCTTTGCGGTCTGTGTAAACAGATCCATGTCCATCGTGCGGAATGTGCCGCCATCGCGGTTGAAAACGGCGTGAACTTTCATTACCGGCCCCTGGATTTAATTGAACTTAATTGAAAACTGGTTGGTTATATGAACTGACGCAATGGCTCAGCGGTGATTTGGTTCCGCGGATTTTCCATGTGCGGGCTTTGAAAACCCAGTTTCAGCAATGCGTGCTTTATCTCCGGAGCGCTCATGAACAGCTTCCAAAGCAGGCCGCTCCGATGATTTTCTATCATGGCGATAATGGGCCCCTGATCGATTGCAAGATAAGTCCGTGCATACCATTCAGTAGCAGGCGAGAATGCGTCAACGAACCCGAACCGACCTGTCATCTTGCCCTTTGGCAAGCTGAGAAAATGGCGAAGTGCCTGCATGGATTCTCTGGGTGTGTAGGGCATGCTGCTTAAAGCAGCCGTCGGTGCGATCACCCCGAAATCGGATGCCGGTGAACTGGCTAGATACCCTTTTGGTCCGTGGCTCGATGTCAGCCCCCAGCAATTGGCGCCATAACCCTTATAACCATGTGGGTTATGGACACTATGCAGATAGTTGATCCGACTGTGATTTTGATTTTGCTCCCAATAATCCGCATATTGATCGGACAGTCCTCGCGGATCCAGTCCACAAAATGAATAATGTGCAAAGAATAGAGGGCCGCCATAATCGGCTCCTAGAGGTAATTTTACACCATAGTAGTCACGTCCGTTGAGAAATACTCCGTTGCGCGCAAATCCGTCATGATAAGTATCGGATTGAATGCCGTATTCTTCAGAGCAGGCTGCCAGAACATAGGTGACCAGTGCTTCGTTCCATCCCTGAATTGGCACATTCCGGGCGAAGCGATATTTCGGACTATGATGCCAGTATAAAACGTTACGACCTGGTTTTACGTGGCTGTTCCACTGCACATCTCTCCAGATGCGATTAATACGCTCTCGTATCGCCAGATCTTCGGCGCTGGCAGATTTGAAATATTGCCTTACACAAACCAGCCCTTGAATGAGAAATGAAGTCTCAACGAGATCGCTTCCATCATCCAGTCTTGAAAAGGGAACGGTAGAACCATCGTTGCCATTGATGAAATGGGGAAAAACACCTCGATATCTTTGTGTGTGTTCCAATGCAGACAGCATGATATTAACGCGCTCGCGGGCTTGCCGGTGCGAAATCCAGTCGCGCTCCACAGCAACCAGAATCGCCATAAATGCAAAACCCGATCCGCCAATCGCTACGAGGTCATTGGCTGGATCAGCCGTTCGGCCAGATCTGTCCCGCGCCAAGCCGCTCTTCGGGTGTGCGCCGTGCCAAAAATAGGCGAAGCTTGCGTGCTGGACCTGTTCGAGCAGAATGTCGTCGTCAGCTTGGGCAACTTCTGCTGGATACGCCGGATCAAATTTCAGATGCATGAAAGACGCAAGTCCCCGCTGCGACGTGTGGCATTGGCTTGATGAACGTTTTCTGGTCTTGATAGCATGTAGTAGGGATGATCTAGTCCAGAAAGAGTCCAGCGATCAATAAGCGGTGAAAACAATCATGCACGATGAGTATATTTTTGAACCTGTCCCACAACCAGGACTGGAGATTTCCGGCACGGACAAACTTTTCCCTGTACATCGAATATATTGCGTTGGGCGCAATTATGCCGACCATGCAATCGAAATGGGTCACGATCCGAATCGTGAACCACCATTTTTCTTTCAGAAGAATCCAGACTCGCTCGTAAGACAGGGCCAGGATTTTCCTTATCCACCGGCGACGAGCGATGTTCATTTCGAAATGGAACTCGTGATTGCTATCGGGAAGGATGGGATCGACATTGCCAATGATGCAGCCCTTGATCACGTATTCGGCTATGCTGTTGGGCTGGATATGACGCGTCGTGACTTGCAAGGAGAAGCGAAAAAACTCGGTCGTCCGTGGGAGGTCGGTAAAGCGTTCGAATCATCTGCACCATGTTCACCGATTGTACCAGCTTCAGTAATCGGCCACCCCGAAAAAGGCGCGATATGGCTCAACGTAAATGGGGTTGAACGTCAACGCGGTGATCTCAGTCAGATGATTTGGAAAGTGCCCGAAACTGTTGCTTATCTCTCGACATTGTTCAGCCTTAAAGCCGGAGATCTCATCTTTACAGGAACGCCGGCTGGCGTTGGAGCAATACAACGCGGGGATAAAATGGTCGGTGGAGTGGACGGGATTTCGGAAATTGAAGTGGGCGTTGTTTGATGCAATCTAAATTTTGCCAACAAAGATGATTGTTTTTGCTGCAAACAAGCTGGCTGTTTGGAAATATTTTTTTCGGTCGAAATGCCCGTTGAGGTTGTAGAAAAGCGTTTGAAATCGACCTGGAGGGAAGCATTTGCCGGCTAACTAAATTCGCAGGGGGATTTGATTGAAAATTCGTGTGTTGTCTTTGAAAATAAATGCTTTATCTAATAAGTGAGGACACCCGAATTGGCTCGAAAGTTGGCGCTTGATGAACTACCAAATACTGTTTGGCTCATATCCCATCCCGCGTTTTGCCGGGATAGCCAGCCATAATTTTGTTGTGATGTGCGACGAAAACGGCAGGCCGATTTTCGAGATAAATGGTGGTGCCTCCAATTCAGATGGCAGTTTTAATTATTGCGCCATTCGAGGGCCTTTGACGGCCGTCGTTACCGATTATGCTCATCGTGATCTGCGATACTTTCCAGAGTTCTATTTGCGGCCAACGTCGATAACGTCACTTCTTTTAGAAGGCAGTTATAGTTCGGTCGCAGCTCGCTGGCGCGCCGCAGTTGATCTAGCAGAGCGCATCCGCCAATCTGGCCTCCGTTATTCCTTTTGGCTTCAGAACAGCAATTCTGTGGCGAGCGCGGTAACCGAGGCGATGAAATTGACGCCGCCTTCAGCCGCCGTTGGTAGGGTAAAGGCTCCTGGAAGTTATCGGCGCCTCATACTTGATGCGGCGTAAAACAGAGCCCCGCCTAGAAGATGTTGAGCGCCATCCGTTTCAGCGGATCGTTTTTTTAAATTTTGGCGCAATCCCGCCATTATTGGATTGCTAGTGACGCTACCCCAATTTCATGGTGAACTTGGCAGTATTTAGAAACCGTTTTTAAGCCGGTACCTGCAATGACGCCAATTGTTGATAGCGAAAAGCAAATCCGCAAAATAGAAGCACGAACGGAATCCAGTAACCCCTGGAGCGTTACAGCCCGGTCTGCTCTGTTTGCATTTCTCGGTATCGCCGTCGCCGGGATAAGCTTGCTCGTCCTCAGTCATCTATCGAGCGATATTTATCTTCATGACGTTCGCCAATCGCTACGCGAAATACCGAGAAATCTGGTTTTTCTGGCTTTTGCCTTCACTATTTTGAGCTTCGCAGCCGTTGCCATTTATGATGTCGTTGCTGTTGAGACAATTGCTCCGGGACGAATACCTTACCGAATTTCCGCGATGGCTGGAGGTGCTGGTTACGCTATCTCCAATGCACTTGGTTTCTCTCTGCTCACAGGTGGCGCATTACGCTACAGAATCTATGCTGCCGAGGGGATAGATACAGCCGATATCGGCCGGATCATTGGTACATCCTGGATGGCCATATGGTTTGCATTCATTATTCTTATTGCTGTTGCACTTGTTATTGATCCTTCGCGAATTCCATGGGTTGTTTCGTTCGGACCCATTGTGGACCAAATTATCGGGGCTGGGGTACTCGCTTGCGTAGCGTTGCTACTGTATTGGCTTTCTAGACGTGAGCGGACTCTGCGGTTGGGCAAAATGTCAGTCAAGCTCCCTTCGACGCAGGGAGCGCTGCTGCAGATCATTTCCGGTTTGGTTGATGTCGCTGCTGCTGCGGCAACGCTTTACGTCCTGCTTCCTGCCGGATCGGTTAGCAGTATTCCTGCCTTTGCTCTCGTCTATGTCGTCGCCGTAGCACTCGGCATTGTGAGCCATGCGCCGGGTGGAATTGGTGCTTTTGAGGCCACCATCATCGCTGGTCTCGGGCTTGGGCAAAATCCCGATGCAATTGCTGCACTGGTGGCTTACCGCGCCATCTACACCCTCTTTCCCTTTTTGATTGCCGTTGCCGGCTTTGCCTTGTCTGAAATCCTGCGGAAACGGCACGTGCTCACTGCATCAACCCAGACTGCCGTGAGGATGTTTGAGCCGCTCATCCCTCCGTTGTCGGCAGGAATAGCCTTTCTAGGCGGGATTGTGCTTCTAATTTCGACGGTGATTCCCGGCACGCATTATCGGCTAGAAGCGCTGTCGGGTATTGTTCCGATGCCCTTTCTCGAAATGTCGCACTTGGGTGCGAGCTTTGTTGGGCTAGCTCTTCTGATCGTGGCAAGAGGATTGGCGCGTCGCCTTTGGCGCGCTTGGCTTGTTGCGCTCGGACTGTTCAGCGCGGGTGCTGTATTCGCTTTGATCAAAGGTCTTGCATGGGAAGAGGCGCTGCTGCTCACATTGATGGCGGGTATTCTGCTGCTCTTTCGTGAATCCTTCTATCGTAAGCCACTTGGCGAGAGTTTTGCCTTGTCGTGGGGATGGCTGGCCAGCGTTGGAACGACAGCCTTTGCTATCATCTGGTTGGGGTTCTTTGCCTATCGCCATGTTGAATATGCCAATGAGCTTTGGTGGGAATTTGCATGGGATGCTCAGGCATCGCGGTTTCTGCGCGCTCTGGTTCTGGTTTTAACTTGTCTTGCTGCCATAACAATCAACACGATCATAAATGGGGTAGGGCGTATCAAGCTACGTGCCCAGCCGATACCAGATGAAGTGCCCGCATTGGTTGCTCAATCGGCCCGTGCATCAGATGCACTGGCTTTACTAGGTGACAAGCGATTTTTGATGGATGATGCCGGGCATGGTTTTGTCATGTATGCCCGTTCAGGCGGAAGCTTGGTTTCCATGGGTGAACCAGTTGGTACTGATGATAAAACTGTCTCTGATCTTGCTTGGGCTTTTCGCGGGCTGGCTGATCGGACGGGAACCAGAACGGTATTCTACGGCGTCGGACCAGAGCGCTTGCCACTATTTCTTGATATGGGATTAACTGCGTTAAAGCTCGGTGAGGTTGCACGGGTTGATCTCACCGAATTTTCGCTTGAGGGATCGAAGCGCCAACCGCTGCGTTATGCGGCGCGGCGTTTGGAGAAAGAGGGAGTGACTTTTGAAATACTCCCACGAGAGCGAACTGGTGAAGTCATGCAGGAGTTGCGTACGATTTCGGATGCCTGGCTGGCCATGAAGTCCGGATCGGAGAAAAGATTCTCGCTGGGTTCGTTTGAAAATGCCTATCTTGCCCATTTTGACATCGCAATCTTGCGAAAAGAAGGAGCAATTGTTGCTTTCGCAAATCTTTGGCGCGGTGCAGGGCAAGGGGAAGTCGCTGTGGATCTCATGCGACATTTACCCGATGCTTCAAGTGTCGTTATGGATGGGTTGTTTGCGAACCTGCTGGTTGCCACCAAAAATGAGGGATACCGTTGGTTTAACCTCGGTGCAGCGCCGCTTTCGGGGCTTTCCGATAGCCATCTCGCATCACGTTGGAATCGCATCGGTTCATTCATTTACCGGCGCGGAGCTGAGTTTTACCGATTTGATGGACTTCGCGCTTTCAAGGATAAATTCGGTCCAAAATGGACTCCATACTACCTAATCTGCCCCCCGGGGCTTGCAACACCCCGCTCGCTTATTGATGCGACCAATCTTGTGAGCGGAAGCCCCTTCGAGGTTTTCAAACGATGAAGTTTTTACGCAACCGCTACACATTGATCGTCGCGGCTCTTCTGGCTGTCAGTATTGTTTTGGTTGCCGGGTTGCACTTTGCACCACAGCTGGGTTTCCGCTCATCAGGCAGACCTGTGCTGGTTTCATCGGAACGTCTTACTGACGTGCCGCTTCTACAACCTTCGGGCAAACCAAAGGCACTGGCGATTCTTGTTTCGCAGAGGGGTGGTCTTGCCGCTGGTGATACGAAGTTGGCGCAGCTACTTCTCGATCGAGGTTTTCTTGTTCTTACGGTTGATCTGGAAAAATGGCGCAAGGTGCTCAACGAGGATACGGGCGATTGCACCTATTTCGTGTCGGACTTTGAGGGAATTGCCAAGGAGGCGCAGAGAATGATCGCTGTTGATGTTTACATGCATCCCGTGATTGTTGGGATAGGTGAGGGTGGTGTATTGGCCTATGCGTCGGTTGCAGATACGCCTGCGGCAACAATTGCCGGCGCAGTAATTGTTGATCCATCGCCTGCCCTCAATACGAAACTGCCGTCTTGTGAAGGCGCAGATTATGAAGCAGTTGCAGGGCAGGGCTTCAGTTATTCTTACGATGCAGACCTGCCAAATCCGGCGACAATAATACGCGAGAAATCTGACACTGAGCCGAAAGGGCCGCCTAGCGCCGGATTCTTTTTAGCGCAGGAAAAAATAGGCTCGTCGATAGCAGAACGGCTGGAGTTGGCGGCGGACGCTGCCGTGGATATAGCGAAAGAAGATGCTTCCGCGGAAGCACTACCAGTGATCGATATTCCTTCAGCCAATGGCCCGGCAAAATATGTGGCTCTATTCTTTTCCGGTGATGGCGGATGGCGAGATATCGACAAATCGGTTGGCGATATAATTTCAAAAGAGTCCACCCATGTGGTTGGCATCGATTCACTGCGTTACTATTGGTCGCTTCGCAAGCCGGAAGGCATTGCGAAAGACATACAAAGAATGGTTGCCAAGGCTGATCCTAGCGGGAAATTACCTGTATTATTGCTGGGATATTCCTTCGGAGCCAATACGGTGCCTTTTGCGTGGCCCTATCTTCCCAAAGAGCTTCAAGACCGTATCAGCCTTGTCGGGTTAATCGGTACGGAAAAGACGACTCCTTTTCAGGTCTCTGTTGGCGCTTGGCTGGGATTGGGCGGCGACAATGAGGTTGCGCCAGCAATCACTAAAGTACCGACTGCCAAGGTGCTTTGCGTCTATGGATCAGAGGAAGACGACACGGCATGTACCGATCCGTCGCTAAGTGCCGTGGAAAAAATCGAGCTTCCGGGCGATCATCATTATGATGAGAAATACGAACTTCTTGCCGCAAAGCTGATGGAGGCAGTGGCAGCTCGTCAACTCAAATAGCGTTAGACGCTTTGAACAGTTTGTTGGCGTAGCGTTGGGCGATGACGGCGCAGGCCATCAATTGAATCTGGTGGAATAGCATCAATGGCAGCATGATGCTGCCTATGCTCTGCCCTGCAAAAACTATCGTTGCGATGGGAACGCCGCTCGCCAAACTTTTCTTGGAGCCGCAAAAGGTAATCGCGATTTCATCTTCTCGCGAGAAACCGGCCCACCGGCTGCCAAACATCGTGGCGGTGAGCACAATCGCCAGCAAAATGATATCGATGGCGATGAGCATGACGAGATCACTGATCGAGATCGTCCGCCACAGGCCTTCAGTAACAGATTCGCTGAAAGCAAGATAAACGACCATCAGGATTGATCCTCGATCAATCGGCATCAAAATTGTTTTCTTGCTGCGAAGGAAGTTACCAATCCACGGCTGAAGTATCTGCCCCAGAATGAATGGTGCCAGCAGTTGAAGAAGTATCGACCGGAGTGCTTCCAGCGAAAAGTCTGCATGACCTTGGGCTGATAATAGTATGCCCGCGAGAACGGGTGTTAAAAACATGCCGAAGATATTTGATGCTGTTGCCGCGCAAATTGCTGCGGGTACATTGCCGCCGGCAATTGAAGTAAACGCAATCGACGACTGAACCGTAGATGGCAGGACGCAAAGGAAGAGGACACCTGCGTAGAAGGTCGGCGAAAGAACAGCCGGTACCAAGGCGCCAATTCCCAACCCAAGCAGAGGAAACAGCACAAAGGTTGACGCAAGAATGGTCAAATGCAGCTTCCAATGAAGAAAGCCGGCAATGACCACATCGCGAGAAAGACGCGCGCCGTGGAGAAAAAATAAAAGACCAATCGCAATCTTGGTGGCGTATCCGAAATATTCTGCGGTCGTTCCGCTGACCGGAGCAAAAGAAGCAATGATCACTGTGAGGACAAGCAGCACGGTGAAGGTATCAGGTAGAAAACGTGACATGATTTTTCCAAGACGAGACAGCCTAATACGCTGCATGAACCGCACCGCCCAGTGCCAATAACGTCGCAGCAAAACAAGCACCGTTTGCCACTTATCGGCCCGATCTATTGTAGGGAATAAATAGGCGTGTTGGCCTAATCGGCGATAAGCGTTGCCGTAGAAAAGTCACGCATCGCATCAGCAGCGAGCAGCGCGTCGCCTGGCAAAATCGTCTCACCTGTCAGGACGTTCTGAAACACTGCCGATGATATCGTTTCCGGCACATGGATGATGGTGTCTCCCCAAGCGGGAATGGGCATGAACGGCTCCTGAAATTTCGAGACCGCCTCAAATGGCAAGCGGGGAACCGCGACAATACATGAACTGGATTCGTTGCGGCGCAAGAAGGCCAAAAGGTGGTCTGAATAGATACCGCTAATTTGTAGAGGAATGTAATCACCC
This sequence comes from Phyllobacterium sp. CCNWLW183, assembly GCF_037203775.1. Classification (NCBI taxonomy): domain Bacteria; kingdom Pseudomonadati; phylum Pseudomonadota; class Alphaproteobacteria; order Hyphomicrobiales; family Phyllobacteriaceae; genus Phyllobacterium; species Phyllobacterium sp. CCNWLW183. The sequence goes on along the minus strand of NZ_JBBCBN010000001.1, from coordinate 517,993 downwards.
CGCAAAAACAATTCCGGATATTGCTGTCTTAGTCGAAGGTGAATTGTGATAATACGTTGCTTCAAAGCGCCCGAATGCCAATCCGCCAATAAATTGGTGAACGGAGATTGCTCGGCATAGTTTAGTTGCGCACTCAGTTTTTCAAAGCCAGCATCGTCAGGCGCACCTGTCTGAGAAAGCGAAAAATCCCAGGTTTCAGAACCAGTTTGTATGACCGGCATGCCAGGTGTTGTCATTTTAAGGACGGTTTGTGAAAGGCTGTTGACTGCTCCCGCAACCCAATACGGCCTCATTCTATCTGCGAACTCCATCAGAAATGTACGATCGAGGAAGACGCTGCCAATATAGTCGGCGACTGCCATTTCATAGGGGCGGTTGACCTCCGTCCAAAAGGCGTCCTTTCTCATTTCCCGGATAGCTCTAATTACAAAGCCTGTTAATTCATCTTGAACAGCCAAGAGCGACTTTTGATCATCGAGATGGAGTTGGGGAGGCCAAATTGCAGCCATGGTCTGATAAATCAGCCATTCTGTTTCTGGATGTGGAACCAGGGCGCCCTCAATCATCTTGACGTTTTGAGCGAAGCGTATTCGCCAGTCCGACACGCATTGTATCCAGTTCGCCGGAGATTCTGTGAGCGCCAAAAGACGCATGCGGGCATCTTCACCAAATTTAGTAGCGTAGGAAAAGCTGGTGGCATTCATGCCTAAAGGCATCATTGCAGCCTTTTGGGCCATGTGTGTGTGAAACGCCTCAACTGGCCGTTTCGCATCGGCAGAGAAGACCGTAATTTCATCAACCGAAATCGGGCCACGGTCATAACGATAGGATTCTTCGACCGCTTGAGCCATAACTGCAGCCGATAGCTGTTGGTAGCGAGTATCAAATTCGTCATATATTTTTGGCGGCAGGGTCGATCTTGTTATCCCTGCGGTTTGCAAAATCATTGTGTAGTGATCCTGTCGATCACTCGGGTAAGTTCGAAACACTGGTAGTTCCGTAATAGTTTCGGAAATTGCGCGCCTTATTTCAAGTTCATCAATGTCCGCGGGCGAAAACTGCAAAAGAAAACGCGCCAACGCGTTCAATTCCGGCGCGAGTTTCTTGTGAAGAATGGCGTGCTTCGCATCCCGGTAATGGTTCTCCCGAGACCGTTCAACTCCCGCTACTGTCGCATGGGCTTGTTCTAGAGTTGGAAGCTGTGCGTGATTCACCAGGACATTTGATGCGACGGCAATAAACTCATAGCCGGCCGTTCCATCCACATCCCACTCTTCTGACTGCACCTCTCCATTCAGAAAAATTTTGTCGGTGACAATGTAAGCATTGCTGCCGGTGGCGTGACGCAATTGTTTCAAATATCCAGCGGGATCTGCAAGACCATCTATTTGATTCACTCGAAATCCGCTTACTGCACTTAGTTTGATTAGTTCCAATGCTGTTTTATGAAAGTCATTGAAAACATCGGGGTCCTCCACATTTGCCCCCACAGAATAAATGGAGTCGTATGAGTGTCGGTAAGTTAAGTGTTTGCGGGCGTCAGCGATGGTCATTAAAATCCAATGCTGCTCTGTCAGAACTTTCTTTAAGGATGAGATGTCAACGGTTAGCCTGTTGAGGTGATCAGCCAGAGCAAGACGATTGGAAACGCTGCTCCGTCCGTATATTACCCGCAAGTTTTCATGAAACTGGTCGGGATGGGATGGCTGAGCTTTGGCTGCTGCTTCACGAAATTGGTTGGCCAGTTCGCTATCGAGTCCTTGCAAGACTGTCGCATAAGATGGCGGTGACAAGGGATATAGATTTTGCGCGTGTGATATTCCCAGCACATTCCCCGCAGTATCAAATACCAAGCTGATCGCACTATTATCGAGTTCTTCGACAAGCGGGCGCTCCAGCACCGGCAGGCTTAGCCGACTGCTCCAGTCGACGTCAAAATACTTGGCGTATTTGGCATCCTTACCCCACTCAAGCAGCGATCTCCACCACGGGTTTTCGTAAGAAGCAGGAATTTGATTAGGATTGATATCGATCAAAAGACTGATACCCGCGTTTTCCAATGCGCGGATAAGTCTTGCAAAGCCCTGTTCGCCGCCCGATTTCCGATCCAGCGTAGTGGGGTCAAAAGATCGACGCCCGTTTCCAGCATCGCTTGTATCGAAAACAGATGAAACGCTGACGCAGTCTATCCCCAGTCGCTTCAGATAGGGCACTCTCGACGCCAAATGATTGAAAGTAACACCATTCTTCAAAAGCAAGCGATAGGCTGATGTCGGTACGTCATTCCGTTTTGGCATTCTGATTCACTACTCCTGATCACGCTCAGTTAAGTTGTCAGGTGGATGGGCGAGTGTTTTGTGAACTGATGTATGAGCTGAGGTCGTTCAGTTTTGCCGAGAAGCGCATCAAGGTATTCGCGCTGCCACCATTGAGCATCATGCTCTGTGACGCGTTTTAAAAGCTTGCGGTGCCGCAATTGCCGTTCGGCGAGTGGCATAGTCGCAGCTTTTTGAATAGCTTGTGCCACGTCATTGATATCGTAGGGATTTACGATCAGAGCTTCGCTCAACTCCTCGGCGGCTCCAGCAAACTTGGACAGTATGAGAATCCCGGGATCTGCATCGTCCTGCGCAGCGACATATTCTTTCGCGACAAGGTTCATTCCATCGCGGAGTGGCGTAATCAAGCCTATCAAACTTGATTTGAACAGTGGGGCAAGTTTAGAGCGCGCAATGCTGCGATTGATATATTGGATCGGCGCCCAGTTGAAATCGGCAAACTTGCCGTTGACTGCGCCAGCGAGTTGTTCAAGTTCTGATTTTATGTCGCCGTAAGCTGTTACGTCTTCACGTGAAGGAGACGCAATTTGTAGGTATTCAGCATGCCCCTGGTACTCAGGATAAAGGTCAAGAAACTTTCGAAATGCTTTTATGCGATGTGGCAAGCCCTTGGAGTAATCGAGACGGTCAGCAGATATGATCTGGAACCGTTTTAACATTTTCCGGCGGATGCGTTCGAGTTCCACCGTGTCATCCGATTTGCTGGATGTCTGGGCAAATTGCTTCACATCGATCCCGATTGGAAAATGCCCGATATGAATTGTACGACCGTCAACCCGCACTAATTCCGGCGAAATTATATCTGCGTCGGAATGTTCTTTAAGATAACGATGAAAATTCTGAACGTCGTTTACCGTTTGAAACCCTATGAGATCATATTGGAGTAGACATGATCGCAGCCATTCATGTCTTGGAACGGCCGAAAATACGTCAATGGAAGGAAAGGGGATGTGCAGGAAAAAGCCGATTTTATTGCCACAACCTTTCTGGCGCAGTTTCGCTGCCATAGGGATCATGTGATAATCATGAACCCAGATCACATCATCCTGCTTAAGCTGGGGGGCAAGCGTGGCCGCAAAACGCTCATTGACTGAAGCGTAGCAATCAGCAAACTCAGTGCGATAGTCCATTAAATCCAGCCGATAGTGAAAGGCTGGCCAAAGCACCTTGTTTGAAAATCCGAGATAATATTTCTCGTGCTCTTCTGGGGTAAGGGATGTCGTCAGCGTTGTTACGTTGTCGTACTTTTCCTGTTTTGGGGCTGAAATATCTTCCGAAATACGTCCATCCCAACCCATCCACAGGCCGTCTTGGCTTTTCAAAGCATCGACAATTCCGACTGTTAATCCCCCTGCCTGTGTTTTTTTAGTGAGGTTCGCCGTTCGGTTTGAAACAACAACCAACCGTCCCATAGATTAAGTCCCTTGCATTCGAGTTGAATAAACCCAATCCGCTCGGGCGCAGATGGTTCCCATTTTTTTCGAATTAGTAATGAACCATTTGTGTCGCGTGGAGTTTAAACAGCACCACCCTAGCTCCACCAACACGGCGAAATTTATAGATGAAATCTGATTCAACGGGAGTACTTCCAAAAGATCTCCATAACTGGGCCTTGTTTCTGGATGTTGACGGAACACTGATCGATCTTGCCTCCACGCCCACGGGCGTAAAGATACCGCAAGAATTGCCGGGACAATTATTATCGCTTTTCACGCAGCTGGATGGAGCCATGGCTCTGGTAACCGGGCGCTCGATTGAATCTGTCGACGCCATGTTTGCCCCTTTTCAATTTCCTGTTGCAGGGATGCACGGCTCGGAAGTTCGGGATGGGTCAGGAAATCTCGGTAGAAAGCTGATTAATCGCTTGGCGCTTGATCAAGCACGCCAGGAGCTGGAAAAGCTGACGGCGCGTTGGCCGCAAACCATTATTGAAGACAAGGGCTTGGCTATCGCCATGCACTATCGTTTGGTTCCCGAGGCTGAAAGGGCGGTGCAGGCCACGATGTCCACGGTTCATTCCAGACTTGGCGAGGGATGGAAACTCCAGAACGGGAAAATGGTTGTGGAACTGCTGCCGTCGGGTACTGATAAAGGATCTGCAGTAGCAGATTTTATGACAATGGCTCCCTTTAAGGGTAGAAAGCCGCTGGCTATTGGTGATGATCTTACGGATGAGGCCATGTTCCGTTTTGTTAACGGATCAAACGGTCTTTCCGTCAGAGTTGGTCAGCCACTTTTTCAAAGTGATGCGCAATATAAGGTCAACTCCCCCAACGAGGTGAGGGGATGGATTGCAGCTCTAACGGGTGCCCCAAAACAAACGGAAAAATCGCCTGAGTTGTTTCCACTTTCTACTCAGGACTGACGCGCCAGATCGTATTTCCCACATCATCAGCGACGAGGAGCGCACCGTTCCTGGCTATCGCTACGCCAACTGGTCGACCTAATGCTTCGTCGTTGCCGCTTATGAATCCCGTAAGAATATCCTTTGGCGGGCCATTGGGTTTGCCATTGGCAAACGGCACATAAATCACTTTGTAGCCGCTTCTAGGTTTGCGGTTCCACGATCCATGTTGGCCGATAAATGCACCATTTTGATATTCCGCCCCTAAGAGCGATCCCGTATTGAACGTCAATCCGAGCGAAGCAGTATGCGGGCCGAGCGCATAATCCGGTTTGATAGCCTTCGCGACCAATTCCGGGTTTTGCAGCTTTACTCTCACGTCAACATTTTGACCGTAATAGCTGTAGGGCCAGCCATAAAATCCACCGTCTTTGATAGATGTCATGTAGTCCGGGACAAGATCGCTACCGATTTCGTCACGTTCATTGACTGCGACCCAAAGCTGGCCGCTGTCAGGATTCCAGGAAATGCCGTTGGGATTGCGCAGTCCAGATGCGAAGACACGCTGTTGGCCGGTTGCTAGATCAATTTCGAGAACGCCCGCCCGGTTCTTCTCTGCATCCATGCCGTTTTCACCAACATTGCTGTTGGATCCGACTGTTACATATAGTTTTTTGCCATCGACACTCGCAATCAGATCTTTAGTCCAATGGCGATTGATTGGGCCCGCGGGCAAATCAATGATCTTTTCCGGTGGGGTTGTAGATTCGGTATCGCCATCCAGATAGGGCACTGCGACGATACTGTCGGTGTTCGCAATATAGAGTTTCCGATCTGCAAGTGTCATGCCGAAGGGGGAACGCAGACCTTGCAGAAATGTCTTGCGTACCTCCGCAACACCGTCATTGTCGGCGTCGCGTAACAGCGTGATCCTGTTTGCGCTTTTAACCATTGCACCAGCTTGACCCATCACCATGCCTTCCAGCCAGTTTCGAATATTGAAACCTTGATTTTCCTTCGTGGGCGCATTGCTTTCGGCAACGAGAACATCGCCATTAGGCAGAACATGAATCATGCGTGGATGATCAAGGTCTTTGGCAAAAGCATTGACTTTCAAACCTGGCGCGGCTTTTGGCGTGACGCCTTCCGGCCATTTGCTGGCTTTCGCAACGTTTACAGTTGGTATGGGCTTGGGATTGGGTGCAGGAAGTGTGGGGTTGGGACCATAGCCTTGTTCAATCGCGATGGTTGCTGATTCTTGTGAATAGACATAGACGGCTGCAGCGCCAAGTCCGGCAAGCACAACGAAGACCAACACGATTTTAGCAAGGGTTTTCATCAATTTATCCTCTCATCGGCGTTAAATCATAATGCCTGTATAACTCCGTCCAGCTGAAACAGCATCAGCTACGGAACCTCATTGTTATGTCGACGTTAAGTTTCGGACAGGAGAAAACAAATGACTGAAACCACATTGCTTACAGACCACCAAGCCATTCGCGATTGGGCCGGTACCCGTTCAGGAGTGCCTGCCATACGTGACCCAGCTGCCCTTATCGGCATTACCGAACCGGTTTTGATGATAAAATTCGGACAAGAGGCGTACGCGGACAATGACGATAGCGGCGCCGACCGTCCGGACGAATTGGGACGCCCCCGCCTTGTGGAATGGGATGAATGGTTTGATCTGTTTGACAAAAACCAATTAGCCCTTGTGGTATCGACAGAGATTGAAGGGCAACCGGACGAATTTCATGAGTTTGTTCGCAAATAAGCCGGTCAGAATTTTACACGTAAAAACAAATCCTGCCGTGGGTTGATCCCTGCGGGTTGGGCCTGTAAATAGAAGCATTGGATTTTGGATCGTCTGACTTTGTTTTACGCTTTCTAGCGCTTCGACAAGCTCCTTCTTCAAAACTCGATTATTAGGAGGCACCTTTAGTTGGGTGCCAGTTGTTGTTGCTAGACGGAGGTCCATCATGGCCACAGGCACAGTTAAATGGTTCGATTCAACAAAAGGTTTTGGTTTCATTCAGCCGGATGACGGCGGCACCGACGCTTTTGTTCACATCTCTGCAGTTGAACGCGCCGGCATGCGTAATATCGTTGAAGGTCAAAAGATCAGCTACGAGCTAGTTCGCGACAAGAAGTCTGGCAAGATGTCAGCTGATCAGCTCGCAGCTGTATAATAATAATGGCCACGGTGTTCGCTGCCAGCGACTTCCGTGGTAGGATTAAAGGAAAGGCTGGGCATGTGTCCGGCCTTTTTCCATCTACTGGCAATTGAAAAGCCGATTGCTTGCAACGACAGGACTACTTTCTATTGAAAAATCTTAAAGAATTGAACGAACGCCGCGCCGCGGCGATAGAAGCAAAAAAGCTTCTGCTGAAGAAATTTGAGTCAGCACCAAAGGCCGATGACCCTGAGGTGGTTGCCAAGCGGGCTGAACGTGAAGCTATCGTTGCCGCCCGTGAAGCAAGAAAAGCTGATCGTGATCGTTTGGCCAAGCTTGAAGAAGAGCGCAAGCTCGCGGAGACTCAAGCTCTTGCGGATGCTGCAGCGGCGGAAGCCGAAGCACTTGCTGCCGAAGCAAAGAATCGGATCGCCAGAGTTGTTCTGGATGAAGCCGAACGTAAGGCGGAACGTGACCGCCGTTATGCCGCTCGCAAAGCCAAACAGCGCTAACTGTCAGCCTTTCTGTCCCGTTTATTGTGCCCCACAGCTTTAAAACCGTGGGATGCTTTTGGTTATGTTTCTTCGAACATAACGCTGGCTATCTGTTGATCACCGATATATTCATAAGAATATTACGGCGGAGCAGAGAGTTTGATGAGTGTTCAATGGCGTGACTGGTTGAAATATTTTACAGCCATATTGGCAGCTATTTCTTTGGCAATATCTTTTCAGATCAATCAAGCCCAAGCAGTTGAGAAGGTTACGGTTTTTGCAGCCGCAAGTCTTAAGAATGCACTTGATGAGGTCACGTCAGCATGGAAGGCTGAAACTGGCAAGGAAGTGACAACTTCTTATGCTGCGAGTTCAGCATTGGCCAAACAAATCGAATCCGGTGCTCCGGCAGATATTTTCATCTCCGCAGATTTGGATTGGATGGATTATCTTACTGCAAAGAAGCTTATTAATGAAGCCACACGCAAGAGCCTTCTTGGCAATAGTATCGTTCTCGTAACATCAAAAGACAATGTTGAGCGGGTAGACATCAAGAAGGGTTTGGATCTGGCAGGGCTTCTCGGTGACGGCCGTTTGGCGATGGGCACGATTGATTCGGTACCGGCAGGCAAATATGGCAAGGCTGCCCTGGAAACGTTAGGCATATGGTCGTCAGTGGAAAGTAAGATCGCTGGTGCAGAGAATGTTCGTGCTGCGTTGCTTCTCGTTTCTCGTGGCGAAGCACCATACGGGATCGTCTACAAAACTGATGCTGTAACTGACAAAGAAGTGGCGATTGCCGGTACCTTTCCGGACGATAGCCATAGGCCAATCGTCTACCCGATTGCGATGCTGGCTGACAGTAAGAATACTGACGCTGTGTCACTGCTTGACTATATAAAATCAGATAAAGCTGTGCCGCTGTTCGAAAAACATGGTTTTACCACACTCAAATAGGCGCGGACTTCCGGCAAGGGACCGCCACAAACACAGCGAGCTTTCGATTTGAATTGGTTCTCGTTAAGCGCAGAAGAATGGACGGCTGTTCATCTCAGTGTGCGTATTGCATCTGTTGCTACGATTGCCAGTCTACCTTTTGGCATAGCGGTCGGCGTGTTGTTGGCCAGAGGGCGTTTTTGGGGAAAGTCACTTTTGAATGGCTTGGTACATCTGCCATTGATTTTACCACCTGTTGTCACCGGCTTTCTCCTGCTGATCCTTTTTGGGAGGCGCGGACCAATCGGGGCATTTCTTGCCGAGAATCTCGGGATTGTTCTGTCATTTCGATGGACTGGTGCCGCCTTGGCCTGCGCTGTGATGGGTTTTCCTTTATTGGTTCGTAGCATCCGCCTTTCGGTTGAAGCAGTAGACAGGGGATTGGAGGATGCTGCCTCAACACTGGGCGCTAGCCCGGGCTGGGTTTTTATGACCATAACTTTGCCTCTGATCTTGCCGGGCATTATTGCTGGTATGATACTTTCATTTGCAAAAGCAATGGGAGAGTTTGGAGCAACGATCACCTTTGTTTCCAATATTCCAGGTGAAACGCAAACCTTGTCAGCGGCGATCTATACCTTCACGCAGGTGCCGGGCGGGGATGCTGGCGCATTCAAACTGACTATTATCTCCGTGATCATTTCTATGGCCGCTTTAATGGCTTCAGAATTCATGACCTATCTCTTCGCTCGCAAAGTCACATCACCATGAAGTTGGTTTTCGAGGCGCGACGGAAGCTCGGTGCATTTCAGTTGGATGCGGCATTTACGTCCGAAGGCGGCGTAACTGCGCTGTTTGGTCCTTCAGGATCGGGTAAAACCTCCATCATTCGCATGTTAACCGGGCTGGCTCACCCTGATGAGGGGCGTGTGATTTTTGATGGCGATGTTATTGTCGATACCACCCGAGGCATATCTATTCCGAAGCACAAACGCCGTTTTGGTGTTGTTTTCCAAGACAACCGGTTGTTCCCCCATTTGTCGGTTCGTCAAAATCTTAACTACGGTCGATGGTTTGTTTCAAAGCCTAAGAACGATGATAGTTTCGCCTCCATCGTTGATTTGCTGGGACTAAATTTCTTGCTCGACCGGCGGCCGATAAATCTTTCAGGCGGCGAAAAACAGCGGGTGGCAATTGGCCGTGCGTTACTTTCTTCGCCTCGTCTGCTCTTGATGGATGAGCCGCTTGCTGCATTGGACGAGACGCGGAAATTGGAAATATTGCCATATCTCGAAGCGCTGCGCGATCAGATGAACATTCCGATCATCTACGTTAGCCATTCAGTGACGGAGGTAGCGCGATTGGCCGATAAAGTTGTCGTACTGGACAATGGCAGCGTTACGATGGCTGGGCCGGTTGCTGATGTGCTAAATCAACCGTCCGTTTCCTCGATGCAAAACCGGAAAGACAGAGGAACGCTGATCGAAGGGAAAGTCATCCAGTACGATATAAAGCACAGACTGATGACAATCGAGTTCAATTCCAATCATTTCTTTGTTCCCGGGCCTGAGATTTCGATCGGCAAGACCGTCCGCATGTATATTCTTGCAAAGGATGTCATGCTTTCCACCGTTTATCCGGAAGGCGTGAGCGCTCTTAACATCCTGCGAGGAGAGGTTGCGATAATCCTTTCCAATTCAGATGGCACAGTGGATGTGCATATTGAATGCGAGGGAACGGCTCTGGTTTCGCGAATTACCTCGCTTTCGCGCGACCGGCTAAAGCTCACAGATGGAATGATGGTTTATGCCATTATTAAAACGGTCGCCTTGGAATCACGAGGACCATAAGAGATTCAGGGTCTGTGCCTAAAAGGATAGTCCTTCAAGAGCTTGCGCGATGCGGTTGTACTCAGACTTTTCGATCGGCAATATGGGGCGTGGCGGATTGGAATGTGTTAGTCCCATTATGTTGGCGATAGCATACATGACGCGAATGCTGGAAAGCTCCTTAAATAAATCCCACAATGGTTGCAAAAGTTGGTCTAACCGTTGAACTTCGCCATCTTTTCCGGCCTGAGCGGCACGTGTTAGTGCAAGACATGGAATAGGCAACAGACCTCCAGCCACACTGTACCAAGCATGTCCGCCAGCCATCAAGGCATTCGCCGCATTCCAATCGCCACTAAACCCAATGGCAAACCCCGAGGGAAGTGCATTGCTGAGCGGCTGGATTATGGAAGGCATTTCAGAAGCTGGTGCTGCCGGATTTTTAAGCGCAACTATGTTGTCAATTTTTGACAGCCGCTCAATGAGTGGAACGCCAAACGTAAAATGTGTTGTAGTCGGATTGTTGTAAATGCAAAGGGGAAGGCGGGTAGCACCAGCCACTGCAGTATAATGCTGGAAGACTTCTTCATCGTTCAGCGGCGTATATGAAACTGGTGCAAGAAGCAGTCCTGAAGCGCCGGCCTGCTCGGCATGCTTTGCAAATTGCTCTGCTTCGTCGGTACGCATGGCACCAACTCCGACGACAATTGGCACAGTCGAGTTGCCAGCTTTCACAGCGATCTCGACTGCGCGTTGCCGTTCCGCCGGGTCAAGATACATATATGTGCCAGTGCTTCCCAGAAGGCCGATAGAATCCACGCGGGCATCTGCAAGGTTACTGATGATCTTTGAAAGATCCCCCTCATCTACGCGGCCGTACGGATCACAAGGAGTAATGGGAAAGGCCGATAATCCATGGAAGATCGAAGAGTTCATGCTGCTATCCTAGCTTTCTGCGCTGGCGCTTAACGGTGCTCCGGGAAGATAAAGCAATATCTCCCGGATTTCGTAAACGGCTGTCGGATTGGCGCGGCGCAACTCGCGTGCGGTTTCTACGGCAGCAGTAAGTGACGGGCAATCAACAACATATAGACCAAGCAATTGCTCTTTGGTTTCGGCAAAAGGACCATCGATTACTATTTCGGCGTCCTTACCGCGCAGCGTTACTGCACGGCCTGTGGGACCAAGACGTGCGGCTGGCCCGAGAGTTTTTTCACGAACGAGACGTTCATTAATCTCCAAGAGCTCGGTCATAAGGGCCGTGTCTTCCTCTTTGGTCCAGGAAGAGACGACTTCCTCTTCGTGATAGGCCAGAATTGCATAAAACATGGATTATGATCCTCTTTAACTCATGGCCGGGGATTCTATTCAAATCAGTTGGCTCTGCAACTGACAGGCGTTGGCCTCTTGCGCTTCCACGACAATGCATGCCTTATTATAGGTCAGAGCAAAAGCTCAATTTTCCTTGAGCAAAAGAAGAAAATGTTCTCCATGACAGTTATTCCGGTCGGGAAAACCGCATAATGGCAATAGAATGGCTTCCCCGTGCCAGTGCTTGGTCATGAGCTGCCACCATCAAGTTATGGGCTTACCGCCAGTGACGGCAATCGTTGCTCCAGAAACATAACTCGACAGCGGATCGCTTTCCGGTCAATTTTCCCGAGCCTTTGTACGAATTTCCACCGTGGTCCGGAATAGGATTCATCTCTTTGCTTAACCCGGGCATTGATTGTTTGGGTGTAAAGCATCGACCCACGCCGCGCTAGGACTTATCGCCATGCATTGCTGTCGACTGATACAATAGAAGGTGTGGCATTGCGTCGATCTGAAATTGCACCGGCAGAATGTTTTCCCTTCTGCGCCTTGCACCGCCACTCTGACTTCGTCCATTTGTTTAATTCCCACGATTCGAAACCTGCGTGGTGTAGCCATTGTCTTCGCGCCTCGGACGCTAGGCCATGGTCTCTCTTCCAAAATGGAAAACCCGTTAACTCGCCCATTGTTCCAGATGCCATGCCTATGCATTCGCAATTGTGGTTACGCCCAGAGTCAGTTCATGATTGGCTATTTCGACGGGGCGAACGTAATTAGTCCCACGGCAATGATTGCCAGCATTATTCCGGCAAGTTGAGTTGTTGGCAGTTTCTCGCCGAAATAAACTATTGCAATTGCGTTGATGGCCACCAGTTGCAGCAATGCAGAAAGGGTGAAGGCCGAGGCCATTCCAAACTCACGCACCAGCCGAAGCATAATCAGATTGCCGATAGTATATAAAATCAGCGTTATAGCCAGCTTCGGGAATGTGGGCGATATTGCCCAGTGTTTGGCTCCGACAGCCGCAAGTAGAAAAACCAGTGTCGACGCCGCAAGCTGCAGCATGCCTGAGATTGTCATAACATCTCCATTGAAGAAGAGCGGGCGCTCGAAATAACACCGCTTGATCGGGTTCAACGATAGCATTGGATTTTTGGCCGCACCATCCGCGCGATAGATCGCCGCCATCGTAAAAGTTCTGGCTTAACCTAGTCAGTTATCGCAATTGCAATGTACCAGAAAAATTCATTCGTTTGACTTATTATTTGCTGCGATGTAGATTATGGATATGGAAAATATAACCAAGCAGAGGAAACGTCAGTCCGCTCGCGGAGAAATTGCCCGCGAAAAGCTCATCGTCGTCGCGCTCGACCTGTTCGGCCGATATGGCTTCGAGGGCACGAGTACGCGGATGTTGCGTGATGCAGCAGGTGTGAATCTACAGGCCATCCTTTATTATTTCGGGAGCAAAGAAGGGCTCTATATAGCCACGGCGGAATATCTTGGCGGAGAGATCAATTCCCACGTTTCAGGCTTGCGAACCAAGGTGAGAGGACGACTGCAAGAATTGGCGGCAGCCGGGCAAAGTCTGTCACGCGAAGAAGCAAGAGCTTTCCTGACAGAGATACTCCAAAAGATGGCAACTCTGTTTGTAAGCAAGGAATCCGAGCCATGGGCACGGTTTTTGATACGAGAACAGATGGAGCCGACAGAGGCATTCAACAGAGTATATACCGCAGTCATGAAGCCTATGCTTGAGGCAGGCATCCAACTCATTAGCGTCTTGCTTGACGAAGATCCTTTATCCGAACATGTCCGCTTACGAATGATTTCTCTTTTCGGCAGTGTTCTTGTGTACCGCACAGCCCACGCTTCTGCGATGCTGCAGCTCGAGTGGAGCAGTATTGGTGCAAGCGAAGTTAAAACTATACAGGATTTAGCGGGGGAACTTGTTGCTGCCATACTGCCCGTCAAGGTGCGATCATGAAGCGGCTAATCATTATATTGATCTTGGTTGTTGTGGTTGCCGCAGGCTTGGCGTGGTGGTTTGAGCTTCCACGCAAAATGGGCTGGGTTGAATCGGAAGCGACGCAACTCACGCTTTACGGCAATGTAGATATCCGTCAGGTGCCACTTGGTTTCAGGGTCAATGGCCGCATGGAAAGGCTGATGTTTGACGAGGGTGATACCGTTGCAGCTGGCGCAGTTATTGCGAGCCTGGATACAGCGCCCTATCAACAGTCTGTTGATGCCGCAAAGGCTGAAGTGTCTGCGCTGCGTGCGACACTTGAAAAGGCAATAGCAGGGCCACGCCAGACTGAGATAGTGCAAGCAGAAGCCGCGCTGAATGAGCAGCTTGCCGATCTTGAAAATGTAACTCTCTCCTATGAGCGTGCCCTCCGCCTCCGCCCGAATGGAACCATTTCCCAGTCCGGTTTGGATGAGGCAATTGCAGCAAAATCGATAGCGAATGCACGGACTGCTTCGGCGCGGGCAGCTTTGGCGCTTCTCAAAGAAGGAACACGTAAAGAAGACATTGAAGCAGCGAAAGCCAACCTTGCAGCTGCAGAAGCGAAACTTTCCAGCGCCGTGACTTCGCTGGATGATGCTCAAATGCATGCGCCTAATGATGGGGTAATTCTTTCCCGCGTTCGTGAGGCAGGTTCCATCGTCGCGCCAGGTGATCCTGTGGTTGTATTGTCGCTGCTGAAACCCGTCTGGGTTCGCAGTTATATTTCTGAGGTTGATCTAGGCCGCATACATCCTGGCATGGTCGTCGATGTATACTCGGATACGAAACCCGGTAAACCCGCTAAAGGGAAGATCGGCTTTATATCGCCAGTGGCTGAATTCACGCCCAAATCAGTGGAGACGCCGGACCTGCGCACAGATCTCGTTTATAGGTTACGCATCATTGTTGATGAGGCAACCCAAGATTTGCGACAGGGAATGCCTGTCACCCTTCGAGTGCCGATGGAACCAGGCCGTGAGCTATGACCGACCGGATTCCATCCACCGATGATGATGCCCGATCCGAATTTGTTCGTCTCGCAGATGTCAGCAAGAGCTTTGGTCAAGCTGCGCAAGCATTGAAAGATGTGTCCGGCATCATAAGCGGAGGCAGGATTACAGGACTGGTTGGTCCAGACGGTGCTGGTAAAACTACGCTGATACGTCTGATTACCGGACTTATGCAGCCGGATGGAGGCTCGATCAATGTTCTGGGATTCGACACCAAACTGCATGCACCAAGCATTCAGGCTCTAATCGGTTATATGCCTCAACGTTTCGGACTTTATGAAGACCTCACGGTTCAGGAAAATCTCAATCTCTATGCTGATTTGCGTAGTCTCCCGCTGGGCGAGCGTCCGGCAGCATTTGATGAGCTTTTGACGTTCACTGATCTAAAGCGATTTACCGGGCGGCTCGCTGGTCAGCTTTCGGGCGGAATGAAACAGAAGCTTGGGCTTGCCTGCGCTCTCTTGAAAAAACCCAGACTCTTGCTCTTGGATGAACCAGGTGTTGGCGTCGATCCGATTTCCCGCCGCGACCTGTGGAAGATGGTAAAGGACCTGACCAAGGACGGCATAGGGGTCCTCTGGTCAACTGCTTATCTTGATGAGGCTGAAGCCTGCGATAAGGTGTTGCTTCTCAATAAGGGCGAACTGCTATTTTCCGGACCGCCCGCGGATTTGACAAATCGGGTTAAAGATCGGGTTTTCAAGTTCACTGGCATATCCGGCAGTCGCCGTCAGGCACTCTCGAAAATCCTGGAACAGCAAGGCGTGGTTGATGGTGTCATTCAAGGCTACGCAGTGCGCATTGTTACCAGCGCGGAAGCGAAACGAAGTGAGTTGACGAAAATCGCGGGAAACACAGCCAAGATACGTGCCACAGAGCCACGTTTCGAAGACGCTTTTGTTGATATGCTTGGAGGTGGCCCAGGGGGGCGTTCCAAGCTTGCCGAAACGGCCACACGGCTCGATGATCAGAATGGAAAGCCCGTCATAGAGGCCCATGGATTGACGAAGAATTTTGGTGATTTCACCGCAGCGAAGGACATTACATTTGACATTCCACGAGGTCAGATTTTCGGGCTTCTTGGGCCAAATGGTGCGGGAAAATCCACCACGTTCAAGATGCTGTGCGGGCTTCTAAAACCTACGCAGGGTGAGGGCAGGGTAGCCGGGTTTGATTTGCGGCGGGATGGTGCCGAGGCGCGCAATCGTCTAGGGTATATGGCGCAGAAATTTTCTCTTTATGGTGATTTGAGCGTCGGACAGAATCTGGATTTCTTCGCCGGCGTCTATGGTTTGAGCGGGTCACGTAAACGCGAGCGCATAAGCTTGATGAATGAGATATTTTCATTTGCCGCTCGGGATAACCTGCCGGCAAAGGATTTGCCTCTTGGCCTAAAACAACGCCTTGCACTCGCCTGTGCCGTTATGCACGAACCAGAAGCGCTTTTTCTAGATGAGCCGACATCCGGCGTAGACCCCATAACACGACGTGAGTTTTGGACACACATTAACGGCCTTGTCGAGAAAGGCGTGACGGTGCTTGTCACCACACATTTCATGGATGAAGCCGAGTATTGTGATCGTATTTCTCTTATCTATCGTGGTCGTTCGATTGCTCTGGGTTCGCCCGATGAACTCAAGGCAGGGGTCGCGACTAAGACGCAGCCGGATCCCACCATGGAGGATGCGTTTATCGCCTTGGTGGAGGCCTCCGAGCGGGAGGCAGCGGCATGACCTCCGTATCGCTAAGTAAAACGACGGAACCAGCGCGCGTCCGGCGATTCTTTGCGCTTGTCCGCAAAGAGACCTTCCAGCTTTTGAGGGATCCAAGTAGTATTCTCATCGCCTTTGTTTTACCCGTCGTTCTATTGTTTCTGTTTGGATATGGCGTTTCGCTCGACACGGGCCAAACCCGTATCGGCCTTGTTATTGAAGAGCAGACACCACTGGCAGGCGATCTTGCTGCCAGCTTCCGGGGATCGCGCTATTTCGATGTTGAAACAGGTCGGGATCGAAGGGAGTTTGATGCAAAACTGATAAGCGGCGAAATTCGAGGAATCGTCATTATTCCTGCCGGCTTTACCTCCGACTTCGCGGCAGGAATGAACCCGCAGATTCAAGTGATTGTTGATGGATCTGATACCAATACCGCCGGTTTCGTTCAGAATTATGCGCAAGGCGTCATTGCAGGGTGGGTGGCTATCCGGTCGGCAGATATGGGAGTTCAAAAAGATGGCAGCGCCTCAGCGATCAGCGTAGAGCAGCGCTTCTGGTTTAATCCGGAACTGACGAGCCGCTTTTTCCTTGTTCCAGGATCAATCGCCATCGTCATGACGCTCGTCGGAACCCTGCTGACGTCATTGGTCATCGCCCGGGAATGGGAACGCGGAACCATGGAAGCAATTATGGCAACGCCGGTGACATCTGCGGAACTGCTGATGGGAAAAATCCTGCCCTATTTCGTGCTTGGAATATTGTCGATGACCCTTTGCGTTATAATCGCGGTATTCCTGTTTGGCGTGCCCTTCCGAGGATCAATCTTTGCATTGTATCTGCTCTCAGCGGCATTTCTTGTGCCAGCTCTTGGTCAGGGATTGCTTATATCAGCTGCAACAAAAAACCAATTCCTGGCATCGCAGCTTGCTTTGATCTCGGCCTTTCTTCCGGCATTTCTCCTTTCGGGTTTCCTGTTTGAAATTAATTCTATGCCGGTGGTCATACAATGGATCACTTTCGTCGTACCCGCCCGTTACCTGATACCAAGCTTGCAGACACTTTTTCTGGCCGGGGATATATGGCCGATGTTTTTGAAGGCAATGGCTATCATGCTGTTTATCGGCAGCGTCTTCTTTGTTCTGGCCGCCCGTAGTACACGAAAACGGATCGATTAATATGTGGTGGACGCGGCTGAAAGCATTGATCATCAAGGAACTTCTCGCGGTGCTCCGCGATCCAAAGAGTCGGATGATCTTGATTGTGCCGCCTATCGTCCAGCTCTTGGTGTTCTCCTATGCGGCTACCCTTGAAGTCCGGAATGTGGACGTCCTGATTCTAAACCGCGACAGTGGTCATTGGAGCGAAGAGTTGATAACGCGGATTGAAGGCTCGCCAACCTTCCGCACTGTATCGCATACGCAGGATCAATCGCGTATTCACGATGCAATCAGCAATCAGACAGTTATAGCCGCATTGGAGATCGGTCCAAGCTTCTCCCGCGACATTGAAGCGGGTTTGCCGGCAACAATTCAGATCATTTTAGACGGGCGTAAATCCAACGCTTCACAGATAGTAGCGGGCTATCTAAGCCAGATTGCCGGAAGACTTTCCCTGGAAACCCCATCGGGGATGAAAACGCAGAGCGCGATGATAAACGTAATGCCGCGCAATTGGTTTAATCCCAATTTGGATTTCCAATGGTTCATGGTGCCAAACTTGATTGCAAGTATTGCAATGCTGATTGGTCTAATTGTTACTGCCCTATCAATAGCCAGAGAACGGGAGCTCGGCACATTCGATCAACTGATTGTTTCCCCATTGCGGACGCATGAGATTGTCATCGGCAAGTTGATACCTCCAATGTTAATCGGCGTTTTTCACATGACAGTCTATTTGCTGGCCGCGATATTTTTGTTCCAGATTCCGTTTCGGGGATCGCTGATTTATCTCTACGGCAGTGGCATTATTTATCTTGCAGCGATCGTCGGGATCGGATTGTTCATCTCAGCTTTGTCGAAAACACAGCAACAAGCTATTCTCGGAGCATTCCTTTTTATCGTCCCGGCTATTCTTCTTTCAGGCTTTGCAACGCCGATCGAAAATATGCCCCAGTGGCTGCAGCCGATTACCATCATAAATCCACTTCGATATTTTCTGGTGATAATCAAAGGGCTTTTTCTGAAGGATATCGGGTCTCTGGAAGTACTGCACCAGACAATCCCACTCGCATTGATAGCTGGCGTGACTTTGTCAGCGGCGGCGTGGCTATTCAGGCGCCGCCTGGAGTAGTTAAGAGGATGATGTGCTGAACTCTTTGAAGACTTTTAGCACATCACAGCCTCACAATAGCAGACGATCAGCTTGTTTTCCGTTTCGTTGAGAATTCCAAGGGGAAAAGAAGTTCTGACGAAGCGTCTCGAGGTAGATATCCCAAACATAATTATCAATCATCGGAACCCTAATCCTTGCGCTTAATTATTATTGTATGAGATTAAATAATCGTTATCCAGTTAAGTTCATGGGGGAGAGTTTTGAGCGATTGGACTCTGTAATTAATCCACAAATCGATGCTGTGATAGCTTGGGTCGATGGATCTGACCCAAAGCATTTCGCCAAGATGCAAGAACATCTGGACGGCCGTATGCTCGGAAAGGCGACGCGATATGCCAACAATGGCGAAATCTATTATTGCATCGCGTCAATTCTCAAATTTGCCCCCTTTATCCGGCGGATTTGGATAGTCTCGGATAATCAGAAACCACAATTTATCGATGAATTTGCGAAGGCTGGCCTGTGCGAACAGGACTTTATCCAGATTATTGATCACACGGTACTGTTTGCAGGCTTTGAAGAAATGTTACCAACGTTCAACGCCAGAACGATAGAAGCAATGTTTTGGCGCATCCCCGAACTCAGTGAGCACTACATCTATCTGAATGACGATTTCTTCATGAACAGAAGTCTGACCCCGGATTTTTTCTTTCGGAATGGGATGCCTGTGATTTTTGGAAAGTGGGTTCCACCACAGCGCTGGCGTCTCAAAACCTTTTTCCGCAATGCCTTGAGAGTTCGGAAGGCTGTTCAACCGAATAAGCGGCCAACATACAGGCTCGCTCATGAACTCGGCGCTCGCATTGCCGGTTTTACGAAAAAGTTTTTGCTGGTCGATCACCTTCCGCATCCCATGCGCAAATCCACCCAGCAAGCGTATTATCAAAGCCAACCAGAGATACTTTACAAACAAATCAAGTTTCGTACGCGGAATATAGAGCAATATTCTCCGGTCGCGCTCATCAACCATTTGGAAATCGCCGCTCGCAACGCCTATATTCACAAGCCCGTTGATATCGCCTACGTGACACCACACGCTCTTCTTTTTATTTACCGCTTTGCCCAACAAGTCCGCAGTCATCACAGAGTATTTGGCTGTATTCAAAGTCTTGATGGTTTTTCCGGGCCTGCAGTACGTCTCATTCGAAAAGTAATGAGACAAAAACTCGGTCAATTCCTGCCCGAAACAATTACATTTAACGATTGAGAACGCGTCACTTATAGCCCTCATATTCCAGATGGAGACGGCCCAATCTTGCGTTTAGCCTACACCGGCAGCGGAATCTTTCACCGTCGCAGTTGTCTCGATCGCCCACGACATAGCGATCATCGAAGTTGGGCTGGATTTCCCGCTCTCATCGAAGGCGGGCCCTTGCAATTCCCTGTGACTACCAGACGGTTCGGCGCACTGCATTCTTCGACAATCATGTTGGCCCATGGTTGACCTTTCTCGTGGGCCATTCGCACGCGAATGATCTTCCCTGGCGTCGCATTGTCTTCCCAGCGACCGAACCAGAGAGCAGTTTGTTCGGGCTTGGTTAAGCTCGACCAAACGTCAGTTACATCAGCGAGAAACCTGCGCACGAGGATCAAATTATCGCCACTGACGTGGCCGGTTGGTATAGGGTTCATGAGATCACCTCCTAAAACAAGCCGGTTCTTTCTCGAGCACCCTCGGCTGTTCAAGCGCGAAAGCGCACTGTCTGGTAAAGCCTCTGTCTATCGTGACCAAAAAACCGATGCTCAGGAGTAAGAGTTTAATGCCGGTGAAAAGTTCAATAGCAATCAGGCTGACCTATTTGAACGACGGTCCACGGGATATTTGGAGGTAAATTTACTGTTTGCACAAACGAAACCCCACTGAATTTCGGCGAAACAAAAAAACTCGTTGTATGGGTATTTTCCTGGCCACTGTATGAAAGTTTATATGTCGTGGAACAGTTGTATGATCGGTTTTCTGGATTGGTTGCGACAATCCAAAAACCCTTATCATTTGAATCCCACCTGAATATTGGCAATGACCAAGCAATTGATGGTGTAGAGATAAACAGCAATGCGCTGACCGCAAGCCACGTTCTTATGGGGAAATCTTGAGAGTGATGGGACATCAATTAAAGCTCCGCGTACATCGACGTTAACATCGAATGCCGCCCAATAGCGGTCACAGATTCTTTCAGTTTGTCGGAGTGGAGCAACGCCAGAGCTGCACATTGGTGCCATTCCAACAAGGAGTTGCGGGTCGAACCCAGCCCGAAGCAGTAACTTGAGGCAGATGAAGGTTTATGGCACAGAAGTGCAATGGGTGAACTGTTTCATGTTGGGCAATGTCCGGGTTGCCGCCAAGGCTGGCTGATATTACAGCGTAATCTCAGTAGCGGTGACATTTATGCGCACTGCGAAGAGTGCGAAACGGGCTTCATCACTCCAGACGATCTCTTGTGGCCCTTAAATGGTTTTCTCACTGTTCTCGAAGAATATGACTACGAAACTGAGAACCCCGATAAAGAAGAAATATCGAGAACGGTCTGGGCAAACTTCATTGTAAAGAAAGTTCCCGTTGAGTAACGACGCCGAAACTTCCCGCTATAGAACGCTATTTTTGGGTTCCCCAAGTTGGGAAACCCATTTTCTTCGGAAATTGTACGGAGACCCAAAGTTCCGTATTTGGGTATCTGCAAGGCATTGAAATTGTTAGAGAATTAAAAAAAGCTATTTTTTGCGGACCCAAAGTTCCGTTCCAAACGGACCCTAAGTTCCGTTCAAGCTGTGAGATCCGATGAAAATCACAAGATTATCAAATGTGTCATTCAATAAAACACGTTGGCGCGCGACGTTAAGACTGCCATTCGCGTTCTCTGCGCAGATGAGCTTGAATTCGGAGACTAAGCTGCAAGCCGATTTTATCGGTAAAACTAGGGAAAGTTTTTTGAGAATAATTGCCGATAGATTTAGGTAAGGAATCGAGGCAAGTATCGTCCGACTAAAAGGTCTGTTCTCCCAACTCTTTCAACCAATTTGTTCACCTGAGGTTTCCAACTTGCATTCAAGTCAAATATTCGGATGCGAGAGTTGACTTATAACGCAACAAATCGCATATTGTATCAAGCAGTGGATACAAAACGTTTGGTTCGATATCACCCGATTCGGGCGACGTCGGAAATGAGACTTCTTTATCTAACGCCCAAAGTGGCAAGTATCCTAAGGGGAGAAGCAAATGAAAAGATTGGGTTTCCTGGCTTAGAAACCGAAGTGCTTGTCGGACGTTTTTGCTCAGGCCATTTGGTAACGGTAAGCCTTCTTGGGAGGAACACTAAGAGTCCCGACTTTGAGAAACTTGAGGGCATAGATGAGGTTTGGGCCATATGTGCTCGGAAGCCTAAGTCTTCTCAAGTTAGGGTGTTTGGGCGGTTTGCAGCACCGGGGGTCTTCGTAGGACTTCAAATGCATGAACGGATCGACCTAGCCTCACGTTATAAATACAATTCAGTGGCTTCGACGATTCCTCAGCAATGGTCTGACTTATTTGGCAACCTCGATCCTTTTCGCGCTACGAAGGTAGAGGATTATTTTGGTGGAGTAGTAAGAAATGTCGATGAAGATTAACGAGAACAAGCAGACCGATTTCGACGCGAAATATGACCGTGAGATTATGAAAGCTGCGTTTGCAAGTATGTTCTGGAGCGTGCTTTCGAGCAAGAAGGCTAGTGGGTACAAGCTGCAAGATCTAGCGCGTGCGCTGGGTCGACACAAATCAGCTGTATCTAGATGGTTTGGATCAACTTCTCCCAATTGGGAGATCAGCACAGTGTCT
Organism: Phyllobacterium sp. CCNWLW183; assembly: GCF_037203775.1. Lineage (NCBI taxonomy): Bacteria > Pseudomonadati > Pseudomonadota > Alphaproteobacteria > Hyphomicrobiales > Phyllobacteriaceae > Phyllobacterium > Phyllobacterium sp. CCNWLW183. The sequence continues at coordinate 495,685 of NZ_JBBCBN010000001.1, read as the reverse complement.
GATATCGCGAATGCACTGGATGTCGATATCCAGATTCACGCGGTTTGTCGGAATACTGGTAAGATATTTGGACCTTCCGGCGAGGTAAAATCAACAAGTACCATAGCAAGCACTCAGGTCATCTCTGAAGGTACATCTGCTAAACCAACAATGCGAGTGTATGCATAGATGAACGAAAAGTACGTGTTTCAACCTCATGGGTACACCTTGTTTTGCGAGGACGTACGCCATGAGGTTGATGGAAAAATTACAATGGTAGGTGTCTTGGGCGCAGAGATAGTACTGCAAGCTGATTTACCCAGTACACTGCCACAACTCTCCGTTTGGGTAATTTTTTGCGAGGCTCTCAATGATAGTTTCGATTCTCTAACAATTGAGCTTGCACTTCCCGGGCGGTCTTATGAGGACGCGATAATCAGAGCGGAATTCCCAAGCGAACAGGCACAAAGAGAGCCGATCTTAGATGACGTAGACGCCGACGAACTTAGAGCTGTGATGAACTTTCAGTTCAAGTTGGGCCCCATAGTCATTGACCAACCCGGTAGAATACGAGTTCGCGCCATACGAAATGGTTTAGCTATACCATTGGGTTCAATGCTCATACGTTCCAATGCATCGGAAAATACGATTCAACAATAACGCTTTAGGCACTTTCTCCTCCTACGATCGTATCTTGTCGACGATCCCTAGTTTACCGACAATGCACCCAGAATAGCCATCATCAAAATAGCAAAGGTTCGGCCTACAGTTCCGGCTGCAACTCTCTAGAGATAATTCGGGCGCAGATCGACAATAATCCGCGCCCAAAACCAACGACCGCTTTCTTCTCCTTAGAGTTGGTAGTTTTTTCCGAAAGCGGTGTTTCCGTATCACATTAACTTAAGCGCGACAGGCCGTTCCGATAACTGCCACCGTGAGTTTGGTCGCTTGAATGCGCCAACAGCGGACATCACATCCGCCGATCCGTGTCGTGCTTGCCCGCCCTCAGTTTTGCTGCAGTATCATCCGTGTGCCTTCTTTTCTTCGTGCTCGCACCTTGCCAAGTAGTGGCGACATTGAATTTTTGAAGGATTGAAAACTATGAATCAAACAGCTTCCAACGTGAAGTCCCGGAATATCCTCGTGCTGGGCGCTGGAGAACTCGGCATGCCGGTCCTGCGCAATCTGGCCCGTCGCGCAAAGGACATTGACGGCGCAACGATAAGCGTCTTGTTGCGCGCCAGCGCCGTAGAGTCTGACTCACCAGCCAAGCAGCGCGACATCGCTGAAATTCGCGATTTGGGGATTGAGATAGTCGTAGGCGATTTGGTGAAGAGCTCGGTTGACGAGTTGGCATCTCTGTTCTCGCAGTATGACACCGTAATTGGCTGCACGGGTTATGCGGCTGGGATCAACACACCGATGAAGCTGGCAAGGGCCGCTTTGCAGTCAGGAATTCCGCGCTATTTCCCGTGGCAGTTCGGTGTCGACTTCGAAGCGATCGGTCGTGGTGGTCCGCAGAACATCTTCGACGCACAGCTTGATGTCCGTGAACTGCTCCGCTCGCAGCACAAGACTGAATGGGTCATTATCTCCACCGGCATGTTCATGAGCTATCTGTTCGAGCCGGAGTTCGGTGTCGTTGATCTGGAAAAGAGCGCGGTCAAAGCCCTCGGCAGCTTTGATACAGCCGTTACATTGACGACACCTGACGACATCGGCGTGCTCACTGCTGAAGTGGTCTTTTACGAGCCAACCATCAGCAACGAGATCGTCTTCCTGGCGGGCGATACCGTCACCTATGGCGAGCTTGCGGACAAGCTGGAGGCGGGATTAAACCGGCCCTTCAGCCGGTCCGAGTGGACCGTTCCGGTCCTTATGGAAGAACTGGCAAACGATTCCCAAAACATGATGCGCAAGTACCGAGCGGCCTTTGGTATCGGGCGAGGCATGGCATGGGACAAGGCCGACACTTTCAACGTGCGTGAAGGCATCAAGGTTACTGATGTTTCCGATTGGATCAACGCGAACCTGACGGCCAAGTAACGGGGCTTAAAGGTGCGATGGGGGAGCGCTATAATCTCGCTTTCCCCCGTCAAGCTTTGTCAGAAACACCATCTTCAGCAGGGGCGTACCAATTTCTATGGCAATCACGGATCAGCGTCTGTGTCAGGATTTCCAAGGTGTCTGCCAGGACGGCTTCTCTGGCTGGCGGGAATCAAAGCCCTCGCGGGACTTTTGAAACTGCTCCGAGTTCTCGACGACCCATGTCCACAGCGGAATCATACGAACGAGAAGCCCCATTCCCAATTCTGTTAGTTCGTATTCTACCCGCGGCGGCGTCTCTACGAGATCGTAGCGCGTGACGAGGCCATCTCTTTCGAGTTGGCGCAGAGTGCGAGTTAGCATCCGTTGGGTGACGCCATGCATTCGTCTTCCAATATCTGCGTGCCGAAGCCTGCCATAAACGCCCAGGGTGTGAATGACGCCGAGCGACCACCTATTTCCTGCGTGGGTCAGAACCTCACGTCTCACCCCGTCTTCATCCTCGCGAAGTCCATCGCAAACTGCTTGAGAGTAGCTAAGGATTTCTTCTCTGGTCATTACTTTTGCCTCTGGTATGTCCTTCGTTTCATTTTATCAGCCATCACGGTATATTGTGCGGTATTGCAATCACACCTTATCGAGATAATTCCATGGCAACAGTTGGTCGGTACAGCTCTGCTTGTGGCCATTGGCGATTGCTGTGAGTGTGATGGTCAGCCACTTTTGCGGATCAACTGAATTAAGTTTGCAGGTTTCGATTAGTGACGCGATAATACCCCAGTTATGGGCACCTGCTTCATGACCTGCAAATAATGCATTTTTTCTGCTCAATGCAATTGGCCGGATCGTTCTTTCGACGCTGTTGTTATCCAGCTCGACGCGACCGTCAGACAGGAACAGGCACAACCCGTCCCAGTATTTGGCGATATATTTCAACCCTTCGCCCAATGGAGCCTTTGCCGACAAGCGTGCGCGGTGATGAGCAAGACATGTTTCCATATCCATGATCAGTGGTATTGACTGGGCCTTACGGTCTGCCAGACGCGTTTCAGGATTCAGACCGCGAAGCTCGGCTTCGATCTTATAGAGTTCGCCAATCCGTTTTATGCCTTCTTCAGCAATCGGGGACGAGCCTGCGCGTAATCTTAAAGAGCTTGCGACGTGCATGAGCCCAGCAGTAAGCCAGTCGTATACCCCCAGTGCACAGGGCCCAATGACTACACACGTCAGGGCTGCTTGAATAGAGAGTACTATGGCAGGGAGGAAAGTATTCTTGCGCTAGCCAACATGGGACAGATTGCAATTTGCTCCTTTTGCCGGATTCTGCACTTGAGCATTTTCGTATTGCCAGAAATTTGGATCAATGTTTTGTACTTCGTCTACCTGCTCGCGCTGGTAAAAAAATGACTGATACTCATCAGGATCGAATGCAGCCTCAATCTTCGCTGTCCGGAGCAATTTACGAACCTGCTTGTGGTGCAGTCCGCTTTTCTGGCTCAGTTCACCCAGCGACACATAGGTATCGAGAAACTTCTGAGCGCTAGATCTGGAGATTACCGTAGACATTCTCCTGGCCTCCGGATTGAATTCTTCCACGGTTTCTAGCAGACCGTCACGAATGAACCTGGCGATTGAATCGCGGCCCATACCCGGAATGAATTTTTTCAGTTCGAGCTTAGTCAATCCGTTCTTTTGAACGTCGGAACGAACAATACGAGTAATCTCATCGGCATCAACAAGAAGGCCAGCATAGTCAGACGTGCCTACAAGCCGTCCCTTCCACTTCAGTTTTCCGTCCATAATGAGCGACAAAATCTGGGAATTTGATGCGCATGCGATATTCCTTGCCCGCTGCACCGATACTTGCCGTTCTTCCGGATTGGTCACCGAAACCGTTCCCTCAAACAGCCTTTCCATCAGCCTCTGCACTTCGATCTCGGAAAAGCGATGCTTTGCGTAGGCTTTCCCTGTTGAACCAGTGATTGTCGGCAGATGACCGTCAGCGATAAGCACTTTCAATGGGATCCGAGGGATTCCGGTCATCAACTCGACTTGCGGCGTAGACAGCGCCTGCTTGAGAGCTTCGACCATCTCTTGGATATCGGAAGCTTCAACGGTTACACGATGGTCCTGGAGACCGGATTCGTATCTTCCCTCCGTGATACCGCGCTTTTCAAACAGCTTGCGGATGGTGAGCGCGTGGGCTCCGGAATCACGAGATGCGGTTCGAATGGTGTGAACCACCCGTTCCTGGATGATTACGCCAAGCACATCTGCACCGGGCTCGATGGGCATGGTTTTGATGGCAAACTCTCGGACCAACTGCCGAAATTTTTCATAAGCAGGATCGGCCCCCGTTTTTTGTAGAAGTCCGTAAACGAGGCCATAAGTGTCTCGCGGGCCCCAAAACCCTCGGGTTTTGGATTGCAGATTATTGAGATTATCGAGCAGTGCGCAAATTGCATCCGGCCCAGCATGGGCGATTGCGTAACCTTTGTCGGCGGCTTCAGCCCATTGAGGTTCAGTTAACAAGCTCGTTTTTACTTTTGGTGGATGTAAGGCTGAGACGCCCAGCGCTTCGCAAAAGCCGATTGCTGCATACAGCGGCACATCGTCAAGCCAATTCACGTTATCTTTCCCACCGTCAATCCTGCGCAGTAGCCAGTCCTGAAACGGGGAGGGAGGAGCCTTTGCTGAAGCCTCAAGAAGGTTCGCGAGTCGCGGGATTAGCCCGTGAACCGCTCGGCAGAAATCGAAAGGTTCAAACCTCCTGCGGACTGGATGATAGCTGTCGAGAAAAACTTGATGACGGCCACAAGAACGAAAGTGGTCAATGGTCCATTCCAAACGCAACCAAGGGCGTGCCATCGACGGACCTTCGTAAGAGTGGAGGTCTTCGTGGATACAATGAGGGCAATAGCGGAAATAGGTCCGGCTGATTGATAAACGTCCAAGTTGCTGGCCGTTTACGAGATAGAATTTATCGCCCAGCGGTGAGGGGGTATACTGAGACAGTGCTTTGGAATCCACTCTGCCAAGCGTGGCAACTGCTTTGAGGGCTGGCGGATGAGATTTGTCGACCGACCTTGGATGGATCATCATATCGCGAAGAAACCGCGGCATGCTTCGCCCGTTCAATGCAGCCAACCGCGAAGCAAATCCCGCGACTGTTTCTCGCTGCTCTAGAGCGTGGTGCCAATCGAGTGGCTGTGGTTGTCGGCCACGCGCCATCAATCATCGCGCCATTTTTTCAAGAAAGAACCGGGAGGTAATCGTTCCCAGTCGTCAACGAGAAACGGGTTCATCTCATCGTGACCTCTGGCGTGCGACAGCCCGAGATATGCATGAGCGAAATGTTCCCGGCTCAAATGCGTGGCACCTTGTTTCAAAGCAACCTGAATTGCTTCCAACATGACTTGGGTGATGCGGCCAAATCGATATCGTGCCGCATGGGTGATGCGTTCCGGAAGATCGCTGTGGACGACGTTGTCAGACTGTAAGCCAGCCGCTTCTACAGATTTATTGATGATCTTCAATACCAGGGCTCGGTTCTCCGGTAGGTCGATATCCGGCAGATCGAAAAAGTATCCGCGTCTCTCGATTTGTTCATCAAGTCGCGCAAGCTCCGTTGTCTCCGGCATACCAGACATGATGAAGCTGACTGGCCAGGGTTTGTAGTTCATCACGCCTTTGAAAGCTTTCGCGAGATTCGCTCGTTCCGTGTCGGTCTTTGTCTGCTTCAACATATGCTGCGTCTCATCGACATGGATAATCAGGACTTTTCGGTGATGAAGTTGGGCCGGCAACATGTCCCAGATTTCACCCTGTTCCATGTTTTGAACGAACTCGTATCCTGCTTGTCTCAAGATACTCCGCCCGAGAATTTTAAGTGTGGATGGTCCCTGCAGTGCTACCGAGATAACGGGCTTGATAGTTCCAAATGACTTGATCTGGGGTTGCAACAGGTCGTTGTTGGCCAAGAGATGTGCGACGGAATGAGTTTTTCCAGCACCACTAGCTCCCGTGACAAAAAAAGCGCGCCCATCGTCCCGCTGCCCGCTAGACCGTGCGAGCATTTTCACCAGAAAATCGTCAAACTGTTCCTTCAGAACAGAGTCTCGCCCGCTGGTGATATAAGTACTCTTGACCTTGCTGATGATATCGATCGTTTCCCGACTTTTTGCCGGTAGTTTTGTGATGATTGATTCAAAAAAGTCGTCATCAGAAAAATCATCGCTCGGTCTCGCAGAAGGGGACTCCAGCGCAGAAGTCTTGACGGGTCTTCCCAAGGATTTGACGCGGGTCATTCTTCTTCTCCAGGTACATTCATCGAAGTAGAGAATTTAGGTACTGGAGCCAGAGCTGTATCGTCCTGATCTAGCCGTCTAATCGTCGGATCGGTCGAAACTACGCGTGTTACGACGGGATGTTCTTTCATAGCGACGCGAGGTTTGGTGCGTTGCGATACAGCGACAACTGTTCCTGGTCGACCACTTTGGGTGACCACTGGCGTTTCGGAGTAGTTGACCTGGCCCAAAGCAGCCTTCGCCTTTCGGTCTAGCCTTCTTTTGAAAGAGTTATAGTCACTCTGTGTTAGTTCGTTTGTCGGAACGCCAGCAATGCGTCGTCCGTTGTCTGCGATTTCCAGAAGTTTGCCATGAGCAGCCAAGCGGATGGGTCGCCCTGCATCCTGTTGTGCTTTGATATCCTTCATAACCTCCTTTTGAGTTTCCAGTACGTCGACGAGCGTAACGCCTCTATTAACATATGTTTGGCATTCGGCCTCGATATAATCCTTATTTTCAAACGCCTTCCGGTCCCTGACATGTGTCGGTACTCGGACGAGGATCATGCTGAGGTCGTCCGGATCGACAACGATATCGAGCGACATGCTCCCAACCAGAGGGTACAGTTCGCCGAGATCCTTTGAGTGGTACTGCTGATTGATATACGTGATGCCTAGCTTGCTAATCGTTCGGGTATCTCGCAGACCCAACGCCAACATGATCTGTTGTCGCGAACGGGGAGGCGGAAGACCTCGAGAAGCTTCCGCTTGCCACTTGCCGTATGGGGTTCCCCGGTTCAGGCCGCGATGGGGCCGATGGTGGTAATAGTCCACAATAAAGATAATAAGCGACTTGTAGAACTCCTGATAAGTTAACGACGCCATCTTTTCCGCAGGGTAGTCGCCCTTTTCAACGACGTCTTTAAACGACCTTCCGGCGAAATAACGGCACAAGCGTTTGAGTGTTCGGAAGAAGGATTCTACCGTTCCGCGCATCCTTGGATCTTTTTCAGGTAGGCTCCGCGAAACTGCGGACAAGCGGAGTGCTTCTTCGAATTCCCCCAAAAAAACCGGGCCGCCATCGGTCGAGACGTATTCGGGCGTGCCGTGCATGTTCCAGTCGCTCATGGCACCCGCAAATTTAGCCTGGGGCGATTTGTCGATCATGATGGAACGAAGTCCCGATTTAGCTGTGGCGGCTGAAGCGGTATGAGGGCTGAGATGCATGCCCACGACACATCGACTCAACTTGTCGATGCCGATCGTCAGGTTGCACCGGGTGCGTGGAACTTTGGCTTTCGCCTTTTTGGAAATTTGGTTCCAGACTGAAGATTTGACGATGAGCGTGTGTAGGTCGACTTCCCAATCATCCATCTCGATATGTTCGAGCAAGCGGGTTACAACCAATCCTCTGCCTACAGGCGTATACTTGCGCAATGCATAGTCTTCACCATGCCGGGCAGCGTCCAAAAGAAAGGGATCCATCTTGTGAATCCTTCTGCGGACAGCTTTATCACTGACTTTAATACGAATGCTTTTGTCTAAATCTTTATTGAGCTTGTAAAACTTCGCCTCGATATTCTCGTAAATATCGCCCATGGCCGGCCGGAGAATGCTGCCAAATTTCTTGACCTCCTCTTCAATGATGGCAAGCGCACGAGTATCGAGTTGATTACGGTTCCCGCACCTGGAATAGTTCGGTTTGAAAGCCTCCATACGGTGGTTGAATTGGGCGAACAGCTTCAACCAATCGCGAAGCGTGCTTGCGCTGGGGTAATCGAACTCTTTCTGAATTTCGCCTTTTCTTCGACGGCCAGGGGGACGGCGAATGCCAAATTGATCCAAATGCCAGCGATCCATGCCCTCCATCTCATTGAGAATAAACTTCTTCATATCGCCCGAATTGCGGCGAGGCTGCCAAGCCGCAGTTCGGTCACCAGATTGTTTGAGGAATCTGACGCACCACTCTTTCTTCCAAGCTACAGTGCGAAGCTCATTCTCTGACAGATGGCTAAGATCGGAGCTGTCGTACTTCATACGAAGAAGCTGTAATGTCTTGGAGAAATATCCCTCGTCGATGCGGAGGCGATCCTTGTACATAAGATCGTTGATTTGTTTGTCGGTCTTCGTGACAAAGAAATCCTCAATCAAATTGTCATTGACGAGTTGCAGGTAGTGAACGTCTTTGACCTTGCCATCGACCCGGTAGCATTGGCCATCGATGACTAAACGGTCATGGCGTCCGAATAAATGTGCGCGTTCTCGTAGATCTACCATGTTATCCTCCCTTGCACTCTTACTAGGTGCCGGCCGTCATTCGAATCCGTAAATGAAGTGGCTGACGAAAATATTAACGTGCGTCACATTCCGTGAAGTGCGTTAAAAACAATTGCGCTGGGTTCGAGGATCTCGCCCGGGGTGCAAACGAGATCGCCTCGTTGGACCAAACTGAGAGCCGCACGGTATCCGCGTTCTCCAAGGCTGGTTGCATTAGCGATGTCGGCCAGCCGTACTCTGCAGCCAAGCGAGGGAAGCAACGTCCTCACAGCATTTTGTCCCTCGAAGTCGAAATCAAGTGCAGTGGTGATAATGAGTTTGGAATTTTCGATGGTGACGTGGTCGAAGTCATTTTCGCTGAGGGTGGAATACTCGTTTGCGACGGCATCGCCCGCTGAATTCCTGATAGCGCGAAGGTCCTGCAAGAGCTCTTCATCAATATCCTGACTGTATTTGGCGGCATATGCGGTTACCCAGCCATCAGTCCAACGCACGATAAAATCAAAGAAATGCTTGCGATCACGGCCATCTCTGACGAACTTGACCAGTTGCTGTTCTCGGACTTCCGCTACCGTAGGCATTGCGACGAGTGCGCTCAGGACATTTTGCTCCAGCCCACTGTCGTACCAGATTTTGCGCCGACGAAAGGGATCAATGATAAAACCAATTTTCGACCCGCGCTTCCTCTTTCTAGGCGTACGCATAGCCACCGATTCATCGATATGGATGGCAGGTTTTTCGCACGACCAGGCGTCGTCATTGGCAGCTAAGCTATGTGATAACCTCTTACCACGGTCTTGCCACCCCAATTCCCACAATCATCCTTCGAAGCGTCGATGGTGGCTGATACTCCAAAGGCACGTGCTTGAATCTTCATTTCGAAGAGGTTGCGGGGCTTAACCATGGCGTTGTCCTTTCTTAAAAAAGCCAGTCAAAGATTGTTCCATGCAGCTGTCGCCGCATGAATTGAGCAATTTCTCGGGCTAGTGGCCAAGCGTGACGAAGCAATAGAACCAAGCGATGTGTTCGCGGTTCCATATGTGAGGCTTGGTTAGCCAAGGTTCCTTAAGTTGAAGACATGTTTCAAGTAGCGGCACCGCCACTGTTAATCGACATCAGTCAACAAACGCAGCGGCAACAGAATGATGCCGTACGCGGATATAAAGTTTAAGTGGAGGTTTTTGAGTGTACCTGCACTTCTCGTAGTTGAAAGTCATGCGAGAAGCAGCCAATACTTTAGCGTATCGGCATGCAATCATACCGATGCTAGAGAGCTGCTTGACGGATGTTCCGTTCAACTATCGATATGAATTTGCTGGTCATGGGGAATTCCTTTTTTTACTTGGCTTTTCAGCCAAGGTGGCGGTGTATGCCACACACTTTGATAGAGCGCAATATCTATTTTCAATAATTATCCTGCATTGAATGAAGTGTCCAATGGCATTGCAAGCTTCGAATTTGAAACGGGGCCACGATCGTGACTAAGTAAGTAAGCTGCAAAGACCTGAGGGTGCTTGGATGCAGTCTAATGGTTGCTAGACGACAGACCAATCATGGAATTTCTTGCGTCCAGGAGCACCGAATTCCAAATTGGTCCAAATGCTAGCGATCCATGCCCTCCATCTCATCGAGAATGAACTTCTTCATATCGCCCGGATTGCGACGAGGCCTCCACAAGCGCCGTCGACAAAAACTCCGTCAAGCTGGCCCTGAACTGTTCCGTGAAGATCGTGGCCCGTCCCCTATACCAGCCCGAGTTAGTCAGAACAGGCGCAAATGAGGGGTGCGGATTCAATATCCTGTACGAGACAGCAATGAGGTCATCGCGGCCGGGAGCGACGAGCCGAAGTTCGTACGGCCCACCCAAGCCGGTATATTGCTGTGTCTTTTGGGCAAAACTGCTTGACCGCCTGACTTTAAGGAGAAGATATCTTTCGGGAAGCTCGTCAACCGTGTTGGGGGCATTAAAAGGCCCGTGCGTGCATGGTTCACCCTTACAAACTTCGTAAAGCTTGATTGAACTCGCATTCAATCCTTCATTCCAGATCACGCGATTTAATTGTGGGACTGTGAGAAGTGCACGTGCGCTCGCAATGTCACCACCGGAGTCGTCAAGCATTAGTACCATCGGGACGTCGGCTCCTAATTTCGTGGTCGGAATCTTGGCTATATCGCTGATTTCCCGCGCGTTGGCTTCGGACACCGCCCATTGGGTATACCCCCAATGAATAAATGGCGCGGCGGCGCACGCGACGAACAAAAGGGAGCCCACCGTCCGACGATGAAAGTATCTGGTGCCCGACCAGATAAGCGCGAAATAGAGCGCAAAAGTCGGCAGGAAAATCGACGTGAACTGGGCTTGGAACGCATAAAGGAACGTGGTCGATTCGATCGACGAGACATAGGCTGCAAAGGCGATCGCCGCTGCCAGCCCGGCTATACCCGCATTCGGCAATCGTCGGTGCACGATGCCCGCTTTCAATGGTCGCTGCGCCGATTGTTCCGGGGTCGATCCTGGGCAGAACGCCATCCAGATTATAATGACGATGAAGGCAGCTTTGATGAATGGGACGGCAGTCCAAACAGGACGAACCGCAGCCATGATTGGGCGCAGGAAATCCGCGAGATCGTGATTCCTGAGAAGAATTGAAAGGACATCGAAGAACACTATGACGATTCCCAGCGCCAGGGCGATCTGACCTGCGCGGCCGAAGGGATTTCCAGTCCCGCGCGTCTGCGTCTTGGACGGCAGTATGCATAGCAGGGTAATTCCGCAAAGCGCCTCTACGACAAACCGCGGCCAGTACGGGTACATCATGCCGTGCGAAAACGCCAAGGACCAGGGCGCGCCGTAAAGTGTCAGGTAAGCTTTGTCGGCAGCCAAAAGGAGCGGCACGGCCAGACCGGACCAAGAGGGCAATCCAGCATCCCTCGCGCGACGCATCGATACTCCAACCATCGAAAAGATGAAAAGATAGGCAACGAACGGCTTATAGGCCATTGCTGCGACGAGTCCGAGTGCACCGCAAGCATCACCACAACTCTTTGGATTTACCAACAGGGCGAGAGAGAAAGGAAAGACAAAAATACTCGCAATGAACAGGCCTATTCGAAGCATCGCCGCAAGGAGGTAGCCGCCTCGATCGAGATATCCCGTGAATGTGAACATTGAAATTTCCCCTAAGCCCCGGCCATTGATAATGCCTCGTCGCTTCGGGGGAGTTAAATAGAACCTCTCAATTTTATCGAATCCGCGCGACGCGATTACGAAACTGAACTAGCTGGGGTCAAATAATCGGTCAGGTAAAAGAAATTGACGAAATACAAAGCAACTTTATTTAATTAAATCAATTGCTTATATCACGTTTTAGTATTTGTAATGTAATTCTGGGCTTTCCGAGTGGTCGATCGTCCTTGCCGTCAAATCTCCGATGTGCACATGCTACTATCCAGGCCAGGGTCAAAACGCCTGCGATCAAGGTTATCATGGATGCACTTCGCTTCTAAGCATGCGGAGCGGTTTGACAAGTGGAACAGAAGTCATCAATCCACTGTTTCCTATAAACATGTAACCCTCGACGCTGAGATGGATCCCATGACCACCAATACGCTCTCACAATCGATCGTAGCTTTGCGGTCTGTTATCCCTGATGACGCCTTTACTGCTTCAGCGCTCGGGACAGTTCGTGAGGGTAGTGGTGTGGTCATTCGCGAAGACGGCCTACTGCTTACGATCGGTTATTTGATTACCGAAGCCGAGGAAATTTGGCTGACCCGCCGGGATGGTCATGTGGTGCCCGGACATGTTCTCGCTTACGATCAGGAAACGGGGTTTGGCCTCATTTTGCCCATGGCTCCTCTTGATCTTCCTGCAGTGAAATTTGGAGATGCTGATGCTGCATCATTGGGCAGTCAGGTAACCCTGATTGACGGGCTAGGGCAGGCGGTGCGGTCAAAAATTGTCGCGAAACAGGAATTTGCTGGATACTGGGAGTATCTGCTGGACGAAGCAATCTTCATTGCACCCGCTCATCCATCCTGGGGTGGTGCCGCGCTCTTTGATGCTGATGGAAAACTCCTTGGTATCGGCTCATTGCATCTGCAGATGATGATGAATGGCGATCGCGCGGACATAAATATGGTCGTGCCGATCAACGTGTTGCTACCAATTCTCGATGATCTGCTGGTTCAGGGTACGGTCAACAAGCCACCGCGACCTTGGCTCGGAGCCTTTTCTGCTGAGAGCAACGGCAAGATTATTGTTATGGGGGTCTCGTCGGATGGCCCGGCAGCTCGGGCCGGTCTGCGCGAAGGTGATATCATTTCCGAAATTGAGGGCAGTGAAATCGATGGGTTGGCCGATTTCTACCGGAAGGTCTGGAAGAGTGGCCCGGTCGGAACCGAGATACCAGTAAGGGTCATTCGTGACGGGCGGGAGGCATGGCTTCGCATAAAGACGGCTGATCGCAACAGCTTTTTGAAAAAGCCTCGATTGCAGTAACTTCGATGATGTCAAATTTCCTTTTTAATGGCGACGATACTGCCGATAAGACAATCTTACTCGCTCATGGGGCTGGTGCGCCCATGGACTCCAATTCAATGACAGCGATTGCACACTCACTGGCGCTGTCGGGTTTTCGGGTTGCACGTTTCGAATTCAATTACATGGCAAGCAGGCGGACATCCGCCGGGCGGAAACCGCCACCTCGCGCCGAAAGGCTTATTCCGGAATATCTGGCTGCGCTGGAAGCACTGGGCGCGCGAGGGCCATTATTCATTGGTGGTAAGTCCATGGGCGGTCGCGTTGCAAGTATGGTTGCAGATGAATTTCATGCCTCCGGGAAAATCCTCGGGCTTCTGTGTCTTGGGTATCCATTTCATCCAATCGGAAAGCCTGCACAACAACGTACCGCTCATCTTGCTGAGTTGAAAACACCAACACTTATCGTGCAGGGCACTCGCGATCAGTTTGGGAATCAAGACGAAGTCGCCGAATACACGCTTTCCGACAAAATCGAGATGCTGTGGCTTGAGGATGGCGATCATGACTTTCAACCGCGCAAAACCGTCTCGGGATTTGTAGTCGCGGATCACCTAGCAACGTTGGCTTCGCGCGCCAAGGCGTGGGCTGATGAGTTGAAGGGCCGGGCAGGGAAGTCTCCTTGAACGTAAGCCGCGTTAAAGGCACTTCTGGTTCGATGAGACGACCCTCCGTCACATAGGTTTATTGCGAACCGATTTTCGTATCCGCTTTTCGCCCGAGTTGATAATATCGCGACAATGTCCTGACAAACCCCATCTTTGGAGAAATGACCCAAACATCGCTGGTAATGCCAACTGGCGTATCCTTTAAAATGGGATGTCCGGAAAACTCACCAGCGAGACAGGTCGTTGGCCGAGAAACGACCTTCCAATTGTCGATTAGTGGTGCCGCAGCGAGTGTCTTCTTTCCCGGAAAGATACCTCGGCGGATTTGTTTCAGGTCACGCACCAGGTTTTCCAATAGTTCGATTTCTTTGTCGAGGTTCTTCGATGCTTCGACTGCATTGTTGATTACACGCATAAATGCCTCCACGTGGAAGCAAAGCTTCCGCGATTTAGGTTTTGAAGTTTGATGTTGATGCGGTGGCGGTCTCCGCTTACCCGCCGAGACCTATTCGAGCGCGTCGCGGCGGGAGCGCATTTGAAGAAACGAAAGAATAAGACTTGATCCTTTGGCACTGGATAGTGGTGGCGGAGAGATACCCGGTCATTGCTGCGCCTCACTCTCGCGGGGAATATGATTCAGGAGTTGTTCAACATCCTCTCCGGACAGCCGCCCCAGCCTGAGCAACGCCTCCACCATAAATTCAACTTGGCCACGCTTGCTGATGAGGACGTCTTTTGCACGAGCAAACTGCTCGGCGACAATGCAACTGACTTTTTCTTGGAGGGCGATGTTCGATCTTGCGGCGGCCAGGAGTTCGGCTTCGGAGTCTTCGGCGATATAAATCAAGTTGTCGCCCAGTCCATAAGAAGCTTCTATTGCCGTGGCGAGAAGCGTGGCTCGATACAAATCTGACCCTGCATCACCGCCCCAACCGGCTCCATAAACGCCGAAGAAGACCTGTTCAGCCGCAGCGCCAGCGACGCTTACAGCGATCCGGTCCAGGATTTCCGAGGGTAGTCGTTCGAGGTTCGAGATATCATTAAAATGAGTGATACCGCCATTTTGGTGGTTGGGGCCGCTCAGATCGACGGAATTAGACAACCTTACTTCAACAAGTTTTCCAACTCCCAGTGCTAGGCCAACTAATGCATGTCCGACCTCGTGGTATGCATTCCGTCGCATAAGCCGGGGTGGAAATTGCAAACGTTTTGGCAACGCGTCGGAAAGGTCCGTGATTTCAAGGGCTCGCCGACGCCGACGTGCAAGCCTACGCGCATCCCGCACCAATTTCTCAATTGTGGCACCTGACCAACCGTCTGTCGCATCAATGATTTCGGGCAGTTCGGAATGCTGAAGCTCGTTTCGCAGGTGCCAACGCAAAATACCCAAGCGTGCCGCCGCATCGGGCAGGGGAATTTGGATATGTCGGTCCAAGCGGCCAGCCCGGGTTAGGGCGGGATCCATTCGGTTGGGATTGTTGCAGGCACCGACGACGACAACTCCCTCACGTTTTTCAGCGCCGTCGAGCTGTTCCAGCAAAGCGGAAACCACTTCGACATGATATTGCTTGTTGTCTCCAGTGACTTTGTCACGATCTGCAACTGCGTCAATCTCGTCAATAAATAAAATAGAAGGAGAACGTTTTCTTGCTTCTTCGAACGTCGCGCGCATCGCCTTCAGCAGATCTCCGAGGTGCCCCATGGATTGCCAACGCGCCAAAGAGGCGATCACGATATGCACCTTGCAGGTCCGCGCCAACGCTCCTGCAAAGGTGGTTTTGCCGGTGCCAGGCGGCCCGCTTAGAAGTACGCCCCTGTCGACGTCTGTCCATTGAATCTTCCCCGCACTCCAATCTTCAAGATCAAGTGCTAGCTCTTCTCCCCAGATGGCGGCTTCGCCCAGTCCATGCAATTCTTTCAACGTTGGACCTCCAACGGAATCTGATTTGTCTTCATGTCTGGCAGCCAGGTCTTCGAGCAACGTAATCGACTTCTTGATACGCCGACCCTTTCGCATCGCCAAGGACGCCATCGATAATGGCCTCGACGCGATCTTGATGGCATCTTCGTTTGAAATTCGCTCTCCGAGACCCAGAAGAACTGCCGCCTGAACGTGTCGGTGATCTGGAGGCGCGACCTGCATGATCGCGTCTGCGATGATCTTGAAATCGTCCGGAAACGCTTCATGAGAGGTTGCAACGACAACAACACGGGGCACTCTCGTTAGAATTCTCTGGATTGTGCGACCTTCGGCTGTCTTTCGTAAAGCCGGTGTCATCGACAGAACTTCAGTATCGCTGCGACCGAAGTCATCGGAACCGAGTTCCACGTTTCGGCGGCCGATGTGCTCCACGGCGGCAGCATAGATTTCCAGATCATCTGTAAAGGGAACCACAAGTCCGATGACGACAGGCAGACCTCGGCTTAACTCGTATTGCGTGCGGCAAGCCTTTGCGATCGCGCAGTAGGCGAGAAACCGCGGGATGTTGTTCGGGATATTCTTGCGAAGTCGGTTTTTCATGGTCCACCTGACGGATAGAGATGCTACGGCGGGATGTTCTTTCGGGAGCGTCAATCGCGGTTTCGGCGCACGGTGGTGTCGGGATTGATCAGCTCGATATCCAGCTCGATTTCGATAAATCGATGAAGAATCAACGAGGCCAGTCCAGCTATCGGAAGAGTTTCCCTAAAGATTGTCAGGCACTCCGCCATTGACAGCGATCCATGTTCATCGAGCGCTGCAAGCAGGCGTAATCGATCACCGAGTGGCGTGCGCCAATGGGCGTAGCGGAGGAGATCTTTTGCATTTTGAAGTCGAAACCCTGCCTCGATCTCATGGGCTGTGACGAACTCATGGGGAGTGTTACCCAACAGCTCTTTGATCGAAACACGGGGAAGGGGCAAGTTTTCATCTAGAACGTCGACGAAAACCCATCCACTCCGACGCTCGATGAGGAAGTCTGGGATGTGCACGAACCTGCCGTCAGTGAACTCGGATTGGAGGCACGACCACCGGATGACTTCCGCATCTAGGTCCAGCAAGCATCCATAATCGCGTGCCAGTTCTGTTCTGAAGAGAGGTGTGCCAGCGCACCTTACGGTACCTTTAGGCGTGTAACTACGCATGGCAGCTTCGGCACGAGTTTTGTCAAGACTATCGGTGATGTCAGATTCAATGCTCATCGGACGCTCCACTCAAATACGCAACGGATCGGCAGCCGGAAATAACGGCTTCTGTTCGCGATCAGCGTATGAGGTGGAGTGCGAGCTTGTTCATAGTGCAGGAACAAATAGTGAACATTGTAGTTGCTGTCAATACAAAACTATCTTGGAGCAATACCCCTCGTCGCGGTCCTATGTATCGAAAGCGAAACGTCAGACGAACGGTTTTGCCTTAAGATGCGCTCAAGGTTTTGGCGGTCTTGAGTGCCTTGACGCATTTTGGGGTAGCACTACACCTTGTTGTCGACAGTCGACAATTGTTGACACAGAATAAATTGGCGTACGTCTCAGAAAAAATTTCAGCACAGGGGATAAATCGTCAATGCCGCGGCCTTCGCTTCATCTCCGGGGAGACGTGCGTGTAACATGTTACCGTAAGTAGCTGATTTTACGCTGTAAAGAGATATCGCTAGCCACTTGCAGGTTCGGTATCCTTGAAGGATTCACAGATCATTTGCTTGCGCGTAAGGAATAATCAAAAATCCTCCGTTACTTACGTGGCAACTTGGGGTAAATTATCCTTTATACTGGTTTCGACGTTTAGATGCCATACTTCGCACGCCGGATCGTAGATACCCGGGAGGGGAAAGAAGCGATGTATTGTAAGGAAATCTTTCGCGTTCCGCGTAACGATGGGAACGTTGTGAATGATGGCCAAACTCGCAATCGCCAGATCCTGACCGCACTTAGGCTCCTTCGTTCCAGGAGAAGCCACCCAGAGAAACCTCAGGTCGGGAGTCAACGTCATGCGCGCGTACAGCTTCGCGGCGTCGGTTACCATGTCTGTCGTCACAAATCGTTCGTCTTGGATCAGCCGAACAAACCATCGCTCAAGGCTATCGCTTTTTTCAGGGTTCGTTTTTCTCAAGCGCTCTACGCCCCGATAGATTTCAAAATACGTGCTGAAAGAAATCATCAGCGAGCGAGCGGGTTGGACGCTGATCCAAGCCTTGAGAGCCCCATGGGCGCTTTGCCGGGACAGCTCACTCAGCACATCCGTGTCGAGAATGTACATTGCCACCAAAGCTCGTTCTGCGGTGGCCCACTTAGTCATGCTGGACGCCGCTGTCCCCCAAGAGCGCGGAAATCTAGACAAAGTTGGATGAAATGACAAGAAACCCTGCTAATCAATGGACAAAAGATGAGGCGACGTCAGACTTCGCACGTCTTTTGGATGTCGTTGAGAAGGAGGGTCCGCAGACAGTTGTCGATGGTGATCGAGTGTTTGAAGTGCGCCTTTTCAAACATGCGTTGGCGTCGCGAAATGATGTATTGGATGAACTCGGCCCACTAACTGATGATGACCACGCCGTCGCTTTTGGCTCGGATGAGGACAGCTCTTCCACATAATCTCCCCAAGCCAGCGAAGCTCAAGGTTGAGTGGACCAAGGATGTCAATCTCCCAGCATATGCTTCTCGAACTGACATCGATGTTCTTTGTGTTAATGCTTAATATTGAATCCACAAAAATCAATTTCTAGGCCAAGCTGACCGCGAAAGCCACAAGGGCGAACGCCGCGAAGGAAAGGGCAACTACGAGCCCGCTGAACGCTGTCAACGAAATCCTCTCCAGCCAAACACGTCGTTGGAAATCCTCAACGAGAACGTTGAGTTTTAATGTCGGATCACCCCATTTGATGCGCCTGAATTTGAAGACGTTGTTTGCCATCAGCGCACAATGACACGGACACGCTAAAGCACCGTAAAGATATTGCATGTGGCTGGGAAATCACCGAGCATCGTTGGCGATCGTTTTTTTCAAACTGCTTCGCTAAAGTAATAAGGCGAACCTTACTCTTGGCAAAACTCATGAAGTTTGAAAAGTCTTTCATTTCATCAAATGAAGCCGATGTCCGGCTGGAAATCGTTGCAGCCAAACCACAGCACGAAGGGCCATATCCAACAATTATTTTCAACCATGGCTCTACCGGCCGGGGCCACAATAAGTCCCTTTACTCAAGGACGATAAGTCCACGTGTCGCGGCAAACTATTTTGTTGAACGGGGCTGGATGATCTTGTTTCCGCAACGCAGGGGGCGAGGGAAATCAGGCGGAAGTTATGGAGAGGGACTTGCTTCAGACGGGTCCGGTTATTCCTGCAATGTCGAAATCGCGATTGCGGGCTTCGATCGCGCTGTGGAGGATGTGGATGCTGTCGTGCGTCATTTGCGCGAGCGGTCTGATGTGGATCGGAGCCGTCTTGTCATCGGCGGCGTCTCACGCGGCGGGATCCTGGCGATAGCATATGCTGGCATGCGCCCGTATGTTTTCCAAGGTGCTATTAATTTCAACGGTGGATGGCTGGGTAGAGGCTGCTCCAGTCATGAAATCGTGAATCCGGTTATCTTTGAGCGTGGCGCACCAGCCGGCATTTCGACGCTTTGGCTGCACGGAAGCTACGACCAGTACTACCGAATAGGACATTGTCGAGGAAATTTCGAAAGGTTTCTGGCGGCGGGCGGGCAGGGGAAGTTCATCGCTGCTCCCATGGGCCATGCCTTGCTGTTCAAGCCGACACTGTGGAAGAACCATCTCGATCATTATCTTGACGGCATTGCCGAAAGAGCGGGTCTGTAAAGTTTCTTCAGGCAAAAAAACTTAGATGGTTTTTCGGAAGGCTATCCATGGGCACACGACTGGCAACCACACCGCCTATGATCAGATGAGCGAAAAGGTGTTTCGGGAAGTCCACGGTTTGCCAATGTCTGCTTTAAAGAGCTTCCAAAGCGGCCAGCAAATTGTCGCGTTCAACCAGCCCCTGGCGGCCATCAATAGTGCCGATGCCAAGCCTTGCAAACACAACCATGCGAGCTTGGTGCTCCGCCCAACCGACGAACTATCCAACGGACTTGTTTCTCTGAATTTTGCCGTTCGAGCTGCGAAGCCACCCGCTTCCGGTCTTGCCGTGAACGAGCCAACCAGACTTTGTTTTGAGGGTAGGGATGATCGCCATTGTCTGCGTATGTGCTCGAGCTGACACCGACAGTTGCTGTGCCAAGGTTGCTGATGCGTATAATATTAGTTTTCTCGGTTACTCTCTTTACCATCCTCTATGGAGAAAGCCTGCGCGCGCAGCCGTGGCAAAGCGCCGATCCGGCCTCTGTCGGCTGGTCTGCCGAAGGCTTGAAGGAGGCTCAGACCTATGCCGCCAGTCTGAAACCAACGGCAGTCATGGTGGTGCAAGACGGCAAGGTGATTGCCGCCTGGGGTGATACTTCCCACAAGGTGAATGTCGCATCGATCCGAAAACGCCTGCTGAGCGCTCTTTATGGCATCGCAATTTCTGAAGGGCGGATAAGCCTCGGAACCACACTTGCCGAACTCGGCATTGACGACAAACCACCGGCGCTCACCGATGCAGAGAAGCATGCCACAGTACGAGATCTGCTTATGGCGCGATCCGGCATCTACCATCCAGCCGCCTATGAGACCGGCGACATGCGACGCAACAGGCCCGAGCGCGGCAGCAACCAGCCCGGTTCGTTCTGGTGGTACAACAATTGGGACTTCAATGCCCTCGGAACAATCTACCGGCAGCAAACCGGCGAGGATATTTTCCAGAGTTTTGCGCAACGCATTGCCGCGCCGATTGGCATGGAAGATTTTTCGGCTCGGGACGGCCGCTACGTGGCCGAACGCCAGTCGAAGCATTCCGCTTATCCTTTCAGCCTCAGCGCCAGGGATGCTGCCCGTTTCGGCCAGCTTTTTCTCAATGCCGGCCGGTGGGGCGACAAACAGGTTGTTCCCGCAGCGTGGGTACCCAAGTGTCGAACCTTGACATATCAAGGACGTCGGCCGTCATAAATTCCAGTAAGAAATTATCGTGGTTACCCAGGATAAGACGTGAACTTGGCCAATCTTCGCTGTGTTCGCTCTAACTACATGGTGGTAGCCTAGAATCGCCTAATACACTAGAATTGCAATCCTCTTCTGGAGGTCAGACGAAATGTAAGCTGAGACATGCTTTTCTAGACAGAAATCTGTCCTTTTGTGATTCAGCGGTGATGAATTTGAGCTCTGATATCAATAAGTTCGCGGGCTCTCCTCACAAGTGGATCACAGTCCGATCATACCCTTTCGAGGGTTGTTAGTTGTTCGAAAATCGGCATCATTAGAGCGAAGAGTTCAGCTTGGGATGATAGATTGCACTTACGATAGAGTTGCTTGCGGAAAACCTTCACGGTTTGCGCACTTATGCCCAAGTTCAAGCCAATCGACGGTGACGAGTGTCCTCGCAGTATCAAAAGTGCGACCTCTGCCTGCCGGTTGCTTAAGGTAACGTCGAATCGTGTCCGCATGGCGCTTATCAGACTTTCGGTGAGTGATGTTTTTACCCGCTTACGGGCTGGAAGCTCGCCCGATGGAGCAAGATGGGCCCGAAGAAGAGCCATGATAATTGACTGATGCTTTCGCAAATTTGTGTCGGCTTTACTCGAGAAAATATCTCCTGACGAACTGTCTTTGCCCATGGAGATGGTTGCCGTCATGGTCTTGCCGATCGTCAAAACAACCGAGATTTCGTCAATGATGCCGATCCTGCCATAATACCATTCATAGTAGCGACTTCGTTTGAAATGGTCGGGGGCAACATCGAGCAACCGATAGATCCCAGATTCCCCCCGTTCCAGATGGAAATGATAGATTGGATCAAGGACATATGCTCCTGTGAGATAGTCGCTTTCAATATATTTGAAAACATTCGGGCCATAGATACGTCTGAATCGGACCGAAGGAGTTTCCGTTCCGTCGAAAATAATCACGACGATGTTGTCAAAGTCCATGCAGCTGCGCAAATAGGCTTCCAACTTTTCGTAGAAGTCGCTCTTGCCCACGGCGTCTATCGTTTTAGCCAAACTTTCAAAATCGTCTGAGGCCACTCTGAATACCCCTTTGGGGGTATATACCCCTGTGCAAACATTTTGTGAGAATATACGAGAGAACTAAGGGGTATCCGATCCTAAATCAACAGATTGGGATCATCGCCACACAATAGCGGAAACACCGCTAAGGGCAGAGGTGAAATGAAGAAGCGCGTCAACCACAATGCGATGCCGTTCATTGGCTATACGACACCTTGGAGTGTGGTTGTGGGTGGAACTGTGAACTTGCATCTCTCCTGCCTGTCTTCACCTGAGTCCGTTAGTATCCGTCGCTTGGATGATGCATCTGTCGAACCGATCGAATGGCAGGTCGAATCCTTGGGCAACCTCCCCATCCACCGAGACTTCGATCAAGGCTCGTACCTGGCGATCAGAAGTCACCAGTTGGAAAAGCTGGACAGGCTTACCGCCGTGCGTTTTGAACTATTCCTGACGCGCAATAGCGGCCGCCGTACGGTCCTTGATATGGGACGAACTGTCCTGCAATTTGCCGATGGGCGGTTGTTTCTTGTCAAAGGCGACCACCGATATTCTGTTGATGTCAACATTCCCCATAAATGTTGGATCAAAATATGCCTAAGGGATCGTGACGGTCTGACATGCATCGAAATACAAAGTACGGACCCGTTATCACCATTCCATGTTGAAGAAACGGTTGCGGGATTAAGCTGGGACAGCGTCTGTGGCGACCTGCTATTTGGGACTGAGAAGAGCCTTCTAAACCCGACGTTGAACGCGCGATTTTCTGCAATCGAGCTGGAAACGGTGTCGTCTCTTTACGCTTGGCAGTTCCCGACGTTCCTACCTGACAGTCCAATACGCTCCACAGGTGATACGACGGCGTTGCTGTTGGAGTTGGTCAATTTGCCGACATCGTGTGTAACTTCGTCCAGATGGGATGGCTCGTCGTTGGACCCGCGCCTCGTTCCAACCCACTATGATGCTGTGCATTGTCATGATGACGATATGGCGTCGCTCGACTGGCCTGCATCATACCGTGTCAAGGTGCCGGAAACGGCAGCTTGTGGAATCTATGTCTTCGAGGTCCAAAGTGCTGACCAAACAGAGCAGATTGTGTTCTTTGTTGCTTCGAAAGTTCCCCGAAACCAAGTCGTTTTCGTCGTTCCAACTGCGACCTATCTGGCCTATGCAGACGAGATCCTGCCTGAGCATCTTTACGAATGGAAATGCGATGATCGAGGTCACCGGCTGGCTGTCGACAACAATTTTAAGTCACTCTACGATTACCATAGCGATCTGAGTGGGGTCTCAATCTGTTCTTATCAAAAACCGAAGGCGACGCTTCGGGCAGATTACCGCTATCCGCTTGGCGATTGTCCCCATAACCTGCCGGTTGATCTTCACTTTCTGCAGTTCTGCCACAGGCATGGCATCGAGTTCGATCTGATAACCGACCATGATCTGCATAATCGGGGGCCGGAAGGCCTGCATGGATATGGCGTCGTTGTAACTGGAAGCCATCCAGAATATCTGTCCATCGAAATGGAAAACGCCTACAGGCAATTCGCGGCAAATGGCGGCAGTGTCGCCTATATGGGCGGCAATGGCTTTGCAGGTACTGTCGCATTCAAGGATGATTTGATGGAACTGCGCCGTTCGCCTCTCGAAGCTGGCCGAACCTGGGACGGTCCGATTGCCGAGCAAAATTTTGCGATAACCAATGAACCTGGCGGTCATTTGCGCTCGCGGGGCCGGGGGGAATTTTCTCTGGTTGGCGGGGCGATATCGTTAATGGGGTTTGACGGAGCGCAACCTTTTACCAGGACGAGCGACAGTTTTGATCCTGCCCATCAATGGCTGTTCGACGGCGTCGCGGTCGACACATTCGGGGATAGCGGTATCGTCCTTGGCGGTGCAGCGGGATACGAGGTTGATGCAACTGATATCAGATTGGGCACATCGCCGGACACAATTGTAGTTGCCCGTGCGAGCGGCTTTCCAGACAGTTTTTTCCACGATTCATCGCGCTGGTATGAAGGTGGAGATAGCGAAAGGGATGGTCGGCGATGTGGCGAAATGACCGTCAGATACTTGTCTGCCGGAGGCATAATCTTTTCAGCAAGCTCGGTTGCCTGGCTTGGTGCCTTGCCATGTGGGGATGAAATGAATGATGTCGGCCGGATAACGCTGAATGTTTTGCGTCATCTGTCATCCGGATCTGGGGAAGAAAAACCAAACAACAAATTAGATACAATCGAAAGAGGAGAATAAACATGATCAAGAAACTGGCAGTGGCATTGGCCCTGATTGCCGCTTCATTGAGTTCAGCGCACGCGGAAACCGTCAAGCTCGGGCTGCAGCCTTGGCTCGGATATGGACCATTGTGGGTCGCCGAAGAAAAAGGCTTTTTCAAGAAACACAATGTCGATGTGGTGCTGACAACATTTAACTGGGATCAGGATATGACAGCCGCACTTGCCAGCGGCAATCTGAATGTAATCGCAAGTGCCACCAACGCCATGATCACGAACTACAACCAGAAGGTGGATCAAAAAGGGTTTTTGATCATGGATCTGTCGTTTGAAGCAGACGCCATCATTGCAGGCAAAGATATTTCCTCTGTCAAAGACCTCAAGGGCAAGAAAGTGGCTTTCGAAGCCGGCGCAACGAGTGATCTTCTGATCAACTTCGCGTTGAAAGAAAATGGCATGACCATCGCCGATCTCGAGCATGTACCTATGGGCGCTTCGGAAGCCGGTCTCGCGCTGATTGCCGGCAGGGTTGATGCCGCAGTCACCTATGAGCCTTATATTTCCACGGCTCTGGCGCAAGGCGCCGGCAACAAGATGATTTATACGGCAGCGGAAAAGCCCGGCCTGATCGGCGACATGCTGACCGCGTCATCTGAATGGATCAACGCCAACCCAAACGATGTGCAGGGTCTGATCATGGCGTGGGATGATGCGATCAATTTTATTCGCGCCAATCCCGAAGAGGGCAAGGCAATGATTGCCAAAGCTGTGGGAAGCCCCATGGCTGAGTTCGAACCGGCCTTCAAAGGCGTTCGTTTGTACAATGTGAAAGAAAATGTGGAAGCGCTCAAGGGAGAGTTCCAGGCGACGCTACAAACTGTTGGCGAGATCCTACATGCCACCAATCCCGACAACATCAAGACCGTTCCGGTTCCAGCCGATCTTCTTTCGCTTGACGCCCTGAATGCCGTAGCGGCAAAACAATAAACAATAGGCCGGCCACCTTCTGTGGCCGGCCAAATTTTCATGCGGGGACAGTAACACTATGACCGACCAGACAACGGACAGAGGCAGGATAGCCAAAAAGAAGAAGGGACTGCTCAGATTGAGGCAGGATATACCTGACAGTGTCTTTTCTGCCGCTGGTATCGTTATCCCAGTCATTTTGTTCCTTCTGTGGTGGGCCGTTACGGCTATGGAACTGGTACGTCCCCTGTTCTTGCCCAGTCCATGGAGCGTTCTCGAAGAGGGGTGGCGGCAACTCAGCGAGGGCATCCTCTTTGCTGATGCGTCTGTCAGCATTTACCGCATCCTTATCGGCTGGCTGGCGGCAACTGTCGTGGCCGTCCCGATCGGAATCTTGATGGGAAACTACAAGCTCATCGAGGGCTTGCTTGAGCCGTTGATTTCCACGGTACGATATATGCCCGTTGTCGCTTTAATCCCACTGTCGATCCTGTGGGCGGGAATCGGTGATGGACAGAAAATCCTCATTCTGTTTCTCGGGACGTTTTTCCAGCAGGCTCTGATGATCATGGACAACGTAAAAAATATTGATCTCAATCTCATCCGTGCCGGACAGACCCTTGGATTCACCAATAACGAGATTTTACGTCGGATTATCTTACCTGCTGCGCTTCCGGGCATATGGGACACGTTCCGCATAACCATCGGCTGGACATGGACGTATCTTGTGGTGGCGGAGCTGGTTGCCGCCAATGCCGGTCTTGGCCGCCGTATCATGGACGCACAGCGCTATCTTTCAACGGATACGATCCTTTTCGGTACGCTTTTTATTGGCCTGCTTGGCCTCCTGACCGACTACCTCTTCAAAAAGGGCGGCAGGTCACTCTTTAAATGGAGCAGTCAGACCCGATGAGCAGTCTCTCCAAACATGCTGGCCGCGACGCTAAGGTATCGATCGTCGGCGTCGGCAAGAACTTCAATGTTTCCGGTCGCGATCTTGTCGCAATCGAGAAGATCGATTTGGATATAGGCAAAAATGAATTTGTCTCAATTGTCGGCACATCCGGTTGTGGCAAGTCGACCTTGCTGAACATGATAGGCGGTCTCGATGAGCCGACCTTTGGCGAAATCCTCATAGATGGACGGCCGGTCAATGGGCCGGGCAGGGACAGAGGCTTTGTCTTCCAGACCTACAGTCTGTTCGAATGGATGACGGTGGAAGGAAACATCCGTTTTGCGCTGGAGAAGAGCACCTTTTCCAAAGCCGAAAAAACAGAATTAGTTGCGCATTTTGTGCATGCCGTAGGGCTTTCGGGATTCGAAAAGGCATTCCCCAAGCAACTGTCGGGCGGAATGCGTCAGCGCGTGGCGATTGCCCGTGCGCTCGTTTATAAACCGTCGATCCTTTTGATGGACGAGCCTTTCGGTGCGCTGGATGCACAAACCCGCGGTATGATGCAGGAACTGCTGTTGCAAATCTGGGATGACCACAAAGTCACGGTCCTTTTCGTTACCCATGATGTCGACGAAGCAATTTTCCTTGCCGACAGGGTTGTGGTCCTTGCCAGTCGCCCCGGACGGATCAAGAAGGTCATGCTGATAGAGCTCGAAAGACCGCGATCATTCGAAGTTCTGACAGATCCAAAGTTTGCCACCTACAAACGGGAGATTCTTGCCGATATTCGCGAAGAAACCCTGAAACTGATGGCCATGGATCATTCTTGACAGAAATGGCGACCGACCAATGCGACAGATTAGAAGAGACATCCAATGACCCATGCTATAGCGCTTCATGATCTTGCCACCCTCACTGCCGATGAGCGCAATATCCTTTTGCTACGCACAGAAAATGATCTCAGCTATTTCATCGAGAAGGTGCCGCCCATCATAGAAGCCGTGAAACGCGACGGCGACATTGCGTTGGCGAAGTTTGCTCAGGATTTCGATGGTGTAATGCTTGATCCCGATGAATTGGCTGTGGGAGGGCGCGAATTCGACGAGGCTTTCGATGCCGTTGATCCGGATATGATCAAGACGCTCGAATACTCGGCTGACAATATCCGTCGCTTCCATCAGGCCCAGTTGCCAGGCGAGATGTGGATGAAGGAAATCCGGCCGGGAGTGCTTGTCGGCGAGCGGTTTACCCCGATCGATAGCGCTGCCCTATATTCTCCCAGAGGAAAAGGCTCATTTCCCTCCGTAACGTTAATGACTGCGATACCCGCTGTTGTTGCCGGAGTGAAGCTCCCTATCATCCTGACGCCTCCGGGACCTGATGGTAAAGTGGACGCGGCGACACTGGTTGCAGCGAGACTGGCAGGCGTTCAACGAGTATTCAAGGCAGGCGGAGCGCAAGCGGTAGCCGCTGCCGCGTTCGGTACCGCAACCATCCCCAAATGCCACAAGATCGAAGGGCCCGGGAGCCCGTGGTTTCTCGCTGCCAAGCGACTTTTACAAGGACACATCGCATCGCGGTTGCCTGCAGGACCAAGTGAAATCATTATACTGGCCGATGAAACGACTGATCCGCGTATGGCGGCGTTGGATCTTTTGATCGAGTCGGAACATGGCCCGGACAGTTCGGCTTTTTTGGTAACATGGTCACGCGATTTTGCTGAGAAGGTCCGCGATGCCGTGCCCGGCTATTGGAAAAAGATGAGCAGCAAGCGGTCAGAATATTCGGCGACCGTGCTTGGAGGATCAAGTGGTGGAATCGTTCTTACGTCATCGCGAGAGGACGCCTACGATTTCATCAATGATTATGCACCAGAGCACCTCCAAATTCTGTCAAAACATCCGTTCGGACATCTTTCAGAAGTTCGGAATGCGTCAGAAATTTTGCTCGGAGAATATGCGCCCGGATCCATTGCGAACTACATGATGGGACCAAATTGCGTGCTGCCAACATCTGGGGCGGCGCATGTGCACTCTCCGTTGGGTGTCCATGATTTTATGAAGAGCGCATCCATCGGTCATATAACCGCCAAGGGTTATGCTGAAATGGCTCCTCATACCCACAGATTCGCGACTTACGAAGGTTTCGATGCCCATGCGAACTCTGTATCAGAGCTACGAGGGCTTCCACGATAGGGCATTCGGCACTGTGTTCGTGCGCGGATAGCGGTAGTCGTTTGCACAAGAGCCAGCGTGATCCCATCATCTGGCTTACCTGTCGTCAGAACTGGCCAGCATTGACGATCGTTTTGTTGCTCATCCGTCAAAACAATACGGCGCTCAACTCGTTTCCGAGGAGCGCCGTATTACCCGGAGACAACGAGCGTCATTGCTGGCTGCTCGATAATCTCGATTACGGGTGGACAGCACAAATGGGAAAGGCATAGATCATTTGCAAGTCCCGGGCAGACCTTTCTATGATAATAGGTACGCACCCGCGGCTCACAACAGTTTTTGCGCTAGCATCTGCCTGCAAAAACGCCCGGACCGACTGCTGCAGTGACGCCTATCGCTCACCCGGATGACCGCGTATGGCATTAAGCCAAGCTGTTGCCAGCATGAAAGTCCCCTTCTTGCTCACTGCACCGGGTCTGTGTCGGCAATGTGGTTTCGGTCGGCAGTCGATAGGGGCGGACATTTTCTCAGGTAGAGCGGCATAATACGTTGCAAAAAATCTTGCAACATTGTCTAAATACCGATCTGATGAAACTTTCCACGCAAGACGAGCCAAGCGGTGAGGAGATCGAGATGGACGCCAACACGACGATTCAAACAGTGCAATCGTTCTTGGAGCGCGAGAAGGACTGGGTTGTCGATCTCACTCAACGCATTGTCCAAATCCCGTCCGTCAATCCAAAGTTTTACACAGATCCTGCGTTCAATCGTGAGGCGGATGTCCAGGCCGTCCTTGACCGCGAGTTAGCAGCGATCGGATTTCAAACGGAACAATGGGATGTCTTTGACGATCGTCCGAACCTCGTCGCAGATATTGCGGGCGATGAGAGCCGCAGCCTAATTCTTTGTGGGCACGTAGATGTCGTGCCGGTGGGCGACCTCGCAAGCTGGACTGTCGATCCCTTTGGTGGAGAGATCAAGGACGGCAAGTTATTTGGCCGGGGATCAATCGACATGAAGGGCGGGGTAGCTGCTTGTGTCGCAGCCGCCCGCGCCATTCGCCAATGCGGCATTGAGCTGGAAGGCCGCCTCTCGGTTCATGCGGTTGTAGACGAGGAGGCAGGTGGTTTTGGTGCCATGGACGCGGTCAGACGCGGCAAGTTGGCCAAGGCAGTGCTGGTGGCGGAACCAACTTGGGGAGACGTTTTGCCTGCCGAGGGCGGACTTGAATGGGCCCGAGTGACCTTTCGCGGACGCACGGCACATTCAGCTTGGCGTTACAACGAGATTTACCCACAGAGGCAAGGGCCGGAACGACTCGAGCCCGGCGTAAATGCCGTTGAAATCGCGAGCCGTTTCATTCAGGCGTTGCGTTATTTTGAACTTGACCGCACGCGGGCTCGCTCTCACCCTCTTTTGCCCGTTGGAATGAACACGATCAATATCGGTGTCATCCATGGTGGAGCAGGGCTGGGTGCAAATGGTCTTCCAATGACAATGACCAACCCCGCTATCATTCCGGACATTGCAGTGATTGACCTCGACATGAAGTTTCTTCCATCGGAAACGTCAGCTCAGTATCGAAGAGATTTTGAGACATTCGTCTATCATTTCTCACAAACCGATGCTTGGCTACGCGAAAACCCGCCCACAATTCAATGGGAACTGAATGGTCTGCACTTTCCACCTCTCAATACACCAGTGGACCATGCACTGGTTAAATCTCTGGTCAATCGAAAGAGCGCAATAGGCAAGACGCCTGAAGTGAAGGGGTTTGTTGCTGTATGCGATGCCGCTCATTATGCGGGGGCAGGCGTTGACGGTGTTATCTTCGGACCATCAGGAGATGGCTTTCACGGGGATGATGAGTATGTAGACCTAGATTCGCTTGTGGAGACTACCAAAGTCATCGCCGCCAGCATCATCGACTGGTGCGGCGTTAAACGATAGCTTTACGCTCGTCTTCTTTTGATGGCATTGAACAAAGAACTTGCAATACCCGCCAGACCCGAAGGATAGACAAGCATCACTGCTATGATGAGAAGAGCAGTGATGATCGGTCGCCATGCCCCAAAATCTGCCATGAACTCGGAAAATATAGTGAGCGCAAACGACGCCACTATCGCACCATATATGGTGCTTGTGCCGCCGAGCAAAACCATTGAGAGGATGATCGTGGAAAGGCTCATTCCGAAGACATCTACGGAAGCATTCCGCTGATAGGCAGCATAAAATGCGCCGGCAATGCCGGTAAAGAAAGCGCTCGAAGCAAGTGTAATCATGCGTTGCCGGACCAAGGAAATTCCACGGCTGATGGCATACTCTTCGTTATCCCGGAGTGCGACGATGCTGGCTCCGGTCCTTGATCGGACCAGTGACCTCAGAAACAATGTGCTGAGCAATAGAATTCCCAGAGCGATGTAAAAGTAAGCAAACTTGGCGTCGCGAACCATATTGTGGCTAGCAATATATAAGCCTTCAATGCGTACCATCCCCTGTGTGCCGCCCGTATAGGCGGATTGGCTGAGAATAAGCTGCATTACCAGTTGTGCGAACCCAAATGTCACAAGGATAATATAGATGCCCTTCAATCTGAGAATGGGCACAGTAACGATAACAGCGGCAGCTGTTGAAACGATGCCGCTCAGGATAAGTGCTATCCATGGGTCAATACCAAGCAGCTTGGTTGCAAGTCCGTAAGCGTATACACCTATTCCGAACAGGGCCAAATGACCGAAATTGAAGACGCCGCCGTAGCCGAGACTGAGATCCCAGTTCGAAGCGACGACAGCATATATGAAAGCCATAATAAGAATATGGCGACCATAGCTGTCGGTTATAAACAGTGGCAGCAGTGCCAGCACGGCAAACGCGATCGCTGCAACTCCAGCTTCATGCTTCCAGTTGATGCGTCCGGGTGTTTTGATTGATGTAGCAGGCATGCTCATGCAAGTCCCCTTGATTTGCCGGAAAAGATGCCTTCGGGACGCACCATCAGGGTAATGATCAGAACCGCGAAAAGAAGAGCAGGCGTCCAGTAGAGTCCGAAATAGTAGCTGCAGACGGCTTCAAAAAAGCCAATGAGATAGGCCGCAAGGATGGGGCCGTTGATGCTGGACAGACCGCCGAAAACAACCACGATCAAAGCTTTCAGCAAGGGATCAGCCCCCATGACAGGTGACATGAAACGATAACCGCCAAGGAAAATCCCGGCGAGTGCTGCCAGAGCTGCCGAGATGGCGAATGCCAATCCGTAGAGCATTTTGACGTTCAAGCCGACGAGCAACGCGGAGTCTTCGTTCTGAGCTACAGCTCTGAGAGCAAGGCCTATCCTTGTTCGATTGAGAAAGAGCCACAGTGCCAGAAGGATGAAAGGTGTAATGAAAATTATAGTGATCTGGTGCAGTGAAACACCGACACCTAACAACATGGCATTCCCATCGACCAAGGCTGGAATCTGCTTGGAGCGAGGTCCCCAAACCTCGAGGGTGCCGTTTTCAATCAGTGATGCGGCCGCCAATGTTGTAATGACCACAACCAGGACGATGTTAGGTCGGCCAATTAATGGGCGCACGACCGAAGCCTGCAGAAGCCAACCGACACCAGCCATCAGTATCATTGTCAGAGGAACGACAACGAAAAAGGGGATTGCCAGTGCAGTCAATTGCCATGCCACGTAGGCTCCGAGCATCATGAGGACGCCGTGGCTGAAATTGAATACACCAATAGTCGTCCAGATCAGCGCCAATCCAACCGCCATGACGGCGTAAAGCGATCCTTGGAACAGGCCACCGAAGATAATTTGAGCTGCTGCGTCCATTACCCGTCTCTCTCCTCAAGGGATCCGCACATGGGCGGGCGTAGTTTTATTGTCCGAAATATAGCGACATGATCTCTGAGTGATCGAGAGATTGACCAGGTTGGATCTCCGTCGCCACTTCTCCATGGTTGATCAGATAAAGATGTTTGCTGAGCTCAAGGAGAAATTCGACATCTTGCTCCACGACGACGAGCGGAACTCCTCTTTCTGAGATGCCGAGAACAGAAGCACAAAGCTCTTCTTTGATTTTCGGGGCTAGCCCAAGCGTCGGCTCATCGAGTATCAGCATCTTGGGGCTGCTCATGAGGGCAGTGCCTATTGATACCATTTGACGTTCGCCACCAGATAGCGTTCGCACCTTTTGTCGCCAGCGCTCTGCCAATTTCGGGAATATCTTGATGACGGCATCTCGGTTTGCTTCCTCATCCGCCCGCGCGCGTTTAGTGTAGGCTCCAAGCGTCAGGCACTCACCAATTGTCAAATCTGGAAACAACCTATTGCCTTGTGAAACATGGATCAGTCCGTGTTTCACGATGGCTCTCGGTGACAGGCCTGCTATTTCAATATCATTGAAGCGGATGGAGCCTTCCCTTGGATTAATCAGACCGGAGATAGTTCTGAGCAGCGTCGTTTTACCGTGACCGTTTGGTCCGAAGAGGCCGACATTTCCGAAGTTGCCGATGGTAAGACTGATGCGGTGGAGAATATCGATACGCCCGTATCCTGCAGTTAAATCTCGAATCTCGAGTGTCGTACTCATCCTGCTTTCCTCGTACCGAGATACGCCTCAATCACGCGCGGGTCCGCGATCACGCTTCTCGGCTCGCCAAGTGCCAGAACCTGGCCTTGGTTTAGGACGAGAAGATGCTGTGACAGACTCATCAGAAATGTCAGCACATGTTCAATGAGGACGACCGTTATTCCACGCTCGGCAATCCTGCGGATCAGCCCGATTGAACTTTCGATCTCCGGCTTGGTCAGTCCGGACGCAGGTTCATCAAGAAGTAGCATGCGGGGTGCCATTGCAACAGCAGTTGCAAGCATCAAGCATTTGCGATCATAAACCGAAAGTTCATCCGCGGTTTGCCCGAATCTCTTGCGCTCAATCCCGACGAGATTCAGTGCATCGGTTGCGGACTCACGCTGCTCGCTTGGGGTGCGGCGTCGACCGCAATAGACCGCGCCGATCATTGCGTTCTCGAAAACAGTCAGCTTGTCGAAACTGGTCTCTCGCTGGAACGTCCGTGCAAGACCAAGGCGAGCAATGTCATTTCCTGACTTTCTTTGGATTTCGATGCCGTCAAAAACGACTTGTCCGCGGTCCGGTCCGAAGGGAATGCTGGTGATAACGTTGAACAGTGTGCTTTTGCCGCTGCCATTGGGCCCAGCGATACCAAAGATTTCACCAGGCGCAACGTCAAAGGATATGTTATCCAAGGCCTTCAACGAACCAAAGGCCTTGGTAACATTCCGCACTTGCAAGAGTGCCATTGATCACTTCATCCAAGGCTGAGGTTTGAAATCACCAACGGCGTAAGAGGTGGGGGAGATGAGCGTGCGCTTGCCATCCCAGATCTGAAAGAATGTGAGCGGTATATAGTCATCTCCTTGAATGGCGAGGTGGGTAGCCGGGTCAAACTTCAGACGTCCCGCAACCGTTTGCTTGTCTGTTTCCCCGATTGCCTTCATGATTTCATCATGCTTCGTGGCATCGCCAACCTTCTTCAAAGCGTCGAAATAGACATTCACGATTTCGTAAAGCGCAACGCCATAGGTGCCGCTTTCAACGCCGTAGCGCGTCTTAAACTTATTGCCCACTTCTTCGGCGCGGGGGTTCTTGGGAGATACCAGCGACCCGCCGAGCAGGTTATAGATAACGCCGTTGGATTTTTCCTTCGTCAGTTCCACAAATTCCGGCACGCTTGGCGCATACTGTAGAAACACCAGACTGTTGGTCGGTTGCTCCAGGAACTGATTCAGAAATGACGCGGAGTTTCCGGGAAGATAGTCGGTATTGATGACGACATCCGGCGGGTTCTCGCGGACTTTCGCAAGAATGGAACGCCAGTCGGTAACTTCTCCGAACGGCACCATCTCATCTACAGTCAATTTCCAGCCTTGCGTCGCAAAAGTCTTTTTCATGCCTTCGGAAATTGACTTTGAATAAGCATTATCAGACGAAATGAGCGCAACGGTTTTATTCGGCAATTTTGTTTTGCCGTCTGCTGCCAGTTTTTCAATGAAACCCGGAACGTCGGTATTGTAGGCATCGAATGAAGGAGTCCACGACCAGCAGCAATTGTACTTTTCAGGTTCAGGGGCAATGATATCCCGGGTCTGCTGGGAAGTCGCGGCAATGACATAGGGCATTTCTGCTTCAGCCATCGTGTCGATTTCGAAATTGGTCAGGCTGGCGTAGCCTGTTAGCATGAAATGAACGTCGGGATCGCCCAACAATCGCTCCACCGCACTGGTTACGTTACCAGCAGATTGATCTTTCACGTCGCCGACAACAAGTTCGAACGTATCTCCGTTCACCCCACCGGCAGCATTCATCTCGTCGACGGCCATTTGCGCCCCGCGTTGAAACTCCTGCCCATCGGCGCTGGCGGGTCCTGTAATGGGAGCGAGAAGCCCGATTTTTACTACTTCCGCTTGTGCTGCGCTGGCCATCAAAAATGAAAGCGTCGTTGCGTAAAGTGCTGTGCTTGCGAAAATATGGATTCGCGTACCCATCAGTCGGCTCTTCATGGCATTCCCCTTTTTTGACGGTATTGTTTCAGTATATGCACGAAGTGCCAACAATGAAAAGAACATTTCATTGACCTTCAGCCAAACTTGCTTAATTTGTGTTCATGCCCATCAATTGAACAAGCTTCGGAGGATCCGCTTGTGACAATATTAAAAAGAAAAATAGAGACCAGCCACGGCACCCTCGCTCTTCGCGAGACTGACGGGACGGGAATCCCTGTGCTACTTATCCACGGCAACTCCAGCAGCGGGGCTGTGTTCCGCAATCAGCTCGAAGGTACGCTCGGTTCGGAATATCGTCTGATAGCGCCCGATCTGCCGGGCCATGGCGAATCTTCAGACGCGATCAATCCGGACAGAAGCTATTCGATGGAAGGCTACGCGGACGCTATGACCGAGGTTCTCCGAATCCTGCAAATCGAACGGGCCGTCGTCTTTGGCTGGTCGCTTGGTGGACATATCGGTTTGGAAATGATTTCTCGCTTCCCCGGAATGCTTGGTCTCATGATAACAGGAACGCCGCCTGTCGCAGCTGATGAGGTAGCCCAAGGCTTTAGGCCGAGCGAGCATATGGGCCTTGCCGGACAGGAACATTTTTCGGAAATCGATATCGAGAACTATGCCCGGAGTACCGGTGGCGAACCATTCGAGGATTTCTTCATCGAGGTCGTCAGCCGAACAGATGGTCGTGCAAGGCGTTTGATGTTCGAGAAGTTTGCGGCGGGTACCGGCGACAATCAGAAGGAAATCGTTGCCAATGCAGACATTCCAATTGCGGTGGTCAACGGCGTAGACGAACCGTTCGTAAACATCGATTTCGTAGCGAATGTGCGGTATAGAAAACTGTGGGAGGGTAAAACCCATACCATCAAGAACTCCGGGCATGCGCCTTTTTGGGACAAGCCGGACGAGTTCAATCCATATCTTCACCGTTTTATCAAAGACGTCTCGGCGCGCTAGTTCATCTGGGCGAAATTTCTAATGCTTTGGCTAATCGGTCTGCCCATTCCATTTGTCCCGGCACGGTGTGAATTAAATCCTGCCTTATTTCAACGAGGATGGCATCAAGACCGCGGTCTTCGCCATGGACAGGGATCGCGTAATCGTCCCGCCTGTCAATCACATATGGAACATTTGCTTCGACGGAGAGTGTTCCATCGTATCTCAGCGCGCTGATCGTCCGATTTGCAAGCTGTCGGGATTGGTTGAACAGGATACCAGCATGCCATTGACGCTTGTTGCCGAGGAACGTTGGAGTAAACGAATGGATCGCAACGATCGTCGTCTTCTTTCCTTCGTGGAGCCGTTTGTCCAGGTGCTTTACTATGCGATCATGAAACGGTTGGAAAATTCGCTTTACTCGCTGGGTGCGATCATCGGCCGAAATATCAATGTTGCCCGGGATAACCGTACTTTCCGATCTGACGGGAATGCATGTCTCACTGTCAATCGGGCGGTTCAAGTCGATCAGCAAGCGTGAATAGGTTCCAAGGAAGCAAACGGCATTAAGTCGTTCTGAAAGACCGCATGTCACGGCTTCTGCACCTATGTCCCATGCGATGTGGCGCTCGAGATCGCTGTCCGGAAGGCCAAGTTTGCCAAAAGATGCCGGCATATGATTTGAGGCGTGCTCGCAGATGAAGACGATATCTGATGTCCCGGTTTCATTGAGCACGACAACAGGTTCAGGCCAATCTTCGCCTGTTAAGTTTTCGGGTTCACTCAATATACAGTCCTGTAACGTTCGCAGATTTGATCTTCGTCCAGGTCAGCGAGTGCTTTGATTTCGGCCTGCTTCATCCCGACAAAGGTTTCGAGGAATACTGAGGGAAACCAGCTAACCACAGTTGGGTCTGCCATCAGGGCATCCAGTGCACTCGACAATGACTGAGGCAATCGCCTGAGACCGTAGAGGTCAAGGGTCTCTTCATCCATTGTGGATGGGTCGCCGGTGACAATGGCAGGGCAAGGCAATTTCTCATTCAGTCCTGCCAGTCCGGCGCGGATGATCACTGCAAGGGCTAGGTAGGGATTAGCTGTCGCATCAGCCGCACGATATTCGATGTTGTATGCTCGCGCGGGATCTCTGCCGCCTATCGTCACCGTTGGGCAGATGCGGAGCGTAGATTCACGATCTTTGTCACCCAGCCATGTGTATGACGAGCTCCAATTATGTGGTTTCAGGCGGTAGTAGGATGAAACACTTGATGCCGTCATTGCAGTTATTGCCGGCAGGTGCCGGAGAATGCCCGCACAAAAAGATGAAGCTGCCGCTGAAAGTCCGGCTGGTCCTTCTGCGTCATACGTTTTAGGATCACCGTCACTATCAATAAAGCTAAAGTGGATATGGACACCGTTTCCAACCGCGGTAACCGCAGTTTTGGGAGCAAAGCTGGCACGCCATCCGAAATTACGGGCAAGTTCGCGGGTGATTTCGCGGATTGCCACCGCTCGGTCTGCCGCAGCCAGACCATCTGCAGGTGCATGCGTTACCTCGAATTGATTTTCACCGAACTCGGATATGATGACTTCTGGAGAAACTCCCGCTTCTTCCAGCGCTGACATGAGCTGAGACGCGAATGGGTCAGCACGGCGAAGGCCCTCGAAAGACAGGACATGAGCGTCCGGCAAATCCGCTCCAAATACTTGAAATTCGTGCTCGAACGCTGCAATGAGGGACAGCCCGGTCGCGGCTTTCAAGTCTGCCAGTGCATTGATAAGCATTGTTCGAGTGCAACAGGACCAAGGCCTTCCGTCTAGCTCCACAAGGTTTCCCGGCACCAGATCGAAAGGTGTGTGGGCACTTGTATTGGTGCTCCGGAAGCGCGACGCAATATCTGGGATCAGACGCAGATCGCCCGAGGATCCCCACGGATTGGGCTGGGCAATGGAATTGAAGGGTGTCAGCGAAAGGTTGGCTTGAAGCCAGCCAACTCCAGTCGCGGCGGCTTTGTCGAGGCGTGAAGTGGTAATAAAACGGCCACGGGTTGCTCCAGAGATATCGGTCGTTACGATGCCAGTCAGATCTTCAAACGAAGCGGTCATCGCGCTGCACCAAGTTTGTTGAAACGGTCGACGACTGTGTCCGTGTCGGTGACCCAGCAGTAACCGCCGAAGGCGTTGAGGGCAGTCATGTGCCGTTCTTCGGAGACCGCTGCACAAGCATCAGAGACGCAAGTAACATAATATCCACGGTCGGCGGCATCGCGAACGGCCATGTCCACGCATTGATCGGTCATGATACCGCTAATGATAAGGTGACGAATGCCAAGATTTCGCAGAACATAGTCGATATTCGTCGAATTAAAAACGCCGGAAGATGTTTTTGGAATGAGGATTTCATCCCCCACGGGTCCAAGGTTCTCCGGAGGAAAACCCTCAGGGCGGCTGGGAGCTATGTGAATCGGCGTCAGTTTGTGGTCGAGTGAACAGTCGCGACCATCTTCGGTTAGGCTCTGAATGATGGTGTGCACAACTTCAACGCCGCCAACTCGCGCTGCTGCAAGCAAACGTTCATTGTTTGGAATTGTCGTGGTTGCTGTCTGTTTGTAAAAGTAATGATCTTGTCCACGTTCCGGATGATCCGGATCGAGACCCGGCTCCAACCAAATACGCTGCATATCCACGATTAGAATAGCGGTCGCGTCTGGTTCATATGCGGCATCACGGCTCAGCAATCGATTAGACATTTTTGTTCTCTTTGTTGCGTTTCGGACCTGCGAACTGCGTCCGTCCGTTGTCGGCATTGAGTGTTGTTCTCACGCTATCCAGGGTTACGCTATGTGTCTGTCTGATAGCCTCCAGACGCTCGATGCGTTTCGTGGTGGTATCGTCCAGCGATGACAATATCTGCGCTACCAGAGCTTCGATTTGTGCCACGGCCGGCGCTAGCGTGTCATAGGGAGAGGGCACGTCGAGTGGACAGATAATTGTCAATTCAGCGTGCTCAGCAATCGGGGAAAGCCACTGGTCTGTGAAAAGAAGAATTGTCACGCCTTGCGTTGCTGCCTGGCGAGCGAAAGCGATTACATCCGTTTGATATCGTCGATAGTCGAAGATGATCAGGACATCGCGCTTGCCGAAGTCTATAAGCGCGTCAAACGTCTGAGACGTTATTGCTCCCATATCAACTATACCGGGGCGAAACTGCATCAGATAGCCGCCAAGCATCCCTGCAATATGGCGGCTGAATCTTCCGCCAATGAGAACTACACGGCCCTTTGACTCCATAACAAGCCTCGCAGCCCGCTCGTAGGTGAGCCCCGGGGTCGCGTTGATCGTCTTATCAATGGTCTCGGAAACGGCATGAAGATAGGTGTCAGCAATGCCGGACGCTTCATCTCGCGGACGCTTGGTTTCCATCATCAAGAGCGGGGAGTGGAGGCGGTCTTCAACTTCGGCGAGCAGACGTCGCTGAAAGTCGGGATATCCGTCAAAACCAAGTTTGACGATAAGGCGGACAACCGTCGCGTCACTCACCCCAGCTTTTTTTGCCAGGTTCGTTGCTGTGCCCAGGCCGGATGCCGGATAATCCGCAAGGAGTATCTGAACTATTCGCTCTTCTGAGGGGGTTAGGGAAAGGGCTTCATCTAATAAAACGGCTCTGATCTCATTTTCGTTGTTCACAGCGGCCTCCGAGTGAAGTTTATATTTCAGCATAGGCAAATTGCACACAGATTGAAAGAAAAAATTCATTACAGTCAAAGTGCTGCTGGGTGACAGAAAGAAATTCGTCGTATCAGGCGACAACTAAGCAGATTAGTCTTAAGCCATTTTCTTTTCGCGACGAATCCTTCATCAATTCTTATTAGCCAAAGCAAGGAGATTATTGTGGATTTGAGTGAGTTGCCGAAAGGCGGTGAACGTGCGCGACGCATCACGGTTGACGGCAAACCAGCGTGGGTTGCGAAGTCAAGGCGCAGATTGCTTTCGAAGCTCTTTGGAAGCGAAGAAGAGGCTCTCGCTGCGGCGCATTCCGATGATCTCGAGGAAACCCCAGATCAAGAAGGAATAATGGTTTCTGAAAGCAGAGACGGACCTCTCGAAGCAGAGGCCTCATGGTTTACTGTAAGATTTCACACCAAACACTTAACCGCTTATGTCCCAGTAAATATCAACAATGATGAGATCGCTGAATTTGGCTACAGGTCACTCGACGTTTGTCACGAGATTGTTGAGCAGTTGAACGAGAGTATTCCTTCGCCGGGTTTCTGAACCGCGAAGGGCGTCCTTCCTAAATCCGACGAACATCCTGAAGCGCCCTAACGTGAACGGGGTGCGTCGTATTCAATAGACTATTACTGCCATACGTCACTTCGTAGGCGGAGGCCCAACGGTACCATTGACGATATTCACTCAAAAGAGCGCTAAGGGCAGCTGTTTCTTCAGAAGATATTTTTCGGTTAAGCGCATCTAATATACGCCCAACACGGGCAACCCTTCCCATTTCCCGTGAAGTTTTTAAACTTGATAATAGTGCAGGGAGAGGAAACTGCTGCATGATGAATTTCCGTGTGCCATTCATGGATATAGGGAATTATGCAAACGAGCGGCGCAAGTGACAATGCGTAAAAGTCGCACTTTATCTCATCGCTAGGCAAGCTTTGTTGAGCCATGCTACTTGAAACACTCAACTTGGGTTTGCTCTTGGTGAAGTGGGCAGCCTATCGAGAAGGCATGTTACTACTTCGGGCAGACACTGCCTTCCGACCTTATGTCCTGCGGGTTCACTTGGGGTGGCGCACGCCACGATATTTGAACGACCGGGCCCTTCTCGAAAGCAACGGCTCTCTGACGGAATGCTTCAAATTTGAAGATGCGTTTGGTTCCCGAAGATGCTGAGTAGAGCATCGGAAAACTCCGCTCGACACATGACGGCTAGTTTGCTTTTATGAACTCGGGGAGCTGGGGGGGCGCTATTGTGAAAACATATTGGTTGCTGGCGCTTTCGGCGCTCGCTGGTTGTGGCACGTATACTGCGCCTGCTGCCGTTAGGCTTGATGACGGCACTGCGCTTATCGGCACGACCACAGCGGCGGTTTCGGGCGGAACTTTTCAACTGTCATCATCCAACAGTCCGCTAACATGCGGCGGCAACTACAACGCACTCGATACAAGGCCTACAATCGCGATACCTGTTTCATGTAGCGACGGAAGGTATGGGACGGCTGTTGTTACTCGTTCGCGCGACGGATTGAGCGGCAGCGGATACGTCACGACTTCAGATGGGCAACGTGGTGTTGTAGCGTTTGGGAACAATGCAGGCTCGATCCTGGCGCAACCATCGGTTGCTCAACCCGACACCAATCCTGTTTTCGTAGCATCGTCCAATTCGACCATACCAACTGCACCAACCCATGGCTCTACGCCAACTTATCCAACGACCTATCCCCCTGCTTATGCCTCATCATCGCCCAGCTACGCATCCACACCGTCGCGCGCGTACGTCGGCAATTGTCCAACCCCAGATAGCTATGACGCCGCGGGCAGGCGGTGTGGTGGGAGGAGCGCCGCATCCCGGCCAGGCGGGTATGACGGCTACGGCTCTTGGGCTCCCACCTACAAGCCAAGTTATCGCGCTTCGTCCGGCGGAACCACTTTTGTACGTGGGTACTATCGTCGGAATGGTACGTATGTTCGCTCCCACACACGGCGTCGATAATTCTGGAGGCTGGGTTGGCCTAAATTTGGTAAGCGTGGAATAAGTCAGCAAAAAAGTATGGACCGAAGCACCAGACCATTGCCCACAAAGCGGCACCCGATGTGTTGGCTAGTGCAAATTTGGGAAATGACATTCCCATGGATCCGGCCAAGAGACCGTTGAACTGCCTCAAAACGACGACAAAGCGTGCGCCGGCAACGATGATCGGGCCGCGTCGACGGAATAAGTCTTCAAGCTTTTGCAATCGCTCCGGAGTGAGCCTCACGAGCCAGCCGTATCGGAGGAGTAGAGGTCGGCCTCCGAAATGTCCTATTGCATATCCAGTGCTGTCGCCGAGAGCCGCTGCAATCCACACAGAGAGAAACAGATGGATTACGTTGATATCTCCCTGCGATGCCAAAACCGATGAGGCAATGATTAAGCTCTCCCCAGGCAGAGGTATGCCCCAGGATTCCAGATAGATGATACAGAAAACGGCAAGGAGTCCATATTGCTGGACGTATGGCTGAACAAACGAATATATATCATTCAGGAAGTGCACTGCTGGCCTTTCGTTATATTTTCCTGCAATTTAGGATCAATAGGTTCCGGTCGCTGGTGCTCCACGCAGACATCTCGCTTACTACCTGGCGCGCTCGTTCTCCACAGTAGACGGTCGCCGGACTGATCGATGACGAATGCCTTTTTTCGCCGACAATACCCCAGTCGGCTGCATTGTGAACATGATGGCAAAAAAAGCGCCATGGCTAGCCACCTTTTACCGTCGATCATGTGTCTGTCTTTTTTGCGATTGCCACCATGCTGGTTTCTATGGCTCCCTAAAAAACGAACACCGAACTTGGCATTGAAGCCATGCTCCTGCGCATCCCGCTACGCGACCGCTTGTACAGTCTGACGTTGCCACGGTGCGGTTGCGAGCTTGGTGCCGTACTTTTTGTTCCAATATGGAGGTAATTTTTGCGATTGGGATCAGAGGGTTATCCGTTTGTTTGGCAGAGAGACGATAGCATACATCCAATATGGAAGCTGTTTTGCGTGACACACAACAGAGCAAAGAGGATGTAGCGCTCCGCCGGCCCTGATATCTATTCATCACTCAACCAACTGCCGGAGCGGGGCGCGCGTGTCTTAGCGCCGCATCAATCGGAGCTGGCAGCTGTTATGACAGGAGCAAATAAAAAGACGGTCCTTATCGCCGGGGCGGATGAGGCGCTGATTCCTGGACTGGTCCGCGAATTTCAGGCGCAGGGATTTGACATTCATAATTTGAGGCTGCCTTTCACGATTCCAAACCTGGGCTCTGGTATAGCGTCGATCAGTGAAGAAGAGCGGCTTTCCAAAAAGGTTGAACAAACTTGTGTCGCCATCGGCAGCATTGATATCCTGATCAATTGTATTTCCATTTCACCGCAAAAGGATCCCAGTGCGATCGGTTCGTTCAGCGCAGTTTATGCAACCGTAATCCGCCAGTTGGGACGTGTTGTCCAGTCTGTTCTGCCCGGCATGATCATCCGTCAAACGGGACAGACTATTACGCTTGTTACCGGGGACAGGAATCCGATCAACAAAGTTGCCTATCATGCTGCGATCACTGCCGCGGTGAGCCTTGCCGATCGCATGGAAAGAGCGGTCAAGGCAGACAATATTCAGTGTAAAGTCGTGTTTCACCGAAGCAGCCTTGATCATATTCAGAAGATTAAACTCATCGACAAACTCGTTGAATTGGCAACACGGCAGAATATACAGAACTCGAATCTACAACTTTTCCGGAAATGCCTGAGGCAACTCTCCGAGATAACAGATGAAGCCATTGCGGCTACTGTTCATTGAGCAATAATCTGTGTTCCTGAAAGATAGGGCAGCGCAGCTGGGCCTGAACTATTGCAATTTGCATTTTTTTTTCAGGATATTTTTCTGGACAATTCATCTAAAGACCACTCTA
The DNA here is from genome assembly GCF_037203775.1 of Phyllobacterium sp. CCNWLW183. Classification (NCBI taxonomy): domain Bacteria; kingdom Pseudomonadati; phylum Pseudomonadota; class Alphaproteobacteria; order Hyphomicrobiales; family Phyllobacteriaceae; genus Phyllobacterium; species Phyllobacterium sp. CCNWLW183. The sequence continues at coordinate 452,426 of NZ_JBBCBN010000001.1, read as the reverse complement.
GTGCTTGGGGATAAATCAAATGATGTATTTCGGGGGAAATTCATGATGGATTACAAGAGACTTTATTTAGCTTTTGCACTTGGCTTTGTCTTTCTGGTATCTGCCGAAGCAGCCCACGCCGCAAATGCCTTCACCACGGCAAATGTCAATCTGAGAACAGGTCCCGGAACATCTTATGGCCGGGTCGCCACATTGGCACCGGGCGTCCGTGTTGAAGTTCTGACGTGCCAATCCAATTGGTGCCGCGTCGGGCGGCAGGGAATCAGGGGATGGGTTTCCGCCAGTTATCTGGAACATGCACGTGCAGAGCGACCAGTCATCGTTCGGCCGATCATTGTCCGTCCGCGTTATCATCGGGTACGCCCCCCATATCACGGACATCGGCCGCCACACCGGCCGCATCGTCCGCGCCCTAACTGCAAGATTGCCCCCGGCTTTTCCTGCCGATGAGTTGAATTGTTCCCCGCGGCCAAGTTCCGCGGGGCGATGTTTTTCTTCGGCATCCTCTGCTTATGCGTCTCCCGGGTGCCATCGCATAAAAGGATCCTACCGATGCGGTTGCACCGTTCACACCTGCGCCCGTTCCTGCTTGGAACGACATCCATCATCGCGTTGCTTAATCTTAACTCATTGGCCGCCGCGGCCTGTCTTCTTGTTCCTGGGCCGGGTGATGACGCTTATGTCTGCGACAGCGGTACCAGCGCAGCATTGACGGATACTGCAGGCAACAATTCCTTGACGTTTCCGGCGACTGGAACCGGGCAGATCAGCGGCAACGTCACGTTTGGTGCCGGAACCGACAGCATTCTCATGAATTCCGGCACGATAACGGGGGCGGTGAACCAAGGCGACGGTATAGATACCCTGGAAATCGATGCAGGCCAGATTACCGGAAACGTGCAGCAGGGCAGCGGAACCGATGATTTCCGCATGACCGGCGGCACCATCGGTTCGCTCAGCCAGGGTGACGGTCTCGACACCTTCTTCATGTCCGGCGGGCATATCGTCGATTATTTCGAAGACGGTGACTATGCGGTAATGACCGGCGGGCGCATTGGACGCGTCAACATGAAACTCGACGACAATTACTTCAACATGTCTGACGGTATCGTTGATCGAAATGTCGTCACTGGCCTTGGCCGAGATACCATCATCATCTCCGGCGGCACTATCGGCGGCAATATCAGCACCAGCAGCGGAATTGACAGCGTGACCGTCAGCGGCGGCAGCATCGGTAACGGCATCAAGACAGGACTGGACGACGACACTTTCGCCTGGAGCGGCGGCGTCATTTATAATGCAATTCAGCTGGAGTCGGGCAACGACACCGCCACCGTGACCAATATCACCAATGCCAATGCGGGCGGAATGACGCAGCTCTCAGGCGGCACCGGCACGGACAGCATAACGCTCGACAATGTGTCACTCGACGGCATGCCACGTCTCGAAGGCTGGGAATCCATCGCTGCCACCAACGATACCGAACTCACATTTGGCGGCAATTTGACATTGGGGGATGCCGGCACCGGCACCGGAACGCTCTCGGTTGATGCAACCAGCACGATCTTCAGCGGCGGCTCGAACGCCACGGTCACCGCGTTCACAGCCGGTCAATTGGCCAATGTGACGAATGCGGGACGTATTGACCTGACGAACGGTGCCGTGAGCACCTCGGACACATTCACCATCATTGGAAACTACACCGGAACCGGCGGCGGCATTTTTCTCGACACGGTGCTGGGAGACGACTCGTCTGCGTCCGACAAACTCATTATCGACAGTGGTACAGCGTCCGGAACCACGGGCATGTCGGTCATCAACAGAGGCGGGGTAGGGGCTTCCACCAATGCCGACGGTATCATGGTGGTTGAGGCCCTCAACGGTGCCGACACCGGAAGCGGGACCTTTGCCCTGAACAATACGGTGGCAGCGGGTGCCTATGAGTACTTCCTGTTCAAGGGCGGCGTGAGCGCCGGTTCATCCGAGAACTGGTATCTGCGTTCGACCTTGTTGAATGTGCCGACCCCTCCAGAGCCCGCACCTGCACCCACTCCCGTCGAACCCACCGCTCCCGTGGTAGAACCGACGCCGCCGGAAGCTGCCCCGCCACCACCACCTGCGGCTCCGCCACCTCCACCTGAAACGCCGGAAGAGGGCTCAGGGGTGATCGAGCCCCCGGTGCTTCCCGGCGATCCCGCGCCTGTTGCACCGCCTGCGCCTCCCGCACCTCCAGCGGCACAGCCGCCGGCTCCCTTGGCACCCCCGCCGGGCGAGGCTGCTCCGGTGCCGTCACCGATCAATTCCACACCGCCAACGCCGGGTGCAACACGGGTCATCGCCGACGTTGTTCCGCTGTACCGCGTCGAGGTCCCGACCTATTCGGTTATTGCACCTTCGGCCCGGCAGACGGCATTGGCAACGCTCGGAACGTTTCATGAGCGCAGGGGCGAGCAGGATATCGTTGGAGCGGGCGATAATTTCTCTGCAGCATGGCTACGCGCTTTCGGCCAAAGCACCGAACAGAAATGGTCCGGAACAGTCGATCCGTCGATTGACGGTCATATCTACGGCTTTCAGGCGGGATTGGACATCCTGCGGTCAGAGAGTGAAAACGGCCATCGCAACATTGCGGGGCTGTTCTTTGGTTATGCCAATATGGATGGTGATGTGAAGGGGCAGGCGCTCGGATGGAATGACCTTGCGACGGGTGATCTCAATCTCGATGCCACCAGCGTCGGTGCATACTGGACGCATATAGCTCCTTCCGGTTGGTATCTGGACGGCATCGTCATGGGAAGCTGGTTTGGAGGAGACGCTACTTCAAGCCGCGGAATTGGCATCGATATTGACGGCTCCGGTGTGACTGCGTCAATTGAGGGAGGAATACCGATTGCTCTCTCCGAAAACTGGAAGCTCGAGCCTCAGGCCCAACTGATCTGGCAGCATCTTTCACTCGACGATGCCAATGACTTGTTTTCTCCGGTTTCTTTCGATACCGAGGATGCCTTTACCGGACGGATCGGTGTACGGCTTCAGGGCAAATATGCAACCGCGACCGGCACGTGGCAACCATACCTCAAGGCCAATCTCTGGCGGGAGTTCAGCGGTAGCGACAGTGTCTATTTCGGTAGTGACGGTATCGACACAGATTATGAAAGCACATCTCTCGAACTTGGTGGTGGCGTATCCTACGACTTCACCAAGTCCGTGAGTGGATTTGCAACAGCAGATTACACCTTCGATGTTGATGGCGGCGACAAGAAGACCGTTGAGGGCAATATCGGCTTGCGGGTTCAGTGGTAGCAGAATTTTTTCGGCGGGATTGTAAAACCCCTGCCGGAATGCAATTCGATCGGGTATGGCACCCAACTTGATTTTAGTTTGACCAAAGAGACATGACGAAACATACATTCACCCGAAATCAGCTCTATGGACTTGTCTGGACCAGGCCGATGATTGCGATCGCCCGTGAGCTTGCGATTTCCAATTTAGTCCTTGCCAAAATATGCCGCGAACACGACATTCCAACTCCGCCCGCCGGTCATTGGATGAAACTCGAGTTTGGCAAGCCGAGCGCCGTTCAAAGGTTACCGGAGCATCGCTCCAAAGAAGAGATTGTTGTCATTCCCGTCAGTTAGAATACCGGAATGCTCCACGAGACCAAGATCTGCCATCATACCAGTTGGGCCTGACTTAGGGTCAGCCATCTTCCTGCGGTTCGACAATTCACTATGACCCGAAGGTCAACCAGATGAACACCGATGCGCATAAAAGAATGCAGACCCTTGAGCTATTAAAAAGTGAGCTTGCCAAGCTGCGCGATCTCGCCGATGCGGAGCAGTTGCAAATGGTGGCATATCTTATAGAAGCGGCCATTCGCAGAGCGAATTTCGAAGTTGTTCCTCCTTCCGACAATACCGACCATGCCGACTGAGTATTTGATCCTGATAGCTTCATCCGATGAGACTTTGAACGTCGCTGGAAAGTAGTTCAAACTTTGAATTACTTTTTATATTTTATGCTTTTGCAGTTAACTATCATTCTTATCCAACTTTATTTCTACTTTATTGTTCTAAACTTTATGTATAGAGTTCGATCAGTTGATGTTTATTGCACTGCCGTATAAAACGACGTTCTTATTTGTATTTATCTACATTGCCTGGGCGCGTATAGTAGCTGGGATGGTAGAAATGTATGGTGTGGTACGACTTGCAGCACAAGTAACATTGGGAATTTTATTGGCGACTACTGGTGCCGATTTGGCTTTGGCCGAACCTGCTGCATGTAATGGGCTCAGGCAACAGCTTGCAGCCGCTTCAAGCAAAGGTCGATCGGGCGCGGCACCTGACAGCCGCGCTATCCAACAGGCCGCAATCAACCTTCAGCAGTCACGGGGCAAAGCGAGGCAGGCGGGCTGCAGCGGTTCTTTGTTTTCTCGCAGCAAACCTGCTCAATGCCAGGGGATGGAGCGGCAGATTGCCAAACAGGCGGCAAACCTCGATCAGCTGAAGCGGGGTGGCAGCGGTCGAGCCAATTCTAGCGACACAGCCCGGATCGCCTCAGCGTTGAAGGCCAATGGTTGCGCGCCTCAACGCAAAAGTTTTCTTGAGGTGCTTTTCGGAAAAGGAAGGGAATCTCCAGTTCCACAAAAGCAAGCGGCTCCGCAGCCTGAACAAAAACGCCCACCAAAAAATTCGTCACCGGAAAGAGTTCCAACAACGTATGATGGCGTCGACCCTGTAACCGGAGCGTCGGTGAAAAAGGGGTATCGGACGCTATGCGTTCGCATCTGCGACGGCTATTACTTCCCAATCTCATTCTCGACCAAATCCAAATTCTTTGTCCGGGATCAGAATGCCTGCACTGCAATGTGCCCGGCTGGAAACGCTCAGCTCTATTATCACGCTGTTCCGGAACAGGAGTCCGACGACATGATATCGGTTGCGGGAAAGAAACCCTATTCCGAACTGCCGCACGCCTTCAATTACCGCACGGCAGGTGTTGACGCTGTGCCGGGTTGCACATGCCAAAGTGGGGAACGGGCAACTGGCGTGATCGATGCTTTTGCGGAAGAAACCATCAACGCCGGTTCGGTCAATGCCGAAAATATACCGGCGCTTGCCTTGGTGCCACGAAGTGTCGAGAAGGGACAGAATAATGACAGCGCTTTCGCAGCTATGCCTGGCATTGCGTCTGTCCAACCGCTTGCCCCCGGCAGCGGATTGATCCCTGAGACCGAGCGGCAGAATGTCCGCATGGTTGGTCCTGCCTTTTTGCCTGACAAAAGTGATGCAATGGATTTTCGGTCGCTACCACGAGAAGTCCCCGTTGAAAAGGAGGTTTCCACGAGGTTCACGGCCGAAACGGTCATTGAAACCATATCGACTGACATATTACGTCGTATCCGGGAATGAGGCTTGTCCGCTTCGTGGGCGAGATCACTGCCAGCAGATGCTTGCCTGATCGCGATCGGTGTCTGCAATCTGGAGCCGCTCCCGCCTTCCCGGAAGCGGCTCCTCTTTTTAGATACACATGGCAGATGGTGGGCTGGCAGCTGCGCCGATGATCGGACACGACAGATGGCTGGGTAGAAAACCATCCCGCCGTTGGCAGGTAATCGACCCCGGCTGAGAGGGCAGGCGAACAAAATAATATGTATCGGTGAACGCCCAATATCTTCTGCGTAGTTCGATTAAATACAGTAATAACTGTTCGGCCGTTCGGTACAGAAATGTTTCGATTACTTGTGAGGCAAGAATTCCATTTCCGTTTACTGCGTTCTTGTACCTATCCTGATAGTTATCCGCCAATTATCGAATCGGTCTCCGTCATGGCGGCTGACTGCTGCCGTTGATCGTTGGCGTCTTGCGCGCGTGTGTCATATTTGCCGCACAGTTTTGCGGATCTACGCGGTATTGGGAAATTATCCAAAGTTAGGTTCCGATTGAGTTCCGATGCGGTTATGAAATTCAGGACGCGCGCGCCTAGTTTGCGCCTGGGGAACCGAATTGGGGAACGCTGTGAAAAGAACATCGAAAAAGCGCTCGGCGCAATTGCTCGCCACTACAGCGATTTTACTTGGTCCAATCGGCTTTATCCAGCCCTCCTTTGCGGCTTGCACCACATTGGGTGGGGTGACCGCGTGCGACACAGCAGCACCCAATCCCTGGACAACGACGGTTGGCGAAGGCAACGTTGCTGCCGGTGACAACCGGACCGTCAACATTGGCGCTGGCAGTCAGGTCGCGGTCGGCAACGCCAATGGCATCAGCTTGCGCGACGGTGCCACCATCACTGTTGCAAACACAGGCGTTGTGAGTGCGCGCGCAACGACAACTGCCGGAAACTTTGGCACCGGCGGCAATACGATAGAATTTCGCAACAACGGAAACCTTACCATTGATCAGGGCGGCCAGGTTCTGGCACTTGGTACACAAGGTAGCGCCGAGGCGATCAATTTTCAGGGGACCGGGAATACTGTTACGAATAATGGTCTTATCGATGCCAACAACTCTGTCGCCATCTGGTCGCAGAACACCAGTGGCCTGAACACCGTCATCAACACCGAAACCGGCATCATCGAAGCCGGAAACGGCACGACGAGCACTGTGATTGGTGGTTCCGGCAATGGCGCTCTCGATTTCACAAACCGGGGAACGGTGAGAGGCAGCATCCGGCTTGCTGGCGGTAACGATATCCTGCGCCTGTACACCGGATCAATGGTTACCGGCGACTTTAGCGGCGGTGCGGGCAATGACACGATCTTCTTGAGTGGTGTTGGGCAGGCGACCTTGCCCGGGAACTTCGTCGGTTTCGAGTCCCTTATCAAAAACGATACCGGAACCTGGACCCTTACGGGTACGATTGCAGGTGTCACGGTCACCGATGTCCAGAATGGCACGCTGGTGCTTACGGGTGACAACACGAGCTATACAGGTCAGATTTTGGTCCAACCCGAAGGGACGCTGGAGGCGCAGGCCCAAAGCCTGCCGCCGTCAGTTGCCAATGACGGTCTTGTGCGTTTCGCCCAGCCGGATGCGGGTACCTATGCAGGGTTGATCTCGGGTTCCGGTGTGGTTGAGAAAACCGGAGCGGGCGTTCTGACACTTGCCCCGACCGCTGCCGGTGGGAACACCTATTCCGGCGGAACGCGCATCAATGAAGGCGTGGTGGCTGTGAGTGCTGACAACGCACTCGGTGCAGCGACGGGTGGTGTTACGTTTAACGGCGGGACGCTGCAGCTTGACAGCAGCTTTGATCTGTCAGCGACGCGAGCAGTCACGATCAATGCACCCGGGGGTACAATCGACACGCAAGGTTTCGACACCACCCTTGCGCAAGGCGCAACGGGTGCGGGAGGCCTTACAAAGGCTGGAAGCGGCATACTGACGCTGAGCGGTGACAATACCTATACGGGCGGCACGACGATCTCGGCAGGCACGTTGCAGCTCGGCAATGGCGGAACATCAGGTTCCATCATCGGCGACGTTGCCAATAATGGCTCGCTGGCATTCAACCGTTCTGATGCCTCAATTTTTGCAGGCATCATCTCAGGAACAGGGTCAGTGTCCCAGACCGGCAGCGGGACAACAGCTCTGACCGGCGACAGCACCTATACGGGTGGAACGACCATCTCCGCAGGGACGCTGCAGCTCGGCAATGGCGGAACTTCGGGTTCAATTGTCGGCGACGTTGCCAATGATGGCACGCTCGCTTTCAACCGATCGGATACGATCAATTTCGATGGCCTTATTTCCGGCAGTGGCTCGGTTGCCCAACTCGGATCCGGCACGACCATCCTCAACAGCAACAACCCGTACACGGGTGGCACGACTGTTTCGGCCGGCACGCTTGCCATCGGCGATGCTGCACATCCGGATGCGACCCTTTCGGGTGGCGGAGCGACCAACATTCTCGCTGGGGGTACATTTGGCGGCTATGGCAGCGTCACGGGTGATGTGAGCAATGCCGGAACCCTTGCCGTCGCCAATGCGCTGGCAGCCTTCACAACCGGACCGAACGGCAATTTCACTATCGATGGAACGCTCAGCAACAGTGGCCATGTCCAGCTCGGCGGCACCGGGGTCGGCAATACGCTGACTGTCAACAACTATGTCGGCCAGAGCGGCTCGATTGGCTTCAACACCTATCTCGGAACAGACGGCTCGCCATCTGACAGGCTCATCATTGACGGCGGAACGGCCTCCGGTGCGACGGCGCTGCAAATTACCAATGTTGGCGGTCCTGGTGCTTCGACGTCAAGCGATGGCATTCTCCTTGTAGATGCGGTGAATGGCGGAACAACAGCGGCAAGTGCATTCTCGTTGGCAGGGCCAGTTGCTGCCGGTGCCCGCGAGTATCTGCTGTTCAAGGGCGGGGTGACAGGTGGCACGACCGAGGACTGGTATCTAAGATCCGAACTGACACCTCCGGAAGAGGGCGTGCCTCCGGCGACTCCCGGTGAGGGAACACCATCTTTGCCAACGGATCCTTCACCACAGCCACCCAACCCTGGCGCAACGCCTGTTGAAATGGGTCCGGGCGAATCGATTCCGCTCTATCGTCCGGAAGTGCCCACATACACTGTGGTACCCCCAGCGCTTCGCCTCGCCACCTTGGCAACACTTGGAACCTTCCATGAGCGGCGCGGTGAACAGAGCGTATTGACGACAGGCGACAATTTCTCCGCAGTCTGGGGCCGTGTCTTTGGTCAAAGTACCGAACAAAAATGGTCCGGAACCGTTGATCCGTCCATCGACGGATCTGTCTGGGGTGGCCAGATGGGACTCGATATCCTGCGTTGGGACAATGGCAGCGGTCATCGCGATACGGCAGGCGTGTTCTTTGGCTATTCGACCATCAACGCGGACGTCAAAGGTCAGGCGCTGGGCTGGAATGGTGTCGAGGTTGGCGACATGGATGCCGATGCAACCAGTGTTGGTGCATACTGGACGCACATCGGACCAACGGGATGGTATGTTGATGGCGTTCTGATGGGGTCCTGGTTCAACGGCAGCGCACAATCAAACCGCGGCATTGGCGTGGATACCGACGGCAATGGCGTTACAGCTTCGCTTGAAGGGGGATATCCGATCGCCATCGCGCAGGATTGGGTGCTGGAACCGCAAGGACAGATTATCTGGCAGCATCTGTCTTTGGACAAGCAGAATGATGGTTTCTCAACGGTTAATTTTGACACTGACGACAGCTGGACCGGAAGAGTAGGGTTACGCCTTCAGGGGAATATCCAAACCTCTGCAGGTCTGCTGCAACCATATCTGAAAGCCAATCTCTGGCACAATTTCGACGGAACGGACAACGTAACGTTCGGCACCGACGAAATCAGCACCGAGTTTGGCGGGACGTCAGTTGAGCTTGGCGGCGGCATCGTTGCGGCGGTATCTGAGGACGTCAGTCTTTTTGCGACTGCAGATTATACCTTCAATGCGGGCGGGGAAAGGCAGCGTGTGCTCGAAGGCAACGTAGGCCTGCGTGTGAAGTGGTAACATTTCCACGACAAGAATCCTTCCGCTGCCGATGAGCTGGTGACGGAAGGGTAGCGTGGAGCGCACGCGATCGAACCACTTGGATCGAAGGGATTGGAGGTCGCAACGCCGCGGCCCAAGTACGGGCGCTTTTTTACACCACCTATTAGTGAGTGGCACTACCTAGCTTGCGGCGAGGAGGGTGAGTTCACCCCAGCGACAGATAAAAGCTCCGCACTCCCGGCAATGGACAGCAGATTCGTCGCCGTCTTCAACCGGAATTTCACGATACGAAATATCGCACTCTTTGCACAGGAGCGGGGACTCCAAATGAATTTTCTCTGGATCGTTCATGCGAATAGTCAATACCATCATGCGTGACCTGTCCGTGACTACACCCCGGCGAGCATGGGCAAACACAAGCTGCTCGAAAACGTACGTTCTCGTGACCATCATGGTTGGGTGAACCGCATAGAAATGTAGCGCCGGACCTATATCCACATTGTTTGATTTCAACCTGAGAGGTGTGCGCGATCCTGATGCTCGCGATACCGCTGACCTCGCGTGGCTCTAAGTTCAGCAAGTGAGAGCAATCGCTTCCATTTTGGAAGTATTAAAATTTAGTAAATTCAGATACTTGCGGCACGCGTCCTGCGTTTTAGACCGGAACAGTTCCAGAATGGAACCAGTTCCGAATGTTTTTCCTCCAGATCATCGGCATTAAAGCGTCGTTCGGCTCTCCTGACGCCATATTGGTTGCACGAGATGCCTGCCCGGCTGCCTCAACTGTGAGCGCCGGAACAAGGAGCTGGCGTTGTCATGGCAATGGTGGAATTCGAGAGCAGTATGCAAACCGAGCGGCCGGATCCGGCGCGGCCCAAAAGCGAACCAGAAACCAAGTTTCCCCCTCACATCCTGATGCCGATATGGGCTGGGATGATTGCCACCTGCCTTCTGTTCTGGGCGGCTATCGCACGGCTCGTACTCGATTTCTGATCTGCCCGTTAATCCGGCGGTCCCCTGAAAAATTCAATTCAACCGCAGCGTCAGCCTCCTCTCAGACAAGGCACCTGCAAAGGATAAATAAAATGTTGATATCCGTTCTCCGTTCCGTTGCGGGAGCAAGCGTAGCTGCTCTTGTAATCTCCAATCCCGCATTAGCTGTGGATACCAGCCTTCCTGGCGGAGCCACATCGCTGCGCGAACAACATGCTGACTGGACTGTCATCTGTGGTGTTGACAAGAAAGATGACAAGCAGACTAAGAACTGCATTCTCCAGCAGGAACAGGTTCGACAGCTCGAGAACGGTCCGAGCCAGCGCGTGTTGGCCGTCGAGGTTCAGCCGAAGGGTAAAGAGGCCGATGCTGTTCTGGTCCTCCCACTCGGTCTCAAGCTAGACAAGGGCGCTGCCCTTCAGATCGATGACGGTAAGGATATCGCATCCAATCCATATCGCACCTGCCTCCATGCAGGATGTGTTGTCAGTGTGAGTGCCGATGCCAAAATGGTGGCTTTGCTTGGTAAGGGCAAGGCACTCACTGTCAAGACAATGACCGATGATGGCAAGGACGCGAACTTTACGATCTCCCTCAACGGTTTTCAGAGCGCATTCGACCGCGCGATAGAGCTCCAGAAGTAAGTCAGGTTCCAAGCTTCCGGCTGCGCATTCGGCCGGGAAACTGAAAGGCGGTTTGGCAAACCGCTGCCCGCCTCTTCCAGCCAAAATTCCCCATCAATCACGAACATCCCCGCACCGACAGTTGTGCTGAACGAATAGAGAAACGTTATGAAGTTTAATCAGAAGAAACAAAAATTGCTCGGCAGAGCCGTCCGTCGGCTAGGCTTATCCACAGCGATCGTAACCCTACTAACAGCCCCGTCGCTCGCGCAGCAGATCAAAGCTGACGGTACAACTGTTACGGTTCCAACCGGAACAGTTGTCGATACAAGCGGTCAGGGCTCGCCCAACGGATTTGGACTTTACGCCGTCAACGGGGGTCTCATCAGTGGTAGCGATCTTTCCGTGATCACGAACGGCAATGCAGCTTTCGGTGTCCTTGCCGAAGGTGCTGGCTCTGAAGTGACCATCACGGGCGGAAGCATTCGCACAAGCGGTGATTTATCGAGTGCTGTGGCAACCCGTTATGGCGGTGGTACCATCGATCTGGATGGTGTTGATATTTATACCAGCGGTTCGAATTCGGATGGCGTTTGGGCTCAAGCGGGGGGTACTATTCGCGTTCGCAATTCCACAATCCAGACCGATAGCGCCTCTACTCATGGCGTGTGGGCAAGTGGCGGCGTAGTCCAGCTGACGGACACACAGATCAGGACGGGTGGCACGTATGGTGTTGGCATGCTCCTGAGCGATAACGGCACCATTGATGCCGAACGCGTGACAATCAATACGCAGGGTGAGACATCTCACGGTGTGAACATGGCTTCCGGCACACTGACCATGCGTGACTCCGATATTACAACGACAGGAGCAGGTGCAATTGGCATTCGCTCCCTTGGTGGTGTAGCGGTTCTGGACAATACAGCCATTGAAACCAACGGCATCAATGCAACTGGTATTGTTGCTCAGAATAGTGCGTATGTGATCGCCCGCGACAGTCGTGTCACGACTGCCGGTGCAGGCGCTTTTGGTGTCTTGGCGACGGCTGCCGGCTCGCGTGCCGATCTGGTTGACACAAGCATTGAGACAACAGGCAATGGCGCACATGGCATTGTGTCGCAGAATGGTTCTGTTGTTTATGCCGTTAATGTCTCGGTTGTCACGGGTGGGAATGGTGCCCATGGAGCAACGGCTATTGGTGACGGCTCTGTTGTGAACTCCTTCGGCGGCAGCTACACGACGTCCGGATTCAACTCAGCTGGGCTGGAAGCCCGCAATGGCGGACATCTTGAGATTGACCGTGATCCGCGCACCGGCGCTGGAACGCAAATTCATACCGGTGGCGACAGTGCAGTTGGCGTACTCGTCCAGAATGGAACAGCTAATGTTACTGGCGCATACATTAAGACAGAAGGAGATAAGGTAGCTCCTCACTGGGGAGCTGTCGGGATACTTGCAACACAGGGCGGCAGCGCATTGGTACGTGACACAGTCATCGAGACCCACGGCGAATTCGGCGACGGAGTTAACGCAGAAGGTGCAGGTTCACACCTTGATGTCTTTGATAGTAAAATTACGACGACGGGTTTGTCTGCCAAAGGAGCTGTCGCCTTCAATGGTGGCACAGCTCAACTGACAAACATCGAGATAGTCACAGATGCCGGGAACGGCATTGTTGCAGGTGATGCCGGTTCATGGCTCAACATGAATGGTGGTAGCATTGTTACGAAAGGCACCGGCCAAAATGGTTCTGCAGCTTTTGCATTGCGAGGTGCTACCGTTAATATCGATAACGTTGCAATTCGTACCGAAGGCGATGATGCGCGTGGTTTGCATGCGTTCAACCTTGGTTCCACTGTCAACGCGACAGGCTCAGAAATTACGACTATTGGCACGGGATCGCATGGTGCGTTTGCAAGCGCCGGGGGTGCAGTCAATCTTGCCGGTAGCATGGTCAAAACGGAGGGTAATGCGGCCAATGGTCTCATGGCCAAAGCTGGCAGCACGATCACTGCAACCAATACGGTGATTACGACCACGGGTGCAGATAGTGTGGGCATATCGTTAGCCGACGATAGTAGCGCTCGATTGGATAATTCGGTTGTGATCGTCGAAAACGGTGCGGCACTCAAAACCGAGAGTGGAACCGTAGACTTCGAACTGAAGAACGGCACGCAGGTTATTGGCAACAGCGGTGTTCTTCTTAGCGGCGCAGCAGGATCAGATACAACACTGACAGCTGATGGAAACGTCAGCCTCATTGGTGATATGATTGCGGGTGCTGACGACACCAATATCAATGCCGCCTTGTCCAATAACAGTTACTGGGCAGGCGCGGGCATTGGTGTCACCGGCCTATCTCTGGACGCAACTAGCTACTGGAAAATGACGGGGTCGTCGGAGGTTGGTTCGCTGACCAATGACGGCGTTGTCGAGTTTGATGCAGCCAACCCGTACAAGACGCTTACCGTGGACACCCTTATTGTAAACGGCGGTTCGTTCATCCTGAATACCAAGCTCAACGAGGGCGGTGCTGCGAGCGAAACTGATAAAGTGATCGTCAATGGCGATGCGACTGGTAATGGTCTGATCAATATCCGCAACAATGGTGGAAGCGGCGCTTTCACGGGCACTGGCGCAACCGACGGTATCCAGGTTGTTCAGGTCGGCGGTGAAAGTGATGCGGACTTCAAGCTCGGTTCTGCCGCCGTTGTTGGCATCTATGACTATAAGCTGGTGCAGGCTGACGGTCAGAACTGGTACCTGCAGACGGAAGGAGAGGATCCAGTTGGCTGTGAAGAAACGGGCACTTGTCCTCCTCTTCCTTGCGAGGAAACGGGCACCTGCCCGATAGATCCGCCAACGGGACATGTGGTCGACACGGTTCCGGGCTATAATATAGCGCTTGCCGGTGCACAGGAACATGTGTTGACCGCCCTCGATACGTTCCACGAACGCGTCGGCGAGTTGCGGTCGGAAGAGATGAGCGATGGGTTCCATGCCTGGACCCGCGGTATCGGCAAGACCGGGTCTTATTCGCCCAAGGTCAAGGGCTACAACGGCCACGGCTTCGACATGACCACAGGCGGAGTGCAGATCGGCGGCGACTATTCGCTTGGCGGCGTGTTCATCCCGGGTGATAAACTGACGCTTGGCGTATTTGGTGAATATGCTCACTCCAACTTCGATGTCCGTGGGCGCACAGCTACCGGCTCGATCTCGAGCAAGGGTGTCGGTGCCTATGCGACATGGCAGCAAAGTACTCCGACCGACACCAAGCCCGGTACCGGCGTCTATATCGATGCCGTCGTCAAACAGGACTGGATCGATTTTGGTGTCAGCGCCAAATCCGTCTCCGGGTTTGCAATTGGAAACAGCTATAGCGGCAAAGCCACCTCGGCTTCGATCGAGACCGGCTATGGCTTTGATCTTGGCAATAATGTCATCCTGCAGCCACAGGCACAGCTGACCTGGTCAAAGGTAACAGCCGACAATTTCACCGACGGCAACGGCATTGTCGTTCACAGTCAGGAAGCGGAAAGCCTGCGTGGCCGTCTTGGCATCCGCCTGGAGAAGACATTCTTCTTCGGTGATGAAGAAGAGGAGCAGGTCTATCTGATGCCAGTCCCCGAAAAGACTGCAAAGGGCAAGGCAAAAGCCAAGGGCAAAATGAAGAGCAAGGTTGTTGTCGCCCCGGCGAAGAAGGACAAGAAGTTCGTCAAGTCGGTCACCACCTTCGTCGACGCCAATGTCAAGCATGAGTTCAAAGGCAGGAACGGCCTCATCGCATCCGATACCGCGATCGGCAGCGACATGAGGGATACCCGCTACGACGTCGGTGTCGGTGCGGTGGCTAAGGTATCGAAGAATGTAAGTCTCTTCGGACGCGCCTCGGTCGAGTTCGGCGGCAGCACTGATGTCGCAGGCAAGGTCTCTGGCGGTCTTAAGATCACCTGGTAATGGATATCCGGAACTCGGTTCATACCGGGTTCCGGTTGCAGCACCTGCCAGGTTTATATCCCCTACCGGGTAGAAATGGTGCAAACTGTCCCGGCCGGAAGCCTGCAAGCGTTCGGCCGGGATACGGATTTGCCAGGTGGCATGAGGGATGGTGGACAACGTGCGTCGCTGTTCCTCCAGGTGAAGTCACGAACCACTCGTATAATGGGGCGTAACGGGACCGTCCGGAGCCGGCCGTCTTCGCCTCCGCTACAAATCGCGGTCAGATCATTGATGTACGTCGATATCTGATCGCTTATTCGATGAAACGGGAGTCATGATATATGAGAGCGACACTGATGTCGGCGATAATTCTGATAGCAATCACGGGCGTGGCAACAGCCAATCCTGGTGGGAAGCGGCGCGCTGATCGGGACCTCAATTCAGTGTATTCTCAATTGGCCACCCGGCTGGAGACTACTGGAAAAACTCAGCTCAAGATTACCCAGCGTGCATGGATCGCGTTTCGAAATGAGGAATGTCGTTACCGACAGGCGAATTTTGCCAACATGACTTCGCAATCTGATTGCGAAACAGCTCTCACTATCGCCCGGACCAAGGAACTTCGAACTCAGTTGGCGTGGTTGGCTCCAATGGATAATGGGGGGAAACCTGGTCAGCCGGACGTTCAGAAGAGCTGTGCTCAGGTAATGGGCAAGGCAAAAGCCAACCGTCTTGTCCAACAATGCCTGACAGTTTCACCTGCAACGAGGCCGCCGTGCAATGCAGTCAATCGCTGTGATCTGATATCTGGTGAGATTGAACGGGGTTGTGATCTACTTGGCGCAAATGCTCCCACCTTTTGCAATGACTAGGGCGCTGTGAGTTCCTGCCCATGCGGCCATCCCGCCGCCGCCTGTTAACTGTACCAAATTTTCGTTGTGGACAATTCCAACAAGGAAGCCGATTGATCATGTGCAGGACCGGATTATGGACATAAACGAAAGAATTGATCGCCGGGCGATCGTCTCCTACTGGGCGGCCGCAGCCTTCGTCATTGTGATCGCTCTGATCGGGGCGGCCACGCTGATCCGGCGTGATTATCAAAGCAGGATCGATACAGCCAGCCAGAACGCCATGAACCTGGCCAATGCGCTGGCTGAACACACCACGCAGATATTTGTCAAACTCGATGCCTTGAGCCGTGCTGTCATGGAAGACCGCTCCAATCCGATTGTCGGTGCCAACATGTTGTCGGAAGTCATGATGCGCCGGGCTGCAGCAGAGCCAGCAGCAACGGCAATCGCCATCATTGATAAAGCAGGGAAAGTAGCCGCCAGCAGTGTCCTGACGTATCCGGTCGGCAAGGATATGTCCGGAACCACTTCCTTTAAAATGCTGAGCGCACTGGACGGCCCTGAGTACTATATCAGTCCGCCCTATCGCACTGAATTTGGTGTACGTGGAGACTGGAGTGGCTGGACAATGAACTACGTCCGGAAAATAAAAGGAAGCGATGGAGCATTCGACGGCTTTGTGCTTATCATTGTCGACGGGCCATTCCTGTACGGGTTCTATGACCGCCTTCAGGATCAAGGCGGGCGGGCGGTCGGCTTGGTTGGCAAGGATGGTGTCGTCCGCGCTTCAAATGCCACTGCTGTGATAGGGCGCGATATCAGTGCATTTGCGCAAAGTGCAATTCAGAACAAGGGAGGTGTCATAATCCGACCGTCAGTTTATACCGGAATGGAACGGATTTTTGCCTACAGTCCATCATCGGCAGCTCCCCTGCTAGCCTATGTTGGTGTGTCGACAGTGCCCATTTACAAGGCATGGCTCGCTTCATCGATCGTCATCGTTGTTGCTCTCTTCGCTCTTCTCGCAGCATTGGTTGCTCTCGGTGTTATTCTCGGCAAATATATACGCAACCGGGCTTCGTTGTTGAACAGCACGCTTGATACGGCCCGGGCCCGTCAGGAACGCGAATTCCTGCAAACCATTCTCAATACTGGCGGGGCACTTGTGGCGGTCACGAACTCACGGGGTCATTTCATTGTCGCGAATCCGGCGTTCCGTGCGATATTCCAACTGGAGGACAGCAACGCCTACGCCGAGGACATCAACGTTCTCGAATATGCGCTTGGAAGCAATGTTCATAGTGTAATCGACAAGTTACCATACCAGACAAATCGCAGTGTGCGTTCACGCAACGGAGAGAACCGCGAACTTTCCTGGACCGTCACGTCCATCCGCGACAATGAAGGCGAGGTTAAAAATCTCGTGGCTCTGGGGTTTGACATCACTGAACGCCGCGCTGCCGAACTCGCTATCTATCAATCCGGCAAGATGATCACCCTCGGCGAAATGGCAACCAGTATCGCTCATGAAATCAACCAGCCCTTGGCAACGATTACCATGGCGCTCGACAATCTGCGTGAGCGCCTCAAGAATGGAAGTGCCAAACCGGGTTTCGTCAATACCAGTCTTCAGCTGATCAGCGATCAAGTCGAGCGTACCGCCGCGATTGTCAGCCACATGCGGATATACGGGCACAGGAGTGACGGCAATGCCTATCCGCTGGATCCGACACAAGCAATCGAGGGCGCTCTTTCCATTGCCCAGACTCAATTCAGGGACGCAGGAATAGAACTTCGCAAAAACTATAGAGCTGGCGAATATCAAATGCTGGCCGATTTGACACTGATCGAGCAAATCATTCTGAACATCTTGCTCAACGCCAAGGACGCGATACTTGAGAAGCAGGCGTTTGCGAAAGATGAGGCTGTTGAAAAGTGGATTGAGATCAGCCTGGATGAAGAACCTGCAGAAAAGATGATCGTCATCAGCATCAGCGACTCTGGCCCCGGTATTGCGCCGGGGGTCCTCGACCGCCTGTTCGAGCCCTTCTTCACCACCAAACCAATCGGCAGCGGAACGGGTCTTGGCTTGTCACTGTGCTATGGAATGGCCCGCGATCTTGGCGGACGCGTTGAGGCACGCAATACCGCTTCAGGAGCGGAGTTTCGTGTGTTGATGCGTGTGGTAGTATGATCAAATGGCCGTTTTGACTCTCGGCTTGTAGGGGATATACCGTAATGGCTCTTTCCACCCACGATACAGTGACCGCGGCCCAAACAACAGTTTTGCTTGTTGATGATGAAGTAACGTTGCTTGGTGTCCTGGGCACGGCACTCACGGACTCTGGGTATCATTGTTTGAAGGCTACAGCGGCTTCGACGGCATTAAACCTGCTTGAAAAGACAATCGATATTGACGTGATCGTAAGTGATATCCGCATGCCGGATATGGATGGGCTTGCCTTGCTACAGATCATCCGCGAACGGTTCGCCGACCGAAAATGGCTTCAGGTGATCTTCATCACCGGACACGCAACGCTCAACAACACGGTGGCCGCCTTGAGGCTTGATGCAGTCGATTTCCTTCACAAGCCCGTCCGCCGCGAACAGCTTCTGACAGCTGTCGAACGGGCCGCCATCAAGGCAAAAGAGCACAAGCAGACGCTTCATGCGTGGAACGAAGGTCGCGCAAGGCTGGAGCGTCTTAGTGATGAAGCGCGGCGTTTGACAGAAATGTTGACGGCGTTTCCAGGATCGCCGCTGTCTACTAAAACAGATTCTGATCCTATCCAGACTGCGGATGCCAGTGAAACTGGAATACCGTCGCCTGAACGCCTTCTCGAATTGTTGCAAACCCGTGACATCCGTACCCGCTATTTTACCGATAAACTGTTCGCTGATCCGGCATGGCATATGTTGCTCGACCTGATGGAAAACAGGCTGCTTGACCGGCAAGTCTCTATTTCCAGTCTCTACATTGCATCCGGTGTCGCCGCGTCAACGGCATCGCGGCGGCTCGACGAAATGGAAGAAGCGGGTCTGGTCGAACGATGGAACGATCCGGATGACGGCCGCCGGCAATATGCAAAACTGACTGATCGGTCTGTGGAGTTGCTGAACGCCTATCTATCTACGCTTGATAGACAGTTGGGGTAGCTGGCAGCAGGCCATAAAGGAGATCGGCGCGTCCGTGGACATCTCCGATGGCGTAGTTTGCCGTGATAGTGGTCATGGGATTCTTTGTTTGGAGAGTTTTTGTAGCCGGACCCGGACTGCATTTGAAGCTGCCTACATCAATGAAGCAGGCCAACCTCGTCTGCCGGAAGTTAAGGTACAGCAACCAATAGAATGAAAGCGACAAACACAACCAGATGAACCAGTCCATTAAGCAAGTTGGTACGTCCTGTACCGAAGCTCATCATGCTGACTGCCAAGACAAGCACGAGAAGTACAGTATCGCCCGAGGACAATCCGAGGATGAGTTCGCGACCCGTCAAAATGCTTGCAATCGCGACTGCGGGAACAGTTAAACCTATGGTGGCCAAAGCAGACCCAAGGGCGATATTGAGACTTCTTTGCAGTTCGTTTTTTAACGCGGCTTGAACTGCCGAGATCGCCTCCGGTAGCAACACCAACGTGGCGATGAATGCTCCAATGATCGCATCGGTTTGTTCGACATGGAGATGGGCCAAGCCATTTTCAACTGCAGCAGAAACTTCTTCTGCCAGCAAGACGACGCCAACGAGACCGATAATGAGAAGAAACGCGTGTTTCACGCTGGCGCGGGTACTCAGGGAACGGTGGCCATGCTCCGGTGGCGCAAGATCAGTCAGAAAATCATCGCGATGACGGACTGTCTGCGTGAACAGAAAAGCTCCGTACAATAAAATGGAACACAGACTGACAAAAAAGAGGGAGACGGTCGAAAATGATCCTGGGCTATTTGAAAGTGTGAAATTGGGAAGAATAAGGGTGAGAACGGCCAGCGCCATGAGGACCGACAGAAATGCACTCGTTCCCTGTCGTTTCAGATCCTGCTGGTGATAGTTCAACCCGCCTAACACAAGGCATAGTCCCACCACCCCGGCGCAAACGATCATAACCGTCGAGAACACGGATTCACGTGCCAGCGTCGGGTTGTTTTCGCCATGAAGCATAAGCGAAACGATAATCGCTACCTCAACGGTGGTAACCGATAAAGTGAGAAGCAGCGTGCCGAATGGCTGTCCCAACTTGGCTGCCAATACTTCGGCATGGTGCAGGACAACGAAAACGGTAGTGAACAAAACCGCCAGTGTCGCGAGTGAAAATAATGCACCCGGAACCAGGGAAAGCGAGCTTGCAGAGAAGGTGGTGACACGAAGCGTCGCTCCAATCAACAGCGCCGCCGCAGGAACGGCGTAGCTAAAAAGCGACAATGGCCTCGCTATCATAATTCGCCGATCTCCCATTCACGCAATCTACTAACGGATTGAATCCGACGTGCATTTATGCCACTTCATCTGGTAGCCGTAGTCCTGTTTTTTACCGTAACACCACCCAACCGAGAGCAAATCAGCCGACAACTCTTCTCGTCGCGTGCATGCTTTATTGGTTTCAGGATCGCTACCCGCGCCGCCGCGACAATTTGAGTTTTCATCAAACCACCTTGAGATCAGGGATGCGGTCTTCGAGTCCGGACGCTCCTGTTTGATCACGGAGCTGGTCTCAGAGGTGATCATGCCCGAAAAGCTATCCCAGTCGATGGCGATAGAAGCTACTCCACTCGGGGTACTCTTTCGCGCTGGGCTTCCAGCCTGCCAGTCAACGAGTGCCTCTAAGTGGCAGCTGGTTGCCGAACACACCACGGTGACACTGTCGGGCTGGACGACATAGTTGCGATTTGGCCAGCGCTCCATAAATTTTTGTTTTTCGGCGAGCACTGCTTGCTTGCTTAGATATTTGCCATAATACGAAACACTGCTGGAGTATGCACGCTGCATAAACTTCAGAGCTGACGCATTGTCGCTGGAAAGTGCTTCGTGATAGCTGACGATGAAATCTTTCGCCATGGTTTCGGCTGCGGTTGTGCTGACACTTGGCTTTGCCAGAGGGGGCTTTTCAATCTCAAGGTCGGTCTTGTAACAAATCACCTGTTTTACCGATGGAGAGATTTTTTCCGCCAGATCAGATGTAGGGATGCCGGGGAGGGCCGCGCCGACATTCTGGTAGCTGATACCCCTTGCCTGAAGGAAAACCTCGAGGACGCTGGCTCGGATGGCGAAATTAACGTTCTGAGCGATGATACCTGTTTCTGCGGTAAACTTTGTTCCCAGCGTCGCCGTATTAATGCCGAGAAGGCTTCCCGCTCTGTCGATAAGGGGGCCACCTGAATTGCCCGGTTGAATAGGTGTTGAAATCTGCAGATATCGGCTGTCGTTGCCTAAACCAATCATCGAATTGATATTGCCGGTCGTGATTTTCACGCTATCTGAAAGAATATTTGTAAGAGGATAGCCAAGGGCAGCTACATCTTCGCCTAAACGGGGCGGAGCGCGTCGTATGATTATCGGGGCGCTATTTGAAACGAGACTAGAAATGCGGACAACTGCCAGATCATTTTGACTGTCAACAAAACGTTCGCTGATATCCCCAGCACCGGAAATCTTGACCCGGTTGCAATCCTCAATGACGTGGGCGTTCGTGACTAACCAGCCCTCGCCATTAATGACGAAAGCCGAGCCGGAGCCAGTCGCTCTTTCCGCAGACATGGATTGCGATATCGGGAATGTTATGAATGCAGCGAATATTGCAGCGAATGACCAGTTGCGGTCCATTTTCTTCCCCTCCAGAATTACATAAGCGTAATTCAAGCGCTATTTGAAGCCAAAAATGCCACGCTTCGTGACCCTATAGAATTCACTTGCCAAAGAGCCATGAGAACAGTCCTTTTCTTTTCGCCGCCGGGTTTCCCTGAGGGTGTTTTTCCAGCACACGGACTTTCGTCTGAGGCGGCCTGAAGCTTTCCGGCGGAGCCCAAGCGGAAATCTTCGCTTGGGCCTTAGGTTTGGAGGGTGCGCGCGCAGCTGTACGCATTCGGGGAGCTGTCGTCTGACCTGAAGATAAGCCAAGGAGGCCGGCCAGCGTTTCGGGTACCTCGACTGCTTCTTTCGCTCGGGTCAGTGCGACGTAGAGCAATCTGAGCTCAGCCGGATCTTGGCTCTGTTTGTTTTCATTGCCGTTCGTCATCTTTGATGAATGGCTCTTCATAAAATCATCCATCAGCCTGACCGTGGTCCACTCCCGACCTTTTGCTTTGTGCGCTGTGG
The DNA here is from genome assembly GCF_037203775.1 of Phyllobacterium sp. CCNWLW183. Lineage (NCBI taxonomy): Bacteria > Pseudomonadati > Pseudomonadota > Alphaproteobacteria > Hyphomicrobiales > Phyllobacteriaceae > Phyllobacterium > Phyllobacterium sp. CCNWLW183. The sequence continues at coordinate 430,218 of NZ_JBBCBN010000001.1, read as the reverse complement.
ATATTGTGATATTGCTGCGATCCTCATCGACCGATTTCCCCAGTGCCCACATCAGCTGCCGTTCGCCTCGCGATTCAACCAAGTTTACGAACGTCTGCAAGTGCTCTCCTTCACCACTTTTGGCAAATTCACACACTTGCGTCCAATCAGAGAAACCGAAAAAGTCAGCAACATTGCTCGGTTTGCCGGCCTTCAATTCCTGCACTCCTCGTAGCATATCCATAAGTTCAGAGTTGCCGCCGACCAAATGAGGCGCTTTTCCAATGTCCAGGGATTCGATCAGCGCCGTGATGGTTGAGCCATTGGTCCTGGCAAGGATTGCTTTTGGGTCGACCAGCCCGACACGGCTGCGGATGTTCGGATTTCCCACGACAGGCTTTTGCTCTCCCAACAGAGACAGTATCTTGCTGGCCGGCTCTGCGATCCCGTGTCCAAAGCGAAACGATCTGCTGAGATAGGTTGTATGGTCGGTCGCGATCTGCTCCATCGCGTTGACAGCGCCGCGCCACTCATAAATCTGTTGGTACCTGTCACCAACATAAACCATCTGGGCATGTTGTTTTTGTAAGACGTCCAACACAACCGGATTGGTATCTTGAGCCTCATCCATAAGTATGAAATCTGCTGCAATTTTCGGCTCTGACAGCGCCCAGAGCTTCAGATAACCATCATGTCCTAAGGGCAGGGGGTCATTGTGCGTTTGCATTCTTGACCAGACATGCTGTGCGCCATGCACAGCGAATTCGGAAACCAAGTCCAAGGTCTCCTGCGGCGCGGCCAACAACGAACCATGTCGTGGCACGTGTCCTGCTAAAGGCTCTGCGTCCGCGCTTTGAGCAAAACGTTTGACGGTCTCAAGAATAAGGAAAGCTTGGGAACGCGGCAGGAGGGTGTGATCTTTATCTATGCGCCAGCTTTTACCGATGCCCAGAAGCTCTGCCAGTTGCAACGCACTGACGCGACCTGTCATTTTTTCCATTATCGATTTGTACGCCGAGGGTGTTGCCCGGAACGCCAACCCGTGTGTAGTTGAACAGTTGACGGATGAGGGAAACCTGTCTTTCGCGTCCCTAACGATGTCCCTGTTAAAGGCAATGTATTGTCCGCGTTTAGACGTTCCGTGAGCCAACATCTCGAGTGTCGATGTCTTTCCGCTTCCGGCATAGGCGTTGATCCGGAGGGATCCCCCGGTACTGAAGCAGGTGAGAGCTTGATCTTGTTCCTGCGTGGGGCGAAATTTTGTTTTCACACTGGGCTTTGACGAAGGACGCGATGGCGACTTTTGTGATTGTGCTGGGGGCTGCGGATTCTCGCGGTCGACTGTAAAGAGATCAACTGGATGATCGATTGCGCTTATAGCCAATGCGGTCTTGTTTCTCAGGGCAATTGCCTTTGGCGTCTTCCTGTATCCAAGCTCATAATGGAGCAGTTTTAAACATTTTCTGTCGTGTGCTGAGGTCGCATGAACGAACTCGGCTTCGAGTTGCTGCGCAGAATATCCAATATATGGCCGTTTCATTTTGGATCCAGGTAAGTTGCCCCCGCGCATATTTCGCGCTCTGGTTGCAATCTACACTGAATCTCGTAAATAAAATCAGTAGTATACGACCAGATTGGCTTGTCGCTCTATCCTCCGCCATGCAATTTTGGCTTTCGCGAAAGTGCAGGAGTGCTCTGTGAGAGAGCGGACGGTGCCAAGGGTACGAAGTTCCGCAACTTCTATGCTCCTACGGGCACATTGATATGATCAAGCCGAAGACGAGGAGTGTGAGTAGAGATTTAAATTGAATTTGTTGTCGTTGTATCCAGCCTATCGGGTCACGCCTCTTCATCCTCGCTGGCCTGAGTAGGCCAAAGAAAATCAAAAATTGTCTTCGCTTTCCTTTTGCCATGGAGAAGCTCACCAACTTGCTTACTCCAATCACGGTCTTGGCAATGCTCAGAGAAATGCTTCCAAGAGCCGTCGACTTTAGCCTGGGTACTCTCTTCAGATTGCTTTACAAAGTCGGCGACCTTAATTCTTCCGACACCAAGAAACATATTCATTACAGCGCGATTGTCACCTTCCAATGCGGAGCAAAGCAACTGGCGAACAATGTTATCTTTCTCAATTCTTGTGATGCGATCGCCTACAGCTATCAAGTTGTTAATAAGTCTCGGAAACATCTGCGCAGCTTTCTCCAGTGTGGCCGCTGTGACGTCATGTAAGTCCTCTCTTATCTTCCGAAAAATATCGGCATGATAACTTGCTTCTATGGCATCCAACGCTGGATCGTAATTCAGTACGGACGGAAGAATTTCGGCCTTACCGCTTAGAGTTTCTGTGATGAACCGGATGAAAATATCCCGGAACTCGAGCTTCTTTGACACGTAGCCGGATGTAGCAATTTTCTCCAAAAGAATCGATGCAGTGTGGTCGGCGTCGTTAAGATGTTTCAACCATTCCTCAGGTGTAATCACATCTAAAAGTTCACCGACCCGGTTGTGAACGATGCTCCAGCCGCCCGTTCCGATCCCGGAAGTGTCCGAAAGAAGTCCAATTGGATAGGCCGCTAATTCGAGCGGGGCAAAGTCTTTCTGTTTGATACGAGAATCGAAGCGAGCCAGCATTGGGAGAAATTCGCGCCCAGTCGTACTTTTCAGGTAATCAAAATTCTCGATAAGGAGAGCGACACTTATCCGCGGTAATTCTTCAGTTAAGAAGGCGCTTCGAACAACACCTGCAAAAAACTGTTGATCAGGTTTCAAGCGGCCCTGTTCAAGCCAATGATCTACTTGGAGTGCTTTCTTGGCTTGTCCAGATATAATCTCGTATTGTTCCTGCGCGAGAACCAGTTTGCCATCATATAAATCCTTAAACCAGATAAACTGACTCGACTCTAATTGAACGTTTTGACCATTCATCGGTGTCGGCAAACCGCTTTGCAGCTGGACTTGTCCCGCTAGGAATAATGCGTGAGCTAGCGCGGGTGACGTCGTGTCGTCGTAGACACTATCATGCAAATTCTCATAGAACTCACTGCGTTGAAATGCTGAAAGCAGCGCAATTTCAGAACGTTTGGCTGTATCCGTGTATACCCAAACCGCGCTGAGCAATAGAATCTTGTTTATGTATGTTTCAGCGTCGTCAACATCGCTTGAAATCAACTCTTGCAAAATCGAGTTCCCTATTGCGATCCACTGATCATCATTGAGAAGTGAAACAGCTTTAAACTCCGAAAATGCGTGCAATGCCAACTCTGATTCTTCTTTGGCAATTGTTTGAAGAAAGTCATTGTCTTTTGAGAGGTCAAGCGTGGGCTTTTTGAAGTGAGAAAAAGCAACATTTGACGACGGCGTACTGCTGGCGACGCCAAATAGGAAATCAGGGCTCGTGGGAAGGGAAATTGTTTCCAGCGCGTCTTTCAAAAGGTCCCTCTGCCCAACGGCGTCGAGCGAATGATACACTTGATCGACAAAATTGATCCAGTTTCGACCTTGTCCGGCATCATTGCTGTCGGCTCCTTCTATGCTGCTGAGGACGCAGGACAGCAAGTTTTGCGTTAAGCCTAATAGTTCAATTGGCTCGCATAGACCATAGAGCTTGAGATAAGGAGTATAGATATTCGGCGTTAATTCGATGCTATGTACTTGCTGAAAAGCCTCGACAAGAGATTTGCAAAAGTGTCTTCGAGCATTGCCGCTATAGTTCTTGCTCAGGGCAGCAAAATTTACGATCACGATACTATAATCGCCGCTGCTTTGCCATTCTTGCATATTGTCCTGGATGACCTCATTGACCCGTAAGTCAAATCCTGGGGAATTTGCCAGAGCAATTAGTTCGTCAGGCCCAGTAGCCACGGCGGATTGCTTTATCTTGTCATCAAGTAGCAACTGAAATGCCAAGCCGGGCTCTACATTAAATATGATGGCAGCTAGGTTTCTTTCGAGATTGTCGTCTGAGGCAATTGCTCTAAGTCTATCGTCGATAAGTGTTTTTTCACTCAAACGACCAGGATAGGCCTCAAGAGCATCTTGATAAGCGATATAAATCGCAATCGTGGGCAACGCTATTTGAAACTCGTGAAGGACGTACAACCCAGTCAGTTCGTTGATGAATGAGATGATCTGACGGGGCGTAGCCTTTCCATTTTCTACCCGCAGAATACGATTGAAAATAAGGTACACACGAAATAGCTCGTCGGTGTCAGAAAACCCTGACAGAGCTTCGCCGATCTTTTGCAAGAAAAAGTCGCGCGAATTGGACATAACGGGAGGCGATACTGTCAAGATTTCATCAAACGTTTTCGAGAAAATCTCGCGGCTGCCTAGTGATGAGATGGAGCCAAAGTTTTCAACGCTATCAGTCGATGGTGCGTCGTCCTTTCCTTCGATAAGATGCCTATCGTAGGGGACTATAGCTGTCACAGGGTTCTTGTTTCCGGTAGTCTTTGAGAGTGGTCCACGTGAGAAAACTGCCCGAACGAGAGCCCAATAGTCCGCGATTTCCTTTTTGGGCAACCTGTCAATGTTGTCCAAGACCATGACAACCCTGATATTTTTGCCTTGTACTACGGTGAGAATTTCCCGCAATGTTGACTGAAACTCAAAATCATTAGGATCAGTCTCCCGAATATACTGTGTAACTTCCTGGTTCTCGTATTGTCGAGCACTTATCAGTAGTGTCTGCGAGATTGCGATCCGAAGTTTGGCAAAGGTCTGCCGCCAAGTTTTGGTATTTTTACCCTTGTGAATCCAATACTTGCCGAACGCTTTAAGAAAAGTGAGACCTAGAACGATATATAAAGTGAGGGCTGGCCACGATAACAGAAAGCCGATCTCGTCTTTGGCCTCTCTCGCGGTATCGAATCCTGCCTTTGCCCAAAAGTAGTAAATGGGAAGAAAGGGCAGGAACAAGAGTACTGCAATCCCATACCAATCTAAGATTGACTGGTTGTTTGAGTGTATTTCTCTAACCTTCCCTTTGACCTTTTTTTCAATTTCTTCGAGTTCTCGAGCCCTTTCTGTAAATGTCAATTTGGTCCAATCGAGAAAATGCTCCAAAAAAGAACGTCGGAACGAAGACCCCTGTGATTTCCAAATGTCAAAAGTGAAGAAATGAAACTTAACCTTTCCGGATATTACAGCGCTCCGCAGCTTGCGTTCGGCGATTTCGACAACACTCGACTTACCGCTACCCCAAGGACCATCCAGTCCTATAGCTCGATCTTCTTCGCGAAAATTGGCAATTGCTTTTGCCAATGCATCAGCAGTTCTATCATGACCTTTGCCGCGAAAAAGATCCTCAGCGGAGGGTTGATCAATAAGGATCTTTCGTTCGATTGGATTGACAGTCATTTACAACTCTCTGAAGCAGTTCTAAAATCAATGAAGTCAAAAAATACCGATATCGGTTTGTAATTACTTCAATAATCAAAGTAAAATTATGGTTGGGCATCCACAAGGGGGCGTGATTAATCTGTTGTGGAAAGTTTTAGGAGCTCCCCGGCGACGAGAAACGACCGACATCTTGATCAAGATCATCCGATTCTGATAAATTGCCCGACACATCGGCTGTTTCAGACTGTTGCTTTTCGCAGAATGGTTGGCTTTACGCTTGCTCACAGGTGCGAACTAGGAAAAGACCTGGAAAAGAAAAAGCCCGAACTTGCTAGTTCGGGCGTTTAGATTCTAGTGTCCTTTTGAAAGCAAGGATATTGGAATCAAAACGGTCGCGAAGGTGACGGCGAACGTATGACTTCACCTTCTGGTGTGCGCTCCAATTCCTGAGTTACACGATCGAATTGTGTTTCGATTCTTGCGGCCATCGCGCGACCAAGGAACGACGTTTCGGCGGCAAGATCCAATGGATAAAGTTCCGAATCTCTTAGTGAAAGCACAGCAATATCGTCTAACGATATTTCCGTCGCACGATATTGTTCGGTAAACAGGGACAGTGCCGAGTAGACAATTCGAGGTGAAAGATTTGCTGTTTTGGTGTTCCAGATGTGAACAGCCGTATTACGGCCAGCAATACGTATGCCAAAATTAGGCGTGAAGTTCACTTTGAATCGATCATTGGGGCTTTGGTATATAGCCGGAGCGACGTGGAAGATTTCTCCAGGATTCTGATTTCTCCAAATCAAGAGTCTTTCCAGCCCAGCCCGTACTGACTCTCGCTCAGGGGGCTTAACGATAGTGGCGATCGAACGCATCACCTCGTCTGGGGTGTGGCCGCCTGATATCAATTGTTCGATTCGAAGACGCAGTGAACGATGAAAATCATATCCATCACCAGACGGCACAAGGCGGGTTCGGATGATCGAACGCTGAGGCTTATCGTTTGAGGCCAATAGCTTCAGGTAGGCTGAAAATCCAAAAGTCGGCATGCAAGTCTCCTACAATTTCATTGATTGGCCCCCCCATACCAATCCGTGTTGTTAAGTTGCTAACCACCAACGCTGATCTACAGCTCGACATTTCCATTTTTCCGGACAGAACTACGCCCGACAAGCCCCTTGATAAACGCATGACTAATTCTGAAAAAAGCTCCGTAAGTGTCGCTGCATTTCTCACAGTTCGAACAAGTGCCAATTCAAACCACATTCTGATCTTCGTTCTTGGGTTCCCCACCTTGGGGAACCCATTTTCTCGGAGATATTTTTTCCGCTAAGTCTTTGACTTCGTTAGTAGCAGAACGGAACATTGGGTCCTAAATACAGAACTTTGGGTCTCCCACCAGAAATATTTCGACAGTTAGCTGCAGCCGCTTGTGCTTCCGCACGTGTCACACTTGAGGCATGTTCCGTTGCGCACCATCGTAAAATTGGAGCATTCGGAGCAGCTATCACCGGTATAACCTTGCATCATCGATTTGATGCGGCGATCGGAAATAACTTTCTTCGCTGCTGCCTTAGCTTCTTCGGCCGCTGCTTCCGCATCGGTGTCCTCAAACAATGCAGTTGACGGGCTTTGCTCCGGTTTAGACTGCTCTTCGTAATCCCGTTTGAAGCCAGTGGATTCCTGCGTTGTGGCAGCAATGACAGGTTTTGTTGCAAGCGCCGTTGCGGAGCGGCTGGCAAGGGTCATGACATTTGATGACGCAGCTGCCTTTGGCGCGCTAACTACGCCTGTCCCTCCTGCGTTGCTAAAACCCTTTGGATCAGCCTTGCCGGGCGAAACAACTGTAAGGGACGCGCCGCGTGTCAAGCCTTTGGAGACTGGTTCGGCTTTACCTTCTGAAATGCCGCGCCCAAGTGACGTGTTTGAAAAGTCGGACTGATCGACGTGCGCAAGGTCATGGCGATCAAGATAGGAGACAGCCAATTCACGGAAGAGATAATCAAGGATCGATGTTGCATTCTTGATCGCATCATTGCCCTGAACCATGCCAGCCGGTTCAAACTTCGTGAAGGTAAATGCCTCAACATATTCTTCAAGCGGCACGCCATACTGCAGGCCAAGCGAGATCGCGATGGCAAAGTTGTTCATCATTGCCCGGAAGGCAGCGCCTTCCTTGTGCATGTCGATGAAGATTTCGCCCAAACGCCCATCATCGAATTCGCCGGTGCGCAGATAGACCTTATGGCCACCAACAACTGCCTTTTGAGTATATCCCTTGCGGCGGTTCGGCAATTTCTCACGATCATGAACATATTTCTCGACAATACGCTCTACGATCTTTTCAGTGATCTGTACTGCGCGAGCGGCAGCCGGGGCTTCAACATAGGCTTCGATCGCATCATCCGCATCTTCGTCCTCATCGGCGAGAAGGGAGGCGTTGAGTGGCTGAGAAAGCTTGGAACCATCGCGGTAAAGCGCGTTTGCCTTGAGAGCCAGTTTCCACGAAAGCATGTAAGCGGATTTGCAATCCTCGACAGTGGCTTCATTGGCCATGTTGATGGTCTTGGAGATCGCACCAGAAATAAAAGGCTGCGCAGCGGCCATCATTCGAATGTGGCTATCTACCGAGAGATAGCGTTTCCCGATCTTGCCGCATGGATTGGCGCAATCAAATACTGGATAATGCTCTTCCTTGAGGAATGGAGCGCCTTCCAAGGTCATGGCACCGCAAATGTGCACATTGGCGGCTTCAATTTCTTTCTTCGAGAAGCCAAGAGCTGGCAAAATCTCGAAGGACACGTCGTTGAGCTGCTCATCGGTGAAGCCGAGAACATTCTTGGCAAAATCTTCACCAATGGTCCATTTGTTCACTGCGAATTTGATATCAAAGGCAGATTTCAATGCGGTATTGAGCGTTGCGATGATCTCGTCCGTGAAGCCTTTGGCCTTCAGCGAGCCGGGATTGATCGCCGGAGCTTGATTGAGATTGCCGTGCCCGACAGCATATGCTTCGATCTCAGCAATCTGACTCTCCGAATAACCGAGAGTGCGCAATGCTTCCGGAACGGCGCGATTGATGATCTTGAAATAACCGCCGCCAGCAAGTTTCTTGAACTTCACGAGTGCAAAATCTGGCTCAATACCAGTGGTATCGCAATCCATGACCAAGCCGATTGTGCCAGTTGGGGCGATGACCGTGGCTTGCGCATTACGGAAACCGTGCTTCTCACCGAGCTCGAGTGCTTTATCCCAAGCTGACTTTGCATGCGTAATGAGGTCTTGATCCGGGCAGTGATCGGCGATCAATGCGACAGGGTTTACAGCAAGGCCTTCATAACCCTGCTTTTCACCATGGGCTGCGCGTTTGTGATTGCGGATTACACGCAACATATTGGCTGCATTGGGCGCATAACCGGCAAAAGCGCCGAGTTCTTTCGCCATTTCGGCGGAGGTAGCATAAGAGACACCCGTCATGATGGCGGTGAGGGCGCCGCCAATGGCGCGGCCTTCATCACTGTCATAAGGAATGCCGGAGGTCATCAGCAAGCCGCCAATATTGGCATAGCCGAGACCGAGCGTGCGATATTCATAAGATAGTTTAGCAATTTCCTTTGAAGGGAACTGCGCCATCATGACGGATATTTCAAGTACGATTGTCCATAGGCGAGCAGTGTGTTCGTAGCCTGTAATATCGAACTTGCCATCCTTGCCGCGATAGGTCAGCAGGTTGATCGAAGCGAGGTTACAAGCCGTATCGTCAAGGAACATATATTCCGAGCATGGATTGGAGGCGCGGATCGGACCGGCGGCGGGGCAGGTGTGCCAGTCATTCATTGTTGTGTTGAAATGGAGACCCGGATCAGCCGAGGCCCAAGCCGCATAGCCAATCTTTTCCCATAGGTCACGGGCCTTCAGGGTCTTCATGACCTTGCCGTCCTTGCGAGCAGTCAAATTCCAGTCGCCATCATTTTCTACGGCGCGCAGGAATTCGTCCTTCAGAGAAACGGAGTTGTTTGAGTTCTGGCCAGCCACAGTCAGATAGGCTTCAGAATCCCAATCTGTATCATAGGTTTTGAAGTCGATATCCGTGTAACCCTGCTTGGCAAACTGGATAACGCGCTGAATGTAATTTTCTGGAACCTGGTTCTTCTTCGCGGCCTTGATTTCACGCTTTAAAGCGGGGTTTTTCAAGGGCTCATAGCAATCCCCATTGTCAGCTTCGCAGTTGACGCAAGCTTTCATGATTGCAGTAAGATGCTGCTTGACGATTTTGGACCCTGTGACGAGAGCAGCAACTTTTTGCTCTTCCTTCACTTTCCAATCAATATAATCCTCAATATCGGGATGATCGACGTCTACGACGACCATTTTGGCAGCGCGACGCGTTGTGCCGCCTGATTTAATCGCACCAGCAGCACGGTCGCCAATTTTCAGAAACGACATAAGGCCGGAGGAGCGACCGCCACCGGAAAGCTTCTCGCCTTCGCCGCGAAGGTAAGAGAAGTTTGAGCCTGTGCCTGAACCATATTTAAAGAGACGGGCTTCACGAACCCAAAGATCCATGATGCCGCCTTCGTTGACAAGGTCATCAGCAACAGACTGAATGAAGCAGGCATGAGGCTGCGGATGTTCATAGGATGATTTTGATTTCGTCAGTTTGCCGGTCTCGGGATCAACGTAATAATGTCCCTGACCCGGGCCATCAATACCGTAAGCCCAGTGCAGGCCGGTATTGAACCATTGCGGCGAATTCGGCGCAACGCGTTGTGTTGCCAGCATATAGGCAAGTTCATCGCGGAAGGCGAGGGCGTCCGCTTCGCTATCAAAATACTTACCCTTCCAGCCCCAATAGGTCCAAGTACCCGCCAGGCGATCGAAAACCTGGCGCGCATCCATCTCAGAACCATAACGCTCATCGGCTGGCAGAGCGGCCAATGCCTCTTCATCAGCCACAGAACGCCACAACCAGGATGGTACGGAGTTCTCTTCAACTTTCTTGAGCTTGGCAGGCACCCCGGCTTTGCGGAAATATTTTTGAGCCAGAATATCGGCTGCCACTTGACTGAACTGGGCCGGAACATCGATGTTCTCGAGGCGGAACACAACCGATCCGTTCGGGTTCTTGATTTCGCTTGTCGCCACGCGAAACTCTAGATCCGCGTAAGCAGACTGGTTCTCTTTTGTAAAACGCCGTTCGATCCGCATCTGTTTGGTCCTTGTCTCTCTATATATAGTGTTCAACCGGCGCCATGTGAAGCGTTGAGCCTGCCCTGAGCGCAATCCCATTGTCCCTGGTCAAATGCTTGAAACCAGTTCTGCATCCCGATCCGTCTTCAATGTGCGCTACCGCTACATTTTCGAACCGGATGGTTCTCTTGAACGTCTGTCGTTCGATTCTTACCTTATTTCCGCATCACACTATCTGGTAGAAATTCTGCCTGCAAACGCTAAATATAGTATTAACAAGAGAATAATTCAAATTTTGAATGCTCTCTCATTTGCCTGCAGTGCACAAATTCACCGAACGTGTTTTCGTAAGAAAACAGCGTCTAAGACTTTGCTCAAACTGGAAAAAAACCGGTTACCGACACTCCGGTCACGCTACTAACGCAACGGTCTCCTATAAAAAGTGACTCGATGGTTTGCGTCAAGAAATAGTTTCTGACAAATTTATGACCGCAACATCTTGTGTGTCACATATGTGGATAACGGGGAGAACTGATTAGCCGCATTGATAAAACGGTACAACTCCACGTCGACAAAAACTGTGGAGTTTAGAGTGGGCGGTCTGTGGTCAGCGAGGAATCCGGTAGGGATCGAAGCTCATCAGAAGAGCTTTAAGTTCGGGCTCTTCAACGCGTGACGCAGATTCTTCAAGGCTGACCCATTCGAGCCGTCGTTCACCACGTTCGGGCCATTTCTTTTCCTGGCGGATAAATTCCAGCGGAAAAACATCTACAATGAAATCACCGATCTCACCTTCACACATATCGTCCTTTTCGTAACGATATGTGCCCACTGAGAATGGGCTGATGTCGCCCCTGACTCCTGCTTCTTCATATGCTTCCGCTTCCGCAGAGCATGCAAAAGTTTTACCGACCTGTGGCCAGCCCTTCGGCAAGACCCACCGGCCAGTGCCACGGCTGGTGATCAGAAGAACTTCGGGAACGTCTTTCTTTAATCTATAAACAAGCGCAGCAACCTGCCGAACCCGGCCATCAGGCATCTCGGTCCGTTTCGCAGTCACCAATTCGTCTTTGTAGACTATATTCAAGGTTCCACTCATTCTTTCTTGTTATCAGCAAGATTGAACCGATTCGTGCAAATCGCAACTGATCATCGGCTACACTTCTTTGCTTAAACGCGACTTGTGACATTTTTTTGAACAGCAGTGCAAAAAGATCACAACTATGAGCAGAGCCTCTTGTTCCTTCGTTTTGCTTATTTTTATCGGTAGGATGATCGGCGATCTACCGATCCATCACCCTTTATGGCCTTTGGTTATAGGTTCCTGATATGTCAGGCCCATGTCCCAAGGAAAATAAATCCATGTATCCTGAGAGACTTCGGTCACAAAGGTATCAATGAGTGGTCGACCTTTGGGTTTTGCATAAACAGTAGCAAAATGTGCCTTTGGCATCATGGCGCGAACAATAGCGGCCGTTTTCCCAGTATCGGTCAGGTCGTCGATCACAAGGATTCCCTCACCGCCATTTTCCAGAAGGCGAGCATCCACATCTTTGAGAACTTTGAGTTCTCCTTGCTCATCGTAATCATGATAGGAGGCAATGCAGACAGTCTCGATCATGCGTATGCCGAGTTCGCGGCAAATAATTGCAGCTGGAACGAGGCCGCCTCTGGTGATTGCGACCATAGCTCGCCATTCACGCTGCATACCAGCAACACGCCATGCCAATGCACGGGCATCGCGATGGAATTGATCCCAGGATACCGGAAAGGCTTTGTCGGGCAGGGACATTGGATGCACTCCATAGATCAAGCGAGGAAGCGGGAAACCGCAAGGAATGCAACTCGCAATAGCGGGAAAAGCTGGCTCATGGCAAGCAGCTTGCATTGGTTACCCACGTTTAGTGCAATTAACCTGGCACTTATGACAGTTTAGCGCGACATCAGCGTCAAGCACGGCATATCATTCATCATCGACGTGGTTACCCCACCAAACACCCATTCCTTCAGGCGCGACTGGCTGTAAGCGCCCATAACAAATAGATTTGCCCCATTATCTGCAATTCTGCGCCTAAGGATCTTGTCGGTCGGTTCGCCATTGGAATCAATGGTTGACGGATTTACGTTCACACCATGACGACGAAGCGCATCAGAAAGTGGCGTGCCGGGTATATCTACATTCGGGTCGGTAGACTTTCTTGGATCAACCCAAAGAATGTCAACGCTTTCCGCTTTGATCAGCAATGGCAGGGAATCAAACGCGGCGCGAGAAGCTTCGCGCTTGCCGTTGAATGCAACGACCACACGGTCAATCTTTTCGGGCAGTTGTGTCTTGTACGGCACGAAAAGCACAGGACGCCCGCTTTCCATGACCAAGGGGTCAGTGACGTCATTGACGCTATCAGGGTCACTAGGGTCAGGCTGACCCGCAATTATTATATCTGCGCGCAGGGCGCTTTGAGTAACGCCCGCTGATGGACTGCTGCTCTCCGAGCGCACGATACGAAATTCATGCGAAATCGTTGTTTTCGCCATTTCTGCGTTGAACGCTGCGGTTATTGCCGCTGCATTTTCTTTATGCCGCTGCTCATGTGCCTCAAACAATGTCGTGTCGGCAAAGCCTGTGGGATCAGCATAAACGATGGGTGAGGGGATTGTATAAAGGCCAATAATATGGGTCCGCTCGCTCGACGAGGCGATCAATCTGGCAGCGCCGATAACCCGTTTTGCTTCCCGTTCACTGCGAATAAAAGCGATGATGGTGCGAAATGCCATTTTGGCCTCCATTGTCTTTGTGCCATCGAAACATGGCTGACTACAGTATACAGCCAGAACGAGCCGTGCGTTAGCGTGGAAGTTGCGTTGCTTCCAGATTTGCGATCATGGCTTTAACGGCAGATACAGCAGAGGCCAGCTTCGCCGCGTCCCGGGCACGGACAACAAGCTCCGTGGAAAAACGACCGTTCTCATATTTAGGGTATGACCCTATGATTGTGTCTGGGTTTTCAGCTTGTATGTTGCCCAATGCAACCGCGATGGAACCCTCACCAAATGGACAATTCACTGATTGCGAAAGTAGCTGCGTGCCTACTTTCAATGTTGGAATAACATTGTCCAGCATAGCTTGAAAGATGGAAGGTACGCCGGCCATAACGTACACATTTTCCAGGTTGAACCCGGGAGCGGTTGAAACCGGATTGTCTATATGGATTGCACCTCTTGGCATCCTCGCCATGCGCTGACGACTTTCTGTAAACTCGATACCCCTTGAAGCGTAATTGTCCCCCATGATTTTCATCGCCTTGGCGTCATGTTCGCATGGCACACCAAATGCTACGGAGACAGCATCAGCGGTGATGTCGTCATGCGTCGGACCGATACCACCAGAGGTAAAAACATAATCATAACGCTGGCGCAGGCTGTTCAACGCCTCAACAATTCGGCCTTGTTCGTCCGGAACTATGCGAACTTCCTCGAGATCAATCCCAATGGCGGTCAGAATATCGGCAAGATGGCCGATGTTTTTGTCCTTGGTGCGCCCGGAGAGCAATTCATCACCAATCGCGAGCATGGCGGCTGTCACGATTTTATTGTCATTAGTCATTGAAACACTCCTGATGGGAACAGGAACGTAGTTCCCGAAACGTACCGCTGCAAGCCCCGCCAGACAAACTGTTCATTGTGTTGGCCTGGTCGTAAATACATTGCAAAACAACAAAAAACCCGGCGGAAAGCCGGGTTCATGTTGGTGCGGACGGCGGGACTTGAACCCGCATGACCAATGGCCGACAGATTTTAAGTCTGTTGTGTATACCAATTCCACCACGTCCGCGTGACTATGCTTTTCAACGGTTCAATCGATTCCGTCAACGGTGTTTTAGCAAGTTATCGCATTGATACCGGTCCGAAATGAATTTCGGACCGGTTACCATAACTGCCTTGATCAATCCTCGACAAACACCTCATCGCGTTTTTTGCGGATGCTGGGCAGGAGCACTACCACAAGTACAGCTGCCGCAAGCAGCAATAGCGTCAAACTGATTGGCCGCGTGACAAATGTCGTGGCATCGCCGCGTGACATGATCATGGCGCGCCGCAGATGTTCTTCCAGAAGCGGACCCAATACAAAGCCGAGCAGCAAGGGGGCAGGTTCACAGCGGAGCTTGGCCAGAACATACCCAATCAGCCCGAAGAATGCGACCGCGAAGAGATCAAAGACGTTGGAATTAACGCTGTAAACACCGATGGAGCAGAACGCGATGATCGCCGGGAAGAGCATATAATAGGGAATAGTCAGAAGCTTAACCCAAAGCCCGATCAGCGGCAGGTTTAGCAGGATCAGCATAAGATTACCGATCCACATTGATGCGATGATGCCCCAAAAAAGAGCTGGCTGTTCAGTCGCCACATTTGGTCCGGGGACAATGCCCTGAATGATCATAGCGCCGATCATCAGCGCCATGACCGGGTTGGCCGGGATGCCAAGTGTCAGCATTGGTATGAATGATGTTTGAGCGCCGGCATTATTTGCAGATTCTGGACCCGCAACGCCAGCCACAGCGCCTTTGCCGAACTCTTGAGGCGTTTTCGACATGCGCTTTTCGACAGTATAAGAGGCAAAAGATGCGAGAATTGCGCCGCCCCCAGGCAATATGCCGAGTGCAGAGCCGATAGCAGTGCCACGCAAAATCGGCGCCGTCATCTCCTTCCAATCCTGTTTGGTTGGCCAAAGATTAGTGACCTTTTTAATCATGACATCCCGGTCATGTTCATTTTCGAGATTGCGGAGAATTTCTGCAATACCAAAGACGCCAACCGCAACGGCCACAAAGTTCAACCCGTCTGAAAGCTCCAAGATCCCAAGATTGAACCGAGGCGTTCCCGTATAAATATCGGTGCCGACAAGCCCCAATAGTAGTCCTAGAACGACCATTCCCAGTGCCTTGACCACTGAACCATGGGCGAGGGCAATGGATGAAACGAGACCGACGATCATAAGGGAGAAATATTCGGCAGAACCGAACTTCAACGCAACTGCGGTCAGCGGGGGGGCGAAGACTGCAACCAATATGGTGGAAACTGTTCCAGCAAAGAAAGAGCCAATAGCGGCAATAGCCAATGCGGCACCTGCTCGACCTTTCCTGGCCATTTGATAGCCATCAATTGCTGTGACGGCGGAAGACGATTCACCCGGCATGTTAATCAAAATAGCCGTTGTCGAACCACCATATTGGGCGCCGTAATAGATGCCCGCCAACATGATCAGCGAAGATACCGGCTCCAGTTGAAAAGTAATTGGCAAGAGCATCGCAATCGTTGCTGTTGCGCCGATGCCGGGCAATACACCGATAAGTGTGCCGAGGATAACGCCGATGAAACAAAAGAAGAGGTTCCATGGGGCGCCTGCGGTGGTGAACCCGAGTACAAGATTGTTAAAGAGTTCCACGATGTGTCCTCACTGTCCGAGCCAAGGGCCAAAGCGGCGAAATGGCAGTCCCAATGCGTAACTGAAGACGACGACGGAGAAGATCGTCAGACCGCAGACAAGAAGCAGAGCCATACCAGGCCGCATTTTGTTGCTTGCAAATGCTGCAATCAAAGCAGTTAAAAACAGCGATGGAACAAATCCCAGGCCGCGAATAGTAAGGCCGAAAAAAATAGGAGCTGGCAGGATGAGCAGCATCCCGCGCCATGCGATTGGGCCCATCGGCTCATGTTCGATCTGCGTTCCCTGAATGATAACGATTACGCCCAGGACGATTAGGATTCCAGCCAGCACGAAAGGGAAATAGCCAGGGCCCATTCGAAATGCTGTTCCGAGATCAAGTCCATAAGCCTGTATCGCAAAGAACAAACCCGCAAGAATGAAAAATAGACCGCATACAATGTCGCGAGTACTGAAACTCAAGGATTTCATTTATCCCCCCAGTCGCCGTTTTCCGGCTTTGCTTAAACAAAAGGACCGGGGCATCGTAACGCCCCGGTAAATGCTGAATTAATCTGCGTATTGACCGGCAGCTTCAATGATGGGCTTCCAGCGTGTCACTTCGCTTTCGAGCTTTGACTTCAAGCCTGCCGGGGTAGCTTCTGCATCTGTCACGGGCACTGTGCCAAGTTCGGCAAATCGGGCAACAATGTTCGGATCCTTCAGGGCCTTTTGCAGCGACGCTGATAGTTTCTCAGTCACTTCGCTCGGCGTGCCTTTGGGAGCGTAGATACCGTGCCAAATGCCTACTTGCATTCCTGGAAGGCCAGCTTCCTCAACAGTTGGGACATCTGGAAGGGCATCGAGACGCTTAGCTGACGTCACTGCATAGGCCTTGATGGTGCCGCCTTTGATCTGCTTGGTCGTATTGGTTGTCTGATCACACATCAAATCAACCTGACCGCCGAGCAAATCGGTCATCGCAGGTCCTGTACCCTTGTACGGAACAGTCACAAGCGGAACTTTGATTTCATTCATGAACAACATGCCACAAAGGTGCGAGGCAGCGCCGATACCGGCATTGGCCAGACTGATCTTGTCCGCATTGGCCTTCACATATTCTACGAGACCTTTCAGATCGGTTGCTTCGAAATCTTTCTTCGCAACGATGGTCATTGGCACGTCGGTCACAAGGCCAACATATTCAAACGCATTCAACGTATCATAAGGAAGCTTACGATACAGCGTTGCGCTGGTTGCCATGCCAATGTGATGCAAAAGCAACGTGTAACCATCGGGGTCGGCCTTGGCTACCTGAGAAGCACCCAAAGTGCCGCCGGCGCCACCGACATTCTCCACCAGAATTTGTTGCCCGAGATCTTTTGACATTGTTTCTGCTACCAGCCGGGTAACAGTGTCGGTTGGGCCGCCCGCAGCAAATGGCACAACCATTGTAATGTTGCGCTCGGGGTAACCTTGAGAAAAAGCAGTGCTGGATGCCAAGGCAAATGTTGCGGTGGCTGCCAGAGAAATTAGTATCTTGCGCATTAAACACTCCTCCCAGAATACGGCTTGTAAATAGAGCTAGCCTTTTTTACGAAACAGATATTGCCGGGCTCCTCCGAGGTCTGGCAGAATCTGTATGATTTCCATTAGCGCTCTATCGGAGGCAAGCGCGGCCAGTATGTCAAGCATTTCATGGGCTTCGCATAATTTTTTGAGAAAATCTCTTGAGGTAGAGTGCTCAAAGCCGTTTTCGTATATGCAAGAGTGAGATGTAAAAGACGATACGAGGTAATTGGATGTCAAAGCAGGATAGGGCCAACAAGCCAGAGAGCTGGACGCAATCAGCCCCATTGCTGGTGGATGTAGCCATGGGACGCCACGCTGCGGACCTCGTCGTGCGAAATGGCCGTCTGGTAAGCGTATATTCCGGTGAAATAATAGCGGGTATTGATATTGCCATTATTGCCGGGCGTTTTGCATTCGTCGGTCATGGCGCGGAACACTGCATCGGGCCAAAAACCAAAGTCGTTGATGCAGCTGGGCGTTATTTGGTGCCGGGCCTTTGTGATGCCCATATGCACGTTGAAAGCGGCATGGTCACCGTTACTGAATTCACCCGTGCCGTTATTCCGCATGGCACGACATCAATGTTTATAGACCCGCATGAAATCGCCAATGTTTTGGGATTGGAAGGCGTACGCCTGATGCATGATGAAGCACTTGGCATGCCGATTAACGTGCATGTGCAAATGCCTAGTTGTGTGCCGTCAGCTCCGGGTTTGGAGAATGCAGGCGCAGCCATAAGTCCATCGGATGTGGCCGAGGCGATGACTTGGCCCAATATTGTTGGGCTGGGCGAGGTTATGAACTTTCCAGGTGTTGCCAATAATGATGCCACGATGCGCGGCGGCATTGATGCCACAGTCAAAGCTGGCAAAACCGTTGGCGGTCATTTTGCTTCACCGGAGTTGGGGCGCGCTTTCCATGGTTATGTGGCTGGTGGTCCCGAAGACGATCATGAAGGCACGCGAATGGAAGATGCGATGGCACGCGTGCGCCAGGGTATGCGCGCGATGCTGCGCCTCGGCTCTGCCTGGTACGATGTTGCAAGCCAGATCAAGGCGGTAACCGAGCAGGGGCTCGACTCCCGCAATTTCATCCTTTGTACCGATGACAGTCATTCCGGAACGTTGGTCAATGACGGGCATATGGATCGCGTTGTAAGACATGCGATCGCACAGGGACTTAAGCCAGTTACCGCAATTCAGATGGCGACGCTTAATACTGCACAGCATTTCCGGCTTGAGCGCGAGATCGGATCAATCACACCGGGGCGGCTGGCGGATTTTCTTATCGTATCAGATCTTCCGAACCTCGTTATTGATCGCGTTTATGCGCGCGGAACGCTTCTGGCGGAAAAAGGCAAGTTAATTGCCGACATTCCAGCGTATGACTATCCCTCATTCGCCAAAAATACGATTAAGCTGGGTAAAAAGCTGAAAGCCAAAGATTTTGATATTGCCGCACCCAAGCCCGGAAAACACGTGACGGCGCGGGTGATCGGTGTGATCGAAAATCAGGCTCCGACAAAAGCGCTTGAAGCGGATTTGCCCGTTTCTGACGGCATCGTGCAAATGGATCGCCGCAATGATGTTTGCCAGATAGCTCTCGTGGAACGTCATCGCGGAACCGGCGCTGTCGTAAACGGATTTGTGTCAGGCTTCGGTTATACGCTCGATTGCGCCATGGCTTCGACAGTCGCCCATGACAGTCATCACATGATCGTCGTTGGTACGAATAAGGAAGACATGGCAAAAGCCGCCAATCGTCTCGGTGAGGTGGGCGGTGGCGTGGTCCTGTTTTCAAAGGGACGTGAGTTGGCATTGGTCGAAATGCCCATCGCGGGTTTGATGTCTGATCAGCGCGCTGAAGTGGTTGCGGCCAAAGCTGACAAGCTGGTGAATGTCATGCGGGCAATGGGGTGCAGCCTCAACAACGCCTATATGCAGCACTCCTTGCTGGCACTCGTCGTCATTCCGGAATTGCGCATCTCCGATGTCGGGATTATCGATGTCCGAACATTTGAAAAGGTTGATTTGTTTCTATGACTGCTTTTGCCAAGGCTGTCGCTTTAGCGACCACCAAGATGCGTGTGCTTTTTCCGGAAACGCCGCTTCAACTCAATCACTACCTTTCGCAGAAATATGGCGCGCAGATTTGGTTGAAACGCGAGGATTTATCGCCAGTCCGTTCCTATAAGATCAGAGGCGCGTTCAATTTCATCTCGCACTATCTGAACACAAACAAATCCGCAGATGCGGTGTTCGTTTGCGCCTCTGCGGGTAACCATGCTCAAGGGTTTGCTTTTATTTGCCGGCATTTTGGCAAAAAGGGCGTTGTCTTCATGCCCGTCACGACGCCGCAGCAGAAAATTGACAAGACGCGCAGTTTCGGCGGCGAATTCATCGAAATCCGGCTTGTCGGCGATATTTTCGATCAATGCTATGCAGCAGCACGGACATTCGAAACGGAAATGGGTGCCGTTATGGTGCCCCCCTTCGATCATATGGATATTATAACAGGGCAGGCGACTGTTGCGTATGAAATTGCAGCCCAACTGCCTGATGAGCGCAAGCCCGACTTGATGATTCTTCCTGTTGGCGGAGGAGGTCTTTCCGGTGGCGTGACGCGCTATCTTTCTGATCTTGGCTGGGAAACACAATTTTGTTTTGTGGAACCGGCAGGTGCTCCGAGCCTAAAGCGCAGCTTGGAAGCCGGGAAGCGGGTGAAACTTGAAGCCGTGGATAACTTTGTTGATGGCGCTGCTGTTGGCGAGATCGGGCGTGAAAATTTCAAACTTCTCAAAGGCTTCAGTCCGAACTCTGTCACTTTGATTCCGGAAAACAGGCTCAGCTCAACCATATTGGAGATGCTGAACGTCGAGGGCATCGTAGTTGAGCCAGCTGGTGCCTTGGCCATTGACGCACTTAAGGATTTCAAAAAAGCCGATCTGAAAGGTAAGCGGGTCGTGCTTGTCATATCTGGCAGCAATTTCGATTTTGAAAGACTGCCAGAGCTTAAAGAACGATCACAGCGCTATGAAGGCTTGAAAAAATACTTCATTTTCCGGTTCCCGCAAAGACCGGGAGCTTTGCGCTCATTCCTGGATTTGCTCGGTCCTGAAGACGATGTTGCTCGCTTTGAGTATTTGAAGAAGTCAGCGCGCAACTTTGGTTCTGTGCTTATCGGCATCGAAACCAAAAACAGGAAGAATTTTGACGTATTGTTCAAACGGTTCGACGAGGCAGGCTGGGCTTATCAAGACATCACAGATAATGAAACGATTGCCGGGATGATCATCTAGGAGGGCGTATGACGACGTGGATCATTCTCTTTCGTGGCGTGGGTGGCGCGACATTGTTGCCGGTGAAACCACTCGCGATAGCCTTGTCTGAGGAAGGGTTTGAAGGTGTCAGGACATACATCAATACTGGAAATGTGGTCCTGAAATCGTCTGATACATCGGAAAGAGTCCTAAAGCGCATCACTCCAATTGTCTTGAAGGAATTTGATTTTTCAAAAGCCATTTTGATAGCCAGCACAGCTGAATGGGCGAAACTCATTGCTGATAATCCGTTTTCCAACGCAGTCTGTGAGCCAACCAAGCTTCACGCATATCTTATGGACCGCGAACCGGATGAGGTCGCAATAAAAGCATTGCAATCAAAGGCGGAGGGTCCTGACGAATTTCAGATACGAGGCCGGGTGCTTTACTACTACACGCCGCAGGGAATATCGAATGCTCGTCTGTTTCCCAAGATTGAAAGAACTTTGGGCGTGGTCGCCACAGCCCGTAATTGGAACACAGTGTTGAAGCTTCAAGCGTTAGCTGAAGTTGCCTGAACGGCTATCGCCTCGGAAAGAACATCGAATATTCTGGAATTCCCACATTGGGCGACGTTGAAGCGCATGTAGGAATTGGCTGTCTGCGACTGGCTAAATACATTGCCCGGGGCAAATACCACGCCTTTTTCAAGGCCATATTTTGCAATTTCGGCTGCGTCGATACCGTCCGGCAATCTGCACCATAGCAACATGCCACCGCGCGGCTCATTCCAGGGCACTATGCCAAGCGCTTTCAACCGGGTGATCGTATCTCCCATGCTACGGGCGAGTTGGGTACGCAAACCATCCATATGCTTGCGATATGCGCCTTCCTTCAGCATAAAAAGCACGAGCTCTGCTCCCATGCGGTTGCCACCGAATGATGTGGCGATCCGCAAATCTATCAATCCGTTGATCCAGTCTTGTCTGGCGGCGATAAAGCCGCAACGGAGCGATGCTGAGATTGATTTGGAGAAGCTGCCGATGTGCACAACCTGATTCAGTCCATCAAATGCGGCGAGTCGCGGAGCAGGCTCATGCTCGAAATCGGCAAAAATATCGTCTTCGACAATTGTAAGATTATGCAATTCCGCAAGCTTTAGTATCCGGTGGGCCGTTAGCGGAGATAACGCTGCTCCTGTTGGATTTTGAAGCGCGGAATTAGTGATGTAAAGCCTGGGGCAATGGCTTTTCAATGCCTGTGCAAACAATTCGATGTCAGGCCCATTTGGCGTATATGGCACGCTCACGACATTGGCTCGATGTGCTTTGAGCAGGGCGTGAAAGTTAAAATAGCATGGATCGTCGACGATCACTGTATCTCCAGGCTCAATCAGAAATCGGCATAGCAGATCAATTGCTTGGGTTCCCGAATCCGTCAGCATGATCTGATTGGTCGAAACTTCGATACCGTGCTCGCCCAGCCGTCTCGACAGGAGTTGCCGAAGCGGTTGCAGACCAAGGGGAGATGCGTAATCGGTCAGCGTTGAGCTATTCGATCTGGCTAGCGCCCGCAATGCACGCCGAATGCCATCTTCGGGCATCCACGAAGCGGGCAACCAACCGCAGCCTGGTTTTAGCATGCCATCATTGGCATCCAATGAGGTTCTTGAGACCCAAAGCGGATCGATTGCATGGTCGAGTTTTGGGCCGATTTCGGCAAGAGTTAAAGGAGCAAGATGACCTGCAACGAAGAACCCGGATCCACGCCGTGATTGAATGAGCCCCTCGGCTGCCAGCCTGTCATATGCATCAACGACAGTCGATTTTGACGTCGCCATGATTTCCGCCAAACTTCGAATCGATGGAAGTTTGGCGCCGGGAGGCAGCAATCGCGCTGCGATACGTTGCCGGATTGCCTGCATAACTTGCTCAACCCGCGTCACGCCACATATCCTTGTTTGTCCATCTGTACTGCTCACTTATCCATTACAGTTTGCATAAATTGTACTGTACCGTATCTGGAAAATCCATCCTTAAGCGCGCTAGAGCAAGGCACGGATGAGGTGAATTGAATGGATAAGACAACGAGCGGTTGGATCAATGGTTTTGTAGGCGTTCTCATTTTTAGCGCGTCACTGCCCGCCACACGTGTTGCAGTGGCAGATTTTGATCCAATTTTTTTGACGGTAGCGCGGGCAACCATTGCTGCCTTGCTTGGTCTGGTGCTTTTGCTCGCGTTTAAAGAAAAATGGCCTTCAAGGTCCGATCTTGGACATTTATTCGTCACTGCCATGGGTGTCGTGGTCGGCTTTCCGCTATTGACCGCACTGGCGCTTCAGCATGTTACGTCGGCACACTCGATTGTTTTTATTGGCCTTCTGCCTCTATCGACCGCTATTTTCGGTGTTCTGCGGGGCGGGGAATCCATGCGTCCAATGTTTTGGATATTCTCGTGCTTGGGTAGTGCATTGGTTGCAGGTTTTGCTCTCACACAAAATCTGGATGCCTCATTGACCGGCGACCTTTTGATGTTTGCCGCTATCGTGGCTTGCGGCTTGGGCTACGCCGAAGGAGCGCACCTGTCGCGCAAACTGGGTGGGTGGCAGGTGATTTGTTGGGCACTGGTCTTATCTTTGCCTGTGATGCTGCCTCTTACCTTGTTGCAATTACCCCAAGACTGGATGGCGATCGGTCAACCGGCTTGGTTCGGATTGATCTATGTCTCGCTGTTCTCAATGCTTATCGGTTTCGTTTTCTGGTATCGTGGCTTGGCGCAAGGGGGCATAGCGGCTGTCGGACAGCTTCAGCTATTACAGCCATTCTTCGGTTTGATGATCGCGGCCACATTGCTGCATGAGACAGTTGGCTGGCAGATGATTGTCGTTACAATTGCCGTTATTGCATGCGTTTTCGGGGCAAAACGGTTCGCCAAGTAAGGCGGTGTTTTGCGTCGCACAATAAAATCATTTGCTTTTTGTGCGGGAAGAGCCCATATGCCGGTCAGACGCTTGGGCCGGGCAATCCGGTCTTCCGAAACAGGACTTGTGGCGTCTGAGCCCCATCCGCATGATGCGGTGGGCACGGCTGCGCAAGTCGCTTGATCCCTTTGGGGCTTTTCGCGTCTCGTCGTTTATCCGAAAATGTTGCATGCAGGTTGCGCCCTGCGATGCGTTATATGGCCCGCGATGTATCGCGCTTGGCCAAGATGAGAGTTTAAATTGGAAACTACTGAAACAAACGGCTTTGCCACCATGGGCCTCAATGCGATTCTGCTTAAGGCAGTGGACGCAGCTGGAATGATTGCTCCCAAGCCAATCCAGCAACAGGCTATTCCGGCACAGCTTGCAGGTCAGGATATTCTTGGTATTGCCCAGACCGGTTCGGGCAAGACGGCAGCTTTTGCTTTGCCTATCCTGCAAAAAATCATAACTATCGGTGATAAGCGCAAGGGCAAGACCGCCCGCGCTTTGGTGCTTGCTCCTACTCGTGAGCTTGCAGTGCAGATCGAAGAAACCTTCCGTACATTGGCGAAGGGCGCTCATATTTCAACGGCTCTTGTCCTTGGCGGCGTTTCCCGCATTGCCCAGATCAACAAGATGCAGGCCGGTGTCGATGTTCTGATCGCCACACCAGGTCGCTTAACAGACCTCGTGCGCGACAATCGCATTGATTTGTCCGAAACCCGCTGGCTTGTTCTCGATGAAGCTGACCGCATGCTTGACATGGGCTTCATCAATGATGTCAAGAAAATCGCCAAAGGTACTCACCGCGATCGCCAGACAGCTCTGTTTTCTGCGACCATGCCTCAGGAAGTTGCTACCTTGGCAGCCAGCCTTTTGCGCAATCCTGTGCGTGTTGAAGTGGCGCCTCAAGGCACCACGGCAGCAGAGATCAAGCAGGTTGTTCATATGATCCCGACCCGCCAGAAGAAGCAGGTTTTGTCGGCCATGCTGAAAGACGAAACCCTGTCTTCCGTTATCGTATTTACACGTACGAAACACGGTGCTGACGCGGTTACCCGTATTCTGGAAAAGGACGGCTACAACGTTGCAGCTATCCACGGTAACAAGTCTCAGAATGCCCGTCAGCGCGCTTTGAATGGCTTTAAGGATGGGTCCGTCCGCATCCTCGTTGCAACTGACATTGCAGCACGCGGTATCGATGTTGTCGGTATCAGCCACGTGATCAATTTCGACCTGCCAGATGAGCCGGAGAGCTATGTTCACCGCATTGGGCGCACTGGTCGTAATGGCGCATCCGGCAATGCCATCACGCTTTACGATCCGGCTGAAGAAGGTTCAAAGTTCAAAGCCGTGGAGCGTGTAACCCGCATGCGTTTGCCAATGGCAGATTCGCCGGTTGATCTTTCCAGCTTGCCGGCCCGGGCGGCAAACAGCGATCAACGCCCGCCACGCCGCGAAGGTGGCAATAGTGGTGCGCCTGCAAAGAGCAAGAAGCCGCATCGTGGTCAACCAGCTGGCGGCAAGCCTCGGGAACCACGCGGCGAGAAGATTTGGAGCAATGATGGCGGTGCCCCCGCGCAGAAGCGTCCTTTCCGCCGGAATAAAAAAGGCTTTGGTTCCAAAGCTGCATAATTTGAGCTTACATTGAGCAACCTCAATTTTTTGAGAGGCCCTCGGCGTTAAATGCCGGGGGCCTTTTTGTTTATGCCCAAAGATTTATCCCCGTGGCAGCAGATTGTGAGATTATGCGCTTGAACGGTGTGATCCGGACAAATAGGTTTAGGGCAGTATATTGAAGGGCTAGGCAATGTATAAATCCGTGATCGAAGCAATTGGAAACACACCGTTAATCCGCCTCAAAAAGGCGTCAGATCTCACCGGTTGCGAGATCTACGGAAAAGCCGAATTTCTAAATCCCGGTCAATCGGTCAAGGATCGTGCTGCGCTCTACATCATTCGTGATGCGGAAAAGCATGGCCAGTTGCGTCAGGGCGGCGTGATTGTCGAGGGCACTGCGGGCAACACCGGGATCGGCTTAACCATGGTTGCCAAGGCGCTCGGTTACCGCACCGTTATCGTCATCCCAGAGACGCAGAGCCAGGAAAAGAAGGATGCGCTGCGGCTCCTTGGGGCAGAACTGGTGGAAGTGCCCGCGGTCCCGTACAAGAATCCCAACAATTACGTGAAGGTTTCTGGCCGTCTTGCGGAGCAACTCGCAAAAACCGAACCAAATGGTGCAATATGGGCCAACCAGTTCGATAATGTTGCAAATCGTCAGGCACATGTGGAAACCACCGCACAGGAAATATGGCGTGATACGGACGGGAAAGTAGATGGTTTTGTTTCCGCTGTTGGGTCGGGGGGCACCTTGGTCGGCGTCGCCATGGGGCTGAAAGCCAAGAACGAAGCGGTGAAAGTCGCTATTGCCGACCCCCTCGGAGCAGCCCTGTTTTCTTATTATACGACCGGAGAATTTAAATCGGAAGGAAGCTCGATTACTGAAGGCATCGGGCAAGGCCGTGTAACCGCCAATCTTGAAGGCTTTACTCCAGACTTTTCATATCAAATTCCGGATGCTGAAGCATTGGAAATTGTGTTTGATCTGGTGACGGAAGAGGGGCTTTGCCTTGGCGGATCATCCGGTATCAATATCGCCGGTGCTATTCATTTGGCACGTGATCTCGGTCCCGGACATACAATCGTGACTATCTTGTGCGACTACGGCAATCGTTATCAATCAAAACTTTTCAACCCTGAGTTTCTGCGCTCGAAAGACCTGCCGGTACCGCTGTGGATGGAGAGAAACATCGATATTTCTGTACCCTTTGCGAGTGAATAATGGCTTATGACACGACGATCCTTTTTCGCGATGATTCCTATCTGAAAGAGGCCAACGCCACGGTAATAGCGGTTAACGACCGGGGTGGCATCCTCACAGATCAAACCAATTTTTATGCCACATCCGGTGGGCAACCTGGCGATACAGGGGTTTTCGTTCGGTCGGATGGTTCTACTATTGTTATCGCCGCAACTGTGACAGGTGAGACAAAAGAAGAAGTCATCCATGTTCCTGCCTCTGATCAGCCTGTGCCGGATATTGGCGAAAAACTGTTGCTTCGCATTGATTGGGAGCGACGTTACAAATTGATGCGCATGCATGCAGCATGTCATCTGCTGAGCGTTGTTTGCCCGTATCCGATCACCGGCGCGGCCGTCAGCGAAGAAGATAGCCGAGTTGATTTTGACCTGCCTGACGCAGGTGTTACCAAGGAAAGTGCGACTGCAAAATTGATGGAATTGGTCAATGCCAATCATCCCATTTTTACTCGCTGGATCACCGACGAGGAACTCGCTGGAAATCCCGGGCTGATCAAGTCGAAAAATGTCCGTCCACCCACGGGAACGGGGCGTATCAGGCTCGTTTGTATCGGTGAAAATGCTGCCATAGATTCCCAACCTTGTGGTGGAACTCACGTCGCAACGACCGGCGAAATCGGGCAAATCCACATTGGAAAAATAGAAAAGAAGGGTAAGGAAAACCGGCGGTTTCGTATCCGTTTTGGCGCTTTGCCCGAAGGAGAATGAGATGAGCGACAAAAGCGCTTTTGTAGTGTCACCGGATTGGCTTCAGGAAAGGTTGGGACAACCTGGCCTGAGCATCGTCGACGGTTCTTGGTATCTTCCATTCCAGAATCGTGATCCCAAGGCAGAGTATGATGCGGGACATATTCCGGGCGCTGTCTTTTTCGATCATGATAAAATGGCTGACCCTGACTCCAACTTGCCGCACACATTTCCAAAGCCTGAAACCTTCGCTGCTGCTATTGGCAGCATGGGCATTACCAATAATGACACCATCGTGGTCTATGACGGGCCTGGAGTGTTTACGTCGCCCAGAGTCTGGTGGATGTTGCGCATCATGGGCGCAAAAAAAGTATTCGTTCTTGATGGTGGTTTTGACAATTGGAAGAAGGCGGGAAGGACAGTTACCGATGAGGTGACAAAGATAGCGCCGTCGGCATTTGTGGCAGATTTCGATGCCGCGAAGATCGCAAGTTTCGACGATATGCACGAGATCGTCCAGGAGGGCACGAGGCAGATAGCCGATGCCCGGGCCGCTGCGCGCTTTACCGGAGTTCAGGCGGAGCCACGGGCGGGATTGCGATCCGGCCATATGCCAAATGCACGCAATGTTCCCTCATCAGTTCTGGTCGATAATGGATACTTAAAAGATATCAATGGGTTAAAGCAAGTGCTCGATGATGCGGGTGTTGATCTGTCGCGCCCCATCGTGACCACTTGCGGCTCAGGTATTACCGCTGCTGTCATTACGCTTGCGCTCGAATCTTTAGGGCACGAGAATAACGTGCTTTATGACGGGTCATGGACGGAATGGGGCGGTGCCAAGGATACTCCCGTAGCCACCGGCGAAGCTTAACAATGCCTACGCTCAAGACACGCGTTACCCATCTCGAAATGACGGATCGCCCCACCGCTGCGATCCCGACGCCAGCCAGCTACAAGCTGGCAATTATGCGGGCAACGAAGATCTCGCTGCCCTTCTATCGATTTTTGTATGAACAAGTGGGCAAGCCACACCATTGGTCAGTCCACCGCAAGCTTGATGACGAAGCGCTTTCTGCAATCATCCATAGAGACAATGTCGAGATCCATGTTCTGTATGTCGAAGGTTCCCCTGCGGGGTTTTTCGAGCTGGTACTAGATCAGGAGCGGGGTGTCGCTGAAATTCTCTATTTTGGCCTTGTAGCAGAGTTTCAAGGGCTTGGACTTGCGAAGTTCTTCCTGAATGAAGCCATCTCCACAGCTTGGATGAGCAGCCCGCAGAAGGTGATTATCGAAACAAATACGCTTGATAGTCCACGAGCGTTGCAAATGTATCAAAAAATGGGGTTCAGGCCAGTGAGCTTTGCTGAGGCTGAAATCGAAACCTGGGATTGATTGCATATTCTGCCGCGAGCATGAATCGGGTGGTTTGACGCTAATCTAATGTGTTTTCTTTGGCATCAAAGGAGACAGTTATGATCACAATTCGATTTATTGCAATGACGACAACAATGGCGCGGCACTATCAAGCCGGTGGTGCCGACGCCAATGGCCAAAAGCCTGAAACCCACCTATCGGATGGGGATGGAGTGCCTTGCAGGCATTGTTTGCATAATGTGAGGGCCGGCGACAAATATCTCATCCTTTCGCTTCGGCCGTTTCCTTCGCCGCAACCCTATGCGGAAACCGGGCCGATATTTCTGCATGCGGATGAATGCGAGCGATATGCGCAGACAGATCAGCTGCCTGAAATGTTCAATAAAAGCAGTGACTTCATCCTTCGCGGCTATTCTTGTCAGGACCGGATTGTTTACGGCACCGGCGGGGTAGTCAAAACTGGCGGGATCGCTGACCGGGCTGCGGAATTATTGAAAAGGGACGATGTCGCCTATGTTCATATGCGCTCGGCGAAAAATAACTGCTTCCAGTGCCGGATAGAAATGGCATGAAAAAATCCCGGGTCACTGACCCGGGATTTTCATTATAATCAATAAAATCAAGCTGCTAGAACGGCTTTTGCTTCGAACATTTCAAGACCGAGCGCCTCGGCAACAGCACTGTTTGTAATGCGGCCCTTATGCACGTTCAAACCATTGCGCAGGTGCGGGTTGTCGATCAAAGCCTTGACGCCACGATCAGCCAATTGCAGTCCATATTGCAGGGTCGCATTGTTGAGCGCGTGGGCAGAAGTCACGGGAACTGCACCCGGCATGTTGGCGACGCAATAATGGATGACGCCATCCACTTCGTAAGTTGGCTCGGAATGTGTAGTGGCATGGGAGGTTTCAAAGCAGCCGCCCTGATCAATGGCAACGTCAACGATAACAGCACCTTTTTTCATGCCGGAAAGCATTTCGCGGGTTACCAGTTTGGGCGCAGCAGCGCCTGGAATGAGAACGGCGCCAACGACGATATCGGCAGAAAACACTTCTTCATCAAGGGCTTCGATGGTGGAGTAGCGTGTATGGATACGCCCGCGGAACAGATCGTCGAGCTGACGCAGGCGGGGAATCGAGCGATCCAGAATTGTAACGTCTGCACCAAGTCCAGCAGCCATTTGCGCCGCATTGATGCCGACAACACCTCCGCCAATGATGGTAACTTTGCCGGGCAGAACGCCGGGAACACCGCCGAGAAGTATACCGCGACCGCCATTTGCTTTCTGCAAAGCAGTAGAGCCAGCCTGAATGGCAAGGCGGCCAGCAACTTCTGACATAGGTGCAAGCAGCGGCAACCCACCACGCTCGTCTGTCACAGTTTCATAAGCAATAGCCGTCACACCGGAATTCAGAAGACCTTTGGTTTGCTCGGGGTCGGGAGCAAGGTGAAGATAAGTATAAAGAAGCTGACCTTCACGAAGCTGACTCCATTCGGATGGCTGTGGCTCTTTAACCTTTACGATCATGTCAGACTGCTGAAATACTTCTTCTGCAGTCTTTACTACTTTGGCACCGGCGGCCTGATAGGCTCCATCATCTGCGCCAATTCCTGTACCAGCTCCGGACTGGATTATGACCTGATGGCCATGGGCAACATATTCGCGTACGGCACCCGGAGTCAGGCCGACGCGATATTCATGGTTTTTAATTTCCTTAGGGCAACCAACGCGCATAATGCCTCCTCATTGTTCTGCTTTGCTTATTGGGGAGCAATATAACACCACATCTCCCATCGCATGTCCTTGCCAAATGGCCTCGACGGTTGGTGGTTATTCGCGTATTCTTGCGTAGTAATTGCTATAAGTAATGGATTATTCGAACAATGTCGCTGGACAGGATTGATATCGCTATACTTGATAATTTGCAGAAAGACGGACGCATGTCGAATGCGACGTTGGCGGAAAAAATTGGCCTGTCGCAATCTGCCTGTTCGCGGCGCTTGGACATACTGGAAAAGTCCGGCGTTATTCGTGGATATCATGCACGTTTATCCAACAAATTGCTCGGTCATCCCGTCACGGTAATCGTCAATATTTCGCTTTCTGGACAGGCGGATAATCAACTTCGCGAATTCGAGACTGCAGTGCGGCGATGTCCGAATGTTCTGGTTTGCTATCTCATGTCAGGTGAATACGATTATCTGCTTCGTATTGCTGCGAAAGACCTTGAAGATTATGAGCGTATTCATAAATTTTGGCTCTCGGCCATGCCGCATGTCACCAAAATCAACTCATCTTTTGCTCTTCGTGAAGTCGCAGACCGAACCGGATTGGGAGTGGAGACGGGCTTGATAGAAATCTCATCGAACCCGTAACTCGCGTCATCACAACCATTTTTCTCTCCATGGTTGAAAATCTTCGGCAAAAATCGGAGGTTTTTCGGCAAAAGTTGCGGAAATTTCTGTGTTGGAGATGATTATTCGTCAAAACTCCCTCAAGATTCCATTGTTCCTGACCGTGGTGGTCCAAGAGGGCTTAAATTGACGTAATCGACTTTTTGAGTTTGGCAGGAGCCTTTGTGTGCCAAGCCAGTTTTATCCGATGGCTGAGCTCTTCGTCGGAAATGGCATCAAGGTGAATTAGTATATATGGCCATCCCTTATAATGGTCGGTTTCGAAATAGATGCTGGGTGCACTTTCCATAAGGAGAGGCTTTTCCTCCAGCGGACAATAAATTGCAAAGCTCGATTCATCCTTCAAGCGCCCCATGAATGAGGTTTTGACCTTCAACGAGGGCGTGCCGTGAGTTGTGCTTTTTATGAGCTCTGGTAAATGCAGGGCATCAGCCAGTTTCCAGATACGCTCAAACGCACGCTCGAGATTTTCGTCGGTCACGATTTATAGAAGACCTGGCGTACATCGATATATTCGGAGCGGAAGCCTGCCTCGCAATAGAACAGGTAAAATTCCCAAAGCTTTTTGAAACGACCGTCAAAGCCGAGATGGCGCAGCCGATCCCATGATCCCCAGAAACGCTCCCGCCACTCAGCTAAAGTTCGGGCGTAATCCTGCGGGAAGATATTTTCGCGGTACATGTCGAGACCAAAGTCCTTGCCGAGACTTTTCAGCTTTGTGGGCGTTGGCAGCATACCGCCCGGAAAAACATAACGCTGGATGAAATCCGGACGCTTACGGTAGCGCTCAAAGGATTTGTCATTGATGGTAATGATCTGAAGTCCAGCGCTGCCACCGGGATTCAAGCAATCCTTGACCTTTGAAAAGAATACGGGCCAGTATTTTTCGCCGACCGCCTCAAACATTTCTATAGAGGCAATGTGATCATACTTGCCGGTCTCATCGCGATAATCCTGAAATCGGATATCAACCTTTTCGGAAAGACCGGCTCGTTGAATGCGTTGGCTTGCATAGTCGAATTGCTCGCGGCTGATTGTCAGACCGGTGATCTTGGCTCCAATTTCGCGGGCGGCAAATTCGGCAAAACCACCCCAGCCGCAACCGATCTCCAAAACGCGCGAATCAGCAGTGATTCCAATATTGCGGGCGAGGGCGCTGTACTTTGCCGTTTGGGCGCTCTCCAGATCGTTTGCGCCTTCAGCAAACAAGGCGGATGAATAGGTCATGGTGGGATCCAGCCACTCACGGTAGAAGGCGTTGCCGAGATCGTAATGGGCAGAGATATTCTTGCGCGAACGGCTTCGGGTATTTTCGTTTAGCCAGTGACGTAAGCGCTGCACCGTATTGACGAACCAGCTTGAACCGCCGGCAATGTCTTCGCCAACCTGTTCATTGACAACAAAAAGTTCAAGAAAAGTGGTGACATCAGGACTGTCCCAATCGCCGTCCATATAGGATTCGGCAACCCCAATTGTTCCGCTGGATAGAGCGCGGCGGGGCAGGTTCCAATTGTGCAGAACCAACGAAGCATCAGGACCTGTCTGTTTGCCGCCTACCTTGAATATCTGCTTGTCGGGCGTTGTTATGGTCAATGTACCACGGGGCAGATGGACCGCAGCCCGCAGTGCAGCCTGTACTTTTAACGGGAATCCCTTCAAAGCCGCGCCGACATTTTCCGGTGTCAGCAACTTCAATTGGGCTAGACTATCGGTGGAAAGGGTCTTTTTAATATTGGTCATCGGTCCAGACTTTCCGTTCGCTGACTTAATATTTCCCCCAAAGGACAATAGTTCAAGAGAATTTTCTCATCGTAGCTTGCGCGGGATGATTGCATTTCTCTGATCGGCAACTCTCAGCCTAGGACAAGAATTATGGGTGTCGGGCAAGCTGCACCAGGCAAAAAGGATTGGCTTCCAGCGTAGACCATCTGGCCTTTGAAAATAGACAAAAAACGACAAAAATACATGAAGTTTAGACAGGAAGCGTCAATTGTATACATATGCGTGTGATAAGTAACATCTGTACATGCGATGATTCTGTTAAGCATTTACGGCAGTTTGGTTTTTATATGTGCAGTAAGTATTTAAAAATTTACGGAAGTTTTTTGCTCCAGTCTGTAAATTATGAAACTATCATTTGCAAATAAATGCCTGATAAACAACATCAATAACCAATATTATGAATTCTGGCTTTCCGCTAAGTAAAATTAAAGGTATAAGAATTATCGTAATGGAATGTGGTCCGGGGGATCAGTTCGTGAAAACTGCAGGTTGTATTTTTTAATACGATCATGAGGAGGATGAATGAGTTCTGGGAATCGAGTAAACCAAGTCGTTGCGGCATCGATTTTTGCTGCGCTTGGGTTCAGCGCTCCAGCGGTTGCCGCTGTGGCGAACGGCAATCTTGGAGTGCAGATTCAGATAACGGCGGAATGCCGTGTCGTCTCAGCCAGCACGCTGGACTTCGGCTCTCACGGTCTTCTCGTAGCAAATGTTGATTCGAGCAGCGTCCTCACGGTTCAATGCACCAATGGCACACCTTATACAGTCGGGCTCGGCCTTGGCGCGGGTTCAGGTGCTACATTGGCATCACGCAAAATGACGGGCCCAGCCGGAGCAACCGTTAATTACTCGCTTTATAAGGATGCGGCCTATACCACGCTCTGGGGCAATGCGGTGCCGGCAGATCTGGTTTCAGGTACGGGGAATGGTGCGAGCCAAGCCATAACGGTCTATGGCCGTGTGACGGCTCAAACGACACCGGCCATCGGAACATACACCGATACAGTCGCGATCGAAGTTACCTACTGACCTTTTCACAAAGGAGAACAAAGTGCGATCCATGCTTTACAGCATTGGCGTCATGAGCCTCTGTGTGCTTTTTTCTGGCCCAGTCCATGCCGCTTCACTGCGTGTTTCCCCGACAAACATTGATTTGGTTGCGCCGGGCAGCGCGGGTGTATTGACGCTCACCAATGAGGCCAAACGGCCTATCAATGTGCAGATACGTATTTTCCGCTGGACACAGGCCAATGGCGTGGAGCGGCTTGAGCCGACGAATGATGTTGTGGTCAGTCCGCCTTCAACAAAACTCACCGGCGGCAAGGACTATGCTGTTCGTATTGTCCGCGTTTCGAAACAGCCTGTTGCTGCAGAGGAAAGCTACAGGGTTGTTGTTGATGAACTGCCCGACCCATCGCGCAAGCAAGGGGGCACGGTGACTTTGGTGGTACGATATTCGATCCCGGTATTCTTCAGAGGCCAGGACGCGTCTCCGCCGAAGGTCGCATGGGGGGTTGCAAAAACAAAAGGATCTTTGATGCTGACCGCCCGAAATACGGGTGATACGCGACTTCGATTGGCCGAAGTGCAATTGTCACAAGGCGGACGTGTCCTTGGCTCGCGCGGGGGGCTCGTTGGATATGTCCTTGGCGGCGCCAGCATGCAATGGCCCAT
The DNA here is from genome assembly GCF_037203775.1 of Phyllobacterium sp. CCNWLW183. NCBI lineage: Bacteria > Pseudomonadati > Pseudomonadota > Alphaproteobacteria > Hyphomicrobiales > Phyllobacteriaceae > Phyllobacterium > Phyllobacterium sp. CCNWLW183. The sequence continues at coordinate 395,676 of NZ_JBBCBN010000001.1, read as the reverse complement.
TGGCGCAAGCAAATCAATCTCATCCGGTCGGGTAGCGCTTAAGGCTCTCAGCGACGCCGGACCTGTCAATGCAGATGTTGCGATCAGCGGCCGCTAAACTCGGCGGCATCCTTTGCATAAGTCTGTGCATGGTATCAATTGGACAGTCTCAACAACCAGAAGTTGATCCTGTTGACTTGTCTGTGTCCCCGAGCGGGGAAGCGCAGGATCTACATCTTGAAGTCTACATCAATGATGAACCGACGGGGTTGATCGGTAGCTTCAGACAATTGCCCGATGGTGATTTGTCAGCACAACCCGAGGAATTGCGGGAGGTTGGTCTGAAGCCGATGGACAATGCGCGGGATCAGGATGGATCAATTCGAATCAATCGTCTCGCCAATGTCGAATTTCGTGTCGAGGTCGAAACACAGCGCCTCTATATCTACACTGACAATGGAGCGCGATCCGCCAAAATTATCGATGCCAATCCACGGCCTGAAAGGGACACCCCCAAACCTCAATCGGGCTATGGCGCTGTTCTGAATTATTCTCTGTTTGCCAGCACAGATGATTTGATGTCGAGTAATGTAAAACCGTTTCAAGGCGTGTCAGGCGGGTTTGATGCTCGGTTCTTCAGTCCCTATGGGACGCTCAGCCAGTCATTCACCGCAAACTTATCGCAAGGAGAACTGGAAGGAGTTCGGCGGTTAAATACCACGTGGAGCTTTTCTGATCCTGAACGGCTCATTACTTACCGTGCGGGTGACTTTATTTCCGGCGGATTGCCATGGACACGCCCCGTTTTCCTTGGCGGCATGCAGATTCAGCGTAATTTTACCCTGCGCTCAGATTTGGTAACGCTGCCGGTGCCGGTACTTTCAGGAACCGCCGCGGTGCCTTCCACATTGGAAGTCTATACGCAGAACGTTCGAACCTATAGTGGCGACGTGGCTTCCGGTCCTTTTGAGGTCACCAATTTCCCGGTCTTTTCCGGACAAGGCGAGGCGCAGATTGTGTTGCGGGACACCTTGGGGCGAGAGACACGTACAACCGTACCATTCTATTCGTCGAGCTCGCTGCTCCGCAAAGGATTATGGGATTTTTCAGCCGATGTGGGCGTGGCACGGCGTAACTTTGGCACGGAATCGAACGATTACGATGATGATGTCATGGGCGCTCTTACCACGCGTTACGGCTTGACCAACTGGCTGACGTTGGAAGGCCATCTTGAAGGGGGGGCCGATCTGATGAATGGCGGACTAGGCGTTGCGTTTCCGCTGGGTGCATATGGTGTCACCTCATTGGCAGCTGCCGGCAGCCACCATGACGGCGATACGGGATTGTTGCTCAACGGCTCAATCGAAATGACCTACAAGAACAGATACACGATTTATGGCCGCGTCCAGCACACATTCGGAAACTACGACGATATCGCTTCGGTGACGGCGAGCGACCAGTTCAATTATATTTACGGCGTTTCCGGACTGCCTGCTATCAGCACACGGGTGCCGAAATCACTGGTGCAAGCCACGCTTTCAATGCCTGGACCGTTTGAAGGCAGCAGTATGAACTTTTCCTATACACAGCAAACGCTGGAATCCCGAGATAAGAGTACTATTGTCAGTGCCTCCTACAACCAGCAGCTCTTCAAGAGCAGCTCGTTTTTTGCCACTGCTTTCACTGATCTGGAGGATAGCGGCAGTTTCGGTATTTTCGCCGGGCTGACCATTCCGTTTGACAATAATATCTCCGTTTCGACCGGCTACGAACAAACAAATGATGGCCCATCAGGATTTGCCGAGATTGCCAAGTCGGAGCAGCGCGTGGAAGGCGGTTATGGCTGGCGTTTGCGCACGAGAGAGGGCGAAACACCGGATCGCTATGCCTCTGCCAGCTATCGTGGCAGGCATGCTCGCGTTGAAGGCAGCGTACAGCAATATGATGACAATGTGCGCGCCACGGCTCAGATCGAAGGCGCGATTGCAGTTGCCGGTGGCGGCGTATTTGCCACTAACCGCATTGATGATGCTTTTGCGGTGGTCGATGCGGGCGCGCCCGGCGTCGATGTCAGCTATGAGAATCGCCCGGTCGGCCGTACCAATGGACGGGGCAGAATATTGGTGCCTGACCTTCGGGCTTATGAGCCCAACACGCTTGCTATTGATCCTGCGAATTTGCCCGTCGATGCCAGTATAGGCTCTACGCGCGATATTGTGGTTCCCGACGATCGCAGCGGCGTTGTGGTGAACTTCAACGTGGCGCAGACCACGGCCTCAGCGCTTGTCAGCCTGATGGACGCAGCTGGCAAGCCGCTGGATGCCGGATTGAGCGGGCGGGTCGGCGATGCGGGAGAGGAATTCGTCGTCGGCTATGATGGCGAGGCCTATATTTCAGGTCTGGAAGCGAAAAACAGCGTTTCCGTCGAACTTGCCGACGGCAGCACCTGCACTGCCAGATTTGCCTATCAAGCTGCGCGCGGGACACAGGTCAAAATAAAGAATGTGGTGTGCCAATGAAGATTTTCGTTTTGAGAATGCTATTTGTCTTCGGCTTGGGACTGGCTCCGGCTTCCGCACTAGCGCAGTCCTGTACATTCACCACCACGGCCATGACATTTTCCGGATCGCCTTTGCAAGGCGGTGCGATCGATGCCACTGCAACCCTCACATCAACCTGTACGGCCGTGCTGGGTTTGTTTCGAGAAGTTTTGGTCTGCCCAAATATTAATGCCGGAACGGGTGGCACGGTTGCTTCCGGTGCCCGCACAATGACAGGGCCAACTGCATTGCAGTTCCAGCTCTATCAGGACTCAGCGCGACAAGTTGTTTGGGGTTCGTATAATTGGGCATTCGCCACCAGACCGCCTGCCATCCTGGTCGGTATTTTTCCGATCTTGGGCACTGGCACCACTACGACGACGATCTATGGACGAATATTGCCCAACCAGACGACAACACCACCCGGCGCTTACAGTTCTGTGTTTTCCGGGGCGCAAACGCCATTCCGATATCGGTTTGATGATGGCAACGGATGCGGAAGTGGTGCAGGAACAACTGCAGCGACAAGCTTTACCGCCAGCCTGAATGTTGCCAAGGATTGCCTAGTCTCTGCCACTAATGTCAATTTTGGCTCACGGGGTATTTTGAGCTCGAACGTTGATGCAACCGGCGCAGTGAACGTAACCTGTTCAGCAACAACGCCTTACTCCGTCTCTCTAGGAAATGGTTTGAATGGCACTGCTCCGACCGCGCGGCGCATGAGGAAGGGCGTGGGGACAGAATATGTAACTTACGGGCTTTATCGCGATGTAAACCGACTTTTGCCGTGGGGTGAGACTATTCCTACCAATACGGTCGCCGGTACCGGAAATGGCTTGGCACAAAACATCCCCGTTTATGCAACGGTTCCACCACAGAACACGCCATCACCGGGGACTTATACAGATACGGTGGTTATTACTGTAACCTATTGAGCAGTGGGAGCCTTGAAAAAGCAAAAGGCCGGGAGCTACCCGACCTTCCTAAACTTATCTCAACATCAGTGCCAGTACATCCGTGGTCAAAAATGGAAATAAGCTATTCGCTATACATAACCATTACCCTCTCATTGCGACAGAATAATGACATTCTCCAAGAAACTTGAGCGCGTACGCAGTACAAATCGCGCTTGAGACCAAGGTGGACGATCAAGGTAAAGACAGGGTTAATGGAAATCAGAAAGTGGTCTGGTTTGCGAGCAACTTGCCAATAATTTTCCCCGCGGCAGCCGGGAGATCCTCGGCGATAAGGCCAAAGCCGAGATGATGGGCGGCCGCACCATGAATGAAGACTGCGACACAGGCTGCCTCAAAGGCTGGCATGCCTTGCGCCATCAAGCCCGCAGTCAGGCCAGCAAGCACATCGCCTGAGCCTGCCGTCGCCAAAAGCGGCGTGCCATTTGTGTTGATTGCAGCACGACCGTCAGGCGATGCAATAATTGTGTCGGCTCCCTTATAGATGACGATTGCACAAGCGAGCTTTGCCGCAGCACGGGCACGCTCGACCTTGGACGGCATGCTGGTTTCCGTTAGCTCTGGAAAGAGGCGCTTGAACTCGCCTTCGTGCGGTGTTAGCACCAGTCTGATGGCACCGGGTCCAGCTGCAGCATTAAACAGTGTTTCGCGCTCATCCTTGAACGATGTGATCACGTCTGCATCGAAGACGACACCGGCCTTGGTTTCGCTGAGAAGAGCCAGTGCAAATTCCCGGGCTTTCCGCCCTACACCGAAAGCTGGCCCGAGTACAAACGCCGCAACTTTGCGGGTTTCCGTGAAAGTTGCGAGATCGCGCCGGTTCTCGCATTTATGCAGCATAATCGATGTGAGGTGCGCGGCATTGGCCGCAAGCGCTTCTTCTGGTGCGAGCAATGTGACAGCACCAGCTCCACTGCGTGCCGCTGCCAAGGCCGACAAACGCGCGGCGCCTGTCGACGTGGCATTGCCGGAAAACACGGCGACATGACCACGGGCATATTTATGGGTGTTTTCTTCCAGAACCGGCAGCCGCGCTTTCCATAAGGCGGGCGTGTTTTCAAAACACTGAGGCCTGATGGCGGTCAAAACATTATCGGCGATACCGATATCAGCGACAATAACTTCTCCACACAGAGTGCGTCCGGGATAAAGCAGATGGGCGGGTTTCTTGCGGAAGAACGTGATCGTCGTGTCTGCCTGAAAAGCCGTACCAAGAACCTGACCGGTCAACCCGTCCAACCCTGAGGGTATGTCGATGGCAACGCGATGGCAGGTGGAGCCGTTTGCAGTGCTGATGGCAGTGGCGGCCGGGCCGCTCACCGCGCGATTGAGGCCCGCGCCGAAGAGGGCATCGACAATCACGCCAGAAGGTGCGGATTTGAAATCGGCAATGTCCTGCACTTTGATCGGACAATGCTTCGCAGCTTGCGCGGCATCGGTTCCGTTCTTTGGCTCGCCATGCGTCCAAAGGTTTACCGAGGCACCGCTTGCGCCGAGAATGCTGGCCACGACATAGCCGTCACCGCCATTGTTGCCCGGCCCGCAAAGAATATGAAACGCGCTGGCATCGCCATGATGGCGCAGGAGATGGCGTGCAACAGCGTTGCCGGCATTGAGCATCAGGTGATAGCCGTCATGAATACCGGCCTTGATCGTCGATTGATCGGCCTGGGCCATTTCGGCGGGAGTTAAAATCTCATTTGCCATGTCGCGCGCGTTTCCTGCCGTTGTCATTCGAGCTTAATCGCTAAATTTTTATGGTGAAAGACTTTGCCGTGACAATGCATCCAAACTGCGCGTCGCGCGTTAGTGATCTATCACGCCAGGAGTAAATCATGACAACAAGTATCAAAGAACACATGGAAGTCATCGGTGCCGATGGGATTCACGTTGGAACGGTGGACCGCGTAGAGGGTGGCCGCATTAAACTGACCAAGAAAGACAGCGGTGAGGGCTCCCATAAAGGCCATCATCACTATATTTCAACAGCACTCGTAGCGGAGGTCGAAGGCGACAAGGTACGTCTTTCCGCAAATTCCGATGTTGCGGTCATGTTCGAAGAAGAGGCTTCGGACGACAGGTAAACCAGAAACCGACTGTATTTTTCGCAAGGAGAATCGCTTTGGGTGATCCACCGCAAATTCCCGATCCGGGTCCGGATACGAACCGGCCCGTTGATCCGGTGCCTGGTCCGGGTCCGGACGAAACACCGCCGCTACCGAATCCGCTGCCCGGCGAAATTCCGATAGAAGAACCGCCACCGCCGGAGCAATTGCCGGATGAGTTGCCTTTGCCCAATCCGGACGAAGTACGCGAGCCGCCTCAGCACGTATGAGAAAAAAGCAAAACGGTCGCTCAATGAGCGACCGTTGCATTTGTGCTGAGCGGATCAACCTTTCGAAGGCATGTTCTTGTCATGATGTCTTTGGCCATGGTGCTTCTTGTGGCCATGGCGCATTTCGCTTTTGTCAATTTTCCCGTCTTCATTGCGATCCATGAGGGCGAAGCGTTTGGCCTTCTGCTTTTCGACTTCGGCAATCGTAACCACGCCGTCGCCATTTACATCAAGGCGCTTGGTCATGCGCTGAGCTTGCCGCTCAACCAGACGTTTCATCGCCATGGCTTCAATTTCCTGTTTGGAAAGGGTGCCGTCCTTATCGGTGTCTGCTTCCTTCAGGCGATCAATATTGGTAAATTCTGCCTGATCCAAGGCGCCGTCGTCGTTCGCATCGAGCCGGGCATTTCTCTTATGTTCATGGCCCGGAGTTTTAGTCGCTTCTTTGGCCACGGGAGGCTGGTCGGGTGTTTGCGTCTGGGCAAACGCGCCGCCGAGAGCAAAGACCGTCAAAAAGGTTCCGGACAAAGCGAGAGCGATAATTCGTTTCATTTTTTTCTCTCCTGTAGCGCGAGCGGATTGTCCGCTCCGTGTACAGACCGTAGCGTTGCCAAAATGAACGGGAGATGATCGACGAATTAATATTTTGTAATGCAAAGGCTGTGGCACAGCGGAAATAATAAAGACGGCCACGTTACTTCGCGGCGGCAGGAGAGACGTCAATCAGCCCGCCCGACCCTATCCTCAATTTGATAGCAGTCGCGCCTTGCCCTTGCGGGCAGATGGCTTGTGACAGATTTCAAAGGGAATTGATATCGTAATCTCAGGCTATTTAAGCGGCCAAAACAGCATCAGAGCAGGAACGGCGGTCAGCACGATGATCAGCGACAGGGGCAAGCCAAGCTTGGGGTAATCGTTGAACTTATAGCCGCCTGGGCCCATGACCAGCGTATTGCACTGATGCCCGATAGGGGTGAGAAAATCGCACCCGGCGCCAATTGCCACCGCCATTAAAAAAGCCTCTGGCCGGAAGCCAAGGCCGGTTGCAAAGCTTGTCGCAATGGGAGCCATGACCAGCACTGTCGCCGCATTATTGAGAAATGGCGTCACGGCCATTGCGGCAATAAGGATCAGCGCCAATGCCGCGAAGGGCGGTAATTGATGAGCGATCTGCGTGAGGAAATGTCCGATCAAATCTGTTCCGCCGGTCGTTCTCAAAGCGTCGCTGACGGGAATAAGCGCTGCGAGCATAACGAGGATCGGACCGTCAATTGCCGTATATAAATCGCGCAGCGGTATGGCCTTGAACAAGACCATGGCAACCGCAGCCGCAAAGAAGGCTATAGATACGGGCAGGAGGCTAAAAGCCGTAACGCCAATAGCTGCCAGCAGAATGAGCAGCGGCACTAGCCCGCGGCGGACGCTTCCCAGCAATATGGTTCGCTTTGCCAGGGGAAGGCAGCCAAATTCACGCAGCAGATTGGGAAGCACGCTATCGCGGCCTTGAAGCACAATGACATCGCCTAGTTGAAATCTGACTTCGCCCAAGCGATCCTTGATCCTTTCACCCTGCCTGCTGATGGCAAGAAGATTGACATCATAGCGATCAAACAAGGCCAGTTCCCGCGCCGAAACACCAATCAATGGCGACGTGTCTCCCACGACGGCTTCGATGGAATCGATTTCGGCCAAACCGCCCGACTCCGAATGGGATCGGTCGCGCGATAGCTGGAGCTTTCCACTCGTGACGATAGCGTGGAGGGCTTTCGGATCTCCCTGCAAGATGAGTACGTCTTCCTGGGCAAGCTTTGTATCGGGCAGGGGGGTAACGCGCCGCTCGCCGCGAATAATGGAGGTGACGATCGCCCCACCTTCGGCTGGCTTTACAACATCCGTCATGCTCTTGCCTATGACGGTCGATTCCTTGGAAACGGTTGCTTCCGACACATAATTCAATATTTCAATTGCCTCTTCGGCTGAAACATCTTCGCGGGTTCGCGTTGGTACTAACCAATAAAACAAAACCAGATAGACTATACCGACCGCAGCAAGCGTTGCTCCGACGGGCGTAAAATCAAACATGGTAAAGCTTTCGCCAACCATTTCGGCGCGGATGCGCGAGACCACAATATTTGGCGATGTGCCGATCTGGGTCATCAAGCCGCCAAGCAGTGCACCAAATGACATAGGCATCAGAAATACCGAAGGCGATACGTTGGAGCGGCGGGCAAACTGGAAGGCGATAGGAATCATGATTGCCAGAGCGCCGATATTTTTAACAAAAGCTGCCAGAATGGTGACGACAATCACGAGAATGGCAAGCTGCGCCCGGACCGATGATAGGCTTGGCACAAAGCGCTGAACCGCTGCTTCCATGAGTCCGGACCGTGCTACCCCCGCGCTGACCACCAATGCGCTGCCAACAATAATCACAATCTCGTCGCTGAAGCCGCGAAACGCATCTTTATAAGGCACGACACCGACAAGCACAGCCACAAGCAGCGAACACATTGCCACGACGTCATAGCGGAAGCGTCCCGATATGAAGGCAGCCATCATGAGAGCGATGACCGTAAAGGACAGGATTTGTTGAGTGGTCATAAGAGTCTCGTTTTGTACCGAATTCGCGATAAGGCAAATTTGTTCCGCCCCAGCTCGGAAAACAGGAAAAATCGTTCTGCATTCGTAGGAGAACTAAGAGCGTGATTCCCTGGCGGAGTAAAACAGTGTCTGACAAGTTTGAACAATGCGCCGTGTATCGCACCCATGCAGGACCACAAACTGCATCTGAGCGACAGCCACGCAAAGTTGGGCACGCGCACCAGCTAAGCGTTATTTCGACGGAGGTATCGGGGCAGAAAGACTGTCGGTTTGAGATTGAACCGGGGAAACATCGTCTTTGGAAAGGAGGGCCACAGCGCCTAAAAGGCAAAATAAACCGATAAGAACGGCAGTTACAATACACTGATGTCTCATTAAACAGTCCCGTATGCGAAGGAAATATAAGCTAACCAATTTTTTTGACCATAATCGGGCCGTTTAAAAAAAGCGACATTCGAATGTCTTATTAAACAGATTTGATCGCTATACATATAGTTTAAAAGTAATTCTAAAATATTCCATGCGATGAACGATTCTAGTCTTGCGAAACCTTGCTGATGCGTTCTTGACTATAGCGGTGAGGGGATAACGGGCGCTTGCGCCCGTTATCCCCTTTTCATTAATCCATCTGGACGTTGGCGTCTTTAACGACCGGCGTCCATTTGGTGATCTCAGCCTTGACGTGGGCGGCCAGTTCTTCTGGAGTGGAGCCAACGATATCGGCGCTGAATTCCTTCATTTTACCGACCACGACAGGGTCTTTCATGGCCTCCACAGCTGCCTTGTTTAAGGTTGCGACCACTTCCGGTGGTGTTCCGGCCGGAGCAAACAGAGCATTCCAGCTATAGGTTTCATAGCCGGGGATTGTCTCGGCAATGGTTGGTACATCGGGGAAGGAAGCTGCTCGCTTAGTCGTTGTCACGCCGAGCGCCCGTAGAGTGCCACCCTTCATATGGGAAGAAGAAGAAGGAAGATTGTCAAACATGATCGGCACCTGATTGCCAACCACGTCGTTCAGAGCGGGGCCAGCACCTTTATACGGAATGTGCTGCAGGGAGACACCGGCCATTTTCTTGAACAACTCTCCGGAAAGATGCAGCGGCGTTCCGTTGCCCGAAGAGGCATAGCTGTACTTATCCGGATTGGCCTTCAAGAGGTCGACCAGTTCCTTGACATTCTTTACAGGCAGCTCCGGATTGACGACCAGGACATTCGGCACGATGACCAACAGCGAAATCGGCGTGAAGTCCTTTTCAGCATCATATGGCTTGGTTTTCAGGATGAGCGGATTGAGCGCGTGCGTTGCAACCGTTCCCATAAGGATCGTATAGCCATCCGGATCAGCGCGAACCACATTGCCTGTACCGAGGCTGCCGCCAGCGCCGCCGACATTCTGAACCACGATCTGCTGCCCAAGTATGTCGGACATTTTATTGGCGATCACGCGTCCGACCACGTCGGTCGACCCGCCGGCTGCGAAAGGAATCACCAATGTTACGGGGCGATCGGGGAAGGCCTGTGCCTGGGCGGAGCCTCCAAGAGCTGTTGCTGCCAGCAGTGAAAGGCCGAGGGCGAGACTAGCACGCCGGGTGATCGCAGATAGTGACATTCATTTTCCTCCCTGATGTCGCTTAGGTGATGAGGTTAGTAAAGCACGCGAAGCTGCCTGACGGAAGCACGTTAGGTCGAATGTTCGATTGGAGGCGCAGCATTGTTGAATCAAGTAAACGCAATCAGCATTTTTTTGGCGTCGTCATTTGCCACACGGGCCGCTGATGCCACGACACAATCAGGTGTCTTACTCAAAATCCGAATCGTCGATAGGAGCCTTGCGTCCCGGGACCGTAGCCCCGGTCGTCAACTCATTGCCAAGTTCACGATCAGCGGCAAGGGAAGCAATTTCCTCCGGATCGCGTAATCCTTGCGCAAAAAGCGTCATGACGATTCTGGCGAGCCTGCTTGAATCGGGATGAAGCCGGCGATCCCGGCCAAGAATAGTGGAGGCTGTTTCATGAGCGCGGTCCATAATGTCCCACTCATGCGGCGTGAACTGCGTTTCTTTGCGTGATCCGAATGGCATCGGCCTCTCTCAGAGCGGAGCTTAAGATGACACAAGCTTATATTGGTTTTTCTCTATGTCCACGTGATTATGAGGTGGTTTTCCCGCGGCAGAACGCCAGAAAAGCAAAAGGCTTAGCGATTTCTCGCCAAGCCTTTGAAGTGACTGGCTCCCCGGGCCGGATTCGAACCAGCGACCAACCGGTTAACAGCCGGTTGCTCTACCACTGAGCTACCGGGGAATAGCTTTTCAGTCATCAGCGAGGTGGCCTATAGCAAAAGGGTTTCGCTTTTGCAAAGGACCATTTCACTTTTTTTCACTTAATGTGCACAACAAAACGCTGGCATCAGCAAAAACACTTCCTACATCAGAGCTATCCCGTCCAATGAAGCAGAAGGATTTTGAGTGTCCTACGGACCTAAACAGACCGATAACCTTGGCGATCACGCCGAAAAGCCTCACAGGCGACGGCATATCCGCATTCTCGGACGGCACATACCCGTGCCGCAATCGGTGGCAATGCGTCGCACGCTTGGCGGAGGGTTGGTTGCGGGGGGCATATTGGGCTTTTTGCCCGTGCTTGGATTTTGGATGGTTCCTTTAGGCCTCGTTGTGCTCTCGCAGGATTCGGCCATCGTCAGGCGCAAACGCCGCCAGCTCGAAGTCAAAATTCTGCGCCGCTGGAAAGCCAGCCGGTTTGGCACAGACAAAGACAAAAATTGATGCTGCTTACGGGCACTCTGTGCCGAAGTTGTGCTGTGTGACAATTTCCATTTGTTAAGCAGAATGCGGCCTGTCTGTGAATGAGTGATTTTAGCTGTTGCAGCACAAAACAAAAACGACTATTCAGAACGCCGCGAGTGACCGAGTTCAGAATGAAAATGCGTCACTTTTATAAGTAGTTAATTTCATTAGCTATTTGCAGTTGAGGCCTCGTGGCGGAGTGGTTACGCAGAGGACTGCAAATCCTTGCACCCCGGTTCGATTCCGGGCGAGGCCTCCAAAATCAAATCCACCCACCATAATTGGTTGTTTTTTATTAGCTTCCGCAGATTCGTCTCCGAATCTACAGCAGTCCATGATTTGCGGTGTGACGCAAATGTGCCGGAGAACAGGACGCGGTGTGCGGCCTGTTCTCCTTGACGCAAATCAGCTTTTTAGCCGTGAATTGCAGAGGCTGTAATATCCTCCGCCTTTCTGTATCCATTTCAGGCTGCCAAGAGAATTTCTCTGCTTGTTGGCGTAATATTGGTCCAGACAGGTATGCATACGTGCCTTGCCTGGGCTTTCCGTAGAATATTTCGTGGAAACGGCGCTCGGAAAAGCCACGCCGCGCGGAGCCCTTGTCGTTGGGGCGGGCGGATCATCTGTATAGGTGGCATTGTCCACGGATGGCGCAGAATCATCGTCATCATCATTGGCTGCGGTTGCTCCGGCGGCGCATTGTGCCTTGCGGAAGTCGTTCCACTTCAGGCCGCCCAGCGTTCCAGCGTCTTTGGCAGCCTGATATTTCACGCTGCATTCCTTCATCGTCAGGCCGCTACCTGAATCATCATTGTCGTTGGCTTGTGACTTTGCCGTCTTGGTTTTTGTGACCGGCGCTGCAGCAGCACCTGCGCTGCATTGCGATTTGCGGAAATCATTCCATTTGACATCGCCAAGTGTGCCGGCGCTCTTTGCCGCCTGATACTTGGCGCTGCATTCTTTCATCGTCAGTCCGCCACCGGAATCATCGTCGTCATTGGCTTGCGACTTCGCTGTCTTGGTCTTTGTAACCGGCGCAGCAGCAGCGTCCGCACTGCATTGCGTTTTGCGGAAATCGTTCCATTTGACATCGCCAAGTGTACCCGCGCTCTTTGCTGCCTGGTACTTGGCGCTGCATTCCTTCATGGTCAATCCGCTGTCGTCATTACTGGCTGCAGCGGTCGTTTTTGCTTTTTTCGCGGTTGTTGTCTTTGTACTAGCCGCAGGCGAATCGTCCGAAGCGCACTCCGCCTTGCGGAAGTCGTTCCACTTCAGGCCGCCCAGCGTTCCTGCGTCTTTGGCAGCCTGATATTTCACGCTGCATTCCTTCGCCGTCAAGGCATAGGCAGGCGCAACGGCAAACGATGCCGAAGCCAGCACACCCGCATATAAAAGATTTCGCATCATTGACATGCTTCGCTCCCTCAAGTGGTTGAATATTTGCAACCATACAACCTTGAGTACATTCCATTCATCATGCCGGGTCAATTGAAATCTGCCGGTGCAAATATGGCTGGGTGGGACAAAAGCCCCTGGGATCAGTGAAATGACCAATCGGTGAGGCATGAAGGCGTAGGGGTGCCGATGACCGTGATTGATGACGGTAAGCGGATTTGGCCATACTGGAACCAAGCTATAGTATTGATTTAATTTGGCTCTTTGGATCAATATGCCGGGTTCTATCGTGAAAATAATACTCTTGGTAGCCGGCATATTGCAGGTAAATTACGAATTCATGTTGCATGCCGGTGCAATATGATATCGTTGGTACAATTTGGAAAACAGCTTTCCAATCGGCTGATTTCTTCACATAAAACACTTCATGGCCAATCTATAAGAGATTGGTTTATTTGGGATTTTCTTGCTTCATGTTTGAATTGGCTGTCGTCGGGTTTCTTATTATCCTCAATGGCGTATTTGCGCTTTCGGAACTGGCGGTCGTTTCGGCCAGGAAGGCCCGTCTTGAGATGTTGGCAGACCGTGGTATTGCCGGAGCCCGTGCGGCGATTGCCCTTTCGGAAAACCCCGGAAAGTTCCTGTCCACCGTGCAGATCGGCATTACGCTTGTTGGCATTGTTGCTGGTGCGTTTTCGGGCGCCACGCTAGGCGCGCGCATGAGCGGTTTTCTGGTTGGCATCGGCGTTCGCCCGGATATTGCCGATATAGGCGGCTATGCGTTGGTTATTGGCATCATTACCTATCTGTCAGTCATCATCGGGGAACTTGTGCCAAAACATTTGGCGCTGAAAAACCCTGAACGCATCGCCTGTTTCATCGCGCGGCCCATGAATATCCTGTCACGGGTGGCGGCACCTGCCGTCTGGGCGCTGGACGCATCGACAAGGGGTGTGTTCCGGCTGCTCGGTATTTCCACCGCATCGGAAAGCTCAATTACCGATGAGGAGATACTGACAATTGTAGCAGAGGCGGGAAATACCGGCGTGATCGAAGAGGCCGAGAGGTCCATGATTTCCGGCGTTATCCGGCTGGGCGATCGAAGCGTGCGGGCCGTCATGACCCCGCGCACGGAAGTTGAAATGGTTGATATCGATGAAGATGCCATAGCGCTGAAGCGCAAATTGATATCCGCAAACCATTCCTGTCTTCCAGCTTTTGAAGGCGACCGCGACAATGTCATTGGCGTCATCATGCTCAGAGACATGATCGAACCCATGCTTGCCTCGTCAATAGTCGTGATCCGCGAGCATGTCAGGCACGCGCCCATCATCCCGGATACGCTTGATGCGCTGGCTGCGCTCAAAGTCTTGCGTGACTCTGACGTTCCCATGGCACTCGTCCATGATGAGTACGGCCATTTTGAAGGCCTGCTGACGCCCGCCGATATTCTTGATGCCATCGCAGGCGCGTTCGCCTCGGATGAAGATCAATCAGAGCCGGAAGCGGTGAGGCGGGAGGATGGTTCCTGGCTTCTTGCAGGCTGGATGCCGGTTGATGAGATGGCGGATCTCTTGGGAATAGACCTGCCCGCGACAAGGCCATATGAAACGGTGGCCGGTTTTGTCATTGACCGTTTGCAGCGAATTCCAATGACGGGCGAATCCATGGAGTTTGATGATTGGCGTTTCGAGGTTGTCGATCTTGATCATCGCCGCGTCGACAAGGTTTTGGCGTCGCGCCTCTCCTAGCCAGAAATTGCTCCCAATTCGAGGCCTCACCAGATGACTGATCAAGATTACGCTATGCCATCCGTATGGGAGGAGCGGCTAGCGAAGTACAATTGGATAACGCAAACCATCGGAGAATCCGGAGCGCTGGTATTTCGTCTCGAAGCGGCAGAGCTTCCGACCTTATTCGTAAAAAGCGAGCGGATTGGAGAGTTCACCGAACTATTCGATGAGATAAAGCGGCTTCAATGGTTGGCAGGGCAAGCTATTGCAGCACCGCGCGTTCTGGATCAGGCAGAACAGGGCGATCGCCTCTGGTTGCTGATGAGCGCGGTGCCGGGGCGCGATCTTGCATCAAATCCGGAGATTCTCGCCGAAGCTGTCATCAGAATTGTTGTCCGGTCGCTTAAAGCTTTACACCAGCTTGATATAACGGGCTGTCCGTTTAACCATAGTCTTGAAGATCGAATTCCAATTGCCCTTTCCCGAGTGATTGGCAATCAGGTGGACGAAACTGATTTCGATGAGGTTGGACCCACTGCTGCTGAACTTTTCGAGAGACTTGTAGCAACACGTCCAAGCAATGAGGATTTGGTGGTAACGCACGGCGACGCGTGCCTGCCGAATATATTGTGCGATGGCTCGCAATTTACCGGTTTTGTTGATTGCGCACGCCTTGGGATCGCAGATCGGTATCAGGATCTTGCTCTGGCCAGCAGGAGCATTGAGGATAATCTGGGCGCTGAATGGGTCGAACCATTTTTCAAGCTATATGGTGTTGAGGCGGATTCTACACGCGTAACTTATTACCGGCTGCTTGATGAGTTCTTTTAGCTGGAACGACGCTCGGAATAACGACGATAGATGCCTTTGCCTGCCTTCTTGGCAATATAAAGGGCTGCATCTCCGCACCAAAGCAAGCTTTCCGGCGTATCGCCATCACGTGGCGCAAGAGCTGCTCCAATGGTAACCGTGATAGCTGCCGAATCCGCATTGGCAAGATCATAGGGCTGAGAAACGCTGCCGATGATACGGTCTGCCACGCTTGCAACTTCATTGGCAGTGACCTGAAGCAACACGACGGCAAATTCGTCACCATCAATGCGGTAGACGACATCATTCTTGCGCATGCATGTTTGAAGGCGGTCAGCGACAAGCTTTAAGACAAGATCACCTTCGGCGCGTCCGTATTTTTCGTTGAATTGCTTGAAGCCGTCCAGATCAATGCAGAGAATCGCAAATTGCAGCCGGTCGTCAAAGTCGCTATCAGCGTAGGAGCCGAACAGACTATCGAGATGTTCTTCCAGTGCAGCGCGGTCGGCGAGTCCCGTGAGCTCGTCCTGGCTGACAGGAAAATCACCAAATCCCTTGGTTTCAATCATTCGCCTAAAGTTCCCATCGTTCACTTGAACGACTCCATTTTTGCTGTGTGTAGAATGACAGGTGCCGACATTGGATACAATACAGGAAGATTCATAGGGTTAAGAAGGTTTTATCACAAACCGAAAGTAACCGGTACTGGAAAGTCAGTAGAAATATTTTGCACTGTCGCGCTCAATTGACGTGCCCTTCATTTTTTGACACACCCCTTGTGGGTTGGCGTTCTGGTTCCAATATGCTTTCGAGTTCACCGGATCCGTGCCCAACTGGCATAAACATGTTTTGCATGGTCGAAGTGTTCTGCATAACCTCATACTGGAATCGCTTTCCGGAAAAGGTTATACGGAGTCTCATAATGCTTTTGCGCATTGCGCCTTTGTTGGATGCATAACGCGATCGCACTGCTCGTGCTGTTAGGAAAGCTTGGAATATGGTGCTGAATTTCGAAGATCTGCGGACCAAGATGGTCGATAACCAGTTGCGGACAACTGATGTGACGGACAAGCCTCTGTTGCAGGCGTTTCTGGATGTCCCACGCGAGAAATTCGTACCAAGTGTTCGTGCACCGCTCGCTTATATTGATGACGATGTCATGGTCTCAACGCCGACGGCCGAGGCAGGCGCGCGCTACATCATGCAAGCTTCGCCTTTTGCCAAGCTCGTTCAGCTTGCCAATATCCAGCCTGAAGATGTTGTTCTCGATATCGGTTGCGCGACAGGATATTCGGCAGCCATTCTCTCGCGAATCTCCAGCTCGGTTATCGCCGTGGAGGCTGATGCAAATCTCGCCGGTCAGGCTACTTCAATCCTGTCGTCCCTGGGCTATGATAATGTCGTGGTCTTAACCGGGCCGCTGGAAAAGGGCTACGCGTCTGAAGCACCTTTTGATGTAATCATAATTGAGGGTAGCGTTGACCACGTTCCTGTTACATTATTCGATCAGTTGAAGGATGGGGGGCGACTCGTTGCCGTTGAAGGCAGCGGAAACTCCGGAAAATCAATGATTTACGTGAAGAACGAGGGAATCGTATCAGGACGTCGCGCTTTCAATTCGGCGGTAAAGCCTCTCCCAGGCTTCGGCAAAGTTCCTGAATTCGAATTCTGAGCGTGTCGCACGTGAGACATAAGTGCAACGGTTGACCACTTTGTTTGCGAATTGGGGTTTGCAACTGTGGTCAATTCGGAAATTGGCTTGTATTGAAGTTACAACGTCGAACCGATTGGTTCGGTCTGAATATTGAGACATGAAGGGGTTTATAGTGTTCATAGCGGGTAAGCGATTACTGACCGCAGCGCTGATGTCAGCCACGGTACTAGCCTCTACGCCTTCAATGGCTGAGACGATCTTTGGCGCAATGGCCAAAGCCTACAACAACAACTCCACTCTTAACGCCACAAGGGCAGGCGTTCGCGTTACTGATGAAGGCGTGGCGATTGCCAAGTCGGGCTACCGGCCGACTATCTCTGCTTCCGCAAACCTCACATCGACCTATACCAGACTGGATGGACGGGGCCGATCGACAGGCACGGGGTTTGTGAATGACGGCACCTCAAATACCGCCGTGTTCGGCGTTACTGTCAATCAGATGCTCTTTGACGGGTTCACCACCAAGAACACGGTCTCAGCCTCAAAAACCCAGGTTCTGGCCGCCCGTGAAAACCTGCGCAACACGGAGCAGAATCAGCTTTTCGCTGCGGTGCAAGCCTATATGGATGTCTATCTGACCCGTCAGATCGTCGTTCTTCGCCAGCGGAATATCGAAGCGCTTGACGAACAGCTTCGTGCTGCGCGCGCTCGTTTTGACGTGGGTGAGGGTACGCGTACCGACGTTGCACAGGCAGATGCCCAGAAAGCAACGGCCATTGCGCAGCTGAACCTTGCCAAATCAAACGAAAAAACCGCCGAGGCAACCTATATTCAGGTGGTCGGCGAAGCACCGGGACGACTTGAGCGCGCACCAGCTGCCAAAAAGTCATTGCCGCGCAATATGGACGAAGCCTATGCCATAGCCGAGAATACGCATCCTGCTATTCTGTCGACACGCTATGCCGTGGATGCCGCTGGCTATACGGTCAAGGCAACAGAAGGCGAATTGCTTCCTCAGGTGAATTTGAGAGGCGAGATCAGCCGCGACGAAATATGGGGCGAGCCAAGCGATCTTTCTACCAGCAGCAATAATTCGACAAGCGCGTCGGCTGGGATTCAGGTTACCGTTCCGATTTACAGCGGTGGCCGCACATCGGCTCGTGTTCGCCAAGGCAAGGAAACCGTGGCGCAGCGCCGGATCGAAGTTGACGTAGCGCGTGACGATGTTCGTCAGGCTATCGCCAGCGCTTTTGCCGAAATGGAAGCCGCCAAGGCATCCATTGTTGCTCAAAGGACTGCTGTCGCCGCTGCTCAGCTCGCATTGAACGGCGTTATTGAAGAACGTAAAGTTGGTCAGCGCACGACACTCGACGTATTGAACGAGCAGACCAATGTTCTGACAGCGCAAATCAATCTTGTGCAGGCTGAGCGCGATGCGGTTGTTACCAGCTATGCTGCTCTGTCGGGAACTGGCCGTTTGACGGCAGCTCAACTTGGATTGCAGGTGGCTGAGCACCGGCCGGAAGAGCATTACGAAGCGGTCAAGGACAAGTGGATCGGCCTTCGCACGCCTGATAGCCGCTGATCGATCCTGCTACGATAAAATAGAAATTTGGCCGCTGGATAAATCCGGCGGCCAATTCATTTCAGCGGGGCGAATCAAAAGTCTGTGGGTTAGCCCGAAACATTGCTCTGAGGGATTCTCAAATAGACAACCAGCCTCTACACTGCATGCAGATTCGTTGCACCGCACCGAAACAAGATGTAGTAGGCAAGTTGATCATGGCACAATCACCAATCGGGGCATCCGCAGGCTTATCAAGCGCGACGCGCGAACCTTCCATGGAAGAGATTCTGGCCTCGATACGCCGCATCATTGAAGAGAGCGACACGGCACGGCCTGATGATGTGCCGCCAACGGCTGTAAATTCCGATATGCCAGCTCAAACTACTTCCAATTTACAGGTCGAAGATAATCTGGAAAGCGACGAGGCCGAACTTGCTCCGCGGCAAGGTATTGCTGTTACGCCGCCTGTCCAGAAAATGCCTGAGGCGATGTTTTCGCCTCGTTTGCCCGACGTGGAATCAAAGCCGCTTGAGACGAGCAAGCCTGAGGCGGAATCGCCCGCCGAAGCTGTTGCCCCAGCTCCACAGATTCTTGCCGAGGAAGAATTGCTCGTTGCGGAGCAGGTTGCCGAAAAGCCGGCAGCACCCTCGCAACCTGATACAAGCGCTTATATGCGCTTTGCTGAGCCAGCGAGCGTCCCGGAATCTGGTCCGGCAGTAAAGTCATCGACGCCTATAGCTCTCGATGAATTCGAGACGAATATGGAGGAAGAAGTGTCGCTTGATCTGACGCAGGCGCTGGAGCCGATTCTTTCTGAGAGCACTGAGCGCCAGGTTAGTGCTGCGTTTGACGATCTGTCATTTGCCGTCCGCAGCGAGCAGCGGCGTTCCTTTGATGAAATCGCACAGGAAATCATGCGGCCTTTGCTGCAGGATTGGCTGGACAATAATTTACCGACCTTGGTGGAGCGCCTTGTTCGCGAAGAAATTGAACGCGTTGCGCGCGGCGGCAAGCGTTAGAGCTCAGAAATACCTCGTCGAGCTTGTAGGGCCGCCAGATGGCGGTCTTTTCGTTTCAGGCGTACGATATCATTGACTTGAGCCTCGCCATTGGGTTTACACCCTAACAATCCTTTTTTTCCGCAAAATGACGGACAGTTTTATGCTTGAGAAGACTTATGACGCCGCGGCCGTAGAGCCAGAGATTGCAAAACGCTGGGAAGAGGCGGGTGCCTTTAAGGCCGGTGCCGGTTCCAAGCCGGGCGCAGATCCCTTTGCGATTGTCATACCGCCGCCAAATGTGACTGGCTCTCTGCATATGGGACATGCACTGAATAATACCATTCAGGACATTATGGTCCGCTTTGAGCGGATGCGTGGCAAGAATGTCTTGTGGCAGCCGGGCATGGATCATGCCGGTATTGCAACGCAAATGGTTGTCGAGCGGCAATTGATGGAGCGTCAACAGCCGGGTCGCCGTGAGATGGGCCGTGAGAAGTTTGTCGAGCGTGTGTGGGAGTGGAAGGCGGAGTCTGGCGGGATTATTGCCGGACAGCTGAAACGCCTGGGTGCGTCCTGCGATTGGTCGCGCGAACGCTTTACCATGGATGAAGGCTTGTCGAAGGCCGTTCTTGAGGTTTTCGTTACACTTTACAAGCAGGGGCTCATTTACAAAGACAAACGTCTGGTCAATTGGGACCCCAAGCTGCTGACTGCGATTTCGGATATTGAGGTCGAGTCGCGCGAGATGAAGGGGCATTTGTGGCATTTCCGCTATCCGCTGGAGAATGTCGCCTTCGATCCGGAAAATCCGCATACATATATTGTTGTCGCAACAACCCGGCCAGAGACAATGCTTGGCGATACGGGCGTTGCCGTCAATCCTGACGATGCCCGCTATCATGCGCTTATTGGCAATAATGTTGTTCTGCCGCTCATCGGTCGTCATATTCCTATCGTTGCCGATGATTATGCTGATCCTGAAGCCGGATCCGGCGCTGTGAAGATTACGCCTGCGCACGATTTCAACGATTTTGAAGTGGGCAAGCGCAATGATCTCCGGCAGATCAACATTCTTAATACGAATGCATCGATTTTCCTCAAGGAAAACAATGATTTCCTGGAGGGTTTGGAGAAATCGAGTCATCTGGATCAGTTTATCCACGCACTGGACGGCAAGGATCGTTTTGCAGCACGCAAGCTGATTGTCGCTATGATGGACGATGGCGGTTATCTTGAGAAGATCGAGGACCACACCCATTCCGTACCCCATGGCGATCGCGGTGATGTGCCGATTGAGCCTTATCTGACAGATCAGTGGTATGTGAATGCGGGCGAGCTCGCCAAGCCAGCCATTGCCAGTGTTCGTGAGGGCCGGACCAATTTTGTGCCGAAAAACTGGGAAAAAACCTATTATGACTGGATGGAAAACATCCAGCCTTGGGCGATTTCACGGCAATTGTGGTGGGGGCATCAAATTCCCGCCTGGTATGGACCGGATGGTCAGGTTTTCGTCGAGCGCACAGAAGAAGAAGCGCTCAGCGCAGCCGTTCAGCATTATCTCGCCCATGAAGGACCTATGAAGGCGCATGTGCAGAACCTTCTGGAGAACCTGAAGCCCGGAGAAATCCTGACGCGCGATGAAGATGTGCTCGATACATGGTTCTCTTCGGCGCTCTGGCCGTTTTCAACGCTTGGCTGGCCCGACAAGACACCGGAGCTTTCGACCTATTATCCAACCAGCGTTCTGGTGAGCGGCTTTGATATCATATTTTTCTGGGTTGCCCGGATGATGATGATGGGCCTGCACTTTATGGATAAGGAGCCGTTTCACACCGTCTATATGCACGCGCTTGTTCGCGACAAGAACGGTGCGAAGATGTCGAAGTCCAAAGGCAACGTTATTGATCCGCTGGAACTGATGGATGAATACGGCGCTGATGCGTTGCGGTTTACCCTTGCCATCATGGCCGCTCAGGGCCGCGACGTGAAACTGGATACCAGCCGTATTGCCGGATATCGCAATTTTGGTACCAAGCTTTGGAACTCAACGCGCTTTGCTGAAATGAATGGTGTTGCGCGCAACCCGTCTTTCAAGCCGGACGATGCCAAGCTGACGGTTAACCGCTGGATTCTGACAGAGCTCACCAATGCTGTGCGTGAAGTTACCGACGGTATCGCCACTTATCGCTTCAATGAAGCTGCAAGCGCGGCCTATCGTTTTGTATGGAACCAGTTCTGCGACTGGTACATCGAGCTTTTGAAGCCTGTATTCAATGGTGACGATGCCGAGGCAAAGGCGGAAGCACAAGCCTGTGCAGCCTATGTGCTTGATGAGATCTACAAGCTTCTGCATCCGTTCATGCCATTCATGACGGAGGAGCTCTGGGCGCATACGGCGGGCGAGGGTGCGAAGCGTGAAACCCTGCTGTGCCATGCTGAATGGCCAGTGTCATCATTCGTTGATACCGATGCCGCCTCAGAGATCAATTGGTTGATCGATCTGGTAACCGGTATCCGTTCCGTTCGGGCCGAGATGAATGTCCCTGCTTCCGCTGTGGCTCCGCTCGTCGTCATCGGTGCCAATGAAGCCACCGAGGCGCGCTTGCAGCGTCACGAAGCTGCGATCAAGTGGCGGGCGCGCGTAGACACGATTACGCTGGAAAGCGAGGCCCCTAAGGGTTCGGCACAATTTGTCATCGGCGAAGCTACAGCCTGCCTGCCACTGGGCAGCCTTATTGACGTCAATGCTGAAATTGCGCGACTGACCAAGGAGGCCGGTAAGATCGCCGATGAAAGCGACAAGATCGGTAAAAAGCTCGGCAATGAGAAATTCGTTGCCAATGCCAAACCGGAGATCGTGCAGGCAGAACGCGAACGACTGGCCGAGCTTCAGGAGGCCGCTGGTAAAATCGAAGTGGCGATACGGCGCGTTCGCGAGGCGAGCTGATTCCGGAGTTTTATTGCCGATAATGAAATTTGGAGTGGCTCGTCCCTTGAAATATGCGGCGAGCCACCCCATTTTCGTCGATCAAAAGCCCCAATTTTGTCATTTTTGAAGTGCGTTGCATTTGCGCAACAATGACGTTTTTTGGCTAAAAAACCGCTATTTCCCCCATAATGCTTTGTGACTAGTGGGAAACCCGCGATAATTTTGAACTGATTTTCGAAAAAAGTCAGTTTTTGAAGAATCTCCCGTTTTTCTCCCATAACGGGGCGCAATCAAAGATATTGCACTCAATAAGATTGCTTTGTTACCTATTACGTATTGGTAATATTTCCCGAATTAGGCTGACATTCGGGGCACATTATAAAGCTTTCGGGGAGGAATTAATGTCTAAAGCTATTTCGACAATGTTGGGCGGGGCACTATTGTTGACTGGTGTGGCCTCTGCTGCGCAAGCCGGGGGGCTTGAGCGCGGAGGCTACAATTACGATCTGCTGTTCAGCGAAGATCGTTTCGCCTCTGAAGCTGGCGTGATCTATGTCATGCCTGATCGCAAGATCAAGAATGCACAGGGTCTTAATGCAGGTGGCAAATCTTCTGTCAGCGAGACCGAAAATTACACCATTCCTCGCGTCGGCGTTAAAGTTGGCATCACTGAGGATTTCGATTGCTTGGCTCAGTATAGCCAGCCATGGGGAGTTCATACCAACCCAGGTGACGATTGGAAGGGCTCCAACCAGAACATCGAAACCAAGATCGAAAGCCATGATTATGGTTTGACTTGCTCTTACAAGTTCGATGTTGGCAAAGGCTTCCTCCGCGCACTCGGCGGTGTTTCTTACCAAAAGGTCGAAGGTTTCAAAGAGCGGATGGTTACACCCGCGTTCCGGCGGCTTGGTTTTGACGGTAACGGCCTGCTTGAACTCGAAGGTGATGGTGTAGGCTGGCGTATCGGTGCTGCTTACGAAATTCCAGAAATCGCATTGCGCGCAAGCTTGATCTACAATGCCGAAGTTGATCTCGGTGACGTTGAAGGCACTCTCGATCTTACTGATCTGCCAGCAGGAATTCCTGGCACCCCGGCACTCTTTGGCCGTGTGACCGATGTTTACGGCACGGCAACCATGCCGCAATCTTTGGAATTCAAAATCCAAACAGGTATTGCGCCCGATTGGCTGGCTTTCGGTTCGGTTAAGTGGGTTGACTGGAGCGTTCTCGAAGTCGTGTCATTCTGCCCAATATCCACAAGGGGTGCAGTTTCCTGCGGACCTAACTCACCTGCCAAGGCGACATCGATCGATCTTATGTTCCGGGATGGCTGGACGGTTGCTGCAGGTGTTGGTCACAAGTTCAACGACCAATGGAGCGGTCAGGTTCAGGTTTCCTGGGACCGTGGAACTTCGACAGGCTTGACCACTCAGACAGACACATGGTTGCTGTCGAGCGGCGTTTCCTGGTCGCCTAACAAGAATGTTGAACTGCGCGTAGGCGGTGCAGTTGGTATGCTCACTTCCGGTTCGTACGGTCCGACAAAGTGCACCGTCAACACTGGCTGCGGCAATGATGCCAAGTATGATTTCGGCGATGACTTCGTGTCAGCGCTGTCGATCTCAGGCAAGCTGAAGTTCTGATCACTGCTTAACGAAATAGCGAAAGAGCCCGGCAAAGATGCCGGGCTTTTTTATTGGTACCGTGGCTTCCTTGGTCAATGCCTGCATTTGATCGATGGCCACCTGTGCCCGGGGGAAACCGTAGCGGCAGACAGCGTCCGGCATCCATGCCGGTTTGTGTTTAGGCATCACTTTTTGTGACGATTCGGCAACAGTGTGGCCAGGATGATTCACACAGCGCTTTCGGCAGCCAAATTTGCCCATTTTGCGCCACAAACCCGGAGCACCTCGATAAGGCGGTAACCTTTTAGAGGTATAACGTCAGGCAATATTGCTGGCGTACCGTTTTGGGGTAATGATGGACGCGACACTACTTTCGCATGAAGCTTCGAAAAGCCACCACGCAGTGGCATATCGCAATTCTATTTTAGAGTTGCGATCATCGGCCATTAATCCAGACCTTGAATACTGGAACAATTCTGCAAAGCGCAGCCGCACTATTGCCGGAAATCTGCCCAACCATGGCTCAAATGATCTGAAATATTCTACAATTCCGTTGCGAGCCGCCATAAGGGTGTTGACTGGCGGTGTTGAAATCCGGTCTGCCGTTACGGCGCGCCTAGCGGCTGCGACAATGGCGAGCCCGAGCGAAGGAATTAAGCTGCCATGCTGATTGCTGATCGTTTTCTCGCTCCCATTGTGGGAATTGGTCTTTTTCTGAGCGCCATGACTCTGCCCTGCATGGCTTTTGATACCAAGAATGAGATGAACGAGGATTCCAGCCCTTTTGCTCTCTTCAAGTTTGGTTTTTCTGCCTACAAAAACGGTCACAAGGATGAGGCAGTCAAAGCCTTGCGTTTTGCCGCTGAAAAAGGCCATCAGGGCGCAAACTGGAAACTCGGACGGATGTATGCCGAAGGCGACGGCGTAAAAGAAGACGATTACGAAGCCTATAAGATGTTTGAGCAAGTCATCCAGGAAGGCGCTGATCAAGGCACCGAGAATGAGAGTTATGTTGCAGATGCGCTTGTAGCTCTTGCCGGATATGTAAAACGCGGCATCCCAAATTCACCCATCAATTCCAACCCAAGTGCCGCCCGCGACCTTTATCTGCAGGCAGCGTCGAATTTTGGTGATCCGGACGCACAGTTCGAACTCGGCAAAATGCTGATGCGCGGCGAGGGTGGCAGTGCAAGCCCCAATCAGGCAGCACGCTGGTTCCGGCTCTCAGCACAAAAGGGCCATGCCGGTGCTCAAGCGATGCTTGGCAATCTGTTGTTTCAGGCTGGCAAGACCGTTCGCGGGCTGGCAATGATGACGGCAGCGCTTGAACACGCAACCGGCAAGGATCGCATCTGGATCGGTGATATTCAGGAACAGGCATTTTCGATTGCGGATGAAGCGGATCGCCGCACGGCCATGGTTCTGGCTGGCGATATCGTAAAGACTGGCGATTTCTAATAGCTGTCAGCGCAAACCAAGTTCGATGAACTTGGCTTGAACCCATCGCCGTATCCGCATAGCGTTAAAATCCGCTCTAGACGATAATTATCGCGACCGGGACGTGATCCGAAGGCTTTTCCCAGGCACGGACATGTTTTTCTATGCTGGCAGATTCCAGACGATTGGCCGCTTCCGGTGACAGCATGAGATGGTCAATCCGAATGCCATTGTTCTTTTGCCAGGCGCCCGCCTGATAATCCCAGAATGTATAAGTTCCAGCCGCATCGGTCACGCTGCGCACCGCATCGGTGAAACCCAGATTTTCCAAACGGCGGAAAGCCTGTCGCGTTTCAGGTTGAAAGAGCGCATCATTTACCCAGGCTTCGGGATTGCGCGCATCGATAGGCTCAGCGATGACATTATAATCGCCGGCCAGGATCAGCGGCTCTTCGAGGCTCAAACGCTCCTCAGCCCATTTTTCCAAACGGGCCATCCAGCGCAGCTTGTAGGGGAATTTTTCCGTATCGATCGGATTGCCATTGGGCAGATAGAGCGAGACGACGCGCAACATGCCCTTTTCCGTTGAGAAAACCGCCTCGATAAAACGCGCATGGTCGTCCTCGTCTTCGCCGGGAAGTCCTCGCGTTACTTCTTCGGGCGAGGTTTTCGACAAGATAGCGACGCCATTGAAGCCCTTTTGTCCATTCGTCTCCACATGGTAGCCAAGCGCTTCAATTTCTTCGCGGGGAAAACCCTCGTCGACAGATTTGATTTCCTGCAAACAAACAATATCCGGATCGGACTCCCGCAACCAAGCCTTGAGAACCTCGATGCGAGCTTTGACGCCGTTGATGTTCCAGGTGACAATTTTCATGGGAAACACTTGGCTTTGCTGAGTTTTCGGTTGCGCAACGACCAATATAGGTCATTCTCATTAGTGGGGAAAACGATACTCGTCCGGTCATCAACCGGTCAAGCCATTGGGGGTATTTATGAGCAGTCCTTCACATATTCATGATGTTGATGCGGGCTTGCCCGTGCCCCGTCTTGCAGCCTTGGGCATTCAGCACGTCCTCGTCATGTATGCGGGGGCGATTGCGGTGCCTTTGATCGTAGGCCGCGCCTTGCAGTTAGCGCCTGCAGACGTTGCTTTTCTGATCTCCGCCGATCTCTTTGTCTGCGGGATCGTGACGATCATCCAGTCGCTTGGCGCAACCCAGTGGTTTGGGATAAAGCTGCCGGTGATGATGGGCGTAACATTCGCTGCCGTAGGTCCCATGGTCGCCATGGCCAATGCCGATACGGGGCCGGACGGAGCGCGGCTGATTTTCGGCGCCATTATCGGTGCAGGGTTTGTAGCAATGCTGCTGGCACCGCTTATGAGCCGTCTGCTGCGTTTCTTTCCGCCGGTGGTGACAGGCACGATTATCCTGGTCATCGGGGTTTCGCTGATGCGGGTCGGTATCAATTGGGTTTTCGGTAATCCCTTTGGCCCCACGGCTCCTAAAATTGTTTCTCCCGAACATGCGGCATGGCTTAAAACGATTACCGAGCTGGCCGCCGCGCCGGGTTCTGCTTTACCGGCATTGCCGCAAAAGCTGGCGCTTGCACCTTCGCTGCAAAATCCTGCTTATGCGCCGCTTTCAAATATTGCGATCTCCGCTGTTGTGCTTGTCTCGATCCTGCTCATTGCGCGCTTCGGCAAGGGGTTCATCTCAAACATTGCCGTGCTCCTCGGTATCGTCATTGGAGCGCTCGTGGCAACAAGTCTGGGCATGATGGGTTTCGAGAAAGTTGCTTCCGCCGGCTGGTTTGCAATCATCACGCCGTTTCATTTCGGCATGCCGATTTTCGATCCTGTGCTGATCATCACCATGAGTCTTGTCATGATCGTTGTGATGATCGAATCTACGGGCATGTTTCTGGCGCTTGGCGATCTGACGGGAAAGAAAATAACGCGGCCAATGCTATCAGCCGGACTTCGCACAGATGGTCTGGGAACAGTCATTGGGGGTATCTTTAACACGTTTCCCTATACGAGCTT
This sequence comes from Phyllobacterium sp. CCNWLW183, assembly GCF_037203775.1. Lineage (NCBI taxonomy): Bacteria > Pseudomonadati > Pseudomonadota > Alphaproteobacteria > Hyphomicrobiales > Phyllobacteriaceae > Phyllobacterium > Phyllobacterium sp. CCNWLW183. The sequence goes on along the minus strand of NZ_JBBCBN010000001.1, from coordinate 368,243 downwards.
CTCGCAAAATGTCGGGCTCGTAGGCGTGACCGGCGTCAAAAGCCGCTTCGTATGCGTGGCGGCCGGTCTGATACTGCTCATACTCGGGCTGATGCCCAAAATGGGCGCTCTTGTTGAATCATTGCCGCAATTTGTTCTTGGCGGGGCAGGGCTGGTGATGTTCGGCATGGTGGCAGCGACGGGCATACGCATATTGTCGAAGGTGGAATTCCAATCAAGCCGCAACAACCTTTTCATTGTGGCAGTGTCGTTGGCTTTGGGAATGATCCCGCTGGTGGCCCCCGACTTCAAAATGTGGATGCCGCACGCCGTTCATCCCTTGATCGAATCCGGCATTCTTCTGGCATCGGTCTCGTCAGTTTTGCTGAATTGGTATTTCAATGGGGCTTTGGGGAGTGCCGACGATTTGCGTGAGGCGGCAAAAGGCGCTGAAGCTTGAGGGGAAATAAAAAAGGCTGTCGCGAGACAGCCTTTTGAAACAGCTTGAGAAGAGGCGAGCAGCCTAGACGGAGAAACTCGTGCCGCAACCGCATGAGGATGTGGCATTCGGGTTGCGGATTTGAAAAGACTGGCCCATCAGGTCATCGACAAAATCAATCTCCGACCCGCCAATATAGGGCAGTGAAATCGAATCGATCAAAACCTTTGCTCCCAATTTTTCGATTACGATGTCATCTGCATCCTGTGCATCGACCAGATCGTACTTATAGGAAAAGCCTGAGCAGCCGCCACCTTCGACAGAGATGCGCAGGGCGGTTTTGTCAGGGTCGGATTTCAAAATTGCCGAGATGCGCTTGGCCGCAGCGTCGGAGACAGAAACATTTACAACTTCGGTCATTCTTCACATTCCTTCGCGGGAAACATCCGCCCGGCTCCAAAGACAGAACATCATCATGTCACGCCTTGCCATTCATTATACACCATAGCTAAGAATTGGCGACGGTGAAGTCAACGGCATGCGTGTTAATGGGTGGTACTGCCGTGCTCGCATGTTCCGAAGCATGCACAAGAAGGCGGGAAGTGAAATAATGTCGATGCAGGATGTGGGTTTTGGTTACAGGGAACGGGCATCTTATGCCAGCGATCCACAGCATAGCCGTGGGCGGCTCGTAGCTGAGAGCGAAAGTCCAACGCGCACCGTATTTCAGCGCGATCGCGACAGAATTATTCACTCGACGGCGTTTCGCCGTCTGAAACATAAAACTCAGGTTTTTATTGCCCATGAGGGCGACCATTACCGCACGAGGCTCACGCACACGATTGAGGTGGCGCAGATTGCCCGAGCCCTGGCTCGCTCAATGCGTCTTGATGAGGATTTGGCTGAAGCGATTGCCCTGGTACATGATTTTGGTCACACGCCCTTTGGCCATACCGGCGAAGACGCGTTGGATGAAAAGATGCGCGATTTTGGCGGCTTTGATCATAATGCGCAATCGCTGCGGATCGTAACCAGTCTTGAAAGGCGATATGCCGAGTTTGATGGTCTAAACCTGACCTGGGAGACGCTGGAGGGGCTTGCCAAACATAATGGCCCGCTAATGGATACCCAAGGGCGAGGCATTGGTCATCCTGTTCCGGCGGCGATCCTTGAGTATAATGCCCAGTTTAATCTGGAACTTGGGCATCATGCCTCTCTTGAAGCGCAATGCGCCGCAATAGCAGACGATATCGCTTATAATGCTCACGACATTGACGATGGGCTTCGTTCGGGCCTCCTATCCTTGGACGCTCTGGAAGATGTGGCAATAATCGGCGATATTTTGCGGGCTGTAAGGACAAAATATCCCAAACTTGATGAAGTTCGCACGACACATGAGATTGTCAGACGCCAGATAACCCTGATGGTTGAGAACGTTATAAATCAGTCACAAGCCAATCTTGATCGCATCCAACCTCAAAAGATCGAAGACATACACAATGCTGGGCAAAACATTGTTGCCTTCACCGAGGCTATGAGATTGCAAGAGAAGGCCCTGAAGACATTTCTCTACGACAATCTGTATTTTCACGAAAGTGTTCTAAGAGTGCGCAAATCGGCTGACAAGATTGTGAGAGATCTTTTTGAAGCCTATATGAATGACGCTCAAGCAATGCCGGAAGGCTGGAGGAACGAGCAAGTTCAGGCAGATATGCCCGCCCGCGCTCGCCTGGTTGCCGATTTCCTGAGTGGTATGACCGACACTTATGCTGTGCGCGAGCATCGCAGGCTGTTTGACCATACGCCCGAATTGTCCTAGAGCAGGCTCAACTTTGGCCATGAGGCCCCAGACTTTTCTATAAACCTCGAATGAGAATTACGTCATGAACATCTTCGCGGACTTCGATGCGCGGATTAAGAACGCCCTGCAAGCACTTGATTTGAAAACAACTGATGGTGCAGCAGTCGATCTGTCGCGCGTTGGCGTCGAGCCACCTCGCGATGCAAGTCATGGCGATATTGCAACCAATGCAGCGATGGTGTTGTCGAAAGCCGTCGGTCAGAATCCACGCGAACTTGCCGTTAAAATCGGTGATGCGCTGAAGAATGATCCTGATGTCGGCTCAGTCGATGTTGCAGGTCCGGGCTTTATCAATTTGAGGCTGAAAGACAGTTACTGGCAACAGCAACTCTCCACCATGCTTGATGCCGGACTCGATTATGGCCGGTCAAAGCTCGGCTATGGCCATAGGGTCAATGTTGAGTATGTTTCAGCCAATCCGACAGGTCCAATGCATGTCGGGCACTGCCGCGGCGCAGTGGTGGGTGATGCGCTGGCCAATCTTCTATCTTTTGCCGGTTACGAAGTTGGCAAGGAATATTACATCAACGATGCCGGCGCGCAGATCGACGTGTTGGCAAATTCTGTCATGCTCCGGTACCGCGAGGCTTTGGGAGAACAGATCGGTGAGATTCCTGCCGGTTTATATCCGGGCGACTATCTCGTTCCTGTCGGCAAGGCGCTGGCCGACGATTACGGTACGAAATTGCTCGAAATGCCGGAAGAAAAAAGCCTTGCGATCGTCAAGGACCGGACTATCGACGCAATGATGGCAATGATCCGTGACGATCTGGCTTCGCTCAACGTTCATCACGACATCTTTTTCTCCGAGCGGACGCTGCACGCCAATAATGCCAAGCTCATCCGCTCGGCCATCAATGATCTGACGCTGAAGGGGCATGTCTACAAGGGTAAGCTTCCTCCACCCAAAGGCCAAGTGCCGGAAGATTGGGAAGACAGGGAACAAACCCTGTTTCGGTCCACAGATGTGGGTGATGATATCGATCGGCCATTGGTGAAGTCGGATGGTCAGTTCACTTATTTTGCGGCGGACGTTGCCTATTTCAAAGACAAGTATGACCGGCATTTCGATGAGATGATCTATGTGCTTGGTGCAGACCATGGCGGCTACGTCAAGCGGCTGGAATCACTGGCGCGCGCAGTTTCGGGCGGCACGGCAAAGCTGACGGTACTGATTTGCCAGCTCGTCAAGCTTTACCGCAATGGCGAGCCGGTGCGAATGTCGAAGCGGTCCGGCGAATTTGTGACCCTGCGGGATGTGGTTGAGGAAGTTGGCCGCGATCCCGTCCGGTTCATGATGCTGTACCGGAAGAATGATGCACCCCTTGATTTCGATTTTGCCAAAGTAACGGAACATTCGAAAGATAATCCTGTGTTCTACGTTCAATATGCGTCCGCACGGTGCCATTCGGTGTTCCGGCAGGCGATTGAGCAGCTTGGCATTGGCGAAGTGGATCTGGCGGCGAGCGCGAAGCATTTCAATTTGCTGACCGACGAGAGTGAAATTGCGCTTATCCGCAAGCTTGCCGAATATCCGCGCATGATCGAAACAGCTGCGCTTCATCAGGAGCCGCACCGGGTCGCATTTTACCTTTATGACCTTGCAAGTTCGCTGCATGGACAGTGGAATAAAGGCACTGAAAATCCGGACTTACGTTTTATTAAGGTTAACGATCCAAACTTGTCCCAAGCCAGGCTAGGGCTGGTTCAGGTTGTTTCGAAGGTTTTGGCGTCCGGTTTGTCAATTATTGGTGCGGACGCTCCGACTGAAATGCGCTAATAAGCGTAGAAATCCTGTCAACTTTTGCCCACATTGCGCTGGTATGGCCAATGCGTGACGTTTTCGGACGTCCCACAGTTGAGAGTACAGGATTAACGCCATGGCGGAAAACTATCTTCAGCGTTCTAACCGGCAGGATGATTCGCGATTCGGTATTGATGATCCTCTGATGGAGCTATCCCGCATTATGGGAACTCCGGAGCAGGATGAGTCACCTTCCGGGTCCAATGATGATTTTGCTCTGGATCTTGAACGCGAACTGATGGGAGGCTTCGATGACGAAGTCACCTCACAGTCCGCTTCGGCTGAATCAGATCGCAATCAGCAGAATGACGAGCCTGACGCTAGCGAATTTCAGGAGTCAATCGAGCGCGAGCTTTCGGCCATGCAGCCTGAGCAGCCTTACGACATTCCTGCGCAACCCGTCGCCGCTTACGAAGAGCCTGACTATGCGGATTATGAGCCGGAGACGGCTTATGCCGACAATGAAGCAGGCGAGGGTGTAATTTCAAATACAGGCGTTGAAGCTCCCGCTGCGCCAGTTGCAGCCGCGCCGGCGATCAGCCTTGAAGATGAATTAGAAACACTGCTTGCCGGATCGGCAAGGCCAGTTGTGCAGAGGTCTGCGAATGCATCCTGGGGATACGGTTCCCGTTCCAATGTAGCCGGTCGCACGGAGGCAGCGCCGATTATCAGCCGCTCAACTGCCTACCAGCAGCCAGAAGCAGCGCCAGCGCCTGCTTCGGTCGCTTATGCACCAGCATCGCCCGCTGCTGCGTATGAGCCGCCTGTGGAGGAGATTGCTGCGCCGGTTGCTTATGCTGCACCAGAGCCTTCTTATGAGCCGCAGGTTTCCTATGCCGAGCAGGAAAATTCCGACACGGAAATCGAAGATGCTTTCGATGATCAGGAGCTGATGGCAGCGCTTGATGATTTTGAAGTGCCGATGGATGCCGAGCAAGAGCTTGCGCCAGTGCGGGAACAGATCGCCGTTCCAGTTGCTGCTCCTATTGCCGGGGTGCCTAAGGTTCCAGAAGTTCATGCCTTGAGCGATTATGCGGATGAACTCGATCGCGCCGCCAAGCCGGTTCAAGCACCTGATGTGGATACTATCGCCGTTACCGAAAGTCGGGTTGACTACACCGAGTCACTCGATCTTCCGATGGTGAACTACGAAGATGATGCTCCCCAGAACAATGGTCTCAACGAGCTGGAGAGCGAGTTTGCCGAAGTATTCGGCTCGATCGAATCCGACACACAGCACAATGATTTTGCTGCAACGCCCAAGGAACAGGCACAGCCGGAACCTGCAAAGGACGAGTTTGCTGAAATCTATGCCGATGTCTTTGGCAATGAAGCCGAACAAAGCCGTTACAATGAAGCTGGCTATGCGGCTGCCGGTGTCGCTGCGGCAGGTATAGCCGGAGCAGCATTGCAGGCTCCTGCTGCCTCGGCCCGTTATCAGCACGGTCCTGAGGACGATGCTAATTTCGGTTATGATCCGCGTCAGGATGATGTCGACATTGCTGCTGGAGCCTATGCGCAGAACGAAAACAGGCCGCGCCGTAATCCTCTGTTCGTTCCGGGTGTGGCTGCTGCTGTGGTTCTGGTCGCTGTTGCGGGTGCGCTCGCATATAAGTGGACTGGCTCGACGGGTGGTGAACCCGTGGTCATCATGGCCGATAAGACGCCGATGAAGGTTCAGCCAGAAGCAACGGCGAGCGCTGTCGTTCCCAATCAGGACAAGGCTGTTTTCGATAAGGACGCAACCGCTGCTCCGGTAACGCCTAAACAGGAGCAATTGGTAACAACGCGCCAGGATCCTGTTGATCTTGCAGCCGATGAAGACGATGAAGTGCCAATCGCCGACAAGGTTGATGCGCGTATCGACCCTGCGGATCAAGATCTGGCGGCAAATGAGCCAGCTCCGGAACGCAATGGTGCACTTGCACCGCGTAAGGTTCAGACAATGGTCGTCAAGCCGGACGGAACGATGGTTGCCTCCATTACTCCTGACGCGCCGCCGGCAGGCACTGGTGCCGCCGCTGCTCCCGTGGAACGTCCCGGCAACACAGCAACGGGGCCTGTCTCAGCGGATGATCCTGTTGCTGCACTTGCAGGAGGAGATCCGGTTGAGCCGGAACCAGCGCTTGCGCCAGAAGCGCCAGCCGCTGCGGCACCTGCTGCTCCAAAAGCTCAAGTTGCGGCCAAGCCGGTAGAAACGAAGAAGATCACACAGGACACAGTCGCCTCGGTTGCGCCGAAAAACGTTCCCGTGGTGGAGTCGCGTCCTGCGGAACAGCCGCTCGATATTGTTGATCGCGTGCCAGCCAAAAATGCTCCTGCACAACAGGTGGCTTCGGCTGCACCTGCTGCTGGAAGCTATTTCATCCAGGTTGCTTCGCAGCCAAGCGTTGAGGGTGCGCAGAAGACCTATGCATCGCTGTCGCAGAAACATGCGGGCGTTATTGGCGGACGCGGTGTCGATATCAAGCAGGCCGAGATTGCAGGAAAGGGCACATTCTATCGTGTACGTATCCCTGCCGGCTCGAAGAGCGACGCGGTGAATTTGTGCTCCAAGTACAAATCCGCAGGCGGAAGCTGCTTTGTGACGCAATAGACCGAACAGACAAAAATAAGAGAAAAGGCGGCCAGTGGCCGCCTTTTCTTTTTGTGCATTGAAGCAGTAGACTCCCAATATGAGCGAATCAAAAGCATGGATTGCCGGTACCACCGGCCTGAAACTGACTCCGGATGAGATTGCGTTTTTTCGCGATGAACGTCCTTGGGGTTTTATTCTTTTTGCACGCAATGTGAGCGAAGCTGCACAGATCGAAGATTTGTGCGCGCATTTGCGTGATCTGGTCGGGCGCAATGATGCGCCTGTGCTAATCGACCAGGAGGGTGGACGTGTGCAACGTTTACGCCCGCCATTGGCCCCTGATTATCCATCGGGTTCGGCGCTGGGCGCTCTCTACCGCGAAAATGAGGAGAAGGGGCTGCGGGCGGCTTGGCTTTTGTCCCGCCTGCATGCGTTTGATCTATTGAAGCTTGGCATTGACGTGGATTGCCTGCCAGTGCTGGACGTGCCGGTGGAAGGTGCCAATGATGTGATCGGTACGCGCGCCTATGGCAAGCATCCGGACATTGTAACAGCCATGGGCAGTGCGGCAGCAGAAGGATTGCTGGCGGGCGGTATGCTGCCGGTCATGAAACATATTCCCGGTCACGGCAGGGCCTTTGCTGATACGCATCACGAGCTACCGACCGTTGCGACCGGGCTGGATGAACTGGCTGAGCATGATTTTGCGCCCTTCAAAGCGCTATCGCATCTGCCAATGGCCATGAGCGCTCATGTGATCTTTTCGGCAGTCGACCCTAAATATCCGGCTACGACGTCTGGTAAGGTGGTCGAAGAGATTATCCGTGACTATATAGGCTTTGACGGGCTTTTGATGAGCGATGACGTCTCCATGAATGCACTTTCTGGGGATTACTTCGACCGAACCAAAGCAATCTTTGCGGCAGGATTGGATATGGTGCTTCATTGTCACGGGATTATGGAGCAAATGACGGCGGTTGCCTCATGCACTCCGGAGCTGCAAGGCAAGGCACTTGAACGGGCGGTAAAGGCCATAAAATACAAACGGAAACCCGACGCTTCCAGTGAAGAAGAGCTCAGGGACGAATTCCGCAGCATGTTCGAGGCGGTTGCATAAAGTGCGATAACAGGGAAGCGAGACAGGTTTGGCAGTTAGCGAAAAAAACATGAATGGCAACAAAGCAGCTCCAATGGAGGCGCTTTGGGAGAGCCAGGTTGATCGCGCTGCCAGCGAGCCTTCCCTTGTCATCGACATTCAAGGGTTTGAGGGGCCGCTTGATCTTTTGCTGCATCTTGCGCGAAATCAGCGTGTCGATCTGGCGCGAATCTCTGTTGTTGCCCTTGTTGAACAATATCTCGTGTTTATCCGGCAGGCACAGGCCCTTCGCCTTGAACTGGCGGCTGATTATCTGGTCATGGCCGCCTGGCTAACATATTTGAAATCGAAGCTGCTCATCCCGAAAGCTCCAGGCGAAGAAGGTGAAAGCGGCGAAGAACTGGCCGCCACTTTGCAATTCAGGCTGAAACGGCTTGAGGCAATGCGCGACGCGGCGATGAAGCTTATCAACTGCAATCGTCTTGGCCGCGATGTCTTTCCCCGTGGCATGCCGGAAGCTGTTATTGTTGATCAGACAAATGCTTACTCAGCGACGCTATATGAGCTTCTGACTGCCTATGCCTCACAAAGGCAAAAGCGCGCGACCTCGCATGTGCAGATTGCGCGGCGTTCCGTCTGGTCGCTCAAGGATGCTCGGGAAATATTGATGCGTCTCGTTGGCGAGATGAAAGACTGGACCGCGCTGGACCAATATTTGCTGGAATTTATTACGACTCCGGCAGAACGTGCTTCGGCAATAGCAAGTTCTTTTGCTGCAAGTCTTGAAATGGTCCGCGAGGGACATCTGGAAATCCGCCAGACGGGCGCTTTCAAACCGATCTACCTCCGCAACCGGCCGGAAGAACCAATGAAGGATGTGGTCAATGGCTGATCCTGCAACTGACGATGTCAAAATTGACAGGCAAGAGGCTGAGGACAACTGGAATACGGCAGTCAAAACATCAGACGCGTTGCGAATGGTTGAGGCGATCCTGTTTGCATCGGCGCAGCCTGTAACAGAAAAAGCCCTCAAAGAGCGCCTGCCATCGGATGTTGACGTTGCGATGTTGCTGGGAGAGTTGCAGGAAATATACTCCAATCGCGGTATAAATCTGCGGCAGGTTGGTGGTGCGTGGGCATTCCGCACTGCCGCAGATCTTGCATTCCTGATGAATCGCGAGGCTGTACAGCTCAAGAAATTGTCGCGGGCAGCTCTCGAAGTGCTTGCTATCATTGCCTATCACCAGCCGGTAACGCGTGCGGAACTCGAAGATATTCGCGGTGTTGAAACCTCCAAGGGCACGCTTGATGTGCTGATGGAAACGGGCTGGATCAAATTCCGGGGGCGTCGCCGCACGCCCGGTCGCCCCATAACTTATGGAACAACAGCCTCGTTCCTCGATCACTTCGGGTTACAGGAAGTACGCGATCTGCCCGGCATAGATGAGCTGCGCGGGGCAGGGCTGCTTTCCGCCCGCATGCCAACCAATTTTGCAATTCCTGTGCCTTTCAACGATCCGGACGAACTGACCGAGGATGAAGATCCTTTGACAGATATCGATCTGGAAGAACTGGGCCTTTTGACACCTAAGGTTGAGCAGGAGTGACATTATTTCTCGCCACATTTGCGGCGGATAGTCCCTTAAGGCAAAATTCGTACCTCGCAAATCAATTCGGGCTTGCGCTGGGTTTACGCGAATGTGAAAGAACAAAAGCGACTTGTGTTTGAAAAGCACGGGGAAAAAGCTTAGATCAGCTCAAACCACTGGGCGAATGTGAGGGTAAAATGGGTAGTTTTTCAATCTGGCACTGGCTTATCGTGCTTGCGGTCGTGTTGCTTCTCTTCGGACGCGGCAAAATTCCTGAGCTGATGGGCGATGTTGCCAAGGGTATCAAGAACTTCAAAAGCGGCATGAGCGACGAAGATGCTGCGGACGCCAATAATTCCAAGACCATTGACAACACGACAAGTGAGCCAGTGAATTCAGTCAAGGAAAAGACCAAGAAGTCTTGAACGGTAAGGGCGGGAGCCTTGCCCTGCGCGTGGCTGAATGGCCGCGTTGTGGCTGGAGCATGATAAATGTTTGATGTTGGTTGGTCGGAAATACTGGTCATCGCGGTCGTTCTGATTGTGGTTGTAGGTCCGAAAGACTTGCCCAAAATGCTGCGTGCGTTCGGCAAAGCGACGACTAAGTTTCGGGCAACTGCAGGTGAGTTTCGCAAGCAGTTTGATGAAGCTCTGAAAGAAGCCGAACTTGATGATGTTCGTGGCATTATAAATGATGCAAAGAGCCTCGACCCGCGCAATGACATACGCAAAGTATTCGATCCCGTCAGAACAATAGGCGAGGAAATACGCTCTACATTGAAAGATGCGACGGATACGGCGAAGGATAATGTGGCCATTCCCGACCCATCAGCGCCTGGTGCCACGCAGGCGCAACCTGTGGTGATGGAGCCATTGCCGCCTGTTGACGAGCCAAAGAAAAAGCCGAGGGCTGCGGCCAAGCCAAAGGCAGCCCCCAAAACCACGACGACCGCTAAACCCGCCAGCGCGGGGCCTGCAAAGGCAGTCGCTGTTAAGCCAGGCACAACAAAACAGACTGTCACAAAACAGACTGCTGCCAAAGCAGCCGCAGCGCCGGTCAAAAAGACGGCTAAGCCACGTGCCAAGAGCAGTGATACGGGGACGAAATCTTGAGCAATACCGACGATGAAATCGACAAGAGTTCAGCGCCGCTGATAGAGCATCTGATTGAGCTGCGCCGTCGTCTTATCTGGGCTCTGCTGGCTTTTTTCGTCGCGTTCCTGGGGTGCTTCCATTTTGGCAAGCAGCTTTTCAACCTGCTGGTTATTCCCTATCAATGGGCAGTGGGCTGGGCAGGATTTGATCCGGCAAAGGCGCAGCTGATTTACACCGCGCCACAGGAGTTTTTCTTCACGCAGGTCAAGATTGCCATGTTTGGCGGTATCGTCATTGCCTTCCCTGTTATTGCTTCCCAGATTTATAAATTTGTTGCGCCCGGGCTCTACAAGAATGAGCGCATGGCCTTCTTGCCGTTTTTGATCGCCTCGCCAATTCTGTTTCTCATGGGCGGCGCTCTGGTCTACTTTTTCTTCACTCCGATGGTTATGTGGTTTTTCCTTGCCATGCAGCAGACCGGCGGGGCCGGTGAAGTGCAAATTTCCTTGCTGCCCAAGGTTTCCGAATATCTCAGCCTTATCATGACGCTGATATTCGCGTTCGGACTCGTTTTTCAATTGCCGGTCGTGACAACCCTTTTGGCCCGGGTTGGGTTGGTCGGCTATGAAGGTCTCAGATCAAAGCGCAAATATGCGATTGTGATTGCTTTCATCGTTGCCGCGGTGATCACGCCGCCCGATCCTGTCAGCCAGATCGGTCTTGCGCTTCCCACCATCCTTCTCTACGAGATTTCCATCTGGATGGCGCGTCTGATCGAGAAAAAGCGTGCGGCTGAGACAGAAGCACAGTCGAGCGAAATCTCGTCCTGACACTCTCCAGTTCGCCGGGGTTCGCCCCATAAGATATAATTATTCCAGTACGGCTTTACTCTCATGCATGACATTAAATGGATCGTCCAGAATCCGCAGGCTTTCGACGCCGCAATGGCCAAGCGCGGAATGGAGCCGATTTCGTCGCGCTTGATAGAGCTAGACGAAAAGCGGCGGCAATCCATTGCAAAATCTCAAGGACTGCAGGAGCGTCGCAATGCCGCTTCCAAGGAAATTGGCAAGGCGATGGCCGCCAAAGATCAGGTAGCGGCCGATCAGTTGAAGGCGGAAGTCGCCGACATCAAGCAAGCACTAACTTCCGCCGAAGAGGAAGAGCGCCAGCTAGAGCGCGCGCTCAATGAGGCGCTTGAAGTGCTGCCCAATATTCCGCTGGATAGTGTGCCTCTGGGCAAGGATGAAAGCGGCAATGTGGAAACGCGCCGCGTCGGCCATCTGAAGAACTTTTCGTTTGAACCGAAAGAACATTTCGAAATAGGCGAGAAGCTGGGATATATGGATTTCGAGCGGGCTGCGCGCCTGTCCGGCAGCCGTTTTACCGTATTGAAGAGCCAGCTTGCGCGGCTGGAACGGGCTCTTGGTCAGTTCATGTTGGACATGCACACGACGGAGCACGGCTATATGGAGGTCAATCCGCCGCTATTGGTCAATGACGATACGCTTTATGGCACCGGGCAATTGCCGAAATTTGCCGAAGATCTCTTCAAGACCACTGACGGCCGCTATCTCATCCCCACTGCCGAGGTGCCGCTGACCAATCTGGTGCGCGACGAGATTCTCGATATTCGTGATCTGCCAATCCGTATGACCGCGCTGACCGCTTGTTTCCGTTCCGAGGCAGGTTCCGCTGGACGCGATACGCGCGGCATGCTGCGCCAGCACCAATTCATGAAGGTGGAACTGGTTTCGATCACCGATGCGGAACGCGCTGTCGAAGAGCATGAACGCATGACTGCCTGCGCGGAAGAGGTGCTTAAGCGCCTTGATCTGTCATTCCGCACCATGACGCTTTGCACCGGCGATATGGGGTTCGGTGCGCAAAAGACCTACGATCTGGAAGTTTGGCTTCCGGGACAGAAATCTTACCGCGAAATTTCAAGCTGTTCTGTTTGCGGTGATTTTCAAGGCCGGCGGATGAATGCCCGTTACCGGCCAGAGGGCGAGAAATCCACGCGTTTTGTCCACACATTGAATGGTTCGGGCACTGCTGTTGGCCGCGCTTTGATTGCAGTTGTCGAAAATTATCAGAATGAAGACGGCAGCGTTACAGTTCCTCAAGCACTTGTGCCTTATATGGGTGGGCTGACACGGATCGAAAAAGCGGCTTAAACAAACGGGGTAGGGCGATGCGGATTCTCTTGACCAACGATGACGGAATTCATGCGGAAGGTCTGAGTGTTCTTGAACGTGTCGCCCGCCAGCTTTCTGACGATGTTTGGGTCATTGCGCCTGAGACGGACCAGAGTGGACTTGCTCACTCGCTGACGCTTTCCAACCCATTACGGCTGCGCAAGATTGATGACCGCCATTTTGCAGTGAGCGGCACGCCGACCGATTGCGTCATCATGGGCGTCAAGCATGTGATGCCCGAGCCACCTGATCTTGTGCTTTCCGGCGTCAACTCCGGATCAAATACTGCAGATGACGTAACTTATTCGGGTACGATCGCCGCAGCCATTGAAGGCACTTTGCTGGGGATCAAATCCATCGCTTTATCACAAGAGTATAATCTCAACGGTGGCGCTCGCGTCCTGCCATGGGAGATTGTGGAAGAGCGCGCTCCGGATGTGCTTCGAAAAGTGCTTGGTGTTGAATTGAACAAGGGCGTTCTCGTCAACATCAATTTCCCCAGTTGCCAGGCTTCCGAGATCGCAGGCACCCGCGTGACGGTACAGGGAAAGCTTTCGCACGGGTTGACGATTGAAGAGCGTCACGATGGGCGCGGTTTGCCCTATTACTGGCTTCGATATGGACGGGGTAAGGATGTGCCTGCCGAAAACAGCGATGTCGCTGCGATCCGCAACAACTACATTTCCATTACGCCATTGCAGCTTGATCTGACCGCGCATGAGATGCGAGCCGTTCTTGAGGAAACATTTATATGAAACCGGCCATGTCCGAGCGTGAAGGTTTTGCGGCTTTTGTGCTGCGTATGCGCAGGTTGGGCCTAAGCGACCAGAGATTGATGAGCGCTCTTGAAGCCACGCCTCGCATGAGTTTCGTGAGCGGTAACCTTGGCAATGTCGCTTATAGTAAGGGTGTATTGCCTATTGAGTGCGGAGAATTCATTGAAGGCCTGGACCTCCAGGCTCAGTTGATCAAGGCGCTCGAGCTGGAACCATCGCACCGGGTTTTGGAAATTGGAACGGGTTCCGGTTTTACCGCCGCAGTCATGGCCCGGCTTTCAGGACGTGTCCTATCACTTGAACGCTATCGCACACTGGTTGAGCTTGCGCAGCAGCGTCTTCAGGCTTTGAAAATTGAAAACTGTATTATCAAACATGCAGACGGCCGGTTGGGGCTCGCAAGCGATGGCCCCTTTGACCGGATCATCGTCTGGTCTGCGTTCGACGCTATGCCAAGGCATTTTGTCGATCTCCTTTCGTCCAACGGTATTCTGGTGGCGCCTATCGGCCCTGTTGACGGGGAGCAGACAGTTGCACGTCTAACAAAGATTGGCAGCCGTTTTGACCAGCAGGAGTTGATGCGCGTAAGGTTCCTGCCCTTGGCCGAAGGGGTTTCCTCGGCGCTTTAACCTGACTGCGACCGAGCCAAGCGTTTACGAGCTTGGTGAATTTTTTGCAAATTTTCGAAAGTTTTAACGGTCGGGTAACATTAACGCGATCTAATGCGTCTAATATTCTTGTATGAGTACGGGCGGGATTAAGCGATGCGTTTGAGTACACTAGACAAAGCGTCACGGCGGTTGGCTCTCAATGCCGCCATTCTCACAGTTGCCGGCATTGCTGCCGGTTGCAGCTCCGGGGTGTCACGTTTCTCCAGTGCAGATTTCAGCTCTGGTTACAGTGATAACCAGAGATCGATCATGCAGACCCAGAACAGTGGTTCGGTGGCGCCGGTCGATTCAACCTACACTGCTTCGGTCAATAATGCGCCGATCCGCTCATCGGGCGGTGTTCAGCGCGGTAGTCTGCCGCCCGTTGGCAGCCAAAGCGCTTCTTCATTGCCGCCGGTTTCCTCGCAGCCTTCGCGCCCGGCTCTCGCTCCCGTTGCGAACAATGCGCCAGTACGTCAGCAGCAGGTCGCCATGGCGGCACCCATGCAGACAGCGCCCGCAGGGTCTGCAACTTTGAAGACACCAGATGGACGCGAAGCCAGAATGCCTGCCGCTACTGCGCCGGCGCAGGCCGCAGCAAAACCCATCGCGACTTCAACGGTAAGCGGCACCTATAAGGTTCAATCCGGCGATACGCTTCATGCCATTTCGCGCAAGACAGGCGCGAATGTCGATGCGATCAAGCAAGCCAATAATATGCAGGACGGAACAGTCCGTCTCGGGCAATCGCTGATCATTCCGCCGTCCAATTCATCGCTGGCACAAAATGTTGCCAATACGATGAAGCCCAAGGGCGGCACTGACCAGGTGAAAACTGCTGCTACACCGCCTGTCGAACAGCCTAAGGTTGTTGCAAGCGTACCTGCTGCGCCTGCGCCTGCTACAGCCGCCGCCGGATCGGAAGCCAAGCCCTATACCCCGCCGCAAGCGAGTGAAAAGGCTGCAGGCGAAGCGGAGAAGGAAGTCGCATCAATTCCATCGGCTTCGGGTGCATCGCAATTGCGCTGGCCTGTGCGTGGCCGCGTTGTCGCCAATTACGGCAAAGGTAGTGACGGCATAGACATTTCGGTTCCGGAAGGCACCCCAATCAAGGCCGCCGAAAGCGGTGTCGTGATCTATTCGGGCGATGGACTGAAGGAATTCGGCAATACGGTTCTGGTCCGCCACGATAATGGCTTGGTCACCGTTTACGGCAATGCGAGCAAGCTGAACGTTCAGCGCGGCCAGAAGGTCAAGCGTGGCGAAGAGCTGGGCGCATCCGGCATGACTGGCAATGCTACAACGCCGAAGCTTCACTTCGAAGTTCGCAAGAATTCGACGCCTGTCGATCCTACAAAATATCTCGAACTATAGTCAGTTCATTGATTTCCAAAAAAGCCCGTATTGTTTCGATACGGGCTTTTTTATTTTAAAGCTTTTTGCCAAGGCGCCCGGCAAGATCCTGTATGAACTGCCACGCAACGCGACCGGAGCGCGCGCCACGCGTGGTTGACCATTCAAGTGCCTGCGCATGAAGCTGATCTTTTTCCATAGCCAGATCAAAATGTGCGGCGTAGCCGTCGATCATTGCAAGATAATCATCTTGGCTACACTTGTGAAATCCAAGCCAAAGACCAAAGCGGTCCGATAGAGACACCTTTTCTTCTACGGCTTCCGATGGATTGATGGCTGTTGAACGCTCGTTCTCGATCATATCCCGCGGGAGCAGATGGCGGCGGTTCGATGTCGCATAAAAAATCACATTGTCCGGGCGGCCTTCGACACCGCCCTCGAGCGCGGCTTTCAATGATTTGTACGACGTATCATCATGGTCGAAAGAAAGATCATCGCAGAACAGGATAAACAGGTAGGGCGTATTCTTGATGATGCCCATCAAGGCTGGCAGGCTATCAATGTCTTCGCGGTGAATTTCAATGAGTTTGAGCGGGTGAGCGATGGCCGGAGCTTCAGCATTTACCGAAGCGTGCACGGCTTTCACAAGCGAAGACTTGCCCATGCCACGCGCACCCCAAAGCAGAACATTATTTGCCTGCATGCCATCGGCAAACCGTTTGGTATTATCAAAGAGAATGTCGCGAACCGTATCAACACCTCTGATCAAGGAAATGTCGACGCGATTGACCTTATTGACGGGATCGAAACCGAGACGGGAAGGGTTCCATACAAAACAATCGGCAATTTCCAGATTGACAGGCTGCGGGGTTGGCGGCGCCATGCGCTCTAGCACAGCAATCAAACGGTCAAGTTTTTCGCTCAGTAATTCCTCAGTCATACCAGACATGCCCTTACATTCTTCAGTTTGAACGTCACTATCATGTTGACTGATAATGGAAAAGCAGTCGTGGTGGTTTTGTACTGTTGCTTTTGCCAGCTTAAACATTGTATTGCGCTGGTTCTGACTGTTTCAAATTTGATCTATCTGGAGGTTCTATGTTCGTAACTCCCGCATATGCACAGGCAACGGGTGCCGGTGGCGCTCCGGAAATGCTGATGAGCATTCTTCCCTTCATTTTGATCTTCGTGATCATGTATTTCCTGATCATCCGCCCGCAGCGTACAGCCGCGAAGAAGCGTGAAGAGCAGCTGAAGAATATTCGCCGCGGCGACACCATTATTACCGGTGGTGGTTTTATCGCCAAGGTTACGAAAGTTTATGAAGACACTGGTGAGCTCGACGTTGAAATCGGTGATGGCGTAAAGGCTCGTGTTCTTCGTGGCATGGTTGCAGATGTTCGCGTTAAAGGCGAACCGGTTGCCGACAACAAGAAATAAAGCTTAAGTGATGGGCGGCCCTGGAGCCGCCCTTCTGATTCTTGAGGTTGCGACCGTATGCTTTACTTTAGCCGCTGGAAGACTGTTCTCATCTGGACTGTGGTCCTTGCCGGACTGATACTTTCGCTTCCCAATGCCTTTACGCAGAGCCAGCTGGACAGTTTGCCGGACTGGCTACCCAAGAAACAGCTTGCTCTCGGGCTTGATCTTGAAGGCGGCTCACGCATGCGCCTGCAGGTGGATAAAGAACATCTGCCTGATACCGATGCCACCGTTGCAGTTCTTACGCGCCGTCTCAGCGAGCTTGGCTACGCCAACCCGCATGTTGTGACTGAACGCAATGGCCGGGTGTTGATTGAAGTGCCTGGTCTTTACGATTCCCAGCTACTCAAGGACATTCTAAGTCTCACAGGCGAATTAAGTTTCCGCATGGTCGATTCTTCCGTGCCCGTGCAGCAGGCGATAGACGGCACGCCGCCCGAAGGCGATGAGGTAGTCTACTCTTTTGACGATCCGCCTGTTGCCTATCTCGTCAAAAAAGAGCCGCTCGTTACCAACGAGAATTTTGTCGATGCACAAGCGGGAATTGACACGGCCACGCAGCAGCCGGTGATTACATTCCACCTCGACAGTGTCGGTGCGGATCGCTTCTCCAAGGCGACAAAAGCCGGTATCGGACAGTCATTCGCCATTGTTCTCGATAATCAGGTTCTCTCGGCTCCTGTTATTCAGGAAGCGATACCCGGAAATACGGGGCAAATTGCCGGAAATTTTGATCTTTCAGGTGCCAGCAATCTCGCACTCGTCATGCGCGCCGGTTCGCTGCCTGCCAGTGTAACTGTCATTGAAGAGCGCACCGTGGGTACTGACCTTGGTGCTGCCTCCGTCTCCTACGGGAAAATCGCTGCCCTTGTTGGTGCAGCATTGGTTATCCTGTTCATGCTTTTGACTTATGGGTTGCTGGGTGTGATCGCCAGCATTGCTCTGGTTGTGAACGTCATTCTCATCTTGGCCGTCCTGACATTGTTCGGTGCGCCGCTCACGCTTGCCGGCGTTGCCGGTATCGTTCTCACCATCGGAATGGCTGTCGATTCCAATGTACTTATTTATGAGCGTATTCGCGAGGACAGGCGGGCTGGTTTCTCGGTTATCCAGGCTATAGATTCGGGCTTCGCCCGTGCTCTTGCGACTATTGTCGATGCCAATGTCACGACATTGATCGCAGCTCTGGTCCTCTTCACACTTGGCAGCGGCCCCGTGCATGGATTTGCGCTGACGGTTACCATCGGCATTGTCACGACATTGTTCACCACGTTCACTTTGACCCGATTGCTTGTTTCGGTTTGGGTGCAACGCTCCAAGCCAAAAGAAGTACCTGGCGCGCTGCTCAAGCTTGTTCCTTACAATACCAAGATCGCCTTCATGAAGCTGCGGAGTTTGACGCTGGGCTTTTCCGCCCTTTCAAGCATTGCAGCGATTGCGCTTTTCCTGATCATCGGGATGAATTTCGGCATTGATTTCAAGGGTGGAACGATGGTCGAAATGCAATCGTCGGAAGGTGCAATCGATCTTGATGACGTCTACAGCCGCCTCGATGAACTCAATATCGGTGACGTGAAGATCGAACGCTTCAAATCCGACGACCGGGCGTTGATTACTGTGGGAAGTCAGGGCGAGGGCGAAGATGCGGAACAGACCGTGGGCGTCAAAATCCGCGGCGAGTTTCAGGACGAGTATAATCTTCCACGGGTAGACGTCATTGGGCCGTCCGTATCATCGGAATTGTCTCAAGCAGGCATTTTGGCTGTGGGCCTTTGCCTCGTCTTGATCTTTGCCTATGTCTGGTTCCGATTTGAGTGGCACTTTGCTCTCGGTGCTATTCTCGCAACGATCCACGATGTGCTGCTTCTGCTTTTGATGTTCATTGTCTTCAAGATGGAATTCAATCTCTGGAGCATTGCCGCCTTGCTGGCGATTGTTGGCTATTCGCTGAACGATACAGTGGTCATTTATGATCGGGTACGCGAGAATTTGCGCAAATATGGCAGCAATGTTTCGCTGTCCAGCATATTGGATGCGTCTATTAATCAAACGCTATCACGTACCATTCTCACGTCTCTGGCGACCTTTCTGGCCCTCATTGTGCTTTACCTCTATGGCGGCGATGACGTGCGTTCCTTCGCGTTGACCATCGGTGTGGGCATTATTGTTGCGACATACTCCTCGATCTTCGTTGCTGGCCCGCTATTGATGCTCTTCGGGCTGAAGGGCCGCGACGTCATGGATGAGCAGCATCCTGCGCCAATTACCGACGAAAGCAGGATTTAAAAGTGGCAAAAGGCATAGAGATTAGGGATGCGCATTTTCCAGGGCGCGCACCCATTGACGCTTATGGCAATGGCGGTTTTCGGTTTGCCGATATGTCACATCGCGGCTCGATCCTGTGCCTTCCTTCCGGGATACATGGCTGGGAGCCAAAAACACCGCCCGTACCGACTGCGACTGATTTGGCCCTAGTTCTCGAACAATCTGCGGAAATTGAAATCCTGCTGGTCGGCACTGGTACAGAACTGCGCCGTTTGCCGGAAGAGTTGCGGGAAATATTGCGCAAGCACCGTATTTCATCCGATCCGATGAGCACCGGCGCGGCGGTGCGTACCTATAACGTGCTCTTGGCTGAAAACCGCGCCGTGGCTGCGGCGTTGTTTGCGGTGGATTAATTCTCCGGTCCGGCTATATCTCACCCCATGAATGTCAATGAAACTCACTGCATCCAGTTGCTGCGGGACGCCGATCCTGATCGCTATCTGTCTGTCTTATATGCACCGGAAGTCAAGCGGGGCGCTTTAGCGGCTCTTTACGCGTTTAATGTCGAAATCGCGCGGATTCGCGATTTGATTCACGATCCTTTGCCGGGCGAAGTGCGGCTGCAATGGTGGCGCGATCTGATCAATGGCACAGAGCATGGTGCAGCAGCAGGTAACCCGGTTGCCGCCGCCCTTGTGGATACTATTCAAACATACAATCTGCCCCATGCGGCTTTCGACAATTATTGCGAAGCGCGGATTTTTGACTTTTACGATGATCCCATGCCGAGCCGAAATGATCTGGAAGGTTATTGCGGAGAAACGGCTTCAGCTATGATCCAGCTTGCATCGCTGATCCTTGACACGGAGCAGGCGGCAAAGCATGCCGATCTTGCAGGACATGCCGGTGTTGCCCAAGCCATCACAGGACTTTTGCGGAGTTTGCCGCTACACCGCCGTCGCGGCCAAGTTTATATACCTGCTGATGTACTTAGCGCTGTGGGGTGTACCTCGCAGGTCCTGCTGGATGGCACTGACCGGCAAGCGACCGAGCGTGCTGTCGCGGCCATGATCGCGCTGGCTGAGGATCATTTTTCCAAATTTCAGGCAGGTTCTGAAGGGTTGCCGAAATCTTTGCGCCCCGCTTACCTGCCCGTTTGGCTGACGCCGGTCTACTTGAAGCGGTTGAAAGCGAAGGGTTTCAATGCGTCGACCGAGATCGCAGAAATCTCACCTCTGCGCCGCCAATGGACGGCGTTTAGAGCATCGATAGGTTAGATTATTCGACTTGGCTGCAAGACTATTCTGCGTGATTCGACAAGCTCACCATGAGGAAGGTTGAAGTTTGCAGGGAGTAGTTCTGCTAACTCACAGCTATCTATGCAGCCAAACCACCTTCCTCATGGTAAGCATTCCTGAGCTTGTCGAAGGGCGAACCACGCATGAAGCTCATGCCACCTTGCTCTAAATATCCAGCTCTTCAACAAAGGCAGCGCGATCCTGAATGAACCGGAAGCGCGCGTCAGGACGCGTTCCCATCAGATCGTCGACTGCAAGGCGCGTTTCATTGGCCCACTCTTCATCAATCTGAACGCGAAGCAGCGTGCGCTTCTTGCGATCCATCGTGGTTTCTTTGAGCTGATCGGCGCGCATCTCGCCCAGTCCCTTGAACCGGCCGATTTCGATCTTTCCACGACCCGTGAAAAGCGTCTTCATCAACTCGTCCTTATGCGCGTCGTTGCGCGCATAGGCCACTGTTCCGCCTTGAGCGATGCGGTAAAGTGGCGGGACGCCAAGGAACAAATGGCCATTGCGGATAAGGTCGGGCATTTCCTGATAAAAGAATGTGATCAAGAGCGATGCGATATGAGCGCCGTCAACGTCAGCATCGGTCATGATGATGATGCGATCATAGCGCAGATCTTCATCGCGATATTTTGACCGGGTACCGCAGCCAAGCGCTTGTATAAGATCGCTAATCTGCTGGTTGGCCGTCATTTTTTCCCGGCCGGCGCTGACAACATTCAAAATCTTGCCGCGCAACGGCAGAACAGCCTGCGTCGCACGATCCCGCGCCTGCTTTGCGGAACCGCCAGCGGAATCACCCTCAACGATAAAGAGTTCTGCACCGAGCGCTCCGGTTTGACTGCAATCAGCCAGTTTGCCCGGCAGACGCAGTTTTTTCACCGCTGATTTACGGTTGACCTCTTTTTCCTGACGGCGTTTTACCCGCTCTTCCGCGCGGTCCACCACCCAATCGAGCAGTTTCGATGCTTCTTGCGGCGATGCAGCAAGCCAATGGTCGAACGGGTCGCGAATGGCGTTTTCGACAAGGCGCTGTGCTTCCACCGTTGCAAGCTTATCCTTGGTTTGGCCGACAAATTCAGGTTCGCGAATAAAGACGGAAAGCATGGCAGCAGATGAAATCATCACGTCGTCAGTGGTGATGATCGATGCCCGCTTGTTGTTCGTCAGTTCCGCATAGGCTTTCAACCCACGGGTGAGGGCGATGCGGAGTCCCGCTTCATGCGTTCCACCTTCGCCTGTGGGAATGGTGTTGCAATAGGAGTTGACGAACCCATCGCCGCCATACCAGGCAACCGCCCATTCCATTGATCCATGCCCGCCGGATTTTTCCGTCTTACCCGCAAACATTTCGCGGGTAACTTGAAAATCCTTGCCCAGCGAAGCGGCCAGATATTCTTTCAGACCTCCGGGAAAATGGAAAACTGCTTTGTCCGGTGTCGGATCCTTGGGATCGAGCAGCGAGGGAGCGCAACTCCAACGAATCTCAACGCCGCCGAACAAATAAGCCTTGGAACGGGCCATCTTGTACAGGCGCGCGGGATCGAACTTTGCTTCCTGCCCGAAGATTTCTGCATCCGGATGGAAAGTTATGCGCGTGCCACGACGGTTTTGCACTTCACCCACTTCTTCAAGCGGGCCAAGCGCTATGCCGCGTGAGAAACGTTGGCGATAAAGGCGTCGATTTCGCGCAACTTCTACCTCAAGATGGTCGGAAAGCGCGTTGACCACTGATACGCCGACACCATGCAGACCGCCGGATGTTTCATAGACTTTGGAATCAAACTTACCGCCCGCATGCAATGTCGTCATGATGACTTCGAGGGCGGACTTATCCTTGAACTTCGGGTGAGCATCGACCGGGATACCACGACCATTATCCGTTACTGACAGATAGCCGTTTTCATCCAGATCAATGTCAATAAAATTGGCATGACCGGCAACGGCCTCATCCATGGAATTGTCGATGACTTCAGCAAAAAGGTGATGCAGCGCCCGCTCATCCGTGCCACCGATATACATGCCGGGGCGACGCCGAACCGGCTCTAGACCTTCGAGAACCTCAATGTCCGACGCGTTATAATTACCGCTCGTTTCCGGAACGGCACGCGCAGGAGCGCGAGCCGGAACTGGCTTGGTCGGCGTAACAGGCAAAGCCGCAGCAACCTGTGAAGGTGCTTCGGTTTTTTGGGCCGGTGCTATTGCTTCCTGCCGCTCGCGTGCAGTCTTCACGATTGCTGAAAATAGGTCGTTAGTATCATCCATGGCAGGCCAGTATTTTATGGTTTCGAATCACTTTTAATCTTTGCATGGTTCCGGTTTAAACGCGATGGGCGTTCGCCATATGTTCCAAGGTTCGCCGCTGAACATAACGGTGAATCCCCATATTTTACGCAGCTTTGAGCGCTGCTATACGATCTTCCAGATTGGAAATCCGATTGCCGAGTTTTTCATGATGGTTCTTGAGTATGCTTATTTCGGCATTGATGGTCGCCGCATCTTCAGCGGTATCCACAGGGGCCTGACCAATACCGTGCATCAACCATGTTGGCGTAACACCGAGAAACCCGGCAAGCATGACAAGCCTATTGGCCCGCGGCTCTGACCGGTCCGACTCCCATGCAAGGATTGTCTGGGTCTTGACGCCAATGCGCTCGGCAACTTGCGAAACACTCATGGATTTGGCATCGCGAGCCCGTAGCAGCCGTCCACCCATGGTGTCCATGTCAGGCGTTTCGGTCATGATATTCGAGCGAAAATTCATGGAATTCTCCAGTTTTTCTTATTTTTTCAGTCTTGGGAGGGCTCGTTGCACCATTTACGGCCCCAAAAGTCAAATTTTGCAGCTATTGCGCGAGATTGTTTAGGCGCCGAGATTGCTTTTTCTGGTGGAGCAGATATGCCAAAATTCCTACCAGCGGACTTTCTTCAGAAAGGTATTGGCGATGGAAAATACGACCTCACAACAGGTGCGGGGCGTTTCTGCGATGGCTGCCGCCATGTTCTTCCTGCCTATGATGGACGCTATAGCCAAATGGCTTTCGGTCTTTGACGGCCTGCCGCCTGCAACAGCTACGCTTTTCAGGTTTGTTGTCCAAACCATTTTGACCATGATGATCATTGTGCCCATGACGGGCTTCAAATCCCTGATACCTGTGAAACTGTGGGGAAATCTGTTTCGCGGCTTCCTTATGGGTATTGGCAGCCTGTGCTTTTATGCAGCCGTCAAATATATGCCGCTCGCAGACGCAATGGCGGTGTTTTTCGTTGAGCCACTGATGTTGACCGTCTTGTCGGCGCTTATTCTAAAGGAGCAAGTTGGTTGGCGACGCCGGGTTGCAGTGGCAATCGGCTTCATTGGAACATTGATCGTCATACAGCCAAGCTGGGAGCTGTTTGGGTGGGTATCGTTGCTGCCGCTTGGAACAGCAGCGGTCTTTGCAATCTACCTTATCCTCAATCGCCGCTATGGCACTGTCGATACGCCGCTTGTGATGCAGCTTTATGCCGGGATTGGCGGAACGATTACCGTTTTGATTGCCCTCATACCTGCTGCATTTCTGGGTATTCAAGACATGACATTCGCCATGCCAGGAAATGCCATGTCGTGGTTTTTGCTGTTCATGATGGGATTGATAGCCACAATCGGACATCTCCTGATCACACATGCCTCACGACTTGCACCGGCTTCCCTGCTGGCATCATTCCAATATCTCGAAATTGTCATGGCAGTTCTCATCGGCTTATTGGTTTTCGGTGATTTTCCAACGCCGTCTAAATGGGTCGGGATCATCATCATCGTTGCATCAGGCGCCTATCTGATCTGGCGCGAGGGCAAGAAGCGAGAGACCACGGAACCGGCGTACAATTAATTGACAGCTGTTGAGCAAAGTTGTGTTTCACAATAGAAACAAAGATCTGTTGGGAGGTCTAAGTGTTTAAAAAAATTCTGATTGCCAATCGTGGTGAGATTGCGTGCCGCGTTATCAAGTCTGCACGGAAAATGGGAATTGCAACAGTAGCGGTCTATTCTGACGCTGATCGTGATGCTGTGCATGTTGAGATGGCGGATGAGGCCGTGCATATCGGACCAGCTGCGGCATCCGAAAGCTATCTCGTCCCTGAAAAGATTATCGCTGCTTGCAAGGAAACCGGGGCAGAGGCTGTCCATCCCGGTTATGGCTTTCTTTCCGAACGCGCCTCTTTTTGCGAAGAGCTGGAAAAGCAGGGCATTATATTCATTGGTCCGAAGCCCCGCGCGATCATCGCGATGGGCGACAAAATCGAATCGAAAAAATTTGCCAATGAGGCAAAGGTCAGCACTGTGCCCGGTTCACCCGATGTGATTATTGACGTTGCACATGCTGAACGGATCGCCGGAGAAATCGGCTATCCCGTCATGATCAAGGCTTCCGCTGGCGGCGGCGGTAAGGGCATGCGCATAGCCTGGAACAAGGCTGAAGTGCGCGACGGATTTGAACGCGCGACCTCGGAAGCGCGTAATTCCTTCGGAGATGATCGCATCTTCATCGAAAAGTTCATTGTCGATCCGCGCCACATCGAAATTCAGGTTCTTGCAGATAGCTTTGGCAATTGCATTTATCTTGGCGAACGGGAATGTTCCGTACAACGGCGCAACCAGAAGGTCGTCGAAGAGGCACCATCACCATTTTTGGATGAGGCAACTCGCAAAGCAATGGGCGAACAGGCTGTGGCACTGTCCAAAGCCGTTGATTATCAGAGCGCCGGCACCGTCGAATTTATCGTAGACAAGGACCGCAACTTTTATTTCCTTGAGATGAATACACGCTTGCAGGTGGAGCATCCTGTAACCGAGCTGATTACCGGCATCGATCTGGTTGAACAGATGATCCGCATTGCCGCTGGGGAAAGGCTTGCAATCAAACAAAACGAGGTGAAGCTCAATGGATGGGCCGTTGAAAGCCGTCTTTATGCAGAAGATCCATATCGTAATTTTCTGCCATCAATCGGGCGGCTGACGCGGTATCGTCCGCCGCTGGAGGGTCCTGTGGGCAAAGCTGTCATCCGGAATGATACGGGCGTGACGGAAGGGTCCGAAATTTCGATGTTCTATGATCCTATGGTGGCAAAGCTTTGCACCTGGGCACCGACACGACTGGAAGCTGTCGATGCGATGGCCGATGCGCTCGACAATTTTGTCGTCGACGGAATTGAGCATAATATTCCATTTCTCGCGGCGCTGATGCAGCACCCCCGCTGGAGGGAAGGCAGGCTTTCAACGGCTTTTATCGCCGAGGAATTTCCGGACGGGTTCCAGCCGATATCCCCAACCGCAGATGACCTTGATGTTCTGGCGGCAATTGGACTTTCTGCCGAGCTTGTACGCAAAGAGCGCCTGGACCGTCTGGGTGACCGGCTGCGCCCGCATTCCGGCAGGATTCACGCGGAATGGGAGGTGCGGATCGGTGACGATTACGTGCCGGTGATTATTCGCAGCAGCGCAGCCAAACCTCCCGTCAAGCTTGAGCTCTCCTTGCGGGGTGGGGACTTTGTCACCGTTCGTAGCGATTGGCGTCCGGGCGAGGCCGTTTGGGATGGCTATGTCAACGAGCGCCCTGTCAAAGCCCAGTTACGCCCCGTTTCCAACGGTATGCGAATTGACTGGAAGGGGATGTCGATCATCGCCCATCCCATGCAAAAGCATGTTGCGGCGCTGGAAAAGCTGATGCCGGTCAAGATTCCGCCGGACACGTCAAAATTGTTGCTTTGTCCTATGCCGGGATTGCTCGTCTCGGTAAATGTGAGTGCTGGGCAGGAGGTCAAGGCGGGCGAAACACTTGCTATCGTTGAAGCCATGAAGATGGAGAATGTGTTGCGCGCCGAGCGCGATCTGACCGTCTCCGTCATCAATGCAAAGCAGGGTGACAGCCTTGCCGTGGACGCTGTCATTATGGAGTTTGACTAAGCCGGCTCGATAGGGCCAAAGACGCTTTCAAAAGATTCTAGCAGCGCGCGGTCGAGATCATGCATTTCGACCGGCAACCCCAGATCAACAAGGCTGGTGACGCCATGGCCGCGCACGCCACACGGAACAATTCCGTCAAAATGTGACAGCTCCGGCTCGACGTTGATGGAGATGCCGTGAAAACTGACCCATTTACGCAAACGAATGCCAATGGCGGCGATTTTGTCTTCCGCAGGCGAGCCATCTGCCAGCGCTGGGCGTTCCGGTCTGCTCACCCAAACGCCGACGCGATCTTCACGCCGTTCGCCCTTCACATTGAATGAAGCGAGCGTGAAAATGATCCATTGTTCGAGCGCTGTCACGAATGCACGGATATCTTCGCGCCGCTTTTTCAGGTCCAGCATGACATAAACTACGCGCTGGCCAGGTCCGTGATAAGTATATTCGCCGCCGCGACCGGTTGCATAGACCGGGAAGCGGTCGGTTGCCAGCAGGTCTACCTCCTTGGCGCTCGTGCCGGCCGTGTAAAGCGGTGGATGCTCGACGAACCAGACCAGTTCGGACGCTGTTCCATCTCTGATGGCTGCGACGCGTTCTTCCATGAAGGCGAGGGCGAAATCATAATCAGTGAGGCCGTCGGCAACTGCCCATGCCACCGGTGATGATCCCTCGAGGGGTAAAAAGGCGGGAGCGAGTTCATCGCGGCTGGACTTCATAGAGCGGATAATTCCAATTAAGACTGCCTGTCATGCTCCGCGCGCGGAGATCAAGGATGGGTCCCGCGCATATGGACTTTTTCGCGGATTATTTCCAGTGGGATGCGACAAGAGCGGCTTTTTGACAAGTTTATGAAAAACTATCTGAGATAAAGCGTGATAGGGCTTGTTTCCCCGAAACCTATTTGCTACTAGCGCCAAGCCGACATGTTCGGCTTCTACCACAGTGCGGTCGTGGCGGAATTGGTAGACGCGCAGCGTTGAGGTCGCTGTGTCGCAAGACGTGGAAGTTCGAGTCTTCTCGACCGCACCATAATACTTTTCCAAGTATTTGATTATAAAGCAGAATACGGCGCTCATCGGGCGCCGTATTGCTTTTTGTGCTTGTCGTGTTCGGGAATGTGCCCTATCGGCGAACCAAAAAAGCGATAGCGTTTTGAAGTCGATCAGATGGTGCCAAAAGTGTCATCAACAAAAATCCGGCTAGCTTTGTATTTTCAAATGCCTTATGCGCGACTCTAAACCATGGAGCTCCAACGATAATGACCAAGCGTGCAGCAGTTGCCTTTTTTTACGACGAAGACGGGGTTGTAGACAAATATATGTTGCACCTTCTTCGTTCGATGAAGGAGCATGTAGATTATCAAGTTTTTGTCTCCAATGGTCCTCTGTCAAAGGAATCTGAGTTATCCTTGGTTGATATCGTCGATGATGTTATTATTCGAAAGAACGAAAATTTTGACGTCTGGGCATACAAGGAGGGTATCGAGCATATTGGCTACGATAGGCTTAAACAATTCGACGAATTGATCCTTTACAATCACACGTTTTATGGCCCAATTTTTCCGTTCAGTGAAATGTTCGACAAAATGGGAACGCTGCTTGTCGACTTTTGGGGCATATCGATCCATGGGAAGCTTGATCCCAACCCTTTTACGAACACCGGGATTCTTCCCGCTCACATAAACTCACATTTTATTGCCGTGCGGCATCCCCTTCTGTCCTCCAAAGCATTCAAGCACTATTGGGACGAAATGGAGCCAATAAACTCATATAATGACTCAGTGCTGAAGCATGAATCGAGATTTACCAAGCATTTTGCGGATTTGGGCTACAGCTTCGACGCATATGTAAAGCTTGAGGATTATGGTTCTCCTTATCCGGTCTTTATCGACATTGCGGAAACAATTGAGAACCGTAGTCCAATTCTGAAGCGCCGTATTTTCTTTCATACGCCTTTGTTTCACGACAACCAAGCTATCGATTTGCCACGGGCATTGAGAATTATCGAAGCAGAGAGTGATTACGATACCGATCTGATCTGGGAGAATATTTCCCGAACCACTAAACCTCGGGAACTAAGCGCCAATGCTGGGCTTCTGAAAATTCTGCCAAAAGACTCTGCAATAAAGAAGCCGTCAAAATTGAGAATTGCGGTTTGCGCGCACGTTTATTACGTCGATCTACTGCCGGAACTTCTTGCGTTTGCAAATAATATTTCGGGAAAATTTGATTTCATCTGCACGACTGACAGTGAAGACAAGAAAATTCTAATTGAAAAAGCGCTCGGAAAAGAAATGGCAATAGCCCGATTTGACGTGCGTATAGTGGAAGAGAACCGTGGGCGCGACATGTCAGCCCTGTTCATCACTTGTCGAGATATTTTCCTTGAGGATCGCTATGACCTCGTTTGCAGATTACATACCAAGAAGTCCCCACAGGTCGGACAGACACAGAGTTTGATATTTAAGCGGCATCTACTCGAGAATCTTTTGTATTCAAAAGGATATGTGTCGGAACTAACTCGAATGTTTGAACAAAACTCAAATATTGGAATGGCCTATCCACCAGCAATTCACATCGGCTATAGCACTTTGGGGAATGGATGGTTTGCCAATAAGCCGACGGTCGAGCAAATAATGTTAGACTTGGACATTCATGTTCCGTTGGACGACGACACACCTGTGGCCCCTTATGGTACCATGTTCTGGTTTCGACCGGACGCATTGAAAAAACTCTTCGAACACAAATGGAAATGGGGCGATTTCAATGCCGAGCCAGATCATGTTGATGGAGGGCTTGCTCACGGACTTGAACGATCGATGAGTTATGTTGCAGCGGATAGCAGATTCATAACAATGCAAGTGATGAATCCGGATCAAGCGGCATTCAGTTATGGACTGCTTGAGTACAAACTGCAGACACTGTTGGCTCATGCACCACGGGTTCATTTTCTAGGCGTAGAAGGATTTATGAAATCTTGGAAGGCGGCAGGGCATCCGACTGTCAGGTGGGGTCTGAAGACAACAGGCAAAGAGTTTCTCTTGGCATTCAAGCGCTCGTTGTTGTATCGATTCCCAAGACTCTTTTACGTGTTGCGCCCGCTGTACCGGCTAGGTCGATCCACGGCCAAAGTGCTTCACATTCGGTAACAGAGAACCAACATTTTGATTCCGCAGATGTCATAGTAAATTAAAACTAGATAATTGACATTATTGTTTCTGAATGGAATAGGCATCTCAAGATCCATGAAGGTTTGCTAAATCATGAAATTTCTTGTTACCGGCGCCAATGGCTATGTTGGACGCTATGTCACCAAAGCTTTGGTTCGCCGCGGAGAAGAAGTTGTCGCCGCAATTCGGAGCAGAACAGACGGTCTCGAGGGCGCTACAATATATTCAGGTGATATTTTGCAGTCGACCTCGGATATATTTGATGAAACCGGTAGGCCAGACGTAGTAATTCACCTTGCTTGGGAAGACGGGTTTATTCATCAAAGCCCGAAGCATTTAGAGAATTTGACGGCACACACATCGTTTATTGAGAATATGTTGAAAGGCGGGCTCAAGCAGATACTTTCAGTCGGCACGTCCCATGAGATAGGCTTCCATACTGGGCCCGTCGATGAAAACACGCCGACACGTCCGTTACATCCCTATGGAGTCGCCAAAAATCATTTGAGGCAAGTGCAATCTTTGTTATGTCAGCAGTATCAGGCCGTTGATCAATGGGCGCGATGCTTCTACATATGGGGCGATGATGCACGAAACAATTCAATCTTTACAAAGCTTCTCAAAGCGGAAGAAGAGGGAAAAGCAGAATTCCCGTTGAATTCAGGAGAGCTCTTGTATGACTTCGTTCATGTTGCGGAGCTTGGAGAAATGATCGCTGATGCAGCAAGCCAAAAAGATGTGACGGGCATCATCAATTGTTGTTCTGGCGATCCGGTTTCGCTAAAAACCATGGTTCTTAATTTCATTGAAACCCATGGACTTAAAATTAAGCCAGTTTGGGGTGCCTTTCCACTGAGGCCGTATGATTCACGAGCCATTTGGGGAGACAATAAGAAGATTATCTTATCACGCAAATCGCTGGAAACTTTAAAGGTTGCGGCCTAGCCTTGCAGTTCTCACAAGCTACGCCTACTAGATTTGCTTATCTCAACGCATTGCGTGGACTGGCAGCTCTTTGGGTGCTTCTGGTACATGTCGCGAAAATGCCCCAACCCATAATGGCTTTGCCCAGTTGGTTTGACATCTACATTGCCAACGGAACGATGGGTGTTGAGCTCTTCTTTGTTGTTAGCGCGTTTTCGTTATGTCTAAGTATGCCGGGCCACGTTGCTGAAGAAAGGCCATGGCTGGGATTCGCGCTGAGACGTTTCTTTCGTATAGCGCCGTTATTCTATGTAATGATCCTGGTGACCGCATTTTTTAATCCCGCTGGTTTTTTATATAATGTTAAAACGGTTGCCGCGAATCTTTTATTTGTTTTCAATTTTTTCCCAGGTCATGGTTTCCAAACATCGGTTGTTTTGGCTGGATGGACTATTGGCGTTGAAATGGTGTTCTACCTTATCTTCCCAATGTTGTATGGAGTGACCAAAAGTCTCCCGCGGTCAATTGTTGCGCTACTGGTATCTCTTGCTGTCGCCAAAATATTTGTGACGTTATTGCCGATATTAGTAAGCGATGTGAAGAGCTATTTGAATTATTCCGTATTCTATCGATTGCCGATCTTCATGTGCGGTCTTGTAGCCTTCTATGTAACACCTTTGCTGAAAGAGCATTCGCGCAAACAGGAGATTGGAGCGATCTTATTAGCTTCTGTGCCTGTCCAATTTTTCGCTGTAACATCTAATTCCGTATCATTCATTGATGCATATCATTGGTATGGCATCATGTTCGGCTGTCTCGTCGTTGGACTAGGCTTGTGCCCAATTCGTTTTCTCGTAAACGATGTAACTGAGTGGATTGGGAAGATAAGTTTTTCTGTTTACTTGGTTCACAGTCCGATTATTGTTCTGTTGTTTCCGATTTACAAAGAGATTCAGAATTCCGAATTTAGCCGCATTGGTGGGTACCTCGTTGCAGTTGGTATTACATTAATTTGCGTACTACCGGTGGCAGCCTTGAGCTTCTATCTATTCGAGAATCCAATAAATATAAAAGGCAAGCAATGGGCAACCCGATTGGCGGGCCGATCCAAAATGCTTGGCGTACCATCTCCAGCGGTGGAATAGCCGATCGTCGCACGGCCAAAATTGCAAATCGTGGCGCATTGCATCCACCAAGCAGGTTTGGCCAAGACCAAGCTAGCGAAGTGCAATTCGGCTAGCCCATTGCTAATCCACGACACTATATCGCGGCATTCCCGCTGCGCTCTCGGCAGTCCGCGCTCTATTGAGTGCCGCACTCTATTGAATAAGGTGGAAGCGCAATTGCCCTAACGCGATATCTCGGCTTACGCTCGATCAAGCAATAGAGATCCAGAGCAATAGACGCAGCACCTAGTCTTGCTGCGGCCAGAAATGAGACCAGATACGACTGAGGTAAGGTCTCATCTTCGAGTCCATGTTCTCATTCTTGGTCGACCAATTTCGTAGATAACTTGGAAAATCACTATAAACTGACGGCAGAAATTTTCCCGGGATCGCTATTGCGCCCGCCAGGCTGGGGCTGGCGCCGTTGGGAACATATCCACGTTGCTCAAAAGCTTACAGCGTTGTCATCACGAGATATGAGACCGCCGGCGATTACATCGCCCGGTGGCTGCGGTCTGCAGGTGCAGCGTCAGCAACTTCCGATTGCAAAGGAATCTGTTTTATTGCAATGCTTTTTAGTGATATTTAAAATATGGGCTGGGATCGTATATGTGTATGCTTTGCAAAATCGGACTGAAAAGGTTTCACCCATCTGCGGACAACTTGGACTATGATTCTGCAAATCTAATTGCAGCAGGCACAGCCATTGGACAGTCAAGTAATTTGACTGCCAATACACTTGATCCGTCTTTTGATCACTATATCGAGTACCTTCGAAGTGGTTTTTGGCAAGCAAAGAACCTGCCTATTCAGCAGCAACCTGATCTTATAGTGCAGGTAGATTTGTCTGGGTTGATGGGCAGTGATTCCGCAACACAACTGGCGGATACACGCGCGGCTATGGCCGTATGGTCAAGCACCATGCCCATAACATTTGAGGAAGTCACCGAAGGCAGCCCATTTGACATTAAATTCACTAATACAGATTCGGGCGCTTATTTTGACTCATATTCCAAGATCATTAATGTCAATAAATACTGGAACTCGGGTAGCGGCGGCTTCTCCCTCGGCCGGTATGGTTTTCAATCTATTATTCACGAGATTGGTCACGCACTAGGACTTGGTCACGGCGGAAGTTACAATGCTCTCGGCATTTGGAATGAAGAGTTCAATTACGACCGTTCTGCTGAATACACATACGATTCATGGCAATATTCGATAATGTCGTACTTTAGCCCCAGTCAGGCCCACCATTCGCCATATGATTACTTCCTCACTACCCCTAGAATTGCTGACATCGAAGCCCTGAGCCGAAAGTATTTTATGAATACTAGTGGAGTCTTCCAGCAAGTCAGCGCAAATACTTCCAATGACGTTTACGGTTTTGGTGGAAAGAGTGGTTTTGCGTTAGCCGGCAGCGGATATCTCCATAATGTTGGCTTCACTATTCATGATACGGGCGGTTGGGATAGTCTTGATTTTTCCGGTTCAACAACTGGAACAACTTTAAACTTGAATCCAGGCGCTTTCTCTAGCGTCAATGGCTTTTTTTACAATGTCAGTATTTACAATGGCCACAACACGAACCAGACCGATTACTTTATAGAGATTGGTGCCGGAAGTGCTTTCAATGACTTCATTACCGGTAATGAGGGCCGCAATGGCCTTTACGGAAATGCCGGTGACGACTGGATGAGTGCGAACGGAGGTAATGATGTACTTATTGGATGGATCGGTAATGATGCCATGGATGGAGGCAATGGTGACGATTTTCTAGATAGTGGTCCGGATAATGATGTGTTGTATGGAGGATCTGGTAATGATCAGCTTTATGGCGGCGCTGGAAATGATGTCTTAAATGGTGGGTTAGGTTGGGACCGATTTGAAGGCGGGACAGGCGCCGATACCTTTCAATTCACCAATGACATTGAGTACGGCGTGACCGAAGCTATTGCTGATTTTACTGCTGGCCAAGACATTTTTGCACTCTCATCAACCTATATTGGACGGACGTTTGTGCAGGATACCTCCAATGGTGTTATGATCTCCGTTCCTGTCGGTAATGGTTATTGGAATGCTTTAATCTACGGAACCCGTGATGTATTGGCAGTCCAACACAGTTTTTCCTATGCATAAGGTTGAGTCGTCTTCTTCCCGGCAGATTTGACGGAAGAATAAATTTCTCATCCGAGAGCAACTATCCAGTGTGGCCCAGGCTTGTGTTTTGCGGCAAACATACGGAACTATATATGATCGCTGGCTCCAAGCATTGAAGGATATAGCTAGCATAAAATGTGACTTGAACGATTGGCGTTGCCGGGATCTTTATGACAACTGGAGAAACTGCCCGAATGTGCAATGGTCGACACTCAACCAATAGAAAAAATGTCTATGTCCGCACAAGTTGAGCAAACATATCAATCTCACCTGGAGGCGTTTTCGTGACTACACCTAGTTTGTAAGGAATAAGGTTTTCGTCAATGAGAGTCTGGATTTCGTCATAAAAAGTTTCTGTTGTGAAGACCCAGCAATGAGCATCGACATAATCGCTAATAGATTTTCTTGCCATTTCAATCGAATATTCAAGCGTGTGAACAAGGGAGCCGTTTCTCTCGTGCCAGCGATAGTAGTCGAACACCTGAATCGGTGATGGCTTCGTTTGACGTAGTATATTGGCTGCGAAAAAGTCCTTTTGTTCAGAAATGGAACGTCTGCTGTCGAAAGTATGCTCCTTATTAGGAACAATCAGTGACAAGATGCCGCCTGGTTTCAAAACATGTCCAATATCCTGAAGCCAGGAAATAATGTCAGGGACATGTTCGATTACGTGGGATGCAATCACATAATCAAACTTCAAACTGTCCGGCACAACATCTCGCAAATAGCCACCATTTGTCACGAAATCAACATCAACAATACTATTGATGTCCACCGTTGGCGTGTTTACGTGATTTCGTCGCAAATCCGCCGTAGAGCAGTAGTCAGCATAAAAAACTTGGCCAGCAGTTGGCCTGGCAATCGGATTGTCCAACGCGCCGATTTCGAGGCCGACCATGCTCCGTTGGTCAATGTTTTGAAAGACTTGCTCTACCCTGGATAGTGTGCGGTCTA
The DNA here is from genome assembly GCF_037203775.1 of Phyllobacterium sp. CCNWLW183. Classification (NCBI taxonomy): domain Bacteria; kingdom Pseudomonadati; phylum Pseudomonadota; class Alphaproteobacteria; order Hyphomicrobiales; family Phyllobacteriaceae; genus Phyllobacterium; species Phyllobacterium sp. CCNWLW183. Next base: position 333,458 of record NZ_JBBCBN010000001.1, on the reverse strand, counting down.
TGATCAATTTGGTTTCTCCCCTAAATGGCCGCTAACACAGGTTGGCGTTTGGAAAAAGTGCTTTCTAACCTCTGCTGTTGCAATACAATCGACTTGAATGTGAAGGCTTGACCAGATCGTAGAGGTAAAGCGGCAAGACGCTATCTCGACTTCCGACGGCAAGATTAACCGCCTTGTATTGTGCTGGTTTGTTTTTCATTGGTGCGCTGCCCTGCGGCGCCAAGGGCAAGTCGGCAATGGTAATTTGCAATGTATTGATGCTGTGGATGTCGCCGCCTACTTTCCATCTACTTCCAAAGCCAAGAAATATCAGAAGTACTCAAGCCTCCTTTCCCTGGCTAATACCGGCGATAGCTCTTTTTCACAGCCTGCTTCCAGCAATGTCCAGCCTTGGGAGTGCAGTGCCATCGGTATGGCGCGCTCCAAAACATGGCCGTAAGTGCCATCCCGCTCACCACCCTCGCTTTCGAATTGCGCAAAGTCCACAGACTCCAAAATTTCGTTCGCACATTGGGAGCGAATCCAAAACATTGTTCCCGCGTAAAAGCCTAGATCGTCTGAGGTGGGGATGGCATAACCTCCGCGCTCCATAAACTCGCATACTCGTCTTTCGTTTGCCCCCCAATATCCGAGGTCGCTGACGTAAGAACCTTGAGCACCAATCATTGCCAATTTAGGGGAGGTTTCAAATTGCCGAATAATATCGTCAATACCGCCAAAATCTGGAAGTAATTGATCCAAGAGATCCCTACGCCACTTCTCGCCGAGTGGTGAATAAAGGCTGCGTTTGCCATGTATCTTGAGGATAGGAATGTTGTCAGCTAATCCCAGAAGCCGAAGAGCAACAAAGAATGGTAATACATCTCGACCTTTGTTCTCTGTTGCTAATACGTTCAAATAAACTTTCTTTCGCTTCCATCTCGTCTTAAATGCGGAGAGTATGGACGAATTTGACGATGTGACATGGATTTCACAGCCATCGGGCAGGCGTTCGAGTTTTAATATAAGTTCGTCCACCACTTCTTCGTAGTGGCAATGACAAATGACGACTGCCGGCGGCTCTGGTTGTGGCACCTGCACGGGCAATCCGGCTGTTGTTGTAGCGGCTTCTAATGCGATTGCGGCCATGCGTGGCGTTTCGGCCAGCCGCAACGGATTCTTGACGAGGCGTTCATATTTTACAATGCCGCAACGATCCTCAATCTCTTCAGCGTAATCATGGGTAGGGTTGATACCCCTTTTGCGCTGTTCACTCGAGATATGACCGGAGAGCTTGCTGGTATCGACAAGCGACGAAAATGATACATTCAGATCATTCAGACAGTGCGTTAGACCAATTTCGTAAGCGAAAATAACGCTTAGGCGTGTGGGTTGCGGTCGCACGCCACTTAGAAATTCATGGAATAATCGCTGTGAAAAAACCTTTCGGTCGATAGCGAATAAATAGCTTTGTCCGTGCCTAATGATTTGTGACGAACAGGTCAAAAATGCTGCACCATCTTTTGCAGATACCAGCTTTAACAAAGTATCGGCGAACTTCTTCTCATCGGAAATAAAGTAACTATCGTTTGTGAATAGAATTTTGTCAGCTCTCGTGTCGCCTTGGAGAACATCGACGCCGACCGCATAACTCATGAAATCGTAACCGACATTGTCACGGGCTATGACGGAAAAACCTAGTTGTTTGGCGATCTCTGAATCTTGTTGTGATATCCCTGTTGAAACGACCACAGCTTTTTGGACGTGGGGCCTGATTGCAGTCAACAATTTGTGCCAATTTTTCGATCGCTCGCTATAGGGATCGAAATGAGCAATGACGGCATTCACAATCATATCACCGGCCTCTAATTTTTCCTATCATACGATATAGGATCTGAGCTGCTCGATAAAATGGAGGATGATTTTTCAGCTTGTTTGCAATCACCCAGGCGAGCGGAACGTCGGTTTTGCTGCGACGGGCTCTAAGAGATTGTATCTCACTCAGAGCGGCCTTGTATTCGCTTTCTACGCCAGTCAGATATCGAAAGTTAGCGATGTCATAGGACTTTATTGCAGCCAACGCCCCCATAGTTGTATCGTGAGCAGGCATATTTGTAATGTATCGCTCAACATTGGTACCACGTCGAACCGCTTCTAGATGTTGGTGGCCATACTTCAGGCAAGGCTCCAGATGGGCGCCTTCCGCCCACTCGTTCCATGCATTGATAAATACAAACTTCTCTTTATTTTGAGTATCCTCAAGTGTCTTTAAACTTTGATTGCGTAGCCAAAACTCAAATAATTCTGGCGAAGAGTTTTTGAATATAAATGGGTCGTTTTGCCTTCTTGCTGTGTTGTCCCAAGAAGGCATAGTCCCATGAAAAAATAAAAAGTCATTGTGAACACGATCGATGGATGCAGACATTACGGCTCTATAATCCATTACGTTGCCGCAAAACTCAGGATTAGTGAATTTCGGCACATCAGAAGCAAAAGAATTTTGAAGATACTGGTGCGGTGGAAATTCTACGAGCGCGTCGCATCCCCAGTCAGAAGGATGAAAAATATCATAAAATGCCACAGACGCTATGAATAAGCCTGGAAGGCCAGCAGCTTTCGCCTGTTTCCGCCAATGCGCAAAAGTTTTCTTAGAATCCGCGAGTATGTCCGGACGATAAACGATTATGAGGGGCAATCCGTCATAACAAATATACCGATCATCCTGCATGGTGGGGATGATGTCATCAATGATGTGATTGTCATTTTCTACGCTGTGCTCGTTAGACAGCAAAACCTCATTGTTGCCGCCATCCCACCGCTTTGTCCAATTTTCGTTGGCCCAGCAAAAACAAAAGGGCATATCGATTTTGTTTTTAATAAAGACATCAATCGGTTTTTCGAGAATACGACGACCGGAAAACCAGTAATAGTAGAAACAGAATCCGTATATGCCATATTCTTTTGCGAGCGTCGCTTGAGCGGCTAAAGTCTCCGGCATGCGGAGATCATAAAAACCTAGGTCCTTCGGTATCTGCGGTTGATAGTGCCCCTCATAGTTCGGTTTTGCCTTGGCTACGTTGGTCCATTCCGTAAAACCTGCTCCCCACCATTCGGAGTTTTCTTTCACGGGATGGAACTGCGGAAGGTAGAAAGCAATGGGCTTGATCATGAATCTCAGCTTCTGATTGCATTAACTAGAGGTGTATTGAAGGCCACTTTGGTGGCCTGTCAAACTTTAATTCACATTCGTCAGCGAGCATGTGAATTGCTGATATCACCCACGAGGAGCGATTAACCCAGCGAGAAACTTTGCTGCGCCTGTCAAAAATGGGGTTCTGCGGATGATGCTAGTTAACCGAATTGCCAGCCGCCATGTCGTGCTAGAATGAACGTTGTGAAGTTGCTCTCTCAAACTATCGAGCGTATCTGACAATCTGTTTATGCGAGCCAATCTGGTCTCATTTTCTAATCGAGTGGTCTCAAAGGCATTGGCAAGCTTCGCGTGTTCTTCTTGCGCTATTTGCAGCGAGGACCTAAGCGAGCTGATTTCTACCTTGTGACTGTGGAGAGCTTGGTTGGCTGCCTCAAGCAAGTCATCTTGTTCCTGGCGATCATTTGCGCAAGCACTTAAATCGTTTTGTGTTTTGCGTAGAAGGAATTCATCATCAATTACTTGCCAGTCGCTCGCATCGAAAAATCCGTAATATTGAATCTTTAGGTCAATAATGGTGTTGGAGCAAATTGCTAGAAAATACATTGGAGTGGCGGTGACACCGTCAAGTCTTTCCGTCCATTTCGGGACGTCTGCATAAGTCATCTTAAAGTCGTTGTTTGGCATTTTCCATTCTCCATGGCCGTCGATTTCAACGACATGCGAGGATGCTCCCGAAAATTGACCAAACAATTTGGTATGCTTAAACGTATTATTCAGCGCATCCTGAAATTCGGAAAATGCCAATTCTTTCAGATGATATGGATTATCATAGTTGAAGCGATTGCTATAATTCTCCTTATTTGGAGTGGATATTATCAACAAGCCGTTGCTCTTTAGCACTCGCTGCAATTCATTGATTGCGGCAATTGGGTCATCGACATGTTCTACTGTTTCAAAGCAGACGATTACGTCAAATGTGTCTGTATCGAAAGGCAAATGCGCAAGATCGCCAACTTCAAATTGAACATTGCGAATTTTTGCGTATTTGCGTTTCGCATAGGCAATCGCGTTGGCGGCAAGGTCCATGCCAATGATGTTTTTTGCCTTCTCGGCCATAATGGCGGTGCCATATCCTTCGCCAGATGCAATGTCCAACACTGCTTTCCCGCGTATAAATTGTGTCGCAAATGCGTAGCGGGCTAAGTGCTCCGCTGCGATACGTCCGCCCATGCCGGGTATATATCGCTCGCCATCGAATGGAAGCTCGATAATTTCTTCGACAGCTTGTTTAGAATCGCTTGAATTATTGCTTTTAGACATGGCGAAATTCCCATTTTTTCGGCTTGCTCAAGCAACTTTCATCTTGTGACGCGCTATAACGTTTTCGAGATACTCAAACAACTCTGCAGCTTGGTTGTCGAAACTTTGAATATTATCCTTATAGGGATTGGAATAGGTTTTGAGAAATTCTTGCTTCTGAATGACGTTTTCCATGGCGTTTTTCAAATGGATACTGTTATTTGAAATGGGGATAATGTCGCCATTTTCTCCAGGAACTATGTCTTCAGTTGCTCCCCCGGCTTCAGTTACAATCACCCAGACATCGCGTATCAGTGCTTCTCGAACGGTTAGTCCGAAGCTTTCTTTCCATTGTGACGGAAATAGAAGAACGTCTATTTGGGAAAAGAACTCATCGATTGTTTCTTGGGTGTAGGCCGGAACTACACGCACCGGATTCGAAGCGTTTAGTCCTTCTAAATCCACCGTGCTACGGCCTTGATTAAGGGTATTGTCTACAAGCACCAGCTCAACGTTGCATGGTGGTAAGTCCGAAAAAGCCTTTCGAACCAATTCATAACCTTTAATCGGAGTAGCTCCCCCGACGTAGCCAAATCTAATGCGGTCAGATGGGTGGCGCTTATAAGTTTGAAGTGGTTTTTTTATTCCGTTTTTATTTACCGAAATTCGCTCGGGCTCAAATCCATTTTGGATGTGAAGTTCTTTGAAATAAGCGCTTGGCGAGATTATCCCATCCGCTCGGTGGAGACACTCCAAGACAATTGCGCTGCGATCTCTGTTAAATTGGCTGTCCTGAACGCAGCTGGAGCAGATTTGGGGATCAATCCATTGTTGATTACAGAACTTGTTGTCACCGGTCACCATGAACTGCCGCTCACAAAGCCACCATGCATCGTGAAGGGTAACCGTATATGGGATATCAAAATCACTACAAGCGGTTGCCAACTCAACGCCCAGAGTTTGGATTGAATGCAGTTGTACGATGTCAGGTTTGATAGATTTCAGGACCTCTTTGAAAACCTGGCCCATTGTATAGTCCTTGATATCCATAAGACGGTTTCGGACTATTGGCACCTTTGCGGCAAAAACTGTGGCTCCCTTGGCGCTATATCGCACTAGGTCGTAGTCGCCTGCACTGGTATTTGACCAAGATGTGAAGATGTACACTTCAACATTTTTGTTAGCTGCGAAACGTTGCGCAATCTCCTCAACAACTATGGTCGCTCCTCCATACGATTGAGGAGAGAAGTAAATATTCGCAAGAAGTATTCTTGTAACATTTGGATTGGGACTGGCAAAGGTCGATACAAGTGAGGCCAATTGCTGGTTTGCGATGTTTTCCGGCGCGTATATCTGGCGGACCATGCGATAGGCATTTTCACCAATCTGAGAAGCTCTTACAGGATCATCCACGAGCGAGAGCAGGGCTTGTTCCCATTCAGTTGGACTTGAGGCTAGAAGGCCAGTTTCACCGTCGACGATAACAGAAGAGAAGGCCTCGGCGGGCGAGCATACAGTCGGAAGCCCCACAATCGACGCCTCAAGAAACTTAATGTTGCTTTTCGCGTTGTTGAAAATACTATTTTCTAGCGGGGCGATCGAAATATCCGCACTGGCGATAGTCTCTAAATAGCCTTCGAAGGTAGTGAACGGGATTCGCTCAATCCTATGGGCAAACCTGCCAAATCTGGATTCGATGTTTAGTTCGCCGATGATGCGAAGCTTGACGTTGGCACGCTTCGCAAGAACGTTATAAATAGCTTCACTGGCACACAAAAAGTCGACATCATGAGTTTTTGTGCCGGAACCATAGACGATGGTTACCCCGTCTTCGAAGGGCACCCGTTTTGTAACCTTGTCGCGGATATTTTCTGCTATTCTTATGGTGTCAGCATCCAACGCGTTTTCGATAACGTATGCCGGTCTGCCCGTAGTTTCGGTCATCACTTGGGCAATGACTTTCGTCGATCCTATTCCTTCATCGCAGAGAAGTAGCGCCTCGCGATATAGCTTCATCCCGTCCAACAGGCTGTTTCGGCTGTGAGAATCTAAACGCTGTAAATTCGTATTGGACGAATAGCCTTCCGGATCGAAGATTAGGTCATCAACTTCCCAAAATGTTCGTATCCCGAGGCGCTTACACTCGTTCGCCAGTAAGATGACATCCGGCACCGCAGGCACTCTATAAAATATTACTATCGGGTAGCTCTGAAGAAGGTTTCGGACTTTGTCGAAGTCCGTCCAATTGACAATCTTGGTTTCAATATCAAGTTCGGCAAACAATTCGGCTTTTTGGTCCACCCGATATTTTTTGCATTGGGGAATGGACATTTCCGCAACTATTAAAACGCGCCGAGTCATGAATTCAGATGCGCTGGGGCCTTCCGACACAGGATAAAACGTTGACAGGGCGGCTTTGCTTTCATCGGTAGCCGAGGACAAAAGCGACGCCCGTCTTTTTGCAATTAGGGACCATAATGTGCCATTTATTGCGAACCCGAAAATCCTCAACAAGGTTTTTCGTATGCCAAAGATGCGAACAGATTCTAACAGTTTTCTGCCGGCAAAATGCAGCACATTTGTTGCGCGTCGAATGTGCCCGGAAATTCCTTGCAAAGAATTCATCCCATTACCGGTAATGCGCGAACATATGGACTATTGGTGTGCTCCAATCACTGATGGCCAAAGTAAGCGTCTGCAACAGTTTGTGAATCCCCATCCATCTTTATCTTTCCGTGTTCCAACCAAACAATCCGGGTGCAATTTTTAAGGAGAAGTTCCCGAGAGTGACTAGCAATGATAAGAATTTTCGTCTCGTTGACGAGTCCCCGCAACCGCTCGTTTGCCTTGTTTTGAAAACTCTCGTCTCCTGCAGCGAGCCACTCGTCCATGATCAATATTTCGGGCTTGATGACTGTAGAAATCGAGAACGCTAGTCGCAATTGCATACCTGTCGAGTATGTCCTGACGGGCATATCCAGAAAGCTTCCTAATTCGGAAAACTCTTCGATCTCATTTTGCTTCTCGGCCATTTGTTTTTTTGAGAAGCCAAGAAGCGCCCCGCGTATGCCGATATTTTCCCTGCCAGTTGCCTCAGGATCGATACCCAGCGAAATATTAATTAAAGACGTGCATTTGCCGTTGATAGATATGCGGCCACCCGAAGGGTAATATACACCGCTCATCACCCGCAAAAGTGTGGTTTTTCCTGAGCCGTTGTGGCCGATAAGTCCAAGCCGATCGCCTTCTTTGAGGCTTATATTTATCGAATCCAAGCCTCGAATGACAACATGTCCTTCCGAGTTCGAGCCGATTGTCCCCCCGGTTGCCAGGCTCATAACCTGGTTCTTAAGTGATCTGCTTCTCGCGTTATAAATAGGGAAATCTACAGTAACATCTTCAAGAGACATGGAAGTCATGTTTACCTTCACAATTTCATTCATAGTTCTGATTAGAGCCAGTACGTCACGCGTGAGCGAAACCGGTTCAGGAATAACATCGCAACTGCCCAACCTATGACAGCCATGGCGGACACAACGCCCCAGTTTAATGCGCTACCGGTACTTCCGAGCAACGGCTCACGTATGACGCTGATGAGGTGATAGAAGGGATTGAAGTCCAAAATGAGTAGCGATTTATCGGCAGGCAGTTGATGCGGTTGCCACATGATGGGGGTAACATACATTCCCACTTGCATGATGTTTTGTATGATTTGCGTCAGGTCGCGATAACGGGTGCAGACTATTGACAGGATTACCATCATCCAGAGCAGATTTATCGAAACGAGTGCGAATCCTGGAATCACTAGAAGCGCTTCCCATCCAAAGAATTTTCCGAATATTAAAAGGATGACCGGAAGAATTATGATATTGTGGAAGAGGATTATGGAGTTTCGCCACCAGGTTCTGAGAATATATGTGAAGAACGGCAGGGGCAACTGCAACATCGTGTCGGAGTTTGATATGAAACTGACACAGCCTTCGTTGATGAGCTGAGAATAGTATCCCCACATAATCAGGCCCACGCAGATGAAGGGCAGAAACTCCGACATCGGGGATCGGAAGATTGTGCCGAAAACCAGGCCAAGAGCTGCGATTAACACGCCCATATTGATGGTTAGCCAAAAGGCGCCCACACTTGATCGTCGATAACGTTGAGCGACATCCTGCCAACCTAATAGTGCTGCAAGCCGAAAATTGCCGACGGCGCTGGTTATGTCTTCCCAGGCCGTTATCTTCTGCGAATTGGCTATAGTCATATGGAAGCGCGTCTTTCTGTCATTTAAAGCGAGGGTAGTGGCGCTGGCTATATACCGAAAATCACGGCAATTCCATGAGGAGATTAAATTTCTAAATGCTCGTGGCAACTGTTCCCACTTGGAGTGTGGCCCTGAAGCCTCCACATTTTGTGCTGCTTCGCGGGTGTCAAAGTGTTGGTGCCGCGGCGGATGCGTGTCAAAAGAGGTCGCGGGCAAGAAACTCATAGGCCGATTGCTGGATTAGGATGAACCCAAATAAAAGGGGACTGGTCCATTGCCGTCACATGATGATCCGCTTTTGCAACCCTATCAGCTGAAACATTTGCGGCTTAAAAACCGCATCATGTCGACCAGTCATGAGCCTGCCTATTCAGAAGATGGCATGCCGAAGCAGCGGTACAGGCTTTATCATACGGAAAAGGCAAAGGGCGGCATTGCGCTGACGATGACCGCTGGTTCGGCTGTCGTGTCGCGGGAATCGCCGCCTGCTTTCGGTAATCTGCACGCCTATAACGATGAGATCGTGCCGTGGTTGCGCGAATTGACAGATGATTGTCATGAGCACGGTGCTGCCGTGATGATACAGCTTACACATCTTGGCCGCCGCACCAGCTGGAACAAGGCCGATTGGCTGCCCGTCATATCAGCATCACCCATACGCGAGCCAGCCCACCGCGCTTTTCCCAAAGAGGCCGAGGACTGGGATATTGAACGGATCATCATGGATTATGCTTCTGCGGCGCAGCGCATGCAGGCAGCCGGATTGGATGGCATTGAGTTCGAGGCATATGGCCATCTTATGGATGGTTTCTGGTCGCCCGCCACGAATAAACGAGGAGACGAATATGGCGGTTCGCTGGATAATCGTCTGCGTTTTACATGGTTGGTGATCGATGCTGTACGCAAAGCTGTCGGATCGGATTTCATCGTCGGCATTCGCATGGTTGCGGATGAAGATTGGGAGCAGGGGCTTTCAAAACAGGAAGGTATGGAGATTGCCCGGCGTATCGCAGCATCGGGAAAGTTTGATTTTCTGAATATTATTCGTGGTCATATCGATACGGATGCGGCGCTGAATGAAGTGATTCCCATTCAGGGCATGCGCTCTTCCCCGCATCTCGATTTTGCCGGAGATGTTCGCGAGGCGACAAAGTTTCCTGTGTTTCATGCGGCCAGAATTGCCGATGTTGCCACTGCCAGACATGCGGTTGCCGAAGGTAAGCTGGATATGGTGGGGATGACACGTGCTCATATCGCTGACCCGCATATCGTACGTAAAATAATGGCAGGCGAAGAACATCGTATAAGGCCGTGTGTTGGAGCGACCTATTGCCTTGATCGCATTTACGAGGGCGGAGAGGCGTTGTGTATTCACAATGCTGCAACAGGCCGCGAGATTTCAATGCCGCATATGATTTCCAAAGCCAGCCAAAGCAAGTCGGTGGTTGTCGTAGGAGCAGGTCCCGCAGGACTTGAAGTGGCACGCGTTGCAGCTGAGGCTGGCCACAGGGTCGAAATACTCGAGGCTGCTGATAAAGCGGGCGGCCAAGTGATGTTGGCTTCAAAAAACCCCCGCCGTAAGGAAATGATCGGCATTGTTGATTGGCGTCTTGCCGAGCTTGAGCGCCTCGGTGTTCCGCTGCAATACAATATATGGGCTGAGGCTAATGATATTATATCTCTTGATCCGGATATTGTCGTTATCGCAACGGGTGGACTGCCACAGAACCCGCCACTTGCTGCCGGGGACGATCTGGTTACGTCGAGCTGGGATATTTTGGCTGGATCCGTGAAACCCGGTGAAAATGTCCTGCTCTACGACGATAATGGCGGGCACCAAGGTATGAGTGCGGCTGAAGTCATCGCGCAAGGTGGTTCAAAGCTGGAGCTGGTTAGTCCAGAGCGCTTTTTCGCGCCAGAGATGGGAGGCATGAATCACGTGCCCTATATGCGCGTGTTTCAACAGCAAGGCGTGCGCGTGACGATCAATACTCGGCTGTTGTCGGTTAAGCGCCTTGGCAATCAACTCATCGCCATATTGGGCTCTGATTACGCACCAGACTATCGGGAAGAAAGAACGGTCGACCAGGTGGTTGTCGAACATGGCACATTGCCCATTGATGATCTCTACCGCGAATTGAAGCCGCTTTCGCGCAATGGTGGTGCGGTTGATTATGACAGGCTGGTCAATGGCGGAGCGATTTTCCCGGTTCGTTCGGAGGGGCAATTCGATCTTTTGCGCATTGGCGATGCCGTTCATGCCCGCAACATTCATGCGGCGATCTATGACGGCCTGCGTTACGCAACACGCTTTTAGGGTCCGGACCCTAGAATGGAGGGCAGCGACCAAGCCGCTGCCCCCTATTTTCTGGGTTAGTTGATTTCAGCTTTTACCTTTTCGGCCACTTCAGCGCTGACCCATTTGGTCCAGATCGCTTCATTGTTCTTCAGGAAGTGCTTTGCACCATCTTCGCCTGTCGCCTGATTGTCTGTCATCCAGGCGAGCAGTTCGTTGACCGTTTTGTTGTCCCAGGAGCGGGCTTTCAAATAATCCATGATGGGGCCGGCATTTTCGCTGAACTTCTTGGTAACGACTGTGTCGACCTCGGCGATTTCCCAATCATTTTTCTTCGGGTCAGGACAATCGGCAACCGTGTTGCAGCGCTTCCATTCGGCAGCATCAAATTTCACGCCATGATCCAGTTTGACCATCGCATATTTGCCAAGAAGGGCTGTCGGTTCCCAGTAATATCCGACCCAACCTTCCTTGCGTTCATATGCCTTAGCCAGTGAGCCATCAAGACCGGCGGCCGATCCTGTGTCCACGAGCGTGAAGCCTTTCTTTTCGGCATCATAGGCCTTGAAGAACTGGGCGGTTGCCACAGTACCGCCCCAGCCGGGAGGTCCGTTGAATACCGCGCCTTTTGTCTTGTCTTCGGGAGCGGGGAAAAGTTCCGGATGCTTAAGCGCATCATCGATTGTTTTAATATCGGGATGAGCGTCAGCCAAATATTTTGGAATCCACCAACCCTGCACGCCGCCATCCGATAGCGACTTGGAAGCATAGACAAGTTTGCCGTCGGCTACGGCCTTGTCCATGATATCGCGCATGAAATCGATCCAACCTTCGGGCGCAATGTCCGGCTGTCCCTTTTCCGTCATGGAAGTGAGGGTTGGAATAGTGTCGCCTTGCACAACGTCTGCGTTGCACCCATAGCCAGCATTGAGGATGATCTTGTCGAGATTAGCGAGAACCTCCGCCGACTGCCAGTTCATGCTGGCAATGGTGACATCGCCGCATTCCGCAGCGGATGCGTTGCTGACCGCGCCGAGTAGCGCCAATCCCATAACGCTGCTCAATAAGAGTGATTTCATCAAAGTACCCCTTCATTTTTTATTTTAATTCTGGCTTGGAAATTATGGGCATTCGCCATTGACCGGATGCTGTGAGCAGCGCCCGGTTGTGATTGCACGTGCTCGATGCAGGAATGAACCATAGGGCGAGGATAGTACCGCAACACACAGCCAAGAAGCTTGGATGCGGCAAGTCGTATATTGTCTGCGACATCAAATATATTCAGCCACAGCGGGCCTTGCCATCGTCTGATTGATGGTCAGAATGGAGAAAAGTTCGGTTAGCAGGAGGATGATCTATGCTCGACAAACGCAAATTCTATATCAATGGTGAATGGGTCGATCCGCTGCAACCAAATGATCTGGAAGTGCTTAATCCGGCAACGGAAAAGCCGATTGCCGTTATTTCAATGGGGACTGCGGCGGATGTTGATCGTGCAGTCGCAGCGGCAAAGAAAGCCTTTGAAAGTTACAGCCGGACGTCGGTAGAGGAACGGCTGGCGTTACTCGAAAAACTGCTGGCAGTTTACCGACGTCGTTATGATGAGATGGCACGGACGATCACGCTGGAACTGGGCGCTCCGATTACAATGAGCACGCAGCAGCAGGCCGATGTTGGTGTGGGACATCTTCAGGGCTTTATAGATGCCCTCAAAAGCATTCATATGCGAGAGGATTTGCCCAATGGCGACCTGCTGGTACGTGAGCCAATCGGCGTTTGCGGGCTGATTACGCCATGGAACTGGCCGGTGAATCAAATTGCATTGAAGGTCATTCCAGCTCTGGCGACAGGCAGCACCTGCGTATTGAAACCAAGTGAGTTCACGCCGCTTAATGCGATGCTCTATGCGGAAATGGTGCATGAGGCAGGATTTCCGGCCGGAACTTTCAATCTCATCAATGGTGATGGGCCTTCAGTCGGTGCTGCGCTTTCAAAGCACAAGGACGTCGACATGATGTCATTCACCGGTTCCACGCGCGCTGGCATCGCCGTCAGCAAGGATGCGGCAGATACCGTAAAGCGTGTCACGCTGGAACTGGGGGGCAAATCTCCCAATATTGTATTTGAGGATGCAGACCTTGAAGACCGGGTTTCCAGTAGCGTGTTTGAGTGCTTCAACAATAGCGGTCAATCATGTGATGCGCCGACGCGTATGCTCGTGCAGCGCTCGGTCTATGACAAGGTTGTGAAAATTGCGGAAGAAACCGGAAAGCAAGCACGCGTTGGCAATCCGGAAGAGGAGGGCGACCATATCGGCCCACTTGTCAGCAATGTTCAGTATGGCCGCGTCCAAAGTCTGATCGAGGCCGGTATTGCAGAAGGCGCTCGTGTATTGGTTGGCGGCGCTGGCAAGCCGAAAGGATATGAGACCGGCTATTTCGTGCAACCAACCATTTTTGCCGACGTGAATAATGACATGCGCATCGCCAAGGAAGAAGTGTTCGGTCCGGTTCTGGCGCTAATCCCGTTCGACACGGAAGAAGAAGCTATCGCGATTGCCAATGACACGCCCTATGGCCTTGCGGCCTATGTGCAGACGGGAGATGCAAAGCGGGCGGAACGGGTTGCGTCACGCCTCAAGGCGGGAATGGTGCATATCAATGGTGGCCCCCATCGCTATGGCAGCCCGTTTGGTGGCTACAAGCAATCCGGTAACGGGCGCGAGGGTGGAAAATTCGGGCTTGAGGATTTTCTGGAAGTCAAAACAATCCACAGGCCATAGGCAAATCGGGTTGGCTGGTAGGACATCCTTCAGCCAACCAGTTTTTCATCTATTTCAATGAGATAGGGCTTTTCGCTCTCTTTTGCCGCTAAAAGAGCGGAAGGCAGCTCATTGATATTGCTGAGCCGCTTTGAAGGCAGACCATAGGCTTCAGCGATCTTGATATAATCTGGAGCCGAGGGGCGGACGCCAACCGGATTGATATTGACCTCAACCATTGCGCGTTCGATTTCTTGATAGCCCTGATTGTTCCAGACGATGAATATAACGGGGACTTGTTCGTCAATTGCAGCGCCAAGTTCGCCGAGAACAAACTGAAACCCCCCATCGCCGACAATACAAATCGTCGTGGTGTCTGGCTTGCCTAATGCCGCACCAATTGCTGCGGGAGGACCGAACCCAAGCGCGCCAAAGCCTGTAGCTGCATTGAACCAGCCGCCTACGCGGTCGTGGTCGTAATACATATTGCCGGAATAGATGGTCTGGGTGGAATCACCCACGATCAATGAATTGGGCAATGTATCGCGCAGTATATTCAAAAACCGCACTTGGCCTTGTGTGCGGGTACCAATGTCAGCCCATGCACTCTCGCGGGCCTTGCGCGCGCGATCTTCACCGGATTGAGCATTGCGACGTTCCGGCAATGCCTCAGCCAATTTCTCAACCGTTTCCTTGGCTGAGGCTTCTATTGGCAGAAATGCCGGCCAGCGATCGAGCTGGCTCGCATCAATATCGATACGGACAAAGCGCGTCAGTTCGGGAAAGCCACCGTCGCCATACATGTCATAATCGGTCGGACCCATTTCTGTGCCGATGGCAATCACAAGGTCACTGTCGGCGATAAGCTCCCGCACTGCCTTAAGGCTGGGGCTGGCAGGGATAAGCAAAGGGTGATCATGCATGATGCCGCGTGCATTGGTCGTCGCGACGACCGGCGCATCGAGCTTTTCGGAAAGTTCTACCAGGCCGTCCGCAGCTGCTTTCGCGCCGCCGCCTATGAGGAGTACCGGACGCTGTGCATTGAGACACAGGCGGGTTAATTCCACCATTGTCTCAGTAGATGCCTGTGGAATTGGAGCATCGGAGAGCAGGCGTGACGCATTTTCCAGCGGAAGGGCCATGATATCGAGCGGAATTTCGATGTGAACAGGGCCGGGCCGTCGGGATGCGAACAAGGCAAAAGCCCTTGCCAGAACAATCGGAAGCTCGTCCGGCTGTTCAATGCGATGCGAGAACATGGCGACGGTTTGCAACATGGCGCGTTGATTGGGCAGTTCATGCAGAAAACCCATGCCCTTGCCGAGCGATTCGCGCTGATTTACCCCGGAAATGACCAGCATCGGAATGGAGTCCGCCCGTGCCTGTCCCATCGCCGTGATCGTGTTGGTGATGCCAGGACCGGTGATTACAAATGCAACGCCCGGTTTGCCCGTAGCCCGCGCGTAACCATCGGCCATAAAGCCAGCACCTTGCTCGTGGCGCGGTGTGATATGGCGTATTTTGGATCCGGCAAGCCCACGGTAGAGTTCTATCGTATGGACGCCAGGAATGCCGAAAACCGTGTCGACATCATAAGATTCGAGCAGTTGAACCAGAGCTTCACCGACAGTGGTCATGCGGATTTCCGTTGTTGCAAGCGGGAAGCGAGGCGGACAATACCGGCGCAAGCAGCGTCAATCTTGTCTTCAGCAACGCTGAGGCTGAGGCGAAGATAGCCGGAAAGGTTTTCGCCAAAGGATTCACCCGGCATGACAGCAACAAGCTCTTCTTCCAGCAAGCGCATGGCAAAATCTTGCCCTGAAAGGCCCGTTGCCCGGATGTCGACCAGAATGAACATGCCAGCTTGTGGTGGTTTGGCGAAGATTCCTGCTACCCCATCGAGACGCTCGGAAATCATTTGCGCGCGGTGCAAAAAGTTTGCCTTCATGATTGCGGCAGCAGCTGCCGGTTGGCTGAGCGCATAGGCTGTCATGTCCGCGATGAATGGCTGAACGCCAAAAAGGATCGATTCCGACAATGGCAATAGCTTTTGCGTAAACTCTTTTGGTCCAACACACCATCCACTGCGGAAGCCGGGGGCCGCATGCGATTTGGAGATCGATGCGACGGCAACTGTCCGGTCTGCCAGCTCTGGTCTATCCAAGGGAGAGGCGAATTTGCCGTCGAAAATCAGCAGCTCGTACACCTCGTCGGAGACGATCCAGAGATTGTGCTTGCGGCAGACTTCACCAATTTCTGCAACTTCCTTCTCGCTTAATACAGCTCCAGTTGGATTATGCGGCGTATTGAGCAAGAGGACTTTGGCGTTTGGCGTAATCACCTTTTCAAGATCAGACGCCTGCATGCGAAAACCTTTTTCCGGACGAAGCGGCACTGAAACACGAGTGGCGCCGGTGGCGCGCACCACGCCGTCATAAGTCGCATAAAGGGGATCACCGGTGATAATCTCGTCGCCTTCTTCAGCCAGTCCCAGCATGACCAGCGAGAGCGCTGTCTGTGTGCCGGGAAAGCACATGATATTATCCGGATTAATCTGCCGACCAGTGCGGGCGGTATATTTTTTTGACAGTTCAGCAAGAACCGCAGGCTCGCCGCGGCCATTCGAATAGCCGGTGCGGCCCGAACGCATCGCGCTTTCGGCCACGTCCATCATGTCGGTTGGAGTAGGAATATCAGGTTCACCAATGGTCAATTCGATGATCTCGGCACCGGCGTGTTTCATCTCACGCGCACGCATATGCACGGCCCATTTATCTGAGC
Source organism: Phyllobacterium sp. CCNWLW183 (assembly GCF_037203775.1). Taxonomy (NCBI): domain Bacteria; kingdom Pseudomonadati; phylum Pseudomonadota; class Alphaproteobacteria; order Hyphomicrobiales; family Phyllobacteriaceae; genus Phyllobacterium; species Phyllobacterium sp. CCNWLW183. The sequence continues at coordinate 316,930 of NZ_JBBCBN010000001.1, read as the reverse complement.
CTAATCCGGCCAGACGATCAGTAACAGACGCAAAGCGCATCATATCGCGCCTCCTTTGGTGCTAAGTGAAATTCCAAGAACCGCCTCGATAGCGGCAATGCCGGTTTCCGCCAACTCCCCGTCGGCAAAAATATCGCCGGCCAAACATCCTTCAAGCCATAACCCGTCGATGATGGCGTTGATAGCTATAGCATATCGCCTTGTTATCGAGCCGTCGGCAGGCTTGGAGGTGGCAAGCAAGGCGTCACGAATAAGCGCTTCCAGCTCATCGCGAAACCCCAAATAGCCGTCACGGTGTGCAGCTGCCATTGCGGGATCTGCGTGAACGAGACCGATAAAGCCGGCCCAGAGCGACAGATTATGGGGGTCCATAATTGGCGTGCCCAGATTGGCGGTCACGAATGCACTAAGACGGGCGCGGGGGTCCGAGTCCGCGTTCTTCAGCGCATCGCTAGCCTGCACAGTCATGCGACTCATCACCGCCCTGTACGCCGCGCCGATCAAATCATCTTTGACCGGAAAATAATAACGGATCAGCCCCGGAGTAACATCAGCACGCAATGCAATTTCACGCACCGTCGCACCGGCAAGTCCACGTTCCGCCACACATTCGAGCGTTGCCGCGATAAGGTCCTCGCGGCGTTTGTCTTCACCCTCGCGGCGAAAGCTCTTGCGTGTGGCGCTCTGTGTTTTCATTGACGCCAGACAGGGCGGGTGAGGCAAGTAGGGCCGCCTTCACAGGCGATGCACAGTGCATCCGCGTCGAATGTCGTAACGGTGCAACCGGCAGCTTCCATTGCGGCCTTGGTCTTCTCAAATCCGGCCACTGCTATTACTTCGTAAGGAGCGGTGGGGAGGACATTGAGATTAAGACCATTGCTTGCCGCAAACTCTTCTTCCGGTGCCACAACGAGACGAATGCCGCGCTCTTTCAGGAGCTGGTAGAATGCGGCTGGCAAAAGAGGCAAATGGACCAACGCCAAATCTTCCGCGAGCGGTGAAATGATCGACATGAGATGCAAGCAGGCTTCCTCGCCCTGCCAAAGTGGCAAGTCAAAGCCCAGAACAGCAATGCCTAGCGGCTCAAGAATTGCACGAAGCTGATCAATACCCGACTGATTGGTGCGAACGCCACGGCCGACTGCAAGCGTTTTGCTATCCACCCACACGCAATCACCACCTTCGACGGTGCCCGGCGCTTCAATACGGCCAAGGACCGGCACATTCATCTCGCGATAGGTTTCCTCGTGAAGATCGGTTTCATCTAGCCGCAGACTTTTACCCATGCGCAAGAGAACAGCACCCTTGTCGGTTACGAGCGATGGATCGTGGGTGAAGATGGAGTCTGAAAGCCCGTCATTGCCGTCACGAATCCAGGTAATATCGGCACCTGATTTTGCGACCAGATCTGCAAACACACTGTGCTGCTCAGACGCCTTGCGTGGATCAAACTGAGGTCCATAGTGCCAGACATCGCGCTCGGCACCGGCCATAACGCGATCGGGCAGACGCATGATGACGCGTTTCAAGGGAAGGGCCATGGATTGGGAACCGAATGCGCTCATGCCGGATGCTCTCAAAAAATTGCAACTTCCAGTATTTATACGCTTGCATAATTAGAGCGCAAGTGGTGTGATGCGGTTAATTCAGGCAAATTAGACCTGTGCTGACAAAAGAGGCGGATTGAGATTGTCATGAGTGATTCTGCACGACCAAGACAGACTGGAGCTCCCGCATGACGGTGAGCGATGCGGTTTTAACGGACCCGCTCCAACCGCAGTCAGCTGAGCAGGCTGAAGCCATTCATGTGTGGAATTTACATAAGCGCTTTGGTTCGCTTGAGGTACTCAAGGGCGTTTCCATGACTGCCAGAGATGGCGATGTCGTTGCATTGATCGGTGGTAGCGGTTCCGGCAAATCCACCTTTCTGCGCTGCATCAATTTTCTCGAAAACCCCACAAGCGGCGTTATACGCATCAATGGCGAAGACATTGAAATGGTCAGCGACGGGGTGGGTGGGCAATATCCTGCCAATCGCCGCCAGATCGAGCGTATTCGTAGCCGTCTGGGAATGGTCTTTCAAAACTTCAACCTCTGGCAGCATATGACACTGTTGCAGAACGTCATCGAAGTGCCAGTGCATGTGCTTGGCGTGAAACGCGATGAAGCGATTGCCGTGGGCGAACAACTTCTTGAGCGTGTTGGGCTGTCTGCCAAACGTGATGTTTATCCTGCTTATCTGTCCGGCGGCCAGCAGCAACGCGGCGCTATTGCCCGTGCGTTGGCTATTCAGCCGCGTGTCATGTTGTTTGACGAACCAACCTCAGCGCTTGATCCCGAACTTGTCGGCGAAGTCCTGAAAGTGATTGCGGATCTGGCCAAGGAAGGCCGGACAATGCTTCTCGTTACGCACGAGATGAAGTTTGCGCGCGAAGTGGCAAGCCATGTCATGTACCTGCACAACGGCATTGTCGAGGAAGAGGGACCACCGGAAGATTTGTTCGGATCACCAAAATCAGAACGTTTAAAACAGTTTATCCGAACTGTCTCATAAACTGAATCAATAATACGGGGAATAATCCCGGGGAACAGCAAGAGTGGAGATAATGATGAAGACACTATTGAAATCAACAGTTGCGGCCTTTGTTATTCTGGCCGGATTGGGCGTGGCAAATGCTGAAACAATCAAGGTTGGCATTGCGGCAGAGCCATATCCGCCATTCGCCTCGCCGGACGCATCGGGCAAATGGCAGGGCTGGGAGGTCGACATTGCCATGGCGCTTTGTGAAGAAGCGAAACTGGATTGTGTTATTACTCCGGTCTCGTGGGATGGCATTATTCCGGCTCTGACGACCAAGAAGATCGACATTATCACCGCTTCAATGTCGATCACGGCTGAACGCGAAAAGACAATCGATTTCTCGGATAAATATTACAACACGCCGACTGTTATCCTGGGCTCAAAAGACATCAAGATGGAGCCTACGCCGGAAGGGTTGAAAGACAGGATTATCGGTGTGCAGGTTTCGACAGTACACCAGGTCTACGTGAAGAAGCATTTCGCTGGCACGGCAGCTGAGATCAAGGAATATCAGACACAGGACGAGGCCAATCAGGATCTTGCGGCCGGTCGTATTGATGCGACACAGGCAGATGCGCTGGCACTGGAAACCTTTGCGGCAACGGATGCCGGAAAAGCGTGCTGTGAAATCAAAGGCAAGGTTGCCGACGATCTCGAAGTGTTGGGACCTGGCGTCGGTGTTGGTTTGCGTAAGGGCGATACGGCACTCAAGGAAAAAATGAATGCCGCGATCAAAGGCATTCGCGCTAATGGCAAATATGACGAAATCTCAAAGAAGTATTTCAACTTCGATATGTATGGTGGCTAATATGCCTTTGGCCGGGCGGGTATGACCCGCCCGGATTATCTTGCAGAACTGCGCTGATAGCGCTGAATCGAGGACGGCTTGGCCGACGTGTCGATTATTCCTGAAACACTATCGCAGATGCTGACATTGCTTTCTCCCAGCCCACCCGGCTGGGGTGGTAATCTGCTCCGCGGGCTTGTGCACTCACTGCAGATCGCATTGGGAGCATTTGGTATGGGGCTGATAATCGGCACTCTGGGTGCATATGGGAAGCTTTATGGATCGCCCTTGGTTCGGGATCTGGCCGGGATTTACACAACCATCGTCCGGGCAGTGCCGGAACTCGTATTGATCCTGCTGCTCTATTATGCGGGTACCGACCTTATCAATCGCATTCTTGAGATGGCCGGATATCAACGTATTGATATTAGCGGCTTGGTGGCCGGCATAGTCGTGCTTGGTTTCGTGCAGGGTGCCTATGCTACCGAAGTGTTGCGCGGTGCCATAAAGGCGATTCCTTATGGGGAGATAGAAGCAGCTCGCGCCTATGGCATGTCTCCAATATTGATGATGCGCCGCATAACGCTTCCCTCAATGCTGCCTTATGCTTTGCCAGGTCTGGCCAATCTCTGGCTGATAGCCACCAAGGATACGGCGTTACTTGCTGTTGTCGGTTTTAGTGAATTGACGCTGGAAACCCGGCAAGCCGCAGGAACGACCAAAGCATATTTCCTGTTCTTTATGGCTGCGGGGGTGCTCTATCTGCTCACCACGCTTTTCTCCAATCTCATAGTTGGGCGAATTGAGAAATGGGCGCGGCGTGGTATGCCGTCGGTCAGGGAGGCAGGGTAATGTCCAACCTGACTGTTGATACGAAAATTGAAATCCCCCTTGAGACCTTTCCCATTCATAAGGATGCGGACCCCGATCGACCGCGTGAGTGGATGCAGCCGCACCGGATTGTTCTGATATTGATCGGTCTGGCGCTCGTGGCATCCGCGATATTCTTTCTGCGCTGGGATTGGTTGCCCAATTATGGCGGACTTATTCTCCAAGGATTATGGCGCACCATCTGGATATTATGCGTCACAGTGTTTCTCGGCTTTCTGCTGGCGGTTCCGCTGGGTCTCGCGCAAGCTGCAGGGCCTGCCATTCTCGCTGTTCCAGCACGCTGGTTTTGCACGATCATTCGCGGAACGCCGCTTCTCCTGCAGCTTTGGCTCCTTTACTACGGATTGGGGTCACTTTTCCCTCAATATCCCTGGATACGCGGATCAGAGCTTTGGCCGTATTTGAGGCAGGCATGGCCCTATGCGGTGCTTGCCCTTACGCTGTCTTATGCGGGCTATGAAGGTGAGGTCATGCGCGGTGCTTTTGCCGGTGTGCCCAAGGGACAATTGGAAGCTGCACGGGCGTTTGGAATGCGCCGATTCACGATATTAAGGCGCATCTGGCTTCCACAAGCTATTCATCGTGCTCTGCCAACACTTGCGGGCGAGGCGGTGTTGCAGCTGAAATCCACGCCTCTTGTAGCAACGATTACCGTCGTGGACCTTTATTCGGTGGCGTCGCGGATTCGCCAGGATACGTTCATCACCTATGAACCGCTGCTTTTGCTGGCGGCGGGCTACCTGATCATAACCGGAATAATTGTCTTCCTGTTCAGGCGTTTGGAACGGCTTGTTCCCTCTCGCCTTGGCTGACGAATATACTGATGTTTGACGCAAATGGCGGGACTTATGTCGCAAGTGTTTGGTGTGTTGTCGTGAGCAAATGCGCATAGTGTGAGCATAAGGGAACGCCTCGCAAAGACGAGAAAATGGGATTGTATCATTCGCGGGCGCTCCGCCCGGTATGCATCGCCATTTTCGTATCCATGTGAGGGCGAAAGGTGGTAATGCGAACAGTCGAAACTTTTCCGCATAAGATCACAGAGCAAGCCGATATGGGCATCGTCATGCCCGACGGCTGCCGCCTTTCAGCGCGGGTCTGGATGCCCGAGGAAGCTGACGAAAATCCTGTTCCGGCCATTCTTGAATTTCTGCCATATCGCAAACGTGACGGAACGACCGCGCGCGATAATCTGACCCATCCTTATTTTGCCGGGCATGGCTATGCCTGCTTGCGTGTTGATATGCGCGGGAATGGCGATTCCGAAGGATTGATGGAAGACGAATATTCCGAACAGGAATTGCAGGATGCCTGCGATGTCATCAAATGGATTGCGGCTCAATCCTGGTCGACCGGCAAGGTTGGCATGATGGGCATTTCCTGGGGCGGTTTTAACTCGCTTCAAGTGGCGGCAATGCAACCGGATGCACTCAAAGCCATCATTACGCTTTGTTCGACCGATGATCGTTATGCCGACGATATTCACTATAAGGGCGGTCTTCTGCTGAATGAAAATCTGGGTTGGGGCGCAACGATGCTGTCCTATTCATCCAGAGCGCCTGATCCGGCCTTGGTTGGGGAAAAATGGCGGGATATGTGGCTCGAGCGCTTGGACAACGAGCCATTTTTGCCTGCTGTCTGGTTGAATCACCAGACACGCGATGGCTATTGGCAGCGCGGCTCCGTTTGCGAAGATTTTTCGAAGATAAAGGCCGCGACACTTGCGATCGGCGGCTGGGGCGACGCTTACAAGAATGCGGTATCCAGATTGATGACGGGAATTACGGCGCCGGTAAAAGGCATAATTGGGCCTTGGGTGCACAAATATCCGCATTTCGCGGTGCCGGGGCCGCGTATCGGCTTTCTCCAAGAGGCTCTGCGCTGGTGGGACCGATGGCTTAAGGACATTGAGACCGGCGTTGAGAATGATCCGGTCTATCGCGGCTATCTGATGGATTCTGTACGGCCTAAAAGCTGGTATACGGAGCGGCCTGGTCGCTGGATTGCAGAAGAACAATGGCCATCGCAAACTATTGGAACTGCGCTGTTTCATCTTCGCGACGACAAGAGCCTGTCAAGGCAGCCTTCAGATGCCTTTTCGCATCTGGTGTCATCGCCGCAGGATTGCGGGATGATGGGAGGCGAATACTGCGCGATCTGGCTGGGTCCGGAAATGCCAGGCGATCAGCGCCGCGATGACGCTCTTTCCGTTTGCTATGATATGCAACTCGACCGGTCGATGGATATTGTCGGTGCGCCCGAAATTACGTTGACGCTGACGAGCGACAAGCCTGTTGCCATGGTTGCCGTGCGGCTTTGCGATGTGCATCCGGACGGCGCCTCAACACGCATCACCTATGGTGTTTTCAATCTTTGCCATCGCAATAGTCACGCTGTACCCGAAGCATTGGAGCCGGGCAAAAGCTATGAAATCAGCTTCAAGCTTGATGATATCGCTTATCGCCTCCCTGCGGGGCATAAGTTGCGGGTTGCCGTATCCTCGTCATACTGGCCAATGGTCTGGCCTTCACCGGAACCCGTCAGTCTGACAATTCAATCTGGAACAGTTGCTGTTCCGTCGCGGGCAATGGCTGAGGGTGACGAGTGGACCTTCGCCGAGCCGGAAGCAGCATCGCCATGGCAATTGGAGACGTTGCGCGACAGTGCCAATAGTCGCTCAATTGTCCATGATCAGGTCAGTGGAAAGATTGTACTGTTGATCGAAGATGATTTCGGCGAAGCGCGAGACAAGGACCACGGTCTGATCCATGGCGGTGTGGCGCGTGAACGCTGGGAAATTCAGGCCGATGATCCGCTATCGGCGCGGGGTGAAACCCATTGGACCGAGATTTCGGGGCGTGACAATTGGCGTATCAGAACTGAGACTTTTACGAGCATGCATTCTGACAAGCACAAATTTTATCTCACGGGCCGGATCGAGGCCTATGAGAATGACAATGTCGTATTCGAGCGTGATTTTGCGGAAACAATTGATCGAAATTTCATATGAGAATGTCCGGCATTCGCACATGAGAAGTATCTAAAGGTTGAAATACATAGCTATCAGGTCGCATAATTAGAGAAAACCAGAAGGCGCAAAGCGTCTTAGACAAGAAGGGGAATTCAATGTCTAATGAACTCGACTATCTCAGCCGCAGGGTTGCACTTGGAAAGCTTTCGCGCCGGGATTTCCTCGGTCGCGCCGCTGCGCTCGGCGTAACCACAGTTTTTGCCAATTCACTCCTGACCAGCGCAGCCTTGGCTGAGGGGCCGGTCAAAGGCGGTACGCTTAAAGCCGGTATGCAGGGTGGCGCATCGACCGACAGTCTTGATCCAGCCACCTGGCAAAGTCAGGTTCCCTACAAGTTTGGGCGCCAGTGGGGTGAGCAACTTGTTGAAATCCAACCGGATGGAACGCTGCAACCCAAGCTTGCCGAAGAGTGGGGCTCATCGGACGACGCCAAAGTCTGGACATTCAAGATCCGCAAAGGCGTTCAGTTTCACGACGGCAAGGACATGACGCCGGACGATGTTGTGGCAACGATGGAACGCCACTCCGACGCGAATTCCAAGTCCGGTGCGCTAGGCGTCATGGGTGGTATCTCCAATGTGAAGAAAGACGGCGATACCGTTGTATTTACACTGAAAGAAGCCAATGCTGATCTGCCATTCCTGATGGACGACTACCATCTCATGATTCAACCGAATGGCGGCAAGGACAAGCCCACAGCCGGTATTGGCACGGGTCCCTATAAGGTCGTGACTGACGAGCCCGGCGTTCGTCATATTGGTTCCAAGTTCGAAAATTATTGGAATGGCGACAAGCGTGGTCATGCCGAGCAGATCGAAATTATCGTGATCAATGATGCGACTGCGCGCACATCAGCGCTGCAATCCGGTCAGGTGCATATGATCAACCGCGTCGAGCCGAAGATTGTCGATCTGGTCAAGCGCGTGCCGGGCGTCACCATTCAGAACGTGGCCGGTAAGGGACACTACGTTTTCATCGCTCATTGCAACACGGCGCCGTTCAATAATAACGACCTGCGGTTGGCGCTTAAATATGCGATGAACCGTGAGGACATGGTGCAGAAAATTCTGCGTGGTTACGGTTCGGTCGGGAATGATTTCCCGATCAACAAGGCCTATCCATTATTCTCTGACGATATTGAGCAGCGCGCATACGATCCTGATAAAGCCGCCTTCCACTTCAAAAAGTCGGGCCATGACGGGCCAATACTGCTTCGCACATCCGACGTTGCCTTCCCGGGCGCTGTGGATGCGGCTCAGCTTTATCAGCAGAGCGCTGCAAAGGCCGGTATTACCATTGAGGTCAAGCGTGAGCCCGGCGATGGCTATTGGTCAGAAGTGTGGAACAAACAGCCATTTTCCGAATCCTATTGGGGCGGGCGTCCAACGCAAGATCAGATGTATTCGACGGCCTACCTTTCTACCGCTGATTGGAATGACACGCGCTTCTTCAATGAAAAGTTTGACAAGATGCTGATTACGGCACGCGGCGAACTGGACGAAGCCAAGCGCAAGTCGATGTACCGCGACATGTCAGTCATCGTGCGCGATGAGGGTGGGGTGATCGTGCCAATGTTCAACGACTTCATTGATGCGACAAGCGCAAAGGTGGGCGGTTGGGTACCAGATGGCAATCAGGAGATGAGCGGCGGTTACGCATTGTCGCGTTGCTGGCTGAACGCCTGATCGGCCGCGTGAGATGAGTACACCTGTCCTGAAACTGGTTGCCCAACGCATCGCGATGGGCATCCTTCTTCTCCTTGCAGTTTCCGTGCTGATTTTTGCAGGCACCCAGATTCTGCCTGGAGACGTTGCGCAATCCATACTCGGGCAATCAGCCACGCCGCAAGCGCTTGAAAACCTGCGACGTGATATGGGCCTGAATGATCCAGCCTATATCCGCTATCTCCATTGGCTTGGCGGCATATTGACCGGTGATTTGGGAACGGCCCTCTCAAGCGGGCAGGACATTGCAAGCTCACTGAAAGGAAGGCTGTGGAACACCTTGTTCCTTGCTTTCTGGGCGGCAATTGTTTCCATTCCATTGGCTATTGGTCTGGGACTGTTGGCAGTGCGCTATCGCAATGGTTTTGTGGACAAGCTCATTTCCGGCCTCGGTCTGGCCTCAACTTCGTTGCCCGAGTTTTTTACCGGATACCTGCTGATCTACTTTGTCGCCGTTCGTCTGCAATGGTTTCCAAGTGTTTCAACGGTTTATGAAGGCATGCCGCTGGGTGAAAGGCTCAGCGCCATCGCCTTGCCGGTGACCGTTCTGACACTGGTTGTGCTGGCGCATATGATGCGCATGACACGCGCCGCCATTTTAAACGTCATGCAGTCTGCCTATGTGGAGACAGCGGAACTAAAGGGGCTTTCGCCCTTGCAGATCATCACGCGGCACGCATTTCCAAATGCCATCGCGCCGATCGTCAATGTGGTCATGCTCAATCTGGCATTCTTGGTCGTCGGCGTTGTCGTAGTCGAGGTTATCTTTGTCTATCCCGGCATGGGACAGTACCTTGTGGACCACGTGGCCAAACGCGATGTGCCGGTTGTTCAGGCATGTGGGCTTATTTTCGCAGCTGTATATGTCAGCCTGAATATTATTGCTGACATCGTGGCGATTGTTTCCAATCCCCGCCTCAGACACCCGAAGTGAGGCCCACGCAATGTTGAATGTAAAAAATATTCCTATCAGTGCGTGGATCGGACTTCTCGTCACTGCTGTATTCGTCTTCGCAGCGGTTTTTGCGCCGTGGGTTGCTCCTTATCCTGTGGGGGAGACGGTTGGTGACGTATGGGAACCGATGTCGGCCAAATATTTGCTTGGCACAGATAATCTGGGTCGCGATTTGCTCTCACGCATGATTTTTGGCGCACGCATCACCATCTTCATTGCGGCCACAGCAACGGCACTATCGTTCATTTTGGGTTCTGTTCTAGGTTTCGCCGCAGCCGTAATCGGAGGCTGGTTTGATCAACTCATGTCGCGGTTTGTCGATCTGATCATGGCTATTCCGACCCTGATTTTTGCGCTTGTCGTGCTTTCGGTTTTGCCGGCAAATATAATGACATTGATCCTCGTCATGGGGCTATTGGATGCGACGCGCGTTTACCGGCTGGCCCGGGCAGTAGCCGTTGATATTAACGTTATGGACTTTGTCGAGGCTGCGAAACTTCGTGGCGAGGGCCGTATCTGGATTATTTTCCGGGAAATATTACCCAATGCCCTGACACCTTTGATCGCAGAGCTTGGCCTGAGATTCATATTTGCAGTTCTTTTCCTTTCGGCACTTTCCTTCCTTGGCCTCGGTGTCCAGCCACCTGACGCTGATTGGGGTGGAATGGTGAAGGAAAACAAGGAGGGTATCGTCTTTGGCATTCCTGCAGCTTTGATACCTGCTGCGGCCATTGCTGTGCTTGCGATCTCGGTCAACCTTGTCGCGGACTGGATATTGAACCGAACCACCAGCCTGAAGGGAGGTCGCGGATAATGGTTAAAGCTCCATTGAAAGACAAAACAGGCCTTCTTCTCGACATCCGCAATCTGCGTATCGAAGCAACCAGTTATCCGCCTGGAGAACCGCCCAGGAATATTATTATTGTCGACGATGTGTCGGTAAAGCTTGAGCGGGGCAAGGTGCTCGGACTTATAGGCGAATCCGGTGCGGGCAAATCGACAATCGGGCTCTCCAGCATGGGCTATGGCAGGGGTGGTGTACGCATTACCGGTGGTGAAGTGCTGTTGAACGGCCGAGATATTCTGAAAGGCGGCGCCAAGATTTTGCGGCAGATACGGGGCCGCGAAGTTTGCTACGTGGCGCAATCGGCTGCTGCGGCCTTCAATCCTGCGCGCAAATTGATGGATCAGGTGATTGAAGCCGCGCTGCTTCACAAAATATGCACCAAGGCCGAGGCAGAAAAGCGCGCGGTCGGACTTTTCAAAAAGCTGGGTCTTCCAAATCCTGAAACTTTTGGCCAGCGCTTTCCGCATCAGGTGTCGGGCGGACAGCTACAACGTGCCATGACAGCCATGGCTCTATGTTCGGAGCCGGATCTGATTGTCTTTGATGAGCCAACGACGGCTCTTGATGTGACCACGCAGATTGATGTGCTGGCTTCTATCAAGGATGCAATCCGCGATACGAATGTCGCCGCACTCTATATCACGCACGATCTTGCTGTGGTTGCACAGGTCGCTGACGACATTCTCGTCTTGCGCCATGGCAAACAGGTCGAATACGGAGATACACAACAGATAATCAAAGCGCCGCGCCAAGCCTATACAAAACAGCTTGTGTCCGTGCATCACATTCCGCACGAACAAAAAAGTCCCGCCGACAAGCCAATTCTATCGGTGAGGAACATCACCGCTGCCTATGGCGGCGGATTGGTCAAAGTGCTCAAGAACGTTTCTGTCGATATACATCTCGGTCAGACCTTGGCTGTGGTCGGTGAATCCGGTTCTGGTAAATCAACACTTGCTCGCGTCATCACTGGGCTTTTGCCGCCGATGGAAGGGGCGATTACCTTTGAAGGCAGAACATTATCGGCGCGACTTGCTAATCGCACGCGCGACGATCTGCGTGAATTGCAGATGATCTATCAAATGGCTGACACCGCGATGAATCCACGCCAAACGGTCGGTACCATTATCGGCCGTCCGTTGGAATTCTATTTCGGTATGGGTGGCAAGGAACGCGACAAGCGCGTTGCCGAATTGCTGGAAAAAATGGAACTGGGCAAAAATTTTGCTGGCTGCTATCCGGCAGAACTGTCCGGCGGGCAGAAGCAGCGTGTTTGCATCGCGCGCGCACTGGCTGCAAAACCCAAGCTCATCATCTGCGACGAGGTAACCAGCGCGCTTGATCCCTTGGTTGCTGACGGTATTTTGAAACTGCTTTTGAATTTGCAAAAGGATGAAAACGTCGCTTATCTTTTTATCACGCATGACCTTGCGACAGTGAAATCCATATCCGACTCCATCGCAGTCATGTATCGGGGCGAGGTGGTTCGCTACGGTCCGAAGTCGGACGTGTTGAAACCGCCATTTGACGATTACACGGATTTGCTCTTGTCGTCGGTTCCTGAAATGGAACTCGGCTGGCTGGAAACGGCTATGAAGACAAGGCGAATGGCAAGCGCTGGAAACTAAGTTAAATCTGGCCGGGCCAACGGCCTTGGCCGAGCAAATGTACGGCGGTTGTGATCCGGCGAAAGCTCGCTCGCGCACGATCAACGCTGTGGCGCGCACGAAGGTAACCATGAACAAGACCGGGTTCATTGTTCCAGAGCGCCTTTCCCCCGGCAGCGCTGATTTTGTTGCAATAGTCGCGGCCATCGTCGGATAGTGGGTCACATTCCGCCGAGATGGCGATCGTATCGGGCAATCCGTTGAAATCCTGATCATTCAAAGGTGCAAAGCGCGGATCGTTTGACCAATTAAAACCACCACCGCGAATTTCAGCATAGTAGAGCGTATCGCGCGTCGTCAGCATTGGTGCTTGAGCATGGGTGAGATACGAGCCTTGATCTGTTTCACCACCCAGCCCGGGATAGATAAGAACCTGACCAACGGGAGCACGTTCGTGACGGCGCACATGATGTGTGACCGCGGCGGCGAGATTTCCGCCAGCACTGTCACCGCATAAAATGATCGGCAATTCGCAGGTGGATGCGACGTGTTCAAACGCCGCGAGGCAGTCAAGGAATGCTGCTGGATGCAAATGTTCAGGCGCTAAACGATAATCAACCGAGACGATACGAAAGCCGGTAGCATCGCAAAGCTCAGCACAGACATCATCATGGCTCTCAAGCCCACCCACGACAAATCCGCCACCATGGAAATAGAGGCATACAGCCTCTGGATCGCTATCAGACTTTTCGTAGACCCGGATCGGTATCCGCTGTTCTGCGGTATGAACGAATTTGTTAGTCGAGGAAACCGATCCTGGATATTGCGAAAAGAATGCCCGGCACATGGTGTTGTAGATTTCGCGTTGCCGGGCAATGGAATGATCCGTAGAATCCGGCGGATAAAAACTATTGGTCCGCTCAATGAAAGCCCAGGTCTGCTCGTCGATCAGGGTGGAGTAGTCAGTGGTCATTTTCCCTTCCAAACGGGATCGCGTTTTTCGGCGAATGCCTTGAACCCTTCTTGCCCATCTTCCGAAGCATAAAGTGTGTCGACTGTACGGAATTTCCGCTTTGTGATCCAGTTCATGGCTTCCTGAAAGCCCATGCTTTCCGCTTCGCGCGCGACTTCCTTGATGGCAGCGAAAACCAATGGAGGTCCGCTTTCAAGCATGCGGGCAATTTCCCAAACGCGTGCCATGAGATTGTCTTTCGGCAGCACCTCGTTGACCAGCCCCCAACGATGGGCTTCAGCAACATCCATCCAGCGGCCAGTCAGGAGCAGGTCCATTGCAACATGGTAGGGAATGCGTTTTGGCAATTTTACAGTCGCGGCATCTGCCAGCGTACCAGCGCGTATTTCCGGCAGTGCAAAACTCGAATGATCGGAGGCATAAATCAGATCGCAGGAAAGGGCGAGTTCAAAACCACCGCCGACCGCCATGCCATTGACCGCAGCAATAACCGGCTTGTTAAGATCCAGTAACTCTTGCAGGCCGCCGAAGCCCCCAACACCGTAATCACCATCCACAGCATCGCCGCTGGCAGCTGCCTTCAAATCCCAGCCGGCGCAAAAGAACTTGTCGCCCTCGGTTTGTACGATTGCCACACGTAGTTCCGGATCATCGCGGAACTTTTTGAATGTTTCGCCCAGCAGTCTGCTGGTTGTCAGATCAATGGCATTGGCCTTTGGCCGATCAAGCGTAACTTCGAGAATGCCTCCCTCGCGCCGCGTTCTGACAACATCATTCATGAAAGTTCTCCCTTTGTAACCAGCAGCGCATCGGCGATCCAGGCACCTTGTGCCACGCCACAGATCAGCAGCGGATTAATATCGAGTTCAACAATTTTTCCTGCATTTTTGACCGCAAATGTAGCGATCCCCATAATAGCGTCCAAAGCCGCATCCAGATCAGCCTTGGGCTTGCCGCGATAGCCATCAAGCAATGGGAACATACGCAGTGAACGCAAAGCGGTTTCAATATCGCTGCGGCTTGATGGCAGAAGCAGCGTTACCGTGTCTTGCAGCAATTCTACCATGACCCCGCCAGTACCCAGCGTCATAACAGGGCCGAACTGCGGATCGTCGATAATGCCGACAATGAGTTCTGCCACTGTACCTGTTACCATGCGCTCGACATAAATGCCGGAACCAAGATCAATCAGGTCGTCCGCCGCTGCTTTGACTGCATCTGCATTCTTTAGATTCAGCCTGACGGCATTTTGCTCTGACTTGTGGGAAATGCCGAGCGCCTTGAGGGCGACCGGATAGGCCAGTTTATTGGCGACGTCTACTGCTTCAGCAGACGTCGTACAGCGGTGACCTTCAGGAACCGGCAAGCCTGCGGCTTTCAAAATGGTTTTGGCTTGAGCTTCATCAGGTGCTGCCGTGTTGCCAGAGTTTTTACCGGGAGTAGCCACCGGCAGAGCAATTTCTGTGACCCAAGCCTTGCCGATGAACGCCGCCGCCTCAGCAGCGTCAAAAGCTTCGACAATTCCGCAAAGTGGGGCGATGCCTTTGGCGATGAGCTGCGCCATATATTCTTCCGGAATGTTTTCAGGCAATGAGGCCACGATAGCGCCTCTAGCATTGTTCGTGCGCAACGCATTTTCAAAGCCGCGAACAGTTGACCACCAATCAACATCCGAGCAGCGGTCCTTGCGCGGAAAATCGAGGACAAGACAGCTTAACGAAAAACCGCCCGAAACCATTGCTGTGAATGTATCGGTCAATGCCGGTTCATTGTTCCAGATGAAGGTGTGGTAATCGAGTGGATTGGCGACTGCGACCAGCGGTCCGAGCGTCGACTTCACTTTGGCGCGATGTTCCGGCGTCAAAGCAGGGAAGTGAACCAGGCGGTCTTCAGCACTGTCAGCCATAACAGAGGCTTCACCGCCCGAACAACTCATTGAACAGAGCGTGTTTCCATCAAGTGGTCCATGCACATGCAACAATTTGAGCGTCTCGAGGAACGATGCGATTGAATTGACACGAGCAATGCCCAGCCTTTTCAGAAATGCATCGGAAGCAGCATCCGAACCAGCCAGCGAAGCCGTATGGGAAACTGTCGCAGCTCGTGCTTGTTCTGAGCGTCCAACTTTCATCGCAACGATCGGCTTGCCGAGTTCACGGGCGCGCTTTGCCAGTAGTTCAAATTTAGATGCCGATTGAAAAGCCTCAATATGCAGACCGAGCGCTGTGACGCGTTCATCCTCAAGCAGGGCAATCGCCATGTCAGGCAAGCCGGTTTGGGCCTGATTTCCCGCCGTCATGACATGGGCAATCGGCAACCCACGGGTCTGCATCGTCATATTGATGGCGATGTTGGACGACTGCGTGATGATGGCTACGCCCCGTTCGTCCGGCTCCAGCCGTCTGCCGCCATGTTGATCGGGCCAAAGCAGAGCGCCATCACAATAATTAATAAGCCCATAGCAATTAGGCCCGATGATCGGCATTTCACCCGCCGCCTCGATCAGTTCTTCCTGAAGTCTTGCGCCGTCGGCGTCATCCGCGCCTGCTTCGAGGAAACCCGATGCATAGCAGACTGCCACGCCCGTTCCGATCGCGCGCAGTTCACGCACAATATCGAGCGTTAGAAAGCGATTAACTCCGATAAATGCGGCGTCAGGACCTGCCGGTAAGTCGGCAACGGAGCGGTAGACTTTCAATCCGTATATTTCATCATGTTTGGGATGCACCGGCCATATCTCACCGGAAAAACCCATTTTTTGCGATTGCTTTATGACTTCGGCAGCTTGAAGGCCGCCGAAGACAGCAATGGTCTTGGGTCGAAGCAGGCGATCCAGTTTATGCGCCATCAAATACTCCGTTACGCGCCATGCGGACGGAGCAGGGCGCGCGATATGATATGCCGCTGAATCTCGGACGTGCCTTCCCAGATGCGCTCGACCCGGGCGTCGCGCCAAATTCGCTCCAGCGGCAGATCATCCATCAATCCCATTCCGCCATGAATCTGGATCGCTTCATCGGCAACGAAAGCCAGCATTTCAGTGGCTTTGAGCTTGGCCATTGCCATATCCTGATCCGTAACGGTGCCTTGGTCGAATTTCCAGCCGGCTTCAAACGTGAGCAGATCCGCCGCTTTCAGCTCCGTTGCCATGTCTGCCAATTTGAACGACACACCCTGAAACTTGCCGATCTGCTGACCGAACTGCTGACGCTGTGCAGCATATTCAATTGCGTGAGCGAGTGCGCGTTCAGCACGACCCAAACAGGTCGCTGCAACCTGCAAACGGGTAGCGCCCAGCCAGGTATTGGCCACTTCAAAGCCTTTATGCACTTCACCCAGAATAGCATCTTGCGGCAAGCGGCAATCATCGAACTCGATAATCGCATTGCTATATCCACGGTGCGAAACATTGCGGTAGCCTTCGCGGATGGTCATGCCCGGATGACCTTTATCGACAAAGAATGCCGTGATTTTCTTTTTCTTGCCGCGCGGCGTGTCTTCCTCGCCTGAAGCCACGAAAAGAATAACGAAATCGGCCTCAAGCGCGTGGCTTATGAAGTGTTTCGTGCCGTTCACCACCCAATCGCCATTATTCTCGACGGCAGATGCTTTCATGCCGCGCAAATCGGAACCAGCGCCGGGCTCTGTCATGGCCAGACAATCGGATTTCTCGCCCCGAATACATGGATAGAGATATTTCTCTTTTTGTGCGTCAGTTCCCGCGAGCAATATATTCGACGGACGTCCGACGCAGGTCCAGTGCAGGGCATAGTTTGCGCGGCCGAGTTCTTTTTCATAGAGCAGCCAGGTAACAGTATCGAGACCAGCACCGCCCACTGATTCCGGCATGTTGGCTGCATAAAGGCCTGCTTCAATGGCCTTTTGCTTCAACTCGTCCGCGAGTTCTTTTCGCAGGATGCCAGTGCGTTCGACTTCTGCCTCATGCGGATAAAGCTCATTCTCGACAAAAGCCCGCGTCGTATCAACGATCAGGCGTTGTTCTTCCGAAAGACCAAAATCCATTGTTTCAGCCTTTCTTCTTTTTGGGCTTACTCGTCACGGCCTTTGCTGCTGCCTTGGACAGAGCGGGTTTTTGTGCCAGTTTTGAAAGGCGCTTCGTATAGTCCTTATAGAGCGCACCAGCACCCCATCCTTTGCCCTTATTCTGCTTGGAAAGAGCATCCATGATGGCCACGAGATTGTCGTCACGTATGCGTTCGAGTTCACGAATAGAAAGTCCATGAGCCTGCTCGTCAGATTGGTTGGCAATCTTGTCGACCAGTTCTTCGGTCAGTTCCGGCACATCCATGAGCTTGGTCCATGGCCATGACAGGCACGGACCGAACTGGGCAATGAAATGACGCATCCCGGCTTCGCCTCCAGCAACGCGGTAGACCTGGAACATACCCATTTGCGCCCAGCGAATGCCGAAGGAGTAGCGCATGATGTCGTCAAGTTCTTCAACGGTCGTGATGTCATCTTTGATGAGCCAGAGAGCTTCGCGCCAAACAGCTTCAAGCAGACGATCACCGACAAAAGCCTCAATTTCCTTGCGAATGACCACAGGTTTCATGCCAATAGACGCGTAAAGTTCCCGCGCTTTTTCGACCGCTTCCGGAGATGTCAGTTTGCCTCCGACAATCTCCACCAATGGCAAAAGGTAGACCGGATTGTAGGGGTGGCCAACAACCAGACGTTCCGGGTGTTTCATTGATGTCTGCATGTCAGAGGGGAGAATGCCGGAAGTCGAAGACCCAATGATCGCGGTCACATCGGCATATTTGTCTATCTCTGCCAGCACTTTGTGTTTCAGGTCGAGACGTTCGGGAACGCTTTCCTGGATGAAATTTGCACCAGCAACGGCTTCCTCAATCGACTTGGCAAAAGTTAGCTTGCCTTCTTTAGGCAGCCCATCCGGCAGCATCGTCTTATAGGCGCGACGCGAATTCTTCATCACCTCGCTGACTTTGCGTTCTGCTTCCGGATCGGGATCGAATATTGAAACATCAATTCCGTTGAGAAGCAGGCGGGCTACCCAGCCAGCACCAATAACTCCGCCACCGACAGCGGCTGCCTTGCGAATGCTTGCCATGATTTTACCAGCCCTTTGTCAATTTCATGCGTTCACGAACTTCTTGAGGACCGAGAATACGGGCTCCCATGCCTTCGGCAACTTTTACAGCGCGTTCTACCAATGGGCGGTTTGTCGCCAGCACGCCTTTATCGAGCCAGATATTATCTTCCAGGCCGACGCGGATATTTCCGCCCGCAAGCATCGCCATTGCCGCATAGGGCATTTGGTTGCGACCAATAGAAAATGCGGAAAAGGTCCAGTTGGAGGGCAGGTTGTTGGTCAAGGCAAGCAATGTACCAATATCGTCTGGCGCACCCCAAGGAATACCCATGCAGAGTTGAACCATAACAGGATCATCGAGCAGACCCTGACCATAGAGCCATTTGGCGAGAAGGAGGTGACCCGTGTCGAAGATTTCGACTTCAGGGCGAACGCCCAGCGCCTGAATCTGTGCTGCCATTGCTTTCAGCATGGCTGGCGTATTGGTCATGACATAGTCGCCTTCACCAAAATTCATGGTGCCACAGTCGAGCGTGCAGATTTCGGGGCGAAGTTTAGCCACATGTTCCAGACGCTCCGTCGCGCCGGCCATGTCCGTTCCATCTGCGGAAGGCGGCATAGGCTGCTCGACACTGCCGAGCGTCAGATCCCCGCCCATGCCTGCGGTCAAATTGAGCACCATGTCCACGCCAGAGGCCTTTATGTGCTCAACGACTTCCGTGTAGAGAGTTATATCGCGTGAACCCTTACCAGTTTTCGGGTCGCGTACGTGAATATGAGCAATCGCAGCACCCGCATTGGCAGCGGCAATACACTCATCAGCGATCTGGCGGGGAGTTACCGGCACCTTGTCCGAACGGCCTGTCGTGTCGCCAGCGCCAGTAACGGCGCAAGTGATAAATACTTCGCGATTGGGGGTAAGTCCCATTTGTCTGCTCCCATTATTTATTGACCTGATCATGCCCCCATTGCCAAGGAATGCTTTGCGATATACGAATTGAAATTGATGAATAACGAAATATCTCCACTGTTTTTGCCCAATACCGAGCCGTTAAATGTAACGGTTCTCGTATTCAGTGGCGCTTCCCTGATGTGTGTTGCCTCGACAATTGACCCCATGCGAGCAGCGAACCGGGTTTCAGGCGCATCATTGTTCAAATGGCAAGTCGTTTCCCTTGACGGTAAACCCACCATGACGACCTGTGGCTTGCCTATCGCTGTTTCCGGTCAGTTTAATGCATCGGAAAAGGGCGATATGCTGCTGGTCGTCGGGGGCTTTGGCACTGCGGACATTGCACGCACGACATTCACCGCCAATCTTCGGCGGGCAGTACACAATTATCAAATGATCGGCGGCATCGAGGCAGGTTCATGGTTGCTCGGGCGTGCCGGACTATTGACCGGGCGTCGCGCAACCACCCATTGGGAGGATATGGAGGAGTTTACCGCAGAGTTTCCTGATGCGGACATCAGACCGGATCGCTATGTCATTGATGGCCCGGTTTTCACGAGCGGCGGCGCATCGCCGACTTTCGATCTCATGCTGCATTTGATCCGCTCGCGCTACGGCATGTCGGTCGCGCTCGATGTTGCAAGCGTGTTCATCTATGACGAGGCCCATGCGTCCAATGATGCACAGCCTTTGGTCTCACTCGGAAGACTGGACAATGTGCATCCAAAGCTAGCGGTCGCTATCCGATTGATGGAAGGTCATATCGAGCAGCCGCTGACGGTTGGAGCAATCGCCAAACGATGCGGACTTAGTGCCCGAAGCCTTGAGAAGATATTTGCAAAAGCTGTCGGGGAAGGGCCGGGGCGGTACTATCTGCGCTTGCGCTTGAAAGTCGCGCGCCGACTAATCACCGATACCAAGTCGCCGCTTGCCGATATTGCTGCACGAACGGGATTTTCCTCTGCAGCAGCGTTCACCCGCACATTTCGGAGTTTTGAAGGCAAGCCGCCAAGTGCGTTTCGACCTATTCAATGAGAGTCGCTTTTGACAAAGCGATGAATTGCCCATCCATGCTTCAAGCTAAAACATCAATTTCCAGAGTCAGGAGCACTCGATGCTAATCAATCATCAGTCCGGAGAATTATACAGGTCAGCACCGATCTCCATGGAAAAGGAGTGGATTGACTATAATGGCCATCTGAACATGGCTTATTACAATGTAGTGTTTGATCGTGGTGGTGATGAGTTTCTGGCCGAGCTGGGCTTTGGGCCCCAATATGCCGCCGCACGCAGGCTTACGATATACACGGCGGAAGTGCATATTTGCTACGTTCAGGAAATTCATCTCGACCATCTCGTCACGGTTACAAGCCAACTCATTGATTTCGATGGCAAGCGCCTTCATACCTATAATGAGATTGTTCATGTTGACGGATGGCTGGCGGCGACCGCGGAAGTCCTGTCATTGCATGTTGATATGAATGGTCCAAAAGTGGTGCCGTTTCCAGACGATGTTTTGCCAAAGCTTGAGTTTTACAAAGAGGCACACGAGAAATTGCCAAGGCCTGAGCGCGTAGGCCGGGCAATAGGCATCAAGAAGAAGTGACGCGGCTGAATTGATCAGCCAGCCAGTTCTCGAACTTTTTTATGCGTGCTTCGCCAACGCGCTCTTTGCGGCAGATCATATACCAGGCACCGGGCTGCGGCACCTTCAACGAGAACGGGGCGACCAGCCTGCCAGCCTTGATATCTTCCTGGACCAGAAAGTCAGGGGCAACGACAACTCCCTGACCATCGAGCGCCGATTGTAACGCCGCAAGATAGGTGTCGAACTTCAAAGTATCAGTTCTTGCCGTGTCGGTGATACCAGCAGCATCGAGCCAGGTGCCCCAGTCCTCCGGCGCAGTGTAAAGTGCCAGGCGGGGTACTTTTCCAAGAGCTTTGGCATCGGTATCCCCGGTAATGCGCTCAGCAACTGCCGGACTGCATACCGGACACATTTGGGCTTTTACCAATTGGCGATAATGCAGATTCATGCGCTCCGGACGTGTGGTATGGATAATGCCAATATCAGAACTATCGATGTTCAATTCCCAATCCAGTTGGCTTGTGCCGATGCGGATGGCAAGATTTGGATTGATCTTCCGAAAGTCAGTCAAGCGCGGAATGAGCCAGCGAATGGCGAAGGTCGCATAGGTCTCGATGGCGAGATCGTCTGCAGTGCCGATACGGTTTATAAGTGCCGTGCCGCGTGCAATCTTTTCGAATGCGTCGCGCATATAGGGATAATACAGCGTTCCGGAATCTGTGAGCGAAACGCCGCGTGGCAGCCGCTCAAACAGCTTGACGCCAAGGATCGTTTCAAGCTCTGCAATGCGGTGGCTTATCGCAGACTGCGTCACCCCAAGTTCATCACCTGCAAGCCGAAAGCTCAAAAGCCGCGCTGATGCCTCAAAGGCTCGGAGCGAACCCAGCGGCGGTATTCTTGGCTTGGACATCATTGGTGAAAACTTTCACATTGAGACGGGTGAGAATAATTCATGTCTTTATGAGTAACCATCGCTTGAATGCTGCGCAATGCGGAATCATTCTAAACTGAGACGCGCACTTTGAGAAAACAAGCGTCCGGGAACAATGCTTTCGGAGAATAAAATGGGTGCAGAACAGGCATTTGCAGAAATTGCGCCGCCTCTGGAGAAGATTGATCGGCTAATCGCGGAACATAGAGCGGGTCATGGTCTCGTTCGGGCCTTCTACATGGACCCGGATATCTATGCGCGGGATATGGAACGTGTGTTCCGCCGCCATTGGCATTGTATCGGGCATGCCAGCATTATCCCGAATGCCGGTGATTTTGAGCTGTTCAAGATTGATACGGAAGCTGTCATTGTTTCGCGCACGGAAGACGGTTCCATCCACGCATTTCTGAATGTCTGCCGCCATAGAGGCGCAGAGGTTTGCACAAAATCCAAGGGCAATGCGCGCTTTTTCGTCTGCCCCTATCATGCCTGGACCTATACCAATGATGGCAGCCTACGAGCTGCACGGCTTATGCCGAGAGATTTTGACCGCAACGCTCATGGATTGAAAAAATTGCATGTGCGTGTTGCTGAAGGTTTGATTTTCATCTGCTTTGCCGACGAACCTCTAGATTTTTCAGTTGTAGAGCAGTCACTGCGCACGACTTGTGGGCAATATGGCTGGGCGGATGCCAAAGTAGCACATCGGGAGACCTATCCAGTTGATGCCAACTGGAAGCTGGCCGTTGAAAATTACGTCGAATGCTATCATTGCGGTCCGGCTCATCCGGAATATTCGCAAACCCATGCGCTGGAGCAGCCCGCAGAGAAAATCGTAGAGCTTAATGCGCGTATGGAGCAGCGCACCTGCGCACTCGGTATAGATATTGCTACGGGAGATCATTGGCAAAGTTCAGCGCAGGGATATGAGGCAATCCACACTTTCCGCTATGCGCTTTATGACGGCGTTTCGAGCGGCAGCGAGGATGGATCGCCAGTTGGTCCGCTAATGGGCCGCTTCACCCAATTTGATGGCGGGGTAACATCCATCCACCTTGGAGGCACGAGCTTTCTGGTCTGCTATCCAGACCATGGCATGATCTATCGCTTCATTCCGAAAACAGTCGATACGTGTGAAATGGAGTTGATCTGGCTGGTGCGAGGCGATGCCGAAGAAGGCAAGGATTACGATCTCGAAAAGCTTACCTGGTTGTGGAAAGTAACCACCGCCGAAGACAAGACGATTATCGAGCATACCTCGCGGGGTGTTCGTTCGCATTACTTTGTGCCGGGGCCAATCGCACCAATGGAATATAACGAGTTGCGGTACATCCAGTGGTACCTCGATGAAATCGCACGGGCTTGAAACAGCATGATAATGCGGGAGACTATGTATGTCTGATTTTCCAACATCGGCGCGCGTCGTCATCATAGGCGGCGGGGCGGTCGGTGTTTCTTCGCTTTATCACCTCGCAAAAGCAGGCTGGACGGATTGTGTGCTGCTTGAGAAAAACGAGCTGACATCAGGTTCCACTTGGCATGCGGCGGGCAACGTACCCACATTTTCGGCTTCGTGGTCCGTAATGAATATGCAGCGTTATTCAGCCGAGCTTTATCGGGGGCTCGCTGCCGAAGTTGACTACCCAATGAATTATCATGTCACCGGTTCGTTGCGCCTTGCTCACACCAAGGAGCGCATGCGCGAGTTTCAGCGCGTCAAGAGCATGGGCCGATATCAAGGAATGGATATTGACGTGCTGGGCGTTGACGAAATCAATGGCCGCTATCCATTCATTGCGACGCATGAGCTGGCCGGTGCACTTTACGATCCCAATGATGGAGATATTGACCCGGCACAGCTCACGCAGGCTTTGGCAAAAGGCGCGCGTGATTTGGGCGCCAAGATTATTCGGTTCTGTCCCGTTACAGGCGCGCGGCGCGAAAATGAAGAGTGGATCATTATAACCCCGCAAGGCGAAATTCGCTGCGAATATGTAGTCAATGCAGCTGGCTATCGCGCGCAAGAAATTGGAAAATTGTTTGGGCGCGATGTCCCTATGATGGTGATGAGCCATCAATATTTGCTCTTTGATGAAATTCCGGAAATTGCAGCATGGTCTAGGGAGCATGGCCAAAAGCTACCGCTTCTCCGCGATGTCGATTCCTCTTATTACCTTCGACAAGAAAAGAACGGTATGAATCTTGGGCCTTATGAGCGCAATTGCCGTGCGCATTGGGCAACAGCAGACGATCCAATGCCGGACGATTTCTCTTTCCAGCTTTTCCCGGATGATCTTGAGCGATTGGAATGGTATCTCAACGATGCGATCGCCCGGGTTCCGATCCTTGGAACAGCGGGGCTTTCGAAAATCATCAATGGTCCCATTCCTTATGCTCCAGATGGCAATCCGCTGATCGGACCTATGCCCGGTGTTCCTAATGCGTTTGAGGCATGTGTATTTACATTCGGCATTGCACAGGCCGGAGGAGCAGGAAAAGTTCTCGCAGAATGGGTGATGGAGGGCGCTACCGAGTGGGATATGTGGTCCTGCGATCCACGCCGCTTTACCGGCTTTACGGATAAGGACTACTGCGTTGCCAAGGGCATGGAAGTCTACGGGCACGAATATGCCATTCATTTCCCCCGTCATACTTGGCCAGCAGGGCGCAATAAAAAGCTTTCGCCAATCCATGATCGTATTGCAGGATTGGGCGCGCAGTTCGGCGCATATAATGGTTGGGAACGGGCAAACTGGTATGCGCAACCCAGCGACGATATTTCCGAAGAGGCGACACAGACTTTTACGCGGGAAGGGCCATGGCAAAAGCGCATCCGCGAAGAATGCCACGCGGTTCGCGATGCGGTCGGCATTCTCGATCTGCCGGGATTCTCGCGTTTTAAAGTGAGCGGTGAGGGTGCGCGCGCCTGGTTGACGACACTCGTCACAGGGATTGTGCCAAAGCCGGGCCGTATTGGACTCGGATATTTCTCGGATGACAAGGGCCGCGTTGTCACCGAAATGTCCATCATGGCCATTGATGAGGATGTATTCTTTCTCATTACTGCGGGTGTTGCTGAGTGGCATGACCGCGATTGGTTGATGAATCATCTTCCAAAAGATAGCGCCATTACGATCAGCAATGTTACAGATGATTTTTCCTGTCAGATCGTCACGGGGCCAAAAGCACGCGCATTGTTCAGTGATATTTGCGATGCGGACCTTGAGAAATCCTGGCTGTCGCATCAGACGACACAGATCGCCGGGCGCTATTGCCAATTAGTACGCGTGTCTTTTGCCGGTGAACTTGGCTGGGAAATTCATACGAAAATTGATGATACTGCGGCGATTTTCGACGCGGTTTGGGAAGCCGGCCAGAAATACGGGATCAAGCCATTCGGCATGTTTGCACTTGATTCATTGCGCCTGGAAAAAGGTTATCGCGCTTGGAAGGGTGATCTTTCGACCGACTATACGCCCCTGCAAAGCGGTCTTGAGCGCTTTATCAAATGGGAGAAGCCAGAATTTCGCGGCAAGAGCGCGCTTGAAAGTGAAAAGCAGCAGGGAGTGAAGAAACGCTTTGTTACACTCACGGTGGAAGCCGGAGATTGTGACGCGCCCTATATGTCCACGCTCTGGCATAATGGGTCAATCGTGGGTGAAACCACGTCCGGTGGCTGGGGTCATCGCATTGATAAATCCATTGCCCTCGGCATGTTGAAAACTGAATTGACTGAACCTGGAACCGAAGTCGAAGTGGAAATCTTTGGCGAACGATACAAAGCAATGGTCCATCCGGACGAACCTCTCTGGGACCCAAAGAACGAAAGAATCCGCGCATGAGTTCTCTACCGGCCAAGGCCCGGGCCGTTATCATCGGCGGCGGTATTTCCGGCTGCTCTGTTGCATATCATCTGGCAAAGCTGGGGTGGACGGATATCGTCCTTCTCGAACGCAAACAGCTGACTTCCGGCACGACATGGCATGCTGCCGGGTTGATCGGGCAGCTTCGTGCTTCGCAAAACATGACGCGTCTGGCGAAATATTCCGCCGATCTTTACGTCAAGCTCGAGGCCGAAACGGAAGTCGCCACCGGTATGCGACAGGTCGGATCAATTACAGTCGCATTGACCGAAGAGCGCAAGCACGAAATATATCGGCAGGCGTCACTGGCGCGAGCATTTGATGTGGACGTTAGGGAAATATCTCCTAATGAAGTCAAGGAGATGTATCCGCATCTTAATATCGCGGATGTAGTTGGCGCTGTGCATCTGCCGCTGGATGGACAATGTGATCCTGGCAACATCGCCATGGCCTTGGCGAAAGGTGCGCGTCAGCGCGGCGCGAAGATTGTTGAGAATGTGAAGGTCACCGAGGTTCTCAAAAAGAATGGCCGGGTTGCGGGTGTGTCTTGGGCCAAGGGCGAGGAACAGGGAACAATCGAGACGGATGTTGTGATCAATTGCGCGGGAATGTGGGCGCGTGATCTGGCTGCGAGTTCCGGCGTCACTGTGCCACTGCATGCCTGCGAGCATTTCTATCTGGTTTCCGAGCCGATTGAGGGATTGGGGCGGTTGCCTGTACTTCGTGTCCCGGACGAATGCGCCTATTACAAAGAAGACGCCGGCAAGATGATGCTTGGCGCGTTCGAGCCCGTTGCCAAGCCATGGGGCATGAACGGCATTTCTGAAGATTTCTGCTTTGACCAGTTGCCGGAAGACTTTGAGCATTTTGAACCCATCCTCGAAATGGGTGTCAACCGAATGCCGATGCTCGGCACTGCTGGCATTCATACGTTTTTCAACGGCCCAGAAAGCTTCACGCCTGATGATCGGTATTATCTTGGTGAAGCGCCGGAATTGGGCGGTTATTGGGTTGCAGCGGGTTACAACTCGATCGGCATTGTATCTTCGGGCGGTGCTGGAATGGCGCTTGCGCAATGGATACATGATGGCGAGGCGCCATTCGATCTTTGGGAGGTTGATATTCGCCGCGCGCAACCATTCCAGAAAAACCGACGCTATCTGAAAGAGCGCGTTTCTGAAACGCTTGGGCTGCTCTACGCCGATCATTTTCCATATCGCCAGATGGCAACATCGCGCAATATTCGTCGCTCTCCAATCCATGAGCATCTCAAGGCGCGAGGCGCGGTTTTCGGCGAGGTAGCAGGTTGGGAACGGGCGAACTGGTTTGCCAAAGAAGGGCAGGAGCGCGAGTATCGCTATTCGTGGAAGCGGCAAAACTGGTTTGATAACCAGCGCGATGAACATTTGGCCGTACGCAACGGCGTCGGTCTGTTCGATATGACGTCATTCGGTAAAATCCGCATCGAGGGCCGCGATGCGCTTGCATTTCTGCAAAAGCTTTGTGCCAACCAGCTTGATGTGGAAGCCGGTCGCATCGTCTACACGCAAATGCTCAATAATCGCGGAGGGATTGAAAGCGACCTGACAGTCACGCGGCTTTCCGAGACGTCATTTCTGGCCGTCGTGCCAGGGGCTACTTTGCAACGCGATCTGGCATGGATGCGCAAACATCTCAAGGACGAGTTTGTTGTCATCACAGACGCAACCGCCGCAGAATCGGTGCTTTGCCTCATGGGGCCAAAATCGCGCGAGCTGATCCAGAAAGTCAGCCCCAATGATTTTTCCAATGAAGCCAATCCATTCGGTACGGCGCGGGAAATCGAGATTGGCATGGGGTTGGCGCGTGCACACCGCGTAACTTATGTCGGGGAACTTGGCTGGGAGCTATATGTCTCGACCGATCAGACGGCACATGTTTTCGAGCAGATCGAAGAGGCAGGGCGAGAACTCGGTTTAAAGCTCTGTGGGCTGCATACGCTTGATTCTTGCCGTATCGAGAAAGCCTTCAGGCATTTCGGCCACGACATCACCGATGAAGATCACATTTTGGAAGCAGGATTGGGCTTTGCGGTAAAGGTCGACAAGGGAGGCTTCATCGGTCGTGATGCTGTGTTGAAGAAGAAGGAGGTCGGGCTTGACCGGCGGCTTGTGCAGTTTCGCCTCAGTGATTCAGAACCATTGCTGTTTCACAACGAGGCAATCATACGCGACGGCGCGATAGTCGGGACGATTACATCGGGCAATTATGGGCATCATGTTGGTGGAGCAGTCGGCCTCGGTTACGTCCCCGCAAAGGGTGAGACTGCCGATCAAATATTGGCTTCCTCCTATGAAATCGAAATTGCCGGAACGCGCGTCAAGGCGGAGGCTTCGTTGAAGCCGATCTATGATCCGAAGGCAGAACGGGTGCGAATGTAAATTAACGAATAGGGGCAGTTTCGCGTTTGGAAAAGCTTAACCGAAGACGTTTGTTACTTGCCTGAAAATCCAGCAAAACGGGCATAATTCAGCCCGTTGCGCTGCAGTTTGCCTTACTGGTTAAAGCTAATTTTTCATGAATTCAGATGATTTTAACCAAATGCGTTCAGGAGCCGTTCATCTTTTTAAGTTAAGTTTTAGCTAATTGATCGCTATCCGGCTTTGTCCGGTGAGCATGAGCATGAACCAAGGCACACGACAATGACGATGATTTTCCAGCTGCGCGATACGCTTCGTATCGTCCGTGAATTTGTTGTTCCAAGCTATCGGCCAGAGCGCCATTATATGCGTGGTCCTGGACCCGCTTGCGCACAACGCAATCACGGATCCAGCGTTCAGGCGTGATGATATACTCTCGCATCAGGCGGAGCCTCATCACGGGCACGCAATCCATAGTCGCGCATAACGGACGCGATCCTCAGCCGATAATCAGCAAAGATTCCGGCTCTGCCATCACTTTGGGCCATTCGATGTTCTTCGGTGTTGCGCCAAGCCGCAACTGATTCCTCGTCGCGCCAGAATGACAGTGACAGATAGCGGTTTTCATCCGATAGGCTGCGAAACCTTTCCACGGAAATAAATCCATCCATTGTTTCGAGTATTGGCCGCAGATTTGCGGCCCGCTCAAAATAGTCTTTGCCGCGTCCCTCTGCTGGCTCGACTTCGAAAATCACCGCTATCATTTGACTAATCCTCCATTCGTACTGGTCACACGACGCAGAAAGGTTCGATCCTCGCGGCGAATAAAGCGTTTTTCCCTTGCGAATTCATAATTTGCTCGCCCAACCGGATCGGCCATAAGCCGGGAACGATATTCTTCATATGCGGCGAGATTTTCAATATTATATACCCCATAGGCCAGCGTAGATGACCCTTCATGTGGTGCATAATAGCCGATCAGGTCGGCTCCGCAGCGAGGAATCGCTTCATTCCAATTGCGGGCATATTCCTCAAATGCATCTTTCTGAAACGGGTCTATCTCATATTGGATGATACAGGTGATAGGCATTTTCGTTGCTCCTTTGTGACTGTCTTCACTATGAGCGTGCAGAACTATTGATGCTTCGAGGATGATCGAAGTGTTGCAGCCTTTTGAACCTGTCAGGAGACTTTGCGATGCGTCTTGATAGTTCGACCATTTCCGAAGCAACATGGCCTTGCTTCGCTCAATGTCTCCCAAGTGACAACACGGAACCGCACCATGCCCAACAATGCACGATTTGCAGAAATAGCAGCCCTTGCCGGAGATCCGGGGCGCGCCAGCATGCTCACCGGCCTTATGGACGGGCGTGCGTTGACCGCATCTGAATTAGCGCAGTTGGCCGGGGTTACAGCGCAGACTGCAAGCAGTCATTTGATGCGCATGACGGAAGCGGGCCTGTTACAGGTCGAAAAACAGGGCCGTCACCGCTATCATCGCCTTGCTTCCCCGGCAGTGGCGCAGATGATTGAAAGCATCATGCGACTGGCCGCACCTGCCGCATGCGGCAAGTCGGTCAGAACCGGGCCTCGTGATGCAGCATTGCGGGCAGGGCGCACATGCTACGACCACCTGGCGGGACATCTTGGCGTGTCCATTGCAGATACGTTGATCGATGCCGGTCATATTGATCTTGGAATCGATGCAGGCGAGGTGACATTGAGCGGAATCAAGCTGTTTGAAAGCGCGGGAATAAATGTTGAAACGATTACGGCAAAGAGCAGCCGTATTCTTTGCCGGCCATGCCTGGATTGGAGCGAGCGCAGGCCCCATCTCGCAGGCGCTATTGGTGCCGCTTTATGCAGCCACTGTTTCGATCAAGGTTGGATCAGGCGCATAGAAGGCACGCGTGCTGTCTCGATAACCCCCAATGGGCAGCGACAGCTACGCGCGACCTTTGGCGTTAACCTCGCCTAGACATGCCTTGTGATACCGCCATCGACGCGAATGTTTTGGCCGGTGATATAACCTGCATCGTCTGAAAGCAGGAAAGCTGCGGTTTTTGCGATTTCATTCATTGTGCCGACCCGTTTCATCGGCACATTGTCTCCGGTGCCTGGCTTGTGATCCAAACTATCGATAAAACCGGGTAAAAGCGCATTCATACGGATGTTATTTGCGCCATAACGATCAGCATAAAGCTTGGTATATGCGCCGACAGCAGCCCGATACGCGCAGGACACAGGGAATACCAAGCTTGGCTCAAATGCTGCAAAGGTGGTAATATTCACCCAGGCACCTTTGCCTTGCTTGAGCATATAAGGCGTTACAAGCCGCGCCATGCGAACAACGCTCAGAACCATCAGATCATTGCCAGCAACCCACTTTTCATCGGTTATGTCGATCAAATCGCCCTTCGGCGGATGGCCGGTGTGGTTGACGACCGCATCCACACGTCCATAGGCCTCGACGGTTTTATTCACGAGTTGCTCCAGATCGCTGACCTCGCCAGCCGAACCCTTGATACCGATGCCCCCAAGCTCGGCAGCCAGTTCAACAGCGCTGCCCGATGGAGACATCAAGCCAAGCCTGTAACCGCGATCGTGCAATTCCCGAGCTGTGGCGGCGCCCATGCCGCGCCCTCCGCCAGTTATGATTGCGACGGGAGCTTGTGTTTTATCGGTCATCGTATCTGCCTTGATTTATTGAACTGGCAGAGCATGTTCGATCAACGCCATTGAAGCAAATGAATTTCAGGCCATACTTCGCTCAAATATATTGAACGATTGACAGGACAGGCCAAGGGAATTCGTTGGCGTTTTTTCGCCTAAATCAATTGTATATTCGCTGCCATATTCAACGGGGACTGATTCCATGATTAAGAAATTTGCCATCGCCTGTCTTGCGGCGACGTTTCTGGCAGGCTGTACAACGACTGACCCCTATACGGGCGAGCAGAAAATGTCGAACACCGCGGGCGGTGCTTTGATTGGTACGGCGGCTGGTGCTCTTGCCGGTCTGGCAGTTGGTGGCAGTGGACGGGCGCAGCGCAATGCCGTGCTGATCGGTGCTGGTCTTGGTGCTCTCGGTGGAGGTGCTATCGGCAATTACATGGATCGACAGGAATCGGAGTTGCGCGCGCAGCTGCAAGGTACCGGCGTATCCGTTACCCGGAATGGCGATCGCATCATTCTCAATATGCCGTCCGCCATCACCTTCAATATTGATCGCGACCAGGTAAAACCCGAGTTTTTCTCAACATTGGCGTCGGTTGCCGTTGTCTTGCGCAAGTTTGACCGGACCATTGTCGATGTTGCGGGTCACACGGACTCAACCGGCAGTATGGAACACAATCAGTTGCTCTCGGAGCGCCGCGCGCTTTCTGTTGCCAATTATCTGACGCAGCAGGGCATCGACAATCGCCGCTTCGACGTTCGTGGCTATGGCCCGACAGAGCCGGTC
This sequence comes from Phyllobacterium sp. CCNWLW183, assembly GCF_037203775.1. NCBI lineage: Bacteria > Pseudomonadati > Pseudomonadota > Alphaproteobacteria > Hyphomicrobiales > Phyllobacteriaceae > Phyllobacterium > Phyllobacterium sp. CCNWLW183. Next base: position 285,264 of record NZ_JBBCBN010000001.1, on the reverse strand, counting down.
GCCAGCAATGCCAGCGAGTCCGGCCGCGCGCAAAACCGCCGCGTCGAGATTCAGATTTCGCCGCTTACCGAGTAGAGAGCGCCACCGCGATTTTTGCGGCGAGGCGAGCATTATTCTCTACAAGCGCGATGTTTGCCACAAGGCTCTCACCCTTGGTTATCGTCAGTATTTCCGACAACAGGAATGGCGTTACGGCTTTACCGGTAATGCCATTTCTTGTTGCGCGGGAAAGTGCTTCGCTTATGTAGCCGGCCATGATTTCTGCAGGAATTTCGCTTGCCTGCGGAATGGGATTGGCAATCAACATGCCGCCGACAACGCCAATGGCTTCACGTGCTTTTTGAAAATCAGCAATGTTTTCGGCCGCATCAAGGCGCAGAGGCGCTTTGAGCGGGGATTGCCGCGACCAGAATGCCGGCATTGTATCTGAACCATAGACGATTACCGGCACGCCTTTTGTTTCAAGCACTTCGAGCGTTTTCTCAATATCCAGAATTGCCTTCGCGCCTGCCGACACGACGATAACGGGCGTGCGGCCAAGCTCTTCCAGATCCGCAGATATGTCAAAGCTGGTTTCTGCACCCTTGTGGACACCCCCGATACCTCCGGTGGCAAAAACCTTGATACCAGCAAGATGAGCGGCGAGCATTGTAGCTGCAACGGTTGTTCCCCCGGTGCGGCCTTCGGACAGCGCAAATGCCAAATCGGCTCGGGAGAGTTTCATCGCTCCCTTCACTTGCGCAAGTGCTTCGCGCTCTTCAATGGAAAGACCAATTTTCAATCTCCCATCGACGATAGCGATTGTAGCGGGAACAGCACCTTCCTGCGTGATGATGGCCTCCACATCGGCTGCCATGCGGCTATTGTCTGGATAGGGCATACCATGCGTAATTATTGTGCTTTCAAGGGCAACTACAGGCTTTCCTGCCGCGAGAGCGTTTTCCACATCACTGGAGATGTCCGTGTATTGGTTCAGGTTCATTGTCATTATCGCTTCCTTATGCGAGCGGATTTGCGGCGGGGATGCACGCAAGCGCTTGGTCGAATTCGTGTTGTGAAAATTTGGGGCTGGCTGAGTGGACCTGTAGCGTCAGCAAGGATGCGGCCATTCCTTCGCGGCACGCCTGCTCAAATGGCTCGCCGCGCATGAGTGCAGCAATGGTGCCTCCTGCTACTGCATCACCGGCGCCCGTTACATCTGCAATACCGGGAACCTCCGGCGGCTGGATCGTAAAGACGTCATCGCTGTTAAAGGCGAGCGCGGCGTTACCTCCATTGGTTATAATTGCGCTACGAAGCCCCTGATCGCGTAAAGCGGCATGAATTTGAGTAAGTGAGGCATCTTGCTCCAGGTCCGAAAGAGCCAAAGCCTCGCGCCGGTTCATGAAAAGGCAAGCAAGTTCGGGAAAGACAGGGCGCAAGCGGAGAGACTTTGCAGGGGAAATCGCCAAGGCGAAGATTGGCAGACTGCCGGCCAGCTCGGCAAGGCGCTTTAACCCTTCCGGCGGCAGGTTGGCATCACAGAATATCGCATTGGCGGATGAGATGGCATCACGCACCTTGCGACGGCGCAATTGCTTTGGCAGCGCAAGTTCGTAAAGCGCCATATCGGCGATGGCAGCAACCACGTCGCCGTTTTCATCGAGGATAGCCGTATAGCTTGGCGTGGGCCGATCCATAAACACGACAGAACTGTCCTTTATGCCTGCCAATTCCATTGCCAATGCCACCGCATCCCCGGCAGGATCCGCACCCCGCACCGAAAGAATATCAGCTGAAATGCCGCGCTGCACCGCTAGCCTGAGGGCGTTGAAAACACCGCCGCCGGCTTCTTCGCGCATAATTCCGGGATTGGAGGCTCCAGGAACAAAAGGTACTGTGCTTTGGCCCCGCCGGTCGAGATGAGCACCGCCGACAGCAAAGAGCAGCGGTTTAATATATGTGGCCATGGTTGAAAACTTGCCTGGATAAAACTGAAGGTTGCGACGTTGATCGCGTTCCTCTTTCTCTAGACCGCGGAATCGCCCGACGCAACAATGAGAGCGATTCGACCACATCGAGCGATCTTAACCCCGGTGCTTGGTAAAACAGGTCAAAACAAAATGTGGACGGCGGTGGCAGTCATGACAAGAACATTATGGGAACAAAATTGATTTCTATATTAATTTCAGCTACATAGCGCTATTGCAAAATAAGAACAAAGCAGATACAAATAAGTTCACAAACAGGAACATCCGGACTTCATGCATATCACAGGGGTAGTGTAACATGGCTCAGAATTCTTTGCGGTTGGTTGAGGGTAATTCGGTGGATAAAACTAAAGCGCTTGATGCGGCATTGTCGCAGATTGAAAGATCCTTTGGTAAGGGGTCGATTATGCGGCTGGGGCGCAACGAGCAGGTCGTTGAGATTGAAACTGTGCCTACCGGTTCATTGTCGCTCGACATTGCGCTCGGTGTTGGCGGTCTTCCCAAGGGACGTATCGTAGAAATTTATGGACCGGAAAGTTCTGGTAAGACGACGCTCGCACTGCATACAATTGCAGAAGCGCAGAAGAAGGGCGGGATTTGCGCCTTTGTCGATGCGGAACACGCGCTTGATCCGGTCTATGCACGCAAGCTCGGCGTTGATCTGGAGAATTTGCTGATCTCCCAGCCCGATACGGGGGAGCAGGCGCTTGAAATCACCGATACGCTGGTTCGTTCTGGCGCAATCGATGTTTTGGTTATCGACTCTGTTGCTGCACTGACACCACGTGCCGAAATTGAAGGCGAAATGGGCGATAGCCTGCCAGGCTTGCAGGCTCGGTTGATGAGTCAGGCACTGCGCAAGCTGACAGCTTCGATTTCACGTTCCAACTGCATGGTCATTTTCATCAACCAGATCCGCATGAAGATCGGCGTGATGTTTGGCTCGCCCGAAACAACGACTGGCGGCAATGCGCTTAAATTCTACGCTTCGGTTCGCCTTGATATTCGGCGCATCGGTTCGCTAAAAGAGCGTGATGAAGTCGTGGGCAATCAGACTCGTGTAAAAGTGGTCAAGAACAAGCTTGCTCCGCCCTTCAAGCAGGTTGAATTCGATATCATGTATGGTGAAGGTGTTTCGAAGACGGGTGAACTTGTTGATCTTGGTGTCAAGGCTGGACTGGTCGAAAAGTCTGGATCCTGGTTCTCCTATAATTCGCAGCGCCTCGGTCAGGGCCGAGACAATGCCAAATTGTTCTTGAAGGAAAATCCCGATCTGGCCAATGAGATCGAACTTGCAATCCGCCAGAATGCGGGATTGATCTCCGAGCAGATGCTCGACAAGGGTCCGAATGATATTGAGGATGATGACAATTTGGATGCTGCTGAAGGCTAAGCCGATAAACAGCGTTATTTGATAGTTGCAAAAACCCGCACACCTTCACGGTTGCGGGTTTTTTGTAATCCATTGCCGCGGGAAGAGGGATTTTCTGGACAGCGGCAGAACGCATCGCTACAAGCGTTTCGTTCTATCCCTTCATTTTGGGGAAGTAGTGAATCCGCATTGGATATACAGGATCAGAGGCTGAGAATTATGAGTGGCGTCAACGAGATACGGTCGACATTTCTGAACTATTTTAAGAAGAACGGCCATGAGATTGTCGCGTCGAGCCCGCTTGTGCCTCGCAATGATCCGACGCTGATGTTTACCAATGCCGGAATGGTCCAGTTCAAGAATGTTTTCACAGGTGTTGAGCAGCGCCCCTATAACCGCGCGACGACTTCGCAAAAATGCGTGCGAGCAGGCGGCAAGCATAATGATCTTGACAATGTCGGCTATACTGCCCGTCATCATACCTTCTTCGAAATGCTGGGCAATTTTTCCTTTGGCGATTACTTCAAGGAAGAAGCGATTTCTCTCGCCTGGAATTTGATCACCAAGGAGTTTGGCCTGGACAAGGACAAATTGCTTGTGACCGTCTATCATACGGACGACGCTGCTGCGGAATACTGGAAAAAAATCGCAGGCCTTTCGGATGACCGGATCATTCGCATTGCAACCAGTGATAATTTCTGGGCCATGGGCGATACCGGACCTTGTGGGCCTTGCTCTGAAATATTCTACGATCATGGCGAGGATATTTGGGGCGGTCCTCCCGGTAGCGCAAATGAGGACGGAGATCGCTTTATCGAGATCTGGAATCTGGTCTTCATGCAGTTCGAACAATTGACCAAGGAAGAGCGGATAGAGCTGCCACGTCCCTCTATTGATACCGGAATGGGGCTTGAACGCCTTGCTGCCGTGCTTCAGAACGAGCATGACAATTATGATATTGATCTGTTTCGTGCGCTGATCCGGGCATCGGAAGATGCAACCGGCGTGAAAGCCGAAGGTAAGTTTCGCGCCAGTCATCGTGTGATCGCTGATCATCTGCGCTCGGCAAGCTTCCTTATTGCCGATGGCGTGCTGCCATCCAACGAAGGCCGTGGCTATGTGCTTCGCCGCATAATGCGTCGCGCCATGCGCCATGCGCAATTGCTCGGCGCCCGCGATCCGCTGATGTGGCGTTTGCTTCCGGCTTTGGTGCGCGAAATGGGGCAGGCCTATCCGGAGCTTGTTCGTGCAGAGTCGTTGATTTCGGAAACGCTCAAATTAGAGGAAACACGCTTCCGCAAGACATTGGAGCGTGGTCTTGGACTTTTGGGCGATGCAACGGAATCTTTGGGTGAGGGCGACAGCCTGGATGGCGAAACCGCATTCAAGCTATATGACACTTTTGGCTTTCCGCTTGATTTGACGCAGGATGCTTTGCGTCAGCGCGGCATCAATGTCGATACCGATGGGTTCTCCGCTGCCATGGAGCGGCAGAAGGCTGAAGCGCGCGCGCATTGGTCAGGTTCCGGTGACGCTGCTACCGAAACTGTGTGGTTCTCGGTTCGAGACAAGGTGGGCTCGACGGAATTTCTCGGCTATGAGACGGAGAAAGCCGAAGGCGTTGTCACCGCATTGGTTCAAAACGGCAAAACGGTCGACAGTGCCGGCGAAGGGCAATCCGTATCTGTTGTGGTCAATCAAACACCATTTTATGGCGAGTCCGGCGGTCAGCAGGGCGATACGGGCGTAATTACCGGTGAAGGCTTCAGCATCGCCATCAGCGATACGCAGAAGAAAAATGATGGCGTGTTCGTTCATATTGGCACAGTCACCAAGGGCACAGTAAAAGTGGATGCGGCGGTTGAGCTTGTCGTGGATAGCGCTCGTCGCAGCCGCATTCGCTCCAACCACTCGGCAACGCATTTGTTGCATGAGGCTTTGCGCGAAACATTAGGAACCCATGTGGCGCAGAAGGGATCACTTGTTGCGCCTGATCGCCTGCGTTTCGACTTCTCACATCCCAAGCCGATTTCCGACAAGGAACTTGCGGCGATTGAAGATCTTGCCAATGAAATTGTTTTGCAGAACGCGCCCGTTTCAACGCGGCTGATGGCGGTTGATGATGCAATTGCCGAAGGCGCAATGGCATTGTTCGGAGAAAAATACGGAGACGAGGTGCGTGTCGTTTCGATGGGCACTGCGCTTCACGGAGAAAAGGCCGGAAAAAGTTATTCCACAGAGCTTTGCGGCGGCACGCATGTGCGCGCAACGGGCGATATTGGTCTTATTCGCGTTGTTTCTGAAAGCGCGGTGGCAGCTGGTGTTCGTCGCATGGAAGCGTTGACGGGCGAAGCTGCCCGCCGTTATCTCGAAGAGCAGGATGACCGGGTAAAGGCAATTGCGGGCGCACTCAAATCATCGCCCGCAGACGCATTGTCTCGTGTAACGGCACTCATCGACGAACGGCGCAAGCTTGAACGCGAACTTACCGAAGCGCGCAAACAGCTCGCTTTGGGAGGCGCAGCATCTGCCGGTGCCAAGTCTGAAACCATCAATGGCGTGGGTTTCCTTGGTAAAGTGGTTTCCGGTGTCAATCCACGCGACCTCAAGCCATTGGCAGATGATGCCAAGAAAACAGTTGGCTCTGGCATTGTCGCTTTTGTTGGCGTCTCGGACGATGGAAAGGCAAGCGCTGTGGTTGGCGTTACCGACGATCTGCTCGGGAAGTACAGCGCTGTCGAACTCGTCCGCATTGCATCTGCGGCGCTGGGCGGTGCTGGCGGGGGCGGTCGCCCGGACATGGCGCAGGCCGGCGGTCCCGATGGGGCAAAGGCGGAAGAGGCAGTCTCTGCGGTTCGTCAAGCTTTGCTGACTTAATTTTCGTACTCCTACCCGAGCGTAAGTCGGGTAGGAGTACACTTTTTAATTGTTATTGGGCATATATTGGTCATTAGACTTATTGTTTATTGCGTGTTTTGAGTTTTTATTTAAACTCTGTAAGTGCATTGAAATACTTTATATTTCTTATTGATCTTATTGAATTGTATATTTTACAGTCACACGCAAAATTTGTATTTTCTTTTAAATATTTAGGGAATTCCGTGAAGAGAATACTTGGTTTATTGTTTATTTCGATTTCTCTGAGTTCTTGTTTAACTCCACCAAGTGTTGTGAACGATGTTCATATGAACGACAAGACGGCATATGGTTCGATTGCCACGGCTTACTATGCAGTATTCTCTTTCTTGCAAGTTCAACCATTCTATTCGACGACGGCCGGTTACGGCTTCAAAACTGTCTATGCGGCTTTTGACAGGGTTAATTTCGAGGAAGCCTGGAGTTTTGGAAAACGGCTTGAATTCACCAAAGGCACTTTCGAGAGGCAGCCATGTTTTCAGGCGCCGTGCATGGTCTTTTCGAATGGCATTGTGATCTTGACCGAAGCAGAGTTCCTGGAGGCGTCGTCCAATGGGTTTGCCTTTGAGCTCGTTGGCAAGTCGGGTAAGGTGGTTGGCAAGGTGAACCCACAGGCCTTTCGCGATGCTCTGAAACTCAAGAGTAAACTCGGTCCACCTGCCGCGCCATCTGTAAGCTCTTCAGCAGAACAGGTTGTGGCCGGGCAGGAGGGCGATCAATAGCATTACCATTAAGATCGCTCGTATAGACCTGCATTTGCACAATCATACCTTGGACAAGGTCAACGCTGGCGCTGAAAATCGGTTTGCGGTCAAGGCGACCATGCATCTGCAATTCGGGAACACGTTTGTGCACTGATTTGTGAATCATCTTTGAACCAATGCCGCCGGGAACTGTTTATGTCCGGCAACATTGTGTGAGCTAATTAAAATGGCGCTTAACAAACAGCCAATTGGTTTTTGATAAGCGTTCCCAAGCGGGCCATACCCGTATCAATGGCTTCGGCATTTGGCAGGGAGTAGTTCAGTCTGATTGTGTTCTTGCCGCTGCCATCGGCAAAGAATGCGGATCCGGGCACGAAAGCCACCTGGATTTCTTTTATCGATTTTGCCAGCAGATCCGCACCGTCCATATGTTCGGGTAGCGTCATCCACACAAACATTCCGCCTTCCGGTTTTGTCCAGGTAACACCCTCTGGCATGTAATTTTGTAAGGCTTGCAACATGTGATCGCGGCGCAGCCTGTAGCTATCGCAGGCCTTGCTGACCTGTTGGTCGAAATGCCGCTCAGCCACATGGTGAATAACCATCTGGTTGATTGTTGGGCTGTGCAAATCGGCAGCCTGTTTTATCAGGACCAGCTTGGAGATGATGGGCTTTGCCGCACAAACCCAGCCCACTCGAAGGCCGGGCGTCAGGGTTTTTGAAAAACTGCCGGAGTAAATAACCCGCGTCTTGTCAATGTTTCCCTCGCGCTCAATATCGAGAGCAAGCATGGAAGGGGCGTTCTCGCCGTTGAACCGCAGTGACCGGTAAGCGGCATCTTCTATGAGGGGAATATCGAGCTCATGGGCAAGCTCGATCAGCTTGGCACGCTCGCTGCGTCCAATAGTTTCGCCAGTCGGATTGGAAAAATCAGCGGTAAGATAGGCGAGTTTTACCTGCCCGCCGGCTTTCTCTGCGCTCTGCATATAAGCTGCAGGGGTCGTATTGCCGCCTTCCGGTGTCAGACGATCATAACGTGGCTCGTAGGCATTGAATGCCTGAAGCGCTCCGAGATAGGTGGGCCAGGTGGTAAGTATCGTATCGCCTGGCGAAATAAACAGCTTACCCAGATAGTCGAGCGCCTGCTGAGAACCCGTGGTAATGATGATATTGTCTATCGTACATTCAACACCGAGCGATGCCATATGGCCAGCGAGCCACTCACGCAGTGGCTTATAACCCTCGCTGACCGAATATTGCAGTGCTGCGCCAGCATTTTCACTCAGGATCGCGTTGTAAGCTTCCTGAATCGCATCTTTCGGAAACAGCGCCGGATCAGGTATGCCGCCGGCAAAAGAGATAATGCCGGGCTGATCCAGGAGCTTGAGCAGTTCGCGAACTTCGGAAGCACGCATATTATCGATGCGCGTTGAATATCGGTCGTTGCGATTGCTCATTTCTTCCTCCGCAATTTTGCAGGCACTCGACTGCAAAACAGATAATATGTCAACAATGCTGTCGTATATTTATTGCTTTGGAGCAAAAAAGACCGCATTTATTAAAAAAGCCCCGTCACAGTGTGAACGGGGCTTTTGAATTCAAGTGGTTTTATCAGGCAGCCATAGCTTTTGTAAGATTTTCGCTGATCTTGTCGAGGAAGCCTGTTGTTGAGAGCCAAGGCTGATCAGGGCCGATCAAAAGCGCCAGATCCTTGGTCATGAAGCCCGATTCAACGGTGTCGACACAGACTTTTTCAAGCGTGCTTGCGAAGCGATCCAGTTCGGCATTGCCATCAAGCTTGGCACGATGTGCCAGACCGCGGGTCCATGCAAAAATCGACGCGATGGAGTTTGTCGATGTTTCCTGTCCCTTCTGGTGCTGGCGATAGTGACGGGTAACCGTGCCATGAGCAGCTTCTGCTTCCACTGTCTGGCCATCTGGGGTCATCAGAACGGAAGTCATCAGACCAAGCGAGCCAAAGCCTTGCGCAACGATGTCAGACTGAACGTCGCCATCATAGTTCTTGCAAGCCCATACGTAGCCGCCAGACCATTTCAGTGCCGAAGCAACCATGTCATCGATCAGGCGATGCTCATAGCCGATCTTCTTTTCTGCAAACTTTTCCTTGAACTCCGTATCGAAGACTTCCTGGAAAATGTCCTTGAAGCGGCCGTCATAGGCTTTGAGAATTGTATTCTTGGTCGACAGATAGCAAGGAACGCCGCGATTATATGCGTAGTTCAATGATGCACGCGCAAAATCGCGAATTGAGTCGTCAAGATTGTACATGGCCATGGCTACACCAGCGCTTGGTGCGTCATAGACATCGTGCTCAATGGTCTGGCCATCTTCGCCGACGAACTTGATCGACAACTTGCCCTTGCCGGGGAACTTGAAATCTGTCGCGCGGTACTGATCACCAAAGGCATGACGGCCAACGATGATTGGCTGTGTCCAGCCTGGAACCAGACGGGGAACGTTTTTGGCGATGATAGGCTCGCGGAAAATAACGCCGCCAAGAATATTGCGGATGGTGCCGTTAGGCGACTTCCACATCTTCTTCAGGCCAAATTCTTCAACGCGCTGTTCGTCAGGCGTAATGGTGGCGCACTTTACGCCCACACCATATTGCTTGATAGCGTTTGCAGCGTCGATCGTTACCTGATCATCCGTTGCATCGCGGTGTTCCATGCCCAGATCATAATATTTCAAATCAATATCGAGGTAAGGATGAATCAGCTTTTCCTTGATATATTGCCAGATGATGCGAGTCATCTCATCGCCGTCGAGCTCGACAACCGGATTTGCAACCTTGATCTTTGCCATGAATATTGGGCCTCTTTTTTGCCGGGTTTGGGATGCCGGCTTTGGTTTGATTGAGGGTTCGCGCCCCTATAGCATTGGAAAACAGTTACGCAAAGACGCTCGCACATGGTTTCGCGCAAACAGTTGGATTGCATCACAACGCCATGCTTGTTTTTTGATGCCCAAAGGTCGCCGCAACGCTTTTAATGGCGCAAAATCCTTCTCCAGCAGTCAAAATAAGATTTTTGGGGTTTTGTGTAAAAAAAACGCGAGCTATTACGGCGCAATCAAAGCAAGGATTGAAAATGGCCGGAACTGACAGACAGCGCACCCTTATTGCGGAAGGCCCGGCAATTATTCTGGTAGAGCCGCAATTGCCGGAAAATATCGGCATGGTGGCGCGTGCAATGGCAAATTTTGGACTGGCCGAGTTGAGATTGGTCAAGCCGCGCGAAACCTTCCCAAATGAGAAGGCGCGTTCGGCTGCCAGTCGTGCCGATCATATTATCGATAATGCAAAGGTTTTTGATGATCTGGCTTCGGCGATCAAGGATTTGCATTTTGTCTACGCGACCACGGCTCGCGAACGTGACGCTTTCAAGCAGGTGCGTGGTCCTGTTGAAGCTGGACAGATATTGCGGCAACGTTTCAACAATAAAGAAAAAACCGGAATTCTGTTTGGTCGCGAACGTTTCGGCCTCAACAATGACGAAATCAGCCTCGCTGATGAACTTGTGACCTTTCCCGTCAATCCGGCTTTTTCTTCGTTGAATATCGCGCAGGCAGTGCTCCTCATGTCTTACGAGTGGATGAAATCAGGACTTGCAAAGGAAACCGATACGGCCTTTCGCGGCCCGGAACTTGAGCCTGCTCCGAAAGAGCAATTGCAAGGATTTTTCAACCATCTTGAAGATGCGCTTCAAGCTCGCGGTTACTTCCGTCCCATGGCGCGTAAGGAGATTATGGTCAATAATCTGCGCGGAGTACTGACGCGAGCTGGTTTTTCCGAGTCAGAATTAAGACTGCTACGCGGCGTTGTTGTTTCGCTGGATTACTTCAGTCCAAAGACCCCGCGCGGTTCCGGCGCGCCCGAGGGGCGCAAGCGCGAAAAGTCCATGCCGCCAGAAAATGACATGCAAACTTTGGACAGGGATTCATCAAGCGATGAATAATACGGCCAGCGACAGACCAATTATTGCTTTTGACAGCGGTATTGGAGGTCTTACAGTCCTGCGCGAGGCGAGGGTGCTCATTCCAGATCGCCGCTTTGTCTATATCGCCGATGATGCCGGTTTTCCTTATGGCGATTGGGAAGAAGAGGCTTTGAAGCAGCGTATCATCGGCCTTTTCGATGGTTTCATTAAAACTTATGATCCTGAAATAGTGATCATTCCTTGCAATACGGCATCGACACTCGTGCTGGATGATTTGCGTAAAGCATTTCCAGCAGTGCCGTTTGTGGGCACAGTTCCCGCGATCAAACCAGCAGCCGAAAGAACGTCTTCAGGTCTGATCAGCGTTCTGGCAACGCCGGGCACTGTGAAACGCGCCTATACGCGTGATCTCATCCAGTCTTTTGCCACAAAATGCCACGTGAGGCTTGTCGGCAGTCAAACACTCGCTCGAATGGCTGAAATGCACATGCGTGGCGATAAGCTGGATGATGCGGCACTGCTGGACGAAATTATGCCGTGCTTCTACGAGAAGGACGGCAAGCGTACGGATATCGTGGTGCTGGCCTGCACCCACTATCCGCTACTGGTTAATGTATTTCGCCGCCTTGCTCCCTGGCCCGTGGATTGGCTTGATCCAGCTGAAGCCATAGCAAGGCGGGCATTATCCTTGCTCAAGCCCAATGTCGACGGTGTGGAGCCGGAACATGGTGGCGATATCGCCGTGTTCACCTCAGGCTTGCCGGATTTTCCAACGCGGCGTCTGTTGCAGGGTTTTGGACTAAATCCGGTCTAGCTCAGCCAAGCTGACCAAGCTCTTTGCGGATGACCGGCGCTACCTTCGTACCGTAAAGCTCAATCGCTTTGAGCGTGTTCTTATGCGGCAAGCTGCCAAGATCAATCTGCAACATGAAGCGATCATGTTTGAAGTAAGTATATTGCAGCATGATCTTGTCGATGATCTCTTGCGGAGAACCAACCAAGAGAGCGCCCCGAGGCGTGCGTCCAGCTTCATATTGCGCACGATTGCTCGGCGGCCAGCCACGTTCGCGGCCGATTTTATTCATGACAACTTCGTAAGATGGCCAGTATCCATCAGCGGCTTCTTGCGACGTATCAGCCACATAGCCATGCGAGTTGATACTAACCTTGAGCGTCTCCGGGGAATGTCCAGCTTTGCTTCCCGATTCACGATAGAGTTCAACCAAAGGCGCGAAGCGATGCGGCTCGCCGCCGATGATCGCAACGGCAAGCGGCAGTCCCAGCGTGCCGGCTCTGACAACCGATTCCGGCGTTCCACCGACAGCAATCCATACGGGCAAGGGATTTTGCACCGGGCGGGGATATACAGCGATGTTATCCAATGGTGCCCGCAATTTGCCGTGCCATGTCACACGCGTGCTTTCGCGTAGCTTCAGCAATAGATCGAGTTTTTCTGTGAAAAGCTCATCATAATCGCGAAGATCATATCCGAATAAAGGGAAAGACTCGATGAAAGAGCCGCGTCCGGCCATGATCTCAGCGCGGCCAGACGAAATCAGATCAAGTGTGGCATATTCCTGGAACACCCGTACCGGGTCTTCTGAACTCAGAACGGTAACGGCGCTGGTAAGGCGAATATTCTTGGTGCGGGCAGCGCCAGCGGCGAGCGCTACTGCAGGTGTAGAGATTACAAAGTCAGGGCGGTGATGCTCTCCAATACCAAATACATCCAGCCCAACCTGATCCGCCAGTTCCATCTCTTCAATGAGATTCTGCATCCTTTGATGAGCATCAATCGCAACACCGGTTGTTGGGTCCGGGCTCATACCCGCAAATGTATAAATGCCAAGTTCCATGATTGTGCTCTTCGTTTTCAAACTAGACCGTAGGTAAGCTTGTCGACTGGTATTGTGAAGAACGCACATTTCAGTGTCCGAGGCACCAAAAAGTGACCGTTCAATTTGCAGGCGAAACGTGATTTGCGTGGAATGCCCGGCTGAACATGCCACCGTGACAAGATTCGCAGTGACTAATTCATGTTCATTTGTCAGATATATGCAAAAGCAAAAGGATGGTGACGCATATGAGCTGGTCAGTAATATTTGCCTTCGTGATCACTGCCACGCTTTTGGTCACGTCACCCGGACCCAACGGCATGTTGATTGCCAAGACGGTTCCGACCTCTGGCCGCGCAGCCGGATTTGCCAATATTGCGGGATTCTTTACCGCATTTTACATACATGGCGCTTTGTCAATTCTGGGTATTTCCATCATTGTCATGAAATCCGCAACGGCATTTATGATCGTCAAATATATTGGCGTGGCTTATTTGTGCTGGATCGGAATTAAGGCGCTGATGGCTGCCTTCAAGGGTGTTGAAACTGCACCCAAGATCGCCCCCGCAAAGCGTCAGCGTACTCTTTTGAAGGCGTTCTTCGAGGGGTTGCTGACGAATGGCTTGAATCCCAAAGTATCAATGTTTTATCTTGCGATTTTCCCGCAATTCATTCCTTTGAATGCTCATCCCGTAGCATCAGCTTTTCTGCTCGTTTTCCTGCATTCCATGATCAATATTGTCTGGTTCGGCTCGATTGTGTTTCTTTTTTCAAAGCTGACGGCCTTCACACGGCAAGGAAAATTCCAGCGCTGGCTCAAGGGGGTGACAGGCGTTGTTTTCATCGGGTTTGGGCTGAAACTGGCTACTTACCGGCCAGCTATCTAAAACTGCTCCGCACAACTCAGAGTACAGAGCAGTTTTGGTTTTGTGTTAGTTGAGCCTTGTCAGTACTTCATCGAATTGTTCGAGCGCCCAATCCACCTGATCGCGCTTGATAACTAAAGGCGGGGCAATGCGGATTGTGTCGCCATGGGTATCCTTGGCAAGAATGCCACGCTCTTTCAGCTCATAGCAGAAGCGGTTTGCGCCACCGGCTTCAGGATGCAATTCGACGGCCAGCATCAACCCACGGCCACGGACTTCCCGCACGATGTTGCTACGAATGCCCTTTAGCTGTTCAAGGAAGTACTGACCTTCGACCCGGGAATTCTCGATCATGCCTTCTTCTGTAAGGACGCGGAGCGCTGCTCTGGCAATTGCGCAGGCAAGCGGGTTTCCGCCAAACGTGCTGCCATGCTGACCAGGCTTTAGGACGCCAAGCACGTCGGTATTGGAAAGAACGGCAGAAACCGGATAAAAACCGCCGGAAAGCGCTTTTCCTATTAACGTTACGTCGGCTTCGATGCCTTCATGTTCTTCAGCAAGTAGCGCGCCTGTCCGGCCAAGCCCTGTCTGGATTTCATCAAGAATAAGCGTCACATTATTGCTGGTGCAAAGCTCGCGCACTTTAGTGAAATAGCCTTGGGGTGGAATGATAACGCCAGCTTCGCCCTGAATGGGTTCAACAAGGAAGGCAACCGTATTAGGGGTCAAGGCGGCGCTGAACGCATCGATGTCGCCAAAGGGAACCACCTTGAAGCCGGGAGCAAATGGTCCGAAGTTTTCTCGCGCTGAAGGATCGGTGCTGAAGCCAACAATTCCCATGGTCCGGCCATGAAAGTTATCGGAACAGACGATGATTTCCGCACTGTTTTCCGGAACGCCTTTTACTTCATAACCCCATTTGCGAACGGCCTTGATCGCAGTTTCGACAGCTTCCGCGCCACTGTTCATGGGTAGAATTTTATGGGAGCCGGTCAGTGCTGCCAGTTCTTCATAAAACAAGGCAAGCTGATCATTGCGAAAGGCGCGGGAGGTCAGCGTCAACTTGCTGGCCTGCTCAGTCATGGCCTTTAGAATTTTGGGATGGCAATGCCCCTGATTGACCGCTGAATAGGCAGACAGGCAATCTAGATAGCGATTGCCTTCAATATCCCACACATGGACACCTTCACCGCGCTCCAGCACCACGTCGAGGGGTTTGTAGTTATGTGCCCCAAGACGGGATTCGGTAGAAATGAGATCGGCGGCTGTGTGCAGCAAAATATCCTCCTATTGCCATATTCAAGCGTTGATAGCGGTTGTGCCCTGATCAACGCGATTTGGTTTTCCGAAAACTGAGCGGCCAAAAAGGCTGGCCACGAGATCGACGAGCAACAAAGCGCTCTTGCCTCGCTCGTCCAGAAAAGGGTTCAGCTCGACAACATCGAGCGAGCAGACGACCCCTGAATCATGCAGCATTTCCATGACGAGATGTGCTTCACGATAGGTCGCGCCGCCGGGCACTGTGGTGCCAACACCGGGTGCAATGGACGGGTCAATAAAATCGACGTCAAAGCTGACATGAAGAACGCCATTTGCCTTTTGCACGCGTTCGAGAATTCGGCGCAGGAGCGGTGCAACGCCGAACTCATCGATCTGGCGCATATCAACGACATCAATACCCCGTTCCCGCAGAAGCACGCGCTCGGTGCTGTCAATTGAGCGGATGCCGAAAAGGTGGAGGTTTTCCGGTTTGACGAAACCATGCGGTTCATCGCCGAAAACTCCTTCGAGGCCGGGTTCCCGGCACAAAAGAGCCAAAGGCATGCCATGCATGTTGCCGGATGGCGAAGTGGCAGGCGTATTGAAATCAGAATGCGCATCAAGCCAAAGCACGAAGAGTTCACGATTCTGCTCTTCACAATAGCGCGCAATGCCGCCGACCGATCCGATGGAAAGACTATGATCGCCACCAAGAATAATCGGAAAAGAGCCTGATTTCATTGCGTTATAGGTTTCGATCGCCAGCATGCGCGACCATGCGGCGATTTCTTCAATATGATGGGCAAGACCGTTAACCGGCGGGACATTGGGCAATATTTCAGGAAGGTGCAGGTCGCCGCGATCTTCCGCAGCATGGCCGAGTTCTTCAAGTGTACGCACAAGCCCTGCCGTGCGCAAAGCGGCCGGTCCCATCAATGCGCCAAGCCGACCTGCGCCCTCTTCAATAGGGGCGCCGATAATGGTCAGGTTTTGCTTTTGAGTATCATCAAAATTGCCGTGCATATTCATGAATCGTCGCCATTTCGCAGATTGTCGTTTCCTGATGTTCGCATTTTTTAATGGTGACAAAAAGCCAGCATCTTGATAGAAATGCGCAACATAATGAGCAGTTTGCTTAATAATATTGATCGGTTTGATAGGTATGGATGACATTGATCGTCGGCTTTTGTCATTGATGAGAGATGATTGCCGCCTGCCGGTTTCATCGATGGCTACAATCCTGGGCATATCGCGCGCCACCGTGCGCACTCGTATCGACAAAATGACCAATGATGGCACTATTCAGGGCTTCACAATCACCTTGAAAGCTGGCGCTGGTGTCTATGGAGTACGGGCCATCGCCATGATCGAAGTTGCCGGGCAGGGTGGCGAGAAGGTTATTCGCCGCCTTCAGGGTTTCCCGGAAATCCGGGCCATGCATACCACCAATGGGCGCTGGGATATTGTTGCTGAGATTGAGGTCGAGACCCTTGAGGCTTTTGACAAAACGTTGCGTGATATTCGCCACATTGACGGAATCACCTCAACAGAGACAAGTATCCTTTTGTCTACGCGTAAAAGCTAAGCGATTATAATGTTTGCACCAGCATTATGCGTGGTTCGACGGGGCTCACCATGAGGAAGGTGAGTTGATTTTAAGACAGTTTCTATGAGCTGTTTTATAAAGCAGCCAAACCACTTTTCTCATGGTGAGCCCCGTCGAACCACGCATAATGTTACTGTAAAAATATCTAATGTCCGGTGCTGATACTCTCGGGAGAGCCATTTGCATATTCGTGAAATTCCATGGCTGGAGCCTGTCGATGCTGCCGAAAGTTTGCGGGCGCTCGGAGGATTGAGCTTTCTCGACAGTGCGATGCGTCACGAATCCCTCGGACGGTACTCCTACGTGGCCGCTGATCCGTTCGGTCAGCTGATCGCCGATCAGGGCAGTGTAAGATGGAATAATGAGCTGGTGAGTATGCCCGCACGGGACGCTATTTCACATTATCTCGAATTATACCGCACGGTAGAACAAGCCGGATTGCCGCCATTCCAGGGAGGCGCGATAGGCTATTTCTCTTATGAATTCGGGCGCTTGCTTGAGCGATTGCCAAAGCCAGAAGTGCCAGAACAAGGGACAATGCCGGATGCCATATGGAATTTTTATGATGTCGTTCTGGCCTTCGATCACACAGAACAAAAAGTTTGGCTGATTTCAACCGGGTTTCCGGAACTGGAAAAAAGTGCTCGTGCAGAGCGCGCTGCGGAGAGGGCAGGACTGTTTTTAGACCAACTCACCAGATTGGAAAGCGGCGTTGCGGAACGAAAGCCAGCCATCCCCCGTACAGAGTGGAACTCCAATTTTGACCGTGAAAGCTATATGCAGGCGGTGAGCCGAGTCGTGGAATATATTCTCGATGGAGATATTTTTCAGGCGAACATTGCCCAGTGTTTCAGCGCAAACCTTCCCGAAAATTATGCGCCCTGGCAGTTCTACAAGCAATTGCGCCAGAAAAATGCTGCAACTTTCGCTGCTTTTCTCGATCATGGTGACATCATTATTGCGTCAAGTTCACCGGAGCGGTTTCTCGCTGTCACTGGAAGCCACGTCGAGACACGGCCGATCAAAGGCACAATGCCGCGATCTTCCGATCCTGTGAAGGATAAGCAACTTGCCGACATGCTTCTTGGATCTGAAAAGGATCGCGCTGAGAATCTGATGATTGTCGATCTGATGCGCAATGATCTGTCGCGCGTTTGTCGTCCACACTCGGTTCTGACGCCAGTGCTTTGCGGTCTGGAAACCTATGCCAGCGTTCATCATCTGGTTTCGGTGGTGACTGGCGAGTTGGCCAAAAACACATCATTGATGGATCTGATCGCTGCATCATTCCCCGGAGGATCAATAACCGGCGCTCCAAAGTTGCGGGCAATGGAGATCATTACCGAGATCGAGCGGCAGGCGCGGGGCATTTATTGCGGTTCGATAGGCTATATGGGTTTCAATGGTAATTGCGACAGCAATATCGGGATCCGAACCGTGTTGTTTCAGGGCGGCAAGGCTATTTTTCAAGCTGGCGGCGGGATAACAGCGCTGTCGGATCCGGCAGCCGAGTATCAGGAAACCCTTGATAAAGCCGCTCGCATCTTCAGCGTTTTTGAAGAGGATGCGCCGTGATCCTGATCATCGATAATTACGATTCTTTTGTTTTTACCGTTTCACGCTATTTCGCAGAGCTTGGCGCGATCCCGAAAGTGGTTCGAAACGACGCCATATCAGCTGAAGCAGTAAAGCACCTCGCTCCAGAGGCCATTATCCTTTCACCGGGACCATGCGGACCGCGCCAAGCCGGGCAGTCGCTGGCAATTATCGAACAGCTGAGCGGGGAAATTCCTATACTCGGCATATGTCTCGGCCATCAATGTATCGGAGAAGTGTTTGGCGGCAGCGTTGTGCGGGCGCGCGAACCAATGCATGGTCGCTCGTCGGCAATCCAGCATGACGGCACGGGTGTTTTCAAGGGCCTGCCGAGCCCCCTTAAAGCGGGACGCTATCATTCATTGATCGTGGAGTACGAACCGCAAGCGGGTCCATTATTGATTAATGCGCGTTCCAGCTCGGGTGAAATCATGGGGCTGACCCATGCAAGCCACCCAACCCATGGCGTTCAGTTCCATCCGGAATCCGTATTGACCGAGTATGGTCATGCCATGCTCGGGAATTTTTTGCGGCTTGCACGGCAGTTCAATCGCGAACAAATAAAGGTGTAAATTAGCGCGCGCCGCAATTTTCGCCTCTTTGTTCGATATTCCTGTTGGACGTTTCGCCTATCCTCGCTACACACACAATATGACGTCCGCCGATCGTGGGCGGTCTTGTTACAATCGCCTTTTATAAAGCAAATGAGCAGGAGACAGATCATGCTGCGCAAGACCGATTTCTATATTGATGGAAAATGGATAGCTCCAATTGTCGCCAAAGAGCTTGAAGTGATCAACCCGGCTGACGAGCAAGCATTTGCCACGATCTCTCTTGGTTCTGCCGCTGATGTGGACAAAGCAGTTATCGCTGCCCGCAATGCCTTCACCACGTGGAGTGTCAGCACCCGCGAGGATCGCCTCGCTTGGCTGGAACGCCTGATCGCCGTTTACGAATCGCGCCTCTCCGATATGGCCAGGGCAATATCGTCTGAGATGGGTGCGCCCATGACCATGGCGCTCGAAGAACAGGCGGCTTCAGGAATGGGGCACCTCAAGGCCTTTCAGCGCGCGCTGAAGAATTTCGAATTCGAACGCCCGCTTGATGCACACAACAAGAATGTACGTATCGCCTATGAGGCAATTGGCGTTTGCGGCCTCATTACACCTTGGAACTGGCCGATGAATCAGGTGGTGCTGAAAGTCGTTCCTGCGATTGCTGCGGGCTGCACAGTCATTCTGAAGCCATCTGAAGTTGCACCAATGTCCTCCATGCTCTTTGCGGAAATTATTGACGCTTCTGACTTGCCCGCAGGTGTTTTCAACCTCGTCAATGGCGATGGGCCGACTGTGGGCGAAGCTATGTCACGCCATCCGGGCATTGATATGATGTCCTTTACCGGTTCTACGCGCGCTGGCATTGCTGTCACCAAAGCTGCTGCCGATACGGTCAAGCGGGTTTCGCTGGAACTTGGTGGTAAATCACCAAACATTGTTTTCGCTGACACGGATGTTGAAGCAGCGGTAAAGCGCGGCGTTGCCCATGTGTTCAATAATACCGGACAGTCCTGCAACGCGCCGACACGCATGCTCGTCGAACGTTCTGTCTATGACAAGGCAACAGAAGTTGCCGCACAAACGGCCAAAGCGACCAAGGTTGGCGATCCTTCCCAGGAAGGTGACCATATGGGCCCCTTGGTTTCCGAACTTCAGTTCAACAAGGTGCAGGGTCTGATAGAACAGGGCATCAAGGAAGGCGCGCGGCTCATTGCCGGCGGAACCGGACGTCCCGAGGGTTTCAATCGTGGCTACTATGTCCGCCCGACCGTTTTTGCTGACGTGAACAACGGCATGACCATTGCTCGCGAAGAAATATTCGGTCCGGTTCTGACGATGATTCCCTTTGATACAGAAGAGGAGGCTGTCGAAATCGCCAATGACACGCCCTATGGCCTTGCCGCCTATGTTCAGTCCGGTAATGTTGAGCGCATCAAACGCGTATCGAAGCAGCTTCGTGCAGGCATGGTGCGTATCAATGGCGCGAGCCATGCGGCAGATGCACCTTTCGGTGGCTATAAGCAGTCAGGTATCGGCCGCGAAGGCGGTCATTGGGGCCTTGAAGACTTCCTAGAAGTGAAGGCCATAAGCGGTTGGGAAGACAGCACCGCTTGAGCCTGTATTGCCTGAACGACGATTGATGCCAGCAGACGGGTGCGGACAGAATGGATGAAACAGAACGCCTGAGCAATGCCGCGCCTGACGTTGAGGACGTGGACATCTATGGCGAAGATGGCGCTGTGCGCTCGTCTTATCTCGCTCGCGTCGGCGCGGCTATTGCCGATCGCGATGTGCTGTTTCTGCGTTCGCATGTTGGCAAGCTGCATCAATCCGAGTTGGGTCATGTTCTTGAAGCCTTGCAGTCAGAACAGCGGCGCGCATTGGTTGAATTGCTTGGCGATGAGTTCGACTTTGCATCGCTCACCGAGGTAGATGAGGCTGTCCGCCTCGAAATCGTCGATGCAATGCCAAACAGGCAGATTGCCGAAGCCGTTCAGGACCTCGATTCCGATGATGCCGTCTACATTCTTGAAGATCTCGATCAGGAAGACCGCGACGAGATTCTGGCGCAATTGCCATTTACCGAGCGGGTGCGCCTCCGGCGTTCACTGGGTTATCCGGAAGAGACGGCTGGCCGCCGCATGCAGACCGAGTTTGTGGCTGTGCCGCCGTTCTGGACGGTGGGGCAGACCATCGACTATATGCGCGAGAATGATGATCTGCCGGAATCCTTTTCGCAGATATTTGTCATTGATCCGATGTTTCGGCTGCTGGGCGCCATTGATCTTGATCGCATCTTGCGCACGCGCCGCGATACGAAGATCGAAGATATCATGCACGAAACACGGCATGCGATCCCGGCAACGATGGACCAGGAAGAAGCTGCGCAAATTTTCGAGCAATATGATCTGCTATCTGCCGCTGTTGTCGACGAAAATGAGCGTCTGGTCGGTGTTCTGACAATTGAAAACATCGTTGACGTTATTCAAGAAGAGGCCGAGGAAGATATTATGCGCCTCGGCGGCGTCGGCGACGAAGAGCTTTCCGACTCGATCCTTTCCACCTCGCGCTCGCGTACGCCGTGGCTTGTGGTCAATCTGTTCACGGCATTTCTATCGGCATCTGTCATTGGGCTTTTCGACGGCACGATCCAGCAGATGGTCGCGCTCGCCGTGCTCATGCCGATTGTTGCCTCCATGGGCGGCAATGCAGGCACGCAGACGATGACTGTTACAGTGCGCGCGCTGGCGACACGTGACATGGATATCTATAATGCTGGCCGTATCATAAGACGTGAAGCATCCGTGGGACTGATCAACGGCGTCATCTTTGCAATACTGATAGGTCTGGTCGCGGCTTTCTGGTTCAGCAGCGTCAATCTTGGCGGCATCATCGCTTGCGCGATGATAATCAACATGCTGGCGGCCGCGCTTGGCGGAATCCTCATTCCGCTGCTCCTCCACCGATTCGGCGCAGATCCGGCGATTGCCTCAGCGGTATTCGTGACAACAATCACCGATGTGGTTGGCTTTTCGTCATTTCTCGGCCTTGCAACATGGTGGTTTGGCTTCAAATAAAAGTTGTTATGCACCAAAGTTTTCAACCGAGTACAATCGTTCAATTGACTTTTACGTAAATTCGTGACCACTACATTCAATCGGTTAAAGAGAGAATGATCTGTGTCTGCTATCCGCGAATATTATTCAATTACAGAATTGACACGGGAGTTCGGTGTTTCGACCCGGACATTGCGCTTTTATGAAGATGAAGGCCTGATCCACCCTGTGCGTCGCGGGCGCACACGCTTATTCCGTCCCTCTGATCGGCATCTGCTAAAGCAAATTCTTCGTGGCAAGCGCCTGGGTTTCTCGATCTCCGAGATTCAGGAAATCATCCAGATGTACAAGGCGCCCCCCGGTGAGCTTGGACAGATTCATCTTATGATGAAGCGCGTGGAAGAAAAACGCAGTGAGCTGCGCCAGAAGCGCCGGGATATCGAAGAAACCTTGGCAGAACTAGATCAGGTGGAAGAGGGCTGCATTGAGCGGCTCGCTGAGCTGGGCGTTAATACCTGAAGTCTCACTGACCGGTTTCGTTAAGACAAATCTGCTGGATTTCCTGCATTTGCGGATCGGTTTGCGGATTTCGCTTTCCCGATAGTGCGTCAGCGAATATTCCGTCTGCCTGAAATCTACCCACGACACATCCGCAGAAATTTTCGCAAAGGGCCTTGTCATAGGTCACTTCGCAGCTTTGCACACATTCACCCGCATAGCGGCTGGCAGGCAGGGATGGGGGGAAAATCTGCGAAATAACGTAGACAGAACCGATAAGCACAGGTTGATGAATCAGATAGAAGGCAAGGCTATGGCGACCGATAAAGCGCAGCCCTTTGTCCAGCCAAGCCGGTTTGATATTGCCCGCAAACAAGGTCAGCAAATTGAGATGCTGGAATGTTTTGGCGAGGGCCATCCCCACCAATACCGCTCCGAACCAGGGAAATATCGGTACAAAATCATTGGAGCGGATCGTAATTTCGGAAAGACCCAGCGGCCATAGCCACGGGGCATCAAAGGCCGATGATGCCAGAAAATGGGACGCGGCAACAACTCCAGCAGCGGCGAAAGCGATGATAAATGCTGGCAAGCGCAAGAAAAGCAGGCCAAGAAGGCTCGCAGCCGCAATTTGATGGAGTATACCAAAGAATACAAAGCTGTCCGGGGTGAATTGATAGGTGGCAATTGTAATTGCCAGCGCTGCGGCAACAATTTGCGCTAGTCGGATGCCGAAGGGTAGCCAGCGAATGCCGCGACTATGAGCCAGAACGAGACTGAAGCCGACAAGCACCAGAAATGTCGATGCAATACAGCGGGCATAGAGCTTCCACATACCATGTCCGGTTGTGCCGGGCTCCAAATAGCCGAAGAACTCAAAATCCCAACCGGTATGATATGTCGCCATTGCAATAAGAGCGATGCCGCGCAACACATCGAGTTTGCCAAGGCGTGCTTTTACCGGAGGATTTGAGACAGCGTTTTGGCTCATTTTATGGAATCTCGTAGCTAAAGTTTGCCGCAAGCTATTGGAGCTGGCGCTTAAAATCCATGACGTTTCAGCAATCCCATCACGGATTGTGAAAAATCCATCGAAAGTTGCATGTTATGTCGCCTAATTGACTGCTATCGATGGATTCTCGTTCGATGCTTCCTGCAGCGTTCGAATCAAGCTTCAAAGTCCCATCGTGATAAATCAAGTTCGTCATCCCATCTGGATCAACACGGCCAAGCGTCCAACAGCGCGGGTATTTGCCATCCTTTTCGGCATCGAATCGATGGCCCGTGCGATCATTACTAGTGTGGTGCCGATCCAGACCTATGATCTTTTGCAAAGCGAACGCAGCGTCAGCATTCTTTATACCTGTATGTCTTTGCTCGGGCTTATTTCAACCTTATCGATCCCGCTGCTGATCGTGCGCATTCCACGGCGATGGGTGTACACAGCTGGTTCAGTTTCTCTGATGCTGGGATGCATCGCATTTGCGCTTGATACAATATCAGGACAGGCAATTGGACTGTTCCTTCGAACCTTCGGGGCAGGAACGCTTTCGATAACGCTCAGCCTTTACATTATGGACCATATCAAGAAAGGCGAACTTGTCCGGGCCGAGTCCGTACGTATGGCAACGGCGACGCTCGCGTGGACGGCCGGGCCTTTTTTGGGTGTTTTTCTTTACACCCGCATCGGGATGATCGCTCCATTTTTGTTATCGATCGGGTTTTCCATTCTTTTGCTGACGCTGTTCTGGTATTTCCGGCTTAGCGATAACCCGGCCTTGCAAAAGGGGCCCAGCCGTCCGGCAAACCCCATTGCAAATGTGCGCCGGTTTGTCGTTCAGCCGAGGTTGCGACTGGCTTGGCTCATTGCCTTTTCCCGCTCTTGTTATTGGAGCACTTTCTTCGTCTACGGCCCGATCCTCATGGTAGCGACGGGGCAGGGATCACTCGCCGGCGGGCTGCTCGTATCTTTAGGCAATCTGTTTCTTCTTGGTTCCATTCTGTGGGGCAAAATCGGAATGGCGCAGGGTTTAACGCGAACAATATCCGGCATATTCATCCTATTGGCTATTGCCCTGATCGGTGCGGGAATTGCTGGCGAAAGTTTTCCGATGATTGCAGCACTCATGCTGCTTTCCGGTTCATTTTTCTGTGTCGCGCTCGATACATTGGCATCCACGACATTCATTCGGGCTGTACACCCGCATGAGCGAGCCCAAATGACCGCTGTATATCGGACTTATCTCGATTTTTCCGAAATACTGCCCGCCTTCTTTTACTCGATCATCCTGACATTCTTCAGCTTCGGCTCGATCTTTATCGCATTGGCAGCGTTGATGCTGTTCACAGCCATATTCGTCTGGCGATATCTGCCACGCCGTTTATAGGCCAGTCTGGGCATTGCGGATGAGAACGTCGCGCGCTTTTGAGAAGAACTGCCGGCGTAAAAGCACGAAGGCAACCAGTGTTGTCGTGACCATGAACAGCGCCGGGTGAAGAAACCAGCCTAAATATCCTATCGAGAAGAATATGCCGCGAAGGCCGCTGTTAAAATGCTGCCCGGCCTGAATGTTTATCCCGGCGGCGCGATTGATTCCGGCAACCACCTGCGGATCATCGGGACCTCTATCGCGGGCCATAGGCACACTGCCGATCAATATGGAGCAATAATTAAACAGCCGGTACGACCAGGCAAATTTAAAGAACGCATAGGCGAACAGGATGAGCAGACCAAGTATCTTTGTCTCAAACAGCTGTTGCGTTGTTTCGCTGATGAATGGCAGTTCGTGAAACAGGGTCAGAACGCGACCCGAAGAGTTGAGAAGGCCGAAACAACCGCCGATTGCCAGGATCGAAGTTGAGGCAAAGAATCCTGTGCCTTGCTGCAACCCGATCATGATGCTGGTATCGATCATGCGCAGCTCGCGCGTGGCCATTGTCGTCATCCACTGGCTTCGTGCGTGATTCATCTCGGATGTCAGGGATTTTCTGCCACCAAAGCCATTGGCCGTGGTGTGCGAATAAAGCGCCCAGACGGCGAAAAAATACACTAGCGCCACAACATCGAGCCAATAGGACATATTCGGATTCGTCATTGTTCCATCACCCTTGGGGTCGGACCCCAGGATGTGCAGGCTCCGAGAATGGGGTACTATTCAACCTTTATTCGGGCAGTTCTGTTTCGTGTCAATAATTGCTGACACAAATAGCTATTGGACTTTCGTCTCACACACCCTATGTCGTATAAATGCAAGGCTAGGTCGGTGGCTGGCTGCGCCTTTCCTCGCCGACCAGCCATTATCGAATATTCCGGATTCCACCTTTTGAGGTTGCTTGATGTTCCTGTCGGTTTTCGATCTGTACAAAATCGGCATTGGTCCTTCGAGTTCCCACACGATGGGACCGATGACTGCCGGTGGACAATTTCTTGATGAATTGAAGAATGGCCAGTGGCCGCGCCCTACGAGTGTGAAAGTCCACAGGCTGCGTGTGCATCTGCATGGATCCTTGGCCTTTACTGGTATCGGGCATGCTACGGACCGGGCGGTGATTCTGGGTTTATGCGGGCTTTTGCCGGCAACTGTTGATCCAAACGAGATGGATGCCCTGCTTGAGAAAGTTAAGCAGACAAAGACGCTCGCACCAGAAGGTCATCCCGTCTATCGCTTTGATCCGGCTATGGATCTCATCATGGATCGTCGCACCGCGCTTCCCGGCCATGCCAATGGCATGGCTTTCGAGGCTTATGATGTTGATGACAGATTGTTGCTCCGCCGGATTTTCTACTCAATCGGCGGCGGTTTCGTTGTAACCGAAGAAGAATTGGAATCAGCGAAGACACGCACGGCGCCCAAAGCAGATCATTCGGTGCCGTTTCCTTTTAAAAATGCCGCGCAGATGATGAGCATGGCAAAGGAAAGCGGCCTTTCCATCGCTGAAATGAAGCGGCGCAACGAAGAAATGTTCATGAGTCGCGCTGATTTGGATGCTGGTCTTGATCGCATCTGGTCAGCCATGCGCTCATGTATTGATCGCGGCTTGGAGCAGGAAGGCATTATGCCAGGTGGTCTTAAGGTCAAGCGCCGTGCCCGTTATCTGCATGATCGGCTTCAGGAAGAGTGGCGGCAAAATCGCATCAATCCCCTGCTGGCCAATGATTGGCTGTCAGTTTATGCGATGGCTGTGAATGAGGAGAATGCTGCCGGTGGCCGTGTTGTAACTGCCCCGACAAATGGCGCCGCTGGCGTTGTTCCGGCAGTTCTGCGCTATTATCTGCATTTCCACGAGGACGCGGATCAGGATGGCATTCGGGATTTTTTGCTGACATCGGCAGCCATTGGAGGGATCGTCAAAACCAATGCCTCCATTTCGGGCGCTGAGGTCGGTTGTCAGGGTGAGGTCGGCTCTGCATCAGCTATGGCCGCTGCCGGTTTGGCGGCTGTCCTTGGCGGAACGCCGGAGCAGATTGAAAATGCTGCCGAAATTGCCCTTGAGCATCATCTTGGCATGACTTGCGATCCTGTCGCTGGCCTTGTGCAGGTGCCCTGTATCGAGCGCAATGCGCTTGGCGCGGTGAAGGCGGTTACGGCGGCTTCATTGGCGGTTAAAGGCGACGGAACCCATTTTGTCCCGCTGGATGCCTGTATCGAAACCATGCGCCAGACAGGTATGGACATGAATGAGCGGTACAAGGAAACCAGCTTGGGTGGTCTGGCTGTCAATGTGGTGGAATGCTGATTCATTGCCGCTGTGGACGAAACGTTGCTTAAGGTTGACCGAACAACCCGGAAGCGTAAAAGCTAGCCTATGGCTCTTAACCTCGTAAAACTCTGTGTCGGCTGTACGGCAATCGAAGATCTGGCCGCCTGGATTGATTTCCGTCTGGATGAACGCCGCCGCGCGGGTCTGCCTGCGGAACAGTTTCATACAACGCGCATGGTGCCAAAGCGTGCTGAAGAGCTTCTGGATGGCGGATCGCTCTATTGGGTCATCAAGGGCAATATTCAGTGCCGCCAGCGCCTGACCGATCTGCGAACATTTACGGATGATGAAGGAATTTCGCGCTGCAATCTCGTATTGGAGCCGCGCATTATCGTAACCGAATGGCAGCCGAGGCGGGCATTTCAGGGGTGGCGCTATCTTACGAGCGAAGACGCACCGTTGGATGAGGGGCAGGGCAAATCCGGCCGTGCCAAACTGCCACCGGAGCTGCGGAATGAGCTGGCCTCGCTCGGGTTACTTTAGTCGTTTAGCTTGGTGCATTAATTCAGCGCGTGGTTCGACAAGCTCACCATGAGGATGGTTGGAGATTGTAAGAGTCAAGCTTTGAAACGCTTGCGATTATCATGCCGCCCACTATTTCACCTTTGGTGAGATCCCTGAGCTTTTCGAAGGGCGAACACGTACAACGCCGTTGTCACCAGACATAAACACAGCGCATTGGCCGTGTGCTTGTTCAGTAAAGGCGGAGGCGAACTGCGGTTACTCCATTACGACTTTCCGAACGCAGGTGCAGACGAACCGGTGGCAAAGCCGCGCGGCGGGTCCGTGCTGCCTGACACAACAACACATTGACGAGATCCATGGTTTTGAAGGCGTTAGTACCGCCCCGGCGCAGATCGGCAAGACGCAATGCTGCCTGCTGCAATGCTCCAATACCGCTCAGCCGTGGCTTGGCAGACTTGGGGGCAAAACCAAAGGAACTATCTTGTTCTATGATACTCGACATGACCTAAACCCTTAACGCTAAACAATCGGGGCCTTCTTCATCAATCGCCTTACGATTGTGGTGCAATCGCAAAGCAGTTGAAACTTTGACGCTTCAGAGCGGCGCAAGCGCTGTTGGCAGCCTTGGCGGAGGAGATGCCAGCAAAGCGCGCGCGGTGATAGGTAATGGAACCCTTCTGGAATTTTTCCGTATAGGGCGAAAGGCTTGCAACAGGGGCGCCAACCTGTGAGACGGCCTTGGACAGCAGAGCCTTTGCTTCTTGAGGGCTGCCTGTGGAGCCAATCTGCACCATCCAGCCGCCGGGAGATGCCGAAGCAGTCGTTACAGGGTCAACCTCAGACTGATCGCCTTCGCCGACTTCCTCTTTAGGTGTTGGGGCTGGTATGCGCAAAATCTGTGTTGCCGGTGAGGCGGCTGGGGCAGGTGCCGCATAGGCGGTTACAACTTCTTCAGCCTCTACTGGAGCAGCGGCGACTTCGCGCTGGACCGGGACAGGAACATTATTGTTTTCAGGCAATTCGAGAGCAGCAACGCTGATTTGACTGTTTTTGCGCGATGCGAGCAGATTTCCACCATCGCGGCGCGATGCAGAAGGGAGATATTGCGCAATCAACTTGGCCATTTGAGCGTCACGTGAGCCCCCGCTTGATCCGCCCATTACGACGGCGACGAGCTTTTTGCCGCCTGTATTGACCGACGAAACAAGGTTGAAGCCGGACATGCGGGTGTAGCCGGTCTTGATTCCATCAACGCCTTCGACTTTACCGAGAAGCCTGTTGTGACCAACGATGCGGCGGCCACGATAGCTGAAGCTGCGGGTTGAGAAATAGCTGTAATATTGTGGGAAATGCTCGCGGAGCGCGATGCCGAGGACCGCCAGATCACGTGCTGTCGAATATTGCTGACCATCAGGCAAGCCGCTCGCATTGCGGAATTGAGTATTGCGCATGCCAAGCTGGCGTGCCTTGTTGGTCATCATCACTGCGAAACGCTGCTCTGAGCCGCCAAGATGTTCACCTATGGCAGTTGCAGCATCGTTGGCGGATTTGGTGATCAGAGAAAGAATTGCAGCTTCGGCGCTGATTGTCTGGCCGGGTTTGAAACCGATCTTTGTGGGCGGCTGGGAGGCAGCATAAGCCGACACAGCGATTGGCGTCGATTTTGAAACCTTGCCTGCCGCCATCGCTTCAAAGAGCATATAGAGGGTCATCATCTTGGTCAGTGAAGCGGGATAACGCTTTGCATCTGCATTGGATGAGTAGAGTGTCTTGCCCGTATTGGCATCCACGACGATCGAGGCAGCCTTGCTTTGAGCTTCGGCCTGTGTGGCGATGCCCAAACTCAACCCGGATATGATTGCCACTGCGAGCAGGGCATAAGCCATTTTTGTAATTAGTTTTGAAGTCTGGCGGGCCGGGTAAAGCACAATCAACACCTGCTCGGTATATGCGTCGAAATTTACTGATGATCAAAGGCATCAGAACGGATGTGTAGACTTTAGCCGTATCAGCGTTACCAAACCCTTTATGGTAACCGGAAGGTTCACGGTTTTCCGTCGATTTTGATTAATTTTTAAGGTTAAAATCGCAGCTACCTTGAATTTGACTTTTTGTGCAGCGCACACTAACTCCACGCCAATAACAAAAGTTCATTTGAAAGGTCTGAATTATGGTCACCTCACTCAGCGCGCTGAACGAGAAAAGCAGAGAATTTCTGGGCAATAGTATGGCCAGCGTTTCTGCAATGAACGAAGGCTTGCAGACGATTGTAGGCGAAGCTACCGATTATTCGACAAAATCGCTCCAGGATGGCTCAGCATTGGTTCAAAAGCTCGCATCCACTCGGTCCGTCGAGCAGGCATTCCATGCTCACAGCATTTTCACCAAAAATGCTTACGAAGCATTCGTGGCGCAAGCTGCCAAATTTAGTGAGCTTTACGCGGATATCGCGAAAGAAGCGTTCAAGCCTTATGAAGCAGTGCTGGTAAAAGTGCGGAGCTGACACGCTCTCACAAGGTTGATTTTGAGCCTGCTTGCCCTGCAAGCGGGCTTTTTTTATCCTTGAAGCAGCAAATCGCCTTTGCCAAGTGTAACTTGATATTGCAAGCTTCAGGATAGGGCTTAAAATTAGCTCATCGCGACCTACATAGAATGTACAGAGCGACACATGGCGATCAGAATGCAGGCAGCAACAACATGAATACGTTTTCACCCAAAATGCAGGATGAGGACCAAGGCAATGGCAACGGTCCCGGTCGGGGCACGGCTGTTATTACCCGTACAAAACCAAAGCTGAAAAAGCCGAGTCTCTACCGTGTGTTGATTCTTAATGACGATTACACTCCCATGGAATTCGTCATTCATGTTCTGGAACGTTTTTTCCAGAAGAACAAAGAAGATGCCACCAGAATCATGCTTCATGTGCATAATCATGGAGTCGGTGAATGCGGTGTCTTTACCTATGAGGTCGCGGAGTCCAAGATGACCCAAGTCATGGACTATGCGCGGCAAAACCAACATCCGCTGCAATGCGTGATGGAGAAAAAGTGAGGTTTCATGCCATCTTTCTCACCTAGTCTTGAGCGGGCCCTGCATCAGGCGCTGACCATCGCCAATGAGCATCATCACGAATATGCCACGCTGGAGCATCTGCTTCTTGCCCTGATCGATGATCAGGACGCAAGCAGTGTCATGCGCGCGTGCAATGTCGATCTGGTGCAACTTACCCGTACGGTGAACGATTATGTTGATCATGAGCTCGATAATCTTGTTACGGGCTATGATGAAGATTCAAAACCGACTGCCGCTTTTCAGCGCGTAATCCAGCGTGCTGTTATCCATGTGCAATCTTCCAACCGCGAGGAAGTGACCGGCGCAAACGTGCTTGTCGCGATTTTTGCCGAACGTGAAAGTCATGCGGCCTTCTTCCTGCAGGAACAGCAGATGACTCGCTATGATGCGGTCAACTACATTTCCCACGGGATTTCCAAGCGTCCAGGCATGTCGGAGCCGCGCACACCGCTCGGCACTGAAAGCAATAATGAAGAATCACATGCTTCGGAGTCCGATGAAACGACGAAGAAAAAGCAGGATGCCCTGACGGCTTATTGCATCAATCTGAATGACCGCGCCAAGATTGGCAAGATTGATCCATTGATCGGCCGTGATCAGGAGATCAACAGGACCATCCAGATTCTTTGCCGCCGTTCGAAAAACAATCCGCTTTATGTCGGTGATCCCGGCGTCGGCAAGACGGCAATAGCCGAAGGTCTGGCAAAGCGTATTGTGGAAAAGAAGGTTCCAAGTGTACTTCAGGATGCAACAGTGTTCTCCCTGGATATGGGTACATTGCTGGCCGGAACGCGCTACCGTGGCGATTTCGAAGAGCGTTTGAAGCAGGTCATCAAGGAACTCGAAGAGTTTCCGGGTGCAATCCTGTTCATCGACGAAATTCACACCATCATTGGTGCCGGTGCTACATCTGGAGGCGCTATGGATGCGTCGAACCTGTTGAAGCCGGCTTTGTCATCAGGGGCGATTCGTTGCATTGGTTCAACGACTTACAAGGAGTTCCGCCAGTTCTTTGAGAAGGACAGGGCGCTTGTACGCCGTTTCCAGAAGATCGATGTGAACGAGCCTTCAATTCCTGATGCAATTGAGATCATGAAGGGCTTACGGCCATATTTTGAAGACTTCCACAAGGTCAAATACACTGTGGAGGCGATCAAATCGGCTGTAGAACTTTCAGCACGCTATATCAATGATCGCAAATTGCCGGACAAGGCAATCGACGTGATCGATGAGACTGGTGCAAGCCAGATGCTGCTGCCGGAGGCCAAGCGCAAGAAATCGATTGGCGTCAAGGAAATCGAGGCAACGATTGCAACGATGGCCAGGATTCCTCCGAAGACTGTCTCGAAAGATGACGAAGCAGTCCTTTCGAATCTTGAGGCGGAATTGAAGCGGGTTGTCTATGGTCAGGATCTGGCCATTGAGGCGCTGTCTTCATCAATCAAGCTGGCCCGTGCAGGTTTGCGCGAACCGGAAAAGCCGATCGGCTCTTATCTGTTCTCCGGTCCTACCGGCGTCGGCAAGACCGAGGTTGCCAAGCAATTGGCTGCATCACTTGGCGTGGAACTCCTGCGTTTCGATATGTCGGAATATATGGAGCGCCATACGGTGTCGCGTCTGCTCGGCGCACCTCCCGGCTATGTCGGGTTTGACCAGGGGGGCCTTTTGACCGATGGCGTCGATCAGCATCCGCATTGCGTGCTGCTGCTGGATGAAATCGAGAAGGCGCATCCGGATCTGTTCAATATCCTCTTGCAGGTCATGGATCACGGCAAGCTGACAGATCATAATGGCAAGCAGATCGATTTCCGCAATGTCATTTTGATCATGACGACGAATGCCGGCGCTTCGGATGCGGCAAAGGCGGCTATAGGTTTTGGCTCTTCACGGCGTGAAGGCGATGATCTGGAAGCCATCAACCGCCTGTTCACGCCAGAATTCCGCAACCGTCTCGATGCGATCGTGCCATTTGGTCCTCTACCTGTTCCGGTCATTCATCAGGTGGTGCAGAAGTTTGTTATCCAGCTTGAGGCACAGCTTGCCGATCGCGGCGTAACATTCGATCTGCAACAGGAAGCAATCGCCTGGTTGGCCGACAAAGGTTATGATGATCGCATGGGCGCGCGTCCGCTGGGTCGCGTTATCCAGGAGTACATCAAGAAGCCATTGGCTGATGAAGTGCTGTTCGGAAAACTCAAGAAGGGCGGCACCGTCAAGGTTTCCGTTGCCGAGAAGCCGGATGGTTCACGCGGTCTGGTACTCGACTACATAGCCGACGAGGTTGTGGTAAAGCCGAAGAAGGAAATGCCGGTAGAGAAAAAGCCGCTGGCACGTAAGAAGCCAGCGCCTAAAAAACCGGTGCTCGAGAAAGCTTCGGCAGATGCGGTCAGCGGGGAACGCTCCACCCCTGTGACCCCCAAGGCATCAGTGCCAAAGGTTCCGCGCAAGAAATAACAGAAAGGCCACCTTCGGGTGGCCTTTTTCTTGCCCCCTATGAAAGTTGCGTTTAACGCTTGAAGCATGTCTGATTCCGATCTTGCCCCCGAAGACACACAGATGACCGAGCGGACACCATTTCAGTGGTTTCTGGCAGGTGCTTCGTTGATCGCAAGTATCCCGGCACTTATCCTCATGACCGCTCATGTTGGCTTCGCCGGCTTTGCCAGTGAAAATGGCGTCTCGATGCTGCAAGCGACCTTCATGGT
The DNA here is from genome assembly GCF_037203775.1 of Phyllobacterium sp. CCNWLW183. Taxonomy (NCBI): domain Bacteria; kingdom Pseudomonadati; phylum Pseudomonadota; class Alphaproteobacteria; order Hyphomicrobiales; family Phyllobacteriaceae; genus Phyllobacterium; species Phyllobacterium sp. CCNWLW183. The sequence goes on along the minus strand of NZ_JBBCBN010000001.1, from coordinate 252,066 downwards.
AGCTTCAATCTGGGCGCTTCCGGCTAATATCGTGCTGATAGGTGCCATTTCGGGTGGCTATTCCATTGTCGCAACAGCCATTGCAGTAGGGCTTTCATCCATCAGGCTAATGCCAATGGTTGCGGCGTTCATCCCTGAGGTGCGCGGCCCAAAAACCAGGAAAAGAGCGCTTCTGCCCATTGCGCATTTCATTGCGATTACTGCGTGGGTGGTGGGCATGGAAAAGCTCAAGCATGTGCCGCGCGACATGCGCCTGATATTTTTCGCAGGTCTGGGCATTACTCTAACCACTGTGAACACATTGGTCGTGGCGATGGTGTATTGGCTTTCGGCCAGTTTTCCGCCACTTGTCTTTGCTGCGTTGTTTTTTTTGACGCCGATGTACTTCCTGGCTTCCCTTTGGGGATCGGCGCATGATCGTTCTGTGCATGTTGCCATGGTTTCGGGGCTGTTGCTGTTCCCGCTGATCCATACCATCGTCCCGGCTTATGATCTGCTGTTAACGGGCTTTGCCGGTGGTTTGGTGACAATGGCATATGTGCGATTTGCAGCTATGCGGAGCAGGTCGTCATGACTTGGCAAAGCTATTCCGATTGGTGGTGGCCTTACGTTTTCATTCTGCTGGCAGGAGCATTTCCCACCTATATCTGGCGCTTCATCGGCGTATTTATTGGTGGGCGCGTTAGCGAAGATTCAGAAGCACTGACGGTTGTGCGCGCTGTTGCAACATCGCTTGTGGCAGGCGTTATCGCCCAATTGATACTTTATCCAAGCGGCGCTTTAGCAGAGTCGTCCGTCTATTTGAGAGTAGGCGCCGCCTTGGCAGGATTTCTCGCCTATCTCTACCTGGGCCGACGGGTCATTATTGGCGTTGTCGTCGGGGAAGCTATTTTGATTGCCGGCTTGCTTTTATAGCTCTGCCAAAGCCGCCCTGATCTTTTCCGCGTTGGCCGCCAGCACGGCGTTGTCTTCCATCGTGCCGCTGTGTGGTTTCAGCGCAATTCCTTCAAAGCGCGGAATGACGTGAAAATGCAGATGGAAAACCGTTTGTCCCGCAGCAGATTCGTTGAACTGTGCAATGCCGACCCCATCGGCATTGAAAGCCTTCACCACGGCTTGCGCAATTTTCTGCGTTGTAGCGATGGCGGCGGAAAGCGCCTCTGTATCGGCGTCGAGCAGGTTGCGGCTTGGAGATTTGGTTAATACGAGGCAATGACCCTTTCCCTGCGGCATTACATCCATCAACGCATAGGTTCTGTCATCTTCGTATATCTTATGAGACGGAATCTCTCCGCGGAGGATTCGCGCGAATATGTTGGTGCTTTCATATTGCTGGTTCATTCTGTGCGTGTCCTTACAAAATCATGGCTGATGTTTTTGATCATGCCCGTTTTGCGGGTCAAGCTCATTGTTCGGATTTTTTGAATGGCGCATGTTCATTGAGCGCATCGCTCATCAAAGCAACATCAGCGCGTTCATGCCTGAGGAAATCATTGACTGCGCGCCGCAACCCCTCATGGGCAATGTAGTGCACTGAATTTGTAATGACGGGCAGATAGCCACGTGCCAACTTGTGTTCGCCTTGCGCACCCGCTTCGACGACACGCAATTTGCGCTCAATAGCGAAATCAATGGCTTGATGATAGCAAACCTCGAAATGCAGGAATCGGTGGTCTTCGATACAGCCCCAGTTCCGGCCATATAATCTGTCTGAGCCGATGAAATTGATGGCTCCCGCGATATAGCGACCTTCACGGCGAGCCATGACAAGCATGATATCGTCGGGCATGCGCTCACCAATCAGTTGGTAGAACTTGCGGTTCAGATAGGGGCGACCCCATTTGCGGCTGCCAGTATCCATATAGAACGTATAAAAATCGTCCCAAACCTCTTGAGTGAGTTGGGTGCCGGTCAGTCGCTCAATGGTGATACCATTCGCCACGGCTTCGCGGCGTTCTTTCTTCAAAGCCTTGCGCTTGCGGGATGCAAGCGTATCAAGGAATTCGTCATAATTGGCATAATCATCATTGATGAAATGGAATTGCTGGTCGACGCGATGCAGGAACCCGGCTTCAGTGAAAGACACAAGATCGGTCTCATTCACGAAGGTTGAATGTGCGGACGAAACGTTCAGCTGCGTGGCGAGTTGCTGCAACCCATTAGCCAGCGCGGCGCGGACTGCATCGCCATCCCAACCATAATTGACCAGCAGACGTGGGCCGGTGGCTGGTGTAAACGGTATGCTTGCCTGCAATTTCGGGTAATAGCGCCCGCCCGCCCGTTCAAATGCATCAGCCCAACCATGGTCGAATACATATTCCCCTTGGCTATGGCTTTTTAAGTAGCAAGGAACGGCGCCGACGAGCACGCCGCATTCATCTTCAAGGCGCAAGAACTGCGGTAGCCAGCCTGCCTTGGTGGCAACGCAGCCGGAATCTTCCAGCGACGACAAAAAGGCATGCGAAATGAATGGATTGTAACCCGGTCGATCACGGGAGGTGTCAGTCAGCCGCGACCACTCGGCTGGCGTGAATGCGCCAATGCCTTCGCAGGCACGCAAGGTGAAATTGCCGTGTTCAAGATTTTGCATCAGCAAATTGGGCTTTCCATAAGCGAAGACGAACCGGAAGCAACGATTCCGGTTCAATCAATAAGCTAGGTGATTGATTTGCCGATACAAGAGGCAAAGCCAGCCTTATGGCAAGCGAGGATCAAAGCCTTCAAATGTGATCTGGTCTACAAGAGTATCGCTTTTCACCTTGTCTGCCGCGCTACGCACAGTCCAGGAGATCACAGGCAGGTCAAGGTGCGAGTTTACAAACTCCAGAAAGCGATTTTCCAGATGGTGGACATTATAGGAAATGAAGTCGATTTCGTAGGCCAGCATTGAGAAATGCGCTTCCATATCCTCATCGCGCAGGCCCTCGGCTGTCAGCCCGGCTGGAATGCCCGGTGCGTCCTTGCCGAAAAGGCGAATGAGATGGTGATCGAACGACATGATCGCGGCTTGACCTTGATAAGCCGCCAAATCACTTGCGACGGCCTTGACCAGACCGTCGTCGCGTCCGGCAATGCCCTTCAGTTCGATGATAATCGGTACGCGACCATCAATCAGCTTCAGGGCTTCGGTAAGGGTAGGGATATGGTCCTTGGTTCCGCCGACGCGGATTTTGCAGGCCTGTTGCGCAGTCAGTTCATCAATATTGCCCTTTTGGCCCGTGACGCGGTCCAAGGTGCCATCGTGAAAAACAACCGCTTTGCCATCGGCGGATAGATGAACGTCGCATTCTATGGCGAAGCCCGCGCTTGCTGCGGCGTCAAAAGCAGACAGCGTGTTTTCCCAGCGCTTATTGTTCAAATCATGCAAGCCACGATGGGCTATTGGAGTTTTCTTCAACCAGTCAATTGAGGGCATAATCAGCGAACCTCAATGATAGCTTCGATTTCGACAGGAGCATTAAGGGGCAGTGCCGCTGTGCCAACTGCAGAGCGTGCATGGCGTCCAATATCGCCCAATGCCGCGACAAGAAGATCAGAAGCGCCATTGGCAACAAGGTGCTGTTCGGTAAAACCTGGCGTTGAGGCGACAAAAACAGTGATCTTTATGACGCGAACAATCTTTTCAAGATCGCCAAGTGCAGCTTTTGCCTGAGCCAGAATATTGACGGCGCACGCCTGAGCACAGGCTTGACCCTGTGCCACATCCAGATCCGCACCGAGCAATCCCGTATGAACGAGCTTGCCGCCGACCAAAGGCAACTGGCCCGATGTGAGCAAAAGATTTCCTGTTTGCGAATAGGGCACATAATTTGCTGCCGGCGCTGCGGCGACGGGGAGGCTGATGCCGAGCTCGGCAAGGCGGGATTCGACAGGATTGCTCATGGTTTATTGTCCTTGTGTTTCGGAATCGCAATTGATTGTGATGGAAGTTGCGATTTTTGCCTCGCTTCCGCCAAGAGTTTTTTTAATATGCACGTTCAAATAGTGGAGAATCTTTTGATGCGCGTATTTTCAATCCTTGGTTACAGTCTCGGCGTCATGGCTTTGAGTGGTTCTACCATGACATTTGCTGCCGGAACTGCAACGCTTGTTCCTCATCGCGCTATTTATGACCTGAAACTGGACAATGCACAGGATTCTAGCGGCATTACCGGATTGACGGGGCGTATGGTCTACGAGTTCAATGGGTCGGATTGCGAAGGCTACACGACGAACTTCCGCTTTGTGACGCGCGTCGATATGGAAGAGCAGCCGCAAAGGGTGACAGATCAGCAAACGACGACGTTCGAAACCGCAAATGGTGAGAAATTTCGCTTCGTCAACAAAACATTTGTCGATCAAAGCCTGACCAAGGAAGTTCGCGGCGATGCATCGCTGTTGAAAGACAAGACGGAAATTTCACTGACAAAGCCGATTGCTTCGAAAGAAGATCTTGATCTTTCCCAATTTCCCACACGTCACATGCAGCAATTGATTGAGAAAGCGCTTGCTGGCGAGGTTTTCTATCAAACCAAGCTTTTCGATGGCTCGGAAGATGCCAACAAGATCATGGCGACGACTGTCGTTATCGGTAAATCAGCAGTTACCGAGCCTGATGACGAGATCAAGCACATGGGCCCATTGGCGAAAGATGCGACCTGGCCTGTATCAATCGCTTACTTCGACGAAAAGGAAAAGGCAGAAGGACTGCCAAGCTACCGCATCAATTTCAAGATGTATCGCAACGGTGTAACCCGCGACCTGAAAATGGATTATGGTGATTTTTCCATGACCGGCAAGCTGGTCAATCTCGAGCTGTTTGATACGCCGAAATGCAAGAAGTAGACCAAGGCTGAGGTCTTTTGTGCCGGACGCCCTTGCGTTTGCCGCAAATATCCATTAACAGCCGCTTCATTCCACACACGGGATTTGGGTTGATATCGGGAGAAATCCGATATGGCCTCCGGTGGCGGGTTTCCCGCCTCTTCCCGTGGAGGTTCAACCGGAAAAGGAAAACACAAGATGGCATTGCCTGATTTCAGCATGCGTCAGCTCTTGGAAGCTGGCGTTCACTTCGGACACCAGACACATCGCTGGAACCCGAAAATGGCACCATATATTTATGGTTCCCGTAACAATATCCACATTCTTGACCTTGCCCAGACCTATCCGCTGCTGAATACAGCGCTGAAGAAGGTTTCGGACACCGTTGCCCGTGGCGGCCGCGTTCTGTTCGTCGGCACCAAGCGTCAGGCTTCGGACATCATTGCCGATGCCGCAACACGGTCTGCCCAGTATTATGTCAACGCGCGCTGGCTCGGCGGCATGATGACCAACTGGAAGACCATTTCGAATTCCATCCAGCGTCTGCGCAAGCTTGACGAACTTCTTTCCGGCGAAGCACAGGGCTTCACCAAGAAGGAGCGTCTGAACCTTGACCGTGAACGCGAGAAGCTCAACCGCGCTCTTGGCGGTATCAAGAACATGGGTTCGGTTCCGGATCTTATTTTCATCATTGATACCAACAAGGAAGCGATTGCAATTCAGGAAGCCAAGCGTCTTGGTATTCCAGTTGTTGCAGTGATCGATTCCAACTGCGATCCGGACCAGATCGATTTCCCGATCCCCGGCAATGATGATGCTTCCCGCGCTATTTCGCTTTATTGCGATCTGATTGCCAAGGCAGCTCTCGATGGCATTCTGCGTCAGCAGGGCTCGCTCGGCATCGATGTTGGCGCACAGGAAGAAGCTCCTGTTGAACCAGCACTCGAAGCAGCGGCTGAAGAAACACCTGCACAGGAAGGTGAAGCCTCCGCTTGAGGCTTCATACACCCGTCTTATCGGGTGTTTAAAAACGATTCGACTGGCGCATGATGCGCCGCATAGTTGGCATGCTGGTTCACCAGTATGCCTTCGTTTTTAAAGTGGTTTTGGTTTCGGTAGATTCTGAAGACACTTTATCTATTTGTTTTCACGCAGTTTCAAACGGAAGGCCGTATCGGTTTTCGTGAGATTGCTTTGAGAAGAGGCGATTAGAATGAGCATTACCGCAGCACAAGTAAAAGAACTCCGCGAAATCAGCGGCGCTGGCATGATGGATTGCAAGACAGCCCTGACAGAAACCAATGGTGATATGGAAGCCGCTGTCGACTGGCTGCGTGCGAAGGGTATTTCCAAGGCCGACAAGAAGGCTGGCCGTACCGCTGCCGAAGGTCTGGTTGGCGTGGCAACAAACGGCACCAAGTCGGTTGTTGTAGAAGTGAATTCTGAAACAGACTTCGTTGCCCGCAACGATGCGTTTCAGGATATCGTTCGCAATGTTGCCAGTGTTGCACTGACAACAGACGGTTCGACTGCTGCTGTTTCGGCTGCAACCTATCCTTCAACCGGCAAGTCGATTGTAGACACAATCAAGGACGCTGTCGGCACAATCGGCGAAAACCTTTCATTCCGCCGCTCCACCGCTTTGAGCGTCAGTGAAGGCGTCGTTGCAACATACATTCATAACGCCGTTTCCGACGGCCTCGGCAAGCTCGGCGTTCTTGTTGCTATCGAGACAGCAGGCAATGCAGATGCTGCAAACGCATTTGGCCGCCAGGTTGCGATGCATGTTGCTGCTACTAACCCGCTTGCTTTGACCGCCGCTGAGGTTGATCCGGCAGCAGTTGAACGCGAAAAGGCAGTATTTACCGAGTCTGCTCGTCAGTCCGGCAAGCCAGACAACATCATCGAGAAGATGGTTGAAGGCCGCCTTCGTAAGTTCTACGAAGAAGTCGTACTTCTTTCGCAGGCATTCGTGATCAACCCTGACCTGACTGTCGAAGCTGCATTGAAGGATGCGGAAAAGGCAATCGGCGCGCCAGCAAAGATCACGGCATTTGCACGCTTTGCTCTTGGTGAGGGCATTGAAAAGGAAGAAACAGACTTCGCAGCAGAAGTTGCAGCGGCTGTTAAGAAGTAATATTCAATAGTTGAAATGAAAGGGCATCGCGTGACAACGCGATGCCCTTCGTGTATCCGGAATTCACATTCAATTAGACAAGACCCTGAGGGAGACTCCATGGCTGGTACGGCTGTTTACAAACGCGTTCTGCTGAAAGCCTCCGGTGAAGCTCTGATGGGCGACCAGGGGTTTGGTATTGACGTTGCGGTTGCTGACCGCATTGCCAGCGACATTGCCGAGGCGCGGGCGCTTGGCGTCGAGGTTGGCGTCGTTATCGGCGGCGGGAATATTTTTCGCGGTGTGGCAGTGGCATCCAAAGGCGGCGACCGCGTAACCGGCGACCATATGGGGATGCTTGCAACAGTGATCAATTCGCTGGCGCTGCGCACGTCCCTTGTTAAGCTCGGCATTGATACCGTTGTCCTATCTGCTGTTGCCATGCCGGAGTTCTGCGAGACTTTTTCACAGCGTCTGGCGACTGCCTATATGGATATGGGCAAGGTGGTGATATTCGCCGGTGGCACCGGCAATCCATTCTTCACAACAGATTCCGCCGCTGCGCTTCGCGCTGCTGAAATCAGCGCCGATGCCTTGTTCAAGGGAACGCAGGTCGATGGAATTTATTCGGCCGATCCCAAAAAAGACCCGAATGCTGTGCGATTTGATCGATTGACTCACAAGGATGTCCTGGATCGCGGCCTTGCAGTCATGGACACAACAGCGGTCGCTCTTGCACGCGAGAACAACATTCCAATTATCGTCTATTCAATCCACGAAAAAGGTGGTTTTGCAGAAGTGTTGCAGGGTAAAGGACGCGCAACAGTAGTATCCGATAGCTAACCAGCCTTGCCGCCCAAGAATATAGGAGCATTGAGTATGAGTGATGCACTCGATTTGAACGATCTGAAGCGCCGTATGGATGGTGCCGTGCAAGCGTTGAAACATGATTTGGGCGGACTTCGCACGGGACGTGCTTCTGCCAGCCTGCTCGAACCGATTACTGTTGAGGCTTATGGCTCGCAAATGCCCCTCAATCAGGTTGCCAATATTACTGTGCCAGAATCGCGCATGTTGTCCGTATCCGTTTGGGACAAGTCGATGGTTGGCAAAGTAGAGCGCGCGATCCGCGAATCCGGGCTTGGCCTCAATCCGATTACTGACGGAAACAATTTACGCATTCCTTTGCCTGAGTTGAACGAGCAGCGCCGCAAGGAACTCGTCAAGATTGCTCACCAATATGTCGAGCAGGCAAAAGTGGCAGCACGCCATGTTCGCCGCGATGGAATGGACGAGCTGAAGAAACTCGAAAAAGACGGCGACATCAGTCAGGACGATAACCGTATCTTGTCTGAAAAAGTTCAAAAGCTGACAGATGACACCATCGCTGAGATGGATAAGGTTGTGGCTGTTAAAGAAGCGGAAATTATGCAGGTTTAGAACTATAGCCCGGTTCTAATACTCATAGGAGGTCTACACCCATGTCCAACCCGCGCCACATTGCCATCATCATGGATGGAAATGGCCGTTGGGCGAAGGCGAGAGGCCTTCCGCGCGCTGCAGGACATAAGGCCGGGGTGGAAACGCTGCGCGAGACAATCCGGGCCGCCGGGAAGATGGGTATTCCTTTCCTCACGCTTTTTGCTTTCTCCTCTGAAAACTGGTCGAGACCACGATCGGAAGTTTCCGATCTCATGGGCCTGTTAAAACTATTCATTCGCCGCGATCTGGCGGATTTGCACAGGGAAAATGTTCGCGTTCGAATTATCGGAGAACGCGACGGACTGGCAAAAGACATTTTGGGGCTTTTAAACGAAGCCGAAACATTGACGGAAAAGAACCAGGGCCTGACCTTGGTAATTGCCTTTAACTATGGCTCGCGCAACGAAATTACCCGCGCGGTCAAGAAGCTGGTCGATGACGTTTCAGCCGGCATTATCGCAAGTACAGCAATCACGATGGAGGCGATATCGGCCCGTCTCGATACGGCTGAAATGCCAGATCCGGATCTGATTATCCGGACGAGCGGCGAGATGCGGCTCTCCAATTTCCTGCTCTGGCAGGCAGCTTACTCGGAGTTCATGTTCCTGCCATGCTACTGGCCGGATTTTCGTCCTACGCATTTGTCAGAAGCGATTGAAGTGTTTCAATCGCGTGAACGCCGTTTTGGCGGGGTTACGGCACAGGAAATCGCTCTGTGAAACTTTCCGGCAATGGGCTTTCCAATCTGCAAAAGCGCATCCTTAGTGCGATAGTTCTGGTAGTCGTTGCAATCATTCTTACTTGGGCGGGCGGCTTCGGTTTTGGTCTGCTTGCCAGCGCAATAGCGCTTGGCGTGATGTTTGAGTGGCAGTTAATGTCAAAAGGGCGGATGAGCGGCCTGACCGGCGGATTATCCTGGGTGGTTCTGATCGCCACATTGCTGGCTCTGTTATTCACTCAGCATGTGTTGTCAATGTTTCTCATTCTATTCGTTGGTGCGGCAGTTGTAGCCATGCTGGGCGGGCGCCAATCCGGCTATTGGCCCGCGGCAGGTCTGGTCTATGCAGGATTTCCCGCCATTTCCCTGACATTGTTGCGCGGCGATACTGGTGATGGTTTTGCAGCGATTCTGTTTTTGTTTGCCGTGGTGTGGGCAACGGATATTTTTGCCTACTTCAATGGAAAAGCACTTGGCGGGCCCAAGCTCGCTCCGCGTTTTTCACCCAACAAGACATGGTCGGGAGCGATCGGCGGGACAGCGGCGGGCGTTGCCGCCGGTGTGGCATGCGCCTCGTTCATCACTCCCGGTGGCGGGATGTCTCTGCCCTTCATCGCATTGTTGATCTCGATTATCGCCCAGTTGGGTGATCTTGGTGAATCCTGGATGAAGCGAAAGTTTGGAGCCAAGGACTCAGGTACGTTGATTCCCGGTCACGGTGGCGTGATGGACCGTGTGGATGGGCTTGTAGCTGCCGCTGCATTACTATACGTCATCGGTGCAATTCTGGTAACGCCAGAAACCCCATACGACATACTTTTCTAGACGGCTGAGCTTTCGAAGCCTTTTGGCTTATTCTGTTGCGGGCCCGGAGGATAATTTGACAGATCTGTTGCACACCATATTTGGTACTCAAAGCGTGCTCGTTGGAACAATCGTACCGTTTCTTATCGTTTTAATGGTTGTTGTCTTCGTTCATGAGATGGGACACTATCTGGTGGGCCGGTGGTGCGGTATCGGCGTAAAAGCTTTCTCGATCGGTTTTGGGCCTGAGTTGATAGGCTTTAATGATTCCAGAGGGACGCGCTGGAAGCTTTCGGCTATTCCGCTCGGCGGGTATGTAAAATTTGCCGGTGACGAAGACGTAACCAGTTCTACCGCAGCCGATGTATCGACCATGACGGATGCTGAGCGTGCTGTGGCCTTTCACACTCAACCGGTATGGAAACGTGCCGCAACGGTATTTGCAGGCCCGGCGTTCAATATTTTGCTCACGGTCGCGATTTTCTCGGTGTTTTTTGCGCTCTATGGGAGGATGATTTCCGATCCTATGGTCGCCGAAGTGCGTCCTGGTGGCCCGGCAGCCATTGCCGGTTTCCAGCCGGGAGATCGCTTCGTCAGCGTTGATGGCGAGAAGATCGTGACTTTTGCGGATGTGCAGCGCCATGTCTCGGCAAGGGGCGGGGATGCACTTGATTTTGTGGTCGAACGTGCAGGTAAAGAAGTACATCTGACTGCGACGCCTGAGCTTTCCGAGCAGGAAGACGCGTTGGGCAACAAGGTAAAGGTTGCAGTAATCGGCGTTGTTACCAATTTGCAGGCGGGGAATATTCGTCGCATCGAGTATGGCCCAATCGAATCGGTTGGTCAGGCCGTGCGCGAAAGTGGCTTTATCATTGCCCGCACAGGACAATTCTTCAGCCGTTTTTTCGCAGGTCGCGAAGATAAATGCCAGTTGGGTGGTCCGGTCAAGATTGCGACAATGGCGGGGCAGGCGGCCAGTCAGGGCATTGATTGGCTGATTCAGCTTACTGCCATGCTTTCCATTGGTATCGGGCTGCTTAATCTCTTCCCATTGCCTCCGCTTGATGGAGGGCATCTGGTTTTTTATGCTGCCGAGGCAGTTATAGGCAGGCCCGTAAAACCGGCTGTACAGGAGTTGTTTTTCCGTACAGGGTTCTTCCTTGTGCTCGGATTTATGGGATTCGTCATCTTCAATGATCTGTTCGCTTGCTGATGCGAAAATTAAACATTAGTGAAAATTTGAGGCGTGTTATGGCAAAACGACATGATCTGTTTACTATACGTGCTGAATGGCGTGGCATGGATGCCACTGTTATGTGGGAAGTAAACAGTTTTTAACCGTAAGCCTTGCGTGTATATAAAAACCGGCTATGACGGTGTACGAGTAATGCTTAGTCCGGGATCTCGCCCGGGTATAACGAGAAACGAAGGTTCATAAGGCCTATGGCGGCAAGTTCAAAATTTGTAGGTGCGGCGTCAGCGCTCGCCATTTCAGCGGCACTCGTCAGTTCGGGTGCGATCGTAACAACGGTCGCAGGCGTTGCTACAGCTCAGGCAGCTACTGTCAGCCGTATCGAGGTGCGGGGCAATACACGTGTTGATGCGCAGACTGTGCGCGACAATATCGGTATCACGCCTGGCAAGCCATTCTCCAATGGAGATATCGATGCTGCCACCAAGCGTCTTTTCGCTACTGGCCTGTTCAGCGATGTGCGCATCAGCCAGTCGGGCGGTGCTCTTGTTGTTACCGTCAATGAAAATCAGGTTGTGAACCAGGTTATTTTCCAGGGCAACAAGAAGATCAAAGACCCAGCGCTGCAAAACGCTGTTCAGTTGAAGCCTCGTGCCGCTTTCGATCAGGCAACGCTTGATGCAGATACAGAAGCAGTCCGCGCAGCCTATCGCAATGTTGGCCGCAGCGATGCAACTGTAAATTCGCGTTTGATGGATCTGGGCGAAGGCCGCGTTAATGTTGTCTTCGAAATTAATGAAGGCGACCGTACAAAGATTGCCAAGATCAACTTCGTCGGTAACCAGGCATTCGGCAATCGCCGTCTAAGCGACGTGATTTCGACAAAGAAATCCAACCCATTGTCATGGTTGACCCGTAACGACGTTTACAGCGAAGATCGTCTGCGTGCAGATGAGGAAGCGCTGCGCCGTTTCTATTATAACCGCGGCTATGCTGATTTCCGCGTTGTTTCCTCAACTGCCGATCTCGATCCGGCAACCAATGATTATACAATCAATATCACCGTCGAAGAGGGTGAGAAGTATACGTTTGGCGGCGTGCAGATCGAAAGCTCTGTCGAGGGCGTTGATACTGCGCAATTGAATGGCCTGGTAAAGTCTCGCGAAGGCGACACCTACAGCGCCAAGGATGTTGAAGATTCAATCATTAAGGTTTCCGAAAAGGTTGCCGGTCAAGGTTATGCTTTTGCGAAAGTAGAGCCACGCGGTGATCGTAATTTCGAAAATCACACGATTTCCGTTACTTATGCGATCGATCAGGGCCCTCGCGCCTATGTTGAGCGTATTGAAATCCGCGGCAACGAAAAGACCCGCGATTTCGTTATTCGCCGTGAATTCGATGTGAGCGAAGGCGATGCATTCAATCAGGTTCTCATTCAGCGCGCAAAGCGTCGTCTTGAGCGCCTTGAGTTCTTCCAGACCGTCAATATTTCGACTGCGCCTGGTTCGCAGCCGGATCAGGTAATTCTGGTCGTTGACGTTATTGAGAAGCCGACAGGTGAATTCTCCATCGGTGGTGGTTACACGACCGGCGGTGAAAGCCCAGGGCCTACAGTGGAAGGTTCCATCACGGAGCGTAACTTCCTTGGTCGCGGTCAGTATATTCGTCTTGGCGCCGGTGGCGGTCTCGACAATAATAGAACCTATTCGTTCTCGTTCACAGAGCCCTATTTCTTGGGACAACGCGTTTCTGCCGGCTTTGATATCTTCAAGCGTCAGTCAGGCGTCAAGGACAAGTACGACACAGATTTGACCGGCGGTACAATCCGCTTTGGTCTGCCGATCACGGAAGAGCTGACTGCAGGCGTTGCTTATAATCTTACTCGAGAAGAGTATGAGATTGACGGCGATGCCATGTATGATGATGACGGTAACCCGGATACGCCAAAGGTTTATGACCCATCCGAGATATCCAAGGCATTTGCTGATGCTGCAGAGAAAAGCCCTTGGATCAAGTCATCGGTCAGCTGGTCGCTTACCTACAATACAATTGATGACGTGAAGAACCCGCGCGATGGTATCTATGCGAAGTTCAATCAGGAATATGCCGGTATCGGCGGTGATGCCAACTTCCTGAAGACAACGGTTAAAGCCAGCTATTACAAGACATTGCTTGATGAGTTGGATGTTGTCGGCTTGGTTGGTGTAGGTGCAGGCCACATTGAAGGCTTCGGCGGCGATGATCTGCGCGTGTTCGATACGTTCAAGAACACGCAAGACATGATCCGCGGCTTTAAATATGCCGGTATCGGTCCTCGTGACGCCAATACAGACGACAAGAAGGGTAGCTTCCTTGGTGGTAATACCTACCTGAATGCAAGCGTTGAAACCCAGTTCCCGATACCTGTTATTCCAGAAAGTCTTGGTATTCGTGGTGCATTCTTCGCCGATGCTGCGACCCTGTTCGGTAGTGATTTGAAGGGTAGCGACGGTATCGACGTTGAAGGCGAAAAGATGGAATGGCGTGCATCTGTCGGCGCCAGCATCATGTGGGCATCACCATTCGGTCCGTTGCGCTTCGATTATGCCGTGCCGGTCAAGAAAGTTGATGGCGATCAGGTGCAGAATTTCAACTTCGGCATGTCGAGCAAGTTCTGATAGATTGCTGACCTCCCGGGGGGAGCAAGTTTCCCCGGGGGAGAAAGTTAGTCGATGGCCGATCCGATCTTTTATGAGCCACTGTCAAACGTAACCATTGGTCAGATCGCCGATCTGACCAATGGCGTTCTTGTGGACAGTTCTCTGGCCAACCGGCCAATTTCCCGTTTAGCCTCGCTAAATGATGCCGGTCCTGATGCACTCGTTTTCGTTGAAAGCAGAAAAAGTGCATTGGATTTGAGCGGTCTGAATGCCGCTTGTGTGCTCTGCACCGAAGAAGTCAGACCCAGCATACCAAAAAATGTCGCGATCATTGTCACGCGCCACCCACAGCAGGCATTTGCCGCTATCGGACGTGCGCTTTATCCGAATGCTGTCAATGCGCATTTGTGGAGCGGGCAAACCGGCATTTCATCGCATGCTATTGTTCATGAAACTGCTGAAATTGAAGACGGCGTAACAATTGAACCGGGTGCAATTATCGGCAGTCATGTATCCATTGGCTCCGGCACTGTGATTGGCGCCAATGTGGTCATTGGTAATGGCTGCAAGATTGGACGCGATTGCTATGTTGCCCCAGGTAGTTCCGTTCAATATGCATTTCTCGGCAATCGGGTGCTGCTGCATCCAGGCGTGCGCATCGGACAGGATGGATTCGGCTATGTGCCGGGCAAAGCCGGTCTTGATAAAATGCCCCAACTTGGCCGCGTGATCATTCAGGACAATGTGGAAATTGGCGCAAATACGACCGTAGATCGGGGTGCTTTGGCTGATACTGTCATTGGCGAAGGCACGAAAATCGATAATTTGGTGCAGATTGCCCACAATGTGCAGATCGGCCGCCATTGCGTTATCGCGGCGCAGTGCGGTATTTCCGGCAGCGTCATTCTCGGCGATATGACGCGGCTTGGCGGCAGTGTCGGAATTAAAGATCACGTCACGATTGGGGCGAGTGTTGAGATTGCCGCGGCAAGCGGCGTTATGAATGATATTCCGGACGGTGAGAGATGGGCTGGAGCGCCTGCCCAACCGTTCAAGCAGTGGTTCCGTGAGATTGCCAGCGTTCGCGCCATGACCCGGACCAAGAAGGAGAGCAGTTCAGATGACTGATGCCATAAAAACAGAGAGCCTTGGCGTTGCGGATATCCAGAAACTTCTGGCCAATTTGCCACATCGCTATCCGTTCCTGTTGATCGACCGGATCGTTGATATTGACGCAGACAGATCAGCGACTGGGATCAAGAATGTCAGCATCAACGAGCCGCATTTTGCCGGACATTTTCCGGAACTGCCCATTATGCCCGGTGTGCTGATCATCGAAGCTATGGCCCAGACTGCGGGTGCTATTGTGTTGTTCAACAATGGTAGCGGCAAGCCTGGTCAGGTTTTCTTCATGACCATCGATAATGCCAAGTTCAGAAAGCCGGTTGTACCGGGTGACCAATTGAAATTGCGCGTCACAAAGCTCAAGCAACGCGGCAATATCCATAAATACGCCTGCGTTGCCGAGGTGGACGGATTCAAGGTCGCCGAGGCCGAAGTTGCGGCCATGGTTAGCTTCCCTGTTGAAGAGACCGGGGTTTAATGTCGAGCATTCATCCCACCTCCATCATTGAGCAGGGCGCGGAAATCGGCGAAGGGGTAACCATCGGCCCGTTTTGCCATATTGGTTCCCAAGCCGTTATTGGCGACAATGTTAGTCTTCTCAGCCATATCGTCATTATGGGGCCAACCACGCTCGGAGATGGCTCTAAAGTCTATCCCAATGCGGTGCTTGGCGGCGAGCCCCAGAATACCAAACACAAGGGTGGGCATACCACCCTTGTTATCGGCAAGAACTGCGTTATTCGCGAAGGCGTCACTATGCATCGCGGGACTGATGGGAGCCGCGGCATCACGACAGTCGGCGACAATTGCATGTTTCTGGCTTATTCCCATGTCGCGCATGACTGCATCATCGGCGATAATGTTACGTTTTCAAACAATGTCATGATCGGCGGTCACGTCACTATTGGAAACAATGTGATTATTGGCGGCGGTGCGGGTATTCATCAGTTTGTACGTGTGGGCCATCACGCCTTTATTGGCGGCCTCGCGGCGTTGGCCAGCGATCTCGTGCCTTATGGCATGGCTATCGGTAATCATGCTTATCTTGGTGGTCTTAACATTATCGGAATGAAGCGCTCGGGCATGGCGCGGCCCGAAATCCATAATTTGCGCCATGCCGTGCGCATGTTATTCGATCGGTCGAAATCGATCAAAAATCGTGCCGATGATGTTCGCATCGCATTTCCGGAATCGCCTGCCGTGGCTGATCTCATCGATTTCATCAGCACCGACACAAAGCGCGCCTTCTGTACACCGCCGCTCGATTCTGCAATCGAGATCAGTGACAGTGACGTCAGCTAGAGCGAAGAAATCTCCAGCGCCGATTATTGGCCGCACTGCCATCGTAGCGGGTAATGGCTCTCTGCCGGTCGCAGTTGCAGCCAGTTTGCGAAAGCAAGGCGCGAACCCTTTGATTGTAACAATCAAAGGGGAGGCTGATCCTGAACTTTATGCCGGCGAGCATGCCGAGATATCCATTGTGGAACTTGGCGGGTTGATGAGAATCTTGAAAGCGGAGAACATCACAAATGTTGTTCTTGCTGGTGGTATTCGGCACCGGCCGGAGTTCAGTGCCGCACTTAAGCCCGGAAACGGTAATCTTGTGGCGCTCTATCGGTTTATGCGCGCTTTCAGGCTTGGAGATGATGGGTTGCTCCGGGCTGTCATCTCGACAATTGAATCCTATGGTTTTCGCGTGCTGGGAGCGCACGAAGTCGTGCCTGATATTCTCGCGCCGGCGCCGGGATGCATCACACGTAAGAAACCTACTCAGGAAGGACATGAGAACATCGAAGCCGCGCGTAAAGCAGCGATATTGATTGGTTCTCTGGATATTGGTCAGGCGGCTATTGCCGTAGGCCGGCGCGTCGTGGCGCTGGAGGGCGTCGAAGGGACGGATGCGATGCTGCAGCGTGTGGCCGACCTGCGTGAGGCAAAGCGGATAAACCGCAAAGGTGGTGTCTTGGTCAAATGTGCCAAGCCGCAACAGGAGGTTAGGGCGGATCTCCCTGCTATTGGTGTGAGCACTGTTGAAAACGCGGTGAAGGCCGGTCTCAGCGGAATTGCGGTGGAAGCTGGCCGCACCCTTATACTTTCCTACGAAGATACCCTTGCCGCTGCCAATGCGGCCGGCCTGTTTATCCAGACTTTTGAGCAGGAGAAAAGCTGATGACAGCTCGAAAAACACTGCGTCTGGCTATCATAACCGGTGAGGAGTCCGGTGATCAGTTGGGAGCCGATCTGGTCAGGGCGCTGCGCAAAAATTATGATGGAGAGATTACGCTGACCGGCGTTGGTGGCGACCATCTTTCTGAGCTTGGGCTTGATAGCCTGTTTGACCAGCACGAGATAGCGCTTGTCGGGCTTAGTGCGATCATACGCAAATTGCCTCAGTTGGTTCGCCGGATATCTCAACTTGCTGCCTCAATTGTCGCTGCAAAGCCGGATTGTCTTATCATTATCGACAGTCCCGATTTCACGCACCGCGTGGCACGCAAGGTGAGGGCCGCTGATCCATCCATCCCCATCGTTAATTACATCAGCCCATCCGTATGGGCTTGGCGTCCTGAGCGTGCGAAGGCAATGCGCTCGTACATAGATCACGTTCTGGTTATTTTGCCTTTTGAAGTACAGGCATTAAAGGATCTGGAAGGCCCCCCATCCACCTATGTCGGGCATAGGCTGGTTTCCTATGCGCCGCTGCTGGAAGCAGCCGAAAAAAACCGGGCACGAGATGCGGGACTTGGCGATCGAGATATCAAGAATCTCCTGATTCTGCCGGGTTCGCGAAGGTCAGAAATCGCCAGTCTGATTGATGTATTCGGTGAAACGGCAGGATTGCTGGTGAGCCGGGGCAATCGCATAAATGTCACTATACCGACATTGCCCCGGGTTGAGGCAATGGTTCGTGAATTAACGGCAAACTGGACGGTCCGCCCGAATATTGTTGTTGGTGAAGCCGAGCGGTTGCGCGCTTTTTCCCAAGCAGATGCAGCGCTTGCCGCGTCGGGCACGGTATCGCTTGAATTGGCGTTGGCTCGCATACCAACCGTACTTTCCTATAAGGCGGATTGGCTAGCGCGCACTTTTCTTGCGCCACGTATCAAAATATGGAGCGCCGCGCTTCCCAATATCATAGCCGATGAACCTGCTGTGCCTGAATATTTCAATATATTCGTGCGCGCAGGATCACTTGCCCGCCAAGTTGAGCAATTGCTGATGCCAGGTCTGCGGCGTGACGCTCAGCTTGAGAGTTTCGACAAGATCAGCCGATTGATGCAAACGGATCGGCCTGCCGGCGAAATTGCCGCTGAAAAAGTTCTTGAGCTTGCAAAGCGATAATTGTCGCTCATAACTCAAGAAAAAGGCGCCATCTGGCGCCTTTTTCTTTGTCTTCATTTATTTGCGATTTTCAACGCTCACATAATCACGCTGCGTTGCGCCAGTATAAAGCTGGCGCGGACGGCCAATCTTCTGAAGTGGATCTTCGATCATCTCTTTCCACTGGGCAATCCAGCCAACAGTACGTGCAACAGCAAACAGCACTGTGAACATGGTGGTGGGGAAGCCGAGCGCCTTCAATGTGATCCCGGAATAGAAATCGACGTTTGGATAGAGCTTCTTTTCGATGAAATATTCATCAGTTAGCGCAATCCGCTCAAGCTCCATTGCAACGTCGAGCAAAGGATCATCCTTGATGCCCAGTTCTGCCAGAACCTCACGGGTGGTCTGCTGCATGATCTTGGCACGCGGGTCATAGTTCTTATAGACGCGATGGCCAAAGCCCATCAGGCGGAACGGGTCGTTCTTATCCTTGGCGCGGGCAATATATTCAGGAATACGATCAACAGTGCCAATTTCACCAAGCATGGTCAGCGCAGCCTCGTTGGCTCCGCCATGGGCTGGACCCCAAAGGCAGGCGATGCCCGCTGCGATACAAGCAAACGGATTTGCGCCAGACGAGCCTGCAAGGCGGACTGTAGATGTCGAGGCATTCTGCTCGTGGTCAGCATGCAAAATGAAGATGCGATCCATTGCACGGGCAAGCACGGGATTTGGAACGTAATCTTCGCAAGGCACTGCAAAACACATGTGCAGGAAGTTGGTTGCGAAATCGAGATTGTTCTTCGGGTAAACGAAGGGCTGACCGATATGATATTTATAGGCCATGGCGGCCAGCGTCGGAATTTTTGCAATCATGCGGATCGATGCGACCATGCGCTGATGCGGATCGGAAATATCTGTTGAGTCGTGGTAGAAAGCCGATAGGGCGCCTACGCAGCCGACCATGACTGCCATTGGATGCGCATCGCGGCGGAAGCCGCTGAAAAAGCGCGACATTTGCTCGTGCACCATCGTGTGGCGCGTTACGCGAAAATCAAAATCAGCCTTCTGGCTCTTTGTCGGCAGTTCGCCGTAAAGCAGCAAATAGCAAGCTTCCAGAAAATCGCCATGTTCGGCGAGTTGTTCAATTGGATAGCCGCGATGAAGCAGTACACCCTCGTCGCCATCAATATAGGTAATTTGCGACTCGCAAGACGCTGTCGAGGTGAAGCCCGGATCATACGTGAATGCGCCAGTGTTCTTGTATAGAGTCCCAATGTCTACGACATCCGGTCCGATGGTCCCCTTTTTTATGGGTAAAGCGAATGCGTGACCATTGAGATCGATGTTTACGCTGTTCTCAGACATTGCCGTTCCTTTCTTGCTTTGACTTGCGCTGAACCAGCGCAAAAGCACCTTCCTCAAATGAGGTTATTTCCGTGATTTTTGCAGGCAGTGCACCGTACCCGAAAGGCATAATGTTGCAATGCAAAATTCGATGAAAAGCGCCTCACTATTGCGCTTTTAACTGATCCTCTATCCGACCGAGTGATTCATCCCGGCCCAGCACAGCCAATACGTCAAAAACTCCCGGAGACGTTGCCTTTCCCGTCAGTGCGGCACGTAGTGGCTGAGCGATCTTTCCGAGTTTCAGGCCGGTTTTTTCAGCATGAACACGAACAGCCGCATCAAGAGCTTCGGCGTTCCAATCACTAACTGCAGCCAAATCGGGCAATACGCCTCGAAGGACGGTCAAACCTTCCTCATTGAGCAGGGTGGAGGCTTTTTCGTCAAGCGGGAGCGGTCGTTCAGCAAACAGATATTTGGCACTGTCGGCAAGTTCCACAAGTGTCTTGGCGCGCTCTTTCAAGCCGGGCATGGCGGCGAGAAGCTGTGCCCTGGTTGTATCATTCAAGCGGGAAATTATGTCAGCCCCACCTTCGATCTCCGGCAAAACGTCGATCATGGCCTTTACCAGATCGGCATCGCTGGAAATTCGCATATAGTGACCGTTAATCGCCTCGAGTTTCTGAAAATCAAAGCGTGATGCGCCGCGATTAATGTCGGATATTTCGAACCATTCGATCATTTGCGCATCGGACATGATCTCGTCATCGCCGTGGCTCCAGCCTAACCGTACGAGATAGTTCCGCAGAGCTGCTGGCAAATATCCCATGGCACGATAGGCTTCAACGCCGAGCGCACCGTGGCGCTTGGAGAGTTTTGCACCGTCTGCGCCATGGATGAGCGGGATATGGCCCATGACAGGCACGGCCCAGTCCATTGCGTTATAAATAACAGTTTGCCGTGCCGCATTGGTCAAATGATCATCGCCACGGATAATGTGCGTGACGCCCATATCGTGATCGTCGACGACGACCGCATGCATATAGGTCGGGTTGCCATCCGAGCGAAGGATAATGAAATCATCAAGGTCTTTATTGGGAAAGCGCACATCGCCTTGCACCTGATCGCGCACCAAGGTTTCACCCTCTTGGGGTGCTTTGATACGAATGACAGGCTTCACGCCAGCAGGGGCTTCCTTCGGATCGCGGTCGCGCCAACGGCCATCATAGCGGGGCGGGCGGCCTTCGGCACGGGCCTTTTCACGCATTTCCTCCAGTTCGGCCTGTGATGCATAGCAATAATAGGCTTTGCCTTTGGTAACCAGTTCTTCAGCTACGTCGCGATGGCGCGGAGCACGATCAAATTGGGAGACAACCTCGCCATCCCAATCAAGACCAAGCCATTTCAATCCATCAAGTATGGCGGTTACAGCTGCTTCGGACGAACGCTCGCGATCGGTATCCTCAATGCGCAATAACATTTTCCCGCCAGTATGCTTGGCATAAAGCCAGTTAAACAGGGCTGTACGGGCGCCGCCAATGTGCAGAAAGCCGGTGGGCGAGGGAGCGAAACGGGTAACGACAGAAGATGACATAGGGTCTCCAGGGCAGTTCGGGCTATTAGTCGAACGTCCAATCGAATTGATTTGGCGTTGATGTACCATAGCGGTGCTGTCGTGCAAGGGCATTGGCAGAAATGGGGATCAATGGCCGAACCGTCAACCGACGAGAAAACGAGCGAAAGGCTTTTCTGGTTTCAATCGGAAAGTCTTGGACAGCCGCTTGTCAAAACGTCTGGCACCGGAACGATCGATCATTATGGCGTTGGCTCGAATGACCGCGTCGCCGTATTCAAACGGTCAGTCGAAGGTAAGCTGCAAGCCATTGCCCATGGAATTCCGGCGGCAATCAACGACGAGATTGCGCGAGGCGCGAAATTCTTGTTTTTGCCGGTGTTCGCTGGAACTGGAGCTATCCTTTATTTCGGCGCAAGCGGAGAGCCAAGACTAAGTCCGATGATCCTGGGAATCACGCTGCTTGTCGTATTTTATCTGCTGGCACACAACAGACCTTCGATAAGGATGGTCTGTCTCGGCTTCATGGCAATCACGGCGGGCATGGTTTGCGCAAAGCTGGAAACCAACAGAGCAGCGACGCCTATGCTTGGGTCTGAAGTGACGACCCGGGTGACGGGGCGTATTTCAGCATTGGCAAAGGATGCAAACGGAGGATGGCGGGTGATCCTTGACGTCATAGGCACCGAACGTCCTTCATTGCGTTATGGACCGGAGCGTATTGCGGTTTCTGCACGTCATTTGCCGCGAGATTTGAGCATTGGCGATGGACTCAAAGCACTGGTCCATCTGCGTCCGCAATCGGGCCCGGTTCGGCCAGCCAATTATGATTTTGCCTTTAACAATTATTATCGCGGCATTGGAGCCAACGGCTTTTTGCTGGGCCTGCCTCAAAAAGCCGATGTCGCGCCAAAGGCCGGAATAGCAGCAGCGGCATTCCTGACAATTAGCAATATTCGCCAGCAACTCACCCATCGCATATTGAAAAGCATTAAAGGGGAGCCGGGCGATATTGCGACATCGCTGGTGACAGGGCAGCGCGACGGCATAAGCGAGGAGACCAACAATGCCATGCGCCGCAGCGGCTTGTCACATATTTTGTCCATATCCGGCTTCCATATGGCATTGGTGGCTGCAATCAGCATAGGTTCGCTGCGCGCTGTATTCGCATTCTTTCCAAGTGCATCGGCCCGCTATCCCGTCAAGAAACTCGCGGCTGTCATCGCCCTGTTTGGCTCGGCATTCTATCTTCTGCTTTCAGGCGCCGACGTTGCCGCACAACGCAGCTTTGTGATGCTGGCAGTCATGTTGCTTGCAATGACCGTTGATCGCGCGGCGATATCGATGCGTAATCTCGCAATTGCCGCCTCAATTACAATTGCGGTTTCACCACATGAAATTCTCGGACCAAGTTTCCAGATGTCCTATTCAGCAACTGCTGCCCTTATAGCTTTCTATGGCTGGTGGTCACGCTACCATTTGAGACGAGGCCTACGGAAACAGACAAGTGCCAAGGCCGGCATATGGCTGTTTCCATCAAAAGCAACGGCCTATATTGGCGGCATTGCCATGACCTCGCTGGTTGCTGGCGGAGCCAGCTCGATCTTTGCTGCCTATCATTTCAATAATACCGCTCCTTTTGGCCTTGTCGGAAATGCCTTGGCGCTACCAATTGTCTCAATTCTCGTGATGCCCTTCGCAGTGCTTGGCCTGCTCGCCATGCCTTTTGACCTCGATTGGCTTCCGTTTAAAATCATGGGATGGGGCATCGAGATTGTTATCGCCATAGCAAAAGCCGTGGCGTCGCATTCACCAAGTGGAAATCTTGGGCTGATGTCCGAAACTTCGCTTATTCTTATGGCGATAGGGCTTTTGCTTCTTCTATTTCTTTCAACGTGGTTGCGCCTGCTTGCCTTGCCATTGGTAGCATTGGCAATTGGTTTGACGGGACGGGCATCCTATCCTGCGATTATGGTCTCAGAAGACGGAAAACTGGTCGCGTTAAGAACGGACGACGACCATCTGGCGATCAATAAACAAGCAGGCAGCGCCTTCAGCCTCGATAATTGGCAGTTGGGGTATAGGGCCGGGCAGATTATTAAGCCGGCAATGAAAGGCGATGTTGCAAGCGGCGTTCAGTTCGAATGTAACAATAAGCTTTGCACTGCCCGGGAGCCGGGAGGATTAATCGTTGCCTATACCGATGATGCAACAAGAACAGCAGATGCATGCCTAGAAGGGGATATCATCATTTTGGCTTTTGCCGCGAGGGCTGCAAATTGTCCAAATGCTGGAAAATTGTTGCTTTCATCGCAAATGCTGGCGCTCAAAGGCGCTGCGGAGATCAGGTTTGATGCTCCACAATCTGACTCTGTCGAAGCCGATTCCACACCAGTTGGCACCGATTTGGCAAAACAAGAGCTTTCTCAACGCCTGAATTCGGTTGATATAAAATATGCGATTGGCACGCCCAACCGCCCTTGGAATAATTACCGCATCTATTCCCGCGCCGCGCGCAATCTTGAAGAGCGGCAACTATCCAAGAAACCACCGGATACAGGCAAGAAAATGTAGTTCGGCGTTTATGGTAGTCCTAAACATTTTTCGCTAGCTGCCATTCTGTGGCTGTTCGAATGGAGCCTACGAACAAAAGCACACCGTCCAGCGAAGCGTAAACGCCATCAATATCTGCGTATCAGACCGACCAGCTTGCCCTGTACCTGAACGCGGTCCGGTCCAAAGATGCGGGTTTCATAGGCGGGGTTTGCTGCTTCGAGAGCAATGGATGCACCTTTTCGGCGAAAACGCTTCAACGTTGCTTCTTCATCATCCACGAGTGCCACAACGATTTCACCGGGGCTCGCGGTATCTCCGCGCTTGATAACAACAGTGTCGCCGTCAAAAATACCCGCTTCGATCATGGAGTCACCTTTGACCTCAAGCGCATAATGCTCACCGCTGCCGATCATATCGGGCGGGAGATTGAGCATGTGAGTCTGGTTTTGAATTGCAGCGATCGGCACACCGGCAGCGATACGTCCCATAACAGGAATGCTGATCATGTTGGCAGCAACAATATCGGCAGTGCTTGCTTGCGGGCGAGGCGGCGCAACATTTCGTCCCAAACTGCCTTCAATAACGCTCGGAGAAAATTTGCGTTGCGCGTTCAGACCCGGCGCAATCGAGTCGGGCAGGCGAAGCACTTCCAGCGCCCGTGCCCTATTTGCTAGCCGACGAATAAATCCTCGCTCCTCCAGTGCGGTAATCAGGCGATGAATGCCGGATTTGGATGCGAGATCAAGTGCGTCCTTCATTTCATCAAAAGAAGGGGGAATGCCCGTTTCCTTCAACCGTTCATGTATGAAGAGCAGAAGTTCATGTTGTTTGCGCGTCAGCATAGGGGCGATCCTTAAGTGTGGAATCGGAAAAACAAAACCAGAACAAACACTATATGTTCCAGTTGTGTTCCACAAGGATTAATATCTGGTATAAACCAGCCCTATATGCCCAATTACTCTGAAAATCAGATGGAATGACGCAAAATATGGGCCTATCCGCCTATCGGAGGACCGCTCGACTGGCGTACTGTGAGTTCCACGGGCCATAATTCATGAATATTGTCCACGGGTTCGCCATCAAGGACGCGCACGAGCATTTCAGCGATTCTCGTGGCGGCGGAGCGCATTGATGATCGTGTGGTGGTCATGGATGGAACCATGTTGCTGGCATTGAGATATGGAAAGACATCGTCATGGGTGATGAGCGATACTTGTTTGCCCAACTGATAACCCTTGTTGCGAACTGCACGTGACACGCCCAAAGCGGTCATCATTGATCCTGCAATGATTGCTGTCGGTTGCGGAGTGCATGAAAGCAGCCGTTGCGTTTCACGAAAGCCGATTTCATCAGAGAAGTAGTCGTGTACGATGAAGCGCGGGTCGATTTCGACGCCGCGTTCGCTTAGCGCTTGGCGATATCCGAGCTCGCGATGCTCAGAGAACGTAAACCCTCTTAACCCGTCAATCATGGCTATATGCCGATGTCCAAGGTCGAGGAGGTGGCTTGCGGCCTGATAGAATGCGCCCTGATTGTCGATATCCAGCCAGGCATGGGGCCTGTCTATGTTCGTACGGCCATGCAGAACAAAAGGAAAGTTTGCATCGATCAGCATGGATACGCGCTCATCGACCAAAACAGGCCCGGAGACGATGATCGCATCAACCCGTTTGCTCGAAATCAGGCGCTTATAAACCGAAATCTCGTCATTATCGACAATGGGACTGAGCAGAAAATCAATCTCGTCCCGGGAAAGGCGCTCCGCCAAACCGGCAAGAAATTCCGCGGTATGAGGCCCAAATCGCTGGCTGGAATCTGCGGGGATAACCAGACCGATAGCACCGACACGGCCCATGGCAAGCCGCCGGGCATTTGCATTCGCACTATAGCCAAATTTCAATGCCGCTTTATTGACGCGCTCGCGCGTAGCCTCATTCACTTCCGGATAACCGTTCAGCGCGCGGCTAACGGTCGTCTGGGAGAGGTTGAGCTTTTCAGCGAGTTCTTTCAGCTTCATGCCGGACGGTCCAAAACTGTATTCCTATCTGCGTCGTTAGATGTCTTTGCCTTCGTAATATAATCATACTTCAAAGCGCTTTAAATGATCTGCACAATTTTATTTGCCTGATTAATGGCGTTCATAAACTATTTATTGACATTCGTTTTGCGTTTTGACACCTTTTATCCAAAGCGCTTTGGATAGGTTAATTTCACTATCTGATGTGCTTGAGGAGGATCGTCAATTGGGGATTGAGTGCCGTCCGGCATGGGTTGATCCATCAAATATTTCTGGGAGGATTTATGAAAAAGAGTTCAGTTTTGGCGGGCATCCTGCTTACAGCGCTGTTGTCTTCAGGTGCCTATGCAGCCAATCTTTCTATTGTTTACAGCTCGACCGGCAATGAAAATGCCGAATTGCGCAAGCAGCTTGACCGCTTTGAAAAAGAAACAGGCAACAAGGTTTCCATTGTGGCGATGCCATCAAGCAGTTCTGACAATTTCGGTCAGTATCGCCTTTGGCTTGCAGCCGGAAACTCGGATATCGATGTCTATAAGACCGATGTGGTTTGGGCGCCTCAGCTATCAGAGCAATTTCTCGATCTGACCGAAGCGGCAAAAGGCGTGGTCGACCAGCATTTCCCGTCGATCATTGAAAGCCAGACAGTGGACGGCAAATTGGTTGCCCTGCCATTATACACAGATGCGCCAGCACTTTATTATCGCAAGGATCTGCTCGAAAAGTACAAGAAGCCGGTTCCCAAGACATGGGATGAGATGGCTGCGACCGCCAAGGAAGTGCAGGATGGCGAGCGCCAAGCCGGAAACAAGGGAATGTTCGGATTTGTGTTTCAGGGAAATGCCTATGAGGGTTTAACCTGTAATGCATTGGAATGGATAAAATCATCCGGCGGCGGCCAGATTGTTGAGGCTGACGGTACGATCTCGGTCAATAATCCGGAGGCGGTTGCTGCGATTGATCGTGCCAAAGGCTGGATAGACACCATATCGCCAAAGGGTGCGCTGGCCTATAAGGAAGAAGAGTCCCGCGGGGTCTGGCAGACAGGCAATTCCGTCTTCATGAGGAATTGGCCTTACGCTTATTCATTGAGCCAAGGCGCTGACAGCGCCGTCAAAGGTAAGTTCGATGTTGCGCCGCTGCCCGTGGGAAAAGAGGGCGAGAAATCTGCCGCAACGCTGGGCGGTTGGAATGTGGCTGTTTCAAAATATTCCAAATCACCGGATGAGGCCATAAAGCTTGCTTTGTTCCTGGCAGATGAAAAGCAGCAAAAGGAAATGGCAATCAATATTTCTCATTTGCCGACCATCAAATCGCTCTACGATGACAAGGATATCGCTGCGGCGCAGCCTTTGATCCCATTGTGGAAGCCGGTTTTTGAAACGGCTGTTCCACGACCGTCTGCTCCGACAAAGGTCAAGTATAACGAAGTCTCCTCAATGTTCTGGAGTGCTGTTCACGACACATTGTCCGGAAATGGCACGGCCGCTGAAAACATTGAAGTACTTGAAGCCAAGATCGCCGAGCTTCAGGGAGGTAGCTGGTAGTTTTCTGCCAGCATAAGGGCACGGTGCGAGCGGTTGGAAGCCTCCTGACAATCCGCTCGCACCGACTGCCTGAGTTCACATCCCGATGTTTTTCCTGGGCAGGAATTCAAACATGACCTCAACAGCATTGCGATCAGATCTGTTACGCCAGCGATCCCGCTCGGCTCAGCTTTTCCTCATACCGATGATCATTGCTTTGGCAATCGTGGCTGGCTGGCCATTGATCCGAACCATCTATTTTTCCTTCACCGATGCTTCGCTCACAAATATGGGGGAAGCTAAATGGGTGGGATTCAAGAACTATCTTTCATGGGTCCAGCTGAAAAGTGGGCGCACGCTTTATTCCGGCCTGCTCGTCGATCCAGCATGGTGGAATGCAGTCTGGAACACAGTACGCTTTGCTGTCATTTCGGTGGCGCTTGAAGCCTTTTTCGGAATGATTATCGCCCTCGTGCTGAACGCCGAATTCAAGGGCAGGGGCATTGTCCGCGCAGCAATTCTTATCCCTTGGGCGATACCGACTATCGTCTCTGCCCGCATGTGGGGCTGGATGCTGAACGATCAGTTCGGCATTCTCAATGACCTTTTCATGCGCCTTGGCTTTATCGACAATCCAATTGCATGGACCGCAAGTTCCGATACGGCAATGATCGCCGTGTTGATCGTGGATGTATGGAAGACCACACCTTTTATGGCGCTTCTGATCCTTGCAGGTCTGCAAATGGTTCCGAACGATGTTTACGAGGCTGCAAAGATTGACGGCGTCCATCCTGTAAAGCAGTTCTTCCGTATAACGCTTCCTCTCGTCAAACCGGCGCTGATGGTCGCAATCATCTTCCGGCTGCTTGATGCCATGCGTATTTTTGACCTGATTTATGTCCTGACGCCAAACAGTGCTCAGACGAAAACCATGTCGGTGCTGGCCCGCGAAAATCTCATTGAATTCGACAAGTTTGCCTATGGCTCGGCGCAATCGACGCTGCTTTTCGTCGTTATTGCTCTCATGACCATTGTCGCAATCTGGGTCGGCCGAGTTCGGCTGGATGGAGGAGATCGCTGATGCCCGTAGCTATCAAGAATACAGCATTTTATGCGCTTGTGGTGCTCATTGTCCTGTTTGCGGTGTTCCCATTTTACTACGCGATCATCACGAGCTTCAAAACGGGCAGTGCGCTTTTCACGATTGAATATTGGCCGACGTCATTTTCCCTGGCCAATTATGTCAGTGTTATCGAAGCGGGCAGCTTTCCCCGCAATCTTCTGAATTCGCTTATTGTCTCCGGCCTCGTTGTAGCCTTGTCGCTGCTTATGGCGGTTACGGCAGCCTTCGCTCTGGCGCGTGTGCGGTTTCGCGGCCGCTCACTCCTCTTGCTGACAATTCTTTCGGTTTCCATGTTTCCGCAGATTGCAGTGCTGGCGGGGCTGTTCGAGGTTATCCGTTTCCTCGGGCTTTATAATACATTGTGGGGCCTGATCTTCTCGTACACGATCTTCACATTGCCTTTTACCGTGTGGGTGCTCACTACATTCATGCGCGATCTGCCAATTGAAATCGAGGAGGCGGCTATTGTTGATGGTGCCACGCCTTGGGTGATCATCACCAAAGTATTCCTGCCGCTCATGTGGCCAGCGCTGGTAACAACAGGCCTTCTGGCATTCATCGCTGCATGGAATGAGTTTCTGTTTGCCTTGACGTTTACATCGTCCACGGAAACGCGAACGGTTCCCGTCATCATTGCACTTCTATCCGGCGCCAGCGCTCACGAGGTACCGTGGGGTCTGATCATGGCTGCGTCCGTCATCGTGACGGTACCGCTGGTGGTTCTAGTGCTTATTTTCCAACGCAAGATCATTTCCGGTCTCACCGCCGGCGGCGTCAAAGGCTAGAGCCTTGCGCTCAGGGGAGTTTCAAAAATGACAGTTATTCGTTTGAACAATGTACGCAAATCCTTCGGTACCTTTGATGTGATCAAGGGCGTGGATCTCGAAATCAATCCTTGCGAGTTCATGGTTTTCGTGGGGCCGTCCGGCTGCGGAAAATCGACGCTCCTTCGCTTGATCGCAGGGCTTGAAGACATCACCTCCGGCACGCTGGCTTTCGACGAGAAGGTTGTAAACAGCCTCACTCCATCGCAGCGCGGCATCGCCATGG
The DNA here is from genome assembly GCF_037203775.1 of Phyllobacterium sp. CCNWLW183. NCBI lineage: Bacteria > Pseudomonadati > Pseudomonadota > Alphaproteobacteria > Hyphomicrobiales > Phyllobacteriaceae > Phyllobacterium > Phyllobacterium sp. CCNWLW183. The sequence continues at coordinate 222,671 of NZ_JBBCBN010000001.1, read as the reverse complement.
TGTTCCAATCCTATGCGCTTTATCCGCATATGACTGTTTACGACAACATGGCTTTCGGGCTGAAGCTGGCAAAGGGTGGCGCGGACGAAATCAAGCGCCGGGTGAACGAGGCGGCGGAAATGCTGCAAATCACCGATTACCTCGACAGATTGCCCAAACAACTCTCAGGAGGGCAAAGGCAGCGCGTCGCCATTGGCCGGGCGATCGTGCGAGATCCGAAAGTATTTCTCTTCGATGAGCCGCTTTCGAACCTCGATGCCGCATTGCGGGTGCAAACGCGTCTTGAAATCGCCAAGCTCCACGCGAAAATGCATGAGACGACGATGATCTACGTCACGCATGATCAGGTGGAAGCCATGACGTTGGCTGATCGCATCTGTGTATTGCGTGATGGCAATGTGGAGCAGGTCGGTACGCCGATGGAGCTATATGAGAAACCGCAATCGACTTTCGTTGCTGGATTTATAGGATCTCCAAAGATGAACTTCCTGACGGAAAAATTCGCCGATGCCTATAAGGCACACACGCTTGGGATACGTCCGGAGCATCTTGAAGTTCGGGAAAAGGCTGGCACTTGGGCTGGAAAGCTCATCCATTCTGAAAATCTCGGTTCTGAAAGTTATCTTTATATCGATATCGGCGCAAAGGAACCGCTTGTCGTTCGTCAGGACGGGAAGCCAAGCCGGCAGCCGGGGGATCTTCTCCATGTTTCGCCCATCAACGACAATGTTCACCGCTTCGACCAATCGGGCTACCCGGCCCGGGCATGAAGCAAAAGCAGCACACAGCATAAAGTAAGGAAATCATCATGCCGATTCGTACGCTCGTCTGGGGTGAAAACGTTCACGAGCATATCAACAAGACCGTTGCCGACATATATCCGGAAGGTATGCACAATCAGATAGCCAAATTGATTGGCAAGGATGCCAATATCAGTGTGAAGACCACGACGTTGCAGGAACCCGAACATGGCTTGACCGACAAGGCACTTGAAGAGACGGACGTTCTGGTCTGGTGGGGCCATCGCGCTCACGGCGATGTTGCCGATGAAATCGTCGAGCGTGTTGCAAAGCGTGTTTGGGAGGGAATGGGCCTTATTGTTCTTCACTCCGGGCACTTTTCCAAGATTTTCAAGCGTCTGATGGGATCACCTTGCGCCCTGAACTGGCGTGAGGCAGGGGAACGCGAGCGTCTTTGGGTGGTCAATCCAGGACATCCGATTGCCAAGGGGTTGCCAGCCTATTTCGAGCTCGAGAATGAGGAAATGTATGGCGAACCGTTTTCAGTTCCAGAACCTCTGGAAACAGTTTTCGTGTCATGGTTTCAGGGTGGCGAAGTTTTCCGCTCGGGACTGACCTATCGCAAGGGCGCGGGTAACGTTTTCTACTTCCGTCCTGGTCATGAAACCTATCCTACCTATCATGATGAGACAGTGGGCCTGGTCTTAAGAAATGCCGTCAATTGGGCATATAATTCCAATCGGTTCCCGCACATTACGGATGCTCCGAATGTGCCTGTAGAGAAGGCTCTGGAGCCTATCAAGGCTCGGGGTGGAAGTTTGCACGAGGCTGGCGAAGAAGGCTTCCGCTAGACCTCCAAGTACGATTAGAGATGATGAATATCGATCGCGGCGCTTGCACTCGGGGAGTGCAGCGCGCGTTTAAAGGACCGCAAGCATGCGTTTATTGATCCTAGGAACCGGCAGCATGGCCAATGCCCATGCAAAGAATTTCTCTGAAATTGAGGGGGTGACACTTGCGGGTGCTGTCGACGTGAACATCAATAGTGTCGAAGCGTTCCGCGAAAAATACAATATTGAGCGGGCCTTCACATCGCTCGATGACGCGCTTGCATGGGGTGATTTTGATTCGGTTGCCAATATCACGCCCGACAACATTCACTATGCAACCACTATGCAATGCCTAAGGGCTGGCAAGCATGTTTTCTGTGAAAAGCCTCTGGCCGTGAACCATCAGGACGCGATGGAGATGGCTCAGACGGCGGAAGCGGCACATCTGGTCGGTATGGTCAACTTGACCTATCGCAATGTCGCGCAGTTGCAGGCTGCTCGTAAACTCGTGACCAGCGGTCAGATCGGGCAGGTCAAGCATGTCGAAGCTTCATATCTGCAAAGCTGGCTTGTTGCGAAAATGTGGGGCGAATGGCGCACTGAAAGTCGTTGGCTTTGGCGGCTGTCGAAAAAGCACGGCTCAAATGGAACTCTGGGTGATGTTGGTGTCCATATTCTGGACTTTGTGGTTTATGCCACTGACACAGAAATTGACGAAATATTTTGCCGGTTGAAAGCCTTCGACAAGGCTGACGGCAACAGGATCGGCGAATATGATCTTGATGCGAATGACAGCTTTACCATGACAGTCAGCTTCACAAACGGAGCGCTGGGCGTTGTGCATTCAAGCCGTTGGGCAACGGGCCATGTCAATGAATTGAGGCTGCGGGTCTATGGCGACAAGGGATCGCTGGAAATCCAGCATCGGCATGATGGCTCAAAATTGATGGTTTGCCTTGGCGACGATGTCGAAGCTGCAACGTGGAAAGAACTTGATGTCGAGCCGGTCTCAACAAATTATCAGCGTTTCGTTGAAGCGGTTGGACAAGGCAGAACATTAGAGCCGTCATTCCGCCACGCCGCAAAATTGCAAAAAGCAATAGACCTTGCCACGATCACGGAGATGGATCGCAAGGAACACCAGCTGGAAACAAATTCAGCGTAGCAACATCACCTTGCACATGGTTCCGGCCCTGAGGGCGGGGGCATGTGGTTCGCGGATGATAAGGCATTCGGCATCGCTCAAAAACTTCAGCATTGACGAATCCTGCAAGGGAAAAGGCGTGGCTGTGAGCGTGCCGTCGGCATTTCGTGCAAGCGTGGCGCGCACATAGTCCTGACGTTGATCATTCGTGTCCATGTCACGACCCAAAACTGCTGCACGCAGGTTAGAGTGGTACTCCAGCCCAAGCATCGCGCGGATCAGCGGTACCAGGAAGATGTGGCCGCATATCAAGCTGGAAACCGGATTGCCCGGCAGGCCCAGAATATTCATGTCGTTCAATCGCCCGAACATAAGCGGCTTGCCGGGACGCAAAGCAATCTTCCAGAAATCGAGTTTCATGCCCTTGGCAGCCAAAGCAGGCTGGACCAGATCATGATCACCAACGGATGCGCCGCCGAGCGTTACCAGAATATCCGCTTGAGCTGCCACAGCGCGGTCTACAGCCTCGCTCAAAGCTTCCAATCGGTCTTCTGCTATGCCAAGATCAATAGGCAAACCACCTGCCTGGCGTATGATTTCGGCCAGACCAAAAGTGTTTGAGGCAATGATCTGGTCGGGCCGGAAGACTTCGCCGGGATTCACCAATTCATCGCCGGTTGCAAGAATTGCAACTTTTGGTTGCCGATATACCCGCACTGCGGGATAATTTGCTGCGGCGGCCAGTGCAAGGGCCGAAGGATCGAGCGTCCGGCCATTTTTCAACAGCAGATCACCCTCCTGAAAATCCAGTCCCGCCTTGCGAATATTTTTGCCGAGGGTAATCGTCTCTTTGATTTCGACTTGGGAGCCGTGGGCAATGGTATTTTCCTGAATTACCACGCTATCAGCACCAGCAGGAACGGGCGCGCCGGTGAAAATTCGAACAGCCTCTCCAACGCCCAACGAACCTTGAAAGGCATGACCCGCTGCAGATTGGCCAATCAGTTTCAAGTTGACGGGGACGTTTGCGATATCGGCAGCGCGAACAGCATAGCCATCCATCGCCGATGCGGCGAAGGGCGGTTGTTGCCGTTTTGCATAAAGGTCTTCAGCCAGAACACGCGCCCCGGCTTCGCTTAGCGGAACTGTTTCCGCATCTGTTCTGACAGCGGCACCGACGATGCGCGACAGGGCTTCATCAACGGGGAGGAGTCCAGCCATTTAACGCTCGCTGGCAGTAATATTGGCAGACCAATCGCCAGATTTTCCGCCGGTTTTCTGCAAGAGCCGAATGTTTTGAATATTCATGCCCTTGTCCACGGCCTTTGCCATGTCATAAATCGTCAGACAGGCCACGGAAACAGCGGTCAGAGCCTCCATCTCAACACCCGTCTTGCCCGTCAATTTAACGGTCGCAGTGATGTGCAGACCGGGCAATGTCTCATCGGCTTCAATATCGATCGATATTTTGCTCAACAGCAGTGGATGGCATAGCGGGATGAGTTCGTGCGTCTTCTTGGCGGCCATGATGCCAGCGATGCGTGCGGTGCCGATAACATCGCCTTTGGCGGCATTACCGGTCTGGATAAGCTTCAGCGTCTCTGGGAGCATGGAAACAAACCCCTCAGCTGTTGCCAGACGCACGGTTTCAGTCTTGTCGCCAACATCCACCATATTGGCTGCGCCTGTCGCATCGAGATGGGACAGTTTGGAGGGCGTCATGCGGCATCCGTTTGCGATGTATTGCCGAATAGAAGTGATTTGGTTGCAGCTGTTACGTCGACTTGACGCATCAGGCTTTCGCCAACGAGGAATGAGCCGATATTGGATTGTGCCAACCGCCGACAATCGTCATGAGTGAACACGCCACTTTCGCTGACAAGGAATTTAGAGTCCGGCACCATGGCAGCCAGTCTTTCTGATACAGCCAGATCAACTTCAAAGGTGCGCAGATTGCGATTATTGATACCCAGAAGCGGCGAGGATAGTTTCAGCGCGCGCTCCATCTCTGCTTCGTCATGAACCTCGACAAGTACGTCCATACCGAGCGAGAACGCAGTTTCTTCAAGCGCAATCGCCAGATCGTCAGTCACGCTGGCCATAATGATCAAAATGCAATCTGCACCCCAGCTCCGCGCTTCATAGACCTGGTAGGTATCGAAGAGAAAATCTTTACGCAGGGCAGGGAGCTTCACCGCAGCACGTGCTGTCTTCAAGAATTCCGGCGCACCTTGAAATGATGGGCCATCGGTCAAAACCGAAAGACATGCTGCACCGCCGAGTTCATAGGCTTTTGCCAAAGCAGGCGGATCAAAGTCTGCCCGGATCAATCCCTTGGATGGGCTAGCCTTTTTAATTTCGGCAATCAGGGCAAATTCGCCCTTGGCGCGTTTCGACTTCAGAGCATCGAGAAAGCCACGGCAGCTATCTTGATCGGCGATATAGGCTTTGAGATCTTCCAGCGACGCGGTGGCCTTCGCCGCAGCAATTTCGTCGCGCTTATAGGCCTCAATCTTGCGAAGAATATCTACCATGGTCAGGCTACCCTGCTGTTTGACACTTGCACGAGGTTCTTTAGCACATTTCGCGCCGCGCCGCTGTCAATGGAATGAGCGGCCATCTCAATACCAGCCTTCAGATCGTTTACAGCTCCGGCTATTACAAGTCCTGCACCGGCGTTGAACAGTGTGATATCGCGATAGGCGCCATGTGCCCCATCCAGCACCGAAAGCAAGGAAACAGCATTCTCATCGGCTGTTCCGCCTTTCAGGTCCTGAGGGTCGACTCGCCTTAAACCAAACGTTTCCGGTTCAATTTCGAAGGTACGGATTGTACCGTTTTCGAGAGCGGCAACCTTGGTCACCCCTGCGGTGGTGATTTCATCCAGACCGTCGCCATGCACCACCCAAACCGACTGGGAGCCGAGATTTTTTAGCACATGCGCAATTGGCTCGACCCATTCGGGTGCGTAGACGCCAACCAACTGACGTTTTACGCCTGCCGGATTTGTCAAAGGTCCCAAAAGGTTGAAAATAGTACGTGTTCCAAGCTCAACACGCGCAGGGCCAACATGCTTCATCGCCGGATGATGCATGGGCGCAAACATGAAGCCAATCCCCGCCTGCTCAATGCAGGTTGCTATGAGTTCTGGACCAATTTCGATGTTGATACCAAGCGCCGCTAGAGTATCGGCGGCCCCTGATCGGGATGATAACGCCCGGTTGCCATGTTTTGCGACCGGCACCCCGGCTCCTGCAGCGACGAAGGCAGCACATGTCGAAACGTTGTAGGACCCTGACTGATCACCGCCGGTGCCAACAATATCAATCGCGTCGACGGAAGTGTTAACCTTGAGCATCTTCGAGCGCATGGCAGCAACGGCGCCTGTGATCTCATCAATGTTTTCACCGCGAACACGCAAAGCCATCAGCAGCGCGCCAATCTGGGCCGGGGTAGCCTGTCCCGACATCATGATGTCGAAAGCTTCAACCGCCTCGTCCTGGGAAAGTGCGTTGCCGGAAGCGGCAATACCAATGAAACGCTTTAGCTCAGCCATTATTCACACATTCTTACCGGGCGAGCGCCTGATCGATGACTGTCTTGTTGACTGTCACCGGATAGACGGTCTGCAATTGCGCTATCAACTGGTCGAGGAGATCATCTGCAAGACGCGAACCAAATGCATCTTTCTCCGCGGCTGTAAGAGATTCAGGACCGACATTGGCGGGTTCGATTGCCTCGGTAACCTTAAAGATCAACTTCGATCCATCGCTTGCCGATTCACTCATTCCAACCAAGCCCTGAGGTCCATCGAAAACAGAATCTACGCCACCTTGACCGAGGTCAGCATCCTTGCTTTCGCGCGTAATCCCACGCTTGGTTTCCTTGGTGAATTTGAACTCAGTGGCAATGTCGTCGAGTGACGTTCCATCCGCAACGCGCTTGCGAACTTCCTCAGCTTTCGCATTCAGCTGTTTTTCGAGTTCGGCTGTCTTCCAATGCTCGATGACCTTGGCTTTAACTTCGTCCAATGGCCGTTCACGGGCTGGCGTTACGCTGTCGACATCGTACCAGAGATAGGCATTCGTGCCGAGGCTGAACGGCTCATTGTCAAAACCGACATCAGCCTGGAAAATTGCGGCCATCTGGTTTTCATCAAACAGCAAGTTTGGAACGTCTTTTTCGTCGGGCGAGCGACCATTCTGGTCCACCGCATCGATCGTTACCACCTTCAGGTTTTGAGTTGCGGCAGCTTCCGCCATGGTCTGGCCATCAGCGCGCGCATTTTCATAGGCGTCATGGACATCCGCTACGGCATTTGTCGCCTGTGCAAGGGCAATATTCTCACGAATTTCTTTTTCAACTTCAGGAAGCTGCTTGACTACTTCAGGTGTGACCGCAGTGACGCGAACAATCACAGGACCAAACGTTCCCTTCAATACGTCGCTTACGCCATTGACTTGAAGCGCGGAGATTGGCTCGGCGATGGATTGGTCGGGCAGGGCACTCTTCGGGAATGTGCCAAGATGCACATCATTCATGCTCTTGCCTTCGGCCTTGACCAAATCCTCGAAGCTCATGCCTGTTTTAAGCTTTTCCAATCCAGCTTTCGCAGCAGCTTCGTCGGCAAATGACAGCTGTTCGATAGTGCGCGTTTCCGGTGTGGAGTAGCGGGCAATGTTCTTTTCGTACTCTGCCTTGATCTCTTCAGGCGTTACCGTTGCCGGGTTTGCAATATCCGAGGCCTCAAGTTTGACGTAGCTGACCTTGCGGTATTGCGGCGCGCCATAGACTTCTTTGTTGGCTTCGAAATATGTCTTCAGGTCCGCATCACTTGGGTCGGCAACGCTTGAGACGAAGTTTTTCGGCATAGCTACATATTCAATGGTGCGCGATTCGCCTTTGTAAATAGCGATGGCTTTAACCAGCGTTTCTGGAGCCTTGATCCCGTCTGCGACAGCCTCGACGATCTGTTGGCGGCGTGCAACCTGGGCGCTATTGTCTAGATAGTTTTGCGGCGTCATGCCAGCATTGCGCAGAACGGCGTCAAACTGTGCGCTGCTAAACTGTCCGTTTGCGCCCCGAAATGCGGGATCTTCGGCTGCAAGCTGGGCCAGACGGTCTTTTGACAGACCCAAAGACATCTTGCGGGCCTGCTCATCAAGCAAGGCGCCGGCAACAAGCCGCCCCTGGACCTGATTGCTAATGCCGATGGCATCAGCCTGTTCGCGTGTCAGCCGTTGACCAAAGCGTTGCGACAATGACGCAAGCTCGCGGTCATAAGCCAAGCGGTAATCGAGAGGCGATACTTCGGAATCTCCCGCCTTGATGGCAGCATTGCCGTTAATGGCGCCAAGCAGGGTGCTCGACGCGCCCCAGCCTATAAAGCTGAGTCCGAGAAGAGCGAGAAGCAACTTGGCTACCCAGGTCTGGGCAACATTGCGGAGGGAGTCGAGCATATTAAAGTCACCGTATTAAACGAAACGCAGTTGAATCCTAGCGGGAATAGCGTGATGCAAAGCTTGTGTCGATTGCTTTATCAAGTGAATTTGCTAGTCAGGCAATCAAAGACTTCAGAAAATCGCCCAAACCATGACTTTCGTGACTTAAGGAAGAGAAGATGACCCCCAATATTCGCCCTCTCGTCGCCGGCAACTGGAAAATGAATGGCATGGGAGATCAGCTTGATGAACTTCGCGTGATCATTAATCGTCCCAACTCGGCAATCGGCGAAAAAATAGATGCTCTCATTTGCGTGCCTGCAACGCTTGTCTGGCGAGCTGCGCAATCCGTAGAGGGTGAGAAGTTGAGCATTGGTGGTCAGGACTGCCACGCAAAGCAGTCTGGCGCTCATACAGGTGATATAGCTGCCAGCATGCTGAAAGACGCGGGAGCATCGCACGTCATCGTCGGTCACTCGGAGCGCCGCACCGACCATGGCGAGACCGATGCCATCGTCAATGCCAAGGCGCGCGCTGGCTGGGAAGCTGGTCTTACTGCCATTATCTGCATCGGAGAAACCGAGTTGCAGCGCAAAGCAGGTTCGACGCTGGAAATCATCGCGACGCAACTTGCTGGGTCAGTTCCCGATAATGCCACCGCCGGAAATACGATTGTCGCCTACGAGCCCGTCTGGGCAATCGGAACCGGACTGACACCGACTGCCGAAGACGTGCGTGAAGTCCATGCATCTATTCGGGTGGCATTAAGCGATCGCTTTGGTGATGAGGGCAAGTTAATGCGCATCCTCTATGGCGGGTCGGTAAAACCATCCAATGCTGTTGAACTTCTTGGTATAGAGAATGTCGATGGCGCACTTGTGGGCGGTGCGAGCTTGAAAGCGCCGGACTTTCTCGCCATCTGTGAAGCATATCATTCGCTCTAAGCGTAAAACCGGGCTTGGTTTATCGACCGATACGGTGTAAAGAGCCGCGTCCGACACTTGAGAAGCAGAAAATACCCATGCAAACCGTCCTTATTGTGATTCATCTTCTGATAGTACTTGCCCTCGTTGGGGTTGTGCTCGTGCAGCGTTCCGAAGGCGGTGGTCTGGGTATTGGCGGCGGGTCCGGTTTGATGACGGCACGGGGTGCTGCAAACGTGCTGACCCGTGCAACAGCCATCCTGGCAACAGGGTTCTTTATCACTTCCTTGGCGCTCGGCATTCTTTCGCGCTATAGCGAAACGCCCACTGACATTCTCAATCGTATTCCGACGACGACAGGCAGTCAGCCTGCCGGTCAGCAGCCTCCTTCAAGCGGCGGTGTTCTTAATCAGTTGGGCGGCGCATCGTCGACCGCCCCGGCAACGCCAGCGGCACCAGCCCCCGAATCGACCGCGCCTGCGCCTACAGCACCGGTTACTCCAGCGCAGCCTGCAAATCCTGTTCCGAACTCGCAGTAAAACGCATACGGTTATATAGTTACGCGGAACCACAACAATGTGTTGCGGTTCCGCAACTTCTTTGATGCATCCATCATTCGTCAGGAATGATCACAGCGATTTGCATTGAGAAGGGCCCTGTCTTCAGTTATCGCAATATCAAGTTGGCCTAGGGGGCCCGGCAAGCGTCGCTTGGGACGCTTTGCAATCCATTCGGGAATACACATCATGTTGTCACGTCGCTCATTGCTTATTGGAATGTCGGTACTGGCCTTGGCCGGCCCTGCATCTGCCGAGCCGATCCTCAAGAAACTTACAAAGCCTTTCACTGGCGAACGCGATGCAGCAAAGCCGGTAGAAGTGGCGGAGGTGCGCACGCCGGCCCGCCCGAAGAAAACAAAATATGGCATTGATCCAAAATACATGCCGCAGGAAGTTGAATTCTCCGGATACAAGCCGGGCACGATCGTGATCGATCCGCAAGCGAGATTTCTCTATCTGGTCCAAAGCGCCTATTCTGCCCGCCGTTATGGTATTGCCGTTGGCAAGGAAGGGCTCGAGTTCAAGGGTACGGCTGTTGTCCAGACAAAGCGCGAATGGCCTCGTTGGATTCCAACCAAGGAAATGATCAAGCGCGAGCCAGCTCATTATGCCAAGTATGAGAACGGCATGGATGGCGGTCCTGGTAATCCTTTGGGCGCCCGTGCAATCTATCTGTCACAGGGAAATCGTGACACCTATGTGCGTATCCACGGCACCGTGCAGCCTTGGACTATTGGTAGCTCAGCTTCCAATGGCTGCTTCCGCATGGTCAATGATCACGTTATCGATCTCTATGATCGCGTGAAAATCGGCACGGAAGTTGTTGTTCTATAACAACTAATACCGGATTTAATTGAACGGCCAGACTTTGCGTCTGGCCGTTTTGTTTGAAATGAAGAAAAGATTTGTGCGGGAAAACGGCGCTTCAGCCGAATTTTTTTGTGGCCAAATCACTTGCAAAGGACTAACGAGATAAGCCCATGGCCCGATATGTTTTCATCACTGGTGGCGTGGTTTCTTCCCTCGGAAAAGGCATCGCTGCAGCCGCTTTGGCGGCACTCCTCCAAGCTCGTGGATACCGTGTACGGATTCGCAAGCTTGATCCTTATCTCAACGTCGACCCCGGAACGATGTCGCCCTATCAACATGGCGAAGTGTTTGTAACCGACGATGGCGCCGAAACTGACCTTGATCTTGGTCATTATGAGCGTTTCACGGGGCGTCCTGCCAATAAGCAGGACAACATCACGACAGGGCGGATTTATCGCAACATTATCGAAAAGGAACGCCGGGGCGATTATCTCGGTGCGACGGTTCAGGTAATTCCGCACGTCACTGATGAGATCAAGAACTTCATTGTCGAAGGCAATGAGGATTATGATTTCGTTCTTTGTGAAATCGGCGGTACGGTCGGTGACATTGAAGCAATGCCTTTCCTTGAGGCGATCCGCCAACTTGGCAATGATTTGCCGCGCGGCAGCGCTGTTTATATCCACCTGACCCTCATGCCCTACATACCGGCTGCGGGTGAACTCAAGACCAAGCCAACCCAGCATTCGGTAAAAGAGCTGCGTTCCATTGGTATTGCTCCCGATATTCTTCTCATTCGCGCTGATCGCGAGATTCCGGAATCCGAGCGCCGCAAGCTATCGCTGTTCTGCAACGTTCGGGCTTCTGCCGTTATTCAGGCGCTTGATGTGGATACAATTTATGATGTGCCTATGGCCTATCATAAAGAAGGTCTGGATTCAGAAGTCTTGGCCGCATTTGGGATCGATCCGGCACCGAAGCCTCGCATGGAGCGTTGGGACGAAGTCAGCCAGCGCATCCACAATCCGGAAGGCGAGGTTACGATTGCCATTGTTGGTAAATATACCGGCCTGAAAGATGCGTATAAATCGCTGATTGAAGCGCTCCATCATGGCGGCATGGCCAATAAGGTAAAGGTCAATCTGGACTGGATCGAATCCGAAATATTCGAACAGGAAGATCCTGCGCCTTACCTGCAAAAGGTTCACGGTATTCTCGTGCCTGGCGGGTTTGGCGAGCGCGGTTCGGAAGGCAAGATACTTGCCGCCAAGTTCGCCCGCGAAAAAAAGGTTCCGTATTTCGGTATTTGTTTTGGCATGCAGATGGCTGTGATCGAAGCCGCTCGTTCCTTGGCTGGCGTCGAAAAGGCATCTTCTACCGAGTTTGGCCCAGCGAGCGAGCCCGTTGTTGGCCTGATGACCGAGTGGCTTAAAGGCAATATGCTTGAAAAGCGCGCGCAGACCGGGGATTTGGGCGGAACGATGCGTCTTGGCGCCTATGATGCGTTGCTCAAGTCGGGCACACGGATTGCTGATATTTACGGTTCTACCGACATTTCCGAACGGCACAGACATCGGTATGAAGTGAATATCGAATATAAGGACCGTCTTGAAGAATGTGGTTTGGTATTCTCGGGCATGTCGCCGGATGGCGTTCTGCCTGAAACGGTGGAATATCCTGACCATCCCTGGTTCATCGGTGTACAGTATCATCCGGAATTGAAGTCGCGTCCGTTTGAGCCACATCCATTGTTTGCATCGTTCATCAATGCGGCGATGGCGCAAAGCAGGCTCGTTTGATCGGCAAGGGTGTGACTTGAATTGCAGTCAGCATTGAGGCACACCCTTTCATCATGAGCAATTTGTCACCCCGCACGCCCCGTCCTGTCGACCATCTGGTTTTGCCCACGGCAGATCTGGAAATCGCACGCGTGCGATTGGAACAACTTGGGTTCACGGTCGCGCCTGTAGGGGTACATCCGTTCGGAACCGAAAATGTTTGCGTATTCTTCGGCGATAATAGTTTCCTTGAGTTTTTGGCCATAGGTCAGCGCGAGACATGCGAGGCTGAGGCGATTAAAGGCAATGTGTTTGTCGCGCGGGATCAGGCCTATCGGTTCCGTAACGGGCAGGAAGGTTTTTCTGCACTCGTCATGGGCAGCGAGAACGCAAAAGCCGACCATCAATCTTTCGCAGAGGCAGGGATTTCTGCCGGCAATATTCTGGATTTTTCCCGGCCGTTCATTTTGCCGGATGGCAAAGAGGACCGAGCGGGATTTCGCTTGGCTTTTGCCGCGGACCTGCGCGCACCCGATATATTCTTCTTCACTTGCGAGCGCATAAACACCCCAAAGGTAGATCGGAGCGCGTTGCAATTACATGCAAATGGTGCTGCCGTTTTGCGGGAAGTGGTTCTTTCTGAGGTCAATCCCACGGATTTCCAGTATCCTTTGCAGGAAGTGATCAATCAGCGCGACGTCAACGCGCATTCATTCGGCATGGATATGGCTGCGGCCAATGCAAATATTACCGTGCTTACGCCATCCGGATTGAAGGCATTCACCGGCATAGAATCATCAACAATGGAGCGCGGTCTGCGCCTGCAAGCTTTCGTGCTTGGTGTTCGTGATCTGGCGGCAGTTGAATCTTTACTCATCAGCAACAATATTCCAATCGAAAAGCGTGGCTCCCGCCTGATCGTGCACAAGGCACCAGGGCAGGGCGCTGCCATCGCATTTGAGGCCCTCTAATATGTCCCAGAATTCCATCGTTTCCGCTGGCAATGTCGCATTTTCCAATAGCGGCAGACTTTCGCTCATTGCGGGCCCTTGCCAGATGGAAAGCCGCCAGCACGCTTTCGACATGGCAGGCGCATTGAAAGAAATGACCGAAAAGCTTGGCATTGGCCTCGTCTATAAATCCAGCTTTGACAAGGCGAATCGCACGTCGCTCTCCGGCAAGCGCGGCTTTGGCCTTGAAAATTCCTTGCCGGTATTTGCTGATATTAAAAAGGAGCTTGGTCTTCCAACGCTCACCGATGTTCACACGGAAGAGCAATGCGCAATTCTCGGCGAGGTTGTCGATGTTTTGCAGATTCCAGCCTTTCTTTGCCGCCAAACCGATCTTCTGATTGCTGCCGCCCAGACAGGTAAAATCGTGAATATCAAAAAGGGTCAATTTCTTGCGCCTTGGGATATGAAGAATGTCGTGGCCAAAGTGACAGAAAGCGGCAACCCAAATGTGATGGTGACCGAGCGCGGAGCTTCCTTCGGTTACAACACGTTGGTGTCCGACATGCGATCCCTGCCAATTATGGCAAGCTTTGGCGCGCCGGTTATTTTTGATGCGACTCACTCCGTGCAGCAGCCGGGTGGCCAGGGTGGTTCGACTGGCGGTCAGCGCGAATTCGTTGAAACTCTATCGCGCGCGGCAGTGGCCGTTGGTGTGGCGGGTGTCTTTATCGAGACGCATCAGGATCCCGATAACGCCCCGTCAGATGGTCCCAATATGGTGCCGCTGGATCAGATGCCTCGTTTGCTTGAAAAACTGCTGGAATTCGACCGCATAGCAAAAGCTGTTTGACCACGCGCGACATTGTTCCGCAATTAAAGTTGGAGTTTTTTGCAACCATGGGCCAATTCACTCATTAACCCTTCATGCAAAAGCAAGAAGGAGAAGCAAAATGCCAACCAGTTCAGGTCATACAACAGCTATCCGCGCTTCACGTGTTATTGGCACCAATGTCTATAACACTGCCGGCGAAAAGATGGGCGAAATTGAGGATGTCATGCTTGATAAGACATCCGATAAGATAATGTTTGCAGTTGTCGGCTTCGGAGGTTTCTTGGGCATTGGTGAAAAGTACCACGCCATACCTTGGTCACTGCTCGACTATGACAAAAACAATGGCGGTTACACAGTTGGGTTCACCCGCCAGCAGCTGGAACAGGCTCCTGTGAACACAATCGCCGAGCTTACGGAAAATGATGGCCGCAAGGTAAGGGATATGTCGTTCTCTTATTATAAGGTCGATAAGGCGGCTTAACGTCGCTGATCTTCAAAAGAGGCCGCTTTCGAGCGGCCTTTTTTCCGTTTTAATGCACAAATCGACTTGTCAGGGTTTTCCTTGTCATCTTCATTCGCTATTCAGGGGCCAGCTTATGCTGTCCCACGTTTTCAAAAGGAACTCCCATGACTGCGATTGTCGATATTATTGGCCGTGAAATTCTGGATAGTCGCGGTAACCCGACTGTGGAAGTCGATGTCATCCTCGAAGATGGTTCCATGGGCCGCGCTGCTGTACCTTCGGGCGCATCGACTGGCGCACATGAAGCTGTTGAGTTGCGCGACGGCGGAACCCGTTATCTCGGCAAGGGCGTTCAAAAAGCTGTTGACGCAGTGAATGGCGAACTGTTTGACGCGATTGGCGGTCTAGAAGCAGAAAACCAGATCCATATCGATCAGACCATGATTGAACTTGATGGCACGCCGAACAAGAGCCGTCTTGGTGCCAATGCCATTCTCGGCGTTTCGCTCGCTGTTGCCAAGGCCGCCGCTGAGGCATCGGGCCTGCCGCTTTATCGCTACCTCGGCGGTCCAAACGCTCATGTCCTGCCAGTGCCCATGATGAACATCATCAATGGCGGCGCCCATGCCGACAACCCAATCGACTTTCAGGAATTTATGATCCTGCCAGTCGGCGCGTCATCTTTGGCAGAAGCCGTGCGTTATGGTTCGGAAGTGTTTCACACGCTGAAGAAGCGCCTCAAGGATGCGGGCCATAGCACAAATGTCGGCGATGAAGGCGGCTTTGCTCCAGATTTGAAGTCTGCTGAAGAAGCGCTCGATTTCATCATGGAGTCGATTGAAAAAGCTGGATTCAAGCCAGGTGAAGAAATCGCGATCGGTCTTGATTGTGCCGCCACTGAGTTCTTCAAAGGCGGAAATTACGTATACGAAGGCGACAACCAGAGCCGTAACCCGAAGGCGCAAGCTGAATATCTCGCTCAGCTCGTTGGCAATTATCCCATCATAACGGTCGAAGACGGCATGTCGGAAGATGATTGGGAAGGCTGGAAGCACCTCACTGATCTTGTTGGAAAGAAATGCCAGCTCGTCGGCGACGATCTTTTCGTGACCAACTCGGCCCGTCTTCGTGATGGCATCAAGATGGGTGTTGCCAACTCGATCCTCGTCAAGGTCAACCAGATTGGCACATTGTCTGAAACTTTTGACGCTGTGGAAACGGCCCATCGCGCTGGCTATACATCTGTGATGTCGCATCGTTCTGGCGAAACCGAAGATTCAACCATTGCGGATCTTGCAGTTGCTACCAATTGCGGACAGATCAAGACCGGATCGCTGTCACGTTCCGACCGGATCGCGAAGTACAACCAGTTGATCCGTATTGAAGAAGAGCTTGGTCCGCAGGCCAGCTATGCGGGCCGCGGCATTTTCCGCTTCATCTAATATTTGAACCTATCGAATTTAAATGGCGGGCTCAGGTCCGCCATTTTTTTGGGCGGATTAGAGCCCGCTGCCGCATGTTTCCTGATACGCATCAGTTTGAAGCTCATGAATGCTCAAGGCGATCTGAATGCCAAGCGCACCGCAAATAATCAGGCTGGGTGCGGCTATCAGGATTCTCAATGCTGGCGACTTCGGAAATCCGGATATCGCGAAAATGCCAATACCCAGTACATAGACAACAAGAGCCGGCAGCGCGAAAACGAGAACCCCAAATGGCCCGTCACAATCCACACCGGATTGCCCCATCGCCGTGTACTCATTTGGTGTTGTTATTAGTGCTATTATGGCGAGTGGAACTGCCAGTACCGGCAAAGCAATTGCGCTGATGTTTCGAATGCTCATACCGGCGCCATTAGATGTTTGTCAAAAGATGCCCGGACTTCGTAACATGGTTTTGAGGTGGCTGGTAATCGCCTGTTAAGCAAAACACTGTTTTATGAGTGTGTGACAAATCAGGCCATCGTGACCTGATTCCGTAGCGATCCGGATAAGACAATGTGGACAAAACAGAGACGTAAAACCAGGCGGGGGCGCTTAATTGTTCCGCTGCTCGCCACCCTGTTTTTCGCCTATTTCGGCTTCCATGCCTATCACGGCGAATATGGTCTTTATTCCACCATTAAACTGCAGGAGCGAACCCAGCTGCTTCAGGCTCAGCTTGCTGCTGTCGTCGAGAATCGCAAGGAGCTTGAACGACAGGTTAAACTTATGCATGATGGGACAATTGAGAAGGATATGCTGGACGAGCAAGCTCGCAAAGCACTGAACGTTTCCCGTCCGGATGAGGTCACGATAATGCGTGGTTCCGGAGATTTGGCTATTAACTGATATCCGGTTAATAGCTATTTTGTTGTGTATTTTGAACGTCTTATTTGCATAGCACTTATTCGATTCTGCGTATTGTAAGTTCTGTCTCTGCTGCTATTCTCTTGCGACCAAGTCACAGGGAGTGAGATATGGCCACGAGGGCGAAAAAAAGCCCTGCGCGTTCCGCGCAGACTTCTGCTGCTAAAGCACCAAAACCAATCGAATTCACCAAAGAGCAAGAGCTGGAAGCCTACCGGCAGATGTTGTTGATCCGCCGCTTCGAAGAGAAGGCTGGTCAACTCTATGGCATGGGCTTTATCGGCGGCTTCTGTCACCTTTATATCGGACAGGAAGCGGTCGTCACAGGCATGCAAATGTCGCTCAAGGAAGGTGACCAGAACATCACCGGCTATCGTGACCATGGTCACATGCTCGCCTGCGGCATGAGTCCGCGGGGAGTGATGGCTGAATTGACCGGACGACGAGGAGGCCTTTCGAAGGGCAAGGGCGGCTCGATGCATATGTTCTCCAAGGAGAAGCATTTCTACGGCGGTCACGGTATCGTTGGTGCACAGGTTTCGCTCGGTACAGGTCTGGCATTCGCCAATCGCTACCGCGACAATGGCAATGTCTCGCTTGCCTATTTCGGCGACGGCGCCGCCAATCAGGGCCAGGTTTATGAAAGCTTCAACATGGCATCGCTATGGAAGCTTCCTGTCGTCTACATCATTGAAAACAATCGCTATGCGATGGGCACCTCGGTTTCTCGTGCATCTGCCGAAACTGACTTCTCCAAGCGTGGTCTCTCGTTCAATATTCCCGGTATTCAGGTTGATGGTATGGATGTTCGTGCCGTTAACGCTGCGGGCGAGGAAGCAACAGCCTGGGCCCGTTCCGGCAAAGGCCCGATGATCCTTGAGATGCAGACATACCGGTATCGTGGTCACTCCATGTCGGATCCGGCCAAATACCGTTCGAAGGACGAAGTGCAGAAGATGCGCTCCGATCATGACCCAATTGAGCAGGTGAAGAACCGGTTGATCGAAAAAGGATGGTCCACAGAGGACGATCTGAAGAAGATCGATAAGGACGTTCGCGATATCGTTGCAGATGCAGCTGATTTTGCGCAGTCCGATCCGGAGCCGGATGCATCCGAGCTCTACACCGACATTTTGCTCTAAGGGAGGCGCGATCATGCCTGTAGATATTTTGATGCCAGCACTCTCGCCAACTATGGAAGAGGGCAAGCTGTCCAAATGGCTGAAGAAAGAAGGCGATAAGGTCACGTCCGGTGACATTCTCGCCGAAATCGAAACCGACAAGGCGACGATGGAGGTCGAAGCCGTTGACGAAGGTACAATCGGCAAGATTCTTGTCGCCGAAGGTACTGACGGTGTAAAGGTGAACACCGTGATCGCCGTGCTGCTTGGTGATGGCGAAAGCGCTGATGATGCCGCAGCGCCCAAGGCAGATGCTTCCGCCAAGGCAGAAGCTGCGCCAGCACAGGCTGAGCCGGAAGCTCCCAAGCAAGAGACTGCTCCTGAAAAGACCAGCGTTCCTGCTGCGCCGAAAACTGAAGTTGCCGCTGATCCCGATATTCCGGCAGGCACCGAAATGGTTTCGACGACCGTTCGTGAAGCTTTGCGCGATGCGATGGCTGAAGAAATGCGCCGCGACGACTCGGTGTTTGTCATGGGCGAGGAAGTCGCTGAATATCAGGGTGCCTATAAGATCACTCAAGGCCTGCTTGATGAATTTGGTCCGCGCCGCGTTGTCGATACGCCAATCACGGAGCATGGCTTTGCCGGTGTTGGCGTTGGCGCTGCGATGACCGGCCTTCGTCCAATCGTTGAATTCATGACATTCAACTTTGCCATGCAGGCAATCGACCAGATACTCAACTCTGCTGCCAAGACGCTCTATATGTCTGGCGGTCAGATGGGTGCGCCGATGGTTTTCCGTGGCCCAAGCGGTGCAGCCTCACGCGTGGCGGCCCAGCATTCGCAATGTTACGCTGCATGGTATAGTCACATTCCCGGTCTGAAGGTCGTTATGCCTTATTCGGCTGCCGATGCAAAAGGCCTGCTCAAGGCTGCAATCCGCGATCCTAATCCGGTGATCTTCCTTGAGAACGAAATCCTTTATGGTCATTCATTTGATGTGCCGAAGCTTGATGATTTCGTCCTGCCAATCGGCAAGGCCCGTATCCACAAGAAGGGCAAGGATGTTACACTTGTCTCATTCGGCATCGGCATGAACTATACGGTGAAGGCTGAAGTCGAGCTTGCCAAGATGGGTATTGATGCGGAAATCATTGATCTGCGTACAATCCGGCCAATGGATATTCCAACAGTGGTTGAATCTGTGAAGAAGACAGGTCGCCTTGTAACCATTGAGGAGGGCTACCCGCAGTCTTCAGTTGGTACGGAAATTGCCACCCGCGTCATGCAGCAGGCCTTTGATTATCTAGATGCTCCAATCCTGACGATTGCGGGCAAGGATGTTCCAATGCCTTATGCTGCCAATCTGGAAAAGCTGGCGCTGCCAAACATTCAGGAAATTATCGACGCCGTCAAAGCTGTGACCTACACAGCATAAGGGGAGGAAACCGATATGCCGATCAATATCACCATGCCGGCGCTTTCTCCTACGATGGAAGAGGGCAACCTTGCCAAATGGCTCGTCAAAGAAGGCGATAAGGTTGGTCCCGGCGATGTTATTGCCGAGATCGAAACCGATAAGGCAACAATGGAAGTTGAAGCCGTTGACGAAGGTACCGTTGCCAAAATCGTCGTTCCGGCAGGCACTGAAGGCGTCAAGGTCAATGCCTTGATTGCTATTCTTGCGGCTGATGGCGAGGATGTTGGCGCTGCTGCCCAAGGCGGTGGCGATGCTGCTCCTGCCAAAGCAGAAGCAAAAGAAGAGAAGAAGGCTGAGCCAGCCGCAGAGGCGCCAAAGGCTGAACCGGCCAAGGCAGAAGCGCCAAAGCAGGAAGCACCTGCTGTTGATGCCAAGGCGGGCGATCGTCCATTTTCATCGCCGCTTGCGCGCCGCATAGCCAAGGATGCAGGGATTGATCTTGTCGCGGTTACGGGCACTGGACCGCATGGCCGCGTTATAAAGAAAGACGTTGAAGCCGCTATTGCCGGAGGCGGTGCCAAGTCGGCTGCGCCTGCCGCTGCAGCGCCAGCTACTGCTGCATCCGCGCCCAAGCCGATGTCTGATGACGCTGTGCTTAAGCTGTTTGCCGAAGGCTCTTACGAGCTTGTACCGCATGACGGCATGCGTAAAACAATCGCCAAGCGTCTTCTCGAGGCAAAATCGACGGTTCCTCACTTCTACCTAACTGTCGATTGCGAGTTGGATGCCCTTCTGGCCCTACGCCAGCAGATCAATCTTGCTGCACCAATGCGCAAAACCGACAAGGGCGATGTTCCGGTCTACAAGCTCTCGGTCAATGATTTCATCATCAAGGCGATGGCTTTGGCCTTGCGCGATGTACCGGAAGCCAATGTTTCCTGGACTGAAAGCAATATGGTCAAGCACAAGCATTCCGATGTGGGTGTGGCTGTCTCCATCCCCGGTGGATTGATCACACCAATCATCCGCAAGGCAGAAGAGAAAACCCTGTCGGCAATTTCCAACGAAATGAAAGACTTGGCCAAGCGCGCGCGTGATCGCAAGCTAAAGCCCGAGGAATATCAGGGCGGCACGACAGCAGTCTCCAACCTCGGCATGTTCGGCGTGAAGGATTTTGCGGCGATCATCAACCCTCCACATGCGACCATCCTTGCCATTGGGGCAGGCGAAGAACGTGCTGTGGTGAAAAAAGGCGAGATCAAGGTTGCTACGGTAATGTCCGTTACGCTTTCAACCGATCATCGTGCGGTTGACGGGGCCCTTGGGGCAGAACTCGCTCAGGCTTTCAAGCGGCACATTGAAAACCCGATGGGCATGCTGGTCTGAGAAAAGATATGAAAACAGTCCTCTGCTATGGCGACTCACTGACCTGGGGATATATCCCAGGAGGATCGGGTCGCCATGCACTGGCTGATCGTTGGCCAAATGCGCTTCAGGCAGAGCTTGGAGCGGGCGTCAATGTCGTCGCGGACGGTTTGAACGGTCGCACGACTGCCTATGATGATCATCTGTCAGGATTTCAAAGGAATGGTGCCAAGACACTGACCACCGTTCTTGGCACCCATTTCCCTCTCGATCTGATCATTATCATGCTTGGCACAAATGATATGAAAGCATTTATCTGCGGCAATGCGCAGGGTGCAAAACGAGGCATGCAGCGGCTGATTGAGATCGTCCGCACAGCGCCATACCAGTTCAATGCCCAGCCACCGCAGATACTTGTCATGTCGCCGCCCGCATTGGGCGAAACGGAAGGGCCGGAATTCCGGCTGACCTTCGAGCAGGGCATTGAGCAGTCGCGCTTGCTTGCTGCGTTTTATCGTGATGCCGCAGATATTGCCGGTTGCGCTTTCTTTGATGCCGGATCCGTTGTGAAAACATCACCGCTTGATGGCGTACATCTTGATGCAGAAAATACCCGGGCAATCGGCAAGGCCGTTGCACCCATCGTTCGAGACATACTCGATCTTTAATTCAGGAGGATAATGGTCTTGGCCAATAATTACGACGTGATCATCATTGGTTCTGGCCCTGGCGGCTATGTGACCGCAATTCGTTCCGCGCAGCTTGGCCTTAAGACCGCTATTGTCGAGCGGGAGCATCTGGGCGGCATATGTCTCAACTGGGGCTGCATACCGACCAAAGCATTGCTGCGTTCAGCGGAGATTTTCCATTACGGCCAGCACGCCAAGGACTACGGTCTTACTATTGAAGGCAAGATTTCCGCCGATATCAAGGCTGTTGTGCAGCGTTCGCGCGGCGTCTCTGCCCGCCTGAATGCCGGCATCGGCTTCCTGATGAAGAAGAACAAGGTCGATGTGATCTGGGGCGAAGCAAAGCTTTCAAAGCCTGGTGAGATCGTCGTCACAAAGACTTCAAAGAAGCCCATGGAGCCCCAAAATCCGGTTCCGAAGAACGCGCAGGGCGAGGGCACTTATACTGCCAAGCATATTATTCTCGCCACCGGCGCGCGCCCTCGTGCGCTGCCAGGTATCGAACCGGATGGCAAGTTGATCTGGACATATTTCGAAGCCATGATCCCGCCGGAAATGCCTAAGTCCCTTGTAGTCATGGGCTCGGGTGCGATTGGTATCGAATTCGCATCATTCTATCGCACCATGGGTGCGGAAGTCACAGTCGTCGAGCTTCTGCCAAATGTCATGCCTGTGGAAGACGCGGAAATATCCGCCATTGCCCGCAAGCAATTCGAAAAGCAGGGTATGAAGATCATCACGGAGGCCAAGGTAACCAAGGTTGAGAAAGCGGCAAATTCCATCACAGCCCATGTCGAAACCAAGGATGGCAAGGTTGAGAAAATTACTGCCGACCGTTTGATTTCAGCTGTGGGCGTTCAAGGCAATATCGAAAATCTTGGGCTAGAAGCGCTCGGCGTGAAGACAGATCGCGGCTGTGTGGTCATTGATGGTTATGGCAGGACCAATGTTCCGGGCATTTATGCCATTGGGGATGTGGCTGGCCCCCCCATGCTGGCGCACAAGGCCGAGCATGAGGGCGTTATCTGCGTTGAGAAGATAGCAAATGTCCCCGGGGTGCATCCAATGGAAAAAGACAAGATTCCTGGCTGCACTTATTGCCACCCGCAGGTCGCGTCTGTCGGTCTGACCGAAGCCAAGGCTAAGGAAGGCGGCCGTGAAATCCGCGTGGGCCGGTTCCAGTTTGCTGCAAATGGCAAGGCTATTGCTCTTGGTGAGGATCAGGGTTTGGTAAAGACCATCTTTGATAAGAAGACCGGCCAGCTGATCGGCGCTCATATGGTTGGTGCAGAGGTGACTGAACTGATACAGGGCTTTGTCGTTGCCATGAATCTGGAGACGACGGAAGAAGAACTCATGCATACGGTATTCCCGCATCCAACCTTGTCGGAAATGATGAAGGAAAGTGTGCTGGATGCTTATGGGCGCGTGCTTAACGCCTGATAGTTGAGGCGACAGGAAAGGAACCGAAGCTGGTAGTCATCAAAGACAGCAGGCCGTGGATCAGCTTTTCATGGTTGATCCTAAAATGGTCGACCCTGATCGGCATCGTGCTGGGGTTTGTGCCTGCTGCCTTGAGTCTGGTTTCAGGCAACACCATATCAGTCAACGGTTTGGCAATTACTGGCTGGACCGGAGTTTGGATGGTAACTTTTGCCTTTGGCTTGGGCGGGTTTCTTTTCGGTGCTATATGGGCCTTGGTATTTCGCGCCATTGCCATGGCGTCTGGACGCTAAAAAGGGAACGAAGATGGATCAGCCAGTCGGAATAATGGGTATGCCCGAAGTCGGTTTCTTCGGCATGCTGCTTATCGGCTTCCTTGCTGGCTATGTTGCCGAGAAGGCGATGAGCCGGAATCATGGGCTTTTCACCAATATTTTGGTTGGCATCGCCGGTTCCTTTGTTGGCGGGACGCTGGCAGGTCTGGTGAATTTCAATTTCTATGGATTCTTTGGAAATCTGATCGTTGCGACAGTTGGCGCAATTCTCATCCTGTGGGTCTTTGGTAAAGCCAAAGCCGCAAATTAGGATATTCTAATGGTAACGGTACTCGACACCATCGATCAAAAAAGGCGCTTGCGCCATCCGGAAAAAGCTAACCGTCCGGACACGGAGCTTCTCAAGAAGCCTGATTGGATACGTGTAAAAGCGCCCGTATCGAAGGGATACTCCGAAACCCGCGATATTGTGCGTTCCCATAACCTTGTCACGGTTTGTGAAGAGGCCGGCTGTCCGAATATCGGTGAATGCTGGGATAAGAAGCACGCGACCTTCATGATCATGGGCGAGATCTGCACGCGTGCCTGTGCATTCTGTAATGTCGCAACTGGCCTGCCGAAGGCGCTGGACCCTGAAGAGCCGGAGAATGTTGGCAAAGCAGTCCTGAAAATGGGTCTGCAACACGTCGTGATTACATCTGTTGATCGTGATGATCTGGCCGATGGCGGGGCGCAGCATTTTGCCGATGTCATCCTGGCCATTCGCCGCATTTCTCCCGGCACGACCATTGAAATTCTGACCCCCGACTTCCTGCGCAAGCCCGGCGCACTGGAAATCGTTGTTGCTGCCCGTCCAGACGTCTTCAACCATAATCTTGAAACTGTGCCTTCGAATTATCTGAAGGTTCGTCCGGGTGCGCGATATTTCCATTCCATAAGGTTGTTGCAGCGCGTCAAGGAAATCGATCCCACCATCTTCACTAAATCCGGCATCATGGTTGGGTTGGGCGAAGAGCGGAACGAAGTTTTGCAACTTATGGATGATCTTCGCTCTGCGGATGTGGATTTCATGACGATTGGCCAATATCTCCAACCAACGCGCAAACATCACGCTGTGCTCAACTATGTCACGCCTGACGAGTTCAAGTCTTACGCCACTATCGCCAAGACCAAGGGCTTTCTTGTTGTTGCCTCGAGCCCGCTCACACGTTCCTCGCACCATGCGGGCGAAGATTTTGCCAGATTGAAAGCTGCGCGCGAGGCGCTGCACGCAAGCCGCGCCTGACAAATGCCGAAGTTTGACACGACTCGACCTGTCGCCCACCGCGCAGAGCAGATGTTCGACCTTGTTGCCGATGTGGAAAGCTACCCGCAGTTTTTGCCGATGTGCGAGAGCTTGAAAGTACGCTCGCGCAAGGAACGGGACGGCAAGGTGCTGCTGATTGCGGATATGACAGTCGGCTACAAGCTTATCCGTGAAACCTTCACCAGTCAGGTTTTGCTGAAGCGCGAAGAAAACATCATCGAAACCAAATATATTGATGGTCCATTCCGCTATCTCGATAATCGCTGGCAGTTCGTTCCGGATGCAAATCCTGAGCGATCGACAGTGAAATTCTATATCGATTATGAGTTCAAAAGCCGTACGCTCGGATTTCTGATGGGCTCGATGTTCGATATTGCGTTCCGGAAGTTTACCGAGGCGTTTGAAAAGCGTGCGGATGCCATTTACGGTGTCGACGGCAAATCGCCAATTGCTTGAGAAGAGTTTGCCCGTGCAGGACGAAAACACCGAATATCAGCTTTGTGTCGAAACGCCATCCGTGGATGACTATCTTCGTCTTCGAATAATCTCGGGGTTAAGTCCGAAGGGCAGGGAAGCTGCCGAAATCGGACTACCGAACACCATTCACGCCGCGATCATTCGATATCAAGGCCAAGCAGTTGGAATGGGCCGGATTGTCGGCGACAAAGGCTGTTTCTATCAGGTCGTTGATATTGCAGTCGATCCGGAGCACCAGGGCAAGGGGCTAGGCAAGATCATCGTGGAAAATCTGGTGGACTATGTGCAAAACAATGCACCGGATGGTGCCTATTGCAGTTTGATTGCCGATGGTCCCGCTAAATATCTCTACGAAAAATTTGGTTTCGAGCCGGTCACTCCCAAATCGATTGGTATGGCGCTGAGGGTCAAGCGGACTTAGTTTCAAGTGCCGAAAGTGCCATATCTAGCGCAGTATTGACCGCGGCCATGCGAATTGAGGCCCGTCCCTTATCTTCAAACAGGTGGTGTGCGGCAACGGGCTCCTGACCCTTCAGTGCCAGTCCAAACCACACAAGTCCGACCGGCTTTTCCTTCGACCCGCCGCCGGGTCCCGCAATGCCGGTGACAGAAAGCGCAATTGCTGCGCGGGAGTGGGCAAGCGCACCCGTGGCCATTGCCAACGCCACTTCCTTTGAGACAGCGCCGTATTTCTCGATCATTTCCATAGGAACGCCCAGCATGTCATGTTTGGCTTCGTTAGAGTAGGTAACGAAGCCTCTGTCGACAACATCGGAAGAGCCGCCAATATCTGTCAGCGAAGCGGCGATCAGACCGCCAGTGCAGGATTCGGCGGTAACCAGCAGGATACCCCCACGCCGGCACGCTTCAAGCAATGCTATTGCCTTGGTTTCTGCAATAAGTGTGCTCATTCAGGTAGTCCGCCAGGATATATGACCGAGGCAGTTGCTATTGCGGCTATCCCTTCCTCGCGTCCGATAAAACCGAGTTTTTCATTTGTCGTCGCTTTTATAGAGATACGATCCGGCGTAATGCCCAGCATTTTTGCCAAAGCTGCGGTCATAGCTTCGCGGTGGGGCCCAACCTTGGGTGCCTCGCAGATTAAGGTAATATCCGCATTGGCGATCCTTCCGCCAGCCTCTTTCACAATCTTCACTGCATGTTCAACGAAGATGTGGGAAGCGGCACCCTTCCACTGGGGATCAGAGGGCGGGAAGTGCGTCCCGATATCTCCGGCGCCGCGCGTCGCCAGCAGGGCATCAGTTAGGGCATGCAGGGCGACATCAGCATCTGAATGCCCCGAAAGCTTCCTATCGTGCGGGATGAACACGCCAGCCAACCAGACACCATCGCCCGGTTCGAATGCATGAACGTCATATCCATTGCCGGTGCGGACGTCCGGGAAGGAGAATTGCTTTTGCGACAGACGATCATCGGCCATTTCAATATCCTTTGCCCAAGTGAGCTTTGTATTATCAGCGGACCCTTCGACTATGCGCACGGGCAGACTGTGCCATTCGGCGATGGCGGAATCATCTGTAAAGTCAGAGCGTCCGGCGGCATAAGCTGCATTATGGGCATCAAGAATGGGCTGGTAGGGGAAAGCTTGAGGGGTTTGCGCTGCATATAGGCCTGCACGAGGAACCGTTGCACTCACCATTGCATCGGGGCCGGCAGCCTTCAATGTATCGGACACCGCCAGTACCGGCAGGACACCGATATGAGGAGTAAGATTAAAGATAACGCGCTCGAGCAAATCTGCAGCTATGAAAGGCCGCACGCCATCGTGAATGAGTACGTGATCGATTCCCGCATTGTCCAAAGCCAATAAGCCCAGGCGGGTTGATTCCTGCCGCGTTGGTCCGCCGGTAACAGCCTTCACTTTATCGGCCACATCGCCCAGCGCCTGGGCAAATAATGCGCCATCCTCTTTGTGAATGACCACGACAATTTGATCGATCATGGGACAGCCAAGAAAAGCTCGAACCGTATGCATCAGCACGGCTTCGCCGCCGATCCTGCGATATTGCTTGGGACCTTCGACGCTTTGGCCAGCGCGTTCGCCGCGTCCCGCTGCCACGATGACAGCAGCTACCCGCAGTTTATTGTCGTCAGTCTTGGCAGGCACAATTCTCTCCGATCAATCAATCTGCGTTACCCTTTGCCAAACCGAAAGGCTAGAGGCCTTAGTTATTAAAGGTCGAAAACTGATCAGAGAAAGGCGTAGATTGCCTTGCGAAGCAGCATGATCCTGTCTAAAGGTTAGGCTATTATAAAATTGCATACGAAACAGGCAGACGTTGTGACCGATTTAAAGCAACCATTGACCGTAGGCGGCGTCAAATTGCGCAATCGCGTATTTCTGGCGCCGATGTCCGGCGTATCGGATTTGCCGTTCCGCCAGCTTGCGTGGCAGGCTGGCGCGGGAATGGTCGTGTCCGAAATGGTCGCGAGTGCGGAGCTTTGCACGCGGGAGCGTGGAAATCTGCTGCGGCTGAAGGGCGATGGATTAGGCACCCATGTCGTGCAGATTGCTGGTCGTGAAACCAGATGGATGTCGGAGGCCGCTCGTATTGCCGAGGGTGAAGGCGCCCATATCGTGGACATCAATATGGGTTGTCCTGCAAAAAAAGTAACCGGAGGCCTGTCCGGATCTGCGCTTATGCGTGACCTTGATCACGCTTTGACGCTGATTGAGGCAACCATCAATGCCGTCAAAGTGCCCGTAATGTTGAAAATGCGTCTTGGCTGGGACGATAATAGCATCAATGCGCCGGAACTTGCATCCAGAGCGGAGCAGGCGGGTGTACAGATGATAACGGTGCATGGGCGCACACGCTGCCAGTTTTATGAAGGCAAGGCGGATTGGCGGGCGATTCATGCGGTGCGTGATGTTATCTCCATACCGCTTGTTGCCAATGGTGACGTTCTGACCCGTGATGATGCTATTGCGATCCTGAGAGATTCTGGAGCCGACGCTGTCATGGTGGGGCGGGGATCATATGGGCAACCGTGGTTGCCGGGCTGGATTGCTGGCGATAGCTGCACGACGGGCCCCGAGACGGTGGCTGACTATGCGATTGCCCATTACGAAGCAATGCTGGCGCATTATGGATCAACGACAGGTATCCGCCATGCGCGCAAACATCTTGGCTGGTATCTCGATTTGCACGGGGTTGATATCGGCCCTGCCACGCGCGGTTCCATCATGACGGAAACCAATCCACTCCTTGTGGCAAAACGTTTGCACGATGCTTTGAGCCGCCCGCAGACAGATTTGAAGAAAGTGGCTTGATGACGGTACCTGAAAATACGCTTGCAAGCATGGTTCTCAATTCACTGCGCCATCCCGTGATAATGCTGGATGAAGCGGGTTATATCTCCTACGCCAATGCGGATGCGGAAGCTTTTTTTCGTTCAAGCGCCACAATCTTGAGCCGCAATACACTTGATATGCTGCTGCCCTTTGGCAGCCCTCTATTGGCTCTTGTTAAACAGGTGCGCGAGAGCCCATCGCCGGTAAATGAATATCGCGTGGATGTCTCATCACCGCGCCTTGGCCAAGACCGGATCGTCGATCTTTACGTGACGCCGGTGAGCGAGTCTCCGGGGTCCATCGTTATCCTGTTCAAGGAACGTTCCATGGCGGAAAAGCTTGACCGCCAGATGACGCATAGGGGCGCTGCGCGTTCGGTTACGGGCCTTGCCTCGATGCTCGCACATGAGATCAAGAATCCTCTTTCAGGCATACGCGGTGCAGCCCAGCTGCTGGAAACCGGTCTTAATGACGATGACAGAGCTTTGACGCGGCTGATAACCGACGAAACTGATCGTATCGTATCGCTTGTAGATCGCATGGAAGTGTTTTCGGATGAGCGACCGATTGAACGGGAAGCAGTCAATATCCACGTGGTTCTGGATCACGTCAAAGCTATCGCCAGAAACGGTTTCGCCAGCCACATAAAGTTTCATGAGGATTATGATCCCTCGCTGCCCTATGTTTTCGCCAATCGCGATCAACTTGTGCAGATATTTCTCAATCTCGTAAAAAATGCAGCCGAATCCATAGGCGCAAACGAGCCCGGTGAAATCACACTCTCCACGGCATTTCGCCCCGGAATCAGGCTGTCGGTACCGGGGATGCGCAACCGCGTTTCGCTCCCGCTTGAATTTTGCGTTTCCGACACCGGCGCTGGCGTTTCACCCGATATCATGCCGCATTTGTTTGATCCGTTTGTCACGACAAAACCCAACGGTTCTGGCCTTGGGCTTGCACTTGTAGCGAAGATCGTTGGTGACCATGGCGGTGTCATTGAATGCGATTCATTTCCCCGCAAGACAACATTCCGGATTTTGATGCCTGCTTGGCAAAACGGTCCGCTTGACGATGACCACGCAGATGACAATCCATACCCCACTAAGACAGGATTCTGATAATGAGTTTGGGTAGCATTCTCGTAGCCGATGACGATGCGGCAATCAGAACGGTTCTCAATCAGGCGCTTTCGCGTGCCGGTTATGATGTTCGCATAACGTCGAATGCCGCAACGTTGTGGCGCTGGATCTCGGCAGGTGACGGCGATCTCGTGATTACCGATGTGATCATGCCGGACGAAAATGCCTTTGATCTTTTGCCGCGTATAAAGAAATCCCGTCCGGATCTGCCGGTTATCGTTATGAGCGCGCAAAACACGTTCATGACAGCTATTCGCGCCTCGGAAGCTGGTGCTTATGAGTATTTGCCAAAACCGTTTGATCTGACCGAATTTGTCAGCATTGTTGGCCGGGCTTTGGCTGAGCCGAAAAAGAAGCTCGACAAACGACCTGTAGATGAGCAACCCGATACAATGCCGCTGGTGGGTCGTTCTCCCGCCATGCAGGACATTTACCGCGTGCTTGCCCGTATGATGCAGACTGACTTGACGGTCATGATTTCCGGTGAATCCGGTACGGGCAAGGAATTGGTGGCTCGTGCGTTGCATGAATATGGTCGGCGACGCAAAGGGCCATTCGTTGCAATTAATATGGCGGCAATTCCTCGTGATCTGATTGAATCAGAATTGTTCGGGCATGAACGCGGAGCCTTTACCGGAGCGCAGAACCGCTCAAGCGGGCGTTTCGAACAAGCCGATGGCGGAACACTTTTTCTCGACGAGATTGGCGATATGCCAATGGAGGCCCAGACGCGCCTGCTACGTGTCCTGCAGCAGGGCGAGTACATGACCGTTGGTGGACGAACACCGATCAAGACGGATGTCCGTATAGTTGCGGCGAGCAATAAGGACCTTCGCACCCTCATCAATCAGGGGTTGTTTCGCGAAGATTTGTACTACCGCCTTAACGTGGTGCCGCTGCGTTTGCCCCCGCTGCGTGAACGCGGGGAGGACATTCCTGATCTGGTCCGGCATTTCTTCAAAATGGCGGTCAAGGATGGTCTTCCGGAAAAACGCATTACCGGCGCCGGTTTGGATCTTATGCGCCGCTATCCCTGGGCGGGAAATGTGCGTGAACTCGAAAACCTCGTTCGGCGCTTGGCAGCGCTCTATCCGCAAGAAGAAATCAATGCGGATGTCATTGAAGTTGAACTGAAGGCGGATTTGCGCCCCGCAGAGCCATCATCGAATGGCTTGGCGAATGAAGACATTACCATTGCTCAAGCAGTGGAATTGAATATGCAGCGGTACTTTCTGTCCTACGGAGACGACCTGCCGCCAGCGGGACTTTACCAGCGCGTACTGGAAGAGGTTGAGTACCCGCTTATCTTGTCGTGTCTGACTGCCACTCACGGCAATCAGATCAAGGCCGCCGAGCTTTTGGGGTTGAATCGCAATACGTTGCGCAAAAAAATTCGCGAATTGGGTGTCAATATCTACAAGAACAATAAAAGCGACCGCTAAGGGCGGCCGCGTAAACGGCCACCCGAATATTTCTCTCAGGCAATCGGTCCGAGATAGTCGAGCTTGCCTACTGAAACGCCATTATGGCGCAGGATGTTCTGCGCGGTTGTGACGTGAAAATAGAAGTTGGGCAAAACGAACTTGGTGATGTAATCATCGCCGCTTAGCGTTGTCTTCAATTTGCCGAAGCTCAGCGTGACTTCTTTTGAAGAAGCGTCACGAAACGCGCTTTCATCCACGCTTTTCAGAAAATCCACTGTTTTTGCAACGCGCTCCTGCAACTCTGCAAACGTCTTCTCTTCGTCGGGCATTTTAGGTGGTTCGATAGAGGTAAGGCGGCCAATAACACCTTTTGAGGTATCGCTTACCCGCTGTACCTGACCGGAAAATGGCAGCATGTCCGGTGCAAGCCGCGCATTGATAAGTACGTCTGGGCTTATTTTCTTCTCAGTCGAAAACGCTTCTGCCTTATCAATCAGCGATGAAACAATGGAAAGCCCGCGTAACAGAGCGGGTATTGAAATAGCGTAGGTTGAATTGGACATGGGTGTCTTTCCTGGAAGGTCGTTGCAACTGCATGGATGCCAACTTCACGCGCAGCTGGCTGAGTGGCAGATACGCCTCAGCTTTGTTTTTTCAAGGCCAGCGCCAAAGATTGCCGCCATTCAGACGTATCTGTCTACACTGTTTGGCGCTTTGGCTGATATATTTCTATGTATTCGCTGTTTGCGTGAACGATCCGGTTTCGCCCTTGATTTTTGGCGGCGTAGAGGCACTTGTCAGCTGCCACAAGCGCTTCTTCCAAAGGCTGGCCCGGCTCGTGAATAGCAATACCGACACTCACGGTGACGTTCAGTTCAGAAATGCGCAAGTAAGTGGGGATTTCCCGCATACCCATAAGAATTTTGTGTGACAGCCAATCAGCTTTGCCAATGTCGGCATTGGTGAGAAAAAGAGCAAATTCTTCGCCGCCAAACCTTGCGGCAAAATCCCATTCGCCAATAACGGAGCGCAGCAAGATGCCGATTTCCTGTAAAACGCTGTCGCCGACTGCATGTCCATAACGATCATTGATTGATTTGAAATGGTCGGCATCAATGTAGAGGATTGCGCCTGCACTTTTCGCTGGGTTGCACAACGTAATTTGCCTTTGCGCTTGGAGATAAAATTCATTCCTGTTTGACAGTCCCGTCAAATCATCTCTGCGCGAGGCAAGATCAAGCAGCGATGCGGTCTGTTTCAGGCGATAGTTCAAGCCAACCAGAAATGAACCGAGTGGAGCACTAACAATTATGACGATGGCCGTTGTCACGATCAGAACATTGTTAATTTGGCCCAGATCAACCAAGGCAAAGAACGCCACAGCCAGGACATTTGCCGCGATAGTTGCCATTAAGACCATTATGACGACCTGTCGATAAGGCGACATATTGCCAAATTTGGTCATCCAGAAGTCGTAGGTCGTCATTGCACCCACCGCGAAGTTGATACACTTAATTACAACCGTGATTTGTGAAGAAGCTATGCGTAAAACGCCGTAAATTTTAATAGTTGGCTGAATTGTTGATGTTTCATGTCGACTATTGCAAATGGTTGTGCATTTCACACAACCCAAACGATAAAGCGTTGCATTTCCGCCACAATGTGTTGCATGAGTGCCACTTGGTTGGGGTCACATAGCAATGCTCTTGTCAAACTCGGTCAACACATTGAACGGTTCTGTATCCGGCGCTAGGGGCGGCGTTACGCAGAGGTTCTTTTCACGTCTGGGTATTGTAACAGTAATACTGGCGATGCTGACCACAGGCGTAACATTCCTTATTCTGACCGGGGTTACACCGATCCATCCGGATAGTGATGTAACTTTGCTGCTGACCAGCATCAATGCGGTTTTAATCGTCGCGCTCATTTTGTTGATTGGCCGCGAAATTTACCGTGTTGTCCAGGCGAGGCATCGGGGAAAGGCGGCATCTCGTCTTCACGTGCGTCTCGTTGTGCTTTTTTCGCTCGTGGCTGCCGTGCCGGCAATGATCGTGGCAATTGTCGCCTCCATCACCCTGGATATGGGGCTTGATCGGTGGTTCGAAATGCGAACCTCGACGATTGTAAAATCGTCGATCAGCCTGGCGGAAGCCTATATTCAGGAAAGCGCACGGAATCTGCAGTCCACGAGCCTCGAAATGGTCGATGACCTGGACACGCAACGCACATTGTTTGATCTGGACCGCAGCGGTTTCGTCCGGCTAATGACACAGCAGGCACTCGGGCGGAACATGATTGCGGCGTCGATAATCCGTACTGACGGAAGCACGGTGGTGCGCGCTGATATTCAAACGGCAACACCGATACCGACAGTTGCAAAGTCAGTTCTTGAAACTGCCTCTGACGGAAAACCTGTGCTTATTCCGCCAGATCAGACCAATCTGTTGAGTGCCGTCATCAAACTGCGTGAGATCCCGGGCGTATTTCTCTATGCGATACGGCCGGTCGATCCGGATATTCTCAATACCAGTCGGGCGATGGAGAAAAAGACCGCTGACGCTGCAATCGCCGCCGACGGCAATGGCATCACAACACAGATTCTCTTTGCGATGCTGTACTTCGGATTGACGCTTACTCTGCTTCTCTCTGCAATTTGGACCGGCATTGCGGTAGCGGATCGTCTCGTTCGCCCAATACGCTTGCTCATCGGTGCAGCCGATAATGTTGCGACTGGCAATCTGAATGTTTCTGTTCCTGTTCACCGCTCTGACGGTGATGTCGGGTCATTGTCCCAGACGTTCAATACAATGGTCCGTCAATTGGGCAGCCAGCGCAAAGACCTTGTTTCGGCGAAAGATCAGATCGACGAGCGGCGCCGCTTTTCAGAGGCTGTGCTGTCAGGCGTTACCGCAGGTGTCATCAGCGTCAATGCTGATGGCGCGATCGGCATTTTAAATCGCTCTGCTGAAACCATGCTGGCACTCGATCCGATTGCCTCGCGTGGTAAAAACCTGTCCGCTCTTGTTCCGGAAATCGGTCTGGTATTTGAAGTGGCGCATGCCACCGGACGATCCGTCTATCGTGAACAGGTAACCATGTCGCGTCGTGGCAGCGCCCGGACATTTAACGTTCAGATTACCGTGGAAGATGCTGAATCCATAGAACACTCATATGTTGTGACCGTTGATGACATAACGGATCTGGTTGAAGCGCAACGCTCATCTGCCTGGGCCGATGTGGCGCGGCGCATTGCGCATGAAATCAAGAATCCGCTTACGCCCATTCAGCTATCGGCAGAACGCTTGCGCCGCCGTTTTGGCAAGGTGATCACTGAAGACCGGGAAGTTTTCGACCAATGCACCGAAACCATTATCCGGCAGGTCGGCGATATTGGTCGCATGGTTGACGAGTTTTCGTCGTTTGCGCGCATGCCCAAGCCGGAGATTAAGGCGATGGACTTGCGTGAAGCGCTTCGTGAAGCTTCGTTCCTCGTGGAAGTAAGCCGCAGCGATATCCGTTTTGAACGAGATTTCGGTACCGTGCCGTTAATTGGTCAGTTTGACACCCGTCTTTTGGGGCAAGCCTTTGGCAATGTTATCAAGAACGCCGCTGAAGCGGTGGAGGCGGTTGTCAAGGAAGGGCATGTTGACGGCCATATCCTCATCAGATCACGCGCGCAGGAGGGTTCGATCGTTGTTGAAGTTCTCGACAGCGGCAAAGGATTGCCGCGCGAGCATCGTCAACGTCTGCTCGAACCCTATATGACGACACGCGAAAAAGGGACTGGCCTTGGCCTTGCTATCGTCAAGAAGATCGTTGAGGACCACGCCGGACACATAGAACTACACGATGCGCCGGACGATTTTTACGGGGGGCGAGGCGCAATGATCCGCATGATTTTTCCAATGAACCAATCTGCTTCCGCAGATTCAGAAAATCCCGATAAAACGGCAAAACAGGTGAATTCAAATGGCATCTGACATTCTTGTAGTCGACGACGAAGTCGATATCCGCGAGCTTGTTGCAGGCATACTGAGCGACGAAGGTTATGATACGCGCGTGGCATCGGACGCCGACAGCGCTCTGGCTGCCATAGATGAACGAATTCCGCGTCTCATATTCCTTGATATCTGGATGCAGGGTAGCCGTCTTGACGGTCTGGCCCTGCTTGATGAGATCAAGCTGCGTCATCCGGAAATTCCCGTTGTCATGATTTCGGGTCACGGAAACATCGAAACAGCTGTCTCGGCAATCCGCCGGGGTGCCTATGATTTCATTGAAAAACCATTCAAGGCTGACAGGCTTATCCTGATTGCCGAGCGCGCGCTTGAAACCTCCAAGCTTCGCCGCGAAGTCTCCGACCTGCGCAAGCGTTCGTCGGAGAGCTTCGAGCTTTTAGGCTCTTCGCTATCGATGAATCATTTGCGGCAAACAATTGAGCGCGTGGCGCCAACCAACAGCCGAATCATGATTACCGGTCCATCAGGCGCGGGTAAGGAACTGACGGCCAGAGCAATTCACGCCTTGTCCAGCCGGTCGAAGGGTCCATTCGTCAATCTCAATGCTGCGACCATCACGCCTGAACGTATGGAGGTTGAACTTTTCGGTACGGAATCCGATGGCGGAGAACGCAAGGTTGGCGCGTTGGAGGAGGCACATGGTGGCATTCTTTATCTCAATGAGATCGCTGATATGCCGCGTGAAACGCAAAACAAGATTCTGCGCGTTCTCGTCGATCAGCAATTTGAGCGTGTGGGCGGTACCAAGCGGATCAAGGTTGATGTGCGGATCATCTCGTCGACGGCGCAAAATCTTGAGGCGATGATCGCAGAGGGCCGTTTCCGCGAGGATCTGTTTCACCGGCTTGCAGTTGTTCCGGTTATTGTTCCGCCGCTTGCGGACCGCCGCGATGATATTCCCGCTCTGGTAGACTTTTTCATGGCACAGATCGCTGATCAGGCTGGTATCAAGCCACGCAAGATCGGCCCCGATGCGATGGCGGTTTTGCAATCGCATTCCTGGCCGGGCAATATTCGGCAGTTGCGCAACAATGTTGAGCGATTGATCATCCTTGCTCGCGGCGATGATCCTGACGCTGTTATCACCGCAGATCTGCTTCCAGCGGAAATTGGCGATACTTTGCCCAAGGCCCCTACAGAGTCTGACCAGCATATTATGGCTTTGCCGCTGCGTGAGGCGCGTGAGCGTTTTGAGAAGGAATATCTGATCGCGCAAATCAACCGATTTGGCGGAAACATCTCGCGTACGGCGGAATTCGTTGGTATGGAACGTTCGGCACTGCACCGGAAGTTGAAGTCCCTCGGGGTATAGCAAAATGCGAGTAATTATCTGCGGGGCGGGCCAGGTAGGTTATGGCATAGCTGAACGGCTTGCCGCCGAAGATAATGATATTTCCGTCATCGATACGTCTGCGGAACTCATTGAGGTTATTCGCGATACGCTGGACGTACGCGGCTTCGTTGGACATGGCGCTCATCCGGATGTTTTGGCGGCGGCAGGCGCTGATCAGGCAGATATGATTATTGCCGCGACGCTTTATGACGAAGTAAATATAGTTGCGTGTGAGGTCGCGCACGCGTTGTTCAATGTGCCTACCAAGATTGCGCGTATCCGCGCGCAGGCCTATCTTCAATCGCACTATCAGGATCTATTCTCACGCGATCACATGCCCATCGACGTGATCATTTCGCCGGAATTGGAAGTGGGCGAGATGGTGTTGCGGCGCATCGCGCTTCCCGG
The DNA here is from genome assembly GCF_037203775.1 of Phyllobacterium sp. CCNWLW183. Classification (NCBI taxonomy): domain Bacteria; kingdom Pseudomonadati; phylum Pseudomonadota; class Alphaproteobacteria; order Hyphomicrobiales; family Phyllobacteriaceae; genus Phyllobacterium; species Phyllobacterium sp. CCNWLW183. The sequence goes on along the minus strand of NZ_JBBCBN010000001.1, from coordinate 186,114 downwards.
TGTTAGCGATGTCGTTCGGTTTGCCGATGAGAATGTAGCGGTATTGGCCATCGAATGCCTTGAGGACTGCCCGGTCATCAACACGCCCTTGTTTCAGCTTACCGATCTTTTCCCCGATCTGGTTGCGACAGTCATGGCAATTGTGCGTAACGACAAGCTGTTCATACCTCACTCGACAGACCAGATGTTTAGCGGCGATATCGCTTATGTCGCTTCCATTAAATCGCAGATCCATCGAACATTAGCTTTATTTGGCCATGAAGAACCTGAGGCGACCCGCATTGTCATTGCTGGCGGCGGCAATATCGGCCTTCATGTTGCGCAGACTATCGAAGCGAAGCAGCCAAAGACCAAGGTCAAGCTGATAGAGCCAAATCTCAAACGCGCCAACACGATCGCGGACGAGCTTCGCCGGTCCCTGGTTCTGCACGGCAGTGCGCTGGATCAGAAACTTCTCTACGAAGCCGAGATACAGGATGCCGACCTGATGGTCAGCCTGACGAATGACGATCAGGTCAACATGCTTGCAGGTGTCATGGCAAAGCGTATGGGCTGCAAGTCCAATCTCGTGCTGATCAACAATCCTGACTATCTCGACCTCAGCAAGTCACTTGGCATAGACGCGCATATCAGCCCGCGCAGTGTCACGATTTCCCGCGTGTTGCAGCATGTCCGTCGAGGCCGAATTCGCGCTGTTCATAGCGTGCAGAAAGGGCAGGCGGAAATCATTGAAGCGGAAGCGTTGGAAACCTCGCCGATGGTTGGTGCGCCTTTGCGCGAGCTTGATTTGCCGGCTGGCTTGCGGATAGGCGCAATCTATCGCAATGGTGAAGTTATCAAGCCCGATGGTAACGTTCGCATAAAACCAAAAGACAGAGTGGTGCTTTTTGCCACGGCGGAGACAGTCAAGCAGGTTGAGCAGATGTTCCGGGTCAGTCTCGAGTTCTTCTAGCGTAGTTGAGCTGAATAAAAACAAAGAGTTGCATTGTAGACCTGCATTCAAGAAATCCTCCATCTCACAGCTTCCAATCCATGAGTATGACAATGCCCAAAACATTTGCTTTCGTCGGAAACCTGAATCGCAATGCTTTGCCCGGTCAGGGCAAGGGCATCAGTGTGTATCAGTTCGATACCGAAACCGGCGATCTCGCGCTTGCGAGTGAGTATCTGGCAATCGATAATCCTGGTTATCTGGCAATAGATGAGCAGCGCAAGCGTCTCTATGCAGCAGTTGAAATTCCCGAGTGGAATGAAAATCTCGTAGCCGCGTTCGACGTTGATCCGGAAAACGGAGCGCTGTCCTACATCAACATGCAGTCCACACTCGGGAATACCACGTGCCATCTGGGCTTTGATCAGACGGGTGAGAAGATTTTCGCATCCAATTACACCGTGGCCCCGTTGGGAGAGCGTCCGGGCAATGCAATTGTTGCCTTCTCCATTCGCAATGATGGCGCTATTGACCCTGCCTTTGCAGCCGCTTGCCATGAAGGTCCAAATGCCATTCTGCCGACCAAGAAAAGACAGCATGGTCATTGTGCGGTGGCCAGTCCGGATAATAGGACATTATTTGTCTGTGATCTTGGGCTGGATCAGATTCTTGCTTATGAAATGCCCAAGCACGGCGAAAAGCTGAAACTCGCCGCGACGCCTTTTACCCAGTTTCCGGAAGGTGCCGGGCCGCGCCATTTGACATTTCATCCCAATGGCAAAACAGCCTACGTTATCAATGAATTAAACTGCACTGTTTCTGTTTTGGATTATGACGCTGAAAAAGCCAGCCTGACAATATTGCAGACTTTGCCAACAATTCCTGACGATTTCACCGAAACCAATACATGCGCGGAGATTGCTGTCAGTGCCGATGGTCGTTTCCTTTACGGATCAAACCGTGGCCACCACAGCATTGTGACTTATTCAATCGAGGATTCCGGAAAGATTTCACTGATCGGATGGACGCCATCGCAAGGTATTGGCCCGCGCAATTTCATTATCGATCCTTCCGGAAAATTCATGCTGGTGTCGAACCAGAAGGGCGGCGGTATTGCAGTGTTCAGACGCGATATCGAGACGGGAGCGTTGGAAGACACAGGCAAGCGTGTTGATTTGCCGACACCCATGCGTATCGTCTTCGGCACGTTTTAAGGAGCCTCAGAATGTCCCGAATTGCCTATGTAAACGGACAATATGTGCAGCATTCAGATGCCGGGGTGCATATTGAGGATCGCGGCTACCAATTCGCTGATGGCGTCTACGAGGTATGCGAGATTGCCCGCGATAACATTATGGATATGACGCGGCACCTAGACCGGCTTGGTCGTTCATTGTCAGAACTGAAGATCGCCTGGCCGATGGAGCGCAAGGCATTGCAGCTCATCATCAGGGAAGTGGTGCGACGGAACAAGGTTCACAATGGTCTTGTCTATTTGCAGGTGACACGCGGCGTTGCCCGCCGCGACCATGTGTTCCCGTCGGCTGATACGCCGCCCTCGCTCGTCATTACTGCCAAGCGCACCAGCCCGGCCGCATCCGCAGCACGTGCTGCAAAGGGCATCAAGGTAATCACAGTTCCTGAAAACAGATGGGAGCGGGTGGATATCAAATCGGTGGGACTGCTGGCAAACGTGCTTGCCCGCCAGCAAGCCAAAGAGCAGGGGGCTCAGGAAGCCTGGTTTGTGGATCCGGATGGGACCGTTAAGGAAGGCGCTGCCACCAATGCGTGGATTGTCACAAAGGACGGCGTTCTTGTTACGCGGTCAGCGGAAACCGGTATTTTGCGCGGCATTACCCGAACGACAATCTTTGATGTGGCTAAAAAGCTTGGTTTGAAAATTGAAGAACGGGGATTTTCAGTAGACGAAGCAAAAAATGCAAAAGAGGCTTTCATCAGCGCCGCAACCACTGTAATTATGCCCGTTGTTGACATCGATGGCGTTGTGGTCGCAAACGGGCACCCCGGTACTATAACACTTTCGTTACGCGAAGCGTTTTTTGAGATTGCGGAAAAAACGCCATCCTGTTAACCCGTGAGTGAGGGGACTTTACAAACGCTGTTTTCCACCTCCTGTTGGAGCAGGGTTACCTGTTTCCACTGCAGAATTTTGCACGAGACACATTTGCTGATCGCATAAAAGGATAAAAACAATGGCTGAACGATCGCAGAATCTTCAAGACCTTTTTCTGAACTCCGTCAGAAAACAGAAGATTTCTCTGACAATCTTCCTGATAAATGGTGTAAAACTGACCGGTATTGTTACTTCGTTTGACAATTTCTGCGTGCTTTTGCGCCGTGACGGCCATTCGCAGCTTGTTTACAAGCATGCCATTTCGACCATCATGCCAAGTCAGCCTGTGCAGATGTTCGAAGTTGAAGAAAGTGACTAACCGCATTTGACCAAAGAAAATACGCGTAACGCAGACAAAAAGGGCGGAATTGCCGAGGATGGCGATACCGCCCGCGAAGCTACTCGCGCGCTCGTCATAGTTCCAGTGCTGCCGCATCGCTTTGCAGATGGTGGCAAGCAGGAAGATCACAAAACACCTGCCTACTACCGCGAATTTCAACGCAGCGATGAAGCACGCCTGGAAGAGGCCAAAGGTCTCGCTCGCGCCATTGATCTGGATATTGTCCATTCCGACATCGTACAGGTCTCTGCGCCCCGACCAGCAACGCTGCTCGGTTCAGGCAAAGTCGACATGATCGCTGAGATCATTGAAGAAACGCATGCCGAACTGGTGATTGTCGATCACGCACTGACACCCGTACAGCAGCGCAATCTTGAAAAAGCGTGGAATGCCAAGGTTCTTGATAGAACTGGACTTATTCTGGAGATTTTCGGTCGTCGTGCCCAAACAAAAGAAGGCACGTTGCAGGTCGAACTGGCGCATCTGACCTACCAGAAGGGCCGGTTGGTTCGAAGCTGGACTCACCTTGAGCGGCAAAGGGGCGGCGGCGGATTTCTGGGCGGTCCGGGTGAAACGCAGATCGAGTCTGACAGACGCGCACTGCAGGAAAAAATTCTGCGTATCAAGCGCGAGCTGGAAACAGTTGTCCGCACACGCGCCTTGCACCGGAGCAAGCGCCGCAAGGTTCCGCATCCCATCGTTGCGCTCGTAGGCTATACCAATGCCGGCAAATCCACGCTTTTCAATCGCATGACCGGCGCCGGAGTGGTCGCGGAAGACATGCTCTTCGCAACGCTTGATCCAACCTTGCGGCGAATCCGCCTGGAACATGGCGAAATGGTTATCCTGTCGGACACTGTGGGCTTTATTTCAAACCTGCCGACGCATCTTGTTGCGGCATTCCGGGCGACACTTGAAGAAGTTGTCGAGGCGGATCTGATCTTGCACATACGCGATATTTCCGATCCGGATACCGCTGCGCAGGCCGAAGATGTCCATGCCATCATGGCCGATCTTGGTATTGAGCGAGGCGATACAAAGCGCATTATCGAGGTCTGGAACAAGATTGACCTACTGGATGAGCCGGGCAGGGAATCTGCGCAAAGGCTTAGTGCCGCTGCCACAGGCAACGAACACCCAATTCCTGTTTCGGCGATCACGGGAGAGGGCGTAGACACCCTTCTGGCTGAAATTGAAAACCGCATCGCCGGAAAGCTTGCTCATGTGAAGCTTACATTAAAGCCAGAGCAAATGGGCCTCATTGATTGGATTTACCAGCACTCCAGCAATCTGAAGCGCAAAGATGAGGATGATGGCTCAGTTGTACTGACCATGGATATGACGGTGGCTTCAAATGCCGTTTTACAAGAGAAACTGCTGACCAAAAACAAAGCCTAATTCACTTCTTGGTCTTTGCTTCGCTCCAGAGTGCCTCCATTTCGTCCAGTGTAGCATCTTCAAGGGATTGTTGGCGTTCTGTCAGCTTGCGCTCAATATAATGAAAGCGTGTGCGGAATTTCTCGTTGGTTCCGCGCAATGCGCTTTCCGGTTCCAGTTTCAAATGTCGGCCAAGATTGACCATGGCGAACAGCAAGTCGCCATATTCCTCTTCGGTCTTTTGCTGGTCGCCAATGCTTATTTCATGTCTCAACTCGGCGATTTCTTCTTCAATCTTGTCAAGAATGGGAAGGGCTTCCGACCAGTCGAAGCCCACTTTGGCGGCTTTTTGCTGTAATTTCAGGGCCCGCATCAGCGATGGAAAGCCCTGAGGAATATCGTCAAGAAATCCACTCGGCTCGGCAGTTTCAAGCTGCAATGCCGCCCGTCGCTCGCGCCGTTCTGCCTTCTCTTCAGCCTTGATCTTGTCCCACATGCCCTTGGCCATGCCTGCGCCACGGGCATTTTCGTCGCCAAAAACATGCGGATGGCGCCGTATCATCTTGTGCGTGATGGCTTGCACCACATCGCCAAAATCAAAAGCCTTCATTTCCTCCGCCATTCGAGCGTGAAATACGACCTGAAGCAACAGGTCGCCCAGCTCCTCGCGCAAATCATCAATGTCATTGCGTTCGATGGCATCAATGACTTCAAACGCTTCTTCAAGCGTATACGGGGCGATTGACTTGAAATCCTGCTCGATATCCCATGGACAGCCGGTAACAGGCGTGCGCAAAGCGGCCATGATGTCGAGGAGACGTGTAATTTCGCGCGATGGTTTCATTGCACGACCATAAGCGAGGTCACTCCTTACAGCCATCTCACATGCAAAGGCTGGGTCAATTGTCCACAACAAGCGGATCAGGCTCTACGCCCGATTTTCGACAATAGAATGACTGGCAATATGCCTATGACAACAATAGCAAGCGCCGCGATGGATGCTTCTTCATAAGTGCCACGTGCAGCTTCACCGTAAAGGTGCGTTGCAAAGGTTTCAAAGTTAAGCGGTCGTAGCAGCAATGTGGCTGGTAGTTCTTTTACGCAATCCACAAAAACGAGAAGGGCGGCCGCAGTCAACGCCGCTTTTGACAAAGGTAAATGGACATGCCGGAACGTACCGCTGGCACTTTGACCGAGCGTGCGCGAAGCGTGGTCGAATGAAAGCGGTATCCGCGTCAGCCCGGCGTCCATGCCGCCCGCCGATATGGCGAGGAAACGGGTAGCGTAGGCATATATCAGCGCTGCACCTGATCCCATAAAAAGCAGACCGGTCGAAACGCCGAACCAGGCTATGGCATTTCTGTTTATGAACTGGTCCAGCCCCGCCAGCAGAATAAGGACACCAATGGCAATAACAGTGCCGGGTGCGGCATAACCGATAGTCGCCAGCCTGAAAAACCAGGCGGAAGCTGGTCCTGGCCGCAGACGGGCAACATAGGCAAGCAAGACGCCAAGCCCCACGGTGACTATTGTCGCTGTAAAAGCAAAAACGACAGTGTTGGCCGCCTCAATAAGAAATCGGGGCGAAAGCCCGGCAAATTGGAAACGGCGCCAAGCTTCGGTTGCAAGATATATGGCCGGGAAAACAAATCCTATGAGAACTGGAATGGACCCGATGCAGAAAAATATCAGCCCTTGCCGCGAGGTTACTTTTAGCGGCTCGGAAATGCGGCTTCTCTGCGCGCTGATGGAGTAGCGTTGTTCGCGTCTTGCCCAACGCTCCATTGCCACCAGTGCAACGACGATGAAAAGCAGCGAAAGCGCGATCTGCGAAGCGCCCGGCAAATCGGCGCGCGTTATCCATGTTGTATAGATCGAGACCGTAAGCGTGCGGATGCCCAGGAATTCAGAGGCACCGATATCATTTAACGCTTCCATGAGTGCCAGACTGACACCAACTGCTATGGCGGGACGGGCGAGGGGCAGGGCCACCCGCCAAAATATGTGACGTCGCGAAACACCAAGCGTACGGGCGGCCTCGATCAAACTGGACGACTGCATCAGGAAAAGTGCCCGTGTTGGAATATATACGTAAGGGTACAGGACGAAACCAAGCAGGATGATGCAGCCCGTCATGTTGCGTATATCCGGAAGGCGGAACTCACGCGGGCTGGAATAGCCGAAGAGCCAGCGTATCGCACCTTGCACAACGCCTATCGGGTGAAGAATATCCAGATAGGCGTAGGCGATAATATATGTTGGTACTGCCAGAGGCAGGATGAGCGCCCATTCGAGGATGCGCCTGCCCGGAAAATCATAGGCAGTGACAAGCCAGGCGGCTCCTGTGCCCAAGATTGCGACGAGCAATCCCACGCCGCAAAGCAAAATAAGCGTATCGGCGAGTGCTGTGGGTAGGGTGGTCACAAGCAGATGAGACCATAATCCGGCTGAGCCTTGAATAGCCTGTAGCGCCAGTGCAAAAACAGGCAGGAGAACCAGAACAGCTATAATTGCTGCCGAGACGATCCATCCCGATCCGCTACGGCTGTGCCGCCGGTTTGTTGTTAACGGGGTGGTCAAACGCGCATCCATTCAAGGTAAGGACGAGCGCCCGTGAAGCCGGGCGCTCGTCCTTTTTGATTAGTTGTCGAAACCGACTTTGTCTACGAGTTCGCTTGCTTCTTTGCGATGGCTAACAACTTCGGTCAACGGGGTTGAGTCGATCTTGAGCTCGCCAAAAGAGGCAATGATCGGATCTGCTTTGGCACCGGCCTTTACAGGATATTCGAAATTGGCTTCGGCATAGATTTTCTGTGCTTCATCAGAAACCAGATATTCGAGCAGCTTGACAGCCTCGGCCTTGTTTGGAGCATGTTTTGCAACTGCTGCGCCGCTAATATTGACCTGCGTTCCTCCATTTTTGAAGGTTGGAAGTACGACCTTGATTGCTTCGCCCCATTTGACCTGGTCTTCGCCGCCCTTTCCAGAGCGCATCAAACCAACATAGTAAGAGTTTGCAATTGCGATATCGCAGATCCCGCCAAGAATGTCCTTGGCGCCGTCGCGATCACCGCCGCCAGCTTTGCGGGCGAGGTTGCCTTTTACGGCTGCAAGCCACTTTTCGGTCTCGACTGCATCATAATGGGCCAGATAGCTGGCAAAAAGCGCTGTGTTGTAAGGATGCTGGCCGGAACGAATGCAAATCTTGCCCTTCCATTTCGGGTCTGCAAGGTCTTCATAATTGAAGCTGGCTAGATCGAGGTCCTTGGCCGCATAAAGAACCCGGGCACGCATGGACAGGGCAAACCAGTTACCCTTTGGATCGCGCAAAGTTTCCGGAATGGATTCTGTCAAAACTGCGGATTCGACCGGCTGTGTGACACCTTTATCAACCAGATCGACGAGGTTGCCTGCGTCAACTGCCATCAAAATGTCTGCAGGAGAGCTTTCGCCTTCGCTGGCAACGCGTTCAGCAAGTCCGTCTTTCATAAATACGGTATTGACCGTGATTCCTGTCGAAGCCTTGAACGAGTCCAGCAAGGGTTGAATCAGGCCTGGTTCCCGGGTGGTATAAATATTGAGTTCGGCAGCGGATGCTGCGCCCGCACCAATGGCAAGAACGCCGGCCAGTACAATTGATTTTGCCGTATTGGATGGATGCATTGTAACCCCCTTGGAAAATGAAAAAACACAGTCATGGCAAAACCATACTTGATTGATCTTATCAAGTTTTTAGGATGTAGCTGGTTCCATATCACGAAATGTTGATTGGGTTTGTCTTTGGCTAGAGGGCTGGGAAAACCAACAAACCTTCTGCTTTTACCGTAAGGCCTATATGGTCTGCCGTGCCGGGAAGCCGGTCGAATGTCTTCACATGCAATGGCTCAGTCAGCCCTTTAACATTGACCATGATCTGTTCGGTATCGCCCAGGAATATCCGTTTGGCTATTTTCCCTCTCAGTTGGCTCTGGTCAGTGCTGACCGAAATTGCCTGAGGGCGCAAATAGGCGGTGACTGCTGTCCCGTCATTTACCGGGGCTGTACAAGCATAGGTGCCTATCGCTGTTTCAATATGCCCGTTGCGATAGATGCCCGGGACCTTGTTAAAATCTCCAAAGAAGTCTGCTGCATAGGGTGAATTTGGCGCGTCGTGCAGTTCATACCCTGTCCCTGATTGAACGATACGTCCTTGCCGCATAAGGATAATGCGATCTCCGGTTGAGAGCGCCTCTTCGGGATCATGCGTTACCATGATGACCGTTGTGCCCAACTCCCGCAGCAACCCGAATGTATCGTTTCGAACTTTCTGCCGTAATCCCGAATCCAGACTGGAGAATGGCTCGTCCATGAGCAGGATATCAGGGCTGGGGGCGAGCGCGCGCGCCAATGCTACGCGTTGCTGTTCGCCGCCGGAAAGCATGTGCGGGTAGCGCGTGATAAGCGATGCGATTCCTACATGCTCGATGACTTCTTGGGCGCGCTTAAGCGCTTGCTGCTTGGGCAAAGCCTTCAAACCAAACAAAATATTCTGTTCGGCCGTCAAATGCGGGAAGAGGGCGTAATCCTGAAATACAAACCCGATCTTGCGCATTTCAGGCTCAACGAAACGCTGCGGCCCGGCGATTTCCTCACCCTGCATTAACAGGACGCCACTGTCGGGGCTGTCGACGCCTGCAATAATTCTTAGAAGCGAGGACTTGCCGCAACCAGAATGACCTGCAAGGCAGATGATTTCACTCGCCTGGATCGACAGCGATATGTCTTTAAGCGCATCAACTGCCCCAAAGCGTCTGCTGACCGTGTCTAGCTGAAGAATCGCCGCTTGGTGCTCAGGTTTTTGCATGTTCATTTCGTTTGTCTCGGTCTGCTGCCATTGCATGTTGCCTTGATCCGTTAAATTGCGATGAAATGCAAATGATGTGCGGCTTTTCAAGGTAGGGCGCGGACAGGTTTTAGATGCGGCGGTTGACAATTCCGTGAAGCTATACAATCGTTGATACTGCGCATCCCGGTCCTACGGGCCGATAAATCATGCTGTCCGCCTGTGACAGCGATCAAACTGCGCCTCACCAAAATCCCAAAATTTCATTACCGAAAAGACGGAGGGTTTTCCCATGACCGAAGCTCAATGCGTATGCGGTGGACTTAGACTGACAATGCGAAAGCCAACAAAGTTGGTTGCCGTGTGTCATTGTTTCGCTTGCCAGAGGCGAACAGGCACATCATTCAGCGTCAATGCGTTCTATGCGGCTGATAGTGTCGAGATTTCGGGAGCTGCAACGGAGTACAGCCGTGTTGCCGAAAGCGGGCGCAAGGTTCGCATGTATTTTTGCCCGAGCTGTGGTTCAACGGTCTATTGGAAACCCGATGCGGATCCGACAATTGTTGGTGTAGCAGTGGGTACTTTGGCTGACCCAAATTTCCCGGCGCCGACGATGTCAGTTTTCGAGCAATCAAAACACCATTGGGTGAGTTTTGCCGAAGGAACCGACTGTTTCCAGGCAAGTCCGGTGTAGGATTGCAATTGGCACGTCGACGCCAAAAACAACCGGGCGACCGTGCGGCGTTCGTCCACACTCAACTGTACAAGAGCGAGATTGCTCATCTGCAATTTCCTGGATGTCGTATGGTCCGGGGAGTGTGACATTTCAACTTTACTGAGCGCCTACACTTAAATCGCATAAGATAGATTATGGAACTAATGGGATGACTAAAACCCAGCTATGACGCGGTTTTGCTTGATCAAAAACCTTGATTAATGCATCGAGATCTAAATTGTAATGTCAGCAATATGCGCTTTGGCGGCTGTTGCCAGCCTGTGTGGTTCACATGGAAAAACGAAGTTCGTTCCACCTGCTGCTGCCCATACAATATCAAACTGCATCAGGCTTTCATCTGCATATGTCTGGATTTCGATCAGATGGCCCAATGGCGATACTCCGCCGATAGCAAAGCCCGTTTCTTTGCGCACATATTTCGGGTCGGCCCGATGCAATGGCTCGCCTGTCAGTTTGGCGGCCTTGTCGAGGTCAAGCTTGCGCGGCCCGGATACAAGGAAGAGATAAAGACTATTGCTGTCTGCACCCTGAAAAACCAAGGATTTGACGATTTGCGCTACCGTAACGCCGCATTGTACTGCCGCATCTTCAGCCGTATGCGTTGAATCAGCCATTTGGCGAATTTCGATGTCGAGACCGGCGGCTACGGCGGCCTGCCGGACACGTTCAACGCTCTTGCTCACAATTCGACCTCAAAAGACAGCCCGTCATAGGCCGGTTCGACATTATCTGGAGTTTCGCGAAGCACAGTTCCATAATCCAGGGGTATATGCATATGTGTAAGATATGCTCGACGAGGTTTCAACTTATCAATCCAATCCATTGATTCTTCGAGTGAAAAATGGCTTGGATGTGGACGATACTGCAAAGCGTCGATGATCAAAGTATCAAGGTTGAAAAGCTGAGCTGCAGTTGTGTCGGGAAACGCATTCACATCGGAACAATAAGCAACATCGGCGATCCTGAAAGCCAGGGAAAGAATGTCGCCATGTATCTGAGGCAAAGGTAAAAACCTGATTGGTCCGCCCGGCCCGTCAATTTCGAAGGCTTCGTGATGGATAATCTCATGCGGTCGCAAGATCGGCGGATAGCTTGAGCCTTCCGGTGTTTTGAAACAGTAAGAAAATCCCTCCATCAAGCGTCTTTGCGTCGCTGCGTCGGCATAGATATTCACAAGATCGCGTCTGTCGATGACAAAGGTGCGCAAGTCATCGAGCCCATGAATATGGTCGGCATGGGCGTGAGTATAGACAACGGCGTCCAGCTTGCCGTGACCAAAATCGATCATCTGCGAGCGGAAATCCGGCCCCGTATCAACAATGACTGTTGTGGTGCCATGATCGCCAATACGCTCGACAAGCATCGATGCGCGCCGGCGTTTGTTTTTTGGCTCGTTCGGATCGCAATTGCCCCAGTCACCATTAAGCCGCGGCACGCCGGGCGACGAACCGCATCCAAGGATAGTGAAGCGCAAGCGATCAGGCATGAGCTGGCCTTGGCATCCTTGTAAACAGGCGGAACACATTGTCAGACGTTATATTGGCGATTTCAGCCTCGCTTACGCCAATCGTTTCGGCCAGAACAGCAGCCGTATGGCGAACGAAGCTCGGCTCGTTGCGTTTTCCGCGATGCGGCATGGGTGCAAGATATGGAGCATCGGTTTCGACCAAAAGCCGGTCGCGCGGAACATTTCGTGCAATCTCCCGAATTTCGGGCGAGTTTTTGAAAGTCAGAATACCGGAAAATGAGATATAGCCACCAAGCTCTACACCCACTTGTGCAAGTTCGGCACCGGACGAAAAGCAATGTAGAATGAAAGGGAAGGCGCCCTTCCCTGTTTCTTCACGCAAGATTGAGATCATGTCTTCGTCGGCGCTGCGCGCGTGAATGACCAATGGCAGCTGCGTTATTCTGGATGCCGCGATATGTGTGCGGAGACCCTGATCCTGCGCTGCGGGCGGCGCATAATCATAGTGATAATCAAGTCCTGCCTCGCCAATGGCCACGACCTTTGGATGTTTTGACAACTCGACAAGCTCGTCAACCGTCACATCCAGCTCTTCGTGGGCATTATTGGGATGCGTGCCAACGGAGGCGTAAACGCTCTCATAGGCCTCCGCGATCGCAATGATGCTATCGAAACGGCGAACACGCGTGCAAATCGTTACAAGGCGCTTGATGTCATTATCAAGCGCCCGCTGAACGATGGCATCGCGTTCCTCGGCGAAATCTGCAAAATCCAGATGGCAGTGACTATCAACAAGCATCAGTCTATTCCGCTTTGTCTGCTTCGACGTAGCGAGGGAAAATAGGCTGCGGTGCAGGCAAATCGCCACCCGGAACAAGTTGGCTTTCCACGAGGTCAGTAAAGTTGCGCTCGTGGGCCGGTACCGCCAGAATATCGAGCAATTTCTCAGCCGAACCCGGAATGAATGGCTGGCAAAGAATACCGACACGCCGGATCACTTCTGCTGTCACATAAAGAACAGTTTCCATGCGGGCTGGATCGGTTTTCTTCAGCGCCCAAGGCTCCTGCCCTGCAAAATAGCGGTTTGCTTCGGCCACGACGCCAAAGATTGCCGCCAAGGCCTGATGCAGTGCCTGAACGCCAACAGCTTTGCGTGCCGTATCCAATGCCGCGATTGCCTGATCGAGAATTGCCTTGTCGGCTTCAGTCAATTCGCCAGGTTTTGGCACTTTGGCCTCGCAATTCTTGGCGATCATCGACAGCGAACGCTGCGCCAGATTGCCAAGATCATTGGCAAGATCGGCATTTGTACGATTGACGATCGCTTCATGGCTGTAATTGCCATCCTGACCGAACGGTATTTCCCTCAGCAGGAAATAACGCAACTGATCAAGCCCGTAATGTTCCACGAGCGCAGTTGGATCAATCACGTTGCCAACCGATTTCGACATTTTCTCGCCGCGGTTAAAGACAAACCCATGCCCGAAAACCCGCTTAGGCAATTCGATCCCGGCAGACCAGAGAAATGCTGGCCAGTAAACCGAGTGAAAGCGGATAATGTCCTTGCCGATAATATGCACATCAGCGGGCCAATAATGCCAAAGATCTGCATTTTCGTCCGGGTAACCTGTTGCCGTGATGTAATTGGTCAGGGCATCCACCCATACATACATCACATGCTTTTCGTCGCCGGGAACAGGGACGCCCCAATCAAACGTGGTTCGTGAAATTGAAAGGTCTTTCAGTCCGGATTTGACAAAGGACACAACTTCATTACGTCGCTCGTCGGGTCCGATAAAGCTTGGATTCTCGCTGTATAGTGCAAGCAGGCGGTCCTGATAGGCTGACAGACGGAAGAAATAACTCTCCTCTTCAAGCCATTCCACAGGCGTGCCCTGCGGGCCGTAGCGCACATTGTCCGCACGCAGCTCCGTCTCTTCTTCCTGATAATAGGCTTCGTCGCGCACGGAGTACCAGCCGGCATAACCGCCCTTATAAATGTCGCCCGCATCGGCCATTTTCTGCCAGATCGCTTGCGAAGATTTATAGTGGCGCTCTTCCGTCGTGCGAATGTAGTCATCAAACGAAGCATTCAAAAGATGCCCCATGTCACGGAAAAGTTTAGCATTTCTATCAGCGAGTTCACGCGGACTGATGCCTTCTTTGCGCGCCGTCTGCAGCATCTTGATGCCGTGCTCGTCCGTTCCACTCAGGAACATGACATCCTTGCCGTCATGGCGGTTGAAGCGTGCAATAGCGTCGGTAGCAATCACCTCATAGGCGTGACCGATATGCGGGCTTCCGTTTGGATAAGCGATGGCAGTCGTGATGTAGAATTTTTCGCGGCTCATGGGTACCTGACTCTGTCTCTTCTTTCCGCATCTTGGGAAAAGTTGACATAACGCAAGTCAGACGTGATTGCCATAGTGGGCGGGTTCGCTGTGCGGCTCTAATTGAATGCCCGCTGGCTACGCTCAAGAAAAATCAAAACGGTTTGTTTGCGATCAAGATTGAAGGCCGCAGCATCCCTCGCCTCATTCTGCATTTCCTGCCATAGCAATGACCAGCGATTGGCTTCGTTGGCACTGTTCTGCTCGGCGGCAAGTCGTGCCTTTACGGCGATCCGCGCCAGCAAATCATCGAGGAACAAGTCGTATTGAATCTCCGCGTCACGGCCCGAGAGGGCTGTTGCCAAAGCGTGAGCCTTCGGCACGTCAAACACGCGTTTTGCCAGTATGCTGTCCACCGCCGCCGAGATTTCGAGACCGCCAAAGGCGAGCAATAGCGCGGCCTTGCGCACGCTGCCATCCGCATGAGCCATCAATTGATCTGCATCGGGCAGTGTTTGGGTGTCGAGGTTAATCGCCTGTAATGCCGCTGATAGATCCTCGTTCGCCAGTGGTTCGAAACGAATCGATTGGCAGCGCGAACGAATTGTCGGCAATAGCCGCCCTGAAGAATGCGATATCAAAATGAAAAGTGTTCGCTTGGGTGGTTCTTCAAGAGTTTTTAGTAAGGCATTGGCAGCATTACGATTCATGTCATCAGCTGGATCCACGATTACAATACGCCACGCGCCATCATGCGATGTCCGGTTTAGAAAATGTCCTACGCGCCGAATTTCTTCAACCGGTATTCCGGTCTTGAATTTTCCGCCTTTTGCATCAAATGGCCGGCTTATATGCAAAATGGAAAGATGCGTTCCGGTCGCAATTTGCCTGTAGGGTGCGGTTGCGAAATCAGGTGTTGCAAGCGTCAATGGTGCGGTTTCAGGCTGGGGATATTTCAGCATATGTCCAGCGAGATGAAATGCCAGCGTCGCCTTGCCAACACCTGGAGGACCTTCAAGAAGCAAGGCGTGGTGCATTTGGCCGGACTGATAGGCTTGAGCCAAAAAGGCTCGTATCCCCACATGACCAAACAGTGCTGGATTTGCTGAAGGCGATGGAACGCCATCAACAGCGTCATGTGTGGCTGGTACGTCCAGAACTGGCTCGCTCACTTCGCCGCCTCAACTGTTTGAGTGTCTTTGTGCTTGTTTGCAGCCCTCACCTGATCAACATAAGCGATGATCTCGGCCGATATTATATCGATAGGCCGATCCGCAGCGATAACTTTGCAGCGCTTCGGCTCTGCATTGGCGATAGCAAGATATGCCTCGCGCCGTTTTATATGCAATTCAACGGTCTCTTTTTCAAAGCGGTCCGCAATGTCAGCGCCGCGCCGCTTATTGGCCCGTTGAAGGCCAAGTTCCGCAGGTAGGTCGAGAATGATCGTCAGGTCCGGAATCAGGCCGTTAATGGCTGTCCGTTCTATGGCACGCATAAGCTGAGGGTCCAGATTTCCCGTAACGCCCTGATAGACGCGGCTTGAATCAATATAACGATCGCATAGCACCGTACGCCCAGCCTGCAATGCCGGACGTATAACCTGCTCCACGTGGTCATTTCTCGCAGCGGCAAACAAAATTGCTTCCATTGCGGGCCCCAGTGATTCTGCCGCACCGCTCAGAATAACGTGGCGGGCAGCTTCAGCTCCTGGCGTCCCGCCGGGCTCGCGCGTTACTAGCACGTCTTCGCCGTCAGAACGCAAATACTCGCTCAACCGGGCAATCTGGGTGGATTTGCCAGCGCCCTCGCCGCCTTCAAATGTAATGAACAATCCCTGCACGCCTCGATCTCTTCGTTACTGGCATGAACCACGTACTGCAAACATGCAATATGGCATGTCTACTGATATTGGGAGGCAATTGCCAAGAAGTTTAAAAGTTCAATCGACGCATCCAGCCCGTGGTCAGCTCGAATACCGCATTCAGCGAGCGTTCCGTGAGATCGCCGCTTTCTACGGCTTCCGCTGTATAGACCGGCGTTTCCTGCACGAGCGCATCGCCAATCCAGATACGTAATGTGCCAACTTTTTGATCCGCTTCGAGCGGTGCCACCAATGGCCCATTATAGACCACATGTGCCTTGAGGCGGTCGCGGTTAGCCACGGGAACAAGTATGCTCACTTTCTCATGCGCTTTTAGTGGAACGCCGGACTTTACGCCGCCAAATACGCTGGCCTCGCCAACAGATTCGTTGGGTGCGAAAATGTCGACTTCTTCAAAGGCCTGATAAGCCCATTCAAAGATGCGCTTGGCTTCCTCGGCACGTTCTTTGTCTGTCGCAAGGCCGCTCAATGCAACGATGTAACGCCGGCCGCCCCGCTCTGCTGCACCGACAATGCCATAACCGGATTGCTCGGTGTAGCCGGTACCCATGCCGTCTGCGCCAATATCAAGCCGCAACAGCGGATTGCGGTTGCGCTGAAAAATGTTGTTCCAGGTAAAATTGTCCTGCGCATAGGTTTTGTAATATTCGGGGTATTCCTTTTTTATGTGTCGCGCCAACTTCACAAGATCGGTTAGCGATACCCGCTGCTTTGGGTCCGGCAGCCCGGTGGAATTGACGAATGTCGAAGCGGTAAGCCCTATTTCCTTGGCGCGCGCGTTCATTAATTCGGCAAATTTCGCCTCTGAGCCCGCAATTCCTTCCGCGAGAATGATGCAGCCATCATTAGCCGACTGCACGATGACGCCTTGTACCAGATCGCCGACCGCGAGCTGGGATTTAAGTTTGGCGAACATGGTCGAGCCACCGGATGGCGCGCCGCCCGTGCGCCAGGCATTCTCGCTGACAGTATATTGCGTCGTCTGTGAAATCCTGCCCGCCTTCAACTCATGAAACACCACTTCCATCGTCATGAGCTTTGCCAGAGCCGCCGGCTCGATCAGCGTGTCGGGCGATTTGGCGAATAATATTGTTCCGGTCTGGTCTTCGACCATAAGAGCCTGCTTGGCTTTGGTGTCAAACAGCGCTTCCTCGGCATTGGCAACCAAGGGCGTGAGCAAAATACCAATACTCAAAGCACAGGTATGAATATGCTTTGTCAGATAAGAGAATGTCCTGCCGGGCTTAGCTTCTGTCATCGCGAACAACAAATGCGTCTGTTGCGCCAGCCTTCCAGGCTGCCTGTAACAATGCATCAGTCTGTTTTGCGGTGTCAGCCTTCGCGGCGAGCGCGATACGGCTACCTGCCGGGCTGGCGACTTCGGAAAGTTTTATTTTGCCAAGTGGCGCAAGTGTGTTCATCAAGCGCGTGGCTTCTTCCTTGTCGGCAAAAAGGCCAATATCAACATACTCGCCCTGGAATGCGCTTTGCGAGGCGCTCATTGATTTCCAAGCGCTTGTTACAGCTTCCGGCGTCAACAGCATTTCCGTCGCTGCGGCAGGCGCATGCGCCATTTCTATACGCTCGCTGGCATAGGAATTAACGAAGGGTGAGGATGTAGGCTTCTGGGCCTTATATGAGCCTACGAGTACCGCAGGTTTATCGGCAATAAATGGCCCGATCAGAGGCAGAACCGGATCAATATCCGTGTTGAACGACAGGCCCGTGTCATCGACCAGACTTGGCTGGGATTGCGGCATCGCCAATTGGTTGGCCTGCTCCCCTAAAGAAACTGGCTGTGTGCCAAGGCTCGCGACCTGAATACCGGCTGGTTCAGGACGCACCATACCGGGAACGGGCGTCTGCTTTCTCGCTGTTGGCGTGGTGCCATTCATTGCGATCATGACGCCAGATGCCGGTTGCCCCCAAGGATCGGATGCACCTGGTCCGCGATAGGATGCCATGAGAAAACGATCATCATCGCCCTCAAGCGGTGCGCGGCCAACATATTCAACTTTTACATCTGCAGTGCCTGTATGCTGATAGTCCAGCATAGTGGCAGCACGCTGCGACAGATCGATTACCCGGTCGCTATGATAGGGTCCGCGATCATTGACGCGCACAATAACTGACGCGCCATTTCCAAGATTGGTGACGCGTGCATAGCTTGGCAGCGGCATAGTTGGGTGCGCTGCGGAAAGTTGTGCCGTGTCATAGACTTCGCCATTGGCGGTCAAGCGCCCGTGAAATGCCGAACCATACCATGAGGCCCTGCCCTTGCGCACATAGCCCGGCTCTTCCTTGGGATAATACCACTTGCCTGCAACCTGATATGGACGTCCGACCTGATTGCGGCCACCGCCGCGTGTGATCTTTCCGCCGGTCCAAACGCGCGGGCTTGCCTTCACACCATATTTGGATTCAGCAAAATATTCCTTGCCGTGGGACTTCTTGGTGATCTTGGCCTTTGGCGAAGCGCAGGCTGTCATGAGAACACCCATGGCCACGACGCCCGCAATGCGGCTGAACTCGAAAACTCGGAAGGTTTTGGCTTTTGGCAATGCAAACCACCGGCCTGCACGGCCGTCCCCACAATTTTACATCAAGGCATAAATACCAGATTGAAACATCTGCGCAAAGCCGAGACACATAACCGGATTTGTACGACGTCCATCAATGTCATCCAGAGGTTGATACGTTGTTAACAAATGCTTTGCGGGATTGATAATATTACGCATGTTTATGGATGGATTTGCAAGCGTAAGTCAGGTGATCTTGAGCACGCGCCCCGACGTCTAGGAGATGGCCTCCAGACTGCCATCTCCATAAACAATTGTTAATGTTGTTTCCCAACTGAAAATGACGTCTGGTCGCATTCTCCCAATGACGACAACCCTTTTCCAAGTGTTGCAGTATATTTCTGAGGGATTCGGGTGCCCTATGTCAGTCTCTTCCGCCCCGTAATCATCGCTGCGACGAGATTTTCCTTGTGACGAACACTGGCGAGAAGGACGCCGGCCAAATGAAGCGCCACAAGAAAAATGACACCGTTGGCAAGAAACTGGTGCACATCTTCAAGTAACTCTTCGCCAAAGAAACGATCTGTTGTTAACAGCCAGCCGGTCAGCCCTGTCATGCTTATGGTGAGCAATAGCGCCAGGATCATTGCGCCACCGGCAGGATTATGCCCGATATGACGCTCTTCTTTTCCCCGCCAGATTTGCTTGAGATACCCAACTGTCTCGGCAGGTCCTTTCACAAAGTTTGTAAATTTGACAAAGCCACCATCCAAAAAACCGGCAAAAATACGGATGGTAACGATGGTAACGGCGCCATAGCCCAGATATTCATGAACCCAGCGGATATTCTCGGACATTATCCAGGCGCCCAATACACAGGATGCGAGTGTCCAGTGCATGGCCCGGATATATCCGGGCCATGTCTTGATGGATTGTCGCTCTTGCGACGCTATTTCTGATAGCTCACTTGTCATCGCCCATGGCCTTGAAGCTTACTGGATCAAAGAACCTTTCCAGTTTCTCACCACTCGCTTTGGTCGCATAGGCTTCATAGCAACCATTCTCTGTCTTGATCTTTTTGACTTTCCATCCCTCACCCTCAAGCTGTTTCTGCAGCGCCTCTTTTGGCTGCCACTTCTCTTTAGGGGTATCGCATTTTGGGGCAGCCATTGCGGTGCTGGCAACGAGAGAAAGTGTCAAAGCGGCAAAAATGGATTTCATGGTCTTGTCCTTCTTCAGGTTGTGACGTGACCTGTCTGAAGGCAATTGCTGACATGACACTGAATGGCGAGCGCTGGTCCCTTCATAATTGAACGTGCTGATTTTCGCCGATTTTTTTGGAATCAGAAAATTCGTCAATAGTGAATTAATTATTGGAACCAATCGTGCGGAGATGGATTTTACTAATATCAGGACGGCATCGAACATGTTTCGGAAAGCATCCTGATAGAGGCTCAGTATCGTCCATGAATAAAATCATGCGGCAATCTGGGCCTCACTTTTGAGTGGTTTCAGTCCCACCTTGAGAGCCTGACATTGTTTCCCATTTGGGGCTCGTCTGGCCTTTATTCACATCTAATATCGCCAATGCAAATAGTCGTTGTAGAACAGGTTGACGCGGCAATCCGAAAGGCTATAAAGGCCCCCGAACAACATTCGGCAGAAAAGCAATCGCAATTGCTTTATCTCCGAAATGATCCTGAACCAGGTCATCAAGTGTTTTCAACAGGTTGGAGGGGTGGCCGAGCGGTTTAAGGCACCGGTCTTGAAAACCGGCGTAGGTGAGAGCCTACCGTGGGTTCGAATCCCACCCCCTCCGCCATTTTATTGCAGTAAATGATAAAAAGGCAGGTTAGCGGACAAAGGCAGAGTTTACTTTCGTTCGGCTTTTTCTAATCGTTCCAATCCGGCTGCTACCTCGCGCGCGAAACATGCGCTGCCAAGTCGAGGCAACGGCAGGCATATCCCCATTCATTGTCATACCAGGCAACGACCTTGGTCAGTCCGCTTTCAATCTGCATGCCGGCGAGCGCGTCGATGATTGAAGAATGCGGATTACCGCGCATATCGGTAGAGACGACAGGCTCATCGCAATAAGCGAGAAGGCCATGCATCGCGCTTGCCGTCTGCTCGCGGAGCATCGCGCAAATGTCCTTATAAGACACGCTTTCCCTAAGCCGGCATGTAAGATCAATCATCGAGACGTCCGACACCGGCACGCGCACCGCCATGCCGTTGATCCTTCCATTCAGCTCGGGGATAACTTTGCCCACCATGCGCGCCGCACCGGTGGTCGCCGGGATGATGTTTTCAAGGATGCCACGCCCGAAACGCCAATCCTTGCGCGCCACGCCATCGACCGTGTTCTGGCTCGACGTTGTCGCGTGAACCGTAAGCATCAGCGCTTCCTCAAGGCCGAAAGCGTCATTCAGTGCTTTGGCGAGCGGCGCTACACAATTCGTCGTGCATGACGCATTCGAAACAACGTTTTCACCGGCGTAGTTGACCGCATTGACACCCATCACAAAGACAGGTGTGTCGTCCTCTGGCGGTGCGGAGAGCAATACTTTACCTGCACCGGAAGCAAGGTGTCCTTCCACGGCCTTTTTTGTCAGGAACAGACCGGTGGACTCAATGACGAGATCGACGCCGACGTCGCCCCAATGGATCGCGCCCGGTTCCCGTTCGCCGAAAGCCCTGACCTTGCTACCATTGATATCGAGGGCGTTATCCGCAGCGGCTAGACTGGCCCCGAAGCCGCCATGCACGCTGTCATATTTGAGGAGATAAGCCAGATGATCGATTGGCAGCAGATCGTTGATTGCCACGACCTCGACGTCGTCGCGCGCCATGGCAGCCCTTAGAACTGTCCGGCCAATACGTCCGAACCCGTTAATGCCGATGCGGATTTTATCAGTCATGGATTGTCCTTTTCCGGGGCGGTTCGCCGCTTGCGTATGCGGCCTGAGCGCTGCAGGGCGAAATGCAAGCGCCTATTCGCTCGACTTCTTCCAGAGGGATGTTTTTTCTGAGTCACCTATTTTATACTAGTTCGCATAAAAATATGGCGCAACGAATTTATTGCGATACGGTACAAAAATGAATGAGAAATCCGCCCGCGGGCGTCCACGCAAATACGACACCAGGGCAGCGCTCGACGCTGCGCTCCTGGAATTTAGGCGCCATGGCTACACCGCCACGTCGCTGGATCATCTGTCGGAGGCCACGAAAATGGCGCGGCCGAGCCTTTATGCCGCCTTCGGTCACAAGCGCAGCATCTATCTGCGGGCAGTCGGACAGTATGTTGAGGACAAAGCCGTAGACTGGAACCGTGCCCTCTTCGACGAACCTTCGTTTGCAAAAGCGCTCGAAGCCTATTTCCTTATACTTGTTGCTATCTATTCGGAAGGTGATGATCGCCCGCTCGGTTGCCCCATGCTCAGCGTCATAGCCGGCGAAGCTACGGCCGATCCTGTGATGAGCGCGGAACTGTCTGCCGCTCTCGAACGCACCGACGCGCGGTTTCGCAATCGTATCGCGGTGGCACGCGACGACGTCCAGTTACCGCCTGAAACCGATGTAGATACCCTCGCCGACCTGCTCGCCGCCTTGCAGCACAGTCTTGCATTGCGCGCCCGTGCCGGGACAGAACAGCCGGAACTTGAGCGCATCGCACGCAACAGTGTTGCGCTGATCCTCAGGTCCGCAGGCGCTATCCCGGTATCAGACTACGCTACAGTCGCCCCTAATCCTTGATCGGTTCGCCGAGGGTGTGCATCAGGCGGTTGGCCCAGCCGAAGATTGCGGATGAGAGAACGAGGTCAAGAACTTCGAGTTCGTTGAGGCCGACATCCGCCAGAGCCCGCACATCGGCCGCTGTTGCCTCGGGCGGTGTCGGCGATAAATGTGCTGAAAAATCAAAAATGGCTTGTAGATGCTCGTCAATCGTTGCGTTCAGCCCATCAGCGAAGATCGCGTCAATTACGTCGCTGCGTTTCGTCTGGGCGGTGAACCGCGAAGCGTGGACGGCGGCACAGTAGACGCAGCGGTTAACGATGGATGCCGCAACTGCGCCCAGCTCGCGCTCGCTTGATGCCAAGCCGTCTTTTCCATACATGATCAGGTTGAACAGCGGCGAGCGAACAGCAAGTGTCTCAGGATCGTGCGCCAGGGTAAGCACATAGGGCGAAATGCCCTTGTTCGACGGCGTTGTCTGCATCGCCGCATGCTGCTCTTCTGTCGCGGTCGCGAAATCCACCGGGACAACATAGGGCTGCCAGCGCGGAACCGTTGTAGTAAAAGTATGGACAACCTCGCTCATCGCATTTCTCCCATCAGTTTCAAGCCTGCAAGAACACGCACCTGATAATTGACAAAGGCCGCAAGCTCCGCGAGCCGAACGATATCGGCGTCGGTGACGCCGACCTGACGCAAAGCCTCGATATGAGCCTGCGTCGCATCTCGTGGCGCGACTGTCAGCCGGTCGGCGTGGCGGACAATCTCCGCGACACGTGGTTCGGTAACGGTGGCTTCGGGATCAGCAAGCGGGGCTGTGGCCGGTTCGTCAGCGCGCGCAACCAGGATGTCATAATGGTCTGCGAGCGCGGCGTTGCGGTTCTGCCGCGCCATTCGAGCGGCAAGTGCTGCCCTTAATCCAAGCGAAAGACCACCTGGATCACGCGGTAGGACAACGGCGTCGTGCGCTGCTTCACTGAGGCGGAATATTTCCGCGCGTTTCTCCATAGCGTCCGCCAGGGCGGTGCCCGGCCTGACGGAGGCAAGGGTTTCGATGAGTGTCAAAACTAGCTCCTCATAATGATAGCTGGTGTGCCATGTAATTAGGCACGACCTGTTATCATGTCAATTTATCATGATGCATCGCTAATGATGCGGAATAATAATCCAATTTCGTGACTAAATTGAGCATCATTATACTGTACGTGCATTGAGATGGGTGCTTAATATAAAATATGCATTCTAGATTATTTGACATTCGGCAACTTGAAGCATTCGCAGCAGTCATGTCCGCTGGTAGCGTGACCGGGGCAGCGAGGCTCCTTGGCCGCTCGCAACCTGCCGTCAGCAGATTGATTCAAGATCTAGAAGCCGATCTAGGCTACGCACTGCTCCATCGCAGTGGACCGCGCATCACGCCGACGTCGCGAGGCTTGCAGTTTCATGCGGAAGTCGAACGCCACCTTGCCAGCCTGACGCATATCCGCGAGCGGGCAAACGCTATTGGTCTTGATGAGCCAATCTCGCTAACCATCGCCGCCACGCCCTCGCTTGCGGCTGGCGTTCTTCCGCGGGCACTTGCGGCTGTCTCGCCGGATCTCATTCCTCGCCATCTCCATATCCAGGCATTGGCTGCCGAAAATGTCGTGCAGGCCGTTCTCGCCCGCTCGGCGGACTTCGGCATTGCCAGTCTCCCTTTGGAACATCCGGGCCTGGATGTGCACTGGATTGCCGATGCGCCATGCGTCGTCGCTCTTGCCGTAGACGATCCTCTCGCAGGAAATGACGTGGTGCGTCTCGCCGATCTTGCCGAGCGCCGTATCATCACTTTGGCCAATCCGTTCCGATTGCGCCATCGCATTGACGAAGCTTTGGCGCGGGCGGGCGTCGCGCCGCAGCGGATTATCGACGTTAATTCCTCCATGACGGCACTCACGATGGTCCGCGTCGGACTTGGGGTGGCGCTCGTTGAACCAGCGACCGTTGTTGGCGTGCCGCTGGAGGGGATCGTGATGCGAACGCTCGACCAAACTATCCCCTTTCTGTTCGGCACGATCTCGCCTGCCGCACATCCGCTGAGCCCGACCGTCGCCGCCGTGATTGACGCCGCCCGTGCCGTCGCACTGGCCATGCCTGGCTGTCGCCTGCGCGAGTTGGGTGGCGACGGGGCGTTGGCCGAAGCCATCTATGGAAATAGCATAGTGCCGGAAGGAACGCTGTCATGAGCGAGCCTTCCATTTTGCCAACCGGCCTCGATGCATTGGAGGCACGCCTGCGGCAGGATCTTGCCTGGCTGGAGCTGCCTGCCAAGTCCTGGGTTCCCCCGCGCATGGCAAATGGCAAAGCAGTTGTCGATGTCGTCATCATCGGCGGCGGCATGGCTGGCCTTGTCGCCTCCGGTATGCTCAAACGGCTCGGCGTTGCCAACCACATCGTTCTCGACAAGGCCCCTGCTGGGCAAGAGGGGCCGTGGATCACGTTTGCGCGCATGCGCACCTTGCGCTCACCCAAGCAATTGACCGGACCCGCCATGGGGCTGCCTGCCCTTACTTTCCGGGCATATTATGAGGCCCGCTATGGTATTGAGGCCTGGGCTGCTCTCGACCGGGCGCCGCGCGAAATCTGGATGGACTATCTGATCTGGTACCGCCGGGTGCTTGAACTGCCGGTCCGCAACAATATCTCGGTGGATGCAATTCTTCCGCGCGACGACGGCATGCTCGATCTGATTTCCCAGCAAGACGGCCGCACCGAAACGATAATCGCCCGCCATGTGGTACTCGCGACAGGTCGAGATGGTCTGGGCGGTCCATATGTGCCCCCTATCGCCGACGGCATTGAACGGAAATTCTGGGCTCATACCGCCGATGAGATTGATTTCGCGGCGCTGAAAAACAAGCGTGTCGGGGTTATAGGCGCTGGCGCATCGGCGATGGACAATGCTGCGACAGCGCTTGAAGCTGGGGCGGGACGCCTGGACATGTTTGTGCGCCGCAAGGAACTGCCACGGATCAACAAGTTCACCGGCATTGGCAGCCAAGGGGTTGTGCACGGATTTGTGGGCCTTCCGGATGAGTGGAAGTGGCGATTCCTGGACTATACGATGGGTCAGCAGACGCCGCCGCCCCGCCCGAGTGTTCTGCGGGTCAGCGCGTTCGCGCAAGCTCATCTTCACCTGGGAAGCCCCATCACCTCGTTGGAGCACCACGGAGACCATATCGTGGTGGTGACTCCGAAAGGGCGTTATCCCCTCGACTTCCTGATTTTCGGGACCGGCTTCAGGATCGACGTGATCAATCGGTCGGAACTTGCTGCGGTCGCACCGTCTATCCGCTTGTGGCGCGACAGGTTCCCCGTCCCGGCAGATATGCAAAACAACGAGCTGCAAGCGTCGCCCGATCTTGGAGAAGCATTCGAATTCCTCGAAAAAGAACCCGGTGCATGCCCGGCCCTGTCAAAGATTCACTGCTTTAATTTCCCGGCGACCCTGAGCCACGGCAAGCTCACGGGCGACATTCCCGCAGTCAGCGAGGGCGCCGATCGTCTCGCGCGCGGCATCGTAAAAGCGCTCTTCGTCGAAGATCGCGAGCGTCACTTCGCTGATCTTCAGGCGTTCGACACACCCGAACTAAATGGAGACGAGTGGGTCGACAGCGAAACCCCGACGAATTGTGCAACACCTTCCGAAAGGACATTGATCTGAAATGCTTGAGCTCAAGAACCTAAAGCTGTCCTACGGAAAGACGCAGGTCCTCAATGGCGTTGATCTCGTTGTCAATCGCGGGGACGTGGTTTCGATCATCGGCCCCAGCGGCACCGGCAAGACCACGCTCCTGAAGTGCATCAATTATCTGGCAAAGCCGGCATCCGGCATAATCGCCTTCGATCAAATCCGCATGGACTATGAAAAACCGGATAAAAACGCGATCCAGGCGATCCGGCTTCGCACGGCCATGGTTTTTCAGCAGTTCAATGTCTTCAAGAACATGACGGTCATCCAGAATGTGATGGACCCGCTCATAGTTGTACAGCGAAAGTCAAAAGACGAAGCTCATGCCATTGCGCTGCAAGAGCTTGACCGTGTGGGCCTGTCCGACAAGATCGACAGCTATCCATCCCAGCTTTCAGGCGGGCAACTTCAGCGTACCGGCATTGCGCGCGCGCTCGCCGTCAAGCCGGATGTCATGCTGTTCGATGAGCCAACGTCGTCACTCGATCCTGAGCTTGTCGGCGAAGTTCTCAAGGTTATTCGTGACGTCACATCGTCTGGAATCACCTCGCTCCTTGTTACCCATGAAATGCAGTTCGCCAAGAATGTCTCGAACCGCATCGTGTTTATGGATCGCGGCGTCGTCGCATCTCAAGGTAGTCCGTCCGAAATTTTTGACGCGCCGTCAAATCCGCGTCTTACGCAATTTCTCAACTCTGAACACGCCTTTTAAAGAAAGGATACCCCGATATGTCTTCATTCCAATCAATCTCGCGTAGAGCCTTTGGCCTTGCCGTAGCTGGCGTCGCAATTGCCGTCGTTACCACTGGCGCAGCTCTTGCCCAGGATGTTCGTACGATAAAGATCGCCACCGCAGCGGAATCCAAGCCGCTGTCCTGGGGTGCAATCGGTGTCGAGCCGCAGGGTTACGAACCTGATGTGCTCAAGGCGATCAATGCCAAGCTGCCTCAATACAAGTTCGTCATGGAAGGCGCTGCAGACATTGCGCAAGAGACCGGCCTTGTCACCGGCAAATATGATATCGCGACCGGCGGCTACTACCGGGCGCCCGCTCGCGAAAAGCAGTTCCTCATCCCTGAAAGCCCAATCGGCGCAAGCCTGATTAAGATCTACAGCCGTAAGGACAGCGGCATCAACGAGATGAAAGATCTGGTCGGCAAGAAGATCGTGCCCGTCACGGCTGGCGGCGGCATCTACAAGTTTGCCACGGCGTGGCAGGAAAAGAACCCCG
This sequence comes from Phyllobacterium sp. CCNWLW183, assembly GCF_037203775.1. NCBI lineage: Bacteria > Pseudomonadati > Pseudomonadota > Alphaproteobacteria > Hyphomicrobiales > Phyllobacteriaceae > Phyllobacterium > Phyllobacterium sp. CCNWLW183. The sequence continues at coordinate 158,879 of NZ_JBBCBN010000001.1, read as the reverse complement.
ACACCAAGATCGAGATCACTGCATCCAGTGCCGGCATCCCTTATCCTGACCGTCTGAAAGAAGTCGAGAACGGCAAGTATGATGCGCTCGTCCTGCCTTCCAATCTCGGTGAGCAGACTGTGATCGACCAGCAGAAGCTCAACATCAAGGCGAGCGAACCAGTTGCGATCAACAGCACCTTTATCCTGATCCATCGCTCCGAAGAAAATCAGGCTCTCTCCGATGGCATCGACAAGGCTTTGAAGGAGCTCAAGGCGGACGGCACACTCGCCAAGCTGTCGCAGAAATGGTTCGGCGAAGACATCACCACCTACATGAAATAACGCCGCGCCTGACGGTCAAAGCCCAAACTGAAAGAAGGAGTGCAAGGTGGATCTTTCGATAATGGTTCCCGAGTTGTTGAAGGCATTGCCGCTGACGCTCGCGATAACATTCACGGCCATGATCGTCGGCTTCTGCCTGGCGTTGATCGCAACGACGTTCCGGGTGCGCAGGATACCAGTGATCAGCCAACTGGCTGACCTTTACGTGTCCTATGCCCGGAGCGTCCCTGTGGTGCTCCAGTTGTTCGTAGCGTTTTACGGGCTTCCTCTTGTGGTAGCCTTATTCGAGGTTGAGGATTTCGTGTCACCGAACGTCGCTGCGATTGTCGGTCTCAGCCTCTATCATGGCGGTTATCTGTCGGAGGTCCTGCGTCCAGCCTACCTCGCCATTGACCGGGGCCAGCATGATGCAGCCGACAGTCTCGGCTACACATTTCTAAAGAAGCTTTTGCGCGTCGTCGGCCCGCAGGCTATCCATATCGCCCTGCCCGGCTACGGCAATGCCATCATCTATCTCATCCATAACGTGGCACTGGTCATGTATATCGGCGCGGCTGATGTGATGGCGACGGCGCATCTTGTTATGGAGCGGGATTACAACCAGTACCAGTTCGAAACCTACCTCGTGCTGGCGGTAATTTATTCGCTTTTATGCCTGGTGGCATGGCTGATCGTACGCTTTTTTGAAGCGCGAAACGCAAAGTTTACCTCCAACACCACGCCGGCCGCAGCCACACTGATGCCAAGCGTCTGATTGAAGAGAAGTTCATCACATGTTCGCTTCCGAAGTCCTCCTCCCCGATCTGTACGACATTCTCGGCGCTGTTCCCGTTACACTCGGCATGGCGCTGATCATCTTTGTTTGCTCAACGATTATCGGCAGTTTGTTCGCGATGATCGAATACCGACGGATTCCCGTACTGCGTGAAATTGTGGTCGCCTATAAGGTCGCCTTCAAGGGTGTCCCAATGGTTATCGTGATCTTCCTCGCCTATTACGGGCTCCCGCCAGCCACGCGTTTCCTCGCTTCCCTTGTTGGGTTAGATTACAATGGCCATGCAACTCCAAACTGGGTGACGCTCATTGTCGCCTTGACCGCTTGTGTTGCAGCATTTCAGGCTGAGGTCGTGAAGGGTGCGCTGAATTCTTTTGACACTGGCCAAGCTGATGCGGCCTATTCGTTGGGCTACAAGAAGAGCCAGGTGTTTCGGCGTGTCATGCTTCCGCAAGTGATTGTTGCGGCCATCCCGGACCTTGCCAATTCAATCATGGTGATCATGAAGGCGCTATCCCTGGGGTTTGCAATCGAGGTTGTCGATATTTTTGCCCAATCACAATTGAGCGCTGCGCTGAATTTCTATTATCTGGAAGCGTTTCTCATCGCCGTCGTAGTTTACATGGTCATTGCCTATATCGTCACATATGCAGCAGACCGAATGGAACGTGCCCTTAGGGTTTGGGCGTAGCGACCAAAGATTACAAGGTGGAGGGTGTTACGCTTTCGCGCATGCGCTGACGCTCTGCGACCACCAGCATGTCCAGAAATGCCTTGACCTTGGCGGGGCGAAACCGGGCGGCAGGAAATACGGCATGAATACCTCCTTGCGGCAATGACCATTCCGGGAAAAGTCGTACGAGTTTTCCAGCTTGCATATCGGCCTTGGCCAAGTAGTCGGGAAAAACCGAAACTCCAATTCCTGCCAGCGTGCAGGCATAGGCTGACGGTGTCTTGTCCGCCATCATGATGGGACGAATTTCAACGGTCAAAGCTTCCGTTTGTCCGCGTGAAAACGTCCAGCGAAAAGGGTTCTTCAAAGCCCCATTGGCGATCCATGGTAGGTTGCACGCCTCTGCTGGGGTTAAGTCAGCTGGAATGCGAGCGGCAACAGATGGTGTTGCGGCAAGTATCTGTTCAAACGTGCCGATCCGACGTGCCTGATGACTGGTATCGGTTAGCCATCCGACTCGAATCGATAAGTCGATTTGGTCAGCGATCAGGTCGCTCACGCTGTCGTCGAAGATCACGTCGACCCGCATCTGCGGATATGCCTGCATATACGATGCAATCGTGGGTGCTACGACAGCAGTGCCATAGTCGAGCGGGGCCGTTAACGTCAGCGTTCCTGAAGGCTCCGTGCTGCGAAGCGACAATTCCCCGTAGGCGGCTTCCGCCTCTCTTAAGATGAGTATGCAACGCTTATAGAACAGATTGCCCTCTTCGGTTGCATGTAGACGGCGTGTCGTACGCAAAAGCAGCGTTACGCCCAGTTCCTCCTCAAGGCGCGCGATTTGATGACTGACGACCGCCTTGGCGACGCCGAGACGATCAGCAGCCACTGTGAATGAGCCCGCTTCGATAACCGAGGTAAAGAAGATGAGCCGGTTCAGATTGAGAAGATCACGCATGTTTGTCTCATTAAATCGTACAGTCTGTATGATTGATTGATATTTATTACCGCATCAAGGCGTGAAATAAAGCAGAAAGAGAAATCAGCCTCGGGAAACATCTCATGATCACGCGCCGCGAAACCTTTAAGCTCGCCGCTATTGCCGGCTTGGCGACAGTCCTGCCCCTCGCCTCCGCTCGCTCTAGCAGCAGTGCCCTTGCATGGACGTTTTTCCAGGCAAACGAAGCTGGATTCCGCCGCACGCCGGTGCTTTTGACCGGTGAGAAAGACGCAATTCTGATCGATGGTGGTTTCACTCTTTCCGACGGTAAAGCCGTCGCGGCCGCCATCAAGGCGACTGGCAAGAACCTGACTACGATCTATGTGAGCTGCAACGACCCGGATTATTATTTCAGCCTACGCCCGGTTGTTGAAGCCTTTCCCAAGGCGGCGGTCATTGCCAAGCCGGTCACTGTCGCGGCGATCAAAGCCAATGTTGAGGCCAAGCTGGGTGTTTGGGGACCGCAATTAAAGGAAAACGGTCCGCAGACACTCGCAGACGTCGTGATTCCGGAAGCATCGAGCGCTGCCTCGCTTGACCTTGAGGGAAATACGATCGAGATCGTTGAAATCCCGGACATGCACGACCGTCGCTATCTGTACGTTCCCGCACTCGAAGCGGTGTTCGGCGGCGTGCTGGTTGATTCCGGGAATCATGTCTGGATCGCAGATACAGCCACCATTGAACTGCGCGCGGCATGGGTCAAGGCGCTCGACGGAATCATCGCGCGCGCACCGAAAATCGTCGTTCCTGGACATCAGGTCGAAGGGGCCCCGCAAGGCATTGATGCCGTCATGTTTACGCGTGATTATCTTATTGCTTTTGACAAAGAAATGGCTCGCACGAAAAACAGCGCGGAACTGATCGCAGCCATGACCAAGCTTTACCCGAACCTCGCCGATGTCTCTTCGCTCGAACTCGGCGCGAAGGTGGCAAAGGGCGAGATGAAGTGGGGCTGAACCTCTATTATATTCATCCAATATTCATCTGAAAAAGCTCATTCTGGACGCCTCATTCAGGAGGAATAAGCATGAGGAAAATAGTATCTGGAATTTTCGCAGGCGCTTTAAGCTTAGCAATGGGAGTCACGTCCATCATTCCGGCATCGGCGGCTCCATTTGTCCCTGCCCCGCTCGAAATCAAATCGAGTGTCGAGCAGGTTCAATACCGGCATGACAGGCGCTGGCGTGGCCATCATTGGCGGGGCCATCGCGGCTATCGCCACTCCCGTCCAGGCTATCGCCGCCACAATGATGGCTGGTGGTATCCATTGGCTGCTTTTGGCGCGGGTGCGATCATTGGAGGTGCAATCGCCAATCAGCCTCGCCGGGTTGCCCCGGCCCGCGGCAGCGCCCATGTGCAGTGGTGCTATAACAAATATCGTTCGTACCGTTCATCGGACAATAGCTATCAGCCCTATGGCGGCCCGCGCGCCCAGTGTTATTCACCCTATAATTGATAGCGATGCGTGAGAGGCGGCTTTTCGAAGCCGCCTTTTCCTTTGTTGTCCTCTCGCAAATACCTCCCCGACGAGACCATTTGTTGAATATAGCCCCTGCCCGCCACATATGCGGATGACTGCCGGAAAATGACCAGAATCATATTGGCAGTGTGATTGATGAATTTAATCCCCAATCTGGAGACCGGTTTGACAGCGAAAAGAGCTTTGGTTCTGGTGAACCCCTATGCACGCCGTGGCAAGGCCGGCATTGTTCAAGTCCGGCAACTGCTGGATCAGGCTGACATTGATGTCATCGAAGATACGCCCAGCCGCGGCCAACCCCTTTCTGATCTTATTCACAAACATGCAGGAAACATTGATCTGGTGATTGTCGGAGGCGGTGATGGGTCGCTGAACGACTGCGCCAAGGCTTTGCTCGATACCGGTCTTCCGCTGGGTGTCCTACCGCTCGGTACCGCCAATGACTTTGCCCGTACAATTGGCATTCCTCTGGATATTCCCGCTGCCATCAACAGCATCGTCGAGGGCAAAACGACACTGGTCGATCTCGGCGACGCCAATGGATTTCCGTTTTTCAACGTTGCCAGCATTGGTTTCAGTGCAGATCTGGCTATGTCACTGACAGAAAAAGCCAAGAAATATTGGGGCAAGCTTGGTTATGGTCTGGTTGCAGCGCGGCTTCTTGCGGACTCCCGCCTTTTTACCGCAACTCTCGAACATGATGGGATAAGCGAAGAGCTGCGCACCTTACAGATCGCGGTAGGCAATGGCAGGCATTATGGCGGCGGCATGACTGTTCATGAGGATGCGACGGCGACCGATGGCCTGCTCGATTTTTACAGTCTTGAGGTTGATCACTGGTGGCGTTTGCTCACTCTGCTGCCAAGTCTGCGGAAAGGCACCCATGGTCAGTGGGATGATGTGCGGGCCTTTTCCACCAAGGATCTGACGATTCGCACACGCAAACCACGTCGCGTTAATCTCGACGGTGAGTTGAAAACAGAAACGCCGGTTCGCTTTACCATCCGTGAAAAGGCAATCGCCGTTTTTGTGCCCTGAGCCGGCCACACGCCAGTTAAGGCAGAACCAGCACTACCGGCAAATGGCCGGATGCGTGCAGCGCTTGCAGCAATAGTGCGAATGGTAGGGCTGCGAAACAGTGAAGCGAGTCGAGAAGACCGGTGGCTGCGGCTTCAGTTGAATAGCTGGGCAGTCTTCCGGGGTGCCAGTGGCGCAATCCGGGAATGAATCGCCGGACGTGCCGCCTGTAATATTCATATTCGGTACCGTGCAAGTTAGCCAGAAAACGCTCTTCTCTGGCGATCTTCGATGAAAAGATCATCATTGCCGTGATGCCCGCAGCAATGCCATGACATATTTCCCCCGACCACTATGAACTACACAGTCAGATAGAGCTGTCAGATTGCGCTTGCATTACGCTGAAGCAATTGCGCCTATCAAAAAGCAATGTTATCCATGCGTCGAACATTGAGTATTTTACCAAGAAAGGAGGGCTGCACATGAACGGACCATTCCACCAGCATCGTCGGCGCGGCCCTGTCTACGCCCTGCAATCGCGTTTGCAGGGCTGACCGGAAATCTATTTCAACTTCATATCCTGGTCTGCCCTTCGTTGAGAGCAGCGCCCAACCTGAAATTCAGGCGCGCTGCCAATCGATAATCACCGAGTAATCGCGGGAATATCCCGCATGGATTCGCATCAGAGATGCAGTATCTGCTCGGCAGACCAGAGAATGAACATGACTTTGATCAACGTCAGAAACCTCGGCATCACCCTTGGTGCGCCACTTTTCTCCAAACTTAATCTTTCCATCGCAAATGGCGACCGCCTGGGTATTGTCGCGGCTAACGGGCGGGGTAAATCCACCCTTTTACGCTGTCTTAACGGCGATCTCGAACCAACGACCGGCGATATCACCCGCACACGAGGTCTGCGGGTTGGGCATGTCGAGCAGGTCGTTCCGCACAAACTCATGGGCGTGGCTTTTTATGAGGCGGTGCGCCTTGCCCTGCCCGCTGACCAGATCGACAGTGAGAGTTGGCGAGTTGATATTGTACTGGACTCGCTCGATGTGCCCGAAGAGCTTCGCCAGCGTGCGCTATCGAAACTCAGCGGAGGCTGGCAAAGGCTGGCCATGCTTGCCCGCATTTGGGTGACAGAACCGGATGTTCTGTTGCTGGATGAGCCGACAAATCATCTTGATCTCTCCAAGATCAACCAGCTGGAGCGTTGGATCAATGATCTGCCGCGCGATGTGCCGCTTGTCATCTGCAGTCATGACCGCGCATTTCTCGATGCGACGACAAACCGGACGCTGTTTCTTCGACCTGAGAACTCGCAGATATTCTCGCTGCCTTATAGCCCTGCCCGCCAGGCTTTGGACGAGATTGATGCATCGGAAGCGCGCCGTTTCCAGCGCGATATGAAGGTCGCGCAGCAACTGCGCCACCAGGCTGCAAAACTCAACAACATCGCCATCAATTCGGGTAGCGATCTGTTGACAGTCAAGACCAAGCAACTCAAGCAAAGGGCGGAGCGGCTGGAGGATGCCGCCCGACCGGCGCATCAGGAGCGCTCTTCCGGGGCAATCAAGCTTGCCAATAGCGGCACTCACGCAAAGGTTCTGGTAACGCTGGATGAGGCAGCCGTGTCAACGCCCGACGGTATGCTTCTGTTCAACTCGGGAAAACGCTGGATATGTCAGGGTGACCGTATCGTCCTTCTGGGCTTGAACGGCGCGGGAAAGTCACGCCTTGTCGATATGATCCGCAAGTCTATCATTGATCCGGCAACATCTCAGGTTGGGGTAAAGGCAACGCCTTCTCTGGTTCTTGGCTATGGCGATCAAGCATTGTCAGACCTCTCTGACAGCTCAACGCCGTTCAATACGATCAGCCGCCGGTTTGATATTGGCGATCAGCGGGTTCGCACACTTCTTGCAGGTGCTGGCTTGGGAATCGATATCCAAAACAAGCCAAACAGCATTCTCTCGGGCGGACAAAAAGCCCGGCTTGGAATGCTGGTTCTGCGCCTGTCAAACCCCAACTTCTATCTTTTGGATGAGCCGACAAATCATCTGGATATTGACGGTCAGGAAGCATTGGAAAACGAATTGATGGCGCATGAGGCAAGCTGCCTGGTTGTTTCGCATGATCGCAGTTTCGTTCGGGCAATAGGCAATCGCTTCTGGCTTATCGAGAAGCGTCGCCTGATTGAGGTTGAAAGCCCGGAAGAATTTTTCGCGTCCTTTGCCAAGACCGCCTGATGACGCAAAAATGTTCCGGCGAAGCCCCCATTTCGCCGGAACATTTTAGTGGATGATTGTGGTAGCTTTTCCACGAGTCGCACACACCAGAACAGGTCTTTTCAAGGGAATATCAAATGACTGATTTATCGTCCTTCCCCATTACTAAAAAGTGGCCGGCACAACATCCTGATCGCTTGCAGCTTTATTCCTTTGCCACGCCCAATGGTGTGAAGGTTTCCATAGCCTTGGAAGAACTTGGCCTGGCCTATGAAGCCCACACGGTCAATATCGGTGCCAATGAGACATGGACGCCGGAGTTCCTGTCGCTAAACCCAAATGGCAAGATTCCGGCGATTATTGATCCGAACGGGCCTGGCGGCGAGCCACTAGCCTTGTTTGAATCAGGCGCGATCCTGCTTTACCTTGCCGAGAAGACTGGCAAATTGCTTCCCGCTGATCCTGCCAAGCGCTATGAAACCATCCAATGGGTATTCTTCCAGATGGCAGCCATCGGGCCAATGTTCGGGCAGGTCGGTTTTTTCTACAAGTTTGCCGGTCGTGAGTATGAAGACAAGCGGCCGCTTGAGCGCTACCGCGCTGAATCGCAACGTCTGCTTGGGGTACTTGAAACGCGCCTCGAAGGGCGTGAATGGATTATGGGCGAAGAATACACAATCGCAGATATTTCGATGCTTGGTTGGGTGCGAAACCTTATCGGCTTTTATGGAGCTCGCGAAATCGTGCAGTTCGACGCGCTCAAGAATGTTCCAGCTTGGCTGGAGCGTGGCCTGGCTCGCCCCGCTGTGCAACGTGGTTTGGATATCCCCAAACGTCCAGCATGAAGCTCAAAATCAGGCAGTGTTGAAACTGTTTGCATTGAGAAGCGTTATCCTACACCATAAATAATCTGAGGCCGGGGTCGTTATAATCCCGGTCCCGGCCCATCCCGAAAGGATTGGATATTTGGTAGTAGATGATTTTGATGAAGACGATGAAGATGCATGGGCTGTTCATAATTCCCAGGGTTGGTATCTTGCGATCTTCGGTATCGGTGTCGCCTTCGCAGCTTTGGTCGTCTATATTTGCTGAATTGCCGGTCGCAATTCAGCCCGTACTAATCCAGTGCTGCACGCGCATTTTCTAAAGCGCGCATTGCCGCAAACAGCACTTCCCTGTCGCGCTGATGAGCCTCAAATAACTCGACAAAGGCGGGGTTGCTGATTTCATGCGGCCGTGGTGCAGATTTTGCGCGCAAAAGGCTTTGATCGGCCGCAATTTTAGCAATGGAAACCTGATGTTTGGCCGCGTCGATGCGGGAAAGCGCCTGACGCATTTTGGTATTGATGGTCGTGCGTATTGCCTGCCCTGACAGCACAGATGCCAGAAGCTTTTCGCCGGCCACCGCCGGATTTTCATTTGGAACGACTCGTTCGTTCATCTTGGTTACGCTTTCTGTCCACAATTCAATTTTCCCTAATTATAGGCATTGTTCATGACAGCAGAACGATGGGCCGGTTAAATTCCATGACAAATGGGGTAGGCAATTCCTGTTTTTGTGCAAATTGTGGAATTCAGTTGCAGTTGCTGGACGAAGCCGGGCAAGAGCGCAAACTGATTTGACTGTGTAGACTTATTCAGTTGTAATCGCCGCCGATTGATACGCATGGACTGCAGGAGTGAAATATGGACCGCTATGAAACTTTCGCAACGTGGATATTTATTGTCTTCGGGGCGCTCATCATTGCTGGCCTGATGGCTTTCGCCATTTCCACCGGCGACAAGCCGGCATTTATCTTCGCGCTTGCTGCAGCCTGCAGTGCCTTTTTCCTCGGTTTCGCAGTTATTTTCGACCGGCCGCGGCTTTACGGGCTGATCTTGTTTGTTTCATTTGTAATGATTGCCGGTTCAGTGACCAATATTGTCACTTGAGACGCCAGGGCGGTGGGGCGGACAGCAGATCGCCCGAATCCTTCTGCTAACCGCCCTCAAACTGCAATTCTCCAGTGAATTTTTTCGCTGTTTGGTCGTTTAGTGAAAAATTTGTTCGATAATACAGGGTGCAGGGCAATCTCTATCGTTTCAATCGTGTATCAACTGTTGCATATTGCCTCCAGCTCAATGTGAGATCTCGGCATGGCACTGATTGATGTTACCTCCTGCGAAACGTCACCTTTGAAAAGGCAGCAACTTATTCGCACGGATCGTCTCGGCGTTATTCTCATTTTCGCCGGTGCTCTGGTGTTCCATCTGGCGATACTCTTCAATCTTTTGCCATCGGTGTAAATTAACCAAATATTTTTTACCAAGGCCGGAACCAATTTTCGGCACATGCATTCTGCATGTACTGGTTCCCCCAAACCAGTTTTGGCTAGACCCCACAAGCCAATAGCCCAATCCTCATGCCCCTGAGGGTTGGGCATTTCTTTTTGGGCTGGAGCGCTCTGGCAGGCGCGGTTTTAACGGACCAATTTACAGGACCTTGGAGGAGAAAGATGTCGCTCGAAAATGCCAGACAGGCAATTGAAGCTGCAATTCATAGTGGAGACTTCAAAAGTATGGGCGTGGCAGTATTTAAGGCCATCAATGCTTTGGAAGAAAGAATTAAAGTGTTAGAAGAAGAAAATGAACGGCTAAAGGCGCAATTGAAATAATACGTGCTCAAGCTGATTGTTGAATCTACTGACGATTGTGCTAGACTATAGTTAAGTTGAGTGTAGCGGTGTCTTGAGCCTGAGCCGCACTGAAACGATGCGCGATATATTTATCCAGAGTCCAGTTTGTTAGAGCCGAATCAAGCCTCAACTTGCAAAACCCTTGACCGATTGGCCAGGGGTTTTGTTTGACTGCTTTATATTTGCGATGAGTTCATTATGCCGCGAGAATTGACTGAATATCGTTGATCGAATGGTTGGTCAGCGTTTTTGGAATTTCGCTTACGATTTTGTCTGAAACTTCCTTATGAAATTCCTGACGCATCTGGCCGAGCACGACGGGCGGTGCGATAATTATAAGCCGCTCGAAGTCTCCTTTGTGAGCGAAACCGTAAAGTTCGTCGGCGACTTCTTTTGCAAACCGTTTTTTTGAAATTGCATGCCAGTCTGTCTCTTCAGTGGCGCTCCTATGTGCGCTTGGTCCATCGGAAAAGCGGCCCGGTTTATCTGTCCCCTGCTCGCGCGTTGCCGGATTAGACTGGTTCATTTCATGGATTGTGTGTAATTCGACATTGTTTACCTCGCGCTCGTTGCGGAGAAATAAAGCCTTCTCACCGTCTGCCACTATAACCCACGTGTGACGGTTCAGCATGACGTCCACCATTTTACGCTCCACCTTTCCTGTTTCGGTCTTGGATAAATTTCATTAGGAGTTTCCTTCCATGTGAGGTTGGCTGTGGGCGCCGCTTTGAAATAAGCGGATAAAAACTAACGTCTCGAATCTTGAGATGTTCCAGATTTTTTAGACAGATTGATTGCGCCGAGAGCGTAGTGGAGGACCGAATGAAAATGGTTTTACGCGTTGTTGCAGCCTTGCTGATCATCGCTGGTTGCATATGGACGTTGCAAGGACTGAGTCTGATTGGCGGCAGCTTCATGGTCGGGCAGACGCGTTGGTTGGTCATTGGCCTATGCACGATGATCATGGGTGCGCTTTTGTTGATTTTCCTCCGCCGACAATAAGCCCTTGTCTGGATTTAAGCCACCTCACCTGTTAGAAAACAAAGAGTTAGAACCGCGACTCTGTTGCGGCTAAAAATTCCGGGGAGAGAAAAATGACGGCATGGACCATTATCGTTGAGTTTGAAACGAACGAGGGCAAGGAAGAGGAGTTCCTGACGCGCATTCGCGAACATGCCAGAAAGACGCTTGAAGAAGAGCCCGGTTGTCTGCGTTTTGAGGTTATCAAGCCGGTCCAACGTGACGGAACGCCCATACCCAACAAGGTAATGGTCAATGAGCTTTATGCAAATGAAGCGGCTGTGACCGCCCACGAATCCAATCCTCGGATGCCAAAGGTGCGCGAGGCGAACAAGCCTTTGTTGAAGTCGAGCAGGCTTATTTATGCGCAAGCTGTCGATGGAAAAGTCGCAGCCGAAGGTTTGCGGCCGCAAGAACTCAATGCCAGCAATGATGATTGATTTCGATCATCTGCAACGAAAGTATCATGGTGCAAGTTGCACGTTATGTGTCATGCTTATTTCAAGCCTTGTCATGTTTGCGGGCGGCCATATTGAGAGTCTGGGACGATGAAAATACTTGCCACGGTTGTTATCTTGCCTTGTGTATTGGCGCTGACGGGATGCGGAGCAATGCGTTGGGCCGATAAGAACCCGCCAAGAACTTCGAACTGCGCAGGCTGGAACAAGATAAGAATTAAAGCTGAAACAGCGGTTTATCTGGCGAAGAATGATTTTTCTGCGGGTATCGACATCGATTCACACAATTTGAATGGTCAGAATAATGGCTGCTGGAAATAGCTCTCCAGCTTTGTGCGGAACCAAACATATCCTTCGACGTTTTCCAAACGATAGAACAGCGGAGCGAAATGCCGAATTTCGGTTTTCGACTAATTTGCTGTTTGAATAAATGAACGATCACCATTTGCCGCAGAAAGGCATTCGGCGATCGGGAAATCACAAAGGAATGTTTGGAATGGCAACGAATACATCGAAAGTTCGCGACGCAATTGAAGATGATCTGGAAACGCAGATCGCCTCCTTGCGCAAAGAGCTTTCCACAATCAGCAAATCTTTGTCTGACCAGGGATATGATCTATATGATCAAGCCAGTTCTACATATGATAGTGTGAAGCAAGGTGGGCGCAAGGCAGTGCGGTTTGTTGGTGATGAAGCGCAATATGTGGCGGAAAAAGCCAAGGAAAACCCTTTGACAGCTGTTGCTATTGTGTCCGTCGTGGCCGCAGTCGGGCTGCTGATTGGCCTTAGCGCATATCGCCGCTAAAGCAAATTCCGGGAACGCGAAGCTGGTTTTTTTTCGCCCGCATCGTGAGTAACAACATTGGTTTATACGTTACGAGGCCGGGGCTCTGCCCGGCCTTTTTTATGTTGATACTGAACCTGCCACTATTTTACCGGCTTGCATCGCCAATATTGCTTTCGCAAGGCTGAACAGTTTATGTATTGCGAAATTCATCGGCTTCGTACCGAGGTTGTGTTTGGAAGGCTATGTTTTCAAAATAGCCAGTTCGAGAGTGAGTTATATCCGCGATGGACAAGTTCGAGAATTATGCACTGGCTCTGATGGTCGTGTTCGGTGCACTGATCATTGGCGGCCTTATGGCTGTTCACATAGCCATGATGCATAAGGCTGGCTTTATTCTGGCTCTGAGTGCTGCCGTAGTCGTGTGGGCCGCCGGGTTCGCCGTGCTTTTTGACAAGCCGCGGCTCTACGGTCTTTCGCTCCTCGTTGCAATTGGTCTGATCGCTGGTTCTATAGCAGTACTCGTTGTCTGACGTATTCAACATCATAATCGTGCAATGGCGATAATATGAATATTGTCGTCATATTTTTTTATTTACTTTATTGAGAATAGTTCTAAAGTAGAATGCGTAGAGAGTGAACGTACCTGAAACTTCAGGTTGAGAAAGACATTCCCATGCGACTGACACGTCAAACAAATTATGCCATCCGTATTCTCATGTATTGCGCTGCCAATGATGGCAAGCTTAGCCGTATTGGCGAGATTGCGCAGGCCTATACAGTCTCGGAGCTTTTTCTTTTCAAGATCCTCCAGCCGCTCGTAGAAAATGGTTTCATTGAAACAGTGCGCGGCCGCAATGGCGGCGTGAAGCTTGGCAAGCCTGCGACCGACATTACGCTGTTTGATGTTGTTCGCGTGACTGAAGAGAATTTTGCAATGGCCGAATGCTTTGAAGCTGATGGCGCCGATTGCCCGTTGATCGATAGCTGCGGTTTGAACTCGGCGCTGCGCAAGGCGCTCAACGCGTTCTTCGAAGTGCTGGCCCAATACTCAATCGACGACATCGTGGACAAGCGTGATGTTCGCGCTTTGCTCGGAATAGATGCGCTTGCGCCGCGCCTAGCCACCGCGAGTTGAGTTGGCATTAGCCGGGCGCCCTGCCCGGCATTTTGAAAATAGCGGCGCCATTTTTGTGGCGACTCGCCAGATGCTTCCAGCGATTCGGGGAAGATCGAAGTGTTTTTGCTCAAAAATTGATTGTTTTTGCTGAAGAATTTCCATCAGAAGTGGTAAAAAGATTGTGCCGGGTTGCATGCTTCGGCATTCGCAGCTGGAAATGACGCCAATTTTCACCGGTTGAGACGTTATGACACACGCCATCTCGTGTTAAATTTTACAACCTTTTACAGCCCATTTTGGTCAAATATGATTGAAATGGTTATGTTATTTTCCTAGTTTAGAACTATTCTAAGTTATTGAAATCATGGCGCAATCTGGCCTCCCCGTTTGACACATTGCCCAAAAATCCGTTTTATAGAGCCAGCGTTGCACAAACGCACAACCTTTAATGTTTGGGCCTTGAACCCTTGCGATTGGAGGAACCATTGTCTGGTTCGGAAGTATTACCCGCTTGCGGGAACGTCTTTACAGGTACAAAAAACTGGCTTGAGATCAATTCTCGGCTTATTTTTCGTATTGTAGAGAAAAGATTCAGCATTTCCAATAGTTTGTCTACTTTGCAAAACGGCATTGAACCACGATGCTAGTTTGCCATTGCAATATCATTACCCAGAAAGAGATCGAGAATACTATCATTGAGTTTCTCGATGCTGATCCTTGGCAGCTTCTTGTCCCTGCAAAAATTTACCATGCCCTGAAGAAGCGCGGTCGCTGCTGCGGTTGCTTCCCAAACGTCGTTGAAACCATCATAAAGGTGACGGAAGATTATCACCTCCGCCATGGTCCGAACGACTCCAATGCTGTGTCGTTCATAGACCGTGTGCGGTCATTACGGCACGAATACGGGAGTTCACGACATGAAGGGCGATCCAAGGGTCATCGAGCGGCTTAACGAGGCACTTTTCCTCGAACTGGGAGCCGTCAATCAGTATTGGTTGCATTACCGTCTGCTCGACGACTGGGGCTTCAAAAAGCTGGCCAAGAAAGAACGCGCTGAATCCATTGAAGAGATGCAGCATGCGGATCGTATTATCGAACGCATTATTTTTCTTGAAGGCCACCCAAACCTGCAATCCATTGGCGCATTGCGTATCGGCCAGAACATCAAAGAAGTTCTGGAGGCGGATCTACAAGGCGAGATGGATGCTGTGGCATCCTACAAGAAGTCCCGTGAGATTTGCTCTGAATTGGGCGACTACGTCAGCAAAGAACTCTTTGACGAACTTCTTAAAGACGAGGAAGGTCATGTCGACTTCCTGGAGACCCAGCTTGATTTGCTGAACTCGATTGGTATCGAGCGCTATGGCATGCTCAATGCCGCTTCGGCTGACGAAGCCGGCTGATATCGTTTTTACGAGTTCCGGGAAAAATGCCTAAGGGCTTTTCACCCGGAGTTGTAAAAACAAAAAAAGGGCGCCAAAAGCGCCCTTTTTATTATGGTTGGTTCAAGCTCAATTGGGCAGCTTGTCGTCCACGCCTGCGACGTAGAAATTCATGCTCAAAATGGTCTTGTCGTCGGCGGTCTCACCGGCCTTCAGCCATTCGGAACCATCCTGCTTTTTCAGCGGGCCGGTAAACGGCTTCAGTTCGCCGGAAGTGATCTTCGCCTGTGTTTCTTCGGCGAGCTTCTTCACATCCTCTGGCATATTTGTGTAGGGCGCCATGACGACCAGCCCTTCCTTCATGCCTTCGAAAACATTGTGCGACTTCCAACTGCCGTCGATAACAGCCTTGGCACGTTCAATATAGTATGGGCCCCAATTATCGACGATTGATGTCAATTGAGTTTCAGGACCGAATTTGATCATATCGGAGGCCTGACCGAAGGCTTTGATTTTGCGCTCAGATGCCACCTGCATTGGTGCTGTCGAATCCGTGTGCTGGGTGATGATATCAACGCCCTGATCGACGAGCGCCTTAGCTGCGTCGGCTTCCTTACCAGGATCAAACCAGGAGTTCGCCCAGATTACTTTGACCTTGAAATCTGGATTGACCGACTGCGCGCCAAGCATGAATGCGTTAATGCCCTGCACGACTTCCGGGATCGGGAATGAGCCAATATAACCGGCAATGCCTGCCTTCGACATTTTCGCAGCTATGACGCCCTGTACGTAGCGGCCTTCGTAAAAACGCGAATTATAGACCGAAACATTTTCAGCAGTTTTATATCCCGTAGCATGTTCAAACTTCACGTCCGGGAACTTCTGCGCGACTTTGATAGTCGGATCCATATAACCGAAAGATGTTGTGAAAATCAGCTTGTTACCAGCACGGGCAAGGCGTTCAATTGAACGCTCTGCATCTGCGCCCTCTGG
This sequence comes from Phyllobacterium sp. CCNWLW183, assembly GCF_037203775.1. Lineage (NCBI taxonomy): Bacteria > Pseudomonadati > Pseudomonadota > Alphaproteobacteria > Hyphomicrobiales > Phyllobacteriaceae > Phyllobacterium > Phyllobacterium sp. CCNWLW183. The sequence continues at coordinate 142,948 of NZ_JBBCBN010000001.1, read as the reverse complement.
AACGCTTTCAAGAAATGTCGTCTCAACCTGATCGCCGAGCGCCTTCTCCATCTCTTTGCGGCCTTGATCGTGCTGGTATGTCCAGCCAAAATCACCGGGCGGTCCGATATAGATAAAGCCAACCTTCAGCTTTTCCGCTGCGAAGGCAGCGCCTGTCACAGCAAAGCTGGTAACCCCAAGGGTCGCAGCTATTGTCAGCCCCATAATCAGTTTTTTCATTAAAGTTCACCTCTCTGTTAAAGCAATGCGTTGTTTTGGTCCTGTTCCCGCGCGAGGGATGTGAATGTTAATTCACTCCACTAGCGATCAGGTACAAAAGCTTTGCCAAGCGATGTTGGCGTATTCATCAGCGTCAGACGCTTGTTTCGAGAAATCAAGACAAGAACGATGATCGTTGCAAGATAGGGCAATGCTGACATGAGCTGCGACGGAACACCGATACCTAGAGCCTGAGCATGCAACTGCCCAATGGTAACTGCTCCAAACAGATAAGCACCTGCCATGATGCGCCAGGGCCGCCATGAAGCAAAAACCACCAGCGCCAATGCAATCCAACCGCGCCCGGAACTCATATTTTCAACCCATTGCGGCACGTAAACCAGCGATAGCTGTGCACCGGCAAGACCGGCGCAGGCGCCCCCAAACAGCACGGCGAGGTAGCGAATCCGGATTACCGGAACCCCCAAGGCATGGGCTGAAGTGTGGTTGTCGCCGACAGAGCGAAGCGTCAATCCGGCGCGAGTTTTGAACAGGAACCACGCGACGCCGATGGTCAGAAGAATGGAAATGTAGAAGATAGGGTCCTGTCCAAAGAAGAACTTTCCGATATAGGGTAAGTCTGTAAGCCCTTGAATATAAAGAGACTGCATGCGTATTCCGGGCAATCCCACAAAGCTTTCACCGATCATTGCGGAAGCTCCGAGGCCAAGCAAGGTGAGTGCCAGACCGGTAGCAACTTGATTGGTCGCAAGGCTCAATGTCAGAAAACCGAAAAGCAGTGAAAAGGCAGCGCCGGCAAGCACGGCAGCCAGAAGGCCAAGCCAAGCAGAGCCGGTCATTTGCGCGGCAGCAAAGCCAGAAACCGCCCCCATGATCATCATGCCCTCAACGCCGAGATTGAGAACGCCCGAACGTTCAACGACGAGCTCGCCCAAGGCAGCGATCAGCAGCGGTGTGGCAGCCGTTGCAATCGTCAGAAGAATGGCCTCGAACATCGTCATTTCACGCGCCTTTCGCCGCTGCATCGCCCAAACGGGACACAATCCGGATGCGATAATAAATCAAGGTGTCACTGGCGAGGATAAAAAACAGCATTATCCCTTGGAAGATTCGGGCTGATTTTTCTGAAATACCCAATGAAATTTGGGCTGCTTCGCCACCAAGATAAGTTAGGGCGAGCACTAAACCTGCAGCAACTATCCCCAGCGGGTTGAGCCGGCCGAGAAATGCCACGATGATCGCCGTAAAGCCGTAGCCCGGCGAAATACTGGTGCGAAGTTGCCCGACGGCGCCGGACACTTCAGCTATTCCTGCAAGTCCCGCCAGGGCACCTGAGATCAGGAATGCAAAAAAGGTCAGTCGCCCTGCGCTGAATCCAGCAAAACGCCCTGCCCGAGCGCTACGGCCGAATACCTTTATTTCAAAGCCGCTTAGCGTGCGCGAGAGCGTGAACCACACGGCAAGGGCAGCAATCAACGCCAGTATAAACCCCCAATGGGCCCTGCCCGATTCTGTCCAGATTTCCGGAAGAACGGCACTTGCGTTGAACTGTATTGTTTCGGGAAAATTATATCCTTGCGGATTGCGCCATGGACCGCGCACCAGCCAATCCAAAAACAGCTGCGCTACATAAACCAGCATCAGACTTGTCAGGATTTCGTTGGTGTTGAACCGCACTTTCAGGAAAGCCGGAATTGTTGCATAGGCCGCGCCACCGGCCATGCCCAGCAGAAGCATCAGTGGCAAGACGTACCAGCCTTGAAAGTCAGGAAAAACAATTGGAAGAAACGAACCAGCAATGCCACCGGCGATAAACTGCCCTTCCGCACCAATGTTCCAATTATTCGAAAGAAAACAAACCGATAGGCCAACCGCAATGAGGATCAGCGGCGCTGCTTTTATCAGTAGCTCGTGAATGGACCAGACTTCGGTCAATGGCTCAATGAAATAGGAATAAAGAGCAGCAAACGGGTTTTTGCCAAGAATGGAAAACAGGATCGCGCCTGCTATCAGAGTCAGGAATAGCGCGATGAAAGGAGATAATGCGCTGAACAAAGCCGAATGCTGCGGGCGCCTGACAAGTTCTATCCGCATCAAGCCGCTCCTGCATGTGAAGTAGCCGATATATCCGCGCCGCCCATCATCAGCCCTGCGCGCTCCATTGTCATGGCTTCGATTGGTATGGGCTGGGACAATCTTCCATGGACCATGGCTGCCATCATGTCGGAAATTTCAAACAATTCATCAAGATCCTGGCTTATGACCACGACAGCGGCGCCGTTACGGGCAAGATTGACCAAAGCTTGCCGAATGAGCGCAGCAGCACCCGCATCGACACCCCATGTTGGCTGATTGACGACCAGCACTGACGGATTGCGGTCAAGCTCCCTACCGATGAGGAATTTCTGCAAATTTCCGCCTGAAAGTGCCGAAGCATCGGGATTATCGGCGCTTTTGCGTACATCCATGCGAGACACTATACGTTTGGCTGCCATTGCAAGGCTTGATTGGGCAATAAGTTTGAACAAACCGCCGGAAACGAATACTTTCTTATCGGTAGAATGGCGCGACAACAGCAAATTTTGCGTCAATGCCATGTCCGGCACGGCTCCATGCCCGAGGCGCTCTTCCGGTACGAATGCTGCGCCAAGTTTGCGACGCGCGGAAATACCGATCTGACTGGCATCAATCCCGCGAATTGTCACTTTGCCAGATTGTTCCTGTCGTATCTCGCCGGAAATTGCGTCGAATAATTCACCCTGCCCATTGCCGGCAACGCCAGCAATACCAAGAACTTCGCCCGCATTCACTACAAGGTTGATGTCGTGCAACGCGATGGAAAAAGGTCCGCGTGGTCTTTGTGAGAGGCCGCTTATCTGCAATAGCGGCAGCGGCTTGTTATCCGATTTTTCTACTGCCGGTCGTTCAATGATATGAATGTCGCTTCCAACCATCATTCGTGCCAATGAAGAGGCTGTTTCGCCACGCGGGTCGCAATGACCGACTACTTTACCGTGCCGCAATACCGTTGCCCGGTCGCAGAGCCGCCGCACCTCTTCGAGCCTGTGGCTGATGTAAAGGATCGACTTTCCTTCAGAACGCAGCCGCTCCAGCGTGAGGAATAGCAGATCAGCCTCCTGTGGCGTGAGCACTGAAGTAGGCTCATCAAGAATGATCAGGTCAGGGTTTTGCAGGAGGCAGCGAATAATCTCGATCCGTTGACGCTCCCCAACGGAAAGATCACCCACCAGCGCTTCCGGATCAACCGGCAATCCATAGGTTTGACCAATCTGTCTGGCGCGCTCGGCAATGCTATCGAGCGGCGCTTTCTCGTCGAGCGACAGGGCAATATTTTCCGCTGTAGTCAGCGCGTCGAAAAGCGAAAAATGCTGGAAAACCATGCCGATACCGAACGATCTTCCCACAGCAGGGCTTGCGACCGTGACCGACTGCCCCTTCCAGAAGATTTCGCCGGATGTTGGCTGCAATGCACCGAACAGCATTTTAACGAGCGTGGATTTGCCCGCACCATTTTCCCCAAGCAACGCATGAATCTCACCGGCGCCGATTGATAAATCGATCCCGTCACACGCTTTCAACGTTCCAAAAATTTTGGTGAGCTTGTTTGCTTCCAGTAGCGGATTTTTAGAGCCGTCTTTTGTTGTTGTTGTCATCGTTCCCCGCGGCCAAGACCGGGATTGATCCTACGTCAGGCATATTCCGCTTGGGAAGTGCAAACTGTAAGTTGCGGCTATTTGCGCACATTATTCGTGCATCAACAAAAAAGGATTAAGGAATAAGCACCGTCGTGCCTGTTGTTTTGCGCGATTCGAGTTGCTGATGTGCTTCAGCAGCGTCTTTTAACGGAAAGCTCTGCCCCACTTCTATGCGAATAATGCCTTTCGCAACAAGGTCAAACAGTTCGCTTGATGCTTTCACGAGCGCTTCGCGCGCAGCTACATAAGTTACCAGTGTTGGGCGAGACAGGAAGAGAGAACCTTTCCGTGCCAGCACGCCAAGGTCGAATGGCGGAACCGGTCCTGAAGATTGCCCAAAACAAACCAGCATGCCCAGGGGCCTCAGGCAATCCAGCGAGCCTTCAAATGTATCCTTGCCGACAGAATCATAAACGACATCGACACCCTTGCCGCCGGTTAATTCTCGAACCCGCTCAACAAAGTTTTCGGTTCGGTAATTGATGACATGGTCGTAACCATGTTCCAGCGCCAGCTTGACCTTTTCATCAGAGCCAGCAGTCCCGATCACTGTCGCTCCGAGGTGTTTTGCCCACTGCCCTGCGATTAATCCCACGCCTCCCGCGGCAGCGTGAAACAGAATAGTGTGGCCTTGTTTTACCGGAAAAGTCTGCCGCAAAAGATATTGCGCGGTCATTCCCTTAAGCATCATGGAAGCGGCCTGCTCAAACGCTATAGCGTCGGGCAGTTTGACGAGCCGTACCGCCGGGATCAGCCGTTCTTCGGCATAGGAGCCCATTGGATCGGCATAGGCCACGCGGTCACCAGGTTTAAAATCTTGCACGTCAGCTGCAACAGACAAAACGACACCGGCACCCTCATTGCCCGGGACAAAGGGCAAGCCCTTAGGCGCGGGGTAGAGTCCAGTGCGAAAATAAACATCGAGGAAATTCAAGCCTATCGCTTCATTGCGGATATGAACTTCGCCGGGCCCGGGAGCGGCAATCGATATATCTTCATAGGTCAGAACCTCAGGACCGCCTGTGTGATGAACTCGAATAGCTTTAACCATTATGCCTTCTCCGTCCGTCCCAGATTGGGAAATAGCTGCATCACCGCGCCGATGCAGAAGAGATAAATACCGGTCGCCGAAATGCCGACGCGCACCCATAGTGGCGAATCCAGCTGCTGATACAGGGATAGAGCACCAAGTGCGCACCAGATGAAAAATATCGCCAGATTAAGCGGGCGTAGCCGCTGAACGCGCACTGGATGAAGAAAATAAATCGGCAGGAAGGAAACGATTGCGGCAGCCAGTACGATGGCGAATGCGACCCATTCGCCGGGCCGAACGATGAACAAGGTGAAAACCACCATATTCCAAACAACAGGAAACCCCTTGAAGAAGTTCTCTTTGGTTTTCATGCCCGTATCGGCATAGTAAATTGCACTTGAAACGACGATAATCGCAGCGGCAAGAAATGACAGCCCCTCGCCCATGAAACCACGCTGATAGAGCGCGAAGGCGGGTATGAGCACATAGGTCATATAATCGATAATATTGTCCAGCAATTCGCCAGACCAGTTGGGAAGGACATATTTCACGTCCAGCTTACGGGCAATCGGCCCATCAATCCCGTCGACAAAAAGGGCCAGCCCCAGCCACCAGAACATTGCAGTCCAGCTTTCTTCGCTGGCGGCGACTACGGATAAAAAAGCCAGGAAAGAGCCGGAAGCTGTAAGAAGATGGACAGAAAATGCCTTTGCCTGCGGTGCGGTGACCTTCTTTGGCTTCATGCCTTTGGGTAAAGTCGGTTTTTTCACAGTCCGCGCCAATCTGCTGCATGATAATTTTCTGCTCACCATCATATCTTATGAGGAGATGAGCAATTTGTGAGAAGCTTTTCTTGAAAACGGCCCAAAGTGCAAGCAAAGAAGCTTATATAAGCTGTTGAAAGCTATGAAATGGAGAAAACCATGACCGATATCAGAACCGATCCGATTATTGTCGCCGGCGCAGGTCATGTTGGATTGATTGCTGCGCTTTCCTTGGCGCGCTCTGGCCATAACGTTGTCAATCTTGGCGAAATACCCGGTCAAAGCGATAAGCGGACCACCGCTTTGATGATGCCGGCCATCCGTTTTCTTCAAAGCGTTGATCTTTGGCAGGATATTGAGCCGCATGCTGCGCCCATGACGACCATGCGAATCCTCGACGGTACGAGGCGGCTTGTCAGAAGCCCTTCGGTCACGTTTGAGGCCAGCGAAATAGGTGAGACTGCTTTCGGCTACAACGTACCGAACAGCACACTTACCGCAGTGCTTAGTGATGCGTTGAAGAGATCGACGGTAGACCATAAGCCAGTGTCGGTCGTGAAATATAGCCATGTTGGCGATACAATTCGCGTGGAAACCCGCGATGGTTCAACATTAACGGCGAATATTGTCATTGCTGCTGATGGGCGCTCTTCGCTGGCCCGGGATGCCGCCGGGATCGATGCGCGTACATGGAGCTACAATCAGACCGCTGTCGTGCTGAGTTTCGCCCATACCCGCGATCACCATGATATTTCAACCGAATTTCATACCGAATATGGCCCCTTTACCATTGTTCCGTTGCAAGGGCAGCGCTCCAGCCTTGTCTGGGTTACAACGCCGGAAATGGCAGCGGAACTGCTTGCCATCAGCCATGACGAGCTTGCAAGACGCGTAGAGGATCGGATGCAATCCATGCTCGGGGCCGTGACCATTGAAGTTGCGCCGCAGAGTTGGCCGCTATCGGGTCTCGTACCAACTTCGTTTGCGCGTAACCGGATATTTCTGGCTGGAGAAGCAGCCCATGTATTTCCGCCCATCGGCGCACAAGGTCTCAATCTCGGCATTCGTGATGTCGAAGCGCTGACCGAAATATTGCCGGAAGACGGTAGCGACCTCGGCAGTGTAAACGTTATTTCGGCCTATAACCGCAAGCGTAGTCCGGACATTCTTGCGCGAACAGGGGCAGTCGATGCCTTGAACCGTTCCCTGCTCTCAGATTTTTTACCCGTTCAGATGGTTCGCAGCGGAGGCTTGGAACTCTTGCGGGCTTTTTCGCCATTGCGCAGCTTTGTCATGCGCGAGGGTTTGCGGCCCGGAAGTGGCTTTCGCCTTTCCGGCCGCGGCGCGGACCAGCAGTGATCAGCCGATAACAAAATCGCTTAGCAGCTTCACATTCAGCAAAGCGATAACGATCGCGATAAACATGGCAAAGGTCGAAAGCCAGCGCGGCGAAACCAATTCGCCCATCTTTGACTTGCTTGCCGTGAATATCACCAATGGAAACACGGCAAATGATAGCTGAAGACTAAGCACCACCTGCGTCAGGATCAATAGTCTGGCCGTCCCCTCATCGCCAAACCAAATGGTAACGATAGCTGCGGGAACGATGGCAATGCCACGGGTGATCAATCGGCGTAGCCAGGGTGATAATTTGATGTGAAGAAAGCCTTCCATCACAATCTGGCCAGCCAATGTCGCTGTCACGGTCGAATTGATACCGCAGCAGAGCAATGCAATGCCAAACAGCGTTGGCGCGAGCGACCAACCCAGCAAGGGCGCAAGTAGCGAATGAGCATCGCCAAGTTCGGCAACCTCGGTTTGACCGGTTTTATGAAAGGTAGCTGCCGCGAGAATAAGGATCGATGCGTTGATCAGCAGAGCAAACATCAGGGCGACGGTCGAATCTATCGTGGCATATTTCAATGCCTGCCGCTTTTCAGGAATCGAGTGCCCATAGTCGCGTGTTTGTACGATACCTGAATGCAGATAGAGATTATGCGGCATGACGGTCGCGCCGAGAATGCCTAAGGCCAGATAGAGCATTTCCGGGTTGCGGACAATTTCAGTTGTCGGCGCGAAGCCTTTGATAACTTCGCCCCATACGGGATCGGCAAGGAAAATCTGTATACCGAAGCAGACGGCGATGACGCCGAGTAAAGTGATAACCAGCGCTTCAACCCAACGAAATCCGAGTTTTTGCAGATAAAGAATGAGAAAAACATCAAGCGCAGTGATCAGAACGCCAATTTCCAGCGGTATTCCGAATATCAGATTGAGGCCAATTGCTGTCCCGATTACTTCAGCAATATCCGTCGCGATAATGGCTATTTCCGCCAGAAACCAAAGGATATAGGCGACCGGCCGGGGAAACGCATCACGGCAAGCCTGGGCGAGATCCCTTCCAGAGCCTATAGCCAGTCGGGCGCATAGCGCTTGCAGAACAATAGCCATGATATTCGAAACAAGCGCGACGACCAGCAGCGTGTAGCCGAATTTTGAACCGCCAGCGAGCGAAGTCGCCCAATTACCGGGGTCCATATATCCAACCGCGACGAGATATCCCGGCCCTACAAAGGCAGCCACCCTACGCCAACCGGGGCCGCGGGTCTGGACAGCGATGGAGCGGTGGACATCCGACAACGAGGCCTCACCTCTCTTGCGCAGCCAACCTTCCGGCTGGACGTCCAACTCTTTCTGCTGATCCATGATATTTATCCGCAACTGCAAATCATTTGCAATTATAAGCATTCCAAACTGCCGACTGCAAGTTATCGCCGGAAGAATCTGAATATTTTATGGGATAAGTCCGTTCGTCATGGCATAGAGCCAAAGCGTCAAAGTCAGGATCGAAAAAAGCGTGGTGGCAAGAATGCTGCTTGATGCGCGCTCGACCCAAACTCCATATTGTTGCGCTATGACAAATACATTCGTGGCTGTAGGTAGTGCAGCCATGAGCATTGCCGTATGAATCCAGACTGGTGGAAAATCTCCGGTCAGATTCAGCATGGCGTAAATCATGAGCGGTTGGACCAGGAGCTTTAGCGGTACAATAAGATATAGCTCCTTTGGTACTCTTTTGAGCGGCCGCAATGCGAGAGTGGCACCCATTGCAAATAAGGCGCATGGCGCGGCGGCTGCTGCCAGCAAGTCGATCATTCTGGTCATTGCCAATGGAGGCGTTAGCCCGGCAACGGCAGCTCCAATGCCCAAAATTGTAGCAATAATAAAGGGATGGAAGAAAATCTTCTTCAAGACACCGACCATCAACTCAGATTTTGAACGCTTGTCATTTCCGGAGATAGCCATCATCAGAGGTGACATGACAAAGTGAAATATATTGTCGAAGCAAAAGATTAGCGCTACCGGCACAGCGGCGGGAGCGCCAAACGCCAATATCGCCAGTGGCGGCCCCATATATCCGATATTGCCATATGCGGCGGCCAGCCCCTGAATTGTGCTTTCATCAATCCTGCGGGTTCGTACCATTCCGATTATGAACATGATCGAGAAAATGCAGAAAGTGGATGCAGTGCAACCAATAATGAAACCCCATTGCGTCAATTCAGATACTGGCGTGCGCGACAATATCTGGAAAAACATGGCAGGAAGCGCCACATATACGATGAAGGTGTTCATCCATCCCAGCGCTTCAAGCGGCTGGCGATTGATTCGCGCCACGAAAAAGCCGAGAAAAATCAGTCCAAAGAACGGCAGTACAAGATTGAAGACGCTGAGCATGATGGGCTTTTATCGTTGTGGCGGGCAAGAACCCATGATTTATGCTCGCGTGTTTTAACAGAAACCGATAGTTATAACGAATGAACACAATGACACAGATACGACATGCAAAATTTCAGATCGGCCAGGTGGTCAGCCATCGAATCTTTGCGTTTCGCGGCCTGATTTTCGATGTTGATCCGGAATTCAACAATACGGAAGAGTGGTATCGCTCAATTCCTGAGGATATCCGTCCTCGGCGCGATCAGCCCTTCTATCATCTTTTTGCTGAAAATGCAGAGAGCGAATACGTGGCGTATGTTTCAGAACAAAATCTGGTGGCTGATACGACAGGAATACCGCTCAGGCATGCCCAAATAGCGGCAATGTTCGATAAATCCGAAGACGGCTCCTACCGCGTAAAGAGGCCGCATATCAACTGAAAACCCTTTTAGGCCAATAAAAAAGGGGATGCAGATGCATCCCCTTTTTTATTGCAAGACTAAATTATTGCGGTGCTTTTGCTTTTTCCTGCTCCGCCTTCATTTTTTCTTCAAACTCTTTTTGACGCTTCTGCACTTCATCCTGAAGTGTCTTTTGGCGTTGTTCGAGTTCATTTTGCTGAAGGCCGGGGCCATCATAAGCCTGTGTGAACCCCGTCAGCGCAACATTGATCGGATTTGGCTTGTTCTGGAAATTGACCGAAGTCAGCGTAAGCTGGCTGCCCTTCTTGAAGGAAGCAAGCAATTCGTCGGACAGGGCAACTTCGGAAATGCAGCGATCCGGGAAGCAGATGGCGTAATCAACCTTGACCGCCTTGGCACCATTAACCTGAAGTCCGACGCCAGGACCGATCAAGCGCCCGGTTGGAACTGAGATCTGGAAGATTTTGCGGTTAACTTTGCCCTTGATCTCAATGAGATTGACGGCTGTCAAAAGCTGGCCGCTGTCGGCAGTTACGATATTCTGCGTATTGCAGATGTCATTGTCTTCCTGCTTGGAGCAAACCTTGAACCAGCCCTGCGGCGCTCTCTGCTGCTGGGCTGATGCTGGTACTGCAGCTGCGGCGAGCAATGCAATAGCACCCGCGATAGATGTGGTTGCAGCGAAAATCTTAGGGCTGGACATGGTCAACTGGTTCCTTTCAGCGCACTTATCCGAAGTGTGACTTGGTCACGTAAAGTTGCTCGTCTGGCTTTTGGGTGCCAAATAAGGCAACAGAGTGACCCCTTGTTATCGAACGCCGTGTTACACTGCAAGACAACGCAAATCCAGCCACCTTTTGCTGTACTTATCGATTCAATCCCGGGTTAAGCGGCGTGACGCCCTATAATTGTCGTCAAATGATAGTCTTTGACACGAATCATAATAAACCGATCGAAAGAGCGCAGACTGAACGGGCACAGGGTCCAAAGAATGATCAGGCAGAGTTTCAAGGTTTTGGCGTTGGCTTTCGCCTTTTTGGCGACAATAGCCACAGCAATGGCCGAGCCGAGTTATGGCCTTGCAATGCGGGGCGAACCCGCCCTGCCCGCTGACTATACGCATTTTCCTTACGCCAATCCTGACGCTCCCAAGGGAGGATCTATAACCTATGGCGTGGTTGGTACATTCGACAGCCTGAATTCCTTTCTGGTCAAAAGCTTGCGAACGACGGCACGCGGTGTCTTCAACGATCCGCAGTTTGGAAACCTGGTTTACGAAACGCTGATGCAGCGGAGTGCCGATGAGCCTTTTACGCTTTACGGTTTGCTGGCGGAAAAAGTTGAAACCAATGACGAGCGGACATGGGTTGAGTTTACGCTCAATCCAAAAGCCAGATGGTCCGATGAACAACCTGTCACCACAGATGACGTGATTTTCACGTTCGAGCTTCTCGCCGCAAAAGGCCTGCCGCAATATAAACAGCGCATGGATCGCATCGACAAGATCGAGAAGATCGGGGAGCGTGGCATCAGGTTCACGTTCAACGATCAGGCTGACCGGGAATTTCCGCTGGTGCTTGGTTTAATGCCGGTTTTACCGAAACACGCCATAGATCCAGAGAAATTCGACCAGTCTCCTTTGCGTATTCCGGTAGGCAGTGGCCCCTATATCATTTCCAAGGTTCAGCCAGGCCAGCGAATTATTTACAAGCGCAATACCGACTATTGGGCCGCCGATATACCCAGCAGACGTGGATTTAATAATTTCGATACAATTACTGTTGAGTATTTTCGAAACGAGCAATCGCAATTCGAAGCCTTCAAGAAAGGTGTCTTCGACATTTTCATGGAGGGTGATCCCAATAAATGGGCCTCTTCGTATAATTTCCCTGCGTTTAAAGAAGGCCGTGTCGTCCAGGAGACGTTCGAAACTAAAGCACCGTCCAATATGTTCGGTTTTGTTTTCAATACGAGACGGGCCAAATTTGCTGATCGTGATGTGCGCGCTGCCTTGGGATTGATGTTTGATTTTGAATGGACCAACCGAAATCTCTATGCGGATCGTTACAAGCGTCTTGCCAGCTTCTGGCAAGGATCGGATTTGTCGGCGTTGGGTGTCCCCGCCAATGAAGCAGAGCGGCAACTGCTAGCGCCTTATCCTGATGCCGTGGCACCTGACGTAATGGACGGCACCTATGTGCCCGCCAAGACAGATGGATCCGGACGCGACCGCAAGGAGATGAAGCGTGCTTTTGATATCCTGACGGATAAAGGCTTTTCCATCAAAGATGAGAAGATGCAGGATGCCAAAGGTAACGTTCTTAGCTTCGAGATATTAACCAGGTCCGTGGCGGAAGAGCGTCTTGGACTTGCCTATAAGCGCACGCTCGAACGGCTGGGCATTGGAGTCACCATTCGCACTGTTGACGATGCGCAATACCAAAAGCGGCTCGAAACATTCGATTATGACATGATATTGGGCGCTTATTCCGGTTCATTATCGCCTGGCTTTGAGCAATTCCGACGTTGGAGCAGCCAGTTCCGCGATATTAATGGCAGTTTCAATTATGCTGGCGTAGCCGATGCTGCAGTTGATGCTTTGATCGGCAAAATGCTTTCGGCGCGTAAGCAGAATGAGTTTGTCGATACAGTACGCGCGCTGGATCGAGTGCTCATGTCCGGAAATTATTTTGTACCGATCTATTTTCAGCCATCACAGTGGGTGGCAAGATGGACTCATATCAAACATCCAGACAAGACATCGCTTAATGGCTACCAATTCACCACCTGGTGGTCAGACAAAAAATAGGCCCCTATAATGACCGAAAAGAAATTCATAATAGATGTTGTGTCCGACGTTGTTTGCCCATGGTGCTTTCTAGGTAGAAAGCGTCTGGAAAACGCCTTAGCAATGAACCCTGATATCGAGGCCACCGTGAATTGGCGGCCGTTTCAGCTTGATCCGACCATTCCGCGCCAAGGTAAGGATCGCAATCGATATATGCAGGAGAAATTCGGCAGCTCCGACAAGATATTCGAAATCCATCAGCAACTGATTGAGCTTGGCAAGGAAGAAGGCATTGAGTTTGATTTTGAAGCGATCAAAATCAGCCCGAATACACTTGATGCGCATCGGCTGATCCGATGGGCATCGCAAGCCAAGCCCAATGTTCAGGATGCAGTGGTTGGAATTCTCTTTTCGTATTATTTCGAACAGGGAAAGGACATTGGTGATCGTCAGGTTCTGCTTGAAGCTGCTGAAGAAGCAGGCATGGATGTCGCCATTGTCGATAGCCTGCTTGCTACGGATGCTGACACTGTCGGTGTCCAACAGGAAATTGATACCGCCAATCAGGTGGGCGTGCGCGGCGTTCCCTGTTTTATTCTCGATCAGAAATATGCGGTTATGGGCGCGCAGTCAGCAGATGCGCTTGCCGATGCCATTCGCCAGACTGCCGATGGTTATGAGCCGCGTCCTGTTTGATCAGGACGCCTCGGCCAATTTGGCAAGCTGGGTCATTACGACTGCCGCTCCGTTAAGCCGCTTCTCCGCCGTCGGCCAATCGCGAACAAAAACAACGCTCTGGTCGGGGCGAATCTTCGCCATAGACCCCTGTTCGCCAATCATCTTCACCAAGGCAGCAGGGTTGTTGAACGTCTTGTTGCGGAACTGAATGACGACGCCCTTTGGTCCAGCATCGACCTTTTCCACATTCGCCCGGCGGCAAAGTGCTTTGATGTAGACGATTTTAAGCAGATGCTGGACCTCTTCCGGCAAGGGACCAAATCTGTCGATCATCTCCGCACCGAAGCCGTCAATGTCCTGAAGTTCTTCGAGGTCTGCCAAACGGCGATAAAGACCGAGGCGCAATTGCAGATCAGGAACATAGGTTTCCGGTATCATCACAGCAGTGCCTACAGCAATTTGCGGTGACCAATGTCCGTCTTCAACCTCACCTGTTCCCTTGATTTCGGCGACTGCCTCCTCAAGCATCTGCTGGTAAAGTTCGAAACCGACCTCACGAATATGGCCCGATTGTTCTTCGCCGAGCAGATTACCGGCTCCGCGGATGTCCATATCGTGGCTCGCAAGTTGAAAACCTGCGCCAAGCGTATCAAGAGATTGCAGAACTTTCAGTCTGCGATCCGCCATCTGGGTGAGAACCTTGTTTGCAGGTAGTGTGAACAAAGCATAGGCGCGCTGTTTCGATCGCCCCACACGCCCACGCAATTGGTAAAGCTGAGATAGGCCGAACATGTCGGCGCGATGAATAATCAACGTGTTGGCAGTGGGAATATCAAGCCCTGACTCAACGATCGTGGTCGATAGAAGCACATCATATTGGCCATCGTAGAATGCATTCATAATGTCATCGAGCTCGCCCGGTGCCATTTGCCCATGAGCCACAGCCACTTTGAGCTCCGGCACCTGTGCATCAAGGAACTCCTTGATTTCATTGAGATCCGAAATGCGCGGGCAGACGTAGAAGCTTTGCCCGCCACGATAGCGTTCGCGCAACAATGTCTCGCGAATAACGAGCGGATCGAAAGGCGAAACAAAGGTACGTACAGCCATGCGATCCACTGGAGGTGTCGTGATAAGCGAAAGCTCGCGAACGCCGGTCAAAGCCAACTGTAAAGTCCGCGGAATTGGTGTCGCAGACAAAGTGAGCACATGAACATCCGATTTCAGTTCTTTAAGCCGTTCCTTGTGTTTGACGCCGAAATGCTGCTCTTCATCGATAATCAGAAGGCCCAGATTCTTGAACTTGATGCCTTGTCCGAGCAGCGCATGCGTACCAACCGCTATGTCGACCTGACCTTCGGCGATGCCTTTTTTGTTCTCGGCAAGCTCTTTCGAACCGACCAGTCGTGAGGCTTGCACAACATTGACTGGCAATCCCTGAAACCGGGACGTAAATGTCTTGAAATGCTGCCGGGACAGCAAGGTGGTAGGCACGACCACCGCGACCTGAACGCCGTTCAGCGCTGCTACAAAAGCTGCGCGCAGCGCCACTTCTGTTTTGCCGAATCCCACATCGCCGCAAATCAGGCGGTCCATCGGTTTTCCAAGCGATAGATCATCAATCACCGCATCGATCGCGCGGTCCTGGTCTTCGGTTTCGTCATAGGGAAAGCGAGCCGCGAACTCACCATAAAGACCCTCAGGTGGCAGTAATACCGGTGCGCCGCGCATTTGCCGTTCGGCAGC
Organism: Phyllobacterium sp. CCNWLW183; assembly: GCF_037203775.1. Lineage (NCBI taxonomy): Bacteria > Pseudomonadati > Pseudomonadota > Alphaproteobacteria > Hyphomicrobiales > Phyllobacteriaceae > Phyllobacterium > Phyllobacterium sp. CCNWLW183. The sequence continues at coordinate 127,862 of NZ_JBBCBN010000001.1, read as the reverse complement.
AATGCGTATCAGATGCCCCGCAATATCGAGGAGACGCTTCTTGAGCTTGGCTTTACGGGCTTGCCATGCGCCGCCGCCGAGCTTGTCCAGAATGGCAGTCGATGTCTCCGAGCCGAACCGCGATAGAAGCTCGATGTTTTCGACAGGGAGAAAAAGTCGGTCGTCACCAGCATAATGCAGTTCCAGACAGTCATGTGGCGCGCCCGCGGCCGTAATCGTACGCAAGCCGATGAAGCGGCCGATACCGTGGTCAACGTGAACGACAATGTCTCCGGCATTCAGTGCGGCAACCTCACTGATAAAGTCCCGGTCCCGCTTACGCCGCTTGGAATGGCGAATGAGACGATCACCAAGAATATCCTGTTCGGCGACGACAACGAGCTCGCCTGCATTGAATCCAGTCTCAAGCGACAAGACGCCTGCTGTAACTTTGTCGCGAGCAAGCGCTTTAACGGTGCGTAAATCTTCGACCAACTCGATCTTCTCAAGACCATGCTCGCTCAGAACTTGAACGAGCCTGTCCCGCGTTCCCTCGCTCCATGCAGCAACAAGAACTTTCTTACCGGCAGCACGTTCATCGGAAATGTGCTTGACCACACTGTCAAAGACGTTGGTATCCTTGGCGGTTCGTTCTTCGACAAAAGTACGTCCGCGATGCACACCCGCGTGAATCGTTGAGCGCCCCGTTACAAATGGCGCATCGAATGGAGTGAAGTCTATCTTTAGTCCTGAACTAAGTGCTGCTGCTTCAACCTGGTCCGGCGTTAGATAGAGCGTTTCCGGTTCAACGGGTTTGTATGGAATTGTATCGCCCGGTTCCTTGCCATCGGACTGCCGCTTGCGGGCTTCATAGTGATCGACCACCGTTTTGTGACGCTCAGCCATGGATTCGTGGGCAAGATGATCGAACACAACGGGCATATCGCCTGCATGGTCGAAAACGGTTTCGAGGTTGTCGTAAAATAACGGCAACCAATGCTCCATGCCCGCGAAACGGCGGCCCTCCGAAATCGACTGATAGAGCGCGTCATCACGTGACGGTGCGCCGAATTTTAGAACATACTGAGTGCGAAAGTGGCTGATGATCTCAGGCGACAGCGTAATTTCGCTCATCGGCTGCATCGAAAATTCAGTTTTCTGGCTGGATGTACGTTGCGACGCGGGATCGAATGTGCGGATCGTTTCGAGCATATCGCCGAAAAAATCCAGACGAAGCGGCTCTTCGGCGCCCGGTGCGAAGAGGTCCAATATGCCGCCGCGTACCGCATATTCACCAACATCACGAACTGTCGGAACACGCTCAAAACCATTGCTTTCAAGGCGTTGCACGAAAGAGTTCATATCGATTCTATTGCCTGGCTTTGCCAGAAATAGCTGTTTGCTGAGTATTTCTCGTGGCGGAAGTTTTTGCAGGACCGAATTGGCAGTCGCCAGAATTACGCCCGGATGCTTGCCCTGCCGCATGGCAGCAAGGCCAGCAAGTGCGCTCAGACGGCGAGCAGAGGTATCCGCCCCGGGGGAAACGCGATCATAGGGAAGGCAATCCCACGCAGGAAGTTGCAACACTGGCAATTCCGGCGAGACAAATCCCAATACCTGCTCAATATCCGCAATACGTTGTCCATCACGCGCGATGAAAAGCACGGGTCCACCGGCCCCCGCTTCCGCAACGACCTTTGCCAGAGCAAATGCCTCATAACCATCGACAACGCCGTCAACAACAATGTGTCCACGTGCATCCGGTTTCAGTCCGAGTTTGGTAAAAGCAGTCATTTCGATTTCAGGATTTCATTTCAGAGTCAGGCCTTGGCACGACCTCAATATTTCAGATTATGGCGAGAGGCGACAACCTTGTGAAAAATCGGCGTGTCGAATTCGGCGGGTACTTCTGCTTCGCCTGTCACCCATTTTAGCAGGTCACGGTCCAGCGCTTCCATGAGAGACTCATATTGGTCAAGTTCTTCTTCAGACAAGCTGTCAATGTTGGCGTCGGCAAATTGACCTAGAATCAGATCCATTTCACGCATACCGCGATGCCAGCAGCGAAAAAGTATCCGTCTTTGCCTTGGTGGCAAGTCAGCGGTTGTGCGACTGCTTCCAGTCATGAGCAAGCTCCGTTTGTAATATTCAAGGCACCGATCAACTGATGCGGCTGGGTATAGCCTGCCTTGTGGCATCTGTCAGCCTTGCAACGCAAATCGAACGCGTTAAACGTTACATATGCGTCCTTCCCTGCTTGATCCTTTATTCGCCTCTGTTCGTTCGCTTTCGGGTATTGGCCCGAAAGTATCCGTCCTTTTGGGGACATTGCTCGGAACACAGCCGCCGGGAGCCGAGCCGCGTGTCGGCAATCTTGTGTACTTGCCGCCCCATAGCGTCATAGATCGTCGTAATCGTCCCGGCATCGCCTATGCGCCCGAAGGTGCGATTGTGACCCTTGAAGTCCGCATCGACCGCCACCAGCCAGCGCCAGGCGGTCGCAGCAACGTCCCCCATCGCGTTTACGCCCATGATGATACAGGTGAAATCAGCCTGACATTTTTTCATGCAAAGCAAGCCTGGCTGGAAAAAGTCATGCCTGTTGGTGAAACAATTATCGTTTCCGGCACCATGGAATGGTTCAACGGACGACCGACGATGGTCCATCCGGATCATATTGCAAGTTTGGAGGATGCGGCTTCACTTCCATTGGTTGAGCCGATCTACCCACTGACAGCCGGATTGTCACCCAAAGTCCTGGCAAGAAGCGTTCAGGAGGCACTCGGCAAAACGCCAGACATGCCCGAATGGATTGATCCACCCATCATTGAAAAATACAATTTGCCCTCCCACCGCCAGGCTTTGCAAACGCTGCATAATCCGCAAGACCCAAGTGATATCGCGCTTGATCACCCCGCAAGGCAGCGGCTAGCCTATGATGAGTTTCTGGCCGGGCAATTGGCGCTTGCTCTGGTTCGTATGAAAACGCGCCGGCTTTCCGGTCGCAAGCTTGAGGGAGACGGTCATCTCAAGGCGAAGATCATCGCTGCACTTCCCTATAAGCTGACCAATAGTCAACAACAGGCAATCGAGGAAATCATAACCGATCTGCGTGCGCCGGACCGCATGCTGCGGCTGTTGCAAGGCGATGTTGGTTCCGGCAAAACTATTGTTGGTCTGCTGGCCATGGCTCATGCAGCAGAGGCTGGCGGCCAGTCAGCGCTCATGGTGCCAACGGAGGTTCTTGCCCGGCAGCACTTTGCAACAATTTCTCCCTTCGCGCAAAAGGCCGGGCTGCGGGTTGCATTGTTGACGGGGCGCGAAAAGGGCCGCGAACGGGAGGAGATTCTTGAGGGACTAAGAACCGGCGCGATCCATATTATCGTTGGAACGCACGCGCTCTTCCAGGAAAAGGTCAATTATCACGATCTGGTATTGGTGATTGTCGATGAACAGCATCGTTTTGGAGTGCACCAGCGCCTGCTTTTGACATCCAAAGGCACTGCCCCTGACATGTTGGTTATGACAGCAACTCCAATTCCACGTACCTTGGTACTCACCGCATTTGGCGATATGGATGTGTCAAAACTGACGGAAAAGCCTGCTGGACGCCGCCCGATTACCACAGCAATCCTGCCGATGGAGCGGTTGAGCGAACTTGTCGAACGCATGCGTACAGCCATCAACGAGGGGCAGAAGATTTATTGGATCTGTCCTTTGGTGGAAGAATCCGAATTGGTCGATCTTGTTTCTGCCGAGGAACGCTTTCAATCTTTGCAGCCACTGTTGGGCAGTCGCATCGGGCTGGTTCACGGCCGAATGAGCGGTGCCGAAAAAGATGCGGCAATGGCTGCTTTCAAGAGTGGTGAAACGCGGTTGCTTGTTGCCACTACCGTCATTGAAGTCGGGGTTGATGTTCCCGATGCAACCATTATCGTTATCGAGCATGCAGAACGCTTTGGCCTCGCGCAATTACATCAGCTACGGGGGCGTGTTGGTCGTGGAGACAAGCCTTCCACCTGTCTTTTGATCTACAAAGGCCCGCTTGGCGAGGTCGCGCAAGCACGCTTGAAGATCATGCGCGAGACTGAAGATGGCTTCCGTATTGCGGAAGAAGACCTGAAATTACGCGGTGAAGGTGAACTTCTAGGTACACGTCAATCCGGCGTACCCGGCTTCCGGCTTGCAAATATCGAAGTGCATGCGGAGTTTCTTGAAGTCGCCCGCAAGGATGCGCGCTATATTCTGACGCGAGACCCGGAACTGCAGAGCGCGCGCGGCGAGGCCCTACGCGTTCTGCTATATCTTTTTGAGCGAGACGAAGCAGTCAGGCTGCTTCGCGCTGGCTAATCATTCCACTGTGACCGATTTGGCTAGGTTGCGTGGCTGATCAACATCCGTTCCCATGAAAACGGCTGTGTAATAGGCCAGCATCTGGATCGGCAGCGTATAAATGATCGGCATGATAATCTCCGGCATGTCCGGCAGGACAATCGTATGCCAGGTTTTCAAACTATTGGCCGCAGCGCCTTTTTCGTCGGTAATGAGGATGATCTTGCCGCCACGCGCCGCTGCTTCCTGCATGTTGGATATGGTTTTTTCAAACCAGCGATCATGTGGAGCAATGACAATGACCGGCATCGATTCATCAATCAGCGCGATTGGTCCATGCTTTAATTCACCTGCGGCATAGCCTTCTGCGTGAATATAGGAAATTTCCTTGAGCTTCAGCGCTCCTTCAAGAGCCAATGGATAATTCGTGCCACGGCCTAGATAAAGCGCGTGCTTGACCTGGCTGAGTTCACGGCTGATCCCCTCGATCTGGCTCTCAAGTTTCAATGCCTGGGTGGCATAACGTGGGATCTCGGATAGCTCACGCACAAGCTGGCGTTCTTCCTGATCGGTGATGGTCCCACGCATTTTTCCGGCAGCTATCGCCAGGGAAGCCAAGACAGAAAGCTGGCATGTAAACGCCTTGGTGGATGCGACACCCACCTCTGGTCCGGCAAGAGTCGGGAAAATTGTGTTTGACTCACGCGCCATCGTCGATTCTTTGACATTGACGATGGTGCCGACTGTGAGGCCCTGCTCCTTGCAATAACGCAACGAGGCCAGCGTATCGGCTGTTTCTCCCGACTGCGAAACAAACAAAGCAAGACTGTCTTTCGACAGCGGCATTTCGCGGTAGCGGAATTCAGAGGCAACGTCGATATCTACTGGTAACCTTGCAATGCGTTCAAACCAGTATTTACCAACGAGACCGGCATAAAAAGCAGTGCCGCAAGCCGAAGCTGCAATCCGGTCAACTTTTGCAAAATCAATCGGCGCGGCATCGGCCCGAATGGTTCCGTTGGCAAAATCCAGATAGTTGGCAAGCGTGTGAGAAATAACTTCCGGCTGCTCATGGATTTCCTTTTCCATGAAATGTCTGTGATTGCCCTTGCTGACCAAAAATGCCGAGCCGGCGGATTTTTGCATGGCTCTATGCACTGTTGCGCCGGACTCATCGTAGATCGTCACGCCGTTACGGGTCAAAACTGCCCAATCACCATCTTCAAGATAGGATAGATTATCCGTGAAGGGCGCAAGCGCTATAGCATCGGAACCCAAGTACATTTCGCCTTGCCCGTACCCTACGGCAAGCGGCGGCCCGTTGCGGGCTGCAATCAGCAAATCTTCCTGTCCCTTGAACATGATGGCGATTGCAAAAGCGCCCCGCAACAAGGGCAGTGACTCACGAACAGCTTCGATCGGGGCAAGGCCACGATCTAAAGCACGCGTCACCAGATGGGCGACAGTTTCTGTGTCTGTTTCCGTTTCGAAAACATAGCCGTCAGCTTCCAGCATAGAGCGAAGCTCAGCAAAGTTTTCGATAATCCCATTGTGAATGACAGCAAGGCGCGGCGTTGTATGTGGATGAGCATTGCGGACGATCGGCGCGCCGTGCGTGGCCCAACGCGTATGGCCAATACCAATTGTTCCGCCAAGCGGGTTTTCTTTGAGCAGGTTGTCGAGGTTTATAAGCTTGCCTTCGGCCCGGCGACGGTCAAGCAGGCCATTTTCCAACGTTGCCACACCAGCAGAATCGTAACCACGATATTCGAGCCGCTTGAGCGCATCGACCAGAAGGGGGGCAACCTGTTCCCGTCCGATTATTCCTACAATTCCGCACATATAAAACTCCGATGCCTCAATTTACCATTTCTGCCTATGACGCGTCGCCATGGCAGAAAGCCTATTACCTAACCCTTGCATGATTTAAAGGGACTGCCCTACTCTGCCTTTTTCGACAGCTTCAAGGCAGCATATCGCGCCCGCAATTGGACGGCACGTCCTTCCTTAATTTCTTGACGCGCTCTACCAAAGGCCAGCGCATCTGCCGGCACGTTTTCTGTAATCACACTCCCGGAAGCAACATATGCATTATCACCTATCGATACCGGCGCAACGAGAGACGAGTTGGACCCTACAAATGTGTTGGTTCCAATTTCAGTATGGTATTTGTTGTAACCATCATAATTACACGTAATCGTGCCTGCGCCAATATTTGCGTCCGCACCAACGGTAGCATCTCCGATGTAGCTCAAATGATTTAGTTTGGCGCCCTGCCCAATCTTGGCGTTCTTCACTTCAACGAAATTGCCCACTTTTGCTTTTGCCGCGAGATTTGCACCCGGACGAAGACGGGCAAACGGGCCAATACTTGCGTTTGCTCCAATGCTTGCACCTTCAATATGCGAAAATGCGTGGATTACAGTACCGGACGCAATCGAAACACCCGGGCCAAAAACAATATTGGGCTCCAGCGTAACATCTGCCTCAATCACTGTATCATGAGAGAAAAATACTGTTTCCGGCGCTTGCATGGATACGCCTGCCAGCATCATTTCGCGGCGTTTGCGGTTCTGCCAAATCGCTTCCGCTTCCGCCAGTTCCAGGCGCGTATTAATGCCGATCACATTGTCCGGAGAAATCTCGATGGCAACAACAGACTTCCCTTGCGAATTGGCGATCTCCACCACATCGGTCAGATAATACTCACCTTTTGCATTCTCATTCTTAATCATGTGAAGCAATGCCAAGGCACTATTACCGCGCAGAGCCATTAGTCCGCCATTGCAAAACCCAATTTTCTTCTCGGCTTCGCTTGCGTCCTTTTCTTCACGAATCGCAATTAAGCGGCCATCCTGTTCAATAAGGCGGCCATATCCGTGCGGGTTATCAGGCCTGAATCCCATGACCACAATATCGGAGCCACCGGCCAGTTTCTCACGAGCCATTTCCAGCGCAGATGTTTCGATGAGCGGGGTATCACCAAAAACCACGATGATGTCGTCGTAACCTGCCTCTATGGCAGATTGTGCGGCAAGAACGGCATGTCCCGTGCCAAGGCGCTCCACCTGCTCGTGAACGGTGATATTGCTGACGAGCGCGCGCACGGAGGTTTCAACCTTGTCGGCGCCACGGCCCACCACCAAGGCTATATCGCTGCCTCCAGCACCTTGCACTGCCTTGGCGACGTGTCCCACAATTGGTAATCCGGCTATTTCATGCAGCACTTTCGGCAATGAGGACTTCATCCGCGTGCCCTCTCCGGCAGCGAGAATAACCGTAAGACAAGTGCGTGATGTCATGGTTCAGACTTTCAGTTTGGCCAAAGCGTTATCAGGCTGCAACATGGCACAATGCTGGTTGCAATTTGGTAACTTGCGCTTCTTTAGCCAAGTTGGCCGAGGATGGGAAATGTTTCAAGCAGCCAGAATGAAAATGTCTGCAGCCCTCCGGTCAGGAAAAGCACTCCTGTAACCACCAGCAGTCCTCCCATGATTTTTTCGACCTTTCCAAGATGCATGCGAAACCGGGAAAGGAATCGCATGAACACACCGGAAAATAGCGCGGCAATAATGAAGGGAATGCCGAGCCCAAGAGAATAGATCGCAAGCAGTAGCGCCCCGTCAGCGACAGTATCGCGTGCGCCAGCCAGAGCCAAAATTGGACCAAGCACCGGTCCTATGCATGGGGTCCAGCCAAATGCGAATGCCAATCCCATAATATAGGCTGCAAAGGGATTGGCCGGTGCTCCTTTGCTTTGAAAGCGTGCCTCGCGGGATAGAAAAGCTAATTTGAACACACCGAGGAAGTTCAATCCCATAATGATGATGATGATTCCGGCCAGGATGGCTATTTCCTGCTGCCACATGCGCAGGAATGCCCCAATTGTCGATGCGCCTGCACCCAGTAGAACAAAAACTGTGGTGAATCCCAAGACGAAGCAAAAGGAGGATAAAAGGAGCGCGCGCCTGACCGGTGAAATTTTGGCGGTGGAAGCATCAGCTCGGAAGTCTTCTACAGTCACCCCTGCCATGTAGCACAGGTACGGCGGCACGAGAGGCAGCACACAAGGTGAAAGAAATGAGAGCGCCCCGGCCCCGGCGGCAGTCAGATAGGAAACATCCAGCGCCATATGCGCTCCTTCATGGTCATTCAGGTTGCGCCGGATTAAGCCGAATCTGTTCGGATTTCCAATCACCTTTTCGCCATTCCTCTGATCAAATACCGCATTACGGGGTAGCTCTGCCGGGGAAATTTGAAGAAAGCTGTAAAAACAACGCTTTTTATCACAGAAACTATGCACAATAGCTGTTGACCGATTGCCATCTCGCACCTATGTTCCGCCGCACTTCCCGAGGCCAGTTTATGGCTTTCAAGGGAGCGCGTAGCTCAGCCGGTAGAGCAACTGACTTTTAATCAGTAGGTCCGGGGTTCGAACCCCCGCGCGCTCACCAAAATCCTCTCTAAAATCAATAGATTAGGACCCCTCCTACTTACTATTATGAGAAAGTAGAATTTGGGTTCTGTATGGGTTCCAATTGCGCAACGCGGTAGGGCTCGATCTTGTTCTATGCAATGGGGTTTTGTTGGGAGCTACGAATCAACATGGATTATTCCTCACTCTCAGATGATCAGATTATCCAGAAGCTCGAGTGGTGTCTCGATCGCCTGGCGTTTGAGATTGAGCGCTCCGGCAAAGATGGCGAGATCTACTTCCCGCTATGGGAGAGGTTGGAACACGAAATCGAATTAGTCCGCGCCAAGCAGGATAAGTTCTCCGCCATTCGCGATCGCATACAGCGATGGAAAGTTCAGTCTTAAGGCGCCACCCAACTTCCGCAACCCGACACGAACTGAGTGGCGGGCCGACGGCTAGCTTTATTCATCCGTGAAAAATATTGACTCAGACTACCGATGAGAACATTAATAGAACATCGGCGGTAGCGGCGACCGTTCTAATGACATTTTACGACTATCAAACCTGCCTGTGTGGGGTGGGCAAGCTTGTCTCAAAGGAAGAGAGCCATGAATGAACCGGAACAAGATTACGAGAGAGAAGCGGACTAGCTGATCGCCGAACATGGCGGCGATGCGTTCGCCGCCATTGCCAGGCTGGTCGAAGAACGCGCCTATCTTACCAAAGAGCTCGAATATGCGTCGCTCGCCATGGGCTTCGGCTATTCCCGTGGCTGGAAGCCAAAGCTTTCGAGGCACTGATATGTACAGAAGCAGAGGCGAACCGCCAGCGACATTGATCGACCAAGAGTACCCGTTTCACGTCGCGCTGCATTGTGACGATGTGAAGCTGCTGACATGGAAGAGAACTGTCATTGGCGGCGAGACAGCGCTGGGAGATTTTGTTGCTTTGGTCGAAGGTCAAATAGTAGAAAGGATTTCCCGCACATTTCAGGCCATCGCGCTGGCGATTTTGAATGGTATTTCCAGCTTGGTCACGGCGACTTTCGGAAGGCCTACCTATTCGGCATCGTTCCTACAAAACAACAGGCTGCCGACAAGGTGAAAGCCGAGTTTTAGCGTTGGCCAGAATACCCCGAAGAAAAAGAGGGTGGAAAAGATCTGCCAGTGGAATATTGGCATCCGCGCGAGAACAGAAAAGCATGGCGCAACAAACGCGGAATGTGATGAGGGTGGGCGTGTCTCAGTGTTCGTTTCCAGTAAGATCAGTTGGTTTAAAAATGTCGCGGAAAACGTCCTGCCAAGCTCCTTCTTCCTTTCGTTCTAAAGCTTGCTGGACGAGTGTCATATCCGTTGCCAAGACTAGCACGTCAATGAAACCATTTTGCTCTTGAATTCTTCTCTGCACAATGCGCTGTAGCATGGCTTGATGATCGCTCTTTGAATAGCCCAGTTTCAGAAGTTGGTCATAGTGCTCAAGCGTCATTCTTACACCAAATGGCAAAGCACTTTGCGGTGGTCCGAAAGGCTTCTGTGCTGCTTGGAAACCAGCGAATTCGAGAACAAAATTTCCTTCTTGATCAACGGGTACGATTGTCTGCAGATGGACAATAGCGTCAAGCTTGTAGTTCACGAATCTTTCAGGCCGACATAGTTCCGGAGCCGCCGCAATATTTTCGTCTGGGAACTGCTTGACAAGGGCGTTCCAGAGAATCCGACCCAAAATGTCAACTACACTTTCATGAGGGGCCGGTAATGATGCATCTATCTCCCTTAGCGTTGATCCATGCATGAGGCTATTCCGAGTCTGATCGAGTAAATCCACCGTTAGATCATCGCACTCTGAATCTGCCGCCTTCATCAACGCGCGGATTGCCTGTTTTGGGTACGGTTTATGTTCCGGGTGCTTTCCACATTGTTCGCAGTAAAGAGCCGACCGACAGTGGGGGCAGGCATCTGGCACTTTGGCGTTGGTTTTTTGAAATTCAGCGACTATTTCAAGAGCAAACCAAAAGTAGGTAAATTGATCGTCCGGCGAAGATGCATCGATACCGAGCCTATACCAACGCAGTGCGCGCTGGATGGCGGGTGGAATATTGAATTCAAGCAATCTCTCAATCGATGTTGCGATTTCGGTCCTTAGATAAGGTTCTGGATCTTCGTATTTGATCGTGTCGCTCCACATGAGCACATATCTCATCGCGAGCGGGACAGGATCACTAACGTCCACGATTTGCCGAATTCTGTGTTTTCGATAACGAGCCCCAGTGGTGAAAGCCAGCATATTTAGGCAGCTGACCAGTAAGTCATCAGCAACATCTTTTGCAGTGGCCAAGTCATCGACATCAAAGTAAATGTGAATGGAAATCAAGAAGGGAGTCGTAAACTCTGAGCGCGGAATATTTTTGATCCGGGCTTTAAAACGTCCGTGGGGGTCGTTGATATTCAATACGTGATTATCGGCCTCGACCGACATGTCAGAAGCTACTTCAAAATTAGCTACGCAACGCATGTGCTATCCCCCAGCATATTTCGTTCATTTCATATCACTGCGTTGCGACGGTGGCTAACGTTGAAGCAAGCAAGAGGGGAACTGAATCATGTGCCGCCCGTTCACCGACTCGTGGAAGATTTACCGTTCAGAGAAGTAACCGTAATGACCTGCCAAGTTGGCAAGATGAGGATAAATACCTCCATCATGCAGGCCGCAGAATTCATTGTGAACGAATGGCCGGGCACGGATACCGAAAGGCTTGATACCGCTAAGCATGCGCTGCTTGAATGCTATGATGGCAAGCTGTTCCCGGCGTTGCGCGCATGGCTTTCATTGAAGCTGCGAAGGAAGCTGACATATACGTCGAGGCGGTTGGCCGCCCTCCACCAACTGGCAAACTGGAAAAGTGGCGGAAGGGAAAAATGCGGCGCAGGGCTTAGCAGGGCAAGTCTTCCCCTGACTACTTGATCACATTGCGGTGTTGTCAACCGGGAACTGGAGCTGATCGAGCTCGCCCGGGAAAATCCAAAGAAGTAATCAACGCTGTTCGTCTTCCGCCTCGTCAAGCCTTCACAACAATTCTGCAAATCGCCCGTTTATCTCAATGGGCGGATTGCTTCCGTCTGCGGCTTTCCGCAAAGCAGGTGATTGCGAATCTCTGCTGAGATTTTCGAAGAGGCGGTGGTTCTTGGGTTTTTTATCATCCATTGCCAAGCTCATGTGTTTGGCAACGAACCAATGCAACGACGTATGGTTCCGAAAAATATTCACGTTGGTTGGCACTGTAGGATTACACAGTAGAAAATATCCCTGCCCTAATGGTTTGTCTTTCAGACGGCGCTAAACGCCGAAACCACGAAGGAAGTACCCAATGGCTGACAAACGGAAGAGACTCATGCTTGAATGCGAAATACCCGCCTTTGTTGATGATGTCATCAAAACCGGTTGCGATATCTGCGCAATTGGACACGAATTTTATACTATCGGTGACGCTGATTTGCCGAAAGAGAAAATCGATAACGTGACCGTTGAGCTTGTCCGCGTTATGGGAAAGTATGGCGACCGAGACCATCTCATACTTGAATTCGTTGTATATCTGCGGTCGCTAGGGCGGTACATTGACGACGCAGCGGTCGACCACTGGTCGAAGAACGGGCAGCCGAATTAATCCGGAATTAAACACACCAGCAAACAAAAAAGAGCGGTCCCGACTCCATAAAACAGGGCAGTTAGACTTCAAATTACTATCTAATCGGACTCGAGTTGACAGTTTCCATGGATTCACACCATGTAACGTTAACGCCCGGTAGAGGTGTTTGGGGGATTTATGGAGATAGTTGCGGACGGAATTGATGACATCCTTATCAAGCTCTACCCATGCCTGTTGAATTCTGGAATACGTAACAAAGGGAAGCGCGGTGATACCTTAGAAATTTTAGGCGTTTTGATTCGAATTGAAAATCCGATGGCAAGGATCAGTCGATCGGAGGACCGCGGTAAGCCTTTTAGCGCACTGGGGGAACTTCTCTGGTATTTGAGCGGGTCCGATCGGTTGACTTTTATTGAACGGTACATCGACCGATACAAGACCGATGCTGAGGATGATGGACGGCTACATGGAGCATACGGCCCCAGGCTTTTCAATATGCGTGGAAAAATCGACCAATTGGGCAATGTTATTCAATTGTTGAGGCAACGCCCATCGTCCAAACAAGCCGTTATCCAACTGTTTGACGCTGAGGACTTGACGGGCGACTTTCGGGAAATTCCGTGTACCACCACCATGCAATTCTTTGTGCGAGATGGCAGATTACACTTGTCGGTCACTATGCGATCTAATGACGGGTATTTTGGCCTGCCACACGATGTATTCTGCTTCACAATGTTGCAAGAGATCGTGGCGCGAAGTCTCGAGTGCGAGCTAGGCGTTTATTACCATTATGTTGGAAGCATGCACGTTTACACCGATTACATCAATAATATGCAGTCATATATTGATGAAGGGTGGCAACGACCCGAAATAATGCCGAGCATGCCAAAAGGTGATCCTTTTGTTGAGGTATCAAAGCTGCTTAAGGCTGAATCCCTAATTAGCAACAACGTGCAACTGAATGCTGATGAAGAAATGAAGTCGCCGTATTGGGCTGATATTCTGCGGCTCGTTCAGGTCTTCTGGGCTTCGGGAAACCAGACTCGCCTCGATGAACTAAAAAAAGAGTTTCACAACGAAATTTATCGTTCACATCTGGAAACCCGACGAAACAAAAAGCAGCGATTTACTTCGAACACTCCAGGGAAAGAATAACAAAACATGTGGCCAGCGCGACAGACTGAAAAAAATCGGCTCAAAGCTGCCATGCTGCACCATGCTGCGACTGTGAGGCAACTTCCAGGCATTTCCAATCCTCTTGCACTTGAGGCCCTTGGAATGCAGTTCATAGCGAGTATTCGGAGAGAAGATTACTATCGCCGGGTTCAAGAAAAACCGATATCAGCGCAACGGGCGAATCCCAATAGTGCTGTATTTGATGCGGAAAGAGCAGTTGCTTATCATATGCAAAATGGCAACTTTGAAGAGGCTGCTTGGCTAGTATTCCTGATGACACATTTTGCACGGCCCGCAGACACAGGCTGGTTAAGACTACAAGACGTTTACGGTATGCTAGGGCAAGGAACGTGGTCGTGGCAAACCGTGCAGAGCAACCCACCTGCTTTTACTCAATGGTTATCAGCTAACTGGACAAATATTAGAGGAAAGTTTGGTAACCACCGTAAGTACGAAAGTCTTCGTCCAACGTCAAACCGCAACATGGCGCGCGTACTCGCCAGCTACACACAATTGATCGGTAACAGTCATGTGAATTTCTTTGCACGTGCGGTGCAAAGTGCTGGTAACAATCCCGAGACTATTTTCGATCATTTGTATAGACAGCTGGGTGCTGTTGTAACTTTTGGAAGACTTGCAAAATTCGATTATTTGGCGCTTATCGGCCGCTATGGGATAGCTCCCATCTCGCCCGGATCAGCATATCTTTCGGGGGCGACGGGGCCGGCTAGTGGCGTACGTCTCCTATTTCTTGGAACGCCAAACGGTCGTGCCACCACAAAATCCATGCAAAGGTGGCTGGACGACCTTGACCGAGATCTGGTTGTCGGAATGCAAGTGATGGAAGATGCCCTTTGCAACTGGCAAAAAAGCCCAACTAGTTTTACCCACTTTAAGGGCTAGATTGTTACGGCTCCTATTTGCTCCCACGTCCATCGGCGCTTCAGGAAATTGAGTTGCTCAGGTCCAATTCTGCCGCGTTTTTGCAACTGACCCACAGTCAAGCCTGGTGCCATCCTCAATGAAGCACTAAAACGAAGTACAGCAGTCTTCTCGGCAGGCAATTCTTCAAACTCGGCTGTTCTTTCTTCAGGTATGATACACTTTTTCGCGAAGCCGTTTGCCTCATCTTCCCATATATCTACAGAGTCTAAATCGCTGTCGACAAACGTGTGGGCTTTATGCAGCAATAGATGACCAATCTCGTGGAACAAAGTGAACCAAAACTGATCGTCTGCGCGATGCCGAAAACTCATAAGCAACATGGCTTTGTCAGGCGCTACAAGCTGCGTAGCGCCGCTAGCCCTGCATCCTGATGGCGCTTTCACAACGGTAAGGGCAACACCGGCCTCGGCCAAAAGCTTCCGCAACTTTGGCAAAAAGAGTTCTGGTAGTTTTTGAAGTGAAAGCTTTTTTATGGCATGCAGACGATCCTGCAGGTTGCCCGGTTGCCATGGTTTTGTGTCGATTAAATCTGCTTCAAGTTCTCCACGACGTAGCCAAAGAAGAACAGCGTCTTGGTTCGTGACATATGCATCGCTACTGCGAAAGGAGGTATTTTCAATTAGCCGGCCGTATCTCTTCCGCCACATGTCCAAATTACAAACGCTAAAATACACCAATCGTTTACGAATCTCCGCGGCACGTCGAGCCTCCGACATCCTCGCAGGAGTTTTGCCTTGGGGTGACGGGATGGTCGCAATAAAGTCGCTCACTTCATTCTCTGAGACGCTGTTGACCACCCGACCAACCGCAGCCTCGAAATTGCGTTGTCTCGATATCCAAAATGTCGCGGTGGCACCAACCACAGACGATAAATTGTGAGCAACGGACTCGTCGATTTCACGTGAACCATCAAGAAGAGAACGAAGAAGAGAAATCCCTCCATCAAGTTCGCTCCCGACCTGCTCGACGCTTAGTTTTTTACGATTCATGATTGCACGGATCGAGTCTCCTGGCTTTGAAAACCAGTTTGTTAAATTTTGCTCATCCATCATAGTCGCCTTGTAATGCTGGTAAGTTTTAAACGTTGAACACTTGACCAGTTGATGCGTCCTTGCGTGTTTCGGAGGTATGCATTTCCCACAGGAACAAAGCCTGCCATGTATTCTGTTCCGATATGCACTGCAAAGGAGTCGCCGTTTAATTCCATGTGATCAACAAGAATTTCATGCCATTGTTCAGCGCATTCGAACGCTTCAGCGTCCGCGATTAGTGTGATTAGTTGGTGCGCTAAATGGGAACCATACCTATCTTCTGCGACTTCAAAAAGGCAGCAACAGTCCCGAAGATCATTGTCTGCAAAAGACACCTTCAACTAATCGAATCTCCGAAACAAGATGGCCGGGCCATGAGGCACCTAAAAGTCATTGAGGCAGTGCCGATCCATTGGGTTTTGAAGCTTGCTTGGCGCGTATAGTCTCAATTCGTTTCCAGTTCTGGTCAAGTTCCTGCTCGGCAGCATCATTCATATCGATACCAGTGGCATTACATAACGCTGCCAATGTAACCAGCACGCCGCCTGTCTCCTGCTTTGGATCCCCAATCGGTCTTGAGAACACGTAGTCGACGAGTAAATGTGCGTCCTCTCGTGATCCTCCGATCGATTGACAGAGTTCCAGGGCTTCCTCAAGAAACCTATGCGATCGTTCGGCACAATCAGTTGTTGCTCGAACTGGAAAGCATGAAACAACCCATTCATGCACTCTTTTCTGATATGATCGCAGCCCCATTTCATCTCCATTTCATTGCAGACGATTTCGACTCAGGTCAGCCTGCATGATTTTGTTTCTATAATTGAAATGCAACGGGGTAACGCGAGATTTCTGATGTCTATACAAAGATTCCGACATGAGCTGCATCGCTTGCTATCAGCATGCACAAACCTAGCTGTAGCATCGGACACTCCGACCCCATTCTCCAGCCATCGGCCAAAATGGCGCAGTGGAAGCGATTCTTGACCTGCGAAAGGTATTGCTAATCTGGGCCGACTGCTTCCAGAGGGACCTAAACAAGGCACTTTATGCAGCCGGCATAACGAAAGCCTGATACACCAAATCTAGGGTCTTGCGATACTCAGCGTGGATGATGCGAGGATTCAATAGCCTTTTCGGCGGATACGTTAACGATTTCAGAGCGGGAACATTACCGGGACAAATGCGGGACAAGAGACGCAGAATTGAAATCCGCTTTCTCTACTCTGTACTATTAATAGTCTCGAGTGCAGTTCACCGGGGTCGGATCGGCTTGTCGCCGACCGCCCTGCAACCTTCAGAGTATATTTAATAGAGGGAACACGCGAATAAGAATCGATGTTCTCGTGGTTCGTCAATCCCCTCTTTCTCGAACCCGCTCAAATCGGGTTGCCGTTAACCATTTAACGGCCTGCAAAACCATGCCTTTCAGCCCTCAAAATTATCTTCGTTAAGCACCCGAAATCTGGTCGATTTCCTTTGACAGGAATTGCCCGATTTCCGGTTTTTGACATCCTCGGGGAGGAAGCCCCTTAGAAGAGATAACTTCGGCGAGTAACCGGGGTGCTGCGCCCCGCTCCCTCACGTGCCTTTATACGGTCCCTAAAGCTTTCAAATCGCCCGCGCGCGGCATCATCATGCAAGCGCTCGCTCTGATGGGGTGCAGTTGCCCTGATCTGCTGCAAGGTGTGTTGGATGAGACCACCGTGTAAGGGCATGGCCATCATGCCCCACGAGTGGCTAGTGGTTATAGTCTGACGCTTGGTACCGGGTCGCGAGCCCACTCAGGGTGGTGAGCGGAACTCCATACGAACGCGCCGATCAGCGCTTATGGACGAACCTGCTATTTGCTAAAAGGTCTCTATAGACGTCAGGTTCCAGAGAGCTTTAGTTACCGCAGCGACATTCTGGACGTGATCGCGCCGATTGCGCCGGAACAGGCGAAGCGGAGATTGGCGGCGTGCTTCGGCGTCAGGCTCGACAAGATCAACATTACCGAGGAAGTCTGCCAATGATCTTTGACATTAAGAAGGCTCTCAGCCTGCCCGACATCCGCAACTCTGTCGCTAAGCGTGACGGCGTTCTAGAACGTTTCGGACCGCTTTTCCGCGACCCGGCGCGCCTGACCGAGCAGGATTATCTCGATTTCTTGAGCATCAAACACAATTACCACTGGTCGGGGCTGGAACGCCTCGGCCGCCGCGCCGCAGCCGACATGAACAACCTGCAGGCCGCCTTGACCACTCTGGTTGACGAGACCCTACCCTTGTCCGAGCGGTTCGATTCCGCCTCGTCGCAGCTCGACGGGGTCGGTAGCGCAACCCTGACACCCATCCTGCTCCTGGCCTACGAGGACCGCTATGGGGTTTGGAACGGCACCAGCGAGCCGGAGATGCGCGACCGTGGCCTGTGGCCCACCTTTCCTCGCGGTGCTACAGACGGCGAGAAATACGAATTGATCAATGCCGTGTTGCTCAATCTCGTCCGTGATCTGGGCGTTGACCTGTGGACGCTGGACGCGCTCTGGTGGGTTGGTAAGCTCGAACGCCAGAATAGCGGCCACTACAAAGACGCATGGTTCAAGGCAGTCTGGGAGATGGCGGATCGGGCGGAACAGACCGCAAAGCACGCCAACGGTCAGACAGTCGCCCGTACGGTAAAGAATAAAGACCTTAGGCTGTTGAAAGAGGCGCTTATTGCGCATCTGAATGAACTGCTCAACGAAACGGGTCACCGTTGCGCCATCACGGGGCTCGCGTTGCAGGCTGACGGCCCAGACGACCAGCTGCGGCCCTCTCTGGACCGCATTGACAGTAACGGCCACTACGAGGCGGGAAACTTGCAAGTGGTGGCTCGGTTCATCAACTTCTGGAAACAGGCCATCCCAGACGCCGAGTTCCGCCGTCAGTTGGCCATGGTGCGGGGCGAATAGCTGCGTGCGCGCCCACCGCACCGATAGACATGTCCCGGCGCGACAACTGAGGGACAAACCTGGGACACTTTGTGCGTGACATATTTGAGCGGTGAAGCACGCAGCAACAGAGCCACTTGGATTTCTCCTCGGGCTTTGCTTGCTGGATTCGCGGTCAAGTAATCCTCATACTGCACCGGACAACCGAAGTATTGGAAATAAACTCCGATTATCTTCGCTATAGTGGAGACAGGAGCAAGACCGAAAGCGTAGCAACGTCCCTGATGACCCGGACCGCTAACGTTCCGACCGGCCTGTCAATTCCGACGGGATAACATATTACGGTCATTGCAAGATTATCTGCATTTAGAGATGTTACCCGCCCGTTATTCCGCTTGGTTAGGATCACCCGATGACGAAGAGAAAAGCGCGTCCACTGACTGAGCAAGAGGCGATGGTTGCGCAGTTCGCAAATTTTTCGGTCAGCGCGTCGGCAACGTTCCACCCCAAATTATGGAGAAATGGACGAGAGCCCGCGGATATGATTGTTGTCATCGGTCGAGCAATGCTTTTCGTGAACATGACGGCTGGGCGCTCTTACTTTGACGATCTGGCGAAACACAATATTGAACAAGCCGAAGGGCGAATCCGCGATTGGCAAGGCGGATTATCCATCAAAGGGAAGAACGCATTTCGCGATTTTTCGATTGATTACAATGACATTGATGCCATAGCTGTTGTGAGCGTCGTATCCGGGCCGTATGCTGCTTGTTGTGATCACCCATTGCCAGGATTGTCGTTACCGCCAAAAGCACGTCTGTGCACTTCACTTACTACAGACGTCGTGGAAGAAATCGCAAAGCGAGGCGGCGGAGCCAGAGATATTATTGATCTTTGTAAGACTCTGGTTGGTCAGGGACAAGTATCGCAGGACGCAATGCTTGACAGAGTGCGTTCGCGCCACGCCCAATTGGTCAATACCGCAAAAGCTCAGATTATTCTCGAACCGCAATCTATGGGGCAAGCTATGATAGCCAAGCGCCCGGTGACATGGTTTGAAGAGTTCGTCCACAAACTGATACTACCACGTGGTCTGGACAATGTTGGACTTAGTTTTATTGCCGACCTTGATTGGAGCGAGGTGTACAATACGGCTGCTTTTATCACGCGAACCGCCGCCAGTATGGAGTATGTGGTGATCAGTGAGCCTATTCGTTGGAGTGAATTCGGGCGTACCCGAAAGTTTGGAGTTATCGTGTCTTGCGATAGCAAGCGCCTAGCTAGCCAGATGAATGAATATATTTCGCTCGCTGAGAAAAGAGAATGGCGATTTACCTACGTTGTGTCTTTATCTGACATTGGACCAATGGAGCTTTTTTCCTTCAAGGAAGGCTCAAAACTAATGATCGAAACAGAGCTATAAATTCCTGACCTGCGACCTCGTACGGGCCCGCATGGCGGGTTTGCATGTCGGCCTTACGCAGCCCGGGGTATGCCTGGTTGCCTTGTTTGCTGGCGAGCAGGCCCGCGCCATTACAGCGCGTGGTCCGAACAACGCCTGCCTATCAGCACCGACTATCAGCGTGCGCGTAGCTGCCCGCAAGAGGGTAACCCAACGCGCCAAAAAACTTAAAATTGCGCCGGAGGAGTATCTTCGCCGTATAGCAGTCTGCTCAATCACCGATGATCTCTACGCGGCGGTGACAGACGGGTGTTTCGAGATTGAATGACAGACGGAGTGGATCTAGGCGAAGGCGAAAGGCCTTCTCCTTCGAAATCCTATTTTACAAGTGGGTGTGTTTGGCAAGAGCGGCCAAATAACCAACTCCCCGAACGTGTTGCCGATAACCCTGATTGGCCCGCGGCGGCGTGGCCCGCAAATGAGCGCATCTGCAGCCGGTAGCCTCGACATTCCCGCTTGTTGGCTCGTCCGATTTTACCCGCGCAATCTGCGACCACGAAAACGGCAATTGGTCGGTCGTCACCACGAGGCGCGACGGTACAGAGGCCAAAGTCGAGCAAACCTTCACATTCGACGAGATCCGCATCTGGGCCAAGATGATCCTCGAAGGAAATCCAGACGCATTAAAACACCCCGGGCTCGGCCGCATGTTCGCGGCCGGTGGATTGGCACCAACATTCTGAGGACAGTAGAATGAACGTGTAATTGTTAGCCATGGCGATGGAAATCATCGATTTCGAAATCCTTCAGGCCAGTAAGCTCAGAGCCCCACTCTCTCATAACCAGCGGGCCAGGCGGATTCTCAACATCGTAGTAACATCCGTGCAGGTGAATTTCGCAAGAAGACGGGAGATACATGCATCCGGAAAAATCGCACGACGAAAATTCCAGCACACTGTTCATCACAGTGTTTAAGCGGACAATCCTACAATTCACGAAATTGGACGTGTCGAGAATTCTCGCAGCATGATTAATTGTACAGTTGGAGAATTCACAATTGTGAAAATAGTTCAAACCAGCAGTGAAAATTCTATTATTTATTGTGCAGTTTATATAGGTGACGCCGCTCAAGTACTCAAAGAATTCCGTAAACATATTCTCTTCTATGCGGATGGAAACACGAATCCGCTTTTTTTTGGTGTGGCCTATTTCATTCATATATTGAGTTGCACTGCGAATTACTGGCTCGTTATAGTCGCGGTTGGCGATAAGCTGAGACAAGAGTTCCAGCGCCTCAAAGTGGAAGGTTTGCGTTTTCGATTGAGCCACGTAATGCAAAAACGCTACACCAGACATCTTCTGGGCGTCAGATTGAGTATCGGAAATCAGGCTGCTTGCCCTCTCAAGTATTGTCGCCAAACTGTTCTCCTCAGAGGCTGCGACTTGGCGCTCGGTGAGCTTCAGTTGGTTCGTGGTAATCTCCATTTGCTGTTGTGCCCGGATACCTTGCTGCAAAGCAAGTTCAGTCTGCTGATAATCGAGATAACCCTTCCAAAGGGCGAGGGGAAGACCGACTACCCCAACCATAAACAAGCCCAGTTTCGATATAGTATCAGCTGCGTTTCCAATCGCACCGAGTTCCTTGGTCATTATTATTTGGTAAATTGCCCAACAACCGAAGGCGGTTACCACGGCGGCAAAGACTATAATCGCAATTTCTGTGTGGTTAACGTTCCGATAGCTGCGGTGCTCATGCCCGTTGTCCATAGTCATCCCCAGTGATCTCCATTCTGCCAAGAAGCTATCAAATTGGATCGATTTTGAAAGGTGCACTGGCATGGACGACTTCGATGCACGCGGAGTGCTTGTTTACGGCCGCTTCCAAGGCGAGTTCCGCAAGGTTACCGTTCGAGATGGGAGAAGGTGTCCAGGGTGGTGTGGCCCAGATTTTCGACACCGAGCACGGGGCCGAAGTTGCTGCGCGGCGCACGCTGCGTGCCCACCTATGCGGATCATCCGTCGAGTCGGCGTATTAGTACCATCAGCCTGAAAACCGAACGAGAAAGTCTTCAGCCGTGCCATACACAAGCGCGGCCGCAAGATCACGGTGGTGCGGAAATGAGCGATGCAGAAACATTCGCGAAATTGACAGGGCCCGTATCCAGCGTACGGCGCGCGACATTTCAGTATGGAAAAGGTCTTGTTGGGACATCGGGGTAAGGACGGCAAAGTACATCCAGCATGGGTTGTCGGATATTTGAACGGCAGTGATGGCATGCGCCGGTGCCTGGTCGCCTCTTGCATTTGGAAATCGCGCGGGCTGTTGGCGAAAAAAGAGTGCAAGAAGCGCGGCTGGGCCTACACGACCTTCCGGAGAAGCCGTGATCGCGCGGCGGAAATAATAGCCTTCAGGCTCAGCCAGGACGGGATTGCTGTGTGGTGACGCCCACGGCAACATATTTCGAAAGCGATTCAACCAATTCACGGGACCTACCAGCAATGTGGCGGCTCTGCCGAGCCAACATAGTGTTCACATGCCGAACTTGATCGCCATTGATTTCAGCGAGAAGCTCTCCAGATGGATGTGGGGACGGGGAAACTGCCACATCCGGGGCTATCGGCAACCAAGCTTCTGAAAGATAACTGTCCAGTCTGTATCCGTCATTTCCGTTCATGAAAACTGCTATTGGAATACTGCCTATAATGAAGCTCTTGTTCGCAGCAGTGGGACTCGCAAAGATCAAGCCGCGACGCTGCAAGGCATCGCTGACCCGAGGTGATACATTCCGAAGGACGTTTACCTGGGTGTTTTGGCGTGCCACCTTTGCCCATTCTATCGATTCAAGGCGTTGACGTTCTGCTGCGTCTATTTTCTTGCCGCTTGCAATGTACTGCTCGATTATCTTTTTCACGTCAGTTTGAATTCGTTCGGCAGGCAACAGATGCCTCCTAAGCTCCGGAACTCTACGCCACTGATTTTGGAAAAAGTCATCCCACAATAACCTTTCAGAAGATGTGAGGTTCGGCGCCTTTCCGTTACGCACCGCATTGACAATCTTTTCTATTAAAGGAGCCCAATCACTTTCTTTTTTAGAGTATTCGATTTCGAGTTTGGGATCGCGTGTTCCATCGTCCTCGTACTTAGAGTACTCGTACTTTGAGTAGAACAGATTATCCGGGCGATCCTCATATACGCCAAGTTCAGGCGCGTGACTGTTGTACGCCCACAGCCGTCCGTCTAGCGCAAAGTGTTTTTGCACTAGCATTGGAATATAATGGTGCTTTTTTGGATTAGGCATCTTTTGAAGTTTCGATTCTTGGCTATAAAAGTAACCTACATCACGTAAGACCGGCCATTTTCAATCCCAAAAAGGTAATTGATCCCCAGAACGCTATTCGAAGCAAAAATCTGATGATGCTGGGCCGATCGGCGGCCTCTTCCACATTCAGATTAGGGATGTGCTTCAAATATATGCTTTCTTCGGGAGCCTGCGCGCCGGCAGCAGCGTCAAATTCAATTCCTCGCTGCGCCTTCATTCTATTGCCAAACGCATGGCTCGCCTCGTGAGGGAGCATTCCTGCCTTGTACTTTTCGAACATTCTGGATCCCGCAATTGTTGTTTCGCGCTCGAGATCCGAAACAGGACCGATCTGGGCCGAAGGTTTGGTAATTCGAACCTTTTCTACAGGCTGGGGCACACCATTGTCCTGAAGCATCGATACGAGCGCTTCACCGACACCCATCGCCGTAATTTCTGCTTTCACATCCACGCCGGGATTAGGGCGGAATGCATTGGCCGATGCCTTCACATTGCGCTGATCGCTGGGAGTATAGGCGCGAAGAGCATGCTGAATACGGTTGCCAAGCTGCGCCAGCACTGTGTCAGGCACGTCGGCGGGCGATTGGGTCACAAAGTACACGCCAACGCCTTTGGAGCGCACCAGACGCACCAGACGCTCGATGCTTTGCACGAGAGGGCGAGGAGCATCACGGAATAGCAAATGCGCCTCGTCGAAGAAGAATACCAGCTTGGGCTTGTCCAGATCGCCAGCTTCAGGGAGACGGCGGAATAGTTCTGTCAGCAACCAGAGCAGGAACGTAGCGTACAGCTTGGGCGCTTCCATCAATTGGTCTGCATGAAGCAAATTGATGATTCCTCGACCATTATCGTCGGTTCGGATGAAATCGGGGATATCAAAGGGAGGCTCGCCGAACAGATTGGCGCCACCTTGCGCCTCGAGCGCCAGCAAGTTGCGCTGGATTGCCGATATGGATGCGGCTGTGATGTTACCGTGCTCTTTGCAAACGTCTTCGCGATTGTCGAGCATGTCGGACAGTGCCCAACGCAAATCGTCAAGCGTGAGCAACAAGCATTGTTCTTTGTCAGCAATACGGAATGCGATCTCGACTGCGCCCTGCTGTGTCTCATTCAATCCGAGCATCCGCGATATGAGCTGCGCGCCCATTTCCTGCACGCTTGTCCTGATCTGGAGTCCCTTGCGACCGTAGATGTCCCAAAATTCTGCAGGAAATGAGGTGGCAATTCCTGATAGATCGCTCTTCACATCGGCGGCGAAAACAGGGACGCCATTGCGGGAAAACTCCTCGGCCAATCGCTGGAGAGTGACTGTCTTGCCGGTGCCAGTTGCGCCGGTAACGAGACCATGGCGATTTGCAAATCGGAGAGGCAAGTTGACGCCTATGCCAGTTGCAGTGGTGCCAAAATACAGTTCCATGATTTTCCCACTTCAAATTACATCATCGCACGAAGGAACATCACCATGCGAGGATCCTCGCATCCGAGAAAGTGCAAATGCTCAAGGAAATAAGCAGTCTTGGTCCGAACTTCGGCTAGGTCGCGAGTTGGATACTGCAGTAGTGCATCAAGCGCCGCTTGTTCGTTCTCGAAAGCTGCCTGCACAGCGGCTTCTCCGTCACTTGCAGTGTCCACTCTGGCGACCGCATCAATATGGCATTGGATCAATGAAGCGAGCTCCACCGCATTGGTGAAAAGAGAGGCACTGGTGGTTTTGGAAACGTTTTGCATGCGGTTGCTCCTCCAGTGATAACGATGTAACATAATACAAATTGCATGATGCTAACCAAAAGTCAATACAAATTGTATGAGGTTTCGATGGTTATGAATGTGGCGCAAATACGAGCGGCCCGTGGCCTACTTGGTTGGTCCCAACAAGAATTAGCTGATGCTGCTGGCGTTGGCCGTGCCACAATTGCAGATTTCGAGACGGGCAAGCGGACGCCCTATGCCCGCACGATCGAGGAAATGCAGCGAGCTCTTGAATCCGCGGGAGTGGTCTTCTTGGAAAGCGATCAAGCGATGGGTGAAGGCGTACGGTTTTCAGGCGTCTAGCTATGTTCTGTGCTGAACGGGGCGCCGGAGCGCCCCTACCCCATTTACTGATCAGTTCTCGTCTGAAGAAAACTCCGGAACCCGGCGTTCGGGTTTGATAACCGTCTGCTCAGGCGTCCGGCCTCCCCTCGGAGAAGCAGACGACAGTTCCCAACCTGCAGGTTCATCTGGAAGCTTGAAGCCGAAGACATTCCCAAGAGGTTCACAATCCTCGCGGGTGAGGCTGCTGTTGTGCGGGCGGTATATCCTGTTTGTCACTCAGCACCGGATATTCCTTGACCGCTCCCAAACCACCGGATTGGGGGCGGTTTGCGTTTGTGGGGTCCGGCCCTGTTGGCCGGCCCAACGTCAGCGATTTTCTGACTATCACTGCTCCGACCTTGGGGTGGCCTTCAGGGCCATCCCCCTGACAAGCGTAGGTCATGCCGCACCGTCCGGCTGTGCCCGCAAGACTCGTTGAAGATTTAGTTCGTGGCTTACGGCGCGTGTATAGGCTTCGATTTCGTGTTGAACCTGCTCGGGCCTAACACGCTTCGAGGCGAGCTCTTTTCTGATTTCTGCAACGTGACGCTGCCAAAATCTTTTGGCTTGGTGAAATTCCTTGGAGCGTAGATCGAAAGCAGTTTTCCGGACCAACGCATTGCGTCGATCAAGTGGGAAGACGAATAGCTCCCCGGTTTTTGTTTTGGGATTAAAGAGATCAAGCTGCATCACAACCTCCCACGTGCGAGGCGGCTGTTGGTATCTTCAATGGTAATGGGACCACGGGTGTCCATACGAATCGGACCACAGGTGTCCATATGATTAATCGAGAGGTCGGGACCACGGGTGTCCATATGAATCTCGAACTGAAAATCACAATCCGGCAGATGTATTTGGCTTGGAAGGGGCTGGGGTAGAGCGAGTTTCATGACACGCGACCGAACGAGTTTCCCGTTGGCATTCTTTCGCCACCCAAACTCCAACGTGATGATTCCTAACGCCTCAGCCGTAGCCACGTCGCGTGAGATCGTCTTTTGACTGCAAAAGCCTGATCTTTGTGCGAGATAGTGATTGCTTTCTTTTATCGTTCCCGTCTGCCAGTTCACGACTTTTTTTGTGACAGCGAGAAAACGGAAGCTGACTGCATGCCGATCTGCAATTTGCATTGCAACATCGTGCCAACCATCGAAAAGATCGTAACGAGCCTTATTTTCCGTCGGCCACTGCAAAGGGAAAGAGCGGCAAGGTGCGAGCCTTTTGCGGAGCCCGGATCTTGGCCGTTCATTGTCGCCGTCGTCATCCACCAATGGGTCGAACGGCTTGATACCACTGGTGAGCTTTCCGATGGGCGCAGCCATCACATGACCCTCGCATGGATCAGCTTGGCTTCCTCTGCCTGTTCTGTCGTCAAGCGGAAGTGGATTCTCAGCTGTAGTATGGTTCGCTCTGGCGGCCTCCTCTGAGAGGCCAGCCAGCGGGCCGCTGCTTGCGCAGCACGGTCCGACGTAGGGGCCGACATGCTCATGCGATCACTCTGTCGCGTTGAGCCACGCGGGAAGCGATCCATTGATCTATTTCATTGGCAACAAATGCTTTACGTCCGACAGTAACCTGTACTGGTTTGGGGAAATCTGATTCTTTGGTGAGTAGCCAAAGAGCTGTCCGACCAATACTGAGGCGCTTGGCGACATCTTTAATTGAAAGCAGTTCCATGTCCGATCCTCTTTGTTTGAGTTCGGATATGTAAGTTCACTACTTTTGAAGCCGTCACAACATGGAGAAAGCGACGCTACTTTTCGGCGGCACTTTCCCCATGCGGCCCATCGGCTATCAAACTTCGAACAAATTCTGAAAAATTTGCATCTTCCCTGGTCCGCCGCCGAGGATAAAATGTCCTGATTGCGTGTTCAGCCGCCCCCAGCGGCACTTTCGTCCGAAGTACAGGTTCAGTTGCTGCTAGAAGGAAGAGTACGAGGGGTCCACTAGGATTCTGGATATCTGGGGCATCTTTTTTTGCAGTAGAGCTGCGAGCAATCCGTCTACCACTGTTCTCCCAAAATTCTAGCAGTCGAATGGCAAGCAGTCGTGGAATTGCCGGGGTCCGTCCCTTCGGGAGAAGATGCTCGTTTTCGACCATCACAGAGTCCAGAAACTCAATAGCAACTAGTAAATGGCCTCTTAAGGAAATTGGATGGCCATTCTCCTCGAAATCATTCCTAAAATCTTTTTCGCCTCCATCCCCTTCGATTTCCCTCAGTAAATTTTCCGCTGCTACGGCAATTCGGGTATTCTTACCGAGGTCGACGGCAACGTGTTCTTCATTGTGCTTAAGCCACTCGCCAACGATTCGCTCCACGTTCGATACAGTGCTGTGATCCTCAGAACATCCCAAGATCTTTGCCAATCGGTTTTTTTCCTGCGCCGAATATCCAAAGCCTTCAGTCATCGCTGTGCCTTCGCGAGGCTGAAAATCTTGGAAGGCTCGTCCTTTGCAAGCGCGACAACGTGTTCGGCCCACACATCCAAGGCACGGCGCTTCTCGCGCTCATATTGATTGCGGTTGTATACACCAGCAACGCCCGCGCGGAATCCACTTATGTGATTTAAAACAGCTTCCACGATATGCGGTGCAACTCCTAAACCAGCCATTCCTGTTGCCACTGTGCGGCGGATATCATGGGGCGTCCAAGGTCTGTCAACTATCTGCATCTTGAGGCGTGCTGCCTTGGCGATAGCATTGCTTTCAATTGGGTCGCCTATGCGAGTGAACAGCGGCCGGTTATCTTCCTCATCGTCATTTGCAAGGTCAAGCGCCTGCTCGACGATGGCCAAGGCTGCTGGCGACAGCGGCACAATATGGGCAAGGCCGTTTTTTGTTCGCTCCTTGGGGATGGACCACAGCGCCCTATCTGTATCGATTTCGTTGCGGGTAATTCCACAGACTTCACCTGATCGTTGTCCAGTCAGAAACAGCAGTCGAAAGATGTCCGCGGTTTGAGAACTCAATGACGCGTCAGGAAGCGCTTTCCAGATTGCCCGCACTTCGCCGTCCGATAATACACGGTCGCGCTTGACGGCCTTCCCCCGCGGTTTCACGCCTATTGCGGGTGATGTTGATATATAGTCGCCATCGACCGCCCAATTAAACATCTTGCGGACAACGGCAAGGATCTGTGTGGATTGCGCCAAATGTCCGGCCTCGGCCTTTGCCTCGATGATGTTGAGAATATCGCGCCGTTTAACGGCTAGTGCCTTCATTTGCCCGATCTCGGGATAAACTTCGACCTTTAACAGCCGTTCATCTTCAGCCCAGGTCTTTTTGTTCCGTTTGGCGTATTTGTCGATGTACAGCCCACCGAGTTCCTTAACCGTCATAGCATCGCGTCGAGCGCGTTTCTCTTCCGATGGGTCATGGCCCTCTGAAACGGCCGTAACCATCTTGAGGGCGCCTGTACGTGCCTTCTCCAACGTCATGGTTGGAAACCGCCCTAGCTTCACCCGCTGCTTGCTACTGTCACTCTCGCGTGTATAGACGACATTCCAGGTCTTGGTTCCATTCGGCGATACCCGCAAGGATAGGCCGCGGACCATATCGTCCTGAAAGTCAGTTCGCTCTTCGACCTTTACGGTTTCACAAAAACGAGCAGTTAAATTCTTACGAGGCATCGAGCTCCACCTACTTACGTTCGACCTACTTATCTTGTTTTGGGTTCTGTATGGGTTCCAGAAATGCAAAACTCGTTGAAACAACTGTGAACAAGGTAGAACACATAACGCTTTGAAATGCCAGTGTTTACTGTGTATTTATGTTTATGGCTGTTCGTGGGTGTTTGGTCAGACGCCACTTTTAATCAGTAGGTCCGGGGTTCGAACCCCCGCGCGCTCACCATCATTCCCGCAAAATATCCTATTCTCTTCGAGCGGTAATTATCCAGGCGCGGGAGTCAAAGAGCACCCCGTCAGTGGTCATATGAGCCTCAAGCAGGTTGCGCAGCCGTTGCAAGGCAGGTTCGGGTGCTTCATTCGTTTGAGCAAGCATATCCTTTATAGAGAAGATTTCCATGAGAGCGTCAAACGCGCTGTCGACAGATGCTCCGTAGAATACCGGTTCCCGCACGTCGATAAAATCGACGGATACAAATCCTGCGGTATTGAGAAGCTTTTTGGCGGTACCAGGTTCACCAAGGGAAAACGCCTTCCGGGTTTCCGGTGAGGCCATCGTGGTCGGAGCTACGGTTCGCCGAATGGCGCCAGACCATTCATTTTTATCCTGGTTCTGCCATACCATCCATGCCAGTCGCGCATCGGGACGCATGGCGCTGGCAATATTTGCAAACGCGGCAGCCGGATCAGAGAAGAACATAGCGCCAAACCGGCTGATGCAAAGATCGAATCTGGCTTGGGGAAATACGTGGCTTTGGGCGTCGCCCTGCTCAAATGAAACATTTTTGAGTCCAGAATCATTTGCCCGTTGCCTGGCAACTTCCAGCATATCGCTTGACGTATCCACACCAATCGCCTTGCCATTGACAGCAAGGCTGGCGGCATCGCGCGTGGTTTGTCCTGCCCCGCAACCCACATCAAGCACATGGTCACTCACTCCAACGCTGGCAGCGGCAATCAAGTGTTTGGTGTGACGTTTTAATTCTGCGTCATAGAAATCTGCACGATCCAACATTTGAACCTCTTCTGGTTTCTGCTGTCATTGCCGGCGGTTGCTTCTTTGGCAAGACTGGTTGCATTATAGGATCAGTTATGTAAGTTCACAACCAATGTAGTTGCTGTTCGTTTGAGACGAGGCTCGAGGCATTGACACCTCAGATGCTGTGCAGGGGGATGACGAAATGAATGAACGGATCATCATTGCTGACAATGTTGAGATCGCCACGCAGGCTTTTGGAGATCCAACCCATGAGCCTGTTCTGCTTATCATGGGCGCCATGGCTTCCATGTTGTGGTGGCCGGAGGGGTTTTGCAAGCAACTCGCCGCCCAAAAACGCTACGTCATTCGTTATGATAATCGGGATACCGGCCTTTCGACCGCTTATGAGCCGGGAAACCCTGATTATACAATGGACGACATGGCTCAGGATGCATTTCGCGTGCTCGACGCCTACAATATCAAAACCGCACATCTGGTCGGTATGTCGCTGGGTGGTATGATCGCGCAAATGGCCACTTTCGCCCATCCTGAACGCGTAAAAACGCTGACCTTGATCTCAACCACGCCCATCGGCGTTGATACCTCCAACCTTCCGCAGACGAGTAGTGCCTATATGGAGCACGCAGCGACAGGCGAGAGTGTTGATTGGACCGATAGCGCTCAGGTCATAGATTTTATTGTTAAAGATACGCAGATGATTGCAGGTACACGGCATCCCTATAATGAGATGCAGGCCCGTAAACTCGTAGAGCATGATGTGAAGCGTGCTAAAAACTTCGCCAGCGCTACCAATCATTTCATGTTGAAAGGTGGTGACAGCTGGGACAACAAGCGCGACGAATTAGCTAAACCTCTTCTCGTTGTCCACGGCACAGCGGACCCGATTTTTCCGATCGAGCATGGCGAATTGCTGGCACAAAGCGTTCCAGGTGCAGAACTTCTCCGTGTTCCAGGTGGCGGCCATGAAATTCACCTTGAGGATTGGGATGACATTATTCGCGCTATCGGCGCTCACACAGGGCTTAACTGCCGCGCCTAACTTTTCTGGCGGACTTAGTTTTCTTGTTCCGTTGGGCCAAGAAGCCTGTCTCTTTCGCTTATAAAAGTATCAAGCGCCTGATGACCCTTGACTGTCCAGAAAGCGGCTTCCGGCTCGTAATCATATCCCATGAGTTTGGGGGGAATATCCACAGTGGAAAAATTCTGAATCGTTTTGCTTGCAAAGTCGCAGACGTAAAACGGTAGAATCTGGTCGATATGATATTTGGGTTTCTTCCCCAAGCTAACTGCTATCGAAACGGCAATTGCATTTGCCAATCGCATTGAACCTGGCGAATTATTTAAAAGAACGGCAGATGCAAGAATTTTGCGCCACGGATGTTTTTCATTCCTTCTAAATATGAATGCTCCGCTTTGATGGTCGAAATCAGATGGAATTATTGGCCAGGGAGACCGATTCATCACGGCGTCGACATCAATCATAAGAAGGCGTTCGACACCAGCTTCCAGAATTAAAGGCGCTAGCAGGAAGCGTGCGGCGGTATAATAGATTTCACGGCGTGGCAGCCCCTCTGCCAGTGCGCATGGATCAATAGAATAGGTCAGCCTCACGTGCTTGAGAGTCTTGGAAAGGGTAGCCGCTTCCTCGATGACCTTGCCGGAAGGTTGAAGAAGCAGAAGATGGAATGCCTCAGGCTGACCTAGACGTTCGATGGATTTGATCAGCCCCAGAGCGAAATTGTAGAAATAGCGATCATCGCATGCTGCCAGGAGAACATTACCTGAATTTGGCAAATTTCCCTTTATACTTTCACGAAACAGCTCTGTTTCTCGGGCTCTGACCTGTGGCAGCTTTAACGCCTGCCGAGCATTCCGCTTCAACATCCAGCGAAATAATAGTGAATGTCTCTTTTCCGATTTAGGTATGGGAGCGGTGGATTTGGCAGACATGCGATCATTTCTATAACTTTGAGCGTAGTTTCACCTCAATCTATAACACAACCATTATCGCGAAGAAGGGCTTCAGAGCCAGATCAGAAATCCTTCCCATGAGTCTCAACAGCGAAAGGCTGGATGACTCTGAAATCTGCAATTGATGATCTGATTCTAACCATTCGCATCGGGAAGCGCTTGACACTGGATACCTTAAATTTGATAATGGAACATATCATGAACAAACGGGGGTTCTATAGTGGCGATCGTCGATCTAACGGCGTTAAGACGCGATATTGCGTCTTTAAATGAGCAAGGCACGCAAGGTGTGTCTGGCTCTGCCTTTGATCTTGGCTGCCGGGCTGTAGACGGCGTATTTCGGGGTGGCCTTCAGCGAGGCGCTCTGCATGAGGTTTTTGCGAAGGAAAGTGGGGACGCAGGAGCCGCAACAGGTTTTGTTATTGCCCTCGCCTTGCGCGCATCAGCCAACCTAAGCCCCATTCTTTGGATTGAAGAAGATTTTACAGGCAATGAACATGGCTTTCCCTATGCTCCTGGCCTGCATTATTTGGGTCTCGACCCGGAGCGGGTGATTTTCGTTCGGTGCTCCTCGCCTCATAATGTTTTAAAGGCTGCAGCAGACAGCCTTGGCATTCGCGGTATGGGAGCAGTTATTATTGCGCCGTGGGGCCATCCCAAATGTCTGGATTTGACTGCCTCGCGAAAATTACTGCTTAGCGCACAACAGGCAGAAGTGCCCGCCTTTCTCCTGAGGCTGGGAGCTGTTCCGGGTGAAAATGCTGCCGTCACACGGTGGTTAATTCGTGCTGCAACCTCACAATCCCCTGGTGCAAACGCGCCGGGCAACCCTGTTTTTCAAGTCCAACTCATTCGCAACAGGCAGGGCAACACAGGCCAATGGCTATTACAATGGGAGAGTGAAAATCATGTTTTCCAACGGATCGAGCCGGTTTTTGGCTCTGTGGTTTCCACATCTTCCTACGGATCGTCTCAAACGCGAAAATTCGCAGCGCGACCGTTCTGATCAGTATCTCATTGTTGTTGACAAGATTGCCAATACTTTACGGCTGGTAGCGGTTGATCAGAGAGCTGCAAAAGCAGGTCTATACAAAAGCATGACTTTGGCTGATGCACGTGCGCAGTTTGAAAAGCTGGATATCGCATTTGCCTCACCTCGTCAGGATTCCGCATTTTTGGAGCGTCTGGCAGATTGGTGTGATCGATACACGCCTCTGGTCGCTTTTGACGATCCGGATGGTCTTATCCTCGATATTACAGGCTGTGTTCATCTTTTTGGGGATGAGCACACTATGCTCAAGGATATTCACAATCGTCTCAATCAACAGGGCGTGGCGGTAAAATCAGCCATCGCAAGCAATGCAGCCTCTGCCCGTGCCTTTGCACGCTATTCATCCGGCGGTGTCATCGGCGATGATGAAGAAAAGAGACTATATAAACTGCACCTTGCCTGTCTTGAGGTAGAAGCAGCACATCTTGCTGGTCTGAAGCGCGCAGGTCTGCTGCATGTTGGCGAAGTCGAGGTTCTGCCCCGTGCTGCCCTTGCTGCCCGTTTCGGAAAAGAGCTGATCAATCGCCTGGACAGTATTTTTGGCAGGCAAGACCAGCCAATTTCTCCGCGCCGTATTGTGCCTGTCTGTATGGTTGAGCGACGCATGGCCGAACCTTTGGTTGTTATGGATTCCGTCGAGCTTTTACTTCAATCCCTTGGCGATGAACTTTTCAGGCAATTGCAAACCCGTGTTCAAGGTGCGCGTGAAATCGAAGCGAGCTTTTTTCGTGTTGATGGAAATGTGCGACGGATTCGTATTGAATCCGGAAGGCCGCTTGTAGAGACAAAAACATTACTGCGATTGCTTAAAGAGAGGCTATCAAGCTTGGCAGAACCTCTGGATGCAGGCTATGGCTTTGATATTGTTCGGCTCTCTGCTATTCGAACAGAACAAACACATGCGCTGCAGAAAAGTCTCGACAATACGCGGCAAGAGACAGAAGCATTTGATGCGCTCATCGATAGACTTTCTATAAGATTGGGCAGTTCGCGTGTGTTGCGACCTGTTGCTATTGATACGCACATTCCTGAACGTGCTGTCATGCTTGAAGCTGCAGCCGGGAATAGATCGGATCAATCAGTTCAGTGGTCACCAGAACATTACCCTGGAAATCCTCCCGAAAGACCAATCAGACTGTTTAATCCACCCGAACGCATTGAAACGACATCGGGAATTCCTGACGGTGCACCGGCGCGCTTTACGTGGCGCCGCGTACAGCACACGATTGTTTTAGCTGAAGGACCCGAGCGTATTGCACCAGAATGGTGGCGCGAGCATGCGGGTGCTCTCACACGCGACTATTACCGGGTTGAAGACAATCAGGGAAAGCGTTTTTGGGTATTCCGCGAAGGTCTGTATGAGCGAGGCGATCCCACCCCCCGATGGTATTTGCATGGGATTTTTGCCTGATGGATTATACTGAGCTTGCCGTCACCAGCAATTTTTCCTTCCTCAAGGGGGCGTCGCAACCCCAGGAACTGGTTCTGGCTGCAACTCTTCTGGGGCTTAAAGGCATTGGTATTGCCGATTGCAATACACTTGCTGGCGTGGTGCGAGCCCATAGCGCCAGAAAAGAAATCAAAAAAGAACAAGGTCTTTCAATAGACCTCTATATTGGTTGTCGGCTAAGTTTCACTGACGGCACGCCTGACCTTGTTGTTTATCCGCGAGATCGCCCTGCTTACGGTCATCTCTGCCAGATTTTGAGTGTGGGAAAGCACCGTGCCAAGACCAAAGGGGAATGCCATCTGCTTTTCGAAGACTTTCTGTTCAAGGCAGATAATTTTCAGATAGCTGTAATGCCTCCCGAAAATCCCGATGAAAGCTTCACGGACTTCCTAAAAAAACTGGCTTTTGCGGCGGCGGATTGCGTTTGGCTTGGTCTGGTAATGCCGCGCAAAGGAGCCGACAGGCGTCACGGTGAAAAACTGGTTCGAATTGCAGCCGATGCAAACATTCCATTTTTGGCAGTTAATGATGTGCTTTATCACACTCCTGCCCGGCGGCCACTTCAGGATGTGCTGACCTGTATCCGTGAGCATGTTACGATAGAGACAGCTGGCCGCAAACTGGAAAAGAATGCAGAGCGGCATCTGAAATCGCCAACCGATATGCTGTATCTCTTTCGGTTTTTTCCGGAAGCACTTGAAGAGACGCAGCGCTTTGTGAAGCCGATCAGTTTTTCTCTTGATGATTTACGCTATCAATATCCTGATGAACCTGTTCCACCCGGCAAAACACCCCAGCAACATCTGATCGATGAAACATGGATCGGCGCCAATAAACGCTATCCGGATGGCATTCCCAAAAATGTGTCTACGATCCTGGAAAAAGAACTGACCCTGATCGGGGAGTTGGAATATGCGCCCTACTTCCTGACTGTTTATGACATTGTTACCTATGCCCGCTCACAAAATATCCTTTGTCAGGGGCGCGGTTCCTCGGCCAATTCTGCTGTCTGTTATTGTCTGGGCATTACGGCCGTTGATCCCGCCACAAGCAACCTGCTTTTTGACCGGTTTCTTTCGAAAGAACGTAAAGAACCGCCCGATATTGATGTGGATTTCGAGCATGAGCGCCGCGAAGAAGTCATGCAATGGATTTTCGAGCGATATGGGCGCGACCATGCTGCTATCATTGCAACCGTCATCAGTTATCGGCCGCGCAGTGCAATCCGTGATGTTGGGAAAGCACTGGGCCTGACAGAAGATGTCACTGCCGCTTTGGCCAATATGGTTTGGGGTAGTTGGGGATCGGTCGTTGAAAAGCAGGAAATAAAGCAGGCTGGACTTGATCCTGATAATGTCATGATCCGCCGCACCATAAGGCTTGCCAAGGAACTGCTTGGTTTCCCACGTCATCTTTCCCAACATGTTGGTGGTTTCGTCCTCACGCAGGAACGTCTTGATTTGACCGTTCCGATAGGGCCCGCCGCCATGAAAGACCGTACTTTCATCGAATGGAACAAGGATGATATTGACGAACTCAATATCATGAAAGTCGATGTTCTTTCGCTTGGCATGCTCACTTGTATCCGCAAGGCCTTTGATCTCATTCATCTACACGGTGGTAAACGCTATGGACTTGCGGACATCCCATTGGATGATGACGACGTCTACAACATGCTCTGCAAGGCAGATTCCCTTGGGGTCTTCCAAGTGGAAAGCCGTGCACAGATGAATATGCTGCCGCGCCTTCGTCCGAGGAAATTTTACGATCTGGTTATTGAAGTCGCCATAGTAAGACCGGGACCCATTCAGGGTGACATGGTTCATCCCTATTTGAAGCGGCGCAACAATCCTGATTCTGTTGTTTATCCTTCACCCTCGCCTGATCACGGACATAAAGACGAATTGAAAGAGGTTCTTGTCCGGACGCTTGGAGTTCCTCTCTTTCAGGAGCAGGCGATGAGTATTGCCATCGTCGCAGCAGGTTTTACCGGCGATGAAGCCAATCAATTGCGCCGCGCCATGGCAACTTTCCGGCATGTGGGAACTATTCACAAACTGGAAAACAAGATGGTGGAAGGCATGGTTCGCCGAGGCTATGAAAGGGATTTCGCTCAAAACTGCTTCAACCAGATCAAAGGATTTGGTGAGTATGGTTTTCCTGAAAGCCATGCTGCGAGTTTTGCCATCCTGGTCTATATTTCATCTTGGATTAAGTATCATTATCCCGCTGCTTTCGCTGCGGCATTGTTGAACTCACAGCCTATGGGTTTTTATCCGCCAGACCAGATTATTCGCGATGCGCGCAAGCATGATGTCGAAGTACGTCCTGTAGATATTAATTTCAGTCATTGGGACAACACATTGGAATCAAAGGAAAATGGTGTTTTATGCACAAGACTCGGTTTTCGTCAGGTCGACGGTTTTTCAAAGCCTTGGGCCGACTTGATCTGTGAGAGAAGAAAGCAAGCCTATACCGATATTGAACAGGTAAGGCGTCTGACGAAACTTGAAAGACGGGCTTTTGTCTTGCTTGCTGATGGAGATGCATTTCGTTCGCTAGGTATCGACCGGCGAGAGGCACTTTGGGCCGTGCGCCGCTTCCCTGACAACACGACGTTGCCCCTATTTCATGCGGCTGAAACAAATGAGTTGGCTACGGAAGCCAAAACGGTTCTTCCTCAAATGAAACTCTCTGAGCACGTCATTGCCGATTACGAATCGACAAGGCTTTCGCTCAAAGGGCATCCGATGCAGTTTTTGCGAGAAATGTTTGCGTCAGAAGGCGTTTCCACATGCCAATTTGCAAATAGTCTGGCGAATAATAAGCGCGTCAAACTGGCTGGAGTGGTGACTGTTCGGCAAAGGCCTGGAACTGCAAAAGGCGTAGTCTTTATGACTATTGAAGATGAAACAGGCATCTCCAACATTGTCATCTGGCAAAAGCTCCTCAACATTTATCGTAAGGAAGTGATGGGATCTCGGCTGATCCAGATCGAAGGAATAGTTCAAAGCGCCGATAATGTCGTGCACATCGTTGCCAGAAAGCTTATCGATCGGACTGGCGACCTTTATCGTCTCTCTGAGCAGCGGGCCATTTTGCCCGTATCACGCAGTGACGAAGTCAACCATTCTGTCCAGGGAGACGCGCGGGCGCGTCATCCCAGAAATGTTCGCATAATGCCGAAATCTAGGGATTTCCATTAATTCGGATATTGTCGAATTTGGCATCCGGCACGACAATCAGTTTCCCGACAAAGGATTTGGCCATGAAATCCGTTTGTGCGCGGTGAAACTCAGAAAGCGGATAGACGCCGCCAACAAGCGGCCGGATCTTGCCTTCTTCGATATAGCGCACGATCCGGCGGAAATCTCCCCGCGTGCCCTGCGATGAGCCATGCAAAGCCAGTTGTTTAAGATACATGGTGCGAAGATCGAGCTGCACAACAGGTCCAGCAATTGCTCCGGCTGTGGTGTAACGACCCTCAGCTCTGAGAATGCGCAGCAAATCGTTGAATATTGAACCGCCAACAAGATCGGCTACGACGTCAATTGGCTCTCCGCCGGTCGCATCATTCACCGCTGCCACAAGGTCATTGGTGCCCCGTGTGATCACTGCTTCAGCGCCAATGTCGAGCAATGCCTGTTCTTTGCCCGCTCCCACAAGCGCATAGGGAATTGCACCCCGTGCCCTTGCAAGTTGAACAATACCGGAGCCCACGCCACCTGATGCGCCAGTAACAAGCACTCGCTCTCCTGCCCGCAATCCGGCACGTTCCAGCATCTGTTCGCCGGTTAAATATGCACAGCAGAAGGTGGCAAGTTCGATATCACTCAAATCCGTGTTGACGTAATGGGCATTTTCAACCGGCACGGTTACATATTCGGCATAACCGCCATCGCGTCCATGACCAATATAATCGATATCGGCAAGACTATCATCATCGCGATTATAGATGGAAAAATCGACCATTACGCGTTGCCCGATACGCGCCTTGTCGACGCCCTCGCCAACAGCAACAATCGTCCCGACTATGTCAGTCCCCTGAACGCGCGGAAATCTTAATGTCGGCTCTTGTCGGCGCCAGGTTGAAACGGCGCCAGCATCTTCCTCGGTGCCGTAGGCGCCTTCCCGCACCCAGACATCCGTATTGTTCATACCGCAGGCGGTTATTTCGATAAGAACCTCGCCCGGCGCAGGTGTAGGAACCGGCGTGTTCTCATTGTAAATCAGCTTGTCGAGCCCGCCATGGCCAATGAGTTGTATAGCGGCCATGGTCTGCGGAATGTTTTGCTCTTTCATGGTGAACCTCAGAGCGTTTTTGCAATCGACTCGACCGCTTTGGCCGCGGCATTGACAACCGTATCAGCCTCGTCCCGGGTCAAACATAATGGTGGTGCAAAGCCCAGAATATCGCCTTGTGGCATGGCCCGCCCAAGCACGCCAAGTTCAGCCAGAGCTGCCGCAATGCGTGGTCCGACTTTCAATGCAGGGTCAAAGAAACTCCTATCGTCTTTGTCAGCAACAAATTCTACGGCGGCGAGCATCCCGTCACCGCGCACTTCACCGACGATGGCATTCTCTGCCAAGGCTTCAGTCAACTGCTTGCGGAAATAAGCACCGGTTTCACCGGCATTTGCCACAAGATCGAGCTTGTCGATAAGTTCGAGATTGGCGATACCAGCCGCGGTGCAGATCGGATGTGCTGAATAGGTCCAACCATGCCCGATTGCACCAAGCATATCGGATCCCTTGACCAGTACCTGCCAAACCTTGTCTGAAACGATGACGCCCGAGAGCGGTGCATATGCTGAGGTGAGCCCCTTCGCGATGGTGATCAGATCGGGCTTAATGCCATAATGATCCGATCCGAACATTGTACCCAAACGGCCAAATCCGGTAACCACTTCATCAGCTACGAGTAAAATGTCGTATTTGTTGAGTACAGCCTGAATTTTTTCCCAGTAACCTGCTGGCGGCGGGACAATGCCGCCTGTACCAAGAATTGGCTCACCGATGAAGGCTGCGACTGTTTCCGGTCCTTCTGCAAGGATCATCTCTTCCAGCTTGTCGGCACAATGTTGCGAAAATTGCTCTTCGCTCATCGAACGATCTTCGCGGCGGAAGTAATAGGGTGCTTCCGTGTGGAGAATTGGCGCACGCGGCAGATCAAAGGCATTATGGAACAGCTCAAGCCCTGTCATGCTGCCGGTCATGATTCCCGAGCCATGATAGCCACGCCAACGGGAAATGATTTTCTTCTTTTCAGGACGACCCAGAACATTGTTGTAGTACCAGATCAATTTGATGTTGGTTTCATTGGCGTCAGAGCCGGAAAGCCCGAAATAGACCCGGCTCATTCCTTCCGGCGCGCGATCAATGATCATCTTGGAAAGTGTTATTGATGCATCCGTGCCATGCCCGACATAGGCATGGTAATAAGCAAGCTCGTGAGCCTGTTTTGCAATGGCGTCGGCGATTTCGGTTCGGCCATAGCCAACATTGACGCAGTAAAGCCCCGCGAATGCATCAATACTGGTGCGACCGGTACTATCCGTAATATGAACGCCCTCACCGCTTTTGATAATACGCGTTGGTGTTTCACCGCGCGCATGAGCGCCCATATGAGTTGACGGGTGAAAGAAGTGGTCCCGATCCCAGGCGTTCAATTCGTTCGAGCGTTCAAGCATGGTACTATCCTGTTCTTCTAAGTCAGTGAGTGTCGATGCAGAGATATTTTAGTTCTGTGAAAGCCTCGATTCCGTGCCGCGATCCTTCGCGCCCCAGCCCGGACTGTTTAATGCCCCCGAAGGGAATTGGCGCGCCGGTGATTTTCACCCGGTTTATCGCGACCATTCCATATTCGAGGCTACGGCCAAGACGCAGCATTCGCGCCCCATCCTTGGTCACGGCATAAGCAACCAAGCCATATTCTGTATCGTTGGCGCGCTGAACGACCTCTTCTTCCGTATCAAATACGGCAAGAGCCGCCACAGGGCCGAATGTCTCTTCGCGCATGATCAGTGCATCTTCTGGTACATTCAAAAGAAGCGTGGGCTCATAAAATAATGCACCGGCGTGATGGCGCTTGCCGCCGACAGCGCATTTCGCGCCTCGTGCCACGGCATCCTCAACCTGCTCTTCAACCTTTTGAACAGCGCGTTCATGCATCAGAGGACCGATATCAACGCCCTCAGTCAGTCCCGGAGCGACCTCCAGCTTAGAAATCCGCCTGGCAAATGCTGCGGCAAAAGCCGCATGTATTGGGCGCTCAACATAAATCCGGTTTGCAGCGAGACAATCCTGTCCCGAAGTGGCGAACTTTGCATCAATGGCGATGTCTACGGCGCGATCAATATCCGCATCGGCAAACACGATAAGCGGTGCATGACCGCCCAATTCCATCACGAGAGTTTTCATGGTTGGCGCACATTGCGCCGCGATAAGCCGGCCAATTTCTGTTGAACCGGTGAAGCTTAACGCCCGGACGCGCGGGTCTTCGCACATGCGTCCAACCACTGTTGCAGCGTCGCCTGTCACAATATTGAAAACGCCAGCAGGAATACCTGCACGATCAGCAAGCTCTGCCAGAGCAAGCGCCGAAAGCGGCGTTTCCGATGATGGATGCGCAACGACAGTACAACCAGCGGCCAAGGCGGCGGCTGCCTTTCGCGTCAGCATGGCTGATGGGAAGTTCCAGGGCGTAACAATCCCGACAACGCCAATTGCCTCGCGGCGAACAATCATCTCAGCGCCGGAAAGATGACTTGTTACATTCTCGGCGTTTAAGCGCTTGGCCTCTTCCGCATACCACTCGATAAAGGAGGCGGCATACTCGATTTCGCCACGCGATTCACTGAGCGGCTTGCCCTGCTCAAGGGTCATGATCAAAGCCAGATCATCCTTCGCAGCCAATATGAGTTCGTACCACTTCCGCAATCTTGCCGTTCGCTCTTGAGGGAGAAGCGCCCGCCAAGCCGGCCAAGCTCTCACGGCAGCATCAACGGCAGTCGAAGTTTGATCCGCATTGAGCTTGGATACCCAGGCTATAGCAGCACCGGTTGCAGGGTCAGAAACTTCAAACGTCTGTCCTGCATCACCTGCGGTCCAATGGCCGTCGACATAGGCCAGTTCGCGCAGCATGCGCCGGTCGGTCAGGCGATCAAGGGCGGCATGGCGATCTGGTCGTGCAAAGTGAGCGGACATTCAACTCTCCCGGAATTGTTCGGTGCAAGGGTCGCACAAATC
The DNA here is from genome assembly GCF_037203775.1 of Phyllobacterium sp. CCNWLW183. Lineage (NCBI taxonomy): Bacteria > Pseudomonadati > Pseudomonadota > Alphaproteobacteria > Hyphomicrobiales > Phyllobacteriaceae > Phyllobacterium > Phyllobacterium sp. CCNWLW183. The sequence goes on along the minus strand of NZ_JBBCBN010000001.1, from coordinate 86,292 downwards.
GGAAGAGAGACAGCCTGTATGAGACGCCGGGATAAGAGAGATTGTCTTTATTTCGTAACACTGAAAGAGAGATTGACTAGCTATTATCCGCGTCGGTCAACAACTCTGCCACAGGCAATACCGCGTCATCTTTGACGGTCTTGGTCACGATATAGGTAAAATACCGGTCTATGCCGATTTCGCGTTGCAAAAGGTCATCCACCAGTCGCTGATATGCATCGATATCGCGAGTCATGACTTTGAGAACGTAATCGACGCCTCCTCCGACCGACCAACAGGCAACCACTTCTGGCAGCGTTTTGATTGCGCGTTCAAACCGTTCGAAATCCGCTTGTTTGTGCGCACCCAGAGTAACTTCCATGAGCACGGTCGTAATGGGCGCGATAAGCCGCAACGCGATACGGGCATGATACCCTGTAATGACACCTGCCTTTTCCAGGCGGCGCAGGCGTGTCCAGCAGGGTGTCGGAGATATTCCCACCCGTTCGGCCAGTGCAAGCTTGGTGATCCGGCCTTCCTGCTGGATTTCATCAAGGATGCGTATATCGATTGGATCTAGCTTGATTGAGGTCATGATACGCCCGTTGGATTCATGTTATAATCATGACGTTGTGATTTTTTGATTGTCAATTGCACTGACTTCGATCACTTATAAATCATGACATTGTGGCAACCAGATCCGACAAGCCTTCGCCGTCCAGCCTATCTATCGCTGGCAGAACAGATTGCACGTGCTATCGCTGATGGCAAACTGGAAGGTGGCGCCCGTCTGCCAACGCATCGACGAATGGCCGATGATTTGCGACTTTCGGTACAGACTGTCAGTCGCGCCTATGAAGAATTGATTCGCCGCAATTTGATTTCGGGCGAAACCGGGCGTGGTACATTCGTCTGTCAAAACAGCCGTGAGCCGGATCCTCCCTATCTGCCGGAACGACTTGGCGAGGTTATCGATCTGTCCATCTTGAAGCCCATATGCGAGCCAATGCATTTGGAGCGCATGAAAAAAGCCCTGGCGTGGCTGTCGGAAACCCTGCCTCCAAGTTCGGCTTTGTCATTCCGGCCAAATGTTGTTTTCCCACGCCACCGTACCATCGCAGTGGAATGGCTGCGCGCGTGCGGACTGGAGGTGGCGCCTGGGAATATCAGTGTAACAAACGGTGCGACTGCTGCCATGACGGTCGCCTTGATGAGCGCAGCGCCACCCGGTTCGAAGGTCGCGACGGAAGGGATAGGGCATCACACATTGACGCCGCTAGCCTCCTATCTTGGCCTTACGCTTGAAGGCCTTGCCATCGATGATCAGGGCATTATTCCGGAATCGCTCGACGAATGCTGCAGGGTCACCGGTATCCAAGCAGTTTTCGTTCAGCCCTCGGTTATCAATCCGACCGGGACACTGATGGGCCTGGAGCGGCGAAATGCTCTGGTGGCTATTGCCCGCAAGCATGACATCGCGATCATCGAGAGTGATGTGCTGGGCCCGCTTGTCGAGCATCGTCCGCCTCCCATCGCATCAATTGCGCCAGAGCGAACGCTCTATTTCACCAGTTTCACCAAGATCGTCATACCCGGCCTGCGGATCGGCTATTTGGTGGCACCTGATCGCTATGTCGCTGCTGTTGCCAACAGGCATCTTGTTTCAAACTGGATGGCGACACCGATCGTTGCAGAAATTGCGAGCCGATGGGTATCGGACGGCACGGCCATGGAATTGGTCAACTGGCAGCGTGAGGCGCTGCGGGCCAGACATTCCGTTGCTGCCGAAGTCTTGAGCGGCATTCCCTTCTTGTCACATCCGCAAAGCCTGCACATCTGGTTACCTCTGACTGGCGAGCGGACTGAAGAAGCTTTTGTGGCGCATGCAAGGCTGCAAGGAGTTGCCATCGCACCCGGCGCGTCCTTCCGCATCTCAAATTATCCGTGGCATCCGGCGGTACGGATCTCGCTCGGCTCAACAACTGAGCAGGAGCTGCGGTCCGGACTTGGTGTTGTTGCCAATCTTCTTCGTGGCGACCTTGAACATCTGCTCCTTGCTATTTGACCAAACTGCCTGATTTTTCATCACGATCAGTTAAATTGTCATGATTTAATTTTAACAATTGACATGATTTCATAAGTCTCCCATCGTTAGCGCATGAGGTTGTCTCAACCAGAAGGGAGACACGCATGCCACCATCCGCAGCCGCACCAATCATCGAGATTGACGGTATCAGTAAAAGTTTTGGTGCGTTCAAAGTTTTGAACGACCTGTCATTCAGTGTAGCACCGGGCGAAAAGCTCGCTCTCATTGGACCATCGGGCTCGGGAAAGACTACGATCCTGCGCATCCTCATGACGCTTGAGGGAATAGATTCCGGAACGATCCGCGTTGCCGGCGACAATCTTTATCAGATGGAGCGTAACGGAAAGCTGCAACCAGCGGATGACGCGCATCTTCACAAAATGCGCGAAAAGATTGGCATGGTCTTTCAGTTGTTCAATCTGTTTCCGCACAAATGCGTGCTCGATAATGTGACGTTAGCGCCCATGCTGACAAAGGGCGTCGCGAAAAAAGATGCCGAGCAGCACGCAATGGAATTGCTGGACATGGTTGGGCTTGCGGATAAGGCGAAATCCATGCCGTCGCAGCTCTCCGGTGGCCAAAAACAGCGCGTCGCAATTGCCCGTGCTTTGGCCCTCCAACCGAAGATCATGTTGTTTGACGAAGTTACATCTGCCCTCGATCCAGAACTCGTGGAGGAAGTGCTGAACGTGCTTTGGCGTCTGTGCCGCGAAACAGACATGACAATGCTTCTCGTTACCCACGAGATGGGTTTTGCCCATGATTTTGCTGATCGCGTTCTGTTCTTTGATCGCGGTCGAATTGTCGAGGATGGCAAGCCCGACGAAATTTTCAGACATCCGAAGCAGGAAAGAACACAGGCCTTCCTGAAAAAGATCATCGCCGCAGGTCACCGCATCTAACAGGCCCTCGGCGATCCTACAAAAAAGAAAACCAAGGAGTTGGGAACATGATGAAACTACAAACGATCAGTGCATTGTTGGGAGCCGCAGCATTGTCTGCTCTGGTTTCTTCAATGCCGGCAAAGGCTGACGAAGCGCTCGACAAGTTGAAAGCGCAAGGCTTTGCCCGCATTGCAATTGCAAATGAACCGCCATTCACGGCCGTTAAGGCCGATGGCAGCGTATCGGGTGCCGGTCCGGATGTTGCTCGTGCGGTGTTCAAAAAGCTCGGCGTCAACGATGTCGTTGCTTCAATTTCCGAGTATGGCGCCATGATCCCCGGTCTTCAGGCTGGCCGTCATGATGTTGTTACTGCTGGTCTTTTCATGAAGCCAGAACGCTGCAATGCAGTGTCCTATTCGGAACCGATCCTTTGTGACGCCGAGGCATTCCTCGTTAAAAAAGGCAATCCAAAAGGCTTCAAGAGCTATGCGGATATTGCTAAGGATGAGAAAGCTACAATCGGCGCGCCGGGCGGCGGTACGGAAGAGCGCCTGGCTCTTGAAGCAGGCGTACCACGTGAGCGCGTTATTGTTGTGCCGGACGGCCAGAGCGGTTTGAAAATGCTGCAGGACGGTCGCATCGATACATATTCCCTGCCCGTTCTTTCAATCAATGATCTGGTCAAAAAGGCAAATGATCCGAACATCGAGGTCATTGCGCCGGTACAGGGTGCCCCTGTTTATTGCGATGGCGCGGCTTTCCGCAAGGGCGACACTGCTCTGCGTGATGAGTTTGACAAGGTTCTTGCCGAGATGAAGACATCTGGCGAATTTGCCAAAATCATAGAGCCATATGGTTTCTCGGCAGCGGCAGCCATCTCGACCAATCGCGAAAAGCTTTGCGCCGCCAAATAAGGCCGCAAGCAATGCCGCTTCGCTTAAAGGTGAAGCGGCTCTTTCCTTTACTCTTACAAAGGTGGCGAAGCGATGGGCCAATGGGCCGGCTATCTGCAACTTATCCTCGACGGCGCAATCGTCACCATCCAGCTGACGCTGATGGGCTCAGTGCTGGCATTGGTAATGGCATTTCTCGCCGGGCTTGGGAGATTATCTCGCATCGCTCCCGTTCGCTGGCTTGCGACGGCCTATATTGAATTTTTTCGTGGCACGTCGATTTTCGTACAATTATTCTGGGCCTATTTTGTGCTGCCGCTCTTTGGCTTTTCGCTCACGCCGTTGCAGGCGGGCGTGCTTGCGCTGGGCCTGAATGTAGGCGCTTACGGCGCAGAAGTAGTTCGCGGAGCAGTCAAGTCCATTGGTAAAGAGCAATACGAGGCTTGTATCGCGCTCAATCTGACACGCTGGCAGGGCCTGCGCAAAATTATCCTGCCGCAGGCATTCGTCCTGATGCTTCCGACATTTGGTAATAATGCCATTGAGCTTTTAAAAGCTTCAGCTGTCGTATCGCTCATATCGCTTTCGGATATGACATTTCAGGCCCAAGTCGTACGTGCGCAAACCGGCAATACACTCGTCCCGTTTCTGACGATCCTTGTGCTATACTTTCTTATCGCCAGCATCATCTCCCTCGCAATCCGTGGTCTCGAGCGTTACCTGACGCGCGGCCTAGACGGCATCAGGTCATAGGAGGCGAAAATGGAATGGGATTGGGCTTTCGTCGTTCAAATTCTTCCAACGCTGATCGAAGGCGTGAAAATTACCATTATTGCCACCCTGCTCGGGTCGGTCCTGGCCGCGATTGTTGGGCTTGTTATTGCCATTATACGCCGTTCCAGCAACCGGCTGATATCAATGCCAATGGGTTTTATTGCCGAGTTCATTCGCGGCACGCCATTGCTGGTGCAGCTCTACTTCATTTTCTACGTGTTGCCGGACCTCGGGGTTACGCTTTCGCCGCTCGTCGCAGGTGTCATCGGGCTCGGGCTGCATTACGGTACATACACGGCTGAAGTGTACCGCGCTGGCATTGATAATGTGGCGCGCGGCCAATGGGAGGCGGCAAAGGCATGCAATCTTAGCCCTTTCCAGACATGGACCCGGATTATCATGCCGCAGGCATTGCCGCCGATGATCCCGGCTTTGGCTAACTATTTCATCGCCATGTTCAAGGAAACCCCGCTGCTTTCAGCGATCACGGTACTTGAGTTGATGAACCAGGCTCGCAGCATCGCCAACTACAATTACAGATATATTGAACCGATCACGATGGTTGGTGCGTTCTTCCTCGTCATTAGTGTCGTTTCTGTAATCGGGCTGCGTTGGCTGGAACGCCGATATGGCAAGATCGATTGAGGAGTACAAAGATGGACTCGTTCCCGACTATTCGCCAGACGGACTTGCATCTTGATTTTGATGATCGGCCTTTATCAAAGCGCGTCGGCCTCCTCATTCTTGCCACCGATCACACGACCGAGCCGGACTTTCAGCGTATGGTGGCCAGCAGCAATATTGGCCTTTACACGTCACGCATTCCCTATGCCAATCCAACCACACCTGGAAATCTGCGGCGTATGCTTCGTCCGATGAGCGAAGGCGCATGGATGATCCTGCCCGACGAAGAGCTTGATGCAATCTGTTATTCCTGCACATCAGCCTCTGTGGTCATTGGCGATGATGAAATTGAACATGCCATTCGGCAGGCCAAACCGAACGTGCCTGTGGTTACGCCCACATTGGCCGCCGTTAAGGCATTGGAGGCGTTCGATGCGAAAAGGATCAGCATTCTTACGCCTTACACGCTTGAGACCAGCACTCCAATGGCGAGCTATTTCAGCGACAAGGGCTTTGAGATTGCGAATTTCAGCTGCTTTGGACTGGATGATGACCGGGAGATGGCAAGGATCAGCACAAAGTCATTGATCTTGGCTGCACGCGAAACAATCGCCAGCGATGCGGATGCCCTGTTCATATCTTGCACTGCCGTTCGCGCAGCGGTTGTGGCGGCAGAAATCGAGCAGGCGATTGGCAAGCCAGTTGTGACCAGTAATCTTGCAACCGCATGGGCAACTCTGCGCATATGCGGTGACCACTCGTTTAAGCCTGAACGCGGCAGCCTGATGGCTCAGCCCATGGCAAGCTGGTGAAAATGGCTTCAAACCTCGTCAGCATAAACGATATTGAACGGGCGCATGATACCATTGCGGCTAAAGTCGTGCGAACACCTACAGTTCAATCCGCATATCTTACTCGACAGCTGGGCGTCCCCGTCTGGCTGAAACTTGAACATCGGCAAACAACCGGTAGCTTCAAATTACGCGGCGCGACCAATGCATTGAGCCAGCTTTCCGAAGCTGAAAAGCGGCGCGGCGTTGTTGCTGCTTCAACAGGAAATCATGGCCGTGCACTTGCCTATGCTGCAAGGCTGGAAGGCATGCGAGCTGTTATTTGCATGTCCCGTCTCGTTCCCCAGAACAAGGTTGATGAAATTCGCCGCCTTGGTGCCGAGATACATATTGTCGGAAAATCGCAGGATGACGCTCAAGAGGAAGTCGAGCGCCTGGTTCTTCAAGACGGTTTGGCGATGGTGCCGCCTTTCGACAATGCACATGTCATTGCAGGACAAGGCACGCTCGGACTGGAGATGGCCGAAGACGTTTCAAATATTCACACGGTCTTTGTTCCTCTGTCAGGTGGCGGGCTGGCCTCCGGCGTTGCCTGTGCGATCAAGTCGAAGCAGCCGAATGCAAAAGTCATTGGTGTTTCCATGCAGAATGGCGCCGCTATGCACGCAAGTTTGAAAGCAGGCAGACCCGTGCTTGTTGAGGAAAGCGCTAGTCTGGCGGATTCGCTCGGTGGTGGTATCGGCCTCGATAATCGTTTCACCTTCGCAATGGCTCGTGACCTTCTTGACGATGTAATTTTACTGACCGAGCCGGAAATCGCAGCGGGCATGCGTCATGCCTATCAACATGAGCGCGAAGTGATAGAGGGTGCCGCTGCTGTCGGTATTGGCGCGTTGCTTTCAGGCAAAGTGCGCGCGGACGGGCCAATCATTGTCATTTTATCCGGACGCAACGTCGATATGAATCAGCACAAGAGTGTCATCTGCGCTGATCAGTCCAGTGGAAGAGCAGAACAATGCCCCGCATGATCATTCTGACAGAAGCAGAACTACGCAAAATCATCTGGTTGAATCTTGACGCTGTCGCCTGCGTTGAAAATGCTTTTGAGGCACTCGCAACCAAAGCAGTGGCCATGCCGCCTATTTTGCGCCTCGATATTCCCGAACATCGGGGCGAAGTTGATGTCAAAACCGCCTATGTGCCGGGCATTGATAGTTTTGCAATAAAGATCAGCCCCGGTTTCTTTGACAATCCAAAACTTGGTTTGCCGAGCGTCAATGGAATGATGGTTTTGCTGAGCAGTAAAACCGGGCTCGTAGAAGCATTGCTTCTCGATAATGGCTATTTGACCGATATTCGTACCGCCGCTGCTGGTGCAGTGGCAGCCAAGCATTTGTCGCGCCTCGATTCTACCGTCGCGACGATTTTCGGTGCGGGTGTGCAGGCACTGTTACAGTTAAAGGCGCTCACTCTCGTTCGGCCTATCGAGAAGGCATGTTTCTGGGCAAGAGATTACGCCAAGGCCGAACAGATTGCCGATAGCGCAAGCAAAGAATTTGGTTTTCCGGTTAAAGCGATTGCCGATCCGGAACATGCGGCGGCTCTTGCGGACATTATTGTCACGACTACCCCCTCCTCCGAGCCCCTTCTGCAAGCTGCTTGGCTACGTGCCGGGCAACACGTCACCGCCATGGGGTCAGACGCCGAACATAAGAACGAGCTGGCTCCCGACATCATAACTAAGGCTGATCTCTACATTGCTGACAGTCTCAAGCAGACCCGCATTTTGGGCGAACTGCATCACGCAATCAAAGCCGGCTTAGTAGGTCCAGACGCTGCATATGGTGAGCTCGGGGCAGTCATTGCCGGTTCCGCAAAAGGCCGCGCCTCATCGTCCCAAATCACATTGGCTGACCTGACGGGCACGGGCGTGCAGGACACAGCCATCGCCACGCTGGCACGGGAACGCGCAGCCCACGCAAATGCTGGAACCAGTTTCGAAAGTTGATAAGGGGCTTTTGCCCAAGCATGAGGAAATAGAAATGACCGGACCTAACCTGAAGTTTACGAGGCAGGAGTTTGCCGATCGATTGAAGAAGACACGCGCTGCAATGCAGGCACGCGGAATCGATCTTTTGATCTGCAGCGATCCATCCAATATGGCGTGGCTTACCGGATATGATGGCTGGTCGTTTTACGTTCATCAGGCTGTCCTTGTGCCGCCAGAAGGAGAGCCTGTCTGGTATGGTCGCGGGCAGGATGCGAATGGCGCCAAACGCACAGCCTATCTGAACAATGACAACATCATTGGTTATGCGGACCACTACGTTCAGTCAACAGAACGCCATCCCATGGACTTCCTGTCGCAAATTATTGAGGAGCGCGGTTGGGACAAGCTCACTATCGGCGTCGAGATGGACAATTACTGGTTTTCCGCCGCGGCCTATGGCTCGTTGCAAAAACATCTGCCCAAAGCCCGCTTTGTTGATGGGACGGCTTTGGTGAACTGGCAGCGCGCAGTCAAAAGTCCCACCGAAATTGATTATATGCGCAAGGCTGGGCGTATTGTAGAACTGATGCATCAACGTATCGTCGATAAGATCGAGCCCGGAATGCGTAAATGCGATCTGGTGGCAGAGATTTACGATGCTGGAATTCGCGGAACGCCAGAGTTTGGCGGCGACTATCCCGCCATCGTGCCTTTGCTTCCTTCCGGTGCGGATGCTTCCGCACCCCACCTCACCTGGGATGACAAGCCAATGAAGCTTGGCGAAGGGACATTCTTTGAGATTGCAGGTTGCTACAACCGTTATCACGTACCGCTTTCCCGCACAGTCTTTCTCGGCAAGCCGACACAGGAGTTTCTGGATGCGGAAAAAGCCACGCTTGAAGGTATGGAGGCAGGTCTTGCTGCAGCGAAACCCGGTAATACATGCGAAGACATTGCCAACGGATTCTTTGGTGTCTTGAAGAAATACGGCATCGTGAAAGACAATCGTACCGGCTATCCAATCGGGATTTCCTATCCACCGGATTGGGGCGAACGCACCATGAGCCTGCGTCCCGGCGATAAGACGGTGCTTGAACCGGGTATGACATTTCACTTCATGACCGGACTTTGGCTGGAGACGATGGGGCTTGAGATCACCGAGAGCATTTTGATCACCGATACCGGCGTTGAATGTCTCGCCAACTTCCCGCGCAAGCTTATCGTCAAAAACTGAGGCTACGATGCAGTTACAGACACTTCGGCCCTCACCTGTCACGCCCACCATTGATCTCGACAAGCAGGGTGTACAGCATGGTTTCTTGAGATTGCCTTATAGCCGCGACGACTCTGCGTGGGGATCGGTAATGATCCCTATAGCGGTTCTGCGTAATGGAGATGGACCGACGGCACTTCTAACGGGCGGCAATCACGGCGACGAGTATGAAGGTCCGATAGCCCTGTTCGATCTTGCCCGGACACTCGATATCAACACCATCAATGGCACCGTCATCATTGTGCCCGCGATGAACTATCCGGCATTTCAGGCTGGCACGCGGACATCGCCCATCGATAAAGGCAATATGAACCGAAGCTATCCCGGGAAGCCGGATGGCACGGTAACGCAGAAGATCGCCGACTACTTCACTCGGGAATTGCTCCCGCGTGCGGATGTGGTCCTGGATTTCCATTCAGGCGGCAAGACGCTTGATTTCGTGCCTTTCGCTGCGGCTCATATTCTGCCTGACAAGGTTCAAGAGGCCAAAGGCTTTGATGCGGTCAAGGCATTCTCCGCCCCATGGTCCATGCGGATGTTGGAGATCGATGCCGTCGGAATGTATGACACGACCGTTGAAGAAATGGGCAAGGTGTTTGTCACCACTGAACTTGGTGGTGGCGGTACGGCTCGCGCCGAAACGGTGGCGATAGCAAAGCGCGGCGCAGCAAATGTTCTACGGTATGCGGGCATTTTGCACGGCGCAATTGAACATCGTGAGACCCGTTGGCTCGACATGCCATCTGGAAACTGCTTCTCATTTGCCGAGGATGCAGGCCTCATTGAAACCATGGTCGATCTTGGCGAAGCAGTTCAGGAAGGGCAATTGATTGCTCAAATCTATCCGATTGGCCGCACTGGTGCTGCTCCTGCGGAAATAAGAGCTGGAATAACCGGCGTTCTTGCGGCTCGACACTTCCCAGGCTTGGTCAAACCGGGTGATTGTGTAGCTGTCGTTGGAACTGTTGACTAAGCAGCGGTTTTGGCTGGATCAAGTTTCGTTATCCAAAAGCACGGGCTCAGCGTAAACTTCGTCTTGATGATTCTCTTGCCGATTATGGATTGAGGAATCCAGGCCTGCGAACCATCGTGGTGAAACCGGTTATTGGAGAACTTGATATGGGCGGAGAAGGTCTTCTCGTATTTCTACTGGTTGGACTGATTGCTGGCTGGCTGGCCAGCATGCTGGTTCGCGGCGGTGGCTTTGGCCTCGTCGGCGACCTTGTCGTCGGCGTGATCGGCGCTTTTATTGCAGGGTTCTTGTTTCCAAGGCTCGGCATCTCGTTGGGTGCGGGCATAATCGGACAGATTATCGCTGCAGCAATTGGCGCGATTATCCTGCTTGTAATCATCCGCGCCGTTAAACGCGCCTGATTACTGTACCGTAAAAAAAGGCCTCCGGATCGATCTGGTCCGGAGGCCTTTTTGTTTATTGGTTTACTCTGCCGTAGTGGCCCGCCGCAGTGGGCTCAGGGTCGGCGGCCTCTGACTTCAAATCCTTTCTGGAAATGAAGGTGTAGAACATCGGCACCACAAACAGTGTGAAGATCGTTCCGACCAAAATACCGGAGAAGATTACCAGACCGATGGAGTAACGAGCGGCTGCACCTGCGCCTGTTGCCGTGATCAATGGGATAACGCCCAAGGCCATAGCTGCAGTTGTCATCAGGATCGGGCGAAGACGTGTCTTTGCCGCCAGAATAATCGCGTCATGTCGCGAAATTCCATGAAGCTCACGTTGCTGATTGGCAAACTCCACCATCAAAATACCATGCTTGGTAATCAGCCCGACGAGCGTGATCAGTCCAACCTGCGTATAGATGTTCAGCGTGCCCAGCCCGAGATTCAGCGGTACGATAGCACCAAAGATCGACAGGGGAACCGACATCATGATGATGAACGGATCACGGAAGCTTTCGAACTGCGCCGCAAGCACGAGATAGATAACCACCACAGCCAAAGCAAATGCGATCAGGATTGTGCTTCCCTGTTCGATTTCAAGACGAGACTGGCCTGAATAATCCATGAAGAACCCATCCGGCATCAATGGACGTGCAGTGTCGATAACCGTTTGCAGGCCCTGACCGGTCGTCACGCCAGGCAGTGGCAATGCCGAGATGGTCGCAGAATTGAGCTGGTTGAACTGCTCGATAGCCGCTGGCGATGCATTCTCGCTGATTTTCACAACCGCAGACAGAGGAACCATTGTTCCCGATGCACTCCTGACGAAGTACTGTCCCAGTTTATCCGGATTGGACCGGAAATCCTGCGGGACCTGCGGATAGATATCATAGCTGTTGGAGTCGCGATCAAACTTCGACACTTTCGGCTCACCAACCAGCAAACCGAGCGTCTGACCTATCTCGCTGACGGGAACGCCCAAGGCCGAAGCCCTGTCACGGTCGATCGTGATCGTGACTTGAGGTGCGTTGAATGACAGCGAGTTCTGGACGATAATGAACTGACCAGACGCCTGCGCCTTGTTCTTGATCTCTTCGGCAACTTCAAAGACCTTGTCAGCCGGTCCCGTTGACTGAATGACCACCGAGATAGGCAAGCCACCGCCTGTACCCGGAAGCGTTGGTGGTGAGAAGATGAATGCCTCCGCGCCGGCTATAGGCGAAATACGGCCTTGCAACTCTTCCTGCAATTGCTTCTGCGACTTGTCACGATCAGACCAGTCCTTGAACACCCAGATCGCAAATGCCGAATTTGTCGTTCCCAATCCAAGAATATTGAAGCGGGCTTTTAGCTCCGGCAAATCTTTGGTCAGATTGTCGATCTGATCGGCATAAAGCTTCGTATAAGCAGAGGTAGCATATTGCGGAGCGTTGACGATTGAGAACAGAGCGCCGGAATCTTCTTCCGGAGCCAGTTCAGAAGATGTCTTGGTGAAGAGGAAGCCGGTCAAAGCAACAAGTGCGATAACAATGAACAATGTTACCGGGCGGAAGCCCAGCGACCCGGCAACGCGCCGTTCATATGCACCTTCAAGCCAGCCAAAAGCACCATCGACGATCCGCTGGAACCGGCTATGGTTGCCGCCGCGAAGCAGGAGAGCGCACATCATTGGAGATACGGTCAGAGCGGCCACACCGGAGATGATAACCGAGCCTGCGAGCGTAAACGCGAATTCGCGGAACAATGAACCCGTAAGACCACCCGTAAAGCCCAGCGGTGCGAACACAGCAGCAAGCGTTACAGTCATAGCGATGATAGGGCCGGTAATTTCCTTCATACCGCGCAATGCGGCATCGACTGGTTTCAGCCCCTCTTCGATATGGCGATGAATATTCTCCAAAACGACAATCGCGTCATCCACCACCAGCCCGATCGCAAGAACCATCGCCAGAAGCGATAGAAGATTGATCGAATAGCCAAGCAGGAAAAGGAAAAAGCACACACCGACAAGCGAGATCGGGATAGTTACGACCGGAATAATAACCGACCGGAACGAGCCGAGGAACAGCAAGATAACCGCGACAACGATCAGCACCGCTTCAACAACAGTCTTCAACACTTCTTCGATGGACGAGCTGATTTGCTCAGTAGCATCATAAAGCATGGTGATTGTCATGCCTTCTGGAAGCGACTGTTGAATCGACGGAAGTTCTTCTCGAACAGCGGCGGTCATATCAATCGGATTGGCCGCCGGTGTCGGGAAAATGCCTAGGAATGTACCGCTGGAACCATTGAAGGTCACAACTGTGTCTTTGCTTACCGCACCCAATTCCACGCGCGCAACGTCACGCAGACGCACGATATTGTCGCCTTCGGATTTGATCGGCATCGCGCCGAATGCTTCAGGCGTCTGCAATGTTGTCTTCAGGGTAATTGGTGAAGCGACATAAAGGTTCTTCACCTTGCCCGGAGCTGACAGGAAGTTTGACTGATTGATCGCAGTCAGAACTTCCGTTGCGGTTGTCCCGCGTGCCGCAAGCTTGATCGGATCGATCCAGACGCGCATCGAGAATACCTGACCACCAAGAATCTGGGCGTCAGCAACACCTTGAATCGTCGACATGCGCGGTTGAATAACGCGTTCGAGATATTCAGTGATCTGCTCACTGGTCATATTGGGGTTCTGCACGGCGAGATACATCGTCGCGAAGTCCTGACCTGTTCCCTTTGTGATGATCGGATCATCGGATTCCGTTGGCAGATCGCCGCGAACCTGATTGACCTTGGAGATAACTTCGGTCAACGCAGCATCGGGGTCAGCGCCAAGCTTCATCTGTACAGTAACTTTACTGGACGATGGCGACGAGGACGAGGTCACATAGTCGATGTTTTCAGTCGTCGTTACCGCTTTTGCGATAGGCGACGAAATAAAGCCCTGCATCAGATCCGCGCTCGCGCCCGGATAGGCTGTTGAAATGGTGATAACCGTTTCCTCGACCTTCGGATATTCGCGAACGGACAAGTTCACGAGACCCTGGGCGCCAAGCAGAATGATCATCAATGCTACAACCGTCGAGAGGACTGGACGGCGAATGAATATCTCGGAAAAATTCATTTCTTTGGCAGTCCTGCGTCGGTTGTATTGGCTGGGTTAACGGAGTTGTCGATCTTCACCGCAGCGCCGGGGCTCAAGCGGTTTTGACCTGCGGTTACAACTATATCGCCCTTTTTCAGGCCCTTGGTGACTTCAACCACCAATCCAGAGCGACGGCCGGGCGTAACGAAGACCTGAGCTACGACGAGCTTTTCTTCTTTCTTCTCGCCCTCAGCCGGCTTTGCTGCGTCTGCAGGTTTTGCTTCGTCAGACTTTGCGGCGTCTGCAGGAGCCGTGCCTTCAGCTGGCTTTTCTGGAGCAGGACGAACAACAAACACATAGTCGCCATACAAGCTGGAAACGAGCGCTGTCTGAGGCAAGGTCACAACGTTCTCTTCCTTGGGAAGCGTTACGCGAACCTGAGCAAACTGGCCGGGACGAAGCTTGCCGGACGAGTTTTCAACCTTGGCACGTACAGATACAAGCCGGGTCGATGGGTCGATACGTGGTTCAATAGCGGTAATTACGCCATCGAAGCTTTCGTCATTGTCTGTCAGATTGAGCTTGATCGGTTGATCAATGTTGATCGAGGCAAGCGACTGTTCGGGCACGGTAAAATCAACACGCATTGTATTAAGATCCTGCAACGAAACAACGACCGTGCCTGGCGACAAATACTGACCAAGTTCGATACGAGGGATACCAACCGTACCCTTGAATGGAGCTTTGATGAGCTTTTGATCAAGTACGGCCTGCAACTTGGCGATTTCTGCCTTCTTGGCCAAGGAGGCCGACTGGGCTTCATCTACGCTCGAAACCGCACCGACGCCGCGTGTATTCAGCGTACGTGCGCGCTCCAGCGTCTGGTCAGCCAGAACATCCTGTGCCTTCGCAGCAACGATATCCGCCTTTTCGATGGCATCATCGAGTTGCAACAGAGCTTCACCCTTCTCAATCATCTGGTTGGCTTTGAAAGGAATATCCTTGACGATACCAGCCACCTCTACGGCCAACTCGACGCCCTGAATGGCGCTAACTGTACCAATTGCTTCGATATTGGGCGTCCACACGCCAGGCTCAACCGTATAAGTTGATACGGGAGCGGCTGGCTGCTGCATGGTTGCGAAGAAATCTTTGATAGCCTTGTCCCGGAACAGATTGAATCCAACCAATCCAACACCGAGCAATACGACCAGGATCAGAACGATCACGGGGACTATGTAGCGCTTAATCATGGGGGAAACCGCTCCGAAACAAAACAATGGCCAGCAAAATTTCTGCCAGCCTGTCATATGACATTAACGTGGTGTGGACTTGATTGCCACATGTAATGTACTGTACCGTCTGGACGGTATTGTCAATATCAGTTGGCAGGTTGACTACAACGAAAGTTTTAGAATGAAGGCGGACACGCTCTCCACGAAAGATAAAATTCTCCAGGCAGCAGCCGAAATAACTATGGAGATCGGGCCGGTTAATCTTTCGCTTGATGCGGTTGCACGCAGAGCGGGACTTTCAAAAGGAGGGCTTCTTTACACTTTCCCGACCAAGGCAAAACTGCTGGAAGCCCTTGTTGAACAACATATGGCTGAGTTTGACGAATCATTAAAGAAAGAAGAGGCAGCCAGAAATCACGGCAGGAATAGCGTCATTCTCGCTTGTATTGCGGTTTTCAGGGCGCAATTTATCTGCAATGAAAAAGAGCCATCGGGCATTCTGGCGGCGATTGCCAATGACCCGACATTCCTTGATCCGATTCGTCGTTATAATAAGCAGCTATTTCAACGTATTCGTGAAAATTCAGACGATCCGACGCTTGCACTGATGGCATTTCTGACCATTGAAGGCATGCGCAGCCTCAAACTCTTTGAGATGGAGGGTTTAAGCCATGATGAGCAGATCGCAACAATCGATCGTTTAAAACTGCTCTTTCAATCAGCAGATTAATCAAACAACAGGAATGTCGCCAGTCGCCCAAGCAGCCTGTGTTTCACCGACAAAATCATCAAATCGTGTTGCTTCAATTGCACTACGTACGCCCTGCATGAGTTGCTGGTAATAGGCAAGATTATTCCATGTCAGCAACATTCCACCGAGCGCTTCACCTGATTTGACGAGATGGTGAAGGTAGGCGCGGCTATAATCCCGTGCTGCCGGGCACGTCGACTCTTCGTCAAGCGGACGGGGGTCATCCGCGTGGCGCGCATTGCGCAGATTGACTTTACCTCGCCGGGTAAAGGCCAGCCCGTGCCGCCCTGCCCTGGTGGGCATTACGCAATCGAACATATCAATACCGCGCGCGACCGACTTCAAAATGTCATCAGGCGTACCAACACCCATCAGGTAGCGGGGCTTTTCTGATGGCAGCTCGGGGCAAGTCACGTCCAGCATATCGAGCATGACTTCCTGCGGTTCGCCAACCGCCAATCCGCCAACTGCATAGCCCTTCAAGTCCATAGATTTGAGAGCTTGCGCCGAGCGAATACGCAGATCCGGTACGTCACCACCTTGCACAATGCCAAACATTGCCTTGCCCGGCTGAGTACCAAACGCAATTTTGCATCGTTCTGCCCAACGCAACGAAAGCTCCATGGCGCGTTGAATATCTTTTGGCGTGGAAGGCAGCGCAACGCACTCATCCAATTGCATCTGAATATCCGAATCCAAGAGGCCCTGAATTTCAATCGAGCGCTCAGGTGTCATTTCATAGGCGCGGCCATCTATATGTGACCGGAAGGTAACGCCCTTCTCGTCAAGCTTGCGCAGTTGCGCCAGCGACATAACCTGAAAACCGCCGGAATCAGTGAGAATGGGGCCGGGCCAACGAGCGAAATCATGAAGCCCGCCGAGTTTGGCGACACGTTCCGCGCCCGGACGCAGCATTAAATGATAGGTATTGCCCAGAATAATATCGGCGCCGAGATCCCGCACCTGATCCATATACATGGCTTTGACAGTCCCGGCCGTACCAACAGGCATGAAGGCAGGTGTACGAACGGTACCGCGCGGCATGGTGATTTCACCACGCCGGGCTTTGCCGTCAGTTGCTATCAATTTGAATTCAAAGTTTTCGCTTGTCATGATGCCGATCGCCATAACAGGCTTGCGTCACCATAGGAATAGAAGCGATAGCGGTTTTTGATCGCATAGTCATAAGCGGCATGCATGCGTTCAAACCCGCTGAATGCCGAAACAAGCATGAACAGGGTCGAGCGCGGCAGGTGAAAATTGGTCATCAGCATGTCCACTGCACGAAACTGATAGCCGGGGGTAATGAATATGTCGGTCGGCCCGGACCAAGCCTTTATGGTTCCGTCAACATCCGTCGCACTTTCAAGCAAGCGTAATGATGTCGTGCCAACAGCAACAATACGCCCGCCCCGCGCTCTTATGGCATTTAACGCCTCTGCGGTTGCCGCATCGACCGTGCCAATCTCTTCATGCATCTTATGATCGGCCGTGTCATCGGCTTTAACCGGCAGAAAAGTCCCCGCGCCAACATGCAAAGTGACAAAATGTTCTTCAATCCCGCGCGTTTTCAGTTCCGCCAGCAACTCCGGGGTAAAATGCAGTCCGGCAGTCGGGGCAGCAACAGCGCCTTCTTCACGGGCATAAACAGTCTGGTAGTCTGCCTGGTCCCGCTCATCTTCCGCGCGTTTGGAGGCAATATAAGGCGGCAAGGGAATGTGCCCCACCGCGGCAATGGCTTGATCAAGATCGGGGCCACTGAAATCAAACACGAGCAATGCTTCGCCAGAATCACCTTTTTCGGCGACAGTCGCTTGTAACGAACCGAGCAGGCAGGCATTATTGCCATGTCCGAAATCGATACGCTCGCCTTGCTTGATGCGTTTTGCCGGGCGCAAAAAGGCCTTCCAGCGATCAGGCCCGACCCGCATATGCAGCGTCGCGCTTATTTGTGCTTTCACGCCGTCGCGTTCACGAAACCCTTCAAGTTGAGCGGGTATCACTTTGGTATCATTGAATACCAGAGCATCGCCTTCCCGAAGAAAATCCCCAAGGTTGCGCACGCTGCTGTCCTGAAATTCGGAACCATCATTCTTCACAAGCAAAAGCCGCGCTGAATCGCGCGGCTCTGCTGGTCTCAATGCAATGTTGTCTTCCGGCAGGTCGAAATCGAAAAGATCAACACGCATGATAGATAAACAATGCCTTATTCAGCGTCGGCTGCGACGCGCATGGAAACGATTGAGTCAGGATCCTGCACTGGCTCGCCGCGCTTGATCTTGTCTACATTGTCCATGCCTTCAATGACCTGACCCCAAACCGTATACTGACGATTGAGGAAAGCAGCATCATCAAAGCAGATGAAGAATTGCGAATTGGCTGAATTCGGGTTCTGGGAACGAGCCATCGAGCAAGCGCCACGACCATGATTGGCGTTGGAGAATTCGGCCTTCAAGTCTGGCTTATCCGAACCGCCCATACCGGCACGCGATGGATTGAACGAGCTGCCGCCCTGCTTGCCGAACTTGACATCGCCGGTTTGCGCCATGAAACCGTCGATCACGCGGTGGAATACAACGCCATCATAAGCGCCTTCGCGTGCCAATTCCTTGATGCGCTCGACATGTCCAGGAGCAAGATCTGGATACAGTTCGATAACAACATTACCCTTTGTTGTTTCCAGCAGGATGGTATTTTCTGGGTCTTTATAAGCCATTTCAGGCAATCTCCTTGTTAGTAATTATTGGCCAACTGTGACCTTGAGCATCTTGTCGGGGTTATCGACAGAACCATTATCCGCCTCAGAACCCTTCTTGATTTTGTCCACGGCTTCCATGCCGCTCGTCACCTTGCCGACGACCGTGTACTGGCCATTGAGCGATGGATATTCGGTGAACATGATGAAAAACTGCGAGTTTGCGGAGTTTGGATTTTGCGAGCGGGCCATACCCACCACGCCCCGAACAAACGGCTCCTTGGAGAATTCCGCTGGAATATCCGGGCGGGTTGAACCGCCAGTACCGGCAGCTGCCTGGTTGTATCCCTTTTCGGTATTGCCATACTGAACATCACCGGTCTGGGCCATGAAACCTGGAATCACACGGTGGAACACGACATTATTATAAGCACCTTCTTTGGCGAGCGCCTTGATCTGCTCAACATGTTTTGGCGCAAGATTGGGAAGAAGCTCCACTTTGACGTCACCATCCTTGAGTTTGATCGTCATTGTGTTGGCATCGTCAGCCCAACTCGAGTTTGCAGTAGCAAAAGATAGAGACGTAACGGCAGCAACAAGCAATGCTGTGCGGAATACGGACATGAAAGACTCCAGATCAGGATTTGAATTTAGTCTTGAGCGCATCAGCGACAAGCGCGGGAACAAAGTGCCGGACGTCGCCGCCCATGGACGCAATCTGGCGGACCAATGTGGCAGTAATTGTGCGGACCGATGGATCAGCGGGTAGAAACACAGTTTGCAGTTCCGGTGCCATCTTGCCATTCATGCCAGCCATCTGCATTTCGTAGTCGAGATCAGTGCCGTCACGCAGGCCCCGCACCATCAGCGAAGCCTTGTGTTTGCGGGCAGCATCAATAAGCAGCCCATCGAATGCTACGACCTTGATCCTGGCACCATCCTTGCCCAGTACATCGAGAGCAACCTGTTTAATCAAGTCCATTCGCTCTTCAAACGAAAATAATGGTGCCTTACCCGGATGAATACCTATGGCAACGAACACTTCGTCGGCAAGTCTCAGCGATCCTTGCAAGACATCCATATGGCCATTGGTGATGGGATCGAATGATCCGGCATAGATTGCTATCGTCATGAGCGCTTACTAGCGGTTTTGCCAAGGGGTTTCAATGGCCCGAACCAATTGCCCTGAACAGGGAATGAACAAGCAGATCAGTAAGCATTCATCCCCTTTCAACTATGCGTGAACCCAAATGGTGAAACCATTTCATAGTTACTGCGTTGTTAACCATGAAATGAACTGTAATGATCCCGAAGGGAAGACCAATGTTTATTCTTCTGAGTATTGCCATGATGATTGCAATGGTAGTGTCCGCTATCATTATGATTGTTGAAGAAAACAAAAAGCGGGAAGCTCCGTTAAGAACCTCCCGCTTTGGTGTTTATCACGTACGCGATAACTAGGTTGTCGCCTATTATTCTTCGTTGGCACCCTGATCTGACGTTGGTGTAACCACTTCTTCTCCGACCGTCCCCTCGTCCTCAATGTCTTCGGACTCGGTTTCAGAGATACGCTCCACTGAAACGACCTTTTCACCATCGGCAGTATTGAAAATGGTGACGCCCTTTGTGGACCGTCCGGCAATTCGAATGCCGTTTACGGGGACCCGAATGAGCTGACCGCGATCGGAAACCAGCAAGATTTGATCCGCTGCTGCGATCGGGAACAAAGCTACCAGCTTACCAATTTCATCCGTCTTTGACGTATCGGTGGCGCGAATCCCCTTGCCTCCGCGGCCCGAAACGCGGAACTCATAAGATGATGAGCGCTTGCCATATCCAAACTCACTGACCGTCAACACTGTCTGTTCACGATCGCGAAGTTCTGCATAGCGTTCAGCCGAAAGGCTAGTCAGTTCAGTTGCCTCTTCGCCAACCAGTGCGATTTCCTCAACATCATCAGCACCTTGCGCCCGGCGCTCCGCTGCCGCCTGCTTCAGGTAAGTCGAACGCTCTGCCGGACTTGCATCCACATGGCCAAGAATTGCCATGGAAATGATCTTGTCTCCCGGTGCGAGGGTAATACCGCGCACACCAATGGAGTTGCGACCGACAAACACACGAACATCGGTTACCGGGAAGCGTATGCACTGTCCGCCAGCGGCTGTCAGCAGCACGTCATCAAACTCGTTGCATGTATCGACGCTGAGAATTTCATCGCCTTCTTCTTCCAACTTCATCGCAATTTTACCGTTGCGATTGACCTGAACAAAGTCTGACAACTTGTTGCGACGAACCGTGCCGCGTGTCGTCGCGAACATGACATCGAGATTTGCCCAGCTGGCTTCATCCTCGGGCAGTGGCATGATCGTCGTAATGCGCTCGCCCTGTTCGAGCGGCAGCATATTGATCAGGGCCTTGCCGCGCGATTGCGGCGTGCCAATTGGCAAGCGCCAGACCTTTTCCTTATAGACAATGCCGCGTGACGAGAAGAACAGCATAGGCGTGTGCGTATTGGCGACGAAAAGCCGTGTTACAAAATCTTCGTCCTTCATCGAAACACCGGAGCGGCCTTTGCCACCACGACGCTGGGCGCGATAGGTGGCGAGTGGCACGCGCTTGATATATCCGGCGTGACTTACCGTAACCACCATATCTTCGCGGGCGATAAGGTCTTCATCATCCATATCTGCGCCGCCCTCCGTCAGCACAGAGCGACGGGGCGTTCCAAACTCATCACGAATGGCGATAAGTTCGTCCTTGACGATGCCCATGATGCGGGTACGTGAGGCGAGAATTTCAAGATAATCGGCGATTTCAACACCGATCTTATTCAATTCATCAGCGATTTCATCGCGTCCGAGAGCTGTCAGCCTCTGCAAGCGCAGATCAAGAATGGCTCGGGCCTGCTCTTCTGACAGATTATATGTGCTGTCATCATTCAACTTGTGACGAGGATCGGCGATCAATGTGATCAAAGGCGCAACATCATTGGCTGGCCAACGACGCTCCATCAACTGATCGCGTGCAGTCGCTGGATCTGGAGCTTTCCGGATGAGCGCGATGATTTCGTCAATATTCGCCACAGCAATGGCAAGACCAACCAATACGTGTGCACGGTCGCGAGCCTTGCGCAGCAGGAATTTAGTACGGCGGCTGACCACTTCCTCGCGGAAGCTGACAAAAGCGCGCAATATATCGAGCAGGTTCAAAAGCCCGGGCTTGCCGCCATTCAATGCCACCATATTGGCACCAAACGAGGATTGCAGTGGGGTAAAGCGGTAAAGCTGGTTCACGATGACATCGGCAACCGCGTCACGCTTCAACTCAACCACAACGCGATAGCCGTCACGATCCGACTCATCCCGGATGTCCGAGATGCCTTCAATCCGCTTTTCACGGACAAGATCGGCCATCTTCTCGATCATCGTCGCCTTGTTCACCTGAAAAGGCACTTCGGTAATGATGATCGCTTCGCGATCGCCGCGCATGCTCTCGATGGCAACCTTGCCGCGCATCAAGATAGAACCACGCCCGGTGCTATAGGCCGATATGATACCGGAGCGGCCGAGGATCAAACCGCCAGTCGGGAAATCTGGACCGGGGATATATTCCATCATTTCCGGCAGGTCGATTGCCGGATTGTCGATCAAGGCAACGCAACCATTGATGACTTCAGTCAGATTGTGCGGGGGTATGTTTGTCGCCATGCCAACGGCAATACCGCCGGAGCCATTGACGAGCAGATTGGGGAAGCGCGCCGGCAGAACCGTTGGCTCTTGCTCGCGGCCATCATAATTGTCCTGGAAGTCGACAGTTTCTTTGTCGATATCGGAGAGCAAAGACTCCGTAACTTTTTCAAGACGGCATTCGGTATATCGCATCGCAGCCGGGCTATCACCATCGATGGAACCGAAGTTTCCTTGCCCATCCACGAGCGGGTCGCGCAGCGACCAATCCTGCGCCATGCGCACAAGCGCATCATAAATCGAAGCATCGCCATGAGGATGGTATTTACCCATCACTTCACCGACAACACCGGCGGACTTACGATAAGACCTGTTCCAGGAGAGGCCCATTTCATTCATCGCATGAAGAATACGGCGATGAACAGGCTTCAAGCCGTCGCGCACATCAGGTAGCGCACGGCTGACGATCACGCTCATTGCATAATCGAGATAGGAACGCTGCATCTCCTCGATGATGGAAATGGCTTCAATACCGGAGCCAGGTCCGGTCTTGTCGTCTTCTGGGCCAGGAGGTGGAGTTAAATCAGACACGAGGCACTCATCTTTCGAATAGAATCAATCTTTGATCTTATAGCGGCTTTCCAAACCAAATGCCAATTAACACGTCGGTAATGCACAGATGAAAACCCTTTAAAATCAAGAACATAAAATGGAGTTTCTCATGCAGTGAAAAAGTTGCATAAGGATTTTCATCTTTATCGACGCTGAACAGCAAATCCGGTAAGTTAAGGCGGGGACAGCCATGGGCTTGCATGGCATTAATCAGAAAAGAAAAGCAAAATCGTGGCATTATATGACACAATTCTAAATGCGCTCGTTACCCTCATGGTAACGATTGATCCGCCGGGGCTTGCTCCGCTTTTCCTCGCCCTTACTCAGGGCATGAACAGGAAGGAACGCGGCCAGGTTGCGTTGCGCGCCAGCCTTACAGCGTTCATTGTACTCACGGTTTTTGCAATTGCAGGCGCGCAAATATTGGCGCTTTTCGGCATAACGCTCGGAGCTTTCCGCATTGCCGGTGGCCTGCTCTTGTTCTGGATTGCCTTTGAAATGATTTTCGAAAAACGTCAGGATCGCAAGGAAAAGAGCGCCGCCGTCGCAATCACCAAGGATCACATTCGAAATATTGCAGCCTTTCCTTTGGCAATACCACTTATTGCAGGCCCCGGAGCCATATCGGCAACGATCCTGTTGGCCGGAACGATGGCCACTCCAGCTTCGCGTATCGCCCTTATTGGCGTTATTCTCGTATGTATTGCCTCGGCTTATCTCGTCTTTTTCGTTGCGGAACGTGTTGATCGTTTTTTGGGAGAAACGGGACGTTCGATCCTGACACGCTTGCTGGGCGTGATCCTTGCCGCGCTGGCAGTGCAGTTCGTTGCAGATGGCATCAAGACGTTCATTACGACCTGATCAAATAGCCCGAGCCAACCACTATAGCGGCTTGTCTTCTTCCGCAGCTTCCCGCTGAGTGATCAGGCGGGCACTGCGTGCGCCGGTGAACGATATCCATAGCCAGCTTAATGCAACGGCGAGCCGGTTGCGCACACCTATCAAGAAATAGATGTGCGCCAGTCCCCACAACCACCATGCGGGGTAGCCCTTCAACTTTATGAATCCGAAATCTGTCACCGCAGCCCGCTTGCCTATCGTTGCCAGGTCGCCTGAATGTCGATACCGGAAAGGCTTCGTCGCAGTATCGCCAGCAAGGCGCGCCTTGATGATTTTCGCAACATGCGCACCTTGTTGCTTGGCCGCAGGTGCTATTCCCGGAACAGTGCCCTTATCGCCATTTGCCACCGTTGCGGTGTCGCCAATGACAAAAATTTCGGGGTGACCTGGTGCGGTCAGGTCAGGATTAACGACAAGGCGCCCTGCCCGGTCCGCCTGCGCATTCAACCATTTGGCGGCTGGCGACGCCTGAACGCCTGCTGCCCAGATGATTGTTTTTGCGCGCAGGGAATGCCCTGCAAATTCGACGCCGTCTGCATGACATTCGGTTACCGGATTGCCGACATGCACGATAACGCCGAGCTTCTCGAGCGCCCGTTGCGCATAGGCAGAAAGATCCTCGTTAAATGCGCCGAGAACACGCGGACCGCCTTCGATAAGCACCACGCGGGCTGTGGCTGGATCAATTACGCGAAAATCACCCTTCAATGTATCACGTGACAAGTCAGCCAAAGTTCCGGCAATTTCCACGCCGGTTGGTCCGCCGCCTATGATTACGAATGTGAGAAGTTCCTGGCGCTTTGCCGGGTCAGGTTCGCGTTCAGCTTTTTCAAATGCCGTGAGAATACGCCGGCGGATCATCGTGGCATCTTCGAGCGTCTTCAATCCGGGAGCATAGGGTTCCCAGTCATCGTGACCAAAATATGCATGCCGTACACCAGTAGCCAAGACGAGCGTGTCATAGGCAATCACCTCGCCGTCGAGCGTCGAAACAGTTTTTGAGGCGGTATCAACCCCATCGACTGTTCCCAGCAGTGTCTTCACATTCTTGAATTTGCGCAAAAGATGCCGGATCGGCCAGGCAATTTCGGAGGTCGCCAGCGTTGAGGTTGCGACTTGATAAAGCAGCGGCTGAAACAGGTGGTGATTTCGCTGATCAATCAGTGTCACATCGATATCGACATTGCGAAGGTTTTGAACTGTGACCAGACCACCAAAACCTGCGCCGACGATCACGAGGCGATGACGAGATGCAACTGGTGTTTCGACTTGTGTCATAACCGGGCTCCGATGCACTATCGCGACTGGTCTAACAGACCAGCCTTTCCACGACAATTGCGTCAAACGCCGGACAGCAATGCGTTATGTATTGGTCCCAGTGAGCCGCTTCAGGCTGCCACTGTTGGCTTGACCTGCATGTGCTTATCGAAAAGGGACGCACCAATATTGCGAGCAGTATTGAAATGTTGAAGCGGGTCTCGCGAATCTGCCTCCAGCAGCCGTGTTGATGATATGACACGAGCCCCGCAATAATCGAAAATCCCGTGATCGATCTGTCTTTCCATAGCGATATCATAGCCATGCTTCTCATAAGTCCTCGCATCTGCACCACCAATGCCGACGAGATGGATTTGAAGATGGCCAAGCTTTTTCAATAACTTCCCTTCGAAATTGTCGTCATATGCCCAACCATTCGAGAAAACACGATCGATCCAGCCCTTGAGCAAGCCCGGCATTGACCACCAATAGACCGGAAATACGAGTACCAAACTGTCTGCCCGGTCTATCCGCGCTTGCTCGGCCACTACATCCGGCGGCGTCTCGGCGCGTCGTTTGTGGGAAGCAATATCTGCCTGGCTAAATCGCGGATCAAAACCCTCTGCAGCAAGGTCTGCGATCTCAAATGTATGGGAGCCGCTCTGCGACAGGCCTTCGCCAATCTTTAACGCGATGCTGTTGGTCAGTGATTTGGATTCTGGATGCGATGTAACAATAAGCGCATGCATGTCGATTACTCCATGATTAGAGGTTGTGGAACCGGCCGAAACCTTATATACTTTTAGTAAGTTACTTTTGGTATATAATGATGTCAAGCTCAGTTTCAAAAAACTCCTCATCTCAAACATCTCCCCGCCAGCGTCTTTCCCGCGAGGCGCGCCAGCGGCAATTACTGGATGTTTCATGGAAATTAATTCGTGACGAAGGTACGGAAGCTTTGACGCTTGGTCGCCTGGCTGAGTTGTCAGGTGTTACAAAGCCCGTTGTCTATGACCATTTCGGCACAAGGCCAGGACTTCTCGCAGCACTTTTCAAAGAGTTCGATGCACGTCAGACCGTTATAATGGATGCGGCGCTTGAGCGTGCCGCACCCAATCTCACCGACGTCGCCAAAGTGATCGCCTCGTCTTATGTTGATTGCGTTCTTACACAGGGACGCGAAATTCCCGGCATCACTGCCGCATTAAAAGGCTCGCCGGAACTTGATAAGATAAAGCACGACTTCGAGGCCGTGTTCATAGAAAAGTGCAGGCATCTGTTAAATGCGTTTACCGGCGCAGAAGGTGTTTCATCGGCTGGACTATGGGGAATGCTCGGAGCTGCAGAAGGCTTGTCAAATGCTGCAGTAAACGAGGATATCGCTCCTACTCAGGCAAAAGATGAGCTCTATGAAATCATTATTTCAATGGTGAAGCGCTCCGGGAACTAGGAGCAGTTGTTTTCTCATCTAAAAACAAACATCGGGCAGTCTTGGACTACCCGATGCCTGCATAATAATGAGAATACGATCAAGTCCGGTCTTTTGAACTCAACTCAGAACGGGATCTCATCATCGAGATCGCGTGAGAAATTACCGCCGCTCGAGCTCGAGGACCCGCCTGCATTGGACCGGCCAAAGTCGGAACCGCCACGATCGTCGCTCATCTGTCCGCGCCCGGAATTGCTCTCGAAGGACCGACCGCCGCCGGCTCCCGCACCTTCTCCGCGTGAATCCAGCATCTGTAGTTCACCACGGAATTTTTGCAGTACGACTTCGGTGGAATAACGATCATTGCCCGTCTGGTCCTGCCATTTACGGGTCTGAAGCGCGCCTTCCAGATAAACCTTCATACCCTTCTTAAGGTACTGCTCGGCAACTTTTGCGAGATTGTCATTAAAAATGACGACGCTGTGCCACTCGGTCTTTTCCTTGCGTTCGCCGCTATTCTTGTCGCGCCAGCTTTCCGAGGTCGCAATACGTAGATTCACGACGGGATCGCCTGAACCGAGCCGCCGGACTTCTGGATCAGCGCCAAGATTTCCTACCAAAATGACCTTGTTGACACTGCCTGCCATGTTCAAAACTCCACAAATTCCAATTTTAAATTTTGCCTATCATACAGAAGCCATGGACGTGGCGGGCAATTGATTGCCACTATCCACAATATACACCTCATATCGGCATCGTCTGCTGCGATCACTCTCCTGCCAGATTTGTCAGGAGACATTTTTCGATCATGCAGCCGACTATCTCAGCTCAAAGCGTCCTTTTACAATCAATTCGCAGCCGTATACATCCGGATATGGCGAAGGCCGCTGTCAATATTATTTGTTCTTTCTTTGTTCTAACACTTGCTCTAATAATGTCAACATGGCTATGGTGATTCAGGATGGTTGATAAAGTCCGGCCTCGTAAATTATCCATGAAGCACTAGATAAAGGAAACTGTTCTCTTAAAGAACAATTCCCCATAACAGCATGCCCTCTTAAAGGCGAACCGACATGAGCGATCAGAAGTACATTTCCATTCGCGGCGCGCGCGAACATAATTTGAAGAATATCGATCTTGATCTGCCGCGCGACAAGCTGATTGTCATGACCGGCCTTTCGGGTTCGGGCAAGTCTTCGCTCGCCTTCGATACGATCTATGCAGAAGGCCAAAGACGCTATGTCGAAAGCCTGTCGGCCTATGCCCGGCAGTTTCTGGAGATGATGCAGAAACCAGACGTGGATCAAATTGACGGTCTTTCTCCGGCAATTTCGATTGAGCAAAAGACAACCAGCCGCAACCCCCGCTCAACTGTGGGTACAGTCACCGAGATTTACGACTATTTGCGCCTGCTTTATGCGCGTGTCGGTGTCCCTTATTCACCGGCAACAGGCTTGCCTATCGAAAGCCAGACCGTCAGCCAAATGGTGGATCGTGTCATGGCGCTCGAGGAAGGCGCCCGTCTATTCATCCTTGCGCCCATAGTACGCGGGCGTAAGGGGGAGTATCGCAAGGAGCTTGCGGATCTGCAGAAACGCGGTTTTCAGCGCGTGAAGGTCGATGGTATTTTTTATGAAATTGCCGATGTTCCGGCACTCGATAAGAAGTACAAGCATGATATCGACGTTGTGGTTGACCGCATCGTCGTCCGACCTGATATTTCCGCACGTCTTGCCGATAGCCTCGAGACCTGCCTGAAGCTTGCAGATGGTATCGCTGTCGCAGAATTTGCGGATAAGCCGCTGCCTGCTGATGAAACCTCAAGTGAATCAGCCAATAAATCCAAGAACGAAACACATGAACGCATCATGTTTTCGGAAAAATTCGCCTGTCCTGTTTCGGGCTTCACCATTTCGGAGATTGAACCGCGCCTTTTCTCGTTCAATAATCCCTTCGGTGCCTGCCCGACCTGCGATGGCCTGGGTACTCAAAAGGCGATTGATCCGACGATGATCATTCCTGACGAGGCCCTGACGCTTAAGAATGGTGCAATTGCGCCTTGGGCAAAATCGAGTTCTCCTTATTACAGCCAAACATTGCAGGCGCTGGGCGAAGCCTACGGTTTCAAGCTCGCAGATCGCTGGCGTGATTTGAATGAAGAGGCGCGCGAAGCCATACTTTACGGCACTGGCAGCCGTGAAATTGCATTCTCCTATGATGATGGTTTGCGATCATATCGCACAACAAAATCTTTCGAGGGTGTCATTCCCAATTTGGAACGCCGCTGGAAAGAGACGGATTCAGCATGGTCGCGCGAAGAGATCGAACGTTTCATGTCTGGCACGCCCTGCCCCGCTTGCAAGGGTTACCGCCTGAAACCCGAGGCTCTCGCGGTAAAAATTGGCGGTCTGCATATCGGCCAGATTACTGAAAAATCCATTCGTCATGCGGATGCCTGGTTCAGCGATATTGATAAAAGCTTCAATGAGAAACAGACAGAAATCGCTGCGCGCATTCTTAAGGAAATTCGCGAGCGTCTGCGCTTCCTGAATGATGTCGGCCTGGACTACCTGGCGCTTTCACGCAATTCGGGCACTCTTTCCGGTGGTGAAAGCCAGCGTATCCGCCTTGCATCGCAGATCGGTTCCGGTCTGACTGGTGTTCTCTATGTTCTGGACGAGCCATCCATTGGCCTGCATCAACGCGACAATGAGCAGTTGCTGAAGACTTTGCGTCATCTGCGGGATCTCGGAAATACGGTTATCGTTGTGGAGCACGACGAGGATGCGATTTTGACCGCAGATTATGTCGTCGATATCGGTCCGGCCGCCGGTATTCACGGTGGTCAGATAATCGCCGAAGGCAGTCCAGCGGACATTATGGCCAGCCCGAAATCCTTGACGGGCAAATATTTGTCAGGCGAAATCGAGGTGGCCGTGCCGGCAGAACGCCGCAAGGTCAATAAGAAACGGATTAAAGTTGTCGGCGCGCGTGGCAATAATCTGAAAAATGTCTCGGCAGAAATTCCGCTTGGCACTTTCACCGCTGTAACCGGCGTGTCGGGTGGCGGAAAATCCACCTTCCTTATCGAGACATTATTCAAGGCCGCCTCACGCCGGATCATGGGCTCCCGCGAGCATCCTGCAGAGCACGACCATATTGATGGTCTGGAATTCCTCGATAAAGTCATCGATATCGATCAATCGCCAATCGGACGTACACCCCGGTCCAATCCGGCAACTTATACGGGTGCGTTTACTCCAATCCGTGACTGGTTTGCGGGTTTGCCTGAAGCCAAGGCGCGTGGCTATCAGCCGGGTCGTTTTTCGTTCAACGTCAAAGGCGGGCGCTGTGAAGCCTGTCAGGGCGATGGCGTCATCAAGATTGAGATGCACTTCCTGCCGGATGTCTATGTCACGTGCGACGTATGCCATGGCAAGCGCTATAATCGCGAAACGCTGGAAGTTCTGTTCAAGGGCAAATCAATCGCTGATGTGCTCGATATGACTGTTGAAGAGGGTGCGGAGTTTTTCGCCGCCGTTCCTGCCGTTCGCGATAAGTTGCAAACATTGGCGAAGGTCGGCCTTGGTTATATTCATGTCGGGCAACAGGCAAACACGCTTTCCGGCGGTGAGGCGCAACGAATCAAACTCGCCAAGGAACTGTCCCGCAAGGCAACTGGCAGAACGCTTTATATTCTTGATGAGCCGACAACAGGCTTGCATTTCCATGATGTAGCCAAGCTTCTTGAAGTTTTGCATGAGCTTGTGGATCAAGGCAACACGGTGGTTGTGATCGAGCATAATCTCGAAGTCATCAAGACCGCTGATTGGGTGATTGATCTTGGTCCGGAAGGCGGCGACGGCGGCGGTGAAATCGTAGCGGTTGGTCGTCCTGAGGATATTGTCGATGTTGAGCGTTCTTATACGGGTCAATTCCTGAAGGAGCTGTTGCGGCGCCGTCCGGGACATAGGGTGCAAGCAGCGGCGGAATAGCTGCTTGCAGAGATGTCGTGGCGTTGGTCTGGATACGGTCAGGGAGGAAACTATGACTGCAGGAACTATTCGGGCGGGCATCGGCGGCTGGATATTTGAACCTTGGCGCGGGACCTTCTACCCGGAAGGTCTTTCAAAGGCCAAGGAGCTTAATTATGCAGGACAGCATCTCCAGACGATAGAAATCAACAGCACCTATTACGGCACGCAAAAACCGGAGACCTTCGCCAAATGGGCTGGCCAGGTGCCGGATGGTTTCATTTTCTCCGTTAAAGGAAATCGTTTTGTCACCAATCGAAAGGTGCTGGCGGAGGCTGGAGAGTCCATGGAGCGATTTATCAAATCGGGACTTGCAGAACTTGGTGACCGTTTAGGACCGCTTATCTGGCAGTTCGCGCCGACAAAAAAGTTTGATATTGAGGATTTCGGCGCTTTTCTCGACCTTCTTCCCCGAAAGGAAGCGGGCTTGCCGTTGCGGCACGCGGTTGAAGTGCGCAATCCATCTTTTATCGATCCTGATTTCATTGCCTTGGCACGCAAGAAGAACGTGGCCGTCGTTTATGCCGAGCATTTTGAATATCCGGAGATCGCTGATGTGACGTCCGATTTTGTCTATGCACGACTTCAAAAAGGCGATGATAATATCGAAACAGCTTATTCAACTGACGCATTGGACAAGTGGGCTGAGCGAGCGCAATTATGGGCCGAAGGCGGGGTGCCGGATGATCTTCCCTTGGCTGCTCCCAATGAGAAGACGCAGAAGCATCCTCGTGATGTGTTCGTTTACTTCATCCACGAAGGCAAAGTGCGCGCTCCGCAGGCAGCGCAAGCGCTCACAGGGCGAATCCAGTAAGTCGCCGTCCCTGCCCAGCCTAATAATGTTGCAATTCGCCTAATTTTTAGGCTGCGCAACGGTCTGATTTGTGCATTCATGGTTCAATTCATCGACGGGAAATAAAATTCCCTTTGCCAAAGCGGCATTAAAATTGCCATTTCAAGAATATTCTTCAAAAGCGATGGAATTGGCACGCTTCATGCTTTTATGATGGGCAAGCGGGCATAGGCCCGCCGGTTATATAGGGAGATCGATCTCTGATGAAGAAAATCGAAGCCATCATCAAGCCGTTCAAGCTGGACGAGGTGAAAGAAGCACTGCAGGAAGTGGGGCTTCAAGGCATCACGGTCACCGAAGCCAAGGGCTTTGGCCGTCAAAAGGGTCACACGGAATTGTATCGTGGCGCGGAATATGTCGTCGACTTTTTGCCCAAGGTTAAAGTGGAAATCGTTCTCGGCGATGAATCTGTCGAAGCCGCAATAGAGGCAATTCGCAAGGCTGCGCAGACCGGGCGCATCGGCGACGGAAAAATCTTCGTCTCGAATATCGAGGAAGTCGTTCGCATTCGTACTGGTGAATCCGGTATCGACGCCATCTGATCCAACTGTTGCCGGCGATGAATCCGGTACCCAATCATCGTGCTTAATAAGGAAAATTGGTATGACGACTGCAAATGATATTCTCAAGCAGATCAAAGACAACGACGTAAAGTTCCTTGATCTTCGCTTCACAGATCCCAAGGGCAAGCTGCAGCATGTGACAATGGACGTTGCTGAAGTTGATGAGGATATGTTCGCCGATGGCGTTATGTTCGACGGCTCGTCCATCGCCGGTTGGAAAGCCATCAATGAATCGGACATGGTGCTGATGCCAGATACCGAAACGGTTCACATGGATCCGTTCTTTGCTCAGTCAACCATGGTTATTCTTTGTGATATCCTTGATCCGGTTTCTGGCGAATCCTACAATCGTGATCCGCGCGGCACTGCCAAGAAGGCTGAAGCCTATATGAAGGCCGAAGGCGTTGGCGATACAATTTTTGTTGGCCCAGAAGCGGAATTCTTCGTCTTTGACGATGTGAAGTACAAGGCTGACCCGTATAATACAGGTTTCAAGCTGGATTCAACGGAACTGCCGTCAAACGATGACACAGACTATGAGACCGGCAACCTCGGTCACCGTCCGCGCGTCAAGGGCGGCTACTTCCCGGTTCCTCCGATTGACAGCGCACAGGACATGCGCTCGGAAATGCTTACCGTTTTGACGGAAATGGGCGTGCGCGTCGAAAAGCACCACCACGAAGTGGCAGCTGCTCAACACGAGCTCGGCATCAAGTTCGATCACCTGACACGCAATGCCGACAAGATGCTTATTTACAAGTATGTCGTTCATCAGGTTGCCAATGCCTATGGCAAGACGGCTACCTTCATGCCAAAGCCGATCTTCGGCGATAATGGCTCGGGCATGCACGTGCACATGTCGATCTGGAAAGATGGCAAGCCGACATTCGCTGGCAATGAATATGCGGGCCTGTCAGAAAACTGCCTGTTCTTCATTGGTGGCATTATCAAACACGCCAAGGCAATCAATGCCTTCACCAACCCGTCGACCAACTCCTACAAGCGTCTGGTACCGGGTTATGAAGCTCCGGTCCTGCTGGCATATTCTGCGCGCAACCGCTCGGCTTCATGCCGTATTCCATTCGGCTCTTCGCCAAAGTCGAAGCGCGTTGAGATCCGCTTCCCCGATCCAACAGCAAATCCATATCTCGGTTTTGCTGCCATGTTGATGGCCGGTCTGGATGGCATCAAGAACAAGATTCATCCTGGTCAGCCAATGGACAAGGATCTTTATGATCTTCCAGCAAAGGAACTCAAAAAGATCCCGACTGTCTGCGGTTCGCTGCGTGAAGCGCTCCAGAGCCTCGACAAGGATCGCTCCTTCCTCAAGGCAGGCGGCGTATTTGACGACGATCAGATCGACTCCTTCATCGAGCTGAAAATGGCTGAAGTGATGCGTTACGAAATGACCCCGCATCCGGTCGAATATGACATGTACTATTCGGTCTGATAGCGACCTCTGCATACGAAAAACCCCGGCTCACGCCGGGGTTTTTTATTGAGTCAAATCGGGCAAAATGCCTATACCGAAACCGCTTGCAATATTTGCACGGCGGCCTGCATTTCACGCTTACGTATATCACGGCGAATAGCGGCTTCGGCGTCTTCGCCCCACTGCTCTGATGTCCAGTCCTCCTCCAGATGGGCAAGTTCCCAAGCCTCGTCGCCGGAGATTTCACCTTTGGCTACGGCCAGCGCCAAAATGGCCGAACCCGTTAGGGTTGTGATCGTATGGAGCGCCGCAATCGCAAAGGGATCGGTAAAAGCTCCAAGGTGAACACCAAAAGCGCCAAGCGCTTCGCGTGGCTGCTCCACATGGATCACACCTTCGGCCAAGATAAAACGCGCATTAAGTACAGCCGCCGCCCAGTCGATAATCGGATCCCAGGACTCAGTCTGGCGTTGGACCAGACGTTGCGGAGAACCGGCGCGATAGCAAAGCATATCCGACGAGGCAAAACGCAAAACATCTTCCAGCACCGCCTGTGGATCATTGATGATACCGTCAATTGCTGTGTTGGCCAATCGTGTTGCGGGCATCTGCGCCGGATCGATTTCCTTTTCCTGCGCGGTAAATTCGTCAGCGATGAGTTGTGCTGCGGCACGCGTTGGCAGAACCAGATTTTGCCGGGCGGGGGTTTTAACCACACGCCCATCCAGCTCCACTGAAAATCCGCCATCGCGCTCTGCAACAGCGGCCTCTTTGTAGAATCGCTTTGGCAGAGGCAGTTTTGAGGTTATTTGCGCACGGCGAACAGGGTCCGGATCGGAAAGCTCCTGTTTTGCATCCATGCTGAAAAGTTCATCGCGCATTGTTAAAGTCCATTCCTACGCCTGAGAGGTTATCCCTCTCAATTGTCTTCGTCTGCATCATTTTCGTCCAGACCCAAGAGGTTCCATGTCTGGACCATATGTGGTGGCAGAGGTGCTGTAACATCAATGATACCACCGGATGGATTTGGTATGCGAATGCGCCTTGCATGAAGATGCAGGCGATTTTGGATCCCGCCCGGAAATGACCAGTTTGTATCGGCTTCGAAATATTTCGGATCACCGATGATCGGGCAACCAATATGGGCTGCGTGAACGCGAAGCTGGTGCGTGCGCCCAGTGTAAGGCTCCATTTCAAGCCAGGTCAGCACCTGCCCTGCAGATTCAATAACCCGGTAGTAGGAAATCGCATGATCGGAATCTGGCTCGCCATGAGGGACAACGCGCATTCGGTCGCCATCTTCCGTTGCTTCCTTGGCTAGCCAGGTGGCGATTTTGTCTTCCCGCTTGCGTGGAATACCCTTGACCAGAGCCCAATAGGTTTTCTTGGTTTCACGCTCGCGAAATGCAGCGGTCAATGCCTGCGCGGCACCGCGCGTGCGGGCAACGACCAGCACACCCGAAGTATCGCGGTCAAGCCGGTGCACAAGCCGAGGCTTTTCACCTCTTTTGTTGCGCCATGCTTCCAGCATATCGTCCACGTGGCGGTTAACGCCCGAACCACCCTGAACGGCTAGACCCGCAGGTTTGTTGAAAACATAGACTTTCGGATCTTCATAAAGCAGCATCTGCTTTAGAACATCGCCATCATCGCGGCCGCGTATGCTTTTGCCTGTCAGATGGCCTTCAGCTTTGGAATCTACGGGCAGCGGCGGGATACGGACCGTCTGTCCTGCCTGAAGCCGCGTATCGGATTTGGCGCGCGACCCATCAATTCTTATCTGGCCGGAACGCAGCAATTTTTGCAAATGCCCGAAACCGAGGCCCGGATAATGTACTTTGAACCAACGGTCGAGGCGCATTTCCGCCTCACCCGTATCGACTGTTTTTTGTTCTACCGCTGCCATCAGCTCAAGCCTTTTAATCGCAGACCTTTAGATTCGGCGTGTCCTCAAGCGTATGAAACGCGGAAATCGCATCGAATGATTATTTATGGAATTACAGGTCTTGCGGCAGCGCTTAGCACTATGCGACGGTTCTTGCGAGCCATAATCCTAAAAACACTGCGCAAATGCTCAATACGACGCTTATTAGCACGTAAAAAGCGGCGCTTGCCGTCTCGCCGCGCTGCCAAAGCATAACAACATCGAGCGAAAACGACGAAAAGGTTGTGAAGCCGCCCAGTATGCCAACCGCAACGAACAGGCGAAGCTCTTCCGAACCCTCAAATCGCCGCGTTAGCAGTTCGATAAACAGGCCCATGATCAGCCCGCCAACCACATTGACCACCAACGTGCCATAGGGAAACGCGGTACCAAATAGACGTGTCATTGCCAGACCGGTGAGATATCGCAGAACCGAGCCAATGGCTCCTCCAGATGCGACCAGTAAAATTGCGTTCATGTTACATTCAGTTCGGCTGGATTAATTTGCGATCTCAGTAAGTTGACTCATCACGGGACGTTACGAGCCGTAGAAAAATGTTCCCACTTACGACAGGGAACGATCAAGACTTTAGAGCATTGAATATTGCGGTGCACAAGAGTCTGATGCAGTGTCATTTCTACGCGTTAGTGGCGGACCAAGCAATCGGAGTGGCAAAGTGTCATTATTAAACATCTATTGGAGATCCCTCCAATATCTCGGCGCCGAAAAGCGCGCGACCATGTTTATATGCATCGCCAATATTGCACTCGCTGCAAGCATGATCGTAGAACCATGGCTTGCTGGCCGGGTGATTCAGGCTATCGCAACAAAAACCGCCATCATTCCCCCGCTTAGCCAGTTGGCTGCTGTGGGCTTGTTTCATATTGGTGCCAATGTTCTGGTTTCTCGTGAAGCCGACAGGCTGGCCCATCGTCGCAAGCTCGCCGTACTTACCGAATCCTACAATCGCGTGATCAGCATGCCGCTCGCTTGGCATCATCAGCGCGGCACATCAAACGCGCTGCATACATTGCTGCGCGCGATCGAAACTCTGTTCGGCCTGTGGCTCGAATTCATGCGCACCCATCTGGCAACTGCCGTTGGCCTGGTGCTGCTGTTCCCGCTTGCTCTCAGCCAGGATTGGCGTTTGACCTCAGTGCTCGTTGTGCTCGGCGTGGTCTATATGATGGTTGTCCGTGTCGTTACCAGCAAGACCAAGGATGGTCAGGCCCAGGTGGAACGTCATCACATCACAGCTTTCAGCCATGTCAGTGACTCCATGAGCAACATCTCGGTATTGCAAAGCTACAACCGTGTTGAAGAAGAAACACGGGCGTTGCAGACCTATACAAAGAACCTGCTGGATTCCCAGTATCCGGTTTTGAACTGGTGGGCTCTCGCCGCTGGTATCAACCGCATGGCCTCAACAATCTCCATGATCATCGTTTTGCTGCTTGGTTCTTATTTCGTCATGCGTGACGAGATGAATGTAGGTCAGGTTGTTGCGTTCACAGGTTTTGCCGGTTTGCTGATCGGCCGTCTCGACCAGTTGAGTGCCTTCGTGAACCAGATTTTCGCGGCTCGTGCCAAGCTTGAAGACTTCTATGCAATGGAAGAATCTGCTGCCTATGCAGTCGAGCCGAAGACTGTGCACGATATCGACAATGTAACCGGTGATGTGGAATTCGAAAATGTCTCGTTTGAATTTCCGAACTCTACGCAGGGCTTGAAGAATGTAAGCTTCAAGGCAAAGGCTGGTGAGACTGTTGCCATTGTTGGACCGACAGGTGCCGGCAAGACAACGTTGATCAATCTGTTGCAGAGGGTTTATGATCCCAAGGAAGGCCGTATTCTTGTCGACGATATCGACACGAAGACAATCAGCCGTCGCTCGTTGCGTAATGCCATTGCGACAGTGTTCCAGGATGCTGGCATGTTCAACCGCACGATTGAGGACAATATCCGCGTTGGTCGCCCCAAAGCTTCTGATGAAGATGTCTTTGCCGCTGCGGAAGCTGCCGATGCAAGCGACTTCATCCTGTCGAAGTCTGCAGGCTATAACACTGTTGTCGGCGAACGTGGCTCGCAATTGTCCGGCGGTGAGCGCCAGCGTGTGGCTATCGCCCGTGCGATCCTGAAGGATGCTCCCATCCTGGTATTGGATGAGGCAACGAGTGCTCTTGACGTTGAGACAGAGGCCCGAGTTAAGGTTGCGGTCGACAAGCTTTGCCAGAACCGTACAACGTTCATCATTGCGCACCGTCTGTCGACCGTCCGCGACGCTGACCTCGTACTGTTCATGGATCAGGGTGAAGTTGTTGAATCCGGCAGCTTTGATGATCTGGCCCGTCAGAATGGCCGCTTTACCTCGCTGCTGAAGGCTGGCGGTCTGAAGCTTGATGATGACACAGCCAATGTCACTCCCTTCCCGCGCAAGCCGGAAGCGGCCTGAAAGGGTGAATAAACAAAAGGCCGCTCATGAGCGGCCTTTTTCTTTTGCGGCGATACCCCAGTAGCGCCAAGGCAGGTACCAGGCGAAACGCTTATCAAGCGCTACGGGCACCGGGTCCAACCCGCTGGTGCCGCCCGGCCCACAACGGGCAAACCTGAACAACCCCATCCACCCGCCCGCCCAAAATCCATGACGCGCAATTGCCTCATAGGCATATTCCGAGCAGGTCGGCAAATGCCGACAGGAATTCCCGATGAATCCAGACAGGGTGAGTTGATAAAAGCGAACCAGCCCGGTTCCGATCAGGCGTCCCGGTGTCTTGCGCCATGGACCGCCCCAATTGCGGGAGTATTTTACCGGATGCTTATGCGCGGGATCATTGCACATCCCGTCAGGCTGCGGCTTCGGCGTTTTTTCTATCGATCTGATCAAGACAATCCACAACTGCATCGAAGGTCAACAGTGTGGAGTTGTGCCTGGCTTTGTAATCGCGGACAGGTTCCAGAAATTTCAAATCTTCAAAGCGACCTTCCGGGGGTGGACCATTTTCTTTCAACATGCGCAACATCGTCAGGCGTAATGCGCGAAGTTCTTCGGGCGTTGCGCCGATCACATGACGGGCCATGATTGAAGACGAAGCCTGACCGAGCGCGCATGCCTTCACATCGTGAGCAAAATCGGAAACCACGCCATTTTCGACCTTGAGATCGACGATGACAGTGGAACCGCACAGCTTGGAATGCGCCTTTGCAGACGCATCGGGAGCGTCCAAACGGCCAAGCCGTTGAATATTGCCGGCAAACTCCAGAATTCGCGTATTGTAAACGTCATTGATCATGATTTGCCACTCTTGACACAGTGTTCATCTCAAAGGCGTCACAACTCGCCGTTGATGCTCTATGAATTTCCTATAGACTACCTATATAGTATGCGAGCAGGCCCTCATAAAGTCGCGTAGATTAATTTTGCGATGGCATGTATGCCTACGGGGTGGATGATTGATCCGCTCATGCTTCAATACACCGTCCGTTCCCGCGAGGAACGATTATCGTGTATTGCCGTTTAACTCGTCGCTCCTTTGAGGGCGACTACGGGAGATCGCGATGGATGCGGTAGTGAAAAACTTGCAGCCTATAACTGCAAAGCAAAATAATATTCGCCGACCAACTCAGGAAGAAGCAGAAGCAGCGGTACGCACCCTGCTTCTATGGGCTGGCGATAATCCTGACCGCGAGGGCCTGCTCGACACGCCTGAACGCGTCGTCAAATCATACAAGGAACTCTTCTCCGGCTATGCACTCGATCCTGCTGATGTGCTGGGGCGGACCTTTGAAGAAATAGCTGGCTATGAGGATATGGTCCTCATTCAGGACATTCCTTTCTTTTCACACTGCGAGCACCACATGGTTCCGATCATCGGCAAGGCCCATGTCGCCTATTTGCCTGATGGTGAAAAAGTTGTCGGACTTTCGAAAATTGCGCGCGTTGTCGATATTTTCGCGCATCGCTTGCAAACGCAGGAAAGCATGACTGCCCAGATTGCCAGCGCGATACAAAGTTCCCTGCGTCCGCGCGGTGTTGCCGTCATGATCGAGGCCGAGCATATGTGCATGGCCATGCGCGGTATCCGCAAATCGGGCTCATTGACAACCACGACGACATTTACCGGATCGTTCAAGGACGAGGTCAATGATCAGGTTCGTTTCATGACCATGGTCCGAGGTCGTTGAGGACAAAATGGCAGAAACGTCTTTTCCTCGTCCTGCAGCGCATAATCATGACGTTGAAGAAGGCAATGTTTTCACCCCGCGGTTTGACGCTGCGGGGTTGATAACCGCTGTTGTTACCGATGCCAGGGACGGTGAACTTCTCATGGTCGCGCATATGAATGCCGAAGCTCTACAATTGACCATCGAGACCGGCATTGCTCACTATTGGTCACGGTCGCGGCAATCACTGTGGAAGAAGGGGGAAACCTCCGGCAATCTGCAAAGCGTTGTCGAGCTCGGCACAGATTGCGATCAGGATGCCCTCTGGCTGAAGGTTCGAGTAGCAGGAGACGGACCGACATGCCACACCGGCCGCAGGTCATGTTTTTATCGCAACATCGTTGCGCATGACGGAAAGCCGTCGCTGGTCATGAAGTTTTAGATGGCGTAATGCCTCGCATCTGCCGTTTTCTGCGTTTGTAGTCAGGTTTCATTGGTCAGCTAAGAATTGTTATTCACGCAATATTCAGCTTTTGGTTACCACAATTGAAATTGAATGAAAGTCCACGACTCTAGGAGTTCATGCCATGCTCGAATGGGCATCGCGCCGGACACGTGCGGCGGAATCTATCGGCATCAGCAATGCCACTGATGAGAAGATCGCAGCACCTGAAAGGCCCGTTCAAAGCAAAACACCCATAGCACTTGCTCTGGGAGGCGGAGCTGCTCGTGGTTGGGCGCATATTGGCGTGCTTCGTGCTCTCGATGAAGCGGGCATAGAGATATCGATGATCGCCGGCACTTCGATTGGAGCGCTCGTTGGCGGCTGCTATCTCGGCGGCAAGCTCGACCAGCTTGAGGAATTTGCCCGAAGCCTTACCAAGCGTGGCATTTTCAGTCTGCTTGATCTGCGATTTGGTGGAAATGGGTTGTTCGGCGGTATGAAGCTGGACCGGCGATTGCGTGACCATCTCGAAGAATTATCCATCGAAGACCTGCCCAAGCGGTTCATCGCGGTGTGTACAGAAATCAATACGGGTCATGAAATCTGGCTGACGCGTGGCAGCCTCATCACCTCGATGCGCGCATCCTACGCCCTGCCCGGCGTATTTGAACCTGTCGAGTGCAATGGCCGCATCCTTGTAGATGGCGCTCTGGTCAACCCTGTGCCTGTCGCCGTCTGCCGCTCCTATGAGCAGCCATTGGTCGTCGCGGTTAACCTGCATTACGATCAGTTTGGCCGTGCAGCGGTCATAAAACATAGCGCCGAGGCACCTCATCCGCAAACTGGCGATATTGAAAATTCCGGCTTGCGGCGCCCTGCTTATTCCAAGCGCCTGGGCATTACAGGTGTGATGATGGAATCGTTCAATATCATTCAGGACCGGATTTCACGCGCTCGCATGGCGGGCGATCCGCCGGATATCGCATTATTGCCAAAAGTTGGCAAAATCGGTCTTGCTGAATTCCATCGCGCCGATGAAGCGATCCGAAGCGGATATGAAGAGACCATGACCCGCCTCGGCGAGCTTGAGCGCATGCAAAAGCTTGTTTTCTAGTATCGGCATCACTCGCGGAAATGATGTCAATCAATACAATAGCATCGCGCTAAACGTAGGCCTTGCTGAACAATTTCTATTCCAGCAACTGCTGAAAAACAGACGGCATCCGTCGATTGGCCCACGCTGACAGTACTTGGTTCGCGTATTCCTGCGTAGTCTGCCCTGCAGGCAGCTCCAAATCATATCTCTGACCAACATGAATCCGATGATAATCATCGGCAGCGCTTCCCATCGGCCGATCTGCTCGCAATGTTTCCCTTTTTACGAGTTCATCAAGATCGCAATGAAGCCCGACGAAGAAAACATCGAACGGTTTGAAAAGCTGGGCCAGATTGGTGACCCACCAATCTTCCTCGAGAATATGTTCAAGCAAAATATTATTGCCTGCTGAAGCATAAGCCACGAGCGAACGATGAAATCCGTCAAAGAATTTGGTGCGATTCTCCCTCCAATTGAAGTCGCCGTTCCGAAAACGGTCCAGAGGCAACATCCCGGAATCACGGAGATGATCAATAGAAACATGCCAGAATGGTTCTGGCAGTTGTGCCTGAAGGACTCGCGCAAGAGTAGACTTCCCGCTGCTTGATGCCCCGTGGATAAAGATTATCTTTGCCGTCTTTTCCAATTCAAGCCTAATCCCCGTAATGAACCATTACGGTATTAGGTCGGCTTCATTGCAGCAAAATGAACCTCACTACGTCGATAAATCTAGAACTAAGCCGTCGCGATATAGCTGCGAATCTCTTGTGACTCGCGTTCCACTTCCTCGATCCGCAGCTTAACAACGTCGCCGATCGATACGATGCCATAAAGTTGGCCATCCTTTTCAACCGGCAAATGGCGGAAACGGCCTTGCGTCATCGTTTCCATGACCTGATTAATCGTATGACTTTCGTTGCAGACCTTGACCTTTATGGTCATTGTTTCTGAAATCGGCTTCCATAGAGCATCGGCACCGTCGGCCGAAATGGCGCGAACCACATCGCGTTCGGACAAGATACCTTTGATAGCCTTGTTCTCATCGCAAACGACAAGTGCGCCGATTTTGTGCTTGGCCAAAACCGTGATTGCATCCGCTAGCGACACATCAGGCGTAATGCTGAAAACGTCATAGCCCTTGCGTTCAAGAATCGATCTGACTGTCATGCGCATCCTCCTTACATGTTTGATTGCTGCATCTCCCCCGATGCTTTTAGCAACCTAACTCATCGTGCTTATATGTTGCACCCATTGCAAGTGCATTGCAATTGCGCATGTCGCCTCCATAGTTATCTTTACACAAGAACACTTGGCTCAGATCGATTTGATAAACGCAATCCAATCTATTGATTATAAAACATCTTTTGCATTCAAAAATTGATTGCACTTATCAGGCGCGGTGCCGGTCAAACAGCGATATTCCGAAGAAACCGACCACAAATCCGCCTATATGCGCCTCCCAGGCGATCGACGCAGATTCCTCTACTCCCAATGATAAAAGCCCGGCCGCAATATTGGTGACAAACCAGACTCCAAGAAACGTCAGCACTGTGCGCATGCGCAGTGCAACGGCAATCGGCAATATGTCACCAACAAAGGCTGCCGAGTTGCGCGATGTTGAGCGACGAAATCCAAAACGCGCTGCAGC
Organism: Phyllobacterium sp. CCNWLW183; assembly: GCF_037203775.1. Lineage (NCBI taxonomy): Bacteria > Pseudomonadati > Pseudomonadota > Alphaproteobacteria > Hyphomicrobiales > Phyllobacteriaceae > Phyllobacterium > Phyllobacterium sp. CCNWLW183. The sequence goes on along the minus strand of NZ_JBBCBN010000001.1, from coordinate 43,799 downwards.
GCCCATCATGCCGGACACTGCACCTGACGCGCCTACCAGGGGAGCCATGCTATCAGGGTAAATAGCATAATGCGTCAATGCGGCGGCGATGGATGTCGCGATCCAAAAAAGTGTCAAACGCACCGGGCCAATGCGCGCCGCAAGCGGGGATCCGAATGCTGCCAGCCAGATCATGTTTAATGCGATATGAGCCACGCTTCCATGCATGAATGAATAGGAGATCGTCGTAAACCATGTCCACACGTCGCCCTGGCCGCCCATTTGCGCAAAGCGTGCAGGAATAAAGGCATAGTACCAGAGAAACTCGACAGCCTGTCCATCGTCAAGAATATAGGTCTGGTAGAGAAATACTGCGATGCAGATGCCGATAGCTGCGAGGATAATACCCGGAATGTTGAACATCGGCTCTCCGCCTGATGGTTTGTCCCGCGCTATGTCTGGTTCGGTCATTCTGTATCGGCCTCGTTTCGGTCCCGGCAAGCTATAGTATCAAGCCGGCCAGTGGAATCCCGGTTTTCGAATAATCCGATGCATAAACAGAAAGAAGGCCGCCCGGTTACGGACGGCCTTAAATTTAAGGTCAGGTATGAAATCTCGTAAACGCTTGTCTCACATTCGTTGCGACACCTCAACGTAAACCACTTATTAACCCTAACAGCCCGCCACGGTGGACATGGACACATGAAACGTGGCGTTACCCTGCCGTCGGTGACACAGTCCGCGGACATCCGATCGGACAAACAGACAAATTTATGCAGCACGGAAGATCAAACGAGCTTATCGCTTATTGGGAGCAGTTGCGTGGCACACGCGCGCGCCCGAACGCAGCGAGATAGCGCCTGCTGCCATCCCCCGCCAATTGGCCGATATATTCATTTTGCAGGCCAGTCAGGATACCGAAGCAAGGTTCCGGCTTGCGGGCACCCGGATTTGCTCAATTCACGGCCGCGAATTGAAAGATTCAGCTTTCGAATTGCTTTGGCAGGCACGAGATCGCCGCAGTATCTCGCGTTTGCTTGCCAATTCGATAACCCGAAAAAGCCCCGTCGCTATAAACGCCGAAGGCATAAGCGCACGCCAGCGCACCGCGCTGTTTGAATTCATCCTCTTGCCGCTTGCCAATGAAGTGCATGAACAATTTCTGATCGGAATGATTGTCGCCTTGGGACAGCCGTTCTGGCTAGAGTCAGACTCTATCGTCGAAAGCCGCATAAGATCAATCACGACGCTGGATACAAGTCGGAGCCAGTATGCTGGCGGATCGCTATCATCGCCAAACCCGAAAGGCGCTATTCATACAATTATCGGGCAAAATACTGACCGCCTGCAATTGCTGGATGGCGGAAAATCCTCGCGACCACTTAAAACGCGCGCGAAACCATTACCGCCACATTAAGAATCATGGAATAGCTTGTCATCAAGGCTAAACGAATTCTGCCAGTTGGACGTGACGATGCAACCTACCCACGATGGCTCAAGTCCAAACCCTACCGCTACGACAAGGTATTATAGCGTTAAAGTGCAGCTCTATGGGCGTTTTATGCTCGAAGACCGCACGGAACATGTTTGCCAGATCAGCGAAATGTCGCCTGGCAATGTTGTCATCGGCACAGATATCATGGCCCATAATGGCGAGCGCATTATCGCTTATATAGACCATATTGGCCGTGTCGAAGGAACTGTCGAAAAGCTGGTTAGTGGGGGCTTTCTCCTGTCGCTCATCGTTTCTGACCGCAAGAAAAACAAGATAGCGGCGCAGCTGACATGGCTTGCAAACAAACATGAACTGGATACGCCTGAAGATCGCCGGCATCAGCGTATCGCACCGCGCAACCCAATCACCACGCTATCCATGGCCGATGGTCGGCAATATCCCTGCCGTATTGTTGATCTATCCATATCGGGTGCAGCGGTGGAACTGCGCATGCGCCCTGCCCTGAACAGCCAGGTCATCCTCGGCACCATGAGGGGCCGTGTTGCCCGGCATTTTGACGAAGGCGTGGCAATCGAGTTTGCTTCGGTGCAAAGCCGCGACGCCATTGATGCGGCCTTTGAGAGTTAAAGCCAGTTTTTCTCTGACTTAGTTTTTCTTCACACGGCAGAAATATTTTTGGCGCGATTGCTGCGAGAGAACGGCATTTGTCTGGCATCTGTATGGAGCGCATTAAGCCAATGGAAATAACGACATATTTATTTAAACCGATACTTAATTCTAATATTCTGCAACTTACTTAAATCTATACTTTGTTAAACTAAATAATAATAAACATTAATACATCGTAATTGCCTAATTCCTTTATTTTTTACTACCTAATTCGATCAGATTTACTCGCCATCGTTTCCGCTCAATCAAACTCTCTCTGCCATTGTCGCCTCAACCGGGGAGACGACGGTAATGATAAAAAAGACAATCCTATTTGGCGCTGCATTCCTTTTAATGTGCATCGCCGCCTATGCTGAGGCAGGCACTTCGGCAATGATCATGAAGACCGGCGGTCGCACCTCGCAGCCGATTGGTCATTATGAATTCTGCCAGACATATCGCGGCGAATGCAGCGTCAAGAGTAGCAATGATACGCCGCTTAGCCTGACATCAAAGACATGGAATTTGCTGGTTCTGGTCAACAGTCAGGTAAACGCGCAGGTTCGCCCAGAGACGGACATGGATATCTGGGGTAAAGCAGAAGTATGGTCCTATCCGACAACAGTTGGAGACTGTGAGGATTATGTTCTCCTGAAGCGCAAGCTGCTGAATGAAGGCGGCATTCCACTCAGCGATCTATTGATAACCGTCGTTCGGCAGATGAACGGCGAAGGTCATGCAGTGTTGACCGTGCGCACCGGCCAGGGCGATTACATTCTTGATAATCTCGAAGCCCGTATCAAGCCATGGAATGAAACGAACTATGATTACCTCAAGCGCCAATCAACGAAGAACACCGGCGCATGGGTTTCAATCAATGATGATCGCCAGGTGCTGGTCGGCAGTATCGAGCAATGAGTCCGGATCCATTGGCCGGTGCATTTACACCGGCTTGTTAAGCAATCTCCAGACCGCTCATGAAACGCTTCCCGTTTTCGACATAGTGAGCGGCAGAAAGCTTCAACTGTTCTACCGCTGCCTCGTCCAGCGTACGGACCACCCTGGCCGGTGATCCCACGATCAGGGAATTATCCGGAAATTCCTTGCGTTCGGTGACCAAAGCCCCCGCACCTACCAGAGAATTCTTGCCGATTTTTGCACCATTGAGAATAATCGCTCCAATACCGATCAGGGTATTTTCTCCAATAGTACAGCCATGCAGCATAGCGCGATGCCCGATGGTGCATCCGTCGCCGATTGTCAGCGGATATCCCAGATCGGTGTGCATGATCGTGTGTTCCTGCACATTCGTATTGCGACCAATGTGAATGAGCTCGTTATCCCCGCGCAATACAGCGCCGAACCAGATCCCGGCATTTTCACCTAGAAAAACTTTGCCGATAATCGTCGCATCAGGCGCTATCCAGTTTGATTTTCGGTGCTCAAACTGCGGTGCTTGGCCGTTAAGCGTATAAATCGGCATTTGGCGTCCTCCAGAATCACGCGGTTCATTGATACTCAATTAACCATAAATCAGCACATGGGCAGTTAGAATGTGCCGAAGGAAACCTTCGGGCCACATCATGCAGGCGACCACAGAGAAAATAGAGGCAATTTCGGCAAGCTTTCTCTTGCGAAAGGTCTTTTATGGCGTGGTCGCACTTGGCTTCTTGTCCCTATGTCTGGCTCTTGCCGGCTTTTTCCTTGGACACATAATTTCCCTTGGCGGCCATACGGAAGATCGTTCTGCGCAGCAAATCGTCATTGGCAATGACGTGCTCGAGATTCCAGCGAATATGATCCGGTTTGATAGGCAGCGGCGCGATGGCATAGCCGAGCGCGTTGACCTTTATCTGCACTGGCCGGAAATGCAGGGGTACGCCGCAGAATTTAAAAATGATTTCAATGGCGCGGGACCAGACAAGAAATTGATCTTCCTGACATTTGAGGCAAGGCAGGGATCGCAGGATATGCCGGGGCGTTATGGTCCCGTCTATCTTCCACTGACCGAAGGGCCCGGCGCTGCCGGTCCTGCCGGTTTAACGCTCCAACGCTTCAGGGGCGATAGCGGCTTCATCAATGAGGAGCTTCTCGTTGCACCGGATCACGGTGCGAAACCTTCATTTGTTGCGCGTTGTCTTGATAAACCGTCATCCCGCGATAATCTTGCATCCTGCCAAAGCGATATTTTCGTCGGCGGTGATTTGCAGCTGACCTATCGGTTTCCGAGAGAAATGCTTGAGGATTGGCCGCTTCTGGACAAAAAGATTGCAGAATTTGCGCGTGGCCACATCAAAAGTGTTGAGTGATGCTCGAGCACCACTCAACATAGTAAGAATGGGCTAAAGGTCCATTTCCAGGATTGCCATGGAGAAATTATAAGACAATTCGCCTTCGTCTTCATCCTTGTAGATCAGACCGAGGAACTCGTCGCCCAGATAAAGTTCTGCGGAATCATCTTTCCGCGGGCGAGCCTTCACTACCAATTCCGTGTTGCGGAATGTCCGCTTGAAGTAGCTGTCGAGTTTTTTCAGTTCTTCGGGTTTCACCTAAAATCTCCTGTCTTATTCGTCGAGTCAGAGCGGTTTGCCATGTGGCATGGCGCCCTGTAAAGGGTTGACTGCAATCGTTAGTGGTAAGAACCAGGCTTATTCGAAGTTGGTAACGAGCTGATCCATGGCGCGCGAAGGCTCCGAGCAGCCTGCTTCCCCCACAATACGGGCAGGCACACCAGCCACGGTCACATTATGCGGGACAGGCTTCAGAACGACCGAACCGGATGCCACCTTTGAGCAATGACCAATTTCGATATTGCCAAGAATATTGGCTCCTGCGCCAATCAGCACGCCATTACGAATTTTCGGATGACGGTCGCCGGTCTCTTTTCCCGTGCCGCCAAGGGTAACGCCCTGCAGGATTGAAACATTGTCTTCAATAACAGCCGTCATGCCCACAACGATGCCCGTTGCATGGTCGAAAAACACGCCCTGCCCCATGGGAACTGCGGGATGAATATCTGTCTGGAAAACTGAAGATGAGCGGCTTTGCAAATAAAGCGCAAAATCATGACGACCCTCATGCCACAACCAGTGCGCAAGACGATGGGTCTGGATAGCCTGAAACCCCTTAAAATAAAGGATAGGCTCCATAAACCGCGTGCATGCCGGATCGCGGTCATAAACAGCCTGTATGTCGACGCGTAAAATCTGCGACCAGGAAGGATTGGCGTCAAACATGGCTGTAAACGTCTGGCGCAGCAGTTCCGACTCCACATCCGGGTGGTCAAGGCGCTGGGAAATACGATGTATAACCGCCTGTTCCAGCGACTGATGGTTCAGGATGGTAGTGTAAAGAAATGTCGCAAGCAGCGGCTCATTGCGCACGACCTCTTCTGCCTCGGCCCGGATCGCATGCCAGATCGGGTCGATCTGTTTGATCGATCCGGTCATCTTTATGGGAAGGCTTGCTGACATTTTCTAGCTCCAGGCATTCAGCCGAATTTTATACTCTGCAACGGATTATACGGCAAAAGTGGTTTCTTGACACCTCAAAATCCAGTGCCGCAAGCGCAAGAAATTTTGAAGATACCATTCATCTGCCTGATGCTGATCAATGCCAGCATCGCCATGGGTAAGTTAAACTGTGCTTTTTCGCAAGGAATGAAGCATTTCCGGATCGCAAATCACACAGTAATGGGATTGCGCTTCAGAAACTCCAGCACCGCCTCTTTAAAAACCTTGTCGCCTACTGCCAGCATATGGTCACGGTTCGGAATGTCGATTGCTTCACCTTGGGGCATCAGCTCTGCAAGCTTTTGCGCGCTGCCGCCAATATCGTCCTTGGTGCCGACAGCTACAAGCGTCGGCTGCTTGATGCGCGCCATGTTTTCTGCGCTAATCTCTTCCTTGGAGGTGATGACGCACGCAGCCAGCGCGATCTTATCGCTCTTGGTCTTGTCGGCAAACATCCTGAACATTTTGCCGCGTGGATGAGTAATTGCATCAGGGTCGTCTGCCAGAAGAGCCTCGGCTATCGGCGACCAGTCCCCGGCACCTTCGACCATGCCAATACCAAGGCCGCCAAACACCAGATCATGCACGCGATCCGGATGCTTAAGGGCAAGAAAAGCACTAATGCGTGCACCCATGGAGTAACCCATGACATGAGCCGACTTTATACCGAGATGATCGAGCAGCGCCGCAGCATCCCCAGCCATGCGGGTTGGTGTGTAAACTGATTTGTCATGTGGCTTATCGGAATTGCCGTGACCACGATTGTCGATAGCAATTGTCCGGTATCCCGATGCGGTCAAAGTGAAAATCCAGCCCGGCTGAATCCAATTGTATAATGACGACGATGCAAAGCCGTGAATAAGCAGGATCGGTTCGCCCTCGCCTTCATCAATATAGGCAAGTTTTAAGCCGTCATTTTCAAAGAATTGCATTTTTCCGTCCGTTATTTGGCTGCAATTGCGGGATGCCGCACCTTATCGCCAACTCTTAAACCGAGACGTTGCACGGTTCCAGCCTTTACCTCAACAACAAATTTCACCGGACCGCCGGACGAAATCACATCACGCGAAAACGGCACGGCGTTCTGATGGATTGCAGTAATGCGCCCGCCATGATCGAGAAACAGCATATCCAAGGCCGATGGCGTATTTTCCATCCACATGGAGATCAGCCTGGATTGGTCAAAAACAAACAGCATCGCGCTATTGTCTTTAAGGTCCGTGCGGAACATCAATCCGCGCTGACGTTCCTCCTCATTATCGGCGATTTCGACCGTGAAAGGCACATCGCCCTTGGCCGTATTAATGGTCAGCGCGACAGGATCGATGGGCAAATGCATGGGCATCTGCTGTGCCAGCACCGGAAAAGCGGAAATCAAGCAGAATATGACGGCGGCCAGAGATAATCTCAGACGATTCATCAACTGATCTTCAGTGGGAGACCGGCATCTGCGTGCCGATATCAGGATGAATTTCCGAAGCCATAAGACCTTTTTCGCCATTGCCGAAACGAATAAGGACGACCTGTCCGGGCCGCAGCTCAGTGAGACCGAAATGACGCAGCGTTTCCATGTGAACGAAAATGTCTTCCGTACCCTCGCCCCGCGTTAGAAACCCGAAGCCTTTCGTGCGATTGAACCACTTGACGAGAACCCGTTCAAGCCCGCTCGAAGGCGTTACCGTGACATGGGTACGCACTGGCGGTAACTCAGTCGGATGCACCGCAGTCGAATTGTCCATCGACTTTACGCGGAAGCACTGCATACCACGCTCGCCCTGCTTGACCTCGCAAACAACGCGCGCACCCTCCAGCGCGGTCTGGAAGCCATCGCGGCGCAGGCAGGTTACATGGAGCAGAATGTCGGGAAGATCAGAATTGTCGGGAACTATGAAACCATATCCCTTGGCAACGTCAAACCATTTTATCGAGCCTGAAATCTCGACAAGATCAAGACTGTCGCTTGCGCCTTGGTCGTTATGAGAGATCTGGGTCGATACTGTTCTGTCTGACATGAAGCGATCCCCTCCTCTCAATAAACTAAACACTGATTCTCTTGTTGAAGAATAACACCGGTCCGATAGCGGAGAGCAAGCATCATCTTGATGTTTTCTTTCAAACTATAACCAAAACCCGTGTTTATCCTCAATCAGTCTCGTCAAATTAGCTCACAGATTTGTTTGCGTAAGCAATTAGTGTTATCGATATTGCCAGTCACTTGCCCTTGCTGGCGAGCAGACGTTGCTATTTCAATCCCATGAAAAGAATTCAAAGGCAAAAGATGCGTTATCTTCACACTATGGTTCGCGTTCGCGACATCGATGAATCGCTGGATTTTTACTGCAACAAGTTCGGCTTGAAAGAGGTTCGCCGCACGGAAAACGAAAAAGGCCGGTTTACATTGATCTTCCTGGCCGCGTCGGAAGATGAAACCCGTTCTGCCGCTGAACGTGCTCCCGAGCTTGAATTGACCTTTAATTGGGATCCTGAAGAATATACGGGCGGACGCAATTTCGGTCACCTCGCCTATGTCGTGGATGACATTTATAAAACTTGTCAGGATTTGTCAGACAAAGGCGTCGTGATCAACCGGCCTCCCCGCGATGGCAATATGGCGTTCATTCGCTCGCCCGATGGCATCTCGATTGAGCTTATCCAAAAAGGGCCTGCACTGGCGCCACAGGAACCATGGCTATCCATGCCAAACACCGGCTCCTGGTAATCTGCACTACTACACAATACATCGCCTGCCCGGTCGTTCGGGGCAGGCGAAAACCGCAACCCGGCTAAATTCAATCCCCGGCATCTTCCAAGCCTTGACGTCTCCTGTTATCAGAAATGGTCAATGTGGAGGAACGCTATGAAGGATGTGCTTATCGAGCTTGAGCGTCGCAGGACCCTTGCGCGCGAAGGTGGCGGAAAGGCCCGTATCGAAGCGCAACACAAGCGCGGCAAACTCACAGCGCGTGAACGTATCGATATTTTCCTCGATGAAGGCTCTTTTGAAGAGTTTGACACATTCGTCGAACACCGCTCGACTGATTTTGGTATGCAGGACACCAAATTTGCTGGCGATGGTGTTGTTACCGGCTGGGGTACCATCAATGGCCGGACCGTCTTTGTCTTCGCCAAGGATTTCACCGTGTTCGGCGGCTCACTCTCTGAAGCCCACGCGGAGAAAGTTCAAAAGATCCAGGATATGGCATTGCGCAATCGCGCGCCGGTCATCGGGCTTTACGATGCGGGCGGTGCACGCATTCAAGAAGGCGTTGCCGCACTGGGCGGTTATGCGGAAATTTTCCAGCGCAATGTACTGGCCTCCGGCGTCATTCCGCAAATCTCGGTGATTATGGGTCCCTGCGCGGGCGGCGATGTTTATTCGCCAGCCATGACCGATTTCATCTTCATGGTCCGCGACACTTCATACATGTTCGTCACAGGACCGGACGTTGTGAAAACCGTCACCAACGAAACTGTGACGTCAGAACAGCTTGGCGGAGCGTCAATCCACACGACCAAATCATCTATCGCCGATGGCGCTTATGACAATGACGTGGCGGCACTGCTTCAGATGCGCCGCCTGATCGATTTTCTCCCGGCGTCGAACACTGCCGAACTGCCTCAAATCGAATGCTATCAGCCAACAGACGAAATGGATTACTCATTGGATCGTCTGGTGCCCGATAACGCGAACAAGCCCTATGACATCAAGGAACTGGTTCGCAAAACTGTCGATGAGGCCGACTTCTTTGAAATTCAGGAAAGTTTTGCCAAAAACATCGTGGTCGGCTTCGGCCGTATCGAAGGTCGCACCGTCGGCATAGTCGGCAATCAACCAATGGTTCTGGCCGGCGTTCTCGATAGTGATGCGTCGCGCAAAGCCGCGAGGTTCGTCCGGTTCTGCGACTGTTTCAACATTCCGATCGTAACTTTTGTCGATGTACCGGGCTTTCTTCCGGGCACCGCGCAGGAATATGGCGGGCTCATCAAGCATGGCGCCAAACTGCTTTTTGCCTATGCGGAAGCAACGGTTCCTAAAATCACGCTCATTACCCGCAAGGCCTATGGCGGCGCCTATGATGTGATGGCCTCCAAACATCTGCGCGGCGACCTCAATTACGCCTGGCCATCCGCTCAGATTGCCGTCATGGGCGCAAAAGGCGCTGTCGAGATCATTTACCGGAAAGACATTGGTGATGCCGAGAAAATCGCCGAGCACACCAAGCGTTACGAGGATCGCTTCCTGTCACCGTTCGTTGCTGCCGAGCGCGGCTATGTTGACGAGGTGATTATGCCCCATTCCACTCGTAAGCGGATTTCACGGGCATTGCGCATGCTGCGTAATAAGGATCTCGAAAATCCCTGGAAGAAGCACGATAATATTCCGCTCTAATAATACCGAGCAGAACCACACAATAAAAAGGCTCCCATGGGGAGCCTTCGATGCCGTTTATGAAACTTCAAAATTACCTGCGGAAGCTGAAGCCGCCACTTGAGTCACGTAAAATCTGGGAAATTGTACGCTTGTCACATGGCTCGCTTAGTTTCGCCGCAGCTTTTACCAGCGCAGGCTTAACTTTGGCCACTTGTGCAATCTTAAGTGCATTTGTTCCAATTGTTGACGATGTATCTTTATTTATTGTTATCATTCTTTGATACCTCCATTAAAAATACTCTCAGCGAGAGTAATCCTCTACCGGCATACAGTTTATATTCCGTTGCATAGTGAACTTCTAGAGAAACTAAACCGATTTAACAAATCACTATTTGTATCCAATTTTGACTTGTATTTGAATAAACCGATCCCGAGGTAAAAGGTTCCGCCAAGCCCGGAAAAACGCCTGCGACGTCGGCATCCGCGCTTTCGCCTGCTATCGGTGGTGAACCTGACCCGAAAAATGTCAAAAAATGACGCTTAACTGGCTTCCACATCCTGAGGAAAGCGAGACCGTGCATGACACAACCACAAGAGATCGTTCAGGCTTCGAAACAATTTCAAGATTGGTTGGCTGCGCTCAAAGCGAAATCCATGTTTTCGACCCACAATCAGAGCTTTGCGAGCATGCGCGGCGTTATGCATGGTTTGCGCCGCCACATGGACACGGACCAGATACTGACATTTGCGGACGCGCTGCCGCCTTTGCCGCGTGGCCTATTTCTAGAAGGATGGCGGCCCGCTCCTGCGCTTCCTTTGGAGTCGGAAGTGCAACTTGCCAAAGAAGTCTATGATAATCTCACGGCGCATCACAGCCCGCCCGAGACCATTGTCAGCGATGTGCTCGCCACTATCGCCCAGCATCTCGATCCGCATAATGCCAAGATGGCAGGTGAGCAGTTGCCAACTGCGCTAAAGCCGATCTGGTCAAAACATCGACAAGATCTCTAGCTGCTTTTTACGCCAACCTTGTTTTGGATGTCTTCGGCGGTTTCTTTGACGAAGAAGGTAAGTCCTTCCGTGATTGTCACGATATGAGTCCCCGTCCCATAGGGATTGAACGAAACAACATGGTCGAAATTCAGCGTGATGTGATCGCCATTAACGTCTGTGAGTTTGATCCACATGGCCATACCTCCCTGTATAGGACCAAGGAAGCAGGATTCTCTCAATGAAGCAATAATTTACCAGAGATTCCTTCCGTCAATATGATCTACCCTTAACGACGCAATATCAAAATCATCGAAGAGCCGGACATTCACGCTGACGCGTGGATTCTCAAAATCCGGTTTGAAATCCACCCAGTTGGGTACTTCCGAAAAAGTACCGCAGCCGCAAACATTGCAATGATGATGCTTGTTCATGCCGTTGCGGGAATAAATGGCATCGGCTTCCGGCTTCACCGAAATTGTCACTTGGTCGGGTGTGTAATAAGCCCAGAGCGCACCCCGCTTGGTGCAGAAAGTGCAATTGCACACCGTGACCGACTCCGGCGCTTCGCTGATTTCGAGCTTGATTGCACCGCAGTGACAACTGGCAAAAATGGCCATGATTTCCTCCCCTTTGAACATGTCTCCTGGAATCGATATAGCACATCCACTGACAACCTCATGTCAGCAGGCTTTGTGCTCATTCGTTCTTATCGCGAGTGATTTTGCCCTAAACCACTTGCCCTGACACCCAGCCGGAAGACCATGCCCATTGGAAATTATATCCACCTAGCCAACCGGTTACATCGACAACCTCACCTATGAAATAAAGACCTTTCGCTGACTTTGCTTCCATAGTTTTTTGGTCCAGGCCATCCGTATCGACACCGCCAAGTGTCACTTCGGCAGTCCGGTAGCCCTCCGAACCTGCAGGTTTCACCTGCCATTCATTCACCGCTTTTTCGACCGCCAGCAATTGCTTATCGGTCAGGTCAGCCAGATGCCGGTCAATGCCGCTATTTTCCGCAATCAACTGCGCCAGACGCTTCGGCAGAAGCTCACTTAGGGCTGTTTGCAATGCCTGTCGGCCATTGCGGACTCGCGCTGCGCGCAAAGCATCAAACACTTTCACACCGGGCAACATGGCGACGCTGATCGTATCGCCTTCCCGCCAATAAGAAGAAATCTGCAATATGGATGGACCGCTCAATCCGCGATGGGTGAAGAGCATTGCCTCTGCAAATTTTGTCTTGCCGTGGCTTACCACTGCATCGACCGAAATACCCGATAGCGGTTTCAACGGAGCAAGTGTGTTTTCGTCAAAGGTAAGCGGAACCAGTGCAGGACGTGTGTCTGTAATTTTCATGCCGAACTGGCGGGCGATATCATAGCCGAAGCCGGTTGCACCCATTTTCGGAATGGATTTCCCACCGCACGCGACAACCAGTGACGTGCATCTCACCTTGTCTCCGGCCAGATCAACCAGATACCCATTATCTTCCCTTACTATGGAATCGATCGTAGTGCGCAACCGTAACTCGACCCCGGCCTGCCTCATTTCTGTTACCAGCATATCGATGATCTGCTTGGCTGAACCATCGCAGAAAAGCTGACCGAGGGTCTTTTCGTGCCAGGCAATACCGTATCTGTTTACCAGAGCGAGGAAATCGCGCTGCGTATAGCGGCGCAAAGCCGAGATACAGAAATGCGGGTTTTTGCTGATGTAGTTTTGCGGCGCCGCGTTAATATTGGTGAAGTTGCAGCGGCCGCCACCGGATATGCGTATTTTGTCGCCTGGTGTTGCGGCATGATCGATGATCAGCACGGAACGTCCACGCTTGCCCGCCTCAATAGCGCACATCATGCCAGCCGCGCCTGCGCCTATGATGAGAACGTCAACTTGTTTTATCATGGCGCAGGCAATAATTGTTCAGTTCGACCAGCCAGCCAATAGGCCAGCAGCCCTGCCCATTCGCGCGCAGCAATCGCCATATTCTGCAATGAATCCTGTGGGTTGTCTTCTGCAAGTCCAATGGTTTCGGCACCAGATGCGCGATAATCCGCTGGCCATGGCACCACGTCAAACCCCGCTTTGCGAAACAGGCCGATCGAACGCGGCATATGGAATGCCGAGGTGACGAGCAGCCAGGTTTCGCCCGGCTTCGCGTCTACCATCTGCTTTGTGAATAGTGCATTTTCGTAAGTGTTGCGCGACTTGCTTTCGAGAATGAGGCGCTCTGGTGCTACGCCAAGAGCTGTCAGCAGGCGCGGTGCGGTCACGCCATCGGCTTCGCCATCCAAAAGCAATGTGCCTGTTCCACCCGTAACGACAACCTTCGCTTCCGGATGTTTGCGCGCCAAAATGGCAGCCTCGACAAAGCGGTCGCCACTGGCATTGAGTTCATAGCCGCCGCGCACCAGATTTACACCGCCTTCAAAGCCGCCGCCAAGAACGATTATGCCATCCACCTTTGCCGGAAGTGCGTCTGGGCGTTGGAAACGATCCTCCAACGGATTGATCATTAAAGCACCAAGCGTCGTCCACGCGCCAAGTCCCAGAACAAGAAATGCGATAGCAGCCGTTGCCATTGCCAGACGCCGCCAGCGCCAGATGAGCAGCAGGAAAGTCAATCCCATGAAAATGATAGCGAAGTTCAGCGGTTGGGCGAAAAACCAGAAGACCTTTGAAAGCACGAAAAACACTATTTGAGCTCCGCCAGCATCTGCACTTTGTCAATTTCACGTTCAAGACTTGTAGACCATTCCGGTCCTTGTTCGACAATATTGAAGCCTTCGCGCTGATAGAGTCTGATTGCGCCGATATTGCGGGCATGCGTGCTGATGCGCGCCTTCAAGTACCCCGCATGTCGAATTGCCGCCATCATTTCACGCAGCAGCGACGATCCGACCCCTTGCCCCTGCACGGTCGGGTCTACCCAAAGATCGGAAATATAGTCGTTATTTTCTTCCCGAGCGCCCCAGCCAAGCAGCGTCTGCTCCAATTGAGCCACCAACACCGTATTGTAAGAGCTTCGTGCGAATTCCCAGAAAGCCTTTTCGACATGCATGCGCATGCCGGGCAGTTCCGGTTCAAACGAAAAGATATTTGATGCCCAAGCGCTGGAGCCGACAGCAGCGATTGCTGTTATGTCAGCTTCTGTGGCGCGCCTGATTACCACCATTTCGGCGCGTTGAACTTGCCTGCCGCCTGTTCAATCACATAAGCGGTCTGAAACAGAGTTTCTTCGTCGAATGGACGTCCGATCAGCTGGAGACCCAGCGGCAGTCCGCGGCTGTCCAGCCCGGCAGGAACGGCGATACCCGGCAAGCCCGCCATGTTCACGGTCACGGTGAAAATATCATTGAGATACATTTTCACCGGGTCGGAATTCATTTCCTGATCAGCGATGCCGAAAGCAGCAGAAGGCGTAGCTGGCGTAAGGATAGCATCGACACCTGCATGGAAGGCGTCTTCGAAATCCTTCTTGATCAGCGTGCGCACCTTCTGAGCCTGCAAATAATAGGCATCGTAATACCCAGCCGAAAGCACATAGGTGCCAATCATGATACGGCGCTTCACCTCTTCGCCAAATCCCTTGGCGCGGGTGTTTTCGTACATGTCGACAATGTCCTTGCCGGGAACGCGCAGGCCATAGCGAACGCCGTCATAGCGCGCCAGATTTGACGATGCCTCGGCAGGCGCAACGATATAATAGGCCGGCAGTGCATATTTCGTATGCGGCAGCGAAATATCGACAATGGTTGCCCCTGCATCCTTCAGCCAGCTAATGCCCTGCTGCCAAAGCTTTTCAATCTCTTCCGGCATGCCGTCAACGCGGTATTCCTTGGGAATGCCGATCTTTATGCCCGCAAGCGGCTTGCCGATAACCGCCTCATAGTCAGGCACCGCGATATCGACCGAGGTTGTATCCTTGGCATCGACGGAAGCCATGGACCTCAACAGGATCGCGGCATCGCGCACATCGCGTGCAATCGGCCCCGCCTGATCCAGCGACGATGCAAACGCGACAATGCCCCATCGCGAGCAACGGCCATAGGTAGGCTTGATTCCGACCGTGCCGGTAAAAGCCGCAGGCTGGCGAATTGAACCGCCCGTATCGGTTGCGGTCGCTCCTGCGCAAAGCCGTGCGGCGACAGCTGCTGCAGAGCCGCCCGATGATCCACCCGGAACGAGATCAACATTGGAGCCTTTTGCGCGCCAAGGGTTTTTCACTGGCCCGTAATAGGAACTCTCATTGGAAGAGCCCATTGCGAACTCGTCCATGTTGAGCTTGCCGAGCATCACCGCGCCGTCAGCCCATAAATTTGCTGTCACAGTGGATTCATAATGCGGCTTGAACCCATCCAGAATATGCGATGCGGCCTGCGTATGGACACCTTCCGTACCGAATAGATCCTTGATGCCAAGTGGAATGCCTTCCAGCGCGCCGCCATTGCCAGCCGCCAGCCGTGCATCGGATGCCTTCGCCATTTCCAGCGCCTTCTCAGGCGTGGTGACGATATAGGCGTTCAGCGCCTCATTTGCGTTCTCGATTGCCTGAAGATAGGCGCCAGTAAGTTCCGTGGCGGTAATCGCCTTGGCTTTCAGCTGGTCGCGCGCCTCGGCAATGGTGAGAGCGGTCAGATCGGTCATCTTAAAGTCCTTATTGAGCAACTGCTAAAGCGAGCCGCTTTTCGTAAAATGCACTATATTCGGAATCCGGATAGTCAAGCAGCACACCGCAGCGGGTAAATCCGGAGCGTTCATAAAGTCGCCAGGCCGGTTCAAAGCCCGGTGTAGTGCCCGTCTCCAGAACGAGGCGATTCATGCCCTTTTCATTGGCCAGCGCCGTAATTGCATTGAGCAAAGCAGAACCAATGCGCTGTCCGCGCACGGTGGGCCGGGTGAACATGCGTTTCACCTCACCAATTCCATCATCATGTTCTTTGAGTGCGCCGCAGCCGATAGCCTTGCCTGTTTCATCGCGAGCTACAAAAACAGTCGTGTCTTCATCTGCCATCTGCTCGACAGTCATTTTGAACTGGAATTCCAGCGGTGAAAGCGGCGAAAGGTGATCATTGAGATCGCTTACCAGCGAGCGCACATCGTCCTGCAAGGGTGTTTCTATCGCAATGGAAACAGCCATGGTTCAATTACTCCACGACTTTTGGCACAACAAAGAAATTTTCTTCGGTTGTCGGGGCATTGGCGACGATATCTGCAACCTTGTCGCCATCGGTGACAACGTCCTGGCGCTTCTTCATCGCCATGGGGGTTACCGACGTCATCGGCTCCACGCCTTCGACATTCACTTCGTTCAACTGTTCCACGAAACCAAGGATCGCATTCAATTGGCCGGTCATCCGGGAAACATCATCCTCGGTGACCGCGATGCGGGCAAGATTCGCAACGCGTTTTACAGTGGCAGTATCGACGGACATAGGGATTCCTGAATTCAGATTTTGATGTTGAAGCTATAGTGTCCGTTACGCTCAAGCGCAACGGACAACAACAGATAAGCGTTACTGCGCCGCGTCTGGCGCAACTTCCTGCTGCTCGCCATCCACTGGGGCATCTTCAGTGTCCAAGGCATCATCATCCGATGCAGCGGCACCGTCATCTGTCGCAGTTGTATCATCATCGGGAGCAATCCCGAAGATGGAACTGTCAAACAGCGGCTTTCCAGCGGCATCGGGACCTTTGACGGCATTGCCGTTAACCTGGATCGATCCATCGCTTTTCTGGTCGACAATCCACTGAATGCGGCCATCGGGCAGCTCATTGCCAAAGTCTTTGGCCAGTTTGACGAAGACGATGTAATTCTTGATCTCAGGCTCTTCTTCTGATGCCTTGTTCAGCCGGTCGACCAGCTTGTCAAATCCTGCCATTTCCCAAGTTGTCCGGCTCTGCGGCTTTAACGTGGCAAATGTGACCTCGCCTTCGACGGTAAGTTCAGCATCTACGGTTCTCACAAGGCTTTTCGAGATCGTGACCTTTGGCGGATTGAGCATGAAGGCGGTGCCCATTTCCTCGGCAAACGCATCCGAGATCGGCTTCTCCTTGTTCAGATCCATCTCCTTGATCCCGCCACGCACCACCGTATCGAGA
Source organism: Phyllobacterium sp. CCNWLW183 (assembly GCF_037203775.1). Lineage (NCBI taxonomy): Bacteria > Pseudomonadati > Pseudomonadota > Alphaproteobacteria > Hyphomicrobiales > Phyllobacteriaceae > Phyllobacterium > Phyllobacterium sp. CCNWLW183. The sequence continues at coordinate 26,734 of NZ_JBBCBN010000001.1, read as the reverse complement.
TCAAGCCCTGCGGCGCCGAAAGAAAGCTCCACATCGGTTGGAAGGAAAGGAATGGTCCAGTCAGGAATTGGCAGAGGCGGATACTGAAGTCCATTTGTGCGCACTGCGTAATTATAGGCGCCGCTTTTGCTGATGCCGTCGAAGTTCACCTCCTGAGAAATGTTCTTCGTTACGAATGGGCCGATCGGGGTGTCAACGCTCATATCCGAGAACCGATATGAGCCAGCCAATTTTTCCCAAAGCGGCAAAGCGGCGAGCAATTTTGTTTTCAACTCGGCTTGTTCAGCGTCGCTAAGCTTCGTCTTTTCTTCCGGTGTTTTTGCAAAGTCGTCGGAATGGGCGACGAAAAACGCCCAAAGATCCAGAATCTCAACATTCCTCACACCGCTGCCTTTTGCGTCGACACCAAGGTTGGCAGCACTGATACCCACCTTCATAAACTCTTCCGGTGTTGTCGGGACGGCTGGTTTGGCTTCACCATCCGTCACTGTCTCTTCAACTGCCGGGTCAGATTTGAATGAAATCGTTTCCTTGAAGTTCTCGGCTGTCTGGACTTGAGTGAAGTCCACTCCTCCCGACGCGCCAGCAGATGCAGCCATTTCAGCCTTTGCCTTGCCGGCAGTGGCTTCCATTTCCTGCGTCGACGATGACGAACTCATTTTAAAGCCGTCATACGTGGAAGTAGCCTTGGAGAAAGTGCCGATTTTCGGATCAAAGACGCCGCGAAGATCCATATTGTCGATAGACCACTTGAAGCTTTCCTTACCGGTTGGCGCATTTATCTCGACAGAACCGTTCACGGTGGTTTTCGACGAAACGTCCCACGAGCCGTCAGCCAGCGGCTTGGTCAAAAAGCTATATTCGCCGAAGTCACCTTTGAAGAGGTCCTGCTTTGGCAAAATCTCCAACAGCTTGGCTGTGCTGAAGGTGATTTTGTAGCTGTCTCCTTCCGGCTTGACACTCAGAACCTTCTTCTCAAGAGCGGTTTTGCCAAAATACTTCGACAAGGTAGCTGACAGTTCTTTTGCCCCATTGGCATCGACCGTTTGCGCACTGGCAGGTGTTAGCGCCAGCAGAGAACAGGAAATCAGCAGCAATTTACGCAAGATATTCTCCAAAGCTCGGTTATCTGACGATAGGGTCAACAACCCTAGCGATCATCTTTTGCAACGGCTCTAACAAACTCAAATCAAACAGTAAAATGCTTATTTGGTTCGGCGACGATTACTTCGCTCGTGCCACCTTCCATTCCGGCAACAAACTTGTCGGCCGTCTGATCTATTATCGGAAAGGAAGCATAGTGACAGGGTATGACCTTGCCAAACTTGAAGTAGCGCCGCGAAGCAAGCGCTGCTACCGCACCGCCCATGGTGAAGCGGTCTCCAATCGGCACAATACCGATTTCCGGCTGGTGCAGCTCATTGATCAAGGCCATGTCGGAAAAGATATCCGTATCGCCCATATGATAGAGCGTAGGTTCATCGTCAAAATGCAGCACCACGCCATTTGCATTGCCGAGTGAATGCGAAACGCCATCCTCGGTCATTTGCGCAGATGAGTGCAGCGCATTGACGTAAGTCACTGTAAATCCGTCATAAGAAACGGTTCCGCCTGTATTTGTCGGATCGACGCGCGCCACGCCTTTCGAGCCGAGCCATGTCACAAGATCAGCATTGCCAGTCACCAGCGCACCTGTATCCTTGGATATATCAACAGTATCGCCCACATGGTCGCCATGGCCATGTGTGAGGATAATGTGATTGGCGCCCTTGGTTGCATCCTTGAAGTCCACGCCCTTGGCGCCGGGATTCCCATTCAGAAACGGATCAATGAGGATGATGTTCTTCGCAGTTTCGATACGGAAACCGGATTGTCCCAGCCAGGTAATTTTCATTGTTCAGAATCCTTCATCATTTAGGTCAGGCCTCGCCAGAGGCGTCTAATAGCGTTATGTGAACAGATTAAACCGATCAGACAACCGCAGGAAGCAAACAGTTTGACAATTTTGGCGATTGAGCAGTTGGAAGAGCATGTTGCGGACGGTAAGACTGTTGCTGGTCTTGATCTTGGCACAAAGACGATTGGTATCGCCATATCAGATCGTGGCTTTTCCTTTGCCAACCCGCGTCCGGTTCTCAGGCGCAGCAAGTTCACCCATGATGCGCAAGACCTGCTGAAGGCGCTTGCCGCAGACAATGTCGGGGCAATTATCATCGGACTGCCGGTTAATATGGATGGTAGCGAAGGACCGCGTGTCCAGGCCACCCGCGCCTTTGTCCGCAATATGGAGAAACTTACCGATCTGCCATTTGTCTATTGGGATGAGCGTCTATCCACCGTTGCAGCGGAACGCGCTCTCATCGGCATGGATGTTTCAAGGCAAAAACGGGCGGAGCGGATTGATTCCGCTGCCGCCGCCTTCATTCTGCAAGGCGCATTGGACCGCCTGCAAGGCCTGCGTCAGGAGGCTGATGCAGTCGGCAATTCTTCGGAATAACGCGCACGCTCTGCGCGCCATGCCTTGACCCATGCGATAATCTTGCGGCGACGCCGGAAGGCGATCAGCAATAGAACCAATCCTGTGTCGAAAACACATGCTCTGGCGACCAGCGGAGGAATGCTCTCAGGCGCTATTCCGAGGATGTTGCCGTAGATCATGAAGACCTGATCATGCAACTCACGGCTGAAAAAATGCATGCCCATGTTGAGATCGTAATAAGACAGGAAATACCATCCCCACAAGAAAACCAGCGGTCCGCCCCAGAAAATCAGGAAATTGCGCATTCAATGCTCCTCGAAGGGCTTGCATGGTTCATTGGCTAACCCTCGGTTTTTATGAAGGCTTTTCGACTCAGAGTGATATCTGTTAAGACGTTAGCCGCAACGTAAACCGTTTGTTAAGGTTAATTTAAGAAAATTTAATTCAAATTGAAGGAATTAGCGAGGGCCCTATCCGAGCCTTCGGCAAATTTTTTCAGCTATTTTAGGAAAATTTGACTCAAATGCCACGCAAGCGGTGGCAAGAGGCTCGCCGGTCGGCATCTCTGCTACTCGAATCAGCCTGCAGATGGATAGAGTGAATTAACGATATTGGCGGCGTTATGCCGGGCGTCCAGCATGCCGTAAGTCGTGCGCCATTGACCACCAAGGCGCGTTTCAATAAAGGCGTCTGCAATATCTTCGGACTGAAGATAGCGCAGTTCCGCTCCTGCCGCAGCCAATGCCAATTGCTCGGTCAGGATGCGTGCTGCACCTTCATCATTTTCAGCCACACGCATGGCGGCGCGGAGCACTTCCACCGTCCCCTGCCCACCACGGCCAAGCTGGGAGCCGATCCAGTTCAGCACTTCGTCGAAAAGTTGCGGTCCGCGCTTCAATACGCGAAGCACATCCAGCGCCATGACATTGCCGGAGCCTTCCCAAATCGCATTGACCGGCGCTTCACGATAAAACCGCGCCAGATTGCCTTCTTCGATGTAACCATTTCCGCCAAGGCATTCCATTGCCTCATAGAGCATTGCCGGGGCAATTTTGGCCACCCAATATTTAACGACAGGGGTCATGACGCGCGCGAATGCCGCCTCGCCGCGATCTCTGGCTGCATTATCAAATGCCCGTGCCAGACGCAGTGTCAGTGCTGTTGCGGCAGCAGAATCCAGCGCCATGTCCGCCAGAACGCGCAGCATTAAAGGCTTGTCTATCAGCGGACCGCCAAAAATGACACGGTGTCTGGCGTGATGCACTGCCTCGGCCAGGCCCGCCCTCATCAAACCAGCTGAAGCAATGGAGCAATCGAGCCGTGTCAACGTCACCATATCGATGATGGTTTTAACGCCATCACCAGGATTGCCGACCATCTGGCCAAGCGCATTCTCAAATTCCACCTCCGATGAGGCATTCGAGCGATTGCCGAGCTTGTCTTTCAACCGCTGGAATCGAAAGCCATTGGACGAGCCATCAGGCAGTATGCGCGGCACCAGAAAGCACGACAGACCTTCGCGGGCTTGCGCCAATACCAAAAATGCATCTGACATTGGCGCGGACATGAACCATTTATGCCCGGTCAGACGATAAAAGCCGCTGCCAGCGGGCTCCGCCTTGGTTGTATTCGTGTTGACGTCTGTTCCGCCCTGCTTTTCCGTCATGCCCATGCCGAGCGTCAGGCCTGTTTTCTTCGCGGGCGATTTATTGCTGGAATCATATTTGCGCGGCAGGATCAGCGGCGACCATTCGCGGTAGAGATGAGGCGCAGCCATGAGCGCTGCCAGTGAAGCGCTTGTCATCGTCAATGGGCAAAGATGCCCGCATTCCAGTTGCGACGTCAGATAGAAACGGCTTGCGCGCGACTGATGCCGCAAACCGGATTCCGCCTTGCCATCTTCCCAGATCGAAGAATGCAGTCCTTGCCCGACAGACCGCCGCATGAGCGCATGGTATGCTGGATGATACTCAACCACATCAGACCGAAAGCCCTGGCGATCATGGGTGCGCAGACGAGGTGCTTCCGTATTGGCGAGCCTTGCCAGATCCAACGCATCCGCCGACAGCACAAAACGACCGCTCTGTTCCAGCTCGTCACGTACGCTTTTCGGGAACCGCTTGGTGATCTGCATCAGCAATGGATCACCCAGACAAGCGTTTTGCCCGGTCATTGGTGGTGTCTGGTTAAGAACGTCGTGGGTTTTCAAGAAACTGTCCTGATTCAAATTCGCTTTTCTTTTATATGGAGCGAACATTCTGACAAGCGGTTAATATATGGACTCTTCGATGATAGTCGATATTCATCATACCTATGCTAAGTCCGTTCCGGCTTTTCAAAATTTTTATTGGGGAGCGATGGACAATGACGCATGGCAGCGCTTGCAGCCGTAAGCTATCGCGCTTATAGGGGGGACTTGATATGACATCAAAAACATCTCCTTTGCTTTTCCCCCATCGCCACTTGCTTGGCATCAAGGGCCTTTCCCCGCAAGATATCATCCATCTTCTCGATCTCGCCGACAGCGAAGTCGCCGTTTCGCGGCAATCGGAAAAGAAAAAGAGCGTCCTGCGGGGCCGCACACAGATCAATCTGTTCTTTGAAGCATCCACCCGCACGCAATCATCCTTTGAGCTTGCGGGCAAACGCCTTGGCGCTGATGTGATGAACATGTCGGTCGGCAATTCGTCGGTGAAAAAGGGCGAAACGCTGATTGATACAGCGATGACGCTCAATGCAATGCGCCCCGACATTCTTATCATCCGTCATGCGTCTGCCGGTGCCGCGGCGCTCCTTGCCCAAAAGGTAGGCTGCTCGGTGGTCAATGCCGGCGACGGCGCCCATGAACACCCGACGCAAGCCCTACTTGATGCGCTGACTATTCGCCGCGCCAAGGGCAAGGTCGCACGGTTGACGGTGGCGATCTGCGGTGACGTTCTTCATTCCCGGGTGGCGAGATCGAATATCATCCTGCTAAATGCGCTGGGTGCGCGGGTGCGCGTGATTGCGCCGTCCACCCTCTTGCCTGCCGGCATTGCCCATATGGGTGCAGAGGTCTTCCACAGCATGGAAGAAGGCCTGAAGGATGTGGACGTCATCATGATGCTGCGTTTGCAGCGCGAGCGTATGGCCGGCTCATTCGTCCCGTCCGTGCGCGAATATTTCCGCTATCACGGCCTTGATCGCGAGAAGCTCAAATATGCCAAGCCGGATGCGCTTGTCATGCATCCCGGCCCGATGAATCGCGGCGTCGAAATCGCTTCCGATGTTGCCGACGGCTCGCAAAGCGTCATTCAGGAACAGGTGGAGATGGGCGTTGCCGTTCGCATGGCGGTCATGGAAGCCCTGCTTGATCCACGCCGTAATCCGGAAGGAGTTGCCGGATGAACACCACGGTTCTTAACAATGCCCGCATTGTCGACCCCTCGCGCGGTCTCGACGAAATTGGCACGCTGATTATACAAGACGGAAAAATCGTTGCCAGCGGCGCCGATGTCCGCAATCAGGGTACACCTGAAGATGCGACCATCATTGATTGCCGTGGCAAGGCTGTGCTTCCGGGCCTCGTGGACGCGCGCGTTTTCATCGGTGAGCCCGGCGGCGAACACCGCGAGACTATCGCTTCGGCAAGCCATGCAGCTGCGGCAGGCGGTGTTACCTCGATCATTATGATGCCGGACACCGATCCAGTCATCGATAATGTTGCACTGGTCGAGTTCGTCAAGCGTACCGCGCGCGACACAGCAGTCATCAATGTTTATCCGGCGGCGGCGGTCACCAAGGGCTTATCCGGCGAAGAAATGACCGAGATTGGTCTGCTGCGGGAGGCTGGCGCGGTGGCTATCACCGAAGGGCGCCATTCCATCGCCAACACACAGTTGATGCGCCGCGCCCTCACCTATGCGCGGGATTTCGGTGTCGTCCTTGCCCATGAAACGCAGGATGCTCATCTGGGCGTCAATGGCGTTATGAATGAGGGCCTTTACGCCAGCTGGCTCGGCCTTTCCGGCACACCGCGCGAAGCCGAAGTCATTCCTCTGGAGCGGGACATGCGCCTTGCTGCCTTGACGAAGGGCGCCTATCACGCTGCACAGATTTCCACCGCCATGTCTGCGGAAGTCGTCAATCGTGCAAAACAGCACAGCTTGAATGTCACCTCTGCGGTGTCCATCAATCACCTTTCGCTCAATGAGAATGACATTGGCGAGTTTCGGACATTCTTCCGCCTGCAACCTCCTCTGCGGCTTGAGGAAGATCGCCTCGCCATGGTTGAAAGCCTGCGGGACGGAACGATCGACATTATCGTATCGGCACATGATCCGCAGGATGTCGACACGAAGCGCCTGCCTTTTGCCGATGCGGCAGCGGGTGCGATCGGTCTTGAAACCCTGCTCGGTGCGGCGCTGCGGCTTTATCACAATGGCGATGTTCCGCTTCTTCGCATCATTGAAGCATTGTCCACCGCCCCGGCCCGGATTTTCGGTCTGGAGGCGGGATCGCTTCGTCCGGGTTCGGTCGCGGATATGACCATAGTCGATCTTGACGAACCATGGATTGTCAGAGAAGAAGATTTGACGTCACGCTCCAAGAACAGCTGTTTTGAAGGCGCGCGTTTTCAAGGCCGTGTTGTCCAGACATTTGTTGCTGGAAAGTCAGTTTTTTCCATCTAAAACCCGAGGGGATGGGTCATGTCGGATTTCTTCAATGCCGGAATTCCACTTTTGCTCCTCTCATTGATCTTCGGTTACCTGCTGGGTTCGGTCCCCTTCGGGCTGATTCTGACACGCATGGCTGGTTTGGGTGATGTGCGCAGCATTGGCTCCGGCAATATCGGCGCGACCAATGTGCTTCGAACCGGCAATAAAAAGCTGGCCGCAGCGACGTTGATCCTTGATATGCTGAAGGGAACCGTTGCCGTGCTGGTTGCCGGTATTGCCGGTCCCGAGGCTGCAATCGCTGCTGGGCTCGGCGCTTTTCTTGGTCACATTTTTCCGGTGTGGCTGAAATTCAAAGGCGGCAAGGGCGTGGCCACATATCTTGGCGTATTGCTTGGACTGTTCTGGAAAGGTGCGCTTATCTTCGCCGCCGTCTGGCTGCTGATTGCCTTTGCCACCCGTTATTCGTCTCTTGCCGCTCTTGTAGCAGCCGTCGTCACTCCTATTGCCTTATACTTTATTGGTTATCATCAGATCGCATTTCTATTTCTCATTTTGACAATCATCGTATTCCTTAAACACCGAGCCAATATTCAGCGGCTTGTTTCGGGTACCGAAGGTAGAATCGGCTCCAAAAAATGAACGAAGAGAAGAAAGGCATTCGCCTTTCTGATGAGCAAAGGTTGAGCTGGGTTCGGCTCATCCGCAGCGAGAATGTGGGTCCGGCTACATTTCGTGAGCTGATAGCCCATTGCGGCTCTGCGTCGAACGCCATTGAGATGCTGCCTGATCTCGTTCGGCGTGGTGGCAGAGGAAAGCCCATCCGCGTCACCAGCAAAGAAGATGCCGAGCGGGAAATTCATGCCGCAGCCAAAATGGGCGCTTTCTTCATCGGCATCGGCGAACCCGATTATCCGCGTTACCTCAAACAATGCGACAATCCTCCGCCTCTAGTAGCAATAAAGGGAAATCCTGATGTTTTCCGTTTGCCGCCCGCGGCAATTGTCGGCGCACGAAATGCTTCATTGGTCGGAATCAAATTTGCCCGAACCATCGCTCGCGAGCTTGGTGAGGTTGGGTTTGCCACGATTTCCGGGCTTGCACGAGGTATCGATACCGCTGCCCATGAAGCAAGCCTGCATCACGGGACTGTCGCTGCTATGGCGGGCGGTCTTGATCACCCCTATCCCCCGGAAAATCTGGGATTATACAAGGCTATTCCCGAACATGGCGGTGCCGTCATCAGCGAAATGCCTTTGGGATGGGAGCCACGCGCCAGGGATTTTCCACGACGGAACAGAATAATCGCCGCTTTGTCTCTTGGCCTGGTCGTTGTGGAAGCAGCGGAGCGGTCAGGTTCGCTCATCAGTGCAAGACTGGCCGGTGAGCTGGGCAGACTGGTGTTCGCCGTGCCCGGATCGCCGCTCGATCCAAGAGCAAAAGGTACCAATGCACTGTTGAAAAACGGTGCGATTGTGACAACGGGCGCCGAAGATATCATCAGCGCTATTGTGCCGCTGATTGACCGTCCCACTCTCGACGAGACCGGCTTTCCTGCCCCTTCAGAAGATTGGATCTCGCCAGTGCCTCCCGATCAAACCGAGAGAGACCGGCTGTTTAATCTGCTGGGGCCGGTGCCGGTGGATATCGATGATTTGATCCGAACCAGCCAGTTACATCCGTCAGTGGTAATGCTGATTTTGCTGGAACTTGATCTGGCCGGTCGACTACAGCGCCACTCAGGAGGTAACGTTTCTCTTGCGTGGGACTGACTTCACGCCCATTTGCTTGCGCAATTGGTCATTGCTCTCTATATACGCGATCTCGATCAAATAGCTTAACATATCCATATTGTTGGTTTTTGCCATTACACGTAATTCACCAAGCATTTGCTGAATAAATCTCGCGCTTTCGATTTCATTAATTTCCTTGCTGCTCATAAATGTTACCCTCAAATACAATTTAATATCTAAAATATATGTTATACGCGGCTAAGAGCATTCAAATTTAAGTTAATATAAGCTTCTGTTTTTAATGCTTTTTCCGCGCAACCAAAAACAGTTGCATGAATCAGTTCTCCCTTTGCACCTGAATTCAAATTACCATTAATTGCACAAGACCGGCGAGCAACTCAGGGTTGTATTTCACGATTTTTCGCTTACAGACCTTGACGTTGTGTGTAAGCCTGTTCATTTCACAGGCCAATTCCGAACTGAAATTAGTGCTTTTGTAATCTGACAAGGGCAGGAAAGCTCAATTCTGCAATGAACGTTGTTGTCGTCGAATCGCCTGCCAAGGCCAAAACCATCAATAAATATCTCGGCTCGGGTTACACCGTCCTGGCTTCGTTTGGCCATGTCCGTGACCTGCCTGCCAAGGATGGGTCTGTGCGCCCGGATGATGATTTTTCCATGTCCTGGGAAGTGGATTCAGCCTCATCCAAGCGCCTTGGGGATATTGTAAAGGCTCTCAAAGACAGTGACGGCCTCATTCTCGCAACCGATCCGGATCGCGAGGGCGAAGCCATTTCGTGGCATGTGCTGGAGGTTTTGCAGCAGAAAAAGGCGATCGGCAAAAAGTCGGTCAAGCGTGTTGTATTCAACGCAATAACCAAGGGTGCCGTGCTTGAAGCCATGGCCAACCCGCGTGACATTGATATGCCGTTGGTTGACGCCTATTTGGCGCGCCGAGCGCTGGATTATCTGTTCGGCTTCACGCTTTCGCCCGTACTTTGGCGCAAATTACCCGGTGCTCGATCCGCTGGGCGTGTGCAATCGGTTGCATTGCGGCTTGTCGCGGATCGCGAAGCGGAAATCGAACGTTTTGTTCGCGAAGAATACTGGAACATCGCTGCGCTGCTCAAGACTCCGCGTAATGATGGCTTTGAAGCGCGTCTGGTTTCCGTCGATGGCAAGAAGCTCGGCAAGCTGGACATAAAGAACGGCGAGCAGGCAGGCGAGATTCGCACCATGCTTGAAGGCGCAGCTTTCAAGGCGGCGTCTGTTGAAGCCAAGCCGATCAAGCGCAGCCCTGGACCTCCCTTTACCACATCCAGCTTGCAGCAGGCAGCATCGGGCCAACTCGGCTTCTCCGCTTCGCGTACCATGCAATTCGCGCAAAAGCTTTATGAAGGTATGGATCTTGGCAGTGAGACTGCCGGTCTGATCACCTATATGCGTACGGATGGCGTGCAGATGGCACCGGAGGCTGTCCAGGCAGCGCGCCAGACCATCGGCAAGGTATTCGGCGAAAAATATGTGCCGGAAAAGCCGCGCTTCTACTCGACTAAAGCCAAGAATGCGCAGGAAGCCCACGAAGCAATCCGCCCGACGGACTTCAACCGGCATCCAAAGGATATGCGCAAGTTTCTTGATGCGGATCAGGCCAAGCTTTACGAGCTGATCTGGAAACGTGCGATTGCCAGCCAAATGCAATCGGCTGATATTGAGCGGACCACTGTCGAAATCGATGCAAACAATGGAGCGCGATCGGCCCAGCTACGTGCCACCGGTTCTGTCGTTCGTTTCGACGGGTTCCTGGGTGCCTACACGGATCATCGCGAAGAAGAAGATGTTGATGAAGACGGCGCACGTCTTCCTGAGGTTCGCGCTGGCGAGGCTCTTGCCCGCGAAAAAATCAATGCCACACAGCATTCGACCGAACCGCCGCCTCGCTATTCGGAAGCCACGCTAATCAAGAAGATGGAAGAGCTCGGCATTGGGCGTCCTTCCACCTACGCCTCGACGCTCGCTACATTGCGTGACCGCGAATATATAACGATCGAGAAAAGAAAACTCATTCCGGAAGCAAAGGGCCGTCTGGTCATCGCGTTTTTGGAAAGTTTCTTCCAGCGTTATGTCGAATATGATTTCACGGCGGACCTCGAAGAGAAGCTTGATGAGATTTCCGATGGCAAGCTCAAGTGGAAAGATGTCCTGCGCGCCTTCTGGACGGATTTCTTCGGTTCTGTCGATGGAATCAAGGAGCTGCGCGTAACCAATGTGCTCGACGCACTGAATGATCGCCTCGGACCGCTTGTGTTCCCTCCCCGTGAGGACGGTAGCGATCCGCGCATTTGTCAGGTCTGCGGTACGGGTAATCTGTCGCTCAAGCTTGGGAAATACGGCGCTTTCGTCGGTTGCTCGAACTATCCGGAATGCAAATTCACCCGTCAGCTGGGCGGTAGCGAGGCTGCAAGCGAAAATGGCAATGGCGGCGATGAGCCGAAACTGCTTGGTAAAGATCCTTATACGGATGAGGATATTACTGCCCGCAATGGCCGGTTTGGTCCTTATGTGCAACGCGGCGAAGGCAAGGAAGCCAAGCGCGCCAGCTTGCCAAAAGGCTGGACATTCGATGCGCTCGACCATGAAAAGGCGCTGGCACTTCTGTCGTTGCCGCGCGATGTCGGCCAGCATCCTGAAACGCAAAAAATGATTTCGGCTGGTATTGGCCGTTATGGCCCCTATCTTACCCATGATGGCACTTATGCCAATCTGGAAAATGCCGATGAAGTTTTCACAATCGGTCTGAACCGGGCTGTGACAGTCATTGCGGAGAAGCAGGCCAAAGGTCCAGGACGTGGGCGGGGTACGCCAGCGGCTCTTAAAGAACTTGGCGAGCATCCCGATGGCGGCCCGATTACAGTTCGCGATGGCAAATATGGGCCTTACGTTAATTGGGGTAAGGTCAATGCCACGCTGCCCAAAGGCAAAGATCCGGCTGGCGTCAGCGTTGAGGAAGCGCTTGTATTGATTGCCGCAAAAGCTGGTTCGGCGCCGAAAAAGAAACTAGCCAAAAAAACAGCAGCAAAAAAGCCCGCAGTCAAAAAGGCGGCTCCTAAAAAAGCTGCAGCGAAAAAAGCAAGTTAGGATAAAGAATTGGCACGCCGTATCTCTCCACCCAGCGGAAAAAAAAGGCCTGCCCATTCTGCCACTTCCGGCCTTATCAAGCCAGTTCGTGAAGCTCGCATGCCCAGCCGCGAGGAAATTCTCCAGTTCATCAAGGAGAATCCCGATCTGGCCGGAAAGCGGGATATCGCCAAGGCCTTCAATCTGAAGGGCGATGCCCGTATTGCTCTGAAAGATATTCTGCGCGATCTGGCTGGCGACGGTCTGGTTGAAAAACGTGCCAAGCGTCTCGCTGTGCCTGGAAGCCTGCCAAGTGTAGCTGTTCTTGACATTACCGGACGCGAAGGCGATGGCGGCTTGATAGCAAAACCAACCGAATGGGAAGCAACCCATGCGGACGAACGCCCGCCGGTCGTTTTCATCCGCGCCTCGCGCGGGCACAAAGGCCCTGCTGTCGGCGTTGGTGATCGCGTGCTTGCCCGTATCTTCCAAGGTGCTGATCCAAGCGGTCCAGCCTATACGGGCCGCGTCATCAAGAAGATTGAGCATCGCAAGGATGCCGTGCTTGGCGTTCTGCGCAAACTCGACAATGGCGAATGGCGTCTTGAACCTGTCGAACGTCGTCAGGCTGAACTTGCCATCGATCCGGCACAACTCGACAACGCCAAGGTTAATGATCTGGTCGAGGTCGAGGTCTCGAAGATAAGCCGCTACGGTCTTGCCCTTGGGCGCATTACCCAGATCATCGGTTCAGTTGCCAGTGAAAAAGCACTGTCCATGATCGCTATTCATGAGCATGAGATACCGCACGTCTTTCCTGACAGCGTTATGGCCGAAGCGGAAAAGGCGAAGCCCGCGACCATGGCCCACCGCGAGGACTGGCGCAATGTCCCGCTCGTCACCATCGATCCGGCCGATGCCAAGGATCATGATGATGCCGTATATGCGGAGCCCGATACGGACGAGAAGAATATCGGCGGATATATTGCGACCGTTGCCATTGCCGATGTTGCGGCCTACGTGACGCCGGATTCACAGCTCGACCGGGAAGCATTGAAGCGGGGCAATTCTGTTTATTTCCCTGACCGGGTTGTGCCGATGCTCCCTGAGCGCATCTCCAACGATTTGTGTTCACTCAAAGAATTGGTGGATCGCCCCGCCCTGGCCGTTCGCATGATTTTCGACAGCGAGGGGCGTAAAATCTCGCATACATTCCATCGCATCATGATGCGCTCCCATGCGCGCCTGTCCTATCCGCAGGCGCAGGCTGCGATTGATGGCGCAACGGATGAGAAAACAGCGCCTATTCTCGATACGATCCTCAAGCCGCTTTGGGATGCATATGCCGCTTTGAAACGTGGACGCGATGCGCGCGAGCCGCTCGAACTTGATTTGCCGGAAAAGAAGATTTTGCTGACGCCCGAAGGTGGTGTCGACAAGGTCATTATCCCGCCCCGCCTTGATGCGCACAAGCTCATCGAGGAATTCATGATCCAGGCGAATGTTGCTGCTGCCGAAACGTTGGAGCGCAAGAAACAGCCGCTCATCTTCCGGATTCACGACGCCCCATCTTTGGCAAAACAGGAAGGCCTGCGGGAGTTTCTGCGCACGCTCGACATCTCGCTCGCTCGCGGCGCTGATATGCGTCCCAGCCACTTCAACAATATATTGAAGCGCGTTGATGGTTCTGAACAGCAGGACATGGTCAATCAGGTCGTGCTGCGGTCGCAATCGCAGGCCGAGTATAATCCAGCCAATATCGGGCATTTCGGCCTCAACCTGATGCGCTATGCGCACTTCACCTCGCCGATCCGCCGCTATGCCGACCTTATCGTGCATCGTGCGCTTATTTCAGCATTAGGTTTGGGCCCCGATGGCATCACGCCCAAGGAGGAGGCTGCGCTAGCCGAGATTGCAGCGCTCATTTCCACCTCTGAACGACGCGCCATGGCAGCCGAACGGGCCACCGTTGACCGCCTGATAGCGCATCATCTTGCCGATAAGATCGGTGCGAGTTTCGAAGGCCGCGTGCAGGGTGTGACCAAAGCTGGTCTTTTTGTCTCACTTGCGACATATGGTGCCGATGGCTTCATCCCCATTTCAACTCTGGGTGATGACTACTATCATTATGACGAAACCAATCACGCGCTGTCCGGCGAACGCAGCGGCAAGGGATTTCGTCTCGGTGATAATGTCGAGGTACGTCTCGTGGAAGCCTTGCCCGTCGCCGGTGCGTTACGATTTGAAATGCTGACAGAGCCACACCCGGTTCCCAGCGGCGTGCGCTCGCATCACAAGGCGACACGCTCTGCACGCAACGGCCAGAAACGTTTTCCTGGCGGGTCGCGCGGCAAGCCGGGAGGCCGGAGAGGTCGAGGATGACAGAACAGCTTATTGGAAAAAGCATCGCACAGGCGAAACCGCATCGGCCTGTCGGTCAGGCCATGTGGCGCGGTTTTCTAGGCCGCTGCCCGCATTGCGGCCAAGGAAAACTCTTCCGAGCCTTCGTGAAATCAGTCGATAATTGTTCCGTATGCGGTGAAGATTATACGCATCATCAGGCCGATGATTTCCCCGCCTATATAACCATCACAATTGTCGGGCATATTGTGCTTGGCGGCTTTCTGGCGATGGAAACACTTGTCATATTGTCGAACTGGGCGCATCTGGCAATATGGGTACCGCTGACGATCATCATGTCGCTCGCGTTGCTCCAGCCGGTAAAAGGCGCGATTATAGGCTTGCAATGGGCAAATTACATGCACGGGTTTGGCGAGAGCAGCGATCCAAAATCATCGGAATAACAATTTAATGGCCGTGAATGAGCTGAGGAAGCCGGTTCTTGCACAACAGGGCACCCTGAAGAAGCGGATACGCACGCGCGATGCTGCTTCTCTTCTGATTGTCGACCGTTCCGGCGATGAGTTGCGCATTCTCATGGGAAAGCGTCACATGCGGCATGTCTTCATGCCAGGGAAATTTGTTTTTCCAGGTGGCCGGACAGAACCGGCCGATGGGCGCATGCAGGCAATCGCGGAATTGTCCGAGCAGGACAGGACCAAGCTTCTCGATGATATGCCGGGGCGTTCGAGCATCACGCGCTGCCGTGCGCTGGCTCTTTCGGCCATCCGCGAGACCTATGAAGAGGCCGGGCTGTTTCTTGGTCAAAGAACTGAGTTCTCGAATGTTTCCCATCCGGACTGGGCTGCTTTTGCCGAGCGCAATGTCATGCCTGACCTTTCGGCGCTTCGCTATTTTGCGCGAGCAATCACCCCGCCCGGCATGCCTCGCCGCTTCGACACGCGGTTTTTTCTGGCATTTCGCGAGGCCGTTGCCGATTCGCTTCCTGAACAAACCGGCCCCTCACAGGAACTCGAGGAACTGGCATGGCTTTCCTTTGCTGAAGCGCTGGAACTTGATATTCCGGACATCACCAGAATTATCATCCGCGAAGCGCAAGGTTTGCTTGAAGCAAATCCTTCTCTTGATCCCGGTAATCCTGTGATCCGTTACCGTTTAAAATACGGGCGATTCGTCCGCGAGGTTATTTGATCCATGGATGCACTTAATTCTGACCGCGTAAAAGTCGGTTCGTCCTGGCGCGCGCTTGTAGCGGCCATAGCAACGATCAGCGCTGTTGGTGTCGCCATCGGCCTAGGCATTCCACTTCTTAGCGTGATTCTCGAAAACCGCGGCCATTCCGCCACGATGATTGGCCTGAACGCCGCTGTTGCGGGCATTGCCTCCATTGTGGCAGCTCCGTTCGCGGCTCCAATCGCTGCGCGATTCGGCGTCGTGCCCACTTTGCTGGCAATGCTACTTATGGGCGGCCTCGCCTTTTTTGGCTTTCATTTTTTCACCGATTTCTGGATGTGGGTGGTCTTGCGTGTGTTTTTGCACTTCGCACTGACCATGCTCTTCATCCTGTCTGAATACTGGATCAATGCTGCCGCTCCACCCGAAAGGCGCGGCTTGGTGCTCGGCATTTATGGAACAGTGCTTTCCATGGGCTTTGCGCTTGGGCCATGGCTGTTTGCGCAAATAGGCAGTGTGGGAATCACGCCTTTTGCAGTTGGCTTCGGCATTATTGTTGTAGCCATGCTGCCCGTGCTGTTCGCATGGAAAGAGAGCCCTGATTTTCACGAAGAAGAACATGTTCCATTCGCCCCCTTCATCTGGGCAGTACCAACTGCAACCGCTGCTGTCTTTGTTTTCGGTGCTGTCGAAACAGGCGGCTTCGCCTTGTTTCCGGTATTCGGCGCCCGCATCGGCTATAGTGAGGCCAATGCAGCCCTGCTTTTGACAACAATTGGGCTTGGTAACGTTTTGATGCAGATTCCGATTGGTCTGCTCAGCGATCACGTGAAAGACCGACGCAAGATCCTTTTAGCCTGCACGTTGATCGGGCTTCTCGGCATGGGGCTTTTGCCCTTTATCTACTATAGCTGGTATCTTGTCGCTGCCCTGTTGTTTGTGTGGGGCGGTGCCGTGGCCGGGCTCTACACGGTTGGCTTGGCACATCTTGGATCACAATTGACGGGACGTGAGCTGGCCTCCGCCAATGCAGCCTTTGTGTTTTGCTATGCAGTGGGCATGCTCGTTGGCCCGCAGGCAATCGGCATTGGCATGGACATGATGGGACCAAGCGGCTTCGCCGTTGCTCTGGCGCTGTTCTTTGCTGCTTATGCGCTATTGGTTGGCTCGCGACTCATCAGCAGGAAGGGTTGATTGTTACAACTGCAAGGTGCTGGGACTTTCTCTAAAAGTGCCATATATTGGTTATTGGAGCGAGAGGCGAGCTTTCGTCCGCCTCTCTTTTCCTTAGTGTTTGAATTGAACCCGGACGGTCATTGACCAGCTCGTCCGGGTTTTCTCACAATAAGGCTGATACAAAACGGCAGATACCGCATCGTTCAATTCCAAGTTTGAAGGCAAGGCTTGCTCCTGTTGTTGGAGAAGCCAATCTTCCCCAATGCACCGCTGGCCCAGTGCTTTCTGCTTTTGCCTTCAAAACCTGAAATTACTCGAGCTATTGATGACGTGGTTCTTCACGCTGAACAACAAACGCAGGGTTGAATGTGCCAGACACAAATCATCGCGCCGGTTGTCCATGCACTTGGTGACGCTTTAAAAATCGGGAGATCGCCAGCCAAGGGTTGACTTTTATCGAGGTTGGTTTATGTGTCCGACCAACTTTCCGCTTGATGCCACACTGCTGGACTTGAATAGCGGTCCTTCATACTCAGAACAGGTAGTTTTAAAATGGCTAAGGCTGCGAATATCAAGATCAAGCTTCTGTCGACCGCTGATACCGGTTTCTTTTACGTTACGAGCAAGAACAGCCGTACAAAGACGGAAAAGATGTCTTTCCGCAAGTACGACCCGGTCGCACGCAAGCACGTTGAATTCAAGGAAACCAAGATCAAGTAATCTTGCTTTCTTCAAACAAATCAGCCGCCTTCGGGCGGCTTTTTTGTTGTGGTATTTATTGCTGTATTCTTATTGATTATATTTTGGAAAATGCATGGAAATCGATATTTTAACCGGTGATACGCTTCGTGAAGACGAAGTGGTTAGCATTTACAAAGCCAATAATTGGTCCTCCGCGCAAAAGCCGCAAACCTTGCTGGCAGCACTCAGTAACTCCCACACTCTCCTTACGGCACGTTCCAATAACCAGCTGCTGGGATTAGCCAATGCTATTTCTGATGGCCATCTGGTAGTCTATTTCCCCCATTTGATTGTGCACCCCGACTATCAGGGGATGGGCATCGGCCGGAAGTTGATGACAGCCATGCTGCAGCGATATGCTGATTTTCATCAAATTATGCTGACGGCAGATATTGGCGCTCTATCCTTTTACGAAACGCTTGGTTTCGTAAAAGCCGGCAAAACCGTTCCCATGTGGATCTATGCAGGCGGCGACCACTAAGGCGCGGTCACGCAGCCGCAGACACGACCTTGTTGCGCCCCGATGATTTGGCTCCGTAAAGCGCATCATCGGCACGCTTCATCAGATTATGCACCGTGTCGCCCTCCTGCAGAACGCTTGCAATACCAATGCTGATTGTTACAGGTATGGCTGGGCCCATATTGTTGATCTGGAAAGGCGTCGATGCCACCTCGCGACGGATTCGCTCTGCGACGATGGAGGCCAGTGTCTGATCTGTATCTGGCATCACTATGAAGAATTCCTCGCCGCCATAGCGGCTGGCCAAATCGCTGCCGCGCACATTGCGACGCAGCCGCCTGGCAAATTCACGCAGAACCTCATCGCCGCCATCATGTCCGTATGTATCATTTATCAATTTGAAGCGATCAATATCGGTCATGAGAATCGATAGTGGACGACGACGCTCTACCGCGCGTTTGAACAGCGTTGCCAGATGAGTCTCGAGATAAAGCCGGTTGTGCAGGCCCGTCAGACTGTCAGTCACAGCCATTTCATAGGTTTTCACGACGCTGGCGCGCAGACCGTCATGATAGGCCTTACGGCGCAGCTGGGTGCGTAGACGCGCGAGAAGCTCGTTCGGATTGACCGGCCGCACCAAATAGTCGTTTATCCCTAGTTCTAAAGCCCGCCGGATCAATGGCTCTTCCCCCATATCCGCCACCAAGATGATCGGCAACGATCTGGTATTGTCCAGCGAGCGCAGCTGCGCGCAAATCCGCAATGGATCAAATGCGGCGAAGCTTGAAGAAATAATAAGGCAATCATGATTGCCTTGCACGGCCTTGAAGAAACCGGTTTGCGGATCACTCTCCACGTCGACCGAACATTCTTCGCCCAATACGCGTTTTATCTTTTCGGTGCTTTCCGGACGTTCATCAATCAACAGAACGCGTGCAAATTTCATCGCCTCGTGGACGCCAGTTGGCAGGCGCAGAATGGATTCGAGCCCCACATCACGGGTCGTTGCCACACGAAGACGCAGTTCATCCGTCAGGTTTTTCAGCCGAACCAGGCTTTTAACGCGCGCCATGAGCTGGAGATCATCGACAGGCTTGGTCAGAAAATCATCAGCACCAAAATTCAAGCCAGTAATCCGGTTTGAATCCTGATCAAGCGCGGTCACGAGAATCACCGGGATGTGGGCCGTTGCCGCTCTCGATTTTAACCGGCGGCAAACTTCAAATCCGTCGAGACCGGGCATCATTACGTCAAGTAAAATGACATCGATATTGCCGTTTTCAGAAATCTCGAGCGCTTCATAACCATCGGTCGCCGTAACCACCTCATAATACTCGGCACGAAGCCGGGCTTCCAGAAGCTTTACATTGGCTGGAACGTCGTCAACGACAAGAATACGGGCCGTCATGTTCAATTCTCCCGACGTTCAAGCGTCGCCAAGGTAGGATTTGATTGTTTCGATGAATTTGGGAACTGAGATAGGTTTGGAGATGTAAGCTTCACACCCACCTTGGCGGATGCGCTCTTCGTCGCCCTTCATTGCAAAGGCCGTCACTGCGATAATGGGAATAACATGAAGGTCGTCATCGGCCTTCAACCACTTTGTGACCTCAAGACCCGACACTTCGGGAAGCTGTATATCCATGAGGATAAGGTCTGGACGATGCTCGCGAGCAAGGTCCAACGCTTCCAAGCCATTGCGTGTGCGTATGGTTTCATAACCACTGGCTTCAATAAGATCGCGGAAGAGCTTCATATTAAGCTCATTATCCTCGACGATCATGACTTTCTTTACCATTGGCAATTTCCTGTTGGTCACTCTCGAAGGATACGGTCCACGCCATGCAAACTCTTACGGCGAGACACTAAATCCTACCTTTACCAGTTTCTGAAATAACGTCTGATGATTGATGAAAAGAAAACTCTGCCGTTTAATTCAGAAATGCTGCTGATCATGTTTAACCAAGCATTTATTCAACATGTTCTTTTGGATATGTTCAACTGCTATTAGGCTCAAGACTCATTAATCTGGTCTAAATGGATTGAAGCTTTTCATTTGGATAGCAGCGCCAAGGCTTGAGGTAATGTGGTTTATTTTCAAGACCTTCAACACAACTTATGGATGAAATATTCTAGATGCAGAAGATTGACTTGGATGGAGCACACGACCTTGCCATCAATTCGCTTGTGTTCATGTCGCAAGACAGCGAATTGTTCTCCCGTTTCCTGGCTTTGACCGGCATTACCGCCGATCAAATCCGCACGGCCGCACAAGAGCCGGGTTTTCTTGCGGGCGTGTTGCAATTCTATCTGGCGCATGAGCCGACGCTGATGCGTTACTGCACTGAGACCGGCACAGATCCAGCTCTGTTTCAGCAGGCATTGCGCCTGTTGCCCGGCGGGCGTCAGGATGCCTATTGAAACGGTTGGTAAGTCACTGAGGCTTGTTGCAACGCCTCCTACTGTTCGCTAAGGTCCAGACGTTCATTTTATGTTCCGGGCATCATGGCCAGTCTTAACAATCCGCAATTCGGTTTTTGCCGTGACTGCCTGGCCAATCAGGCGCACGAGGCCAAGCGTTGCCAATCATGCGGTAGCCCTCGCTTGCTTCGGCATCCCGAACTTTATCGCCTGGGTATCGCCCACGTGGACTGTGACGCCTTCTATGCGTCGGTCGAAAAACGCGACAACCCCGAACTGCGCAACAAACCTGTCATCATTGGAGGCGGAAAACGTGGCGTTGTTTCAACGGCTTGCTACATTGCCCGCATCCATGGTGTTAAGTCCGCCATGCCTATGTTCAAGGCGTTGGAAGCATGTCCGCACGCCATTGTCATCAAGCCGGATATGGAAAAATATGTCCGAGTCGGGCGCGAGATCAGGCAGATGATGCGCGACCTCACGCCTCTCGTCGAGCCACTGTCCATTGATGAAGCTTTTCTCGATCTTTCCGGTACGGAACGGCTCCACCATGATCCTCCGGCGCGGGTCATGGCGCAATTTTCTAATCGGGTTGAACGTGAGTTGGGATTATCGGTTTCGGTCGGTCTTTCCTATTGCAAATTCCTCGCCAAGATCGCATCCGATTTCGAAAAACCGCGTGGCTTTTCTATTATCGGTGAAGAAGAGGCCCTCACCTTTTTGCGCGACAAGCCCGTGACAATGATCTGGGGTGTCGGCAAGGCTTTTGATGCAACCTTGGAGCGAGATGGCATTCGTACCATTGGTCAATTGCAAACCATGGAGCTTGGTCCCCTGATGCGCTCCTATGGCACCATGGGTCAGAGGCTGTACCGTTTGTCTCGCGGCATGGACACAAGACGGGTTGAGCCTGAAGGTGAAAGCAAGAGTGTTTCCGCAGAGACAACGTTCAATGAAGACATCTCGTCAATGGAAGAGCTCGTCGCCATTTTGCGGGCCCTGTCAGAGAAAGTATCCCGACGGTTAAAAGCAGCCGACATTGCTGGGCGAACCATCGTTCTCAAGTTGAAGTCACGCGACTTCAAATTGAAGACCCGTAATCGTCAGCTCGCCGATCCGACCCAGCTTGCCGACCGGATTTTTCGGACAGGTGTTTCGCTGCTTGAAAAGGAAATTGACGGCACTCGCTATCGCTTGATCGGGATCGGAGTGAGCGATCTCACCGACGACGGCAGAGCCGACCCGCTCGATCTTGTTGATGTGCAGGCTACTAAACGCGCAGTTGCCGAAACTGCCATAGACAAGCTACGCGGGAAATTTGGCAATCAAGCCGTGGAAACAGGATATACATTCGGCAAGATAAAATCGCGCGCAAAAGAAGCGCCGGATGAAATAGATTAGCGGAAAAAAGGTGAGATAGTCTGAACTTTTGCTCAAAAATGCCAGAAAACAGGCGATTTTTGCTGAAAAAATTCAATCTGCAATTGCAATATAGTTGCGCTAAGTTGAATTCACCCCATTTCAACTTCGACAATGCCCGGAATAGCCTTCATGGCGCTCGCTATTTGCGGGCCTATCCGGTAGCGGTTAGGCAGTTCAATCTCAACTTCATTGGCACCGTTCTGCTTGATCAGAATAAGGCTGACAATCTGCCCGTCATTTTGCGGCGTCAGATAGGGCGTAATAGCCGCCAGAGGCTCGCTGGAGCGCATATATAGCCGCAACGCCTTCTGCATGCGTGTAGCTTCATCTTCAAGCGAATGTGCCGTCTGTATGCGCAGGCTAATGCCCTCAGGCCTGTCCTCTGCGCCAACTGTGATGACAACGGAACGGCCCGGTTCCAGCAAGTCGCGGAATTGCGCCAGCGCTTCTGAAAATAGGATCGCTTCAAATTGCCCTGAGGAATCAGAGAATTGGATGATTCCCATCTTGTTGCCAGTTTTGGTACGACGTTCCTGCTTTGCGGTAATTGTACCTGCCAGCCGCCCGGCATTGGCACCACGCTTCACTGCCGCAGAAAACTCTGACCAGGTTTGAACGCGCATTTTGTCGAGGATGGGTTGATATTCATCAAGAGGATGCGCGGAAAGATAAAAGCCCGCCGCCTCAAATTCCCGTCGCAGTTTTTCTGATGAAAGCCAAGGGCTTACGGACGGAAGCTGAATTGTTTGTGCAGTTGCTGCCATACCGCCGAAAATGTCCGTTTGACCGCTGACACTGTCTTCTTGTG
Source organism: Phyllobacterium sp. CCNWLW183 (assembly GCF_037203775.1). Classification (NCBI taxonomy): domain Bacteria; kingdom Pseudomonadati; phylum Pseudomonadota; class Alphaproteobacteria; order Hyphomicrobiales; family Phyllobacteriaceae; genus Phyllobacterium; species Phyllobacterium sp. CCNWLW183. The sequence goes on along the minus strand of NZ_JBBCBN010000001.1, from coordinate 4,188 downwards.
TGCGTTGCGCATGACCAATTATACGATCCAGACCGGCGATAAGTGCTGGCCGCTCCCGTCCAAAACAGTCAAATGCGCCAACATTGATAAGGCTTTCGAACACCCGCCTGTTGACGACGCGCGGATCGATCCGCTCACAAAAATCTTCAAGGCTGGCATAAGGCGTCGATCCGCGCTTTTCGACAATATGATCGACAGCGGCTTCACCAACGCCTTTGATGGCGGCCAACGAATAGTAGATGCGGTTTTCGCCGACTTCAAATAGCCGGTAGGACGTATTGACCGAAGGCGTGACAACCTCGATACCGAGCCGCACAGCTTCACGCCGGAAATCATTGAGCTTGTCCGTGTTCGACATGTCGTAAGTCATTGACGCGGCTAAGAATTCAACCGGGTAATGCGCTTTCATATAAGCGGTCTGGAACGATACGATAGCGTAAGCGGCCGCATGGGATTTATTGAAGCCATAATCGGCAAACTTCGCCAGAAGGTCGAAAATAAAGTTGGCCTGCGGCTTGGTTACGCCGCGTTCAACGGCGCCATCAACAAAGCGAACTCGCTGCAAATCCATTTCAGAGCGGATTTTCTTACCCATGGCGCGCCGCAGAAGATCGGCTTCACCGAGCGTATAGCCCGACATTTCCTGCGCGATCTGCATCACCTGCTCCTGGTAGATGATGACGCCCTGCGTTTCTTTGACGAGGTGATCGATCTTTGGATGGATCGACGCCATTTCTTCATCGCCGTTTTTACGCGCATTGTAGGTCGGGATGTTTTCCATTGGACCTGGACGATAAAGCGCAACAAGCGCGATAATATCCTCGATCCGGTCAGGTTTCATACCAATCAGCGCCTTGCGCATGCCGGTACTTTCCACCTGAAACACGCCGACAGTCTCGCCGCGCGACAGCATCTCGTAAGTCGGTTTATCGTCGAAAGGCAGATTTGAGAGATCCACGATTATATCGCGGCGACGGACCAGATTCACCGCAGTTTGAAGAACTGTCAGCGTTTTCAGGCCGAGAAAGTCGAATTTGACCAGCCCGGCCTCTTCCACCATCTTCATGTTGAACTGCGTAACCGGCATATCGGAACGCGGATCCCGATACATCGGGACGAGTTCAGAAAGTGGGCGGTCACCAATGACGATACCGGCGGCATGTGTCGATGCGTGCCGGTAAAGGCCTTCAAGTTTCAAAGCAATATCAAGCAACCGCTCGACAACGGGTTCCTTGTCACGTTCTTCGCGCAGACGCGGCTCATCCTCAATAGCCTTCGAAAGCGTTACCGGATTAGCGGGATTGGCAGGAACCATCTTTGTCAGGCGATCCACCTGCCCGTATGGCATTTCAAGAACGCGCCCGACGTCACGCAAGACAGCGCGCGCCTGCAATGTTCCGAATGTTATAATTTGCGCTACCTGATCGCGCCCATATTTTGCCTGAACATAGCGGATGACCTCGTCACGTCGTTCCTGACAGAAGTCGATGTCAAAGTCGGGCATAGAAACGCGGTCGGGATTGAGAAAGCGTTCGAACAGAAGCGAGAATCGCAGCGGATCGACATCCGTAATAGTCAGAGCGTAGGCAACAAGCGAGCCAGCACCAGAACCACGCCCCGGCCCAACAGGAATATCATGCGCCTTTGCCCATTTGATGAAGTCCGAAACGATAAGGAAGTACCCGGGATACTTCATTCGGGTTATGACGGAGATCTCATATTCGAGCCTCTCAGCATATTCTTCCCGTGTATGGGCTCCCGCAAGCCCTACAGTCGCAATCCGCTGTTCAAGCCCTTCGCGGGCCTGGCGCGCAAGCTCTTCCGCCTCTGCTGCCAATGCAGCTTCAGGATCGGCGCTTTCTCCGGTAAAGCGCGGCAAAATCGGAGCGCGATTCTTCGGGTAGTACGAACAGCGCATGGCGATTTCGACAGTGTTTTCTACAGCCTCCGGCAAATCAGCGAAGAGCTCCACCATCTCATCTTCGCTCTTGAGATAGTGGTCCGGACTAAGGCGGCGCCTGTCGTCAATTGATAGCAGCGATCCAGATGCGATTGCCAGCAAGGCATCGTGGGCTTCATAGTCGGCACTCTTGGAGAAGAACACGTCGTTGGTGGCAACAAGCGGTAGTTCCAGCTCATAGGCCAGGTCCACCTGTGTCGCTTCCAACGCCTTGTCATAACCGCGATGGCGCTGCAACTCGACATAAAGTCTGTCGCCGAACAGTGATTTCAGCATCAAAAGCCGCTGGCGGGCACGATCAATCCGATCATCCTTGATTGCCTTGGCAATAGCGCCTTCTGGTCCGCCGGATAGCATGATAATGCCATCCGTTTTTCCTGCCAGCCAGCTGGAAACTATGTGGACCGGATCACCAGAGGGAGTTTCAAGATAAGCCCGGCTGACAAGCCGAACGAGATTGGCATAACCCTCTTCCGTCGCCGCCAGCAAAACCAGTGGCGCGAGCCCGAGCGCTTCACGCCGGTTTACATTGCGGCTCTCCTCGGTCTGGTCGTGAAATGCGATATCCATCTGACAGCCGATGATAGGCTGCAATCCGGCTTTTGAGCCTTTCTGCGCAAACTCAAGAGCGCCGAAAAGATTGTTTGTGTCCGTAATTGCAATGGCGGGAGCCTTGCTGGCCACAGCAAGGTCGATCACCTTGGGAACCTGCAACGCGCCTTCAAGCAATGAATATGCGGAATGAACTCTCAGATGGACAAAGCGCAATGGGCGCTTGCCTGCATTGCTCATATTGCCGTGCCCATCTGCCACTTTTTATCTCCGATACTGAACGGAGAACCGATTCCACCGCGCGCATATAGTCCGATATGCGCGATGAGGTGTCTACTCAAATTGAACGTTTGGGCCGCGTGAACAGTGGATAGTCGGGGCTCGCTCAATCATCCCCGAAGGTCTGTTTCTTCAGATGACGCTCACCCACATCGCGAATGTCGCAATGAAGAGACTGACGGTAACAAATGACATCACATCCTGGAAAAGTTCGCTCATCGGTAAAACCCTTCTTCGTTTGCACTATGTATATGTTTTGTTCCATTTTTGTTCTAAAGTCAAGCGCATCTGTGGCATGGTGAGTGCTATGGTTTTCAAATTACTAATGAGAGGTAAATACTGCTGACTAATCAGAGATTGGTGATCTTGCCGTCTTTCAACGTAACACGTCGATCCATACGCCGGGCAAGTTCATGATTATGCGTAGCAATCATTGCCGACAGGCCGGATTGACGAACAAGCGCCTCCAGTGCTTCGAACACGTAAGATGAGGTAACGGGGTCGAGATTGCCCGTAGGCTCATCGGCGAGTAATACAAGCGGCGCGTTGGCCACAGCGCGGGCAATCGCCACTCTTTGCTGTTCACCGCCGGAAAGTTCGCTCGGGCGGTGAGCTGCCCTCGCCCCGACCTTCATATAGTCGAGCAGCTGCTGAGCACGTTCCGAGGCAACGCCCGGCTTCATGCCGCGAATCATCTGAGGCATCATCACATTCTCGAGAGCAGAAAATTCGGGCAGAAGATGGTGGAACTGATAAACAAATCCCACATCATTGCGACGGATGGCCGTCCGCTCTTCGTCCGACAAAGAACCGCAGGAGCGCCCGTCAAGAATCACATCGCCACTATCGGGCCGCTCAAGCAAACCGGCAGTGTGCAGCAATGTGGATTTCCCTGCACCCGAAGGCGCAACAAGCGCAACCATTTCTCCCTTGCCCAGAGAAAAACTGGCATTGTCGAGAATGATGAGTTCGCGGCCGATTTCATCATAGCGGCGACCGACATTCGTCAGCTGCAAAATAGGCCCGGCCATTTTATTCGTACCTCAGAGCTTCAACGGGATCGAGTTTGGCTGCGCGCCAAGCGGGGAAAAGCGTCGCCAGAAATGACAGGACAAGCGCCATGAGAATTACAGTAAAGGTCTCGTTGAAGTCCATTTTGGCCGGAAGAGTACTTAGGAAATAGAGTTCAGGATTGAAGAGTGTCGTTCCGGAAAGCCAGGAGAAAAACTCCCTGATCCGTTCGACATTGAGGCAGACGACGACGCCAAGCACGACCCCGGCAATCGTGCCAGTCACGCCGATGGCTGCGCCAGTCATCAAGAATATGCGCAGGATGGAATTTCGCGTTGCACCCATGGTTCGAAGGATGGCGATATCGCGGCCCTTGTCTTTCACGA